>NZ_CP114200.1:3215000-4415000 GCF_029392895.1 Streptomyces sp. 71268
GGTCCCGGTCATCTGCCGTAAGCAGAGGTACGGGGATCTCGGCGCACAATCCGGTGTGAATGTCCTGCTGTTTACCCCCTGTGGACATTGAACGCAGAACCCGGAACATTGACTCAGAGCGAAGGAAAGCGAAAAGGTAAGCGCCGGTGAATGGCGAGCCGCCAGGGCGCACACGGAGAAAATGCTCCGAGAAGGCGTATGCCAGCCAGGAACCAGTAGCAAAAATCGGTCGGCCAAACACCTCGTTCTCACCAAGAGTTCCTTGCGAGGCAACGAGAATCGTCTCATCTTGGGCCAATACTTCTGGTGAAGTGTTGGCCTTGCTGACCCATCGCCCTTCCGGACGCAGCCAGAATGCTTGCCGCTGCCCCACCAACTTATAGCTGTACTGCGAACCTTCGGCGCCCTCTACACGCGAAAAGCGCAGGCCTCGGCTCAGTTGTCCGCCCTTGCAGATGTCCCCAAGCAGCACGTGATCCACTTCGCGCAGATCGTTGATGATTCGGCGAGCCCTCGGCTGGTAGTTAAGCGCCCGCAGCGTCGTCGGCGTGATCCCCCGCTGAGTGAAGCCCAGGTCCCGGGGCTGGTCATGCCACCGCGTGTCGAGCAGCTTTTCCAGGCGCGCCGTGGTGAAGAGGTCCCTGGTCGCCTCCTCCAGGCCGCTCTGGAACTCCGCCCGGAGCGACGCCGCCTCCTCCACGAGGTCGTGGATACGGTTCTCCACGTCCTCCCCGAACCGCGGCACCGGCAGATCCGCGATGTGGTGCGGCTCGATGTGCTGGATGATCGCGCCGTAGGCATGGCTGGTGATGATAGGGACACCGAAACGGCTACGCAGGAAGGTGTTGAGGTACCCGGACTTCACCCGCGCCGGATTGGCTTGGACCTTCATCACATGCTGCGAGGACCAGATGCCCCGCATGTCAGGTCGCACATACGCCATTCGCCCGATGGTCCCCGAGCAAGAGATCAGCGTCATCCCAGGCTGGATCTCCAGGTACGGGAATTTATTGGCGACCTCATGACCGAGCAGCGGCAGATGCGTGAGATCCGCCTCCATCATGTCAGTGCTGCCAAGAAATGGCACACCCACCTCAGGATCATTGACATAGAGGCGGCTGAACTTGGGACCGTTGAAAATGCCTCCGTTATGCCCCGCCGTGAGGTCCGACAACGGATCCTTGCGAACGGGAATCCCCTTCAGCAACTGATTCGCCGCGAACGCCCCCGACAGATAGGGCGCCGCGTCCAGACGAAGCCCCTGCTCCCGGAGCCAGCTGAGGCGGACCGGGTTGTCTGTGGACGCGGTCTTCACTGCTTGTACTCCGTCTGCTTAGTGTGATCGGTCCCGTACTTCCCCACCGCTGTCGCCCCCTGGGCGGGGAACCATTCGGCCAACGTGGCCATCAGCCGCTGGAACGACTTGTCCGTGCACCTTCGCACGGAGGGCAAGGCAAGGGCCAGCCGCTTGAAAATGCCGTTGTTCTGGTCGGCGGTGTAGCCCTCCTCGTACAGGTACTCCACCGCCCGCTTCGGGTCACCGGGCTTGTCGGCACCGGGCTGCCACAGACCGGCCTCCTCCAGCACCTGTCTCGGCGTGCGGTCGCCGCCCTTCGGTGTCCACAGGAGAACCCGTTTGACCAGGCCCAGGTCGTCGATCCAGAACCAGTTCTCTAGCTCGGGCTCAATGACGATGACCTCGAATTGCTCCCAGACGCCTTCCAGCTGCGCAGCGATTCGGTCACGGATCTCGTCCGGGCCTGGGGAGCCCTCGTAGGCGTTATCCACGACCACGACCGCACGGCGGAACTCGCGTCTGCGGCGGTTGAGGATCTTGCCCGCTTCCCTCTTCACCAGTCCGGGATCGTGTCCACCCGCCCTGACGATGTCGGTCTTGTGGTTGAACTCGAAGCGGGCGCATCCCAGCTTATGGTGAAAGTCTCCCCGCCCCAGGAAGGTCCCGATCATGGCCTCCATACCCTTGTCGGCGACCAGGAAGACCAGTTCCCGCTTCGCCGTCTCCTCCACCGGAGCCGACTGCTGGGGTACGGAGGAGGCCAGGGGCGTCGGGGAAGCGGGACCGGAACGCCGCCGCTTTGCGCTCGTGCGACTCACTCAAAGACTCCCGTGGCGAAGAGCGTGCCGAGATCGAGGTCGTCCAGGCCGGCGCGCCAGTCGGCCATACGGGGATGGTGGTCGCCGCGTACGACGGTGACCGCGCCCGTATCGGGGTCCATGCGGGTGGCGAGGACGTCGGCGAGGTTGGCCTGAGCCAGGACCAGAGGCGACTGGGAGGCGACGAGGACCTGGCTGCCGCGCACGGTCCGCAGCGCCTGCATGACGATCTCGATGGCCTGCGGGTAGATGCCGTTCTCCGGTTCCTCGGTGACCAGCAGAGCGGGGATTCGGGGCAGGTACGGCAGAAGCGTGAGGGCGAGTACCCGCAGGGTGCCGTCGGACAGGCCCGAGGAGGTGACCTGGTAGCCGCCGTCGTAGGTCACACGGAAGTAGGCGTGGCGGTCCTCCTCGCGTTCGACGACCTCGACTGCTTCGACCTGCGGCAGGGCGAGTTGGACCAGGTCGACCCAGGCGCCGTACCGCGCGGGGTCGTCGCGCTCGAGCTGGAGAGCGAGCCAGGGGGCGTTGAGGCCCTGGGTGTCGAGTCTCGGTTCGCGGCCGGCGGGCGGGGCGGCCTGACGGAGCGCGGACCACTCGGGGGCGTAGAGGACGGCGCCGTTGCGGAGGAGGTCCTGGAACCACAGCGCGGCGGGGAACTGCGTGTCGTCGAAAGGGACCGTGGCCAAGGCCAGGTTGCTGTGCTGGCTCCGGAAATTGAGCTGTTGGCCCTGACGTCCCGCCTCAGGGGTGAATCGGACGACGGGACCGCGGGTACGGGCGATCACCGGGCGCCAGGGCTCGTGCCACTGAGGGTTGATGCGCTGGCTGCGGCCCCGGCCGGTGACCGTGGCCTCATCGGGATCGCCGAGGGCCTTCACCTCGGGGATCGGCCGGACCGGGGCCTCCTCATGGAAGAGCACCAGATACTCGCCGGCGATCTCCAGCCCCCGCCCGCTGTCCACAGGTTCGAGGTGGAACTCGTACCGCAGGTGTGTGGGCGCGGGGAACCGCGGATCGCGGCTGGACTCGGCGATCACGTCGGCGACCGGGTCGGGAAGCCGGGCTTCCATGGCGAAGCCGAAACCGCCGTCCCGGCCCCGGTGGGCGAGTTCCATGAGGGACAGGGCCCGAGGAGGCCGCCCTGTGGCCGGGGAGGGGTCCAGGAAGGCGTCCTCGATCCGGCGGGCGGTCAGCAGCTCGCCGAGCAGGACGGGGATGTCCAGCAGGGTGCTCTTGCCCGAGCCGTTCGCCCCGGCGAGTATGTGGAAGCGGGACAGGTCGACGGCCAGGTTCTCGAAGCACCGGTAGTTGTAGGCCTCGATCCGGGTGATCACGTACGGTCCTTCCAGGGAAGCTCGTGGGCGTACCGCGCTACGAACTCGTGGTACCTCTCCGCGATCTTCGGAAGATCGTTGTCGGGGATGGGGCGCTCCCGCTTGAACGTGCGCCGCACCTCGACGCCGGCGATCCGGAGGACTTCCTCGTCCTCGTACTCCTCGGTGACGACATGACCCTCCGGGGAACGGACGACGACTGGCTTCCCCCGGCGGTCGATGCCCACCTTCTCGGCGACCGCCATGAACACGGGGTAGTCCTCCGAGCCGTGGAAGCGCTCGGCCCGCTTTTCCTCGTCTGTCTTGCGGACGAGGAAAAGCAGGGTGGTGAGAATGTTGACCCCGGCCTCGTAGATGAACGTCTCCACCGGTAGTTCGACGCTGGCCATGACCCAGCACTCCTGCAGGATGAACCGGCGTACCGCCTCGTCCGAGGGCCCGGGGTTGGACAGGATGCCGTTGGGCAGGACGATGCCGATGCGTCCTCCCGGCTTGACCCACTCGATGGCGCGCTGCACGAAGAGTTGTTCGGGGGAAACGGCCGTGGCCTCACCCGACTTCTTCAGCTCGCCGTTCTCGCGGGTGTAGTTCCAGGCGACACCCCAGTCACCGCCGCGCTGACGCACCCGGTCCCGATACCTGCCCAGCACCGCAGCCTCAGAGAAGGGGATGTCGGAGCCGAACGGGGGGTTCGTCATCAGGACGTCCACGGCGCCGAGTTGTATCTGTGGCACCCTCTTCGCCTCGTCGTTGCCCGGCAGGTGACCGTCGGGGAAGGCGATCGAGTCCATCTGGTAGACGTTGCCCGCGATGTCGGTGAGCATCATGACGCCCATGGCAGCGGCGCGGCGCAGGAAGGGGTCGAAGTCGGCGCCGAAGATGTGCCCACGCGCGTAGGCTGCGAGCTTCTTGCGCAGGGGGGGCAGAATCTCGGCGTACTCCTGGCTGGTGAAGGTGCCGTTCTTCGGCTTCCACTGCTCCTGGAGGTAGTTGAGGGTCTCCCGGAGGAAGCCGCCCGTTCCACAGCAGGGATCGAAAACGGTTTCGTGCTCCTTGGGGGCGAGGATATCCACCATCAGCCTCACCGCCCCGGTGGGGGTGAAGTACTGGCCACGGTCACCACGCAGGTTGTCACCCACGAGTTCCTGGTATGCCACGCCCTTGGCGTCGATGGGTGTGGCGTAGAGGCTGAAGGGAGCCAGCTCGCTGGTGATGAAGGTGAGCGCCGGGTCGGACAGGGTCAGCCGGTCACGGTCGTCGAACAACCCCTGGTCCGCGTAGTCGGTCTTGACCTCCTCGAAGAGCTCCCTTATCCGAGCAGCGACGGCCGGGCTCCCCGTGCGGCCCTCCTTGTCCAGGTCCTCGATGCCGACGCGGAAGCGCGGTGCCCGCCCCTTCTCACGCACCAGCCGTTCGTCATGGATCTTGGCGAAGAGAACGTAGAGGAACTGCCAGAAGGCGGCGTCCTTGGGCAGGCCCTCGTTGCCGTGGATGAAATTGTGGCAGCGCCGGAAAGCGAAGCGGAGCATGTACTCGTCCGCGTGCCGCAACTCCGCCAGGGACGAGGCGTCGCGGGTGGCGTCGAACTCCTCGTCGTCGCCCCGCGGCCAGTTCGGCAGCGGATGAAAGCGCGGCTCGAAACGGGTGCTCTCGCGCTCGACGAAGTACAGGTCCTTGTCGTCGGTCCACATGCCCAAGGTGCAGGACGGCCCAGCGGCGGTCATCAGATCGCGGAGCTCCTGCAACTGGGCGTCCGCCTGGGCGTAAGTGCGGATCTTGGTGACCGTACGGCCGTTCTTGGGACGGGCCTTGGTGACGACGATGCGCTTCAGGTTCTCCGGCGTCTTCGGCTTGTCGTGCTCGAAGATCGCGATGCTCGCCCGCTTGCGGCTCATCCGGCCGGTCTCTGTGTTGAGGACCTGGAGCGGGTAGTCGCGGACCATGTCCTCCGGGTTGATGCCGTACTGGTGCACCAGGACCCTGGCAATGCGCTGGCGGACGATCTCGGCGTCGGTCAGCTTGACGACGTCCTTGTTGCTGATGTAGTCGATCGTCTCGTCGTCGCCGAGCTTTCGAGGTACGCCGGCCTGGCCGGACTGCTCCTCGGGCCGCCCGTTTTTCATCGGCTTCTCCGGCACGGGGATGCCCAGGTCCAGCTGCTCGTCGGCCATGTATACCTTCTACTCCATTCCGACTACCGTCGGTCCCGCAGACGGATACGTCTGTGTGCGCTGCGCACCCACACCTTAAGGCAGGGCGGGATTTGGCGATGGCGTCGCACTTATCCCCAAGGGCATCCGCCGATTCGACGCCAAGATCATCGTTACGACCGCGGGACGCCAGGGCGCGGTCGAGTGGGCCACATAGCTCTCAAGCATGTAAGGACCGAGCGAGAAGCGCCTTCGGCGAAGAGTCCACAGTACGGACCCGAGCAAAGCTCAGGCCATCGCACCCCTCCCGCCATTTGGATCAAGTGAGGTGGCTGCTTGTCTACCCACGCTTGACGCTTCACCCATGAGCTTGCCCAATCCCACGTCTCGCCCCCTGCTGACTCTGATCGTGATCGATAACGCGGAACGTGTAGCGCTCCGGTCACCCAGAGCAGCCTCGCCATGGACGCTGCCTCGGTGCACGGTGCACCCACAGGAGAGCCAGATGAAAGCGGCTACCTGGCTAGCCAGAAACTGCTTTGCGGGCCTCCTGTTGCGATGGGGTTCAGTCGTAGGGCATCGATTCACGCCGCCGTCTACTGACGGCTCACCCAGGGTACGGACGGGGGAGCAGGTGCTGAGCGCTTGCACCAATCGGGTTCAGCACACTGCCTTGGACAGTGGTTTTCGGGCAGCCGCGTCTATGCAGTGGGTGCCGCGCATGAGACTGGATGATGTCCTACAGGAACCACATGGTGACACCATTGCGACGTTGGCGGCTGGCTATCTCGAGGGCTGGCTACCGGACGGCCCGATCACCTTGTACTAGGAGCTGTTTGAAGTTCGGATCATGGGGCTGTGGTGACGCGCTTCAGCCACATGATCGATCCTCGGAGGTGGAGCCCTGCTGTGTAGCTCTGAGGGGACTTGTCGTAGCGGGTGGCGATTCCGCGCCAGGTCTTGAGTCTCTGGAAGCAGCGTTCCACGGTGTTGCGCTGCCGGTAGCGGTCCACGTCGAAGGCGAGGGGGCGACCGCCGGCCGAGCCCTTCCTCCGCCGGTTGGCGGCCTGGTCGACCTTCTCCGGGATCACGGCGGTGATCCCGCGTCTGCGCAGGTAGGCGCGGTTCGCCTTGGACGAGTAGGCCTTGTCCGCGGCCACCGCCCCAGGGCGGGTGCGTGGCCGGCCAAGCGAGCCTGGGACCCGGGTCTGTCCCAGCACCGTCTGGAACTGCGGGCTGTCCGCGGCCTGACGTGGGGTTAGGACGAACACCAGCGGCAGTCCCGCAGTGTCGACCGCGGCATGGATCTTGCTGCTCAGTCCGCCTCGGGACCGGCCGACTCCGGCCGCTTTCGCGCGCGCTCGGCGACGCCGACGCGTCGCAAAGCGGTCCCCGTCCGTCTCCTGTGCAAGGCCCGCACCTGCGCTGGCCTGCGGTGCGTCACCCGCAGGACCGGCCCCTGCTCCGGCAGTGGAACCCCCTTTTCCTCGGTCAGAGCCTGTTCAAGAGCGTCCAGAGTCTCTCCGGCGATCGCCAGGCCGGACGACTCGTGATGGGCGCGCACGACCGTGGAATCCACACTGACCAGTTCCAGACCGACCCGCCCTCGCGCCGCAGCCTCCGCGATCAAGGCATCCATCAATGCCTCGAACACCCCCGCCTTCGCCCACATGTTGAACCGCGAGTACACCGTCGACCAGGGACCATAACGGTCCGGCACGTCACGCCAGCCGCAGCCGGTGCGAAACCGCCACAACACGCCGTTGAAATGGTCCCGCACCCGACGAGGCAGCGGACCCGTTGCCGCCACCGGCAGACATCTCTCGATCAAAGCCCACTCGGCATCCGTTACATCAAAGCGCCACAAACCGAGTTCTACCAGCCCAACCCCTCACACCAGCGAGCCTTACGAAGATCCGAACTCCACACAGCCCCTAGCCACAGCGCGCGGGTGAGGGTTGGTGGCACAACTCGCGAGACCCCTACATGCAGGCAACATGCAGGAGCGTCCTTCCCGGTCGGGTGAAATAGGGCTGCTTTTGGGCCTAGCAGTATGCCTGCCTCCTACAGTCTTGTTCGTCGCACTTATGCAGCGCAGCCCCGGCAATAGGGGGTATGCAAGCCAGTCGGGGACGGGAGTAGCAGTGGGGGGTGAGTCACTCTTCGAGCGTCTGGACGCAGAAGAAGGTACGGTCCGAGGGGCACTCGATCATCTGCGGAGTGAGGTGGCGTGCCTGGAAGAACGCCTGGCGCACCTAACCATCACCCGACGGACGGTTCCGACGCTGCTCGCAGCCCCGACTGGCACGGTCCCGCTTGCAGAAGCATCCAGTCACAGAGCAGTTGCCCGCTACAGAGGCGGATGAGGGGACAGCGGAAGACGGCGAGGGCTGCGCAAGCTCCCCCTCTCGGAAGCCTGCCACGCAGAAGTCCGATCGGGTTCCCCCTCAAGGCGCCAACGCCTGCACGACAGGCGTGAACTCGGCCCGGTAAGCCTGCGCAACGTGACGCTCGTATCAAGCGCGGATCATCCACTTCACCCCAAGGAGGTGGCAATCGCCTTGGGGCGCACCAACCCCAAGCGGACTCAGGTCGAGGGTACCCGCGCAGCACTGAAGCGGCTCGCCGACGGAGGTCACCTCCGCAAGGTTGGCCCGGGCCTCCTCACTGGACCCTCTGACGAGTCGGAGGAGGCTGCTTAAGGAGTACTTGAAGAAGCGACGTCAGGCAGACGACTGATGTGGCAGTCAGACAAATAAGTGGTGCCGCCGAGGTGGAAGCTCAGCGGCACCGGTGCACGTGAGACCTGCAACGGGCTTCAGCATGCCCTCGGAGCGTAACCCACCACTGGGCCACTCGGAGGGCGTGCTGGGCCGATTTCACCCTGCCTGCGTACAGAAGCGCCGGCGAGCGGGAGGTTCAGCAATGTCGAGACCCCGGCCCCGACGAACCTGGGTACAGACCGATTCCGAGTCCGTCCTCCAACCGGCTCAGCGTGGCCACGTCGGGCCAACTGTCGCCGACCAACAAGTTCGCGATGGCCTGTCGATTCACTCCGCTGAGTGCAGCGACGCGGCGGAGACCGAGACCCTCTTGGTTGACGTGCCTGGCCAACGACCTCGCGATGACTTGGACCACCCTGGCCTGGGGGTGATCGGGGATCACCGCGTCGGGCCAGTTCTCCGGGTCCGTGGCCAGTTCCCGCGGTGCCACACTGCGGCCCCGTCCTCCGGTCATGAGGATGCGCTCCTGACGGTCGAAGTGCACACTCACGACAAAGGTGGCTACTTGTGTAGCCACGTCTCGTGGTGTGTTCCTTTGGAGAGGGATGTGAGCGGCGCGATTCTCGGCTACCGCCCGCTGGAAGAGCCGACGGAATGGCCCCTGGTCGCCGACGGCGTCCGCATGGTGGCCGCTGCGACATGCGATTCGGTCCCCTACACGGTGCCGAAGCTGATGCTGGTCCTGTCCGGCCTCGCGACGTTTGCCGAGCGCGCCGGTCTCGCCCGCGATCCGCTGACCTGGCTCGCCCCCGAAACGATCACCCGGTACCTGGTCACGCGTCCCGGGCTCAGGGGCAGCACCCTGCAGACGTACCGCAGCATCCTCCTGCGGGTTCGGGAAGCGCTCCTGTGGCTCGAGACCGGTCAGCAATCCGCCCCGAAGCTGCGCGCCTCCCGGCAACGCCCCGCTCCGTACACGCCCCCCGAGCTTGCTCGGTTCTTGATGTGGGCGCGGGGCCTGCCGCCGCTCAGCACGCACGGCGGCAGCGCCCTCGCTCTTCTCGCGCTGGGCGCGGGCTGCGGTCTTTCGCGCCGGGAGGTCCTCGCCGCCCGCGGGACCCACGTCACCGTGCTGCCTTCCGAAACCGTCGTGGTCGCCGTCCCCGGCAGTGACCGCCTCGTCGTCTGCCGCGCCATGTGGGAGCAGGTCCTCGCCGACCGTGCCCGCTCCGCGGGCGACGGTTACCTCTTCCTGCCGCAGCGTCAAACGCCGGAGCCCAAGAACGGGGTCACTAACTGGGTGAAGCGCATCCAGGACGGATCTACCGGCCTGCCCGAGCTGAAACTGGCCCGGCTCCGCAGCTCGTGGATCGTCGAGCTGCTGCGGCAACGCGTTCCGGAGGACGTGGTCGCCGCGGCGGCCGGCATGAACTCGACCGCGGGGCTCGCCCCGTACCGGATCTGGGTGCCGAAGCTCACCGAGGAGACAACCAGGCGCATGCTCCGGGGTTGGGCATGAGGACCCCGGCGGACGACCCTCGGTACCAGGCCGGCAAAGGGCGTCCGAGACGCCCGTACCCGCATTCACCGGAGCCGTCCAAGCTGGACGACGGTCGTGTGCGAAAGCTGCACCTCGTCCTGCGGCGCAGCGGCATCGTGGAGGAGTTGGAAGAGCGCTTCGCAACCCTCCCCGGGCCTCGGGGGTACCCCGTGGGTCTGGTGCTGCTGGGACTCGTCTGCGCCTGCTACGAGAAGGCGAGCACCAACCTCGACGACGCCTTTGAAACCATCACCTTCGGCATCAGCGACCGTCTGCGCACCGAACTTGGCGTGCCCACCTGCGACATCGAAGACCAGGACGCGGTCAACGCCCTGTACAACCGCTTCCACCGGGCGTGGAGCCGCCTGGTGAAAATTCTCGACCCAGTCCCGCACGAGCGGCGCAGCCGTATGCCCCGGGCCGAGGGCCGCAAGGTCGCCGCTGCCTGGAACGGCCCCGCGTGCGAGCCCGCACTGCGCCGTCTCGAAGAGCTCGCCAACAGGCTGGTCACCACACCGGTCCGCATCGCCTTCGCCAAGGGACTGATGCGCCACTGGCACGGTGACATCGCCATCGACACGACGGCCGTGCCGAGTTGGGCCCGCCCCCACACGCGCAAGCGTTCCTCCCTCGAGGTGAGCGCCAACTGGCACTACAAGGGCGGCGGGGACAAGGAGTTCGGTTACAGCGCCACACTGGCCATCGCCGCCCACGCGGATCCCGGACGGGCCGGGCGCTACCCGCAGCTGACCCTCGGCATGGTCCTGCACACGCCGCAGAGGGACATGGGACGTCATGCCCACTACGTCAGCATGATCCTTTCCCGCTTCACCCACGTGCGCGGCTTCGCCGCAGCCGATCGTGCCTACACCAAGCTCTACCCCCAGGACTTCCACCAGCCCCTGCGCGCCCTCGGCTTCATGCCCGTGCTCGACCTCACCAAGGACCAGGTCGGCTTCGAGGGTCACCACCAAGACGCCATCGCCAAAGCGGGGCGCCTCTTCTGCCCCTGGACGCCCCGCCCCCTGCTCGACCTCTACCAACGCATCCGGAACGCCAAGAACGAGCGGGAGCGCATCCCGCTGCGGGAGCAGCTCCGAGAGGTCGAGTCCTACGCGCTCGTCCGCAAGGCCACGGCGGACGATCGGGGCAACGAGCGCTACTCCTGCCCTGCGGCGAAGCTCAACTGCGCCTGGGCCGCGGAGCGGGAACAGCGCAGCTCGCGCAAGAGCACACAGGCTCCGGCCGTCATCGACCTCGAGGATCCCCGCAGTCGCATGGCCCACCCCGCGGGTCGGCCGAAGGTCACGGTCCCGAAAGTGCCCTTCGGGGAACGACCCAAGTGTTGTGACCAGTCCTCCGTCACGGTGCAGGTGCACGTGATGCCGCGCATGAGGCAGGACCTGCCCTGGCAGAGCACGTCCTGGGCCCTGGCCTACCAGACGCTGCGATCCCACATCGAAGGAGGGAACGGACGCCTCAAATCGGTCGACGCGGCCCTGCACGCCCGTGAGAAGCGGCAGCCCCGCGGGAGGGTCGCCCAGAGCCTCCTGGCGGCGATCACGGTGATGGTCGAGAACATCATCGAGTTGGAACGCTTCCGCAGGGCCAGCAAGGACAGCGCCCGCACGGTCCTCGACCTGGAGGCCGACGAAGTCCTCATCCCCTACCCGGCGGGTCCGGGAGCGTCCGAGCCCACTGGCGGTGCCATAGGCCGCAGCCCGTGACCGGCTGGCCGGACCACATCTGCAGATCGACGAGCCACGAGACCGCAGGCACACGGCCCCACGCCCGCGGTCCCCGCGGCATGCCCGCATCTCCACCGCCGATCCCGACCCGCCGCCCGAAGGGCGTCGCCCCAGCGAGCAGGTGGGCAGACTTGCGTACTAACTACACCTGAAACGGCGAGATCCCGACCCGACGGTGACCGTCTGATCGGGATCTCGCGAACCGTTCCCGGGCTAACCCGCGAACGGCCCTGCGGTGGACCTGAGGGGATTTGAACCCCTGACCCCCTCGATGCGAACGAGGTGCGCTACCAGTCTGCGCCACAGGCCCTTGCAACGAGTGAAACTCTAGCATCCCTCTCGGGGTGCTCGGAAATCCGCTCCCGCGCTGGTCAACGACGGTCGTGACGCGCGTGGCGGGTGTCACTCGTTGGCGGCTCGGGGGCGGGACTCGTCGGCGTACTGGTCGAACAGTGGCGTGCGCCCCCGGTCGCGGGTCGGGCGGTGCGAGCCGGTGCCGGGCTGGGCGGGGGGCTGGGTCGGGTCGACGGGGGTGGGGTCCACGGGGTCGGCCGGTGCGGTGGGCCCGTCGGTGGGTTCGGCGGCGCTGGAGCGGGACGGGCTCCAGTTGTCGGGGGCGCCGAGGTCCGCGTCGGTGGTGGCGCGGGGGGCCACCGGGGCGGTGACGTAGGTGGGCAGCGGCACCGGGACCGGGTCCCAGCTCTGGCCGGCCGCGCCGCCGCGCTCGCGCTCCCGCTCGTCCACCCACTCCGCGTGGTCGGTCTGTTCGACCAGAGCCCTGCGGTCGGCCGCGTGCGCGGAGCGCGCCGCCTCGGACGGCACCACGGGCGCCGCGCCCTCGCGCCGGTCGTCGGGCGCGGGGCGACCAGCCGGCGCGCCGGTGCGCCGGGCCGGGCCGGCGCCCGGTGTGGGGCGCCGGGTGGGGTCGCCGTCGTGGAGGCGCGGGGCCGGGTCCGCGCCGTGCGGTCGCTTCGGGCCGCGCTCGCCCTCGTACGTCGGCTGCCCGGCCGCTTCGTCGCCGGGTGCCGGGCGGCGGGCCTGGTCGCTGCCGCTGCCCGGCTGGCGGGGCATGCCAGCGCTGGGGCGGGCCGGCCCCCGCCGCTCGGGGCGGGGGCGGTCGCCGGCGGAACGGTCGGCGGTGGGGCGGGGCGGGGTCGGGCGGTCGGGCCCGCGGTCGGCGCCGGGGCCGCGGTCGGGAGCCGGGCCGTCGGCGGGGCCGTCGCCGGGCTGGGCGCCCGCCGCGCCCGCCCTGGCCGGGCCGGGTGCCGGGCGCCCCCGCTGCTCGCGCAGCCGCTGGGCGGCCAGCTCGGCGCGGCGCTGGTCCATGGTGAAGGCGAAGCGGCGGCGTTCCTGCACCCGCAGGTAGACGATGTACGCGCTGAGCAGCACGGCCGGTGCTACCGGGGCCCACAGGAAGGCGACGCCGCCGACGGCGGCGACGATCGAGCCGACGGTGAAGGCGAGGAAGAGGAGCACCGTGGTGCGCCGGCGCCGGGCCAGTACCTTGGCGCGCCGGGTGCGCTCCCCGGCGCCCCCGTCCGCGCCGGCGCCAGCGCCAGCCTCCCGTCGCCCGGAGTCGTGCGCCTCGCTCGTCGCGGTCGGCCCGGCCGCCGGGGCGGCGCCGTCGGGCCCCGCGGGTGGGCGTTCGGCCGGGTCCGCGAGCAGGGCGTCGGTGACGGTGACGGTCATCGTCGCGGGATGGGCGAAGGCCCGTACGTCGACGATGTCGGTCTCGTCGTCCGGGCCGCCTACCCCGACCGGCGCGCGGTCGGGCGCGTGCGGGGCCAAGGTGGCGCCGGCCGCCGCGCCGTCCGGCGTGTGGGCATCGTCGGATGCGGCCTCGGGCAGTTCCCCGGCGTCCAGCCCCTTGGTGTAGCGCCGCTCCATGGCCGCTCGGCCGGACAGCAGCCGGATGGCGGTGCTGAAGCGCTCCGTGGGACGGGCGTCGTTGAGTTCGTCCTGCCGGCGGAGCCACATGGGCACCAGGTAGGCGGCCCAGGCCCCGACGATGACTGCGTAGATGAGGCCACTGCTGCTCACGGTGACACGGTAGAGGGAGCGGAGCGGGCCGATCCGCCAATTGGCGCGGTGTGTCGCACGATCTGGCTCATATCTCAAGCTTTTTTTGCGATTGGTGCGACGACTTACCGGCAAATGTGTTCAAAGTGTGGCCGTTATCGAATGTCTCTTCTATATCGGTGAGGCACCGGGGCTCATCCGGTGCCAGCGGCTCAGCAGCCCGTCCGGCACCTCCTCCACGGTCAGCGCGAAGACCAGGTGGTCCCGCCACGCGCCGTCGATGTGCAGGTACCGGGGCCGCAACCCCTCCTCGCGGAACCCGAGCTTCTCCACCACGCGACGGCTCGGGATGTTCTCCGGACGGATGCAGACCTCCACCCGGTGCAGCCCGACCGAGCGGAAGCAGTGGTCGACGGCGAGCGCCACCGCGGTCGGCATGACGCCGCGCCCGGCGACCGCCTTGTCCACCCAGTAGCCGATGTGGCCGGAACACATGGAACCCCAGGTGATCCCGGCCACCGTCAACTGACCGGCCAGCCGGCCCTGGTAGTCGACGACGAAGGGCAGCATCCGCCCCGCGTGCGCCTCGGCCCGCAGGTGACGGACCATCTGCCGGTAGGTGGGCCGCTGGGCGACCGGGCCGCCGGGGGGCGGCGGCGGGATCGTCGCCTCCCAGGGGCGCAGCCACTCGCGGTTGCGGCGGTTGACCTCGCGCCAGGCGCGCTGGTCGCGCAGCCTTATCGGGCGGAGGGTCGTGGGACCGTCCACCAGCGCCACCGGCCAGCACGCGTTCAGCGCGGGCTCCCGGCCGACTCGTCGGGGGCGCCTCCCACGGGGCGGCTCTGTGCGTCCGGTGCGGGCGGCCCGGCGGGGGCGGCGGGCGCCGGCTGCCCGGTCAGTCCGCTCGGCTCGCCCGGCGCGGCGGGGTGCGCGGCCCCGGCGGGGCGTGCGTGGTCGCCGCCCCGGAGCTGGTCCACGGCGTGCACCAGCAGTCGGCCCAGCACCGCGAGGCCGTCCCGGACCCCGCCCGACGAGCCGGGCAGGTTGATGATCAGGGTGGTGCCGGCCACCCCCGCGAGCCCCCGGGACAGCGCGGCCGTCGGCACCTTCGCCAGGCCCTCGGCCCGCAGCGCCTCCGGGATGCCCGGGATCTCGTAGTCGAGGACGGCGCGCGTCATCTCGGGTGTGCGGTCGGTGGGCGAGATGCCGGTGCCCCCGGTGGTGACGACCACGTCGTACGCGGCGGCCACCGCCTCCCGCAGGGCCGTGCCGACCGGCTCGCCGTCCGGCACCACGAGCGGCCCCTCGACCAGGAAGCCCAGCGCGGACAGCCCGTCGGCCAGCAGCGGGCCGCCCTTGTCGGGGTAGACGCCGGCGGCGGCGCGCTGGGAGGCGGTGACCACCAGGGCGCGGTAGCGCGGCCGGTCGGCCGGCGGGCGCTGGGCGGGTGGCTCGGGAAGTGGGCCCGCGGGCGAGGGGGTCGTCATGAGGTGCGGCTCCAGTCGCCGGAGGCTCCGCCGGACTTCTCCTCGACCCTGACGTCCGTGATGACCGCCGCCTTGTCGACGGCCTTGACCATGTCGATCACGGTCAGCGCCGCGACGGTGACGGCCGTCAGGGCCTCCATCTCCACGCCCGTACGGTCCGTCGTCTTCACCCTGGCGCGGATGACCACCGCGTCGTCGGCGACCGACAGGTCCACCTTGACGCCGGAGACGGCCAGCGGATGACAGAGCGGGATCAGCTCCGGGGTGCGTTTGGCTCCCATGATGCCGGCGATCCGGGCGGTGGCCAGGGCGTCGCCCTTGGGCACGCCGTCGCCGCGCAGGAGTTCGACCACGCGCGGCGAGACGAGCACCCGCCCGCTGGCGGTGGCGGTACGCGCGGTGACGTCCTTCGCCGAGACGTCGACCATGCGTGCCGCGCCCGCGTCGTCGAGGTGGGTGAGGTGGTCCTGGGCGCTGCTCATGGTTCTCCCGGTCGGTCCTAGGGCAGCAACCGTACCGGCCGTGCCCCGCGGTCAGCGCGGCAACCACCCACGGTGCGCCGCCCGGAAACGCGCGCCCCGCGCCCCGGTTCCGCGCCGCCCCCGCGCGTCCCGTGCGGCGCGCTCGGTGCCAGTCCAGCGGTCTGACCAGCGGTCAGCCCGACCGTCAGTCCAGCAGGACGACGTCCACCGTGCCGCCCGGCTCCAGCGACGTGGTCTCCTCGGGCAGCACGATCAGCGCGTTGGCGTGCGCGAGCGCCTTGACCAGGTGGGAGCCGGAGCCGCCGACGGGGGTGACGGCGTTCTCGTCCGCGTCGTAGCGCCCGCGCAGGAACTGGCGGCGCCCCGGCAGCGAGCTGGCCACGCCCTCCGGGCAGACCGCGCTGACCACCGTGCGGTGCACGGGCTCCACGCCCATCAGGGTGCGGATGGCGGGGCGTACGAACAGCTCGAAGGAGACGTACGCGCTGACCGGGTTGCCGGGCAGGGCGAGCAGCGGGGCGCGGTCCCGGCCGCCCTCGCCGACGAAGCCGAACCCCTGCGGCTTGCCCGGCTGCATCGCCAGCTTGCGGAACCGCACGCCGTCGGCGTCGTCGCCCAGGCCCGTCAGCGCCTCCTTGACCACGTCGTACGCGCCGACGCTGACGCCGCCGGTGGTGACGAGGAGGTCGGCGCGGATGAGTTGGTCCTCGATGGTGGCGCGCAGCGTGGCGGCGTCGTCGGTGACCGCGCCGACGCGGTAGGCGATGGCGCCCGCGTCGCGGGCTGCGGCGGCGAGGGCGAAGCTGTTGGAGTCGTAGATCTGACCGGGGCCCAGCGGCTCGCCAGGCGGGACGAGTTCGCTGCCGGTGGAGAGGACGACCACGCGCGGGCGGGGCCGGACCCGGACCGTGGCGCGGCCGATGGCGGCCAGCAGGCTGATCTGCGGGGCGCCGAGCACCGTGCCGGCGCGCAGAGCCAGTTCGCCCGCCCCGACGTCGCTGCCCCGGGCGCGCACGTGCGCCCGCGCGGTGGCCGGCCGGTGCACCCGGACCTCGCCGCCGGCGCCCTCGGGGGCCGCGCTGTGCGCGAGCATGGCGCTGGCCGGGCCCCCGCCGCTGCCGCCGTCGGTCCACTCCACGGGCACGACCGCCTCGGCGCCGGGCGGCAGCGGGGCCCCCGTCATGATGCGGGCGGCCTCGCCGGGGCCGACGCGGGGCGGCTCGCCGCTGCCGGCCGCGATGTCGCCGATGACGGTCAGGACCGCCGGGAACTCCTCGCTGGCGGCGGCCACGTCGGCCACCCGCACGGCATAGCCGTCCATCGAGCTGTTGTCGAAGGGCGGCAGGGCCACCGGCACGGTGACGTCCTCCACCAGGACGCAGCCCTGCGCTTCGAGGAGGTGCAGCTCGATCGGGTCCAGCGGGCGCAGTCGGCCGAGGACGTCGTCGAGGTGCTCGGACACCAGCCAGGTCCGCTCGGGTCTGCTGGTGGCCGGTTCGGCGGTGCTACTCAACGGGCTACATCTCCTCGGTGACGTAACGGTGAAGCCAGGCACGGAAGTCCGGACCCAGATCCTCACGCTCGCACGCGAGTCTGACAATGGCACGCAGGTAATCACCACGGTCGCCGGTGTCGTAGCGGCGGCCCTGGAAGACGACGCCGTGCACCGGGCCGCCGACGGTCTCGTCGGCCGCGAGGGTCTGCAGGGCGTCGGTGAGCTGGATCTCGCCACCACGGCCGGGCTCGGTGGTGCGCAGCACGTCGAAGACGGCGGGGTCGAGCACGTAGCGGCCGATGATGGCGAGGTTGCTGGGGGCGTCGGCCGCGTCCGGCTTCTCGACCAGGTCGGTGACGCGTACGACGTCCTCGGCGTCGGTGGTCTTGACGGCGGCGCAGCCGTAGAGGTGGATCTGCGCCGGGTCCACCTCCATGAGGGCCACGACGCTGCCGCCGTGCGTCTCCTGCGTCTCGATCATGCGCGCGAGCAGCGGGTCCCTGGGGTCGATCAGGTCGTCGCCCAGGAGTACGGCGAAGGGCTGGTCGCCCACGTGCGGCGCGGCGCACAGCACGGCGTGGCCCAGACCCCGGGGGTCGCCCTGGCGGACGTAGTGCATGGTCGCCAGGTCGCTGGACTCCTGGACGCGGGCGAGCCGGGACTCGTCCTTCTTGCGGCGCAGGGCCTCTTCGAGTTCGTAGTTGCGGTCGAAGTGGTCTTCCAGGGGGCGCTTGTTGCGGCCGGTGACCATGAGGACGTCGGAGAGCCCGGCGGTGACCGCCTCTTCGACCACGTACTGAATCGCGGGCTTGTCGACGACCGGCAGCATCTCCTTGGGGGTGGCCTTGGTGGCCGGGAGGAAGCGGGTCCCGAGGCCGGCGGCGGGGATGACAGCCTTGCTGATCCGAGGGCGCGATGGAGTCATGCGGAGCACCTTACCGGTGGTTTTGCGTAGATCATGCTGGTCCGCCGAATATGACCCGAGGCGTCACAAGAGCAGCACACACGAGGGGTTTATACGTGTCATGACCTGGGCCGACGGTAGTAAGCGGGCGTTGCGGCGAGATCTCCTGACGATGAGGTCCAGGTTGACCGCAGATGACGTCGAGGAAACACTGGCTGGTTTTGTGCGGCACGCGCTGGAGTTGCCCGAGTTGGGCGCGGCGCGCACCGTCGCGGCGTACGTCTCGGTGGGCAGCGAACCGGGGACCGGCGCGTTGCTCGACGCGTTGCGCGAGCGCGGGGTGCGGGTGCTGCTGCCGGTGTTGCTGCCGGACAACGACCTGGACTGGGCGGAGTACGCGGGCACCGAGCACCTGGCCGAGGTGGCGCACCCCGGCAAGATCAGCCTGCGGGAGCCGACCGGCCCACGTCTTGGGCCCGAGGCGGTGCTCGCGGCCGACACGGTGTTGCTGCCCGGGCTCGCCGTGGACGGGCGCGGGGTGCGGCTCGGGCGCGGCGGCGGCAGCTACGACCGGGTGCTGGCCCGCCTGGAGATCGCGGGCGCGCGGCCGGCCCTGGTGGTGCTGCTGTACGCGCACGAGGTGGTGGAGCGGGTGCCACGGGACCCGCACGACCGGGCGGTCCACGCCGTGGTGACGCCGGAGGGCGTGCGCCGGTTCCGCCCGCCGGAGTGCTGAACGCCGGAGCACCGGGTGCCGGAGCGCTGGGCGCCGAAGTGTCGGACGCCGGAGCGCTGAGCGCCCGGGCGCTGAGCCGGGCGCGCACGCGAGAGCGCCGGTGAGGCTGGCCGAAACCAGTCTCACCGGCGCTCGTCACGTCGGGCGTGCGGCCCCTGGCGCGGGGCCCGGTCCCCGGCCCTGGGCCGGGTCGGGGCCCCGGGCGCCTACGGCGTCAGGGCCAACTTGTCCTCCGTCGCCTCGTCCACGGCCTTGTCGCTGAAGGCCCAGTCGAGCATCTCGCCCTTGACCCACTTGTTGGTCTGGTCGTCGTAGTGCTCGTGGTACGCGTGGCCAGAGGCACCGGTCAGATTGATCCAGCGGGACTTGTCGAGGTTGTCGAGGTTGACCACCATCCGCATGGAGGGGACCCAGACCACCTCGTAGCCGCCCGCCGCGTTCCAGCCGGTGGCGTTGACGGCCGCCTCGCCGCCGCTGAGGTTCCAGGGGCCGCGGTTGAGCATCCACTGGACGAAGCCGGGGCCCTTGGTGCCCAGGGTCTGGTTCTTCAGCGTGAGCTGGTGCAGTCGGCCCCAGCTCCAGGTGTTGATGTCCTTGCCCAGCTTGGAGGTCAGCTCGTACCGGGCGTCCTTCATGGCCCGGGCCAGCAGCTCGTCGCGGTTGTCGGTGGCGCGGTTGGTCTGGTTGCCGTTCGTGTGCCACCAGTCGTTGTCCGGCTGCTTGAGCAGGCCGCGCACGACCTCGTACCAGCGGTCGCCGCCGTCC
The DNA here is from genome assembly GCF_029392895.1 of Streptomyces sp. 71268. Classification (NCBI taxonomy): domain Bacteria; kingdom Bacillati; phylum Actinomycetota; class Actinomycetes; order Kitasatosporales; family Streptomycetaceae; genus Streptomyces; species Streptomyces sp. 71268. The sequence goes on from NZ_CP114200.1 coordinate 3,234,502, forward strand.
GGCTGGGCCGCGTCCTTGTCGCGCTCGCCGCACTCGGTGATCAGGTCGCTGTCGTCGTCCAGGTCCTCGACGGGCCCGGTCTCGTCGGCGGGCCGCACCCGCAGGCACTGGTCCTTGACCCGCAGTTCCTTGGGCAGCTTGTTGCCGAAGGCGAGCTTGAGCGTGTTGCGCCAGACGGCGTTGAAGTACGCGGCGGCGGCCGAGTCGGAGTCCTGCGTGTAGTCCCAGCCCTCCAGCAGCTCCTGCGCCTCGCGGACGTACCCGTCCCTGATCTTGATCTTGAGCAGGTACGGGGTCAGCACCTTGGCGATCTCGCTGGTGTTGTCCATCTGCAGGGTCTGCATGTCGTCGGTCGAGATCTTGCCGCCGTCCTTGATCTTCGACTCGATGAGGTCGGTGATGCGCTTGCTGCGCGCGCCGTAGCCCCAGTCGTTGGTCAGCAGGTACGGGTAGCGCTCCTGGTCGACGACGGCCTGGTTGGCGGTCACGATGTAGCCGCGCTTGGGGTTGTACTCGTACGGCAGAGCCTTCTGCGGGATGTAGCCGGTCCACTTGTAGCTGGAGTCCCAGCCCGGCGCCGGGTAGCGGCCGTCGATCGGCTTGCCGTTCTTGTCCTCGCCTCGGGTGGGGATCTTGCCGGGCGCCTGGTAGCCGATGTTGCCCTCGGTGTCCGCGTAGATGAGGTTCTGCGAGGGCACGGCGAAGTCGGCGGCGGCGGCGCGGAACTCGGTGAAGTTGCGCGCCCGGTTGAGCTTGAACACCGCGTCCATCGTGTTGGACGGGTCGAGGGCGGTCCAGCGCAGCGACACGGCGTAGCCGTCGCCACGGTCCGGGGCCGCGTCGCCGACCGGCGCCTTCTTGCCGACCGTCTCCAACTCGTCCTCGCGGTCCGAGACGATCGGCCCGTTCCTGGTCGAGCGGACGGTGATGGTGCGGTCCTTGCCGCCGGCGACCTTGATGGTCTCCTTGCGGGTGGTGAAGGGCCGCTGCTTGCCGTCGTACAGGTAGCCGTCGGTGGTGACCTTCTCCAGGTACAGGTCGGAGACGTCGGCGCCCAGGTTCGTCATGCCCCAGGCGATGTCCGCGTTGTGGCCGATGACCACGCCCGGCATGCCGGAGAAGGTGTACCCGGCCACGTCGTACGGGCACTTGGCGCTGACCCGGTTGCAGTGCAGGCCCATCTGGTACCAGAGCGAGGGCATCTGCGGGGCCAGGTGCGGGTCGTTGGCCAGCAGCGGCTTGCCGGTGGTGGTGTGCTCGCCGGCGACCACCCACGAGTTGGAGCCGATGCCGTTGCCGCTCGGTCCGAGCAGCGCCGGGATCTCGTCCAGCGTCTTGGACAGCGAGGACAGGCCGCTGCGCAGGCCCTGACCCATGCCCGAGTCTGCGCCGGTGGCGGGCGCGTCGACCCCGGTCGGCTGCTCCTCGCCCTTGGGGTCGAACTCCTTGGTCAGCGGGTTCACCGCGCCACGGTCCACGATCGGCCGGTTGCGGTCGTGCGGGTACGCCGGGTACAGGTCCTCGATCTGCCGGGCGCTGAGCCGGCTGGTGGCCAGCGAGCGGTCGATCTCGTCCTGCATGTTGCCGCGCAGGTCCCAGGCCATGGCCTTGAGCCAGGCGACCGAGTCGACCGGGCTCCACTTCTGCGGCTTGTAGTCGTTCTCGAAGCTGAGCGCCGCGTACTCGACGGACAGCTCCTTGCCCTCGTGGTCCTCAAGGTAGGCGTTGACGCCCGCGGTGTACGCCGTGAGGTACTTCTTGGTCGCGGCCGACAGCTTGGTGTCCCACTCGCGCTGCGCGGTCTCGCGCCAGCCGAGGGTCCGCAGGAACGCGTCGGTCTCGACCTGGTCGGAGCCGAACATCTCGGACAGCCGACCGGCCGTCAGGTGCCGTCGTACGTCCATCTCCCAGAACCGGTCCTGGGCCTGCACGAAGCCCTGGGCGCGGAAGAGGTCTTCGGCGGTGTCCGCGTACAACTGCGGGATGCCGTTGCCGTCGCGCTTGACCTGGACCGGGGATGACATGCCGTCGAGCTGGATCGAGCCGGTGGTCTCGGGGAACGAGGCGCGCACCGTACTGATGCTCCAGAACACGCCATAGCCGACACCCGCGACGAGCGCCAGCACGACTGCAATCACGATCAGACGGGCGCGCCGCCTCTTCCTTTTCTTCTTTCCGGAAGGGGCGGTCGGTTCTTCGCGGGAGGGCATCGCTGTCCTTCGAGGGGCAGGGTGGACCTGGAGTGCTGGAGCAACCGTAGCCGGAGCGCGGGCGGCTCCCCTACGCGGAGTCAGTGGCCGGCGATCAGGCGTCCCCGGCGGTCGCCGCGACCGCCGGGATCGACGTGAACGATCACGGCGGAATCGGTCGGCGCTGCCCCCACCTCGATCACAGGCGTTAAGAACCCGTAAAATGTTAGGTAAGGCAATGAAGTTCCGGTCGACCGAGGTCGAGCACTTCGGTCGAAAACCGCGCGAAAGGGTCGGCCCCTGACTGTTCACCACCTCAACGAACTCCTGCTGATGTGCGCACTGGTGCTGCTGGTCGCCGTGGCCGCAGTGCGCATGTCATCCCGCAGCGGGCTGCCAAGCCTGCTCATCTACCTCGGCATCGGCGTCGCCATAGGCCAGGACGGCCTGGTCGGCGTCGTCTTCGACGATGCCGAACTGACCCAGGTCATCGGCTACGCGGCGCTGGTGGTCATCCTGGCCGAGGGCGGTCTCGGCACCAAGTGGCGCGAGGTCAAGCCCGCCCTGCCGGTGGCCGCCATGCTCTCCACGGTCGGCGTCGCGGTGAGCGTGGGGGTCACCGCGACCGGCGCCCACTACCTGGTCGGGCTCGACTGGAAGCAGTCGCTGATCATAGGAGCCGTGGTCTCCTCGACCGACGCGGCGGCCGTCTTCTCGGTGCTGCGCAAGGTGCCACTGCCCAGCAAGCTCACCGGCGCCCTGGAGGCCGAGTCCGGCTTCAACGACGCCCCCGTCGTGATCCTGGTCGTCGCGTTCTCGACGACCGGACCGATCGAGCACTGGTACGTCCTGGTCGGCGAGATCGCCCTGGAACTGGCCATCGGCGCGGCGATCGGCCTCGCCGTGGGCCTGCTCGGCTCGTACGGGCTGCGCCACGTCGCGTTGCCCGCCTCCGGCCTGTACCCGATCGCGGTGCTGGCCATCGCGGTCGCCGCGTACGCCGGCGGTGCGCTGGCGCACGGCTCCGGGTTCCTCGCGGTCTACCTGGCCTCGCTCGTGATGGGCAACGCGCGGCTGCCGCACTGGCCGGCGACGCGCGGGTTCGCCGAGGGGCTCGGCTGGATCGCCCAGATCGGCATGTTCGTCCTGCTCGGCCTGCTGGTCACGCCGCACGAGCTGGGCGACGACATCGTGCCGGCCCTGGTGGTGGGCCTGATCCTGACGGCCGTGGCGCGACCGGTCTCGGTGCTGGTCAGCACCGCGCCGTTCCGCACCCCGTGGCAGGAGAAGGCGCTGCTGTCCTGGGCCGGGCTGCGCGGCGCGGTGCCCATCGTGCTGGCCACGATCCCCATGGTCGCCGAGGTGCCGGAGAGCCAGCGGGTCTTCAACATCGTGTTCGTGCTGGTGATCGTCTACACCCTGGTGCAGGGCCCGACACTGCCCTGGCTGGCCAGGCGGCTACGGCTCGGCGACTCCGAACTGGCCGCCGACCTGGGCGTGGAGTCGGCGCCGCTGGAGCGGCTGAGCGGCCACCTGCTGTCGCTGGCCATCCCCAAGGGCTCGCGCATGCACGGTGTCGAGGTCAGCGAGCTGCGGCTGCCGGCCGGCGCCGCCGTGACGCTGATCGTGCGCGACGGCACGAGCTTCGTGCCGGGCCCGACGACCGTGCTGCGCAGCGGCGACGAACTCCTCGTGGTGACCACCGACCCGGTACGGGACGCGGCCGAGCGGCGGCTGCGAGCGGTCAGCCAGGGCGGCAAGCTGGCCGACTGGCTCGGCACGGGCGGCGACGACGCGCGGCCGACGGAGTCGACGCGGCGCCCCGGACCCCCGGCGATCTGGCCGCCCTGGCTCTGGCAACGCCACCGCCCGAGGCCCCGCGCGGGCGCGCGCGCCGGGGCGGGCCGCGCACGGGGCGGCCCCCGGGCGCAGGGCTCGGGGCGTACGGCCGACACGGCTCGTACGGCCGGTACGGGGCGCGGGCACGGCGCCGCCACGGGCCCCGAGCGGCCGGCGCACGGCGCCACCCGCAGCGCGGGCGCGGCGGTCGGCGAGCGGCACCGGGATGAGCTTGATCACAGCCGGGACGCGCCGTAAAAGTGTGCCGATAACATAAGTGCAGATAGGCAATAACCGACCAACTCTGCCTGACGCAGAGCTGGCGCGACCGCACGGCGGCCCGTCCGGTATCTACCACGGTCATGCGCGAGAGGACAGCTCTCGGCGCCTCGTGATACCCCACGGAGCGCTACCAGGCGGTGGAAAGGCCAGGCCGTGGAGCCCACGGTCTCCCCTGATCCGGCCGACGGGTCCCCAGCGGCCGAACCCGTCGAGGCGGGCCCGACCCGACGCACCGCACGCGGCTCCCGCGGCGCCGATCGATCCGCACCCGGTCCGATCTACGCCGCGGGCAAGCCCGGCTACCGACAGTTGCTGCGCACGCCCGGCGCCTGGTCGTTCGTGCTGCCAGGTTTCGCGGCCCGACAGCCGTTCGCGATGCTCACCATCGGCATCGTCCTGCTCATCCAGCACACCAGCGGCTCCTACGGCATCGCCGGCGCCGTGTCGGCCACGGCCGGCGTCTCGATGGCGGTCTTCGCGCCGCAGGGCGGCAAGCTCGCGGACCGCTTCGGGCAGGCGGCCGTGCTGGTCCCCGGCGTGCTCACGCACGCCGCCTCGGTCACGCTGCTGACCGTGCTCGCGCTCGGCGGCGCGCCCCTGTGGGCGCTGTTCGTGGCCGCGGTGCCGGCCGGCGCCTCGGTTCCCCAGGTCGGGCCCATGGTCCGGGCCCGCTGGGCGGCGCTGCTCGGCGACGGCGGGGCGGGGGCGTCGAGCGGCGGCCGGGCATCGCTCCAGACGACGGCGGCGGCCTTCGAGTCGGTGACGGACGAGTTCACGTTCGTGATCGGCCCGGTGCTCACCACCGCCCTGTGCACCGGCGCGCACCCGGCCGCGGGGCTGCTCGCCGAGGCGTCCCTGACGCTCGTCGGCGGCCTGCTGTTCGCGGCCCAGCGCCGCACCCAGCCCGCGCCGAGCCGCCCGCGTACGCCGGCGCGCACCGCGCGCTGGGGAGCGCGTCGGGCGAGCGCGGGAGCCGGGGGCGCGGAAGCCGGGGGTACGGGGACCGTGGGCGCGGGGGGCGCGGGCGCGCCCGGTCCGCGACGCGAGGAGAGCGGCGCGCACCGGCCGGCCACCTCCGCCCTCGGTGTGCCGGGCGTGCGGGTGCTCGCCGTGGTCTTCCTCGGCATCGGTTCCGTCTTCGGCGGCCTCCAGGTCTCGCTGACAGCCTTCACCGAGGAGATCGGCCAGCCCGGCATCAACGGCGTCCTGTACGGCGTCTTCGCCGCCGGCAACATGGTGGCCGGCATCGTCTGCGGCGCCCTGAGCTGGCGGCGCAGCCCGCAGCAACGGCTGCTGATCGCCTATCCGCTGCTCACCCTGGCCACCTCCGCGCTGTGGGCGGTGCACGCCGTGCCGCTGCTCGGCGCGCTCGGGCTGCTGGTCGGGCTGTGCATCGCGCCGGCGCTGATCACCGGGTACACGCTGGTGGACGCGCTCGTTCCGGCGACCGCGCGCACCGAGGCGTTCACCTGGCTCACCGGCGCGGTGGCGCTCGGCCAGGCCGGCGCCGCGACCGCCGCGGGCCAGCTCGCCGACGGCTTCGGGCCGAGCGCCGGGTTCGTGGTCCCGCTGGCCGGTACGGGGCTCGCGCTGACGACCCTGGTACTGCTCCGCGGGCGCCTCGCCACCCCGTCCACGGGCCCGGTGGTGAGCGGCTCCACACGTGGGGTCGGTCACCGCGAGGCCGTCACGGTGGACTGACGCCGCGGAATGCTGCACTATGGATCGTCGTTAGCACTCATTGAGTGAGAGTGCCAGGAGGATCACGTGCCGACCTATCAGTACCAGTGCACCGCCTGCGGCGAGGGCCTTGAAGCGGTGCAGAAGTTCAGCGACGAGGCGCTCACGGAGTGCCCGAGCTGCAAGGGACGCCTGCGGAAGGTGTTCTCCGCGGTCGGCGTCGTGTTCAAGGGCTCCGGCTTCTACCGGACCGACAGCCGCAGCGCCTCCTCCAGCAGCACCCCGGGCTCGTCGAAGTCCACGAAGAGCGGTTCGGACTCGTCCGCTTCGTCGGGCTCCTCGTCCTCGTCTTCGTCGTCCGACTCGTCGTCGTCCTCGACCTCCTCGTCGAGCAGCACGAGCACGTCGAGCACCAGCAAGCCCGCGGCGGCCAAGGGCTCCACGGCCGCCTAAGGCGCCGCTACCCGGTCCCGGTTCCGGTCCCGGCTGCCGTCCGGCGCCGGCCCGGCCGCTCGACTGCCGCTGTCGTTGGCGCGGCCGTGGTCCTGGGCGCGGTGCGTGGTCGCGGTCGTAGTCGTGGTCGTGGTCGTGGCGACTGTCGCGGCGCGGTGACTGCCGCGTCGTTGTCGCGGTCATCCGAGGTCGCTACCCCTTTCTTTTTTCGTGGCCCCTGGCCCGCCTCTCCGGAGGCTGGCCAGGGGCTTCGTCGTGTACGGGGAGCGGTCGGGGTCTCCGTCGTGAACGGGAGCGGTCGGGAAACGGGTGTTGGGGCGTGCGGGTTGGCGCAGGTCGCGTGGCGCACGGGTGGTCGCGGGTGGCGTACGGGTGGTCGCGCGGGTGGCGTACGGGTGGTCGTGCGGGCCGGTGCGCGGGCGCGCGCTCCGCGTTCGCGGGTGGCCCGGTACGCACGGGCCGCGCGCGACGCCATTAGGGTGACCCGCATGGCCGAGACGCAGACCACAGCACCGTCGGTAGCACCGAAGCCCGCGCCCCAGGCGGAGATCGGGGTGATCGGCGGGTCGGGGTTCTACTCCTTCCTCGACGACGTGACCGAGAACACCGTGGACACGCCCTACGGCGCCCCCAGCGACTCGCTGTTCCTCGGCGAGGTGGCCGGCCGACGCGTCGCCTTCCTGCCGCGCCACGGCCGCAAGCACCACCTGCCGCCGCACCGCATCAACTACCGCGCCAACCTGTGGGCCCTGCGCTCCGTCGGCGTGCGCCAGGTGCTCGGCCCGTGCGCGGTCGGCGGGCTGCGCCCGGAGTACGGACCGGGCACCCTCCTCGTCCCTGACCAGATCGTGGACCGTACGAAGGCGCGGGCGCAGACGTACTTCGACGGCGAGCCCCTCCCCGACGGCGGGCCCCGGCCCAACGTGGTGCACGTGACGTTCGCCGACCCGTACTGTCCGCAGGGGCGCCTCGCGGCGCTCAAGGCGGCGCGCGGGCGCGACTGGGAGCCGGTGGACGGCGGCACGCTCGTCGTCATCGAGGGCCCGCGCTTCTCGACCCGCGCGGAGTCGCGCTGGCACGCGGCGCAGGGCTGGTCGGTGGTGGGCATGACCGGCCACCCGGAGGCCGTGCTCGCCCGCGAACTGGAGCTGTGCTACACGTCGCTGACCCTGGTCACCGACCTGGACGCGGGCACGGAGGCGGGCGACGGCGTCTCCCACGAGGAGGTCATGCGGGTCTTCGCGAACAACCTGGACCGGCTGCGCGACGTCCTCTTCGACGCGGTGGCCGCCCTCCCCGACCCGACCGAACGCGACTGCGTCTGCGCTCGCGCCCACGAGGGGCGCGACCTGGGCATCGAGCTGCCGTAGCCCTCGCCGGGCTGGGGTTGGGTTGGCCCAGTCGGGTTTGGGCTGGCGCGGGGCGGTAGTGGGTGACGGAGTTATCCACAGCCCAGCGGCCGTCCACAGCCGCTCACGCGATCCTCCGAACGCGTGCACCGTGGGGTGTGCAGGCCACAGGGCCCCGACTCCGCACGGCAGGTGGTGTTCGTCATGTCCGCGTACGACCCTTCCACAGTCCCCCGCGCCGACTCGGCGCGGCAACCGCCGACTCCCGTGGCCGGCCCGGGTGGCTCACCGGACGCCGCGCCTGGGCGCGGCCGGGCCGCCCCCGCGCCGCGCGGGTTACCCCTGTTCGAGCCGGTGCGCGTGCGCCAGACACGCTGGCATCGGCTGCACCACGTGCTCCGCAAGCGACGACGCAGGGCGGCCCTCGCCCTGTTGGCGGTGGCGGCGCTGGCCTCGGCGGTCGCGGCGAACCCCACGGACGACAAGTACTCGCCCTCCTCGGCTCCCTCCCCCACCCCGCCCGGCACTCCCCACACCGGCGACGTACGTGGCGCACCGCCGGCGTTGCCTCCCCCGGCTCGCCCCACCGACCCGCCCGGCGACGAGCGCGGGCGCCCGACGGACGACCGGCGCGTGGCGGCGGTGCGGATCGCCGACGCCGGGGTCGTACGGCTGCTGCGCCGGGGCGACCTCGTGGATGTGCTGGCCACCGCGCCCGACGCCGGCTGGACCGGCTCGCTCGCGGCCGGGCCGGCGCCCGCATCAGCCGTTGGCGCGGCCGATGGCTCGGGCGGAATCGACGGGACCCACGGGGCACACGGGTCGGCCGCGGCCGATGCCGCGCCCCGGGACCGGCCGGCCGAGCGGGAAGCCGCCGCCGATGACGGCCCGCCCGCGGGCCCGCGCGTGATCGCGCATGCCGCTCGCGTGGTCGACGTGCCGCCGGCACGCGAGACCGCTCCTGGCGAGGGTGCGCTCGTGGTGCTCTCCGTCCCCCGGGAGACCGCGACGGCCTTGGTCGGCACGGGTCTCGCCGCGCGGTTGGCGGTGGTGCGGCGATGATTCGCGCTCGTGTGCTGTCAACTCACGGAATCGGGTGGGCGGATTGGACAGCGCTGCCGCACCGTGCCATAAGTTGCGGAATCTGGAAATCCGATAGTGGAAAGAGGCACGGCCGTGAGCAGTTCGGCGACCGACGAGAAGCAGAGCGTCCTGGAGGGCTTCAAAGCCTTCCTGATGCGCGGCAACGTCATCGACCTGGCGGTAGCCGTCGTCATCGGTGCCGCGTTCACCAACGTCGTGAACTCGGTGGTGAAGGGCGTCATCAACCCGCTTGTCGGCGCGTTCGGCACCAAGGACCTCGACAGGTACAGCTCCTGTCTCAAGGGCCCGTGCAAGACGAACGAGGCGGGCGACGTGGTCAGCGGTGTCCCCATCATGTGGGGCACCGTGCTCAGCGCCACCCTGACGTTCCTGATCACGGCCGCGGTCGTGTACTTCCTGATGATGCTGCCCATGTCGCGCTACCTGGCGCGGAAGGCGGCCCGGGACAAGCAGGCCGAGGTGGAGCACGCCGAGGCGGAGGCCAGCGAGGTGGAGCTGCTGCGCGAGATCCGCGACGTGCTGGTCGCGCAGCGCGGTGGACCGGCCTCCGCCGGTCAGGCCGACGGTGGTTCGGAGTCGGGGCCGGCGCCGACCGAGCGCTAGGCGCCGCGTTCCGCCGCTGCCGCGCGCTGTCCGGCGAGGTCGGGAGCGCCCTCTCTGGGCGGCCGACGGCGGCAGCGGCGAAGCCGCCCCACCGACCCGGGTCCTCTTACAGGTGGTGGGGCGGCTTCTCGTCGAGGAAGCGGGCCAAGTCGGCCGAGCCGCCCTCGCCCGCCCTCGGAGTCCGCTCGCCCCATCCCTGGTCCGTATCGTCCGAGGACTGTTGCGCCAACGGGTCGTCGAAGATCAGCGCGGAAGCCGGATCGCGCGGTTCAGAGGCGGGGGCGGTGCTCATGCCCCCAGGGTACGTCCGCCGCGCGGCATGGCGCCGAGCATCGCTCCGGTCCCCCGTGCCGGAGCGATGCTCGGCGGCGACCGCGTCGCGGCTGCCGGTCCCCCAACCGGCAGCCGCAGAACGCGGCGGGGCAGGATCACCCGTACCTGCCCCTCTGGTGTGGCCCTCGGTCTACCGAGTGGCGGCCAGCTTCTCGTGCCACCAGTGGTCCCGGCCCGCAACCCAACGGACCGGAAGCCCCAGTCGATGCACGACCAGCACGGCCTCCACCTCGGGACATCCCATCAGCGCCCGGTCGAGGGCGGTCTTCAACCCGTACGCCCGCCCATCCCGCAGCACCCCATCCACGGTGATCAGCACGCGTGCACCGGACTCCCTGATCCGCTCGCGCAGTGCCCCCACCGGTTCCCTCATGGGCAGCGAGACACGGGACGCGTCGAGTCGGCCACAGGCGAGCGTCGTGACGACCGACTCCGGCACCAGGGGCAGCATGACGGCCACCTGGTCACCGGAGCACACGCCAAGCTCGGTCAGCATGCTTGACGCGCGGGTCGCCTGGTCGAGGAGTTGCGTGTGGGTGAACTCCTCGGCCCGCCCCTGCTCGCCGACCCAACGCAACGCCACCGGTTCCCCCGAGCCACCCGATACGGCCGCCGGCGTGGTCACGGCGGCGGAGAGGGTGGTGGCGGTGGCTGATGCGGTGGTGTCAGATACGGCGAACATGAGAACAGCGTGGCGGGCTGGCGTTGACGTCCGATCAACGAACGCTATACGCGCACGTCAGAGGCGGTTTTCGACGGCTAGGCCGGCCTCGCTCACCCCGTCGGCGCCCCGTCCACGGCCCACCGGCGGGCGGCTCGGGCCCGCCAACGACCCGCTGGTCGCCGCCCGCCACGCTACCTCCGCCGCACCGTGGCCGAGCCCAGCCGCTCGCCCGACGCGCCGCGCCAGATCACCCCGAGCGGGGCGCCTCGCCACGGCCCACCGATCCGGCTACCGCCCCGTCCCCGCCCCGCACCCGCTTCGCTCCGTCGCCCCACCGGCCCGGTGCGAGCCGCGTGATAGGCATGGCCCCATGGTGGACGCTGACGACGCCGGAACCGGTTCGAGCAACGCGACAGCGGCGGGAGGCGGCCCCCGGCCAGGCCCGCGGAACGCCCTGACGGACGTCCGGGGTCTCCGGGTGGGCCACGCCCAGCGACAGGGCGAGGGCTGGCTGAGCGGCACCACCGTCGTCCTCACCCCGCCGGGCGGCGCGGTGGCCGCGGTGGACGTACGAGGTGGCGGGCCCGGCACCCGAGAGACCGACGCGCTCGATCCGCGGAACCTGGTGCAGCAGGTGGAGGCCATCGTCCTGACCGGGGGCAGCGCCTTCGGCCTGGACGCGGCGTCCGGAGTGATGGCGTGGCTTGAGGAGCGGGGCCGTGGATTCCGGGTCGGCCCGGAGCCGGTCCAGGTGGTACCGGTCGTCCCGGCAGCCGCGCTGTTCGACCTCGGCCGCGGCGGCGACTGGCGTGCCCGCCCCGACGCCGCGCTCGGCCGGGAGGCCGCCGCTGCGGCTGCCCACCACGGGGACGGGGCGGTCTGCGCGCGCGGCAACGTGGGAGCGGGCACCGGAGCGGTGGCTGGCGGCCTCAAGGGCGGCATCGGCACCGCGAGCGTGGTGCTGCCCTCCGGCATCACGGTCGCCGCGCTCGTCGCGGTGAACGCGTCTGGCCTGCCGATCGACCCGACAACGGGCCGCTTGTACGGCACCCTCTTCGAACCGCATGACCAAGTCGGCGCCGGAGGCACCGATGGTGATCACTATGGGAGGCACGGGGTGGACGCGCCGCTGGGTGAGGCGGTGCCGCACGAGCGGCATGTCGAGGCCCAGCGGCGGCTTCGGGAAGCGCGGGAGGAGTCCGAACGACGCTCGGCCGCTTCCGTACGGCCACCGCTGAACACCACGCTCGCCGTCGTGGCCACGGACGCGACGCTGACCCGCGCCCAGGCCCAGAAGCTGGCGGGCACCGCGCACGACGGGCTGGCCCGCGCCGTACGGCCGGTGCACCTGCTCTCCGACGGGGACACCGTGTTCGCGCTGGCCACCGGCGAACGGCCGTTGCTGCGCCAGGCCGCCACCGGCGCGACCATGGGCCCGGCTTCGGGTTCGGGTTGGGGCTCGGCTTCGGGTTCGGATCCGGATTCGGATTCGGATTCGGGCCCACAGTCCGCGGACCCGACCTGGGACCTGGCCTCGGACCCGGCTTTCGGGGTGCACGCGGCGGCGGGGGCCCTCAACGAGGTGTTCACCGCCGGGGCGGACGTACTCATGCGGGCAGTGGTGGACGCGATACTCGCGGCCGAGAGCGTGGACGGTCCAGGCGGCGTCTTCCCTGCCTACCGGGACCTGTACGCCGCGCCAGCGCCCTGAGCCAGCCCGGTGCGGCGGGTGCTCGACAGCGGCGCCGGCTGGCGGGCTGGCGGGCTGGCGGGCTGGCGGGCTGGCGGGCTGGCGGGCTGGCGGGCTGGCGGGCTGGCGGGCTGGCGGGCTGGCGGGCGAGTCTCGGCCTTGCCCGGTGTCCGGTACAGCCGTGCTGTGGCTGTTGACTGCTGACTCTGGCGGCTCTGGCCGTGGCTCCGGCTCTGGCCGTGGCCCTGACCCTGTTCTGCGCAGGGTGCGCGAACCGCGCGGAGCGCCCTGGCTTGCGCGGGGTCACCTGAGTCGACCGGGAGTTGACCGGGCTCCGCCCGGTTGCCTGAGCTGCGCGATGCTGTCCGGTTCGTAACAGGAGGCGAGGGAATAGCCCGGCGGCGGACGGGGCCGTCGAGGAGCGGCGGCGGACGGGGTGTCAGGGAGTGCTCTCGATCGGCAGTCTCAGGCGTCGGATGGCGACCCGGCGCAGCCCGAGGCGAGAGCGTGGCCGGAAACGCGGCGCGAACGAGCTCAAGCGACGCGGGCGGACGGCGCCGCCCGCCGAGAGCGGCGCCGACGTGGGCGCAGGCCATGCGGCCATGAAAGGGGGTGCTCCTATGTGTTTGGTCAAGGTCCAAGGTCAGTAGGTTCGTGCGGTCAAGGCAGGCCGAGCCGTAGGGGTGTGCATGAGTGATAGCCAGGTCACGATCAAGCTCACGAGTGACGAAGCCCTGGTGCTGTCGCACTGGCTGGAGAAGCTCCAGATGACGGACCTCAGTCGCGTTGTCGACGATCCAGCGGTCTGGGCACCGCTCCATCGAATCGCCGGAACACTCGACAAGGCCCTTCCCGAGCTGTTCGCGCCTGACTATGACCAGCGGCTTGAGGCCGCTCGTCACCGGCTTCAGCCCGAGGACTGATCGAGCGGTCTGGGCTCCTCCCCCCGCCACAGCCGGTTGGGGCCCGTTGAAGGTTCATGGCGGAGCAGCTCGAACAGGACCGGCGGGCGAGGCAGAGCAGGGCCTGGGTGTGGCGCTCGCCCTGAGCGCTCTTCTTGTCGTAATAGGCCCGGGAGGCCGGGTCGCCCACAGCGGCGAAGATCTCTTCAACCAGCCGCTCGGCCATCCTCGGCGCCTTCGGCCGCAGCAAGGTGATAAGTCACCGACGGCCGACCTTGCGTATCTGGGCCCGGGATACGAACCGTTCCAAACAGGGTGGGGACGGCCGGGTGTCGCAACCGCGGCCTCAGCACCCGCTCCAGCGACGGACGGATGTGGGTCAGCAGGTCATGCAGCCGGTTTGCGACCCGGGCCGCTTCGCCGGCAGCCGATGTCCCGTACGGCCGCCAGCGACAGGGCCCCGATCGATGCGGGCTGGTCGACCACGACCAGCGCCCGTTCCGTGGTGTCCTGCAGCTTGGCGGTAACAGGGGCGAGGGGGAAGCCCCCAAACAGGGCAGAGCCCCGGTGCGGGGGGGGAGTGGCACCGGGGCTCTGGTCTTGGGGGCGCTGAGGTCGGGCGTCGCCCGACCTCAGCGTCGTGGCGTGCTACGCCGCCGCGTCGAAGCCCGTGTCGCGGGCCATCTTCTTCAGTTCGAGCAGGGCGTGCTTCTCGATCTGTCGGATGCGCTCGCGGGTCAGTCCGTGCTGCTTACCGACCTCGGTCAGGGTGCGCTCGCGGCCGTCCTCCATGCCGTAGCGCGCCTTGATGATCGAGGCGGTGCGCTCGTCGAGCCGGCCGATCAGGTCCTCAAGGCCCTCGCGGCGCAGCATCACCAGGACCGACTGCTCCGGGGACTCCGCCGAGGTGTCCTCGAGCAGGTCACCGAACTGGGTCTCGCCCTCGTCGTCCACCGACATGTTGAGGCTCACCGGGTCACGGGCCCAGTCGAGCACGTCCGCGACCCGCGCCGGGGTGGAGCCCAGTTCGGCGGCGATCTCCGCGTGCTCCGGATCGCGCCCGTTCTCCCGGTTGAACTCGCGCTGCACCCGACGGATGCGGCCCAACTCCTCGACCAGGTGGACGGGGAGCCGGATGGTGCGCGACTGATCGGCGATGGAGCGCGTGATGGCCTGCCGAATCCACCAGGTCGCGTACGTCGAGAACTTGAAGCCCTTGGCGTAGTCGAACTTCTCCACCGCACGCACCAGGCCCGCGTTGCCCTCCTGGATCAGGTCGAGGAGGGGCAGGCCGCTGCGCGGGTACCGGCGCGCGACCGCTACCACGAGGCGCAGGTTGGAGCGGATGAACACGTCCTTCGCCCGGGCGCCCTCGGCGGCGAGTGCCTCCAGCTCCGCGCGGCTCGCGCCGCCTGCCTCGGCCTCGTCCACCTCGCCGTCGAGGATCTGCTGGGCGTACACCCCAGCCTCGATGGCCTGGGACAGCTCGACTTCCTTGGCCGCGTCGAGCAACGGCGTACGTGCGATCTCGTCCAGGTACATGCCGACCAGGTCGCGGTCGGCGATCTCCCCGCCTACGGCGCGAACGCTGCTTGCCCCGTCAGAACCGGTGTTGGTGGCCTGACGACGGGCGACGGCACGGGTTGCCATGCGTGCTCCCTTGCGATGAGTGGGTCGCGGGATCGGGCTGGTCGGGATAGAGGGTCTGGACCCTGCAAGTACCCCGTCCGATGGAAACAACGAGCGGAAACCGGACAGAATTCCCGGCCGGCGCCGCAATTTTCGTGATCATGCAGTACCCTGTCCCGCCGCAAGGGAGGCCACATGTCAGTGGATCATCGGGAAGCGCAGGTCAGGCTGGGTACCGGAGGCGGCCCCCACGCTTGTCCGACTGCCGGCCCACGCCGCGCCCGTGAGACGGCCATCACGTCCGTCGCCGCGTTCCACGCTCCCGAGCGGCGTCGTCCGCGTCCACGCTCCTACCCTGTAGACGGCATACATCGCCATCTGGTTGCTCAGCCCGCCGGCCGCCCGGCGATGGAAAGCCCAGGTGGCGGCACCGGACAGGAGTCGGCCCCGCGCGGCCCGGCCGGCCCGCGCCCCATCGGTCCCCCCAGACCGTCAGGGCCCGGTCGCCTGCACGAGTAACCAGGTTCGGCCCGCTCTCACCACTCAACCGCCACCCCGCACAACCCCGCGCCGGCGCACCCCGCTCCCCCGCTACACCGAAACCCCGCCACACCGAGGTCCCGCCAGCGGCCGCATGCCGCGCGCCGCCCCGCGGTGAGCCACCCACCGGATGACCGTCTTCGCAGGTCACAGTAGACCAACCGGCTGATCGAGTTGCCGGGCGCCGCGACCGGGTGTGCTGTGGAGGGTGTGCCCTGCCGATCGACCAGGGGTGACGGCCAGGGGTGACGAGAGAGACAGCCCGGGGTGACGAGAGAGAGGGGTCCCGTCATGACGCACAGCCACACGCATCCGCAACCTCACGCACACGGCCCCCGGCACGCGCGCCCGCGCAAGCCGGGCGCGACGGCGCGGTACGTCGAACACCACACCTACGCCTGGTCCATCCCGCTCGCGCTGGGCCTGTTCTTCGGCGCTTACGTCGGCTTCCTGGAACACGACGGCGGCTCGTCGGCGGGCAAGTCCACGATCGTCGGACTGATCGCGGCGGCCGTCTGTTTCGCTGTCTGCTACGCCATCGGGCGCCGCCAGGGTTCGATGATCACCGAGGTGAAGACGCTCGCGTACGCGGTGGCCTTCGGTTGCGCCTTCGGATTCCTGTACGGGCTCAGCGGCGCAACCGTGTTCAAGGCGTCCATGATGGGCCTGCTACTCGGCGCGATCATGGGCATCTGCGCCCTGTACGTCTTCCGCAACCGAGCACGCTGACCAGCCGCCGCGACCGACCACACCACCGCACCACCGCCCCCACGCCCACACCCGCCGTCGCGTGGACCGCCACACCCCGGCATCACACGTCCCGCATCACGCATCACCCCCACGCGTCCCGCACCACGCGCCGCGCACCACGCGTCAAGAGAGCCAGGGCCCAGGTCCATGGTCGCCGGCCGCAGGGACTAGACGTGGTTGGTCCTCGCGACCGTTCCGGGTCACGGCGCGGCTGCCTAGCGTGCGCCCATGGACGACACGAGCGGCATCCTCGACGAAGCTCTCGAACGACTGCACAGCACCGGCCCCGAGCGCGAGGATTGGCTGTCCAACCACGCGCCCATGGCGGTGGAGGCACTGGTCAGGCGCGGGCAGTCGGCCACCGTGCACCGCTGGCTCGACTACTACGACAGCAAGCTGGAGGACCGGCCGCGCCGGGTCTCCCCCATCACCGAGACCACCTGGCGGCAGGCGCTCGGCGACCCCCGGCACCTCACGGACTGGGCCGACTACTTCGCCCGCCAACTGGCCGAGCGGCCCTGGCGCGAGGTTCTGACAGTGTGGTGGCCCCGCCTTCTGCCCGGAATCCTCGCCTCCGCCACCCATGGTGTGATCCGGGTCGGGCACGCGGTCCGTACCCTGCTCGACGCCGAACGGGCCGCGCACGCCACGCACACCGCCCACACGACCCCCGACACCGCAGCAGGCTCGCCGGCGACACACGCCCCCACCGCCTCCCACACCTCGCCCGCCCCGAGCGGCCCACGCCTGACCGAACTCGCCGAGGCCCTCGGCTACTGGGCCGCCCGCCACCAGCCGCTGCCGGGCGCGGTGGACGTAGGCGGCGCTGCGACCCCGGCGGCAGCGCTCGCAGCGCTCCCCCGTCTGGCCGACCAGAGCGGCGGCATCCGCGACCGGCTGGCCCGCGTACCCACCGTCCCCGGCTGGCAGCAGGCAATGGGCGCGCTGCACGTACCAGACGACCCCGACCTGGCGTACGCGCAGCTCAGCCGGCTCGTACGGGCCGGCACCCACCGGTACGCCACCCACGGCCACGGCGAACCGATTATGCTCGTGCACGCCGCCACCGCGCCCAACGCGGTGCTGCGCACGCTGCCCGCGCTGCCCCGCGCGCTGTGGGCGCCCTCGCTATGCGCCGTGTGGCCGCCCGTGGCCGCGCTCATGATGATCTACGGGCCCGCGGCACCACGGCCCGCGCCCCACTTCGCCGGCGACCGCCCGGCAGAGCACCACCCCGCCCAGCAGCACCCCGCAGACGACCAGGCCGCGGACGACCGGGCCGCGGAAAGGCTGTCGGCCCCGACGGCCCAGGCCCAGCAGGCCGCGAGCATGACGCCCGACGAGGTGTTCGCGCAGGCCGCGGCGCACGGGGACGAGCACGTGATCAAGTTCGCGGACACCGCCATGGACGTGGCGGCCGCCGCACCGGATGGTGACGCCCGCGCGCTCGCGGCGGCCCTGCACGCCCAGTCCATGATCGACGCGCCCCGCTGACCCACGCCCTCGCGCCGCGTGTGGGCGCATACGGGCCGCACGATGCCTTTCGGTCAGGTTCAGCGAGCGCGCACGGGGCCGACGGGGCCGCCGCCGATGACGCCACACCGCCCCGCCCCAGAACGCCCGCGAGGCGCCCACCGGACGGCAGCCGGCGAACGTCCGGCGGAACGACACGGCGCCCAAACGAACGTTCTCGGCCAACACAAGCGTCAAGAGAGTCCCTTCCACGCGTGCGGAGATGATCAAAAGACCGTGCGGGCACCGTCGATTGGTGGACCATGCACTGAGCTGCCCCGGCCACCTGACGTACCGCGTCAGGTGGGCCGGACTTCGCCCTGCGCGCGCCCGCGCCGGGAGCGCCGGCGCGAGGCGGGGTGACCCTCCGTACCGGGAACCGGGTGGCCCGTCACGCTCGGGGAATGGCTGCAACTCGCACTTGTTTAAACTTCAAGAAGAGCTTCCGGAATGAAACAGTGGTTGTCATGACGAGTGGACCCCAGCCCGAGCCGCGCTGGCTCACCGATGAGGAGCAGCAGACCTGGCAGGCGTACATGCACGCCTCCACGCTTCTTGAGGACCACCTCGACCGTCAGTTGCAGCGCGACGCCGGCATGCCGCACACCTACTACGGCCTGATGGTGCTGCTCGAACGCGCGCCACGGCGGCGGATGCGGATGACCGAACTGGCACGGAGCGCGAAGATCACCCGCTCGCGCCTCTCGCACGCCGTATCCCGGCTGGAGAAGTACGGCTGGGTCCGGCGCGAGGACTGCGCCTCCGACAAGCGCGGCCAGAACGCCGTGCTCACCGACGAGGGCTACGAGGTGCTCAGCAAGTCCGCGCCCGGGCACGTCGAGGCGGTCCGTCACGCGATCTTCGATCGCCTCTCGGCCGAACAGGTCAGCCAACTCGGCGAGATCTGCCGCGCCATCGCCAAGGGCCTCCAGCCTGAGTGTGGCCGCGCCGACCTCCCCTGGCTGCGCTGAAACCCCTTACCCTCGCGCCTCACACCTTCGCTCCCCCGCGCCTTCGCGCTCCGACGTTCCGCGCACCGCGCGGGGCACCCTCACCACACCGTCACCCCCCACCACATCGCACCTCCCCCGCACCCTCACTGCCGCCCTGCGCCCGCCGCGTAGGCCGTAGGCCCACCACCCGGGACCGACCGCCGTCAGCACCGGCCAGCGGCGCTCCGCCAAGCTGGCCGACCGGCGCCGACCGGCGCCGTCCGGCCGACCGGCCGTGCCGTGCGGACACGCGGCGGGGCCCCCGCCGCCGGACACTGTCGCCAAACGTGTCCAACGGCGGGGGCCCCCTGCCTGGCTGCCGCGCATCGGGCGCGGCAGCCGCTGTCCATCCACTCCCACCCGAGCGCCTTGCTCGGCACCGGTAGGGCGGTGAGTTGGGTCAGTGGGCCATCACCGGCACCGGGACGTCGTCCTCCGCGCCATCGCCGGTGGCGGCGGCACCGTGGCCACTCTGCGGCCCGGTGTTGACGAACGTGAAGGCGATCGCCGAGGCCACGAGGAGGATGACGACGGCCCAGGTGATGGCGGTCGTGTACCCCTCGACGAGGGCCGTGAGCTGCAGGCTCTTCGCCGACGTGGCGCCCTGCGCGTGGTCCTTGAAGTACTCGGTGGTGGCGCTGGCCGCGATCGTGTTGAGCAGCGCGGTGCCGATGGCGCCGCCGACCTGCTGCGAGGTGTTCACCATCGCGGAGGCGATGCCCGCGTCACGCGGCTGCACGCCGTGCGTCGCCAGGCTCATCGCCGGCATGAACGCGGTACCCATACCCAGGCCGAGCAGCAGCATGGCCGGCAGGATCAGCCCGGCGTAGGAGCTGTCGGTGTCGAGCTGGGTGAGCAGCCCCATACCGAGGGCGGCGACCAGGAAGCCGGGGCCCATGAGCAGCCGCGGGGGAACGCGGGTCATCAGGCGGGCGCCGATCTGGGTCGACCCGGTGATCATCGTGGCGATCATCGGCAGGAACGCGAGGCCGGTCGTGACCGGGCTGTAGTCCTTGACGATCTGCAGGTAGTAGGTGAGGAAGAGGAACAGGCCGAACATGCCGATGACCGCGAGGCCCAGCGACATGTAGACGCCGGCACGGTTGCGCTCGGTGAGCACGCGCAGCGGAAGCAGCGGGTTCTTGACCCGGCCCTCGACCACGACGAACGCGGCGAGCAGCACCACGGCGGCGATGAACAGGCCGATGGTGGCGCCCGCGGTCCAGCCGTCCTCCTCGGCCCGGGTGAAGCCGTAGACCAGCGAGACCAGACCCGTGGTGGCGAGCACCACGCCGGGTATGTCGAGCTTGGAGGGGTTACGGCTGTCGCTGGGCTCGCTGATGACCAGGATGGCGCCGGCCACGGCGACGGCGGCGAACGGGATGTTCACGTAGAACGTCCAGCGCCAGTCCATGTACTCGGTGAGCACACCACCCAGGATCAGACCGACCGCACCGCCACCACCGGCGATGGCACCGAAGACGCCGAACGCCTTGGCCCGCTCCTTCGGGTCGGTGAACATGACCGCCAGCAGCGACAGGGCCGCGGGGGCGAGCAGTGCGCCGAACACACCCTGCAGGGCGCGGGCGCCGAGCAGCATGCCGGTGTTGACCGCGGCGCCACCGAGGGCGGAGGCGGCGGCGAAGCCGAGCAGGCCGATGATGAACGTCTGACGACGTCCCCACAGGTCAGCCAGGCGTCCACCGAAGAGGAGCAGACCACCGAAGGCGAGGGCGTAGGCGGTGATGACCCACTGCTTGTTGCCCTCGGAAATGTTCAGGGACTCCTGCGCCGAGGGGAGCGCGATGTTCACGATCGTCGCGTCGAGCACGACCATCAGTTGGGCGAGGGCGATGAAGATCAGCGCTTTCCAGCGCCGTGGGTCAGCTTGCTTGGCCATTTCTGGCATGAGTGGGCCTACCTAGCGATACGGGAGTGAAAGATCGGGGACTCGGCGGGCCGGCGACGCGGGAGGCATGCAGGGCCCGGATGGTGGCAAAAGCGCGCCTGTGGTGACTGTCTGCGGCGCGGTAAGAGAAGAGAAACGTCAGGTCAGGTGCTCAGGTCGTGGGGCGCAGGTCCTCCATGGTTGCTGCCGCGCCGGGGAGTACGGAGCGGGCCGGCGTCGCGAGGCCGTCCAGGAACAACTGCAGGTGCCGGTGGACGAACTGATCGAAGTCCACGCAGCTCACCCCACACCCGGAACCGCGACCCCGGGGCGTGGCCCCCAGGCCAGGAAGCGGTCGCGTGAGTTGGGTGACGGCGACCATCAGGTCACCGACGTCTATGTCGGTCCGTAGCTGACCGCTCTCGCGGGCATCCCTCATCAGGGCTTCAATGCCGCAGTTGAGGCGGTGTCGGGCGGCAACCAACTCAGGATGTTCCTTGTCAGCGGTGTGTGACATCAGTGGGCACAGCGCTCCCATCCCGGCCGCCTGGTGTACGAAGCGCCGCAGCGCCTCGAAGGCGTCCGGCTCCTCGACCCTCGCCGCCTCCGCCTGGTCGGCTATGTGATCCATGACGGAGAGCGCGACGTGGTGTATCAGCTCGCCACGGTCCGCGAAGTGCCGATAGAGCGTGGCATTCCCGACCCCAGCCCGTCGAGCGATTTCATCGAGAGGGACGTCGGCCCCGTGCTCGACGAAGACCTCGCGCGCCGCCGCGATGATCCGCTCCCGGTTGCGCAACGCGTCCGCGCGCAACCGGGGCTGCGAGACCTTCGCGGAGCTGGTGGCGGTCACGACCGCTCTCCCTTCGATGGCCGGAGGCTCGGGCCCCCGCTCGTCACGGTTTCTGCTCTTCTGTCACGCCGACGCACGCTGCTGGCACGGTCGCCACGCGGCTCCGCAGCGACACTGCTGCGGTGCCTGCGGCCGCCGCCGACTTCCGCGGTTCCTCGGTCGTGTGGTCGTGCGACGCGGGCACCAACGGACGCGCCGCGCGCGCCCTCCGGCCCCCCGTGCCGCTCCGTCACTTCCCGCCCCCGGACGATCCTTGGGACCTAGGTCTCAAGTCCTCGTACCGGGGAACCTGTCCCCGTTTCTGAAGTCACCCGGTTAAACGGGGAGCCCCTCCCCGGATATTTCGCGACTCGATGTGAACTGGAACACACGCTCGAAAGGCGGGGTCGCCGTAAACCTGTAGAGCCACGTATCCGCAGGTCATGGGCACACCTCGACGCGAAGCGCGGCCCGGGAAAGACCGTTCCCGGCGGAATGCGGGGGACGTACGGGGTCCGTGTGGCGTACGAAGCGGGCCCGCGTACCGCTCCCGACGGGCAGAGGCCCCGCCCCGGCCAGCGCCCGCCGCGCCACACCCCACAGCCCGTCGCGACACCCGAGCGGCGTACAGATTGCGCGCGGACGGGCGCATCCGACGCGCGGCGCGCTCGCGCGCTCGGGATGGTGGTCGCACAGCGCAGCCACCGCACCCGACCGGCTGCCCCGGCCGCGAAGGTGGGTCCGGCATGCGGCACCAACGGCCAGGCGACAGCAACCCTCCCGACGACCAGGGCCCCGATCGGGCGCGACCGCCCATATCCGACGGCCCTCGCCCCGGCGCACGCCCCACACCCCCCACCTCGCACCACCGCGCCCCCCGCGACCCCGCCCAGGCACCCCGAACGTCGCGGACACCCCGGACCTTCCAGACTCCGCACCAGGCGCAGGCCAACCCGCGCACGCCGGCCTCCCCCGCTCGCCCCGCCACACCGGCAACCCCCCGGGCCCGGAAACCCGCCCGCTCGGGTCACATATCTGCGGGTCAGGGACGAGTACGAGACCGCAGGGCGCCCCGTGTCGCGCTCGTCGCGGCCGCCGCCTTCGTCGCCCTCATATCTGTGGCACCCACGGCCACCGACGACCCGACCGCCGCGCCCCCGGACCACCCACCGGCCCCGGCCGAGTGGGACAGCACCGCGTCCGACCAGGCCGACACCCGCTCACACGAGAGCGGAACGGGCGACAACCTCACCGGCCGACGCGACGAGCGACCGACAGACGGGGACGGGGACGGCGACACGGACAGAAACGGGAACGTGAACGGGGACACGGACAGGACCGGGAACGGAGACGGCGCGACGACCCGGACCGGGCCCGACGGCGCGGCCACGGGGCGCGGCCAGACGGACCCGCGCCCCGACGGCCAGAACGACCCCGAAGCCGACACCACCGGCGCCGACGCCGCCGACCTCCCCTGCACCCTGTCGACACACGGCGACGCCCACCTGTCCGAGGGCATACCGACCAAGGACGGCTACGCGCGCAGCACAGGCACGGTGCACGCGCTCACCCTCATGATCGACTTCCCGGACACGCCCGGCGAGGGCACGGCGCGACAGCGGTTCGCGGAGTTCTTCCCGCAGACCTCACGCTGGTTCACCCGCGGTTCGTACGGGCGGCTCGACTACCGGCCCGCCACACCGATCCGCCACTGGCTCCGGATGCCGCGCCCCTTCACCGCGTACGGCATCGACCGCGGCAGCCCGTACGAGCCCGGTTATCAGCGGCTGCTCAAGGACATCGTGGCCGCGGCCGACGAGCGTGTGGACTTCGGGCGATACGACCTGGTCAACGTCCTGGTCACGCCGAACGCGGGGCCGCCGGCGGCGCACACGGTGCTCTCGGTGACGTTCGCGGACAACGATCGCGCGCCGCGCGCCGACGGCGTGCGCCTGTCCAACGTCTCGTTCGTCTACAGCCGCCAGGACGACGGCACCGGCAGCCTGCGCGAGACCGGCTACCGCGTGCTGCCGCACGAGAACAACCACTCCTTCGGCCTGCCCGACCTCTACACGGCGTCGGGCGCGGACCGCGCCGGGCACTGGGACCTGATGTCGGAAGACTGGGGCGCCAACAACGACATACTCGGCTGGCACAAGTGGAAGCTGGGCTGGCTCGGCGCGCGGCAGGTCGCGTGCGCTACCGAGAGTCCCGACGCGACCGCCCGAGCCGGAATATCCCGGCACACCCTGACCCCGCTCGCCCGCCCCGGCGGCACGAAGGTGGTCTTCCTCCCCGTGTCGCGCCGTGGCGGGTACGTCATGGAGGCGCGGATGCGCGGGGGCAACGACGCCGCCGTGTGCCGACCGGGCGTCCTCATCTACTGGGTCGACGTCCATAAGGACTCGGGGCAGGGCCCGGTCACCGTCATGGACAGCACGCACGGCACCGATCCGCGCCACCCCCATCGGCCGCCCGGGGCCGCGCCCCCGCCCAACGGGCCGACCGCCGGCGCGCAGGGCTGCACCCGGCTCCCCAACGTGCACGCGGGCCTCAGCGACGCGACGTTCACGCCGGGTCAGACCTTCACCGACAACCGGCACGGCGTACGCGTCAGCATCACCGTCACCGACCACACCCGCAGCGGCGACTACGCCATCAGGATCACCCGCCGCGGCGCGACGAGTTGAGCCCCCATCACCACGCACTACGCGCCAGACGTCAGACATCAGACGTCAGCGTCGGACGTCACGCACCATGCACCAGACGTCACGCATCACGCCAATGCTGCCGCCCCAGACTGATGATGCGCAGCTGGCTGCGGGCGGTGGCGGCGATCCTGGCCTCCGCGGCAGCCGCCGCGCGATCGGCCTCGGCGGGGTCGTCGGAGGCGTCGGCGTCCGCGGCGGCGGAACGGTCCGGGGCCGCCTCAAGGAACGCCGCGGCGGTCATCACCATGTGGTCCACGTACAACTCGGCCAGCATCCGAATGTCCTCGGCGCTCCAACCGTCCGCCTCCAGTTGGAGGGCGAACGCGGCGGCCACCTCGTCGACGAAGCGGCCCAACTCCGCCGCGATGGCCTCCCGTACGGGGCGTACCCCGCCGTGCCGCTCGCGCGCGATGAACCGTACGTGGGCGGGGTACGCGCGCACGTGACGCGCCACCGCGTCGACGGTGCCCTCGATCCGTTCCTCGTCGCCGTTCTGCTCGGCGAGTATGGCGCGGATCATGTCGTGCAGGCTGCCCAACGCCTCCTCCACCAGCGCCACTCCGAGGTCGGCCATGTCACGGAAGTGCCGGTAGAAGGCGGCCGGCGCCACGCCCACCAGGCGGGTCACCTCGCGCAGGCCGAGGCTGCTCAGACTCTGCTCCTCAAGCAGCCGCAACCCCGCGTCCAGGAGTGCCTGCCGGGTCTTCTGCTTCTGGGCCTGCCTGACCCCGACCGTGTGACTCATGTCATTCAGTAAACAACCGTTCTCCCGCTTTGGCCACCGTACACTGAAGTCAGTGAACAGTCGTCATTCCAAATGTTCACTGAACCATGGTGCGCGCTTTCCCTGACCGCACACCGGCCACACCGGCCTCGTCGGTCACCCGGACCGCGCCCACCTCCGCCCCTGGACCACCGACTCTGACCTCAGACACCGACCCCGACCGAGAAAGGCCGTCCCATGCTTTTCCTCGTCGCACTCTTCCTCCTCATGAGCCTCGTGGTCGGCGCGGCAGCCCACACCTCGCTGCCGGTCTTCCTCATCGCGGCCACCGCCATCGCCGGCTGGCTGCTCGTCTTCTCCCTCCGCGAACGCCGCACGCGCGCCAGGCAGCACTGACCGCCCCTGAAGCGAGAGGAGTTCACCATGGGTGTCCTCACCCGAGACCACCAGCGGACCACCACCAGCCCGGCCGACAACCGCCCCACCCCCCACTCCGGCTCCAGCCACTCCGCCTCCAGCGCCGCCACCCCACCGACGACCACCGCACCGACCACCACCACCCGACACGCCGACCGCCCACGCGACGCCGACGGCATGGCGGTGGCCGCCTTCGTACTCGGTCTCGTCGGCCTGCTCGTCTTCAACCTGGTCTTCGGCCCGTGCGCCATCGCCCTGGCCACCCTCGCCCTCCTCCGCGGCACCCACCGCAAGGGCCGCGCCTTCCTCGGCCTCACCCTGGGCGTCGCCGACCTGGTCGTCCTGTTCTCCCTGCTCGCCGCGAACGACACGGTGACCTGGCAGTTCGGGGGTTAGCCGGGGGCGTACGGGTGCGCGAGCGGCACGCGCACCAACAGGCGCCTGCCTCCCCTCACGGCCCGCCCCACCGCGCCGGCACCCCCATCCGCTACCCTGTCCTGGGCCGCCCTCACCGACGGCCCAACCGCGTGGCGCCCGCACTCTCGGCCCGAGACCAACGGGGACACGCAAGCCCCGCCTCCGTAGCTCAGGGGATAGAGCACCGCTCTCCTAAAGCGGGTGTCGCAGGTTCGAATCCTGCCGGGGGCACCAGAACGTGCCAGGTAATGGGACACATCGACCCTCCGCGAGTGCCGCGGAGGGTCGTTTCGTACCTGCTGGGAACGAGGCGGAAACGACACGATAAGTGACTCCGGGCAACTTCGCGTCTACCAAGCCGCAGAGGCTTTGAGCAGTTTCGTCACGCCCTGCGAGGTACTACTGCCCTGGCACTTTGGGGCGATGTTGAGCGACGTCGTAGTCAGCGGCAGGCCCGACGCCGACTCAGCCACTGTGCGGGCTTTGGAGGTCGAAGGTAGGCAGCCCGCAGGACCTGCTCGCTGAACCGCGCCGGCCTCCCGCGACGGTGCCAGCCGTACTACCGCGCCCAACGGCCGTTGGGCGCGGTAGTACGGCTGGCCTACTCATCCAAGTGTTGCAGCGGGATGGGCGCATCGAAGACGTCGACGACGAATTCCGAGGATCCGTTGCCCTCGAAATCGACATCACGGTCGCTGTGAAGCAACGTATGGATCCTTACCCAACGCCCCTCGGCGCTCGCATCCTCCGCCACATTGAGCGCGCTACGAACGGGGCCGATGCCGCCAGTCAGCCGCTTACTCGTCCAGGTCTGCAGGAGCTTCGCTTCTGCGGGAAGCGCCCACGTGCGAGGCTCGGCGCTGGCTGGCACGGAGACCTCGTCGCTGAGCAATTGCAAGACCCAATCGACGTCTCCATCGCTGCCGCGCTCGTTCGACATGCGAATGCCGAGCCCGATCATGTACGCGCCCTCAAGGTACTCCTCGAGTTCATCATCGATGTCGCTGAAGTAGACAGCAGGGCGAACTACATCGATCGGGCCGAAACCGGTGAAGGCTCCAGGCACCGGTGCGCACTTGTCCTTGAGATATCGCTGCGCGGCCATGCGCACAGGCTTCGGGACTCGATCCAGCACCGACCCGAGAGCAGTCTCGTCGCGGTCGGCCAGGAAGCAGTTGAGCGCATCGACCAGTTCCCCGGTCAGATGGAGATCACCCGCTCCCAGTGTGGTCACCGCCTCCAACTCGTCGCGGGAGCCTTTGACAAGGGCGAATACTCTGCTCCGCCCCGGACTCGTGTGCGCGATGAACGAATGAATCATTTCCTGTCTCACGTCACGTCTCAGAAGCAGCACCAGCCCAAGCACGCGCCGATACCGCCACAAGTAATGGGGAACCCTGTCAATCGACGTGTCGTCTGAGCTACATGCTCGTTCGCATGGTCAATGGCGGGTTGCTGTCAGACCCAGCACTTCAGCCCGGGTCCGCATGGCTAGCGGCAGGCTACCCGGACGCAAGCCCGGTGCCAATGGCACACAAAGACGTGAGCCGGGCGAAGAAAATGCTAGAGCGGCTTGAACAGTCGGCGGATCAAGCACAAATCGCTGGATCCTCACAGAAATGCAGCACCGCCAATGAGTCGTGCCGCGTCCGCGCGGCCCGCGGACCGTTGCCGACCTGCTCGACGAGGCCATGGACACGGTGTGTGCCATCCCGCCCACCGACACGGCGCGTCGCGAAGCCGCTCAGGGGCGGGCCGCCGCCCGCTCCCGAGGCGGGCATGGGTCGCGCGGTACTGGCGGCATGCAGTGGGGAACTGCACGCGGTGTGACACCGCGACTGGCAGCCCGCCGATGCGGCGCGCGCCCTGGCCGACGCCGGACGCGCTAAGCACTCTCGAATAAGTCCAGATATAATAAGCGCACCTATCCATATGGAGGTGCCGTGGACAAACCCGCCGAGATGTTCGACCGCGACTTCGAGTGGGCCGAGCTGACCCGCTTCGCCGCCCTGCCCAGCCCGCGCGCCACCCTCGGCGTGGTCTCCGGCCGCCGCCGCCAGGGCAAGACCTTCCTCCTGGACGCCGTCACTCGTGCAAGCGGCGGCTTCATGTTCACCGCCACCGAGACCACCGAAACCGACGCCCTGCGCCAGTTCGGCGAAGCCCTCGCCCGCCATCGCGACCAGCCCACCCCGTTCCGCTTCGCCCACTGGGACGAGGCCGTCACCGAGCTCATGCGCATCGCCGACAGGGGTGGCCCCACCATCGCGGTCATCGACGAGTTCCCCTTCCTCGCCAAGGCCTCCCCCGCGCTCCCCTCGATCATCCAGCGCGCCCTCGACCCCGCCGCCCAGCACACCAACACCCCTGTGCGGCTCCTGCTATGCGGCTCCGCCCTGTCCTTCATGGGCGGACTCCTCGCCGGCAACGCCCCGCTGCGCGGCCGCGCCGGCCTGGAACTCGTCGTCTCCACCCTGGACTTCCGCCTCGCCGCCGAGTTCTGGGAGATCACCGACCCGCGCACCGCACTGCTCACCCACGCCATCGTCGGCGGCACCCCCGCCTACCGCCGCGAGTTCACCCAGGGCGACACCCCCGCCGGACCCGACGACTTCGACGCCTGGGTCACCCGCGCCGTCCTCAATCCCGCCCGTCCGCTCTTCCGCGAGGCCCGCTACCTGCTCGCAGAGGAACCCGAACTCCACGACACCGCGCTCTACCACTCCGTCCTGGCCGCCATCGCCGCCGGAAACACCGCACGCGGCGGCATCGCCGACTACCTCGGCCGCAAGTCCACCGACCTCGCCCACCCGCTCAGCGTCCTCCAGGACGTCGGCATGATCACCCACGAGGCCGACGCCTTCCGCCGCAACCGCTCCGCCTACCGCATCGCCGAACCTCTCATCGCCTTCTACCACTCGGTCATGCGCCCCGCCTGGGGCGACTTGGAGCGCCCCGGGCGCGCCCCCGCCGTCTGGCGCCGCGCCCAGTCCACCTTCCGCAGCAAGGTCGTCGGCCCGCACTTCGAACAGGTCTGCCGCGAATGGGCCCGCTGGCACGCATCCCCCGCAACCCATGGCGGGCAGGTCACAAGGGTCGCCAGCGGGACCGTCAACGATCCTGCCGCGAAGACCAGCCACGAGGTCGACGTCGCGGTCCATGGCGAGACGGACAGCGGCCGCGAAACGCTGCTCGCCATCGGCGAAGCCAAATGGAACGACGTCATGGGAAAGAGCCACCTCGAACGTCTCCAGCACATCCGTGCTCTCCTCACCGCGCGCGGCACCGCCACCGACGTCACCCGGCTGCAGTGCTACAGCGGCACCGGCTTCACACCTGAACTGCGCCACCTCGCCGAGAACGACCCCGCCATCCAGCTGATCGATCCAGTTCGCCTCTACCACGGCGACTGAGACGAGCTAGCCTGTGTCAAGCGGCTGGCCTGCGAAAACGGCGAAACATCACGCCGGATCCGGCGCCTGACACCAACGGCGGCGATCAGCCAGCCAGCTTCGCAACGCCCCGCGACACCCGGCGCACGTGATCACCGGCCACCGCACGGTCGCCGATCGCCGCCCGGGGGCCGGGCCCCCAGGGCGGCGGCTCCTTCAAGCCCACGCTCACCCCGCCACCCTCGCGAACCGGGACCAGTCGGTGAACTCCCAGTCCCAGCGGCGGCAGACGCGTTCCTTGGGGAGGTCGGCCTGGGAGGGGTCGAGGAGGAGGAGTTGGGCGTGGCGGCCGTCGCCGACGACGATGGCCAGGAGGTAGCCGCCTGGCTGCGTCAGCATGAGGGACATCTCGTTGTTGGTCATGGCGAACCGGGCGTCGGGTCGGTCCACCTTCTTGACCTCGACGCGTACCGGCTCGCCGCGTGGGTCGGTGCCCTCCAGGTCGTAGCCGACGTTCTGGGCGCTGACGTCGCGGAGCGTCCAGCCGAGGTGGTTGAGGTACTCCTTCGTCGCCAGTTCGGCCGCCCGCCACCGTTTCAGTACGGACGCCAGGGAGTTGTCCGCGGCGGGGGCCGCCTTCGTGACGCGGATTTCCTCGGTGGGCGGCGGGACCGTGGGCGGCGGGGCGGTGGGCGACTCTTCCCGGGGGCTGGCCTCCTGGACGAGTCGGCTCTCGGTCTCGGTGAGCCGGCGGCCGTGGGTGCGGGCCAGTTCCTGGAAGTGGGCGGCCAGGCGCGCGCGGAGCGGGTCGGACAGCAGGGTGGGGTCCAGGTCGGCGAGGGTGGCCGTAAAGTCGACGCTCCGCAGGCCGAGCACCGCCTTCAGCGCCCGGGCGGCGGACTGGTGGTGCGACGCGTACAGGGCCTGTGGGGCGCCGTCGGGGAAGATGACCCGCACGTCCGGTGGCTCCAGCGGGAGCGGGGAGTGGGCGAACGGCGGGCGGTGGGCGGTCATCTCCTCGCGCAGCGCGGAGACGAGGAGCTTGCCGGCGGAGGCCGTGCCGGAGATCAGCACGCCGCGCAGGTCCTCGCCGTCCAGGACCAACTGCCACAGCCGCTCGAACGTCGGGTCACCCGGTGTGCGCAGCCGCCGCGCGATGGCGTGGGCCGCGTCGGCCAGGACCTGGCGGGTCGACGCGTCCGCCGTCACCGCGTGGGTGCGGGAAGGGTCGGTGAGGAGGTCGCCGGAGACGATGACCGGCAGCCCCACCTCGTCCTGGAGCGGCAGGAAACAGGCCAGCCGGCCCCGTACGCCGGTCATGGCGAGGGCGCGGGCGTCGAGGGGCACCGCGACGGTCGCCGTACCGTGGCGCAGCAGGGCGAACGCCGCCTCGGCGCCGTCGACGCGGAGCACGACCCGCGCGGCGTCGCGTTCGATGTGGATGTCCTGCGGGGCCGCCGGGGCTCCTTGGCCCGCGCCGGCGCTTCCGGCGCCCGTTCCCGACGCCGGCCCCGTCGTCGCGGGGGTGCGGACGCGCGTCACGTTGCGGAGGAACAGCGCGCTGAGCGGGTCGATCGCCCCGGGGGACGCCGTGCTGCCCGACGGGGCCCCCGTGCTGGCCGGCGGAGTCGCCGCGCCGCCCGACGGGGTCGGCGGGTCGCCAGGTCGCCGGCCGCAGGTGACGGTGAACGTGACGCCGGCGACCGGCGCGTCGGCGTGCACCTCGGTGGGTATCCGGATCAGCGGCACCGCGCTCGCGTCGGCCTCGCCGAGCAGCGCCGCGGCGGCCGCCCGGTCGAACGCGAAGCGCACGCCCGCCGACTGGACGTCGATCCGGTGGGCGATGGCCGCCAGCGACTTGAAGCCGATCCCCCGGTAGCCGATCGAGTCGCCACCGCGCGTCTTGGTGGAGTTGGCGCTGCGGCACAGCGCTTCGACGTCCGCCGCGTCCAGCGGGCGTCCGTCGTTGGCCCAGCGGAACCGGCCGTCCCCCAGGTCCTCGACGAGTACGGTGCGGGCGCCGGCGTCGTCGGAGTTCTGGAGCAGTTCGTACGGCACCCGGTCCCGGTAGGTGTCGGCCAGCAACCCTTCCATCCGGGCGATCTCGCGGAAGAGTCCGGGCGCCTGCCGGTGTTCGCGTACGAGGGTGTCGCGCAGGGCGGCGACGGCCGTCGGCAGGGCGGTCACAGGTCCTCCGCGTCCAGGACGCGGACCACGACGCGGGTGGGCTTGCCGGACAGGTCGTCCAGGTGGAAGGGGAGTTGGACGATCCAGCGCGGCTGACGCGACGGCACCGCGCCGCCCTCGCCGACCGGCACCCGCCCGTACAGCGGCGTCTCGCGCTTGTCGAGCAGGAAGTCGCTGTCGTCCAGCACCTCGACGGCGAGCGCGGGCAGCGGGACCTCGAAGGGGCACTCGTCCTCGACGTCGCTCTCGTCCTCGGGGGCCTCGCCGCGCCAGGGCTCCATGGCGACGAGGTCGGTCAGCAGTTCCCTGGCCGTTGTGAACTCCGCGAACCCGCCGACGCGCACCTGAAGGGTCGCCTCGTCCTTGGCGCCGACGATCGTGGCGTCACAGGTGGTGGGCCTGAGCCGCACGGCCTCGTGGACCGTCTCGTCCATCAGCTCGACGGGCAGCGGCTTGCTCCTCGTCCCGGGCCAGGTCAGGTCGAGGTCGGTCTCGCCGACGTCGAAGGAGGTCACCTGGAGCGCGATCTGCTCGGGCCCCACGCGCTGGGAGGTCTCCCAGGTGCTGCTGGTCTGGGAGAAGCGCACCGGCCGCTTGCCGGCCTTCCTGATCGTCTCCAGCAGGGCGGGCGTGTAGCTGACCGCTTCGGGCCGTTCCACCGGGCTCAACCCGAGCAGCAGCGTGGGCGGGTAGTCGTCGTCCTCGTCCGCCGAGAAGCGGTCGGTCCAGTCCTCGCGCAGGAAGCGGGCCGTGCCCGACACGGCGATCTCCTGGAAGTGGGTGCCGTCGAAGCTCTCCGTCACGAGCCGCGCGCGTACGTTCTCGACCTGCCATCCGACCAGCGACAGCGCCAGCTCGTCGACCTGTACGTCGAGTTCCTCGATCTTCTTCCCCATCGACGCCCCGCCCCTCCCGTTCGCCCACTCAGGCCAGCCCAGATGTGGGTGACGTGCAGACGATAACGCCCGACCTTCACATGTCCTCCACGCTCCCTGGCGGGGTCGCCCACCCGGTCGGGGGGTGTGGAGGCGGGGCGGGTGGGCGGCCCGCCAGGGGCGGCCAAGTGGCTGGTTGTCCCCTTGCCCGGGGACGAGGTGGCCGGTCCGCTAGGCGGGCTTATTCGACACCTGTCAACATTGGGGCGCGCCGTTGGGGTGTGAGGCGGAGGTCTCCGCGCCGCGGCGACGGTCAACGCTCGGTGGGGCCCCGCGGCCTCTCCGACCCGTCGCCACGCCCTCAGGTGTGTACGGAGCGTAAAAGTGTCGTCACGTACGGATCCGTCGGGCCCCGTCCACCAGGCAGGGGCCGCTGCCGCGTTCGAGGAGAGCCATGTCGACCACCACGGCCGCGTACGTCCAGGAGTGCGGCGGCGGGAACCCTCCGTCCCCCGCGGGCCGCTCCGCACCCGGCTGCCGCACGGCGCCGCCCCCGCCGCACGTCGCGGCGGCCCTGCGGCGGGTGCACGGGGAGGTGGTGGACCGGTTCCACGGGCGCGGCTCACCGATCCCCGCGGCCCTCACCGGCGCCACGGTGCTCGACCTGGGGTGCGGGAGCGGGCGCGACGCCTACGTGCTGGCCCAACTCACCGGACCCACCGGGCGGGTGATCGGGGTGGACATGGCGGAGGACCAACTGGAGGTGGCTCGCCGGCACCTGGGCCACCACGCCGAACGGTTCGGCTACGCCAACGTCGACTTCCGCAACGGCTACCTGGAGGACCTCAGCACGGCGGGCATCGCGGACGGCTCCGTGGACGTGGTGGTCGCCAACCGCGTGGTCAACCTCTCCCCCTACAAGCCGCGCCTGTTCGAGGAGATCTTCCGCGTCCTGCGGCCCGGCGGCGAGTTGCACTTCTGCGAGATCTTCGCCGACCGGCGCATCCCCGCGTCCCTCATGGAGGACCCGGAACTGCTGGGCGAGTGTCTGAGCGGCGCGCTGTACGAACGGGACTTCCGCCGCCTCATGGCCCGTTCGGGCTGCGCCGACGTGCGGGTCATCGACCGGTGCCCGGTGCCCGTCTCGCACCCGGAGATCGCGCGCAAGATCGGGTACGTGAACTTCTCCGCGCTCACGGTACGGGCGTTCAAGCTGCCCCTGGAGGACGGGTGCGAGGACTACGGCCAGACGGCCGTCTACCGAGGCACCCTGGAGGGGCACCCGCACGCCTTCGACCTCGACGACCGGCACCGGTTCGCCACGGGCCGGCCGACCCCGGTGTGCGGCAACACCGCCGACATGCTCGGCCGGACCCGCTTCGCCGCGCACTTCGACGTCACGGGCGACAAGACGGTGCACCGCGGCGCGTTCGCCCCCTGCCCCTCCGCCGCTCCTGATCCCGGCGGCGCACCGGGTGGCGGGGGCGGCGAACCCGACGGGACGGGCGGGGCCGGCAGCGCGAGCGGGACGGACGGGTCTGGCGGGCCGGACGAGGCGACCGGGCCTGAGGGGGCGGAGGCGCCTCGCTGACGCCCGGGGTGGCGCGGGCGTCCGGCCCGGCCCCGGGGCGGCCGTCCCCGGGGCCGGGCCAGACGCGGCCTGGGCCGTGCCTGATCAGCACTCGGCCACCTCAACGCTCGGCCACCTCAGCGCTCGGCCGCCGTGACCTGCGCCGTGGGGGCGAACTTCGCCCGCCAGGCGAGGGAGACGTACACCAGGCCGATCAGGACGGGCACCTCGATCAGCGGGCCGACGACGCCGGAGAGGGCCTGGCCCGAGGTGACGCCGAAGGTGGCGATGGCGACGGCGATGGCGAGCTCGAAGTTGTTGCCGGCGGCGGTGAACGCCAGCGTCACGGTCCGGTCGTACGCCAGCCCGATCGCCTTGCCCAGCAGGAAGCTGCCGGCCCACATCAGCGCGAAGTACACCAGCAGCGGCACCGCGATCCGGGCCACGTCCAGCGGTTGGGAGGTGATCGTCTCCCCCTGGAGGGCGAACAGGATCACGATCGTGAACAGCAGCCCGTACAGCGCCCACGGCCCGATCGCGGGCAGCACGCGGGCCTCGTACGACTCGCGCCCCATGCGCCGCTCGCCCAGGTGACGGGTGAGGAAGCCGGCCAGCAGCGGGACACCGAGGAAGACCAGCACGTTGAGGGCG
The DNA here is from genome assembly GCF_029392895.1 of Streptomyces sp. 71268. Taxonomy (NCBI): domain Bacteria; kingdom Bacillati; phylum Actinomycetota; class Actinomycetes; order Kitasatosporales; family Streptomycetaceae; genus Streptomyces; species Streptomyces sp. 71268. The sequence goes on from NZ_CP114200.1 coordinate 3,268,677, forward strand.
ATCTTCCACATCGAGATGTCGAGGTGCTCGCCGTCGCCCAGGCCGAGCCAGCCCGGCAGCAGGTCCAGGTAGAGCCAGCCCAGCAGGCCGAAGGCGATGACCTGGAAGACGGAGTTCAGCGCCACCAGCACGGCGGCGGCCTCCCGGTCGCCGCAGGCCAGGTCGTTCCAGATGATGACCATGGCGATGCAGCGGGCGAGGCCGACGATGATCAGGCCGGTCCGGTACTCGGGCAGGTCGGGCAGGAAGATCCAGGCCAGCGCGAACATGACCGCGGGCCCCACGAGCCAGTTGATCACCAGCGAGGAGACCATCAGCCGCCGGTCGCCGGTGACCGCGTCCAGCCGGTCGTAGCGGACCTTGGCCAGGACCGGGTACATCATGACCAGCAGGCCCACGGCGATCGGCAGCGAGACCCCGCCGATCTCGACCTTGGCGAGCGCGTCGTCCAACCCCGGGACCGCCCGCCCGAGCCCCAGCCCGAGGGCCATGGCCAGCACGATCCACACGGCCAGGAAGCGGTCGAGGGTGGAGAGCTTCGCGACGACCGAGGTCTCCTGACCCGCTGACGGCGACACGACGTCGACCGGTGCGGCGCGGTTCACGGGCAGGCTCGCTTGTTGTCGGCGGCGGCACGGGCGGATTCGGCCAGCTCGGCGAAGTGACCCGCGAGTTGGGCGAGGCGCTCGGGCCGCAGCCGGTAGTAGGTGAACCGGCCACACGGCTCGGTGTCCACCACCCCCGCCTCGCGCAGCACGCGCAGATGGTTGGAGAGGTTCGTCTGCCGGGCTCCGGTCTCCGCCACCAGGTGCGTCGTGCACAGCGTCTCGCGGGCCAGGAGGGTCACGATTCGCAGCCTGAGCGGGTCGGCCAGCACCCGCATCAGATCAGTGTCGACTGACGTCATCATGGGCTGATACTTTCACATCAGTAGCCGCTGATGCCATCGCCGTCGCCATCGCCGTCGTTGGCGCCTCGCGGCAGCGGGGCACCGAGGCCGCCGGGCGCTGTCGGCCACCACGCCCACGAGGCCGATGACGCCCGCGACACCCGCGACACCGGCCACGCCCGTCGTCGCTCGCGTTCCGTCGCGAGTCCAGAAAGAGAGCCCCCATGCCCGAGAAGCCCTCCGTCCTGTTCGTCTGCGTGCACAACGCCGGCCGGTCGCAGATGGCCGCCGCCTGGCTGACCCACCTGGCCGGAGACCGGGTGGAGGTCCGCTCGGCCGGCTCGCGCCCCAGCACGGCCGTGCACCCCGCCGCCGTCGAGGCCATGCGCGAGGTAGGCGTCGACATCTCCGCCGAAACCCCCAAGGTGCTGACCGTGGACGCGGTCCGGGCCTCCGACGTCTGCGTCACGATGGGCTGCGGCGACGCCTGCCCGGTCTTCCCCGGCAAGCGCTACCTGGACTGGACACTGGACGACCCCGCCGGCCAGGGCATCGAGGCCGTCCGCCCGATCCGGGACGCGATCAGGACCCTGGTCGAGGACCTGATAGCGGAGATCGCCCCGGGGCCGACTCAGGGGCGTGGTTAGCCGGGGCGGGAGAGGTCAGCGGGTCGCGCGGCGCGGGCGCGCGGCGCTCACCAGCAGGGTGTCGACGGCGGACGGGCCCTGCCCGGCGGACGGGAGCGACTCCACCGCGACGTCGACCAGCCCCGCCACCTCCAGCAGCGTCGCCCACCGGTACGGGCGGAGCACCCAGCGGAACAGGGTGGCCGGCCGCCCGTCGGGCGTACGGGCCGGAACGCGCGCCGGCACGAGTTCGGCCGCGGCCGGCTCGCCGGTGACGTGCCGAGCCAGGGTGGCGAACACCAGCCGCCCGCCGGGGCGCAGGGCCGCCGCTGCCACGGGCAGCAGGTCGCGCGGATCGGTGAAGTCGAGCGCGCCGAAGACGCTGTAGAGCACGTCGTACGCGGCGGGCGTCGCGCGCAACCGGGCCACCACGTCGGCGTGGACGAGGCACAGCCGTGGCGCGAGGTGGGCGTACAGGTCGGTGGCCAGGGCGTGTTGGGCGGCGGAGGCGTCCACCGCGTCGACGCGGGCGGGCCGGTGGTGGTGCGCCAGATGAGCGGCGTGCCGCGCGGACCCGGCCCCCAGGTCGGCCACGTACAGCCCGGTCAGGTCGCCCAGCACCTCCGCCCCCGGTCCGGCGTCCTGGCCCCGCCCCTGGTCCCAGGTCCAGTGGAAGGCGGCCGGAACGGCGCGTTCCGAGGTCGCGCGCCCGCGGCCGTAGTGGTGCCACAGGTCGGGCGTCTCGGTCACCCGGTCCACCCGCCGGCCCGGTCGGCCACCTCGCCCCGTGCCCGCATCCTGGCCCGCGAGCGGGCGGGGAAGCACGCGTCGCCACGGTCGCGCGGGGCCTCGGTCACGCGCTGGCTCGCCGCGCCGTCCGGCGTGGTCTCCACGATGGCCATCGGCCCTCCCGTGCGGCGCTGGTCGCCAGATCGGTGGCGGACCGTTCCTGGGCTTCAACACATCCCGGGCGGTCCGGATTCCCCCGACAGCGGCCCACGCACCCGCGACCGCGCCGGGCGACGCGTGCTGCGACGCGTACGACGCTGACGCGCACGACGCTGAGGTACGGCGGTGCGCCAGGCGGTGCGTGCGGTGGGCTGCGAGTGGGCTTCGCCCGAGGGGGCCAGCGGTCGGCGCACCCGTACCCGCTCTCGCCCCTACCCGTCGGCCAACGACCGTCCCTGTCCTGGGCGTTCGACCCCCTAACCGTCGCCCGGTGCCGCAGTGGTCTGGTCTGATGGCGTCGTGGCGACCGCGCGCCGGCCGCTGTCACGATGGGATGTCCGGTTACCACCACGTGGGAGGACTTCATGCAGGTTGGGCAGCCGAGTCTCACCGCTCGGGGCGCCGCCGCGCTGCGGGCGGCGCACCAGGAGTTGGACGGCGGGGCCGTCTTCGCCGACCCGTTCGCGGTGGCGATCCTGGGTGACTACGCCGACGACCCGCTGTGCGCGATGGCCTTCGAACCGGGCCGCGAGCCGCTGCGGGTGAGCGTCGCCGCGCGCTCGCGCTGTGCCGAGGACGCGTTGGCCGACGCGGTGCGCGAGCGCGCCGTGCGGCAGGTCGTCGTGCTCGGGGCCGGGCTCGACACGTTCGGGTACCGCAATCCGCACGCGGCCTCCGGGGTGCGGGTCTTCGAGGTCGACCACCCGGCCACGCACGAGTGGAAGCGCCGGCGACTGCTGGACGCCGGGATCACGGTGCCCGACGAGCTGACGTTCGCCCCCATCGACTTCGAGGCGTCCAACCTGGCCGAGGGTCTCGCGGCGGCCGGGTTCGACGCCGAGCGGCCGGCGTTCTTCATGTGCCTGGGCGTCGTGCCGTACCTGACGGCCGAGGCGATCGCCGCCACGTTCGGCTTCATCGCGTCGCTGCCGGCCGGCACGGAGGTGGTCTTCGACTACGGCGAGCCCGCGAGCGCCCTGAGCCCCGAGCAGCGCGCCCTGCACGAGCGGCGGGCGGAGTGGGCCGCGCGGCAGGGCGAGCCCTTCCACAGCTCCTTCGACCCCGCCGAACTCGCCGACCGCCTCCGCTCCTGGGGCTTCGCGGAGACGGTGAACGCGTCCTTCAGCGACCTGGCCCGGCGGTACGCGCCGGACAGCGCGGCGGCCGAGGCGCTGCGGGAGGCGGGCGGCCACGTGATGCGGGCCTGGGTCTAGGACCGGGACGTCCGGGACGACGAGCCGAGAGCTGGGGAGCCGGGCGACGAGTCGGCGGGTCGGGCGAGGGGCCGGCGGGCGTTCCGTACGGCCGATCCGCCGCGCCCCGCCTCCCCCGATCCACCACCCTTCGATCCTTCAAGACTGCAACCCTTCGATCCTTCGATCCGCCCGGACCTCCCCGTCACGTCCCCAAGCCACCGCCCTGTCCCCATCCGCCGACGCAACAAGTCGCCAATTCGCCAAAGCGCGGTACCGGGTTGCCGTGGGGTGCGGGTGGCGGGCGAGTGGGCAGGATCGGAGGCGGGCGGGGCGCGGCGGGCGCCGTACCGAGGGAACGGGGGGCCGTGTCATGCGATCGGTACGGGCCGCGGTCGTCGCTGCGGTGGCGGCGGTCGCGCTGGCGCTCGGCGCCTGCACGGTCGGCGGTGAGGACCGGGCGGGCGCCCCGTCGGCCACCCCGTCGGCCACCTCCGGCCAGCGGCCCCCCGACGACACCCCGCAACCGTCGCCCCGGCCCGATCGGGCATCGCCCGACGGCGCCGGGCCCGGGCGCGTCGGGGCGGGCCGCGACGGCGACGGACGGGGCGGGGACGGCGCGGGCGGTGGCTCCCGTGGGGGCGCGTTCGCGCGGCCACCGGCCGACGAGCTGTGGCAGCCCGACCGGATGGCCCGGGCGCGACAGCCCCCGCACGCGACCGCCGGCGGCGCCCGGGGTGGCACCGACCGGGTGCCGGAGCCGGTGCCGGCGCGCCAGGTGCCGCGCCCGTACCACCGGAACATGGCGCCGGTCGGCAAGGTCTTCTTCGACCGCCCGGAGGGGCCCACGGTCTGCTCGGGCACCGTGGTGCGGGACCCGGCGCACCCGGGCGCGTCCAACCTGGTGTGGACCGCCGGCCACTGCGTGCACGGCGGGGCGCGGGGCACCTGGATGCGCAACATCGTGTTCGTGCCCGCGTACAACGACCGGGGCCACCCCGCCGAGCGACTGGCCGACGCGCCGCCGGCGCAGGTCAGCCCGTACGGGGTGTGGTGGGCCGACTGGTCGCAGACCTCGGACGGGTGGCTGCGGTACGGCGGTACGGGGGACGAGCGGGGTTCGGCGTACGACTTCGCCGTGCTGCACGTGCGGCCCGAGCGGGGCGGGGCCTCGCTGGAGGAGACGGTGGGCGCGGCGATCCCGATCTGGTTCGGGGCGCCGCCCGCCGGGCGGATCAGCGGGGTCAGCGCGTACGGTTACCCGGCGGCGCCGCCGTACGACGGGGCGCGGATGTTCCGCTGTGCCGGCCCGCCCGGGCGCCTGGCCGCCGCGGGTGGCGCGCCCGCCCTGTACCGCGTCGGCTGCACGATGACCGGCGGGGCCTCCGGCGGTGGCTGGTTCGTGAGCCGGGACGGGGTCACCATGCTGGTCTCCAACAGCGCGATCGGTTCCACCGCGCACACCTGGCTCGCCGGCCCGCACCTCGGCCGCGCGGCCCGGGAGGTCTTCGACGCGGTGAGCCAGCGGTTCGCCGAGCGCTGAACCGGGCCCACCACCCGCGCCGGCTCCCCGGCCGGCCCGGCGTACGCGGCGGCGTGGCCCGCGCGCCGGGCGTGCGCCAGCGGGCGGGGTCGGCCCGATGATCTCCCGTGCCGGGAACGGCCCGTACGGGGCGTCGCGGGCCCCCATAGAATTGCCGAATGACTCCCCCTCCCCTCGATCACGACCTCGGCGACGTCTCCGCGGCGTCCGAGGCCCTCGACGCGACCGACGCCCCCGGCTCGCCCGGCCCGTCCGGCGGCTCCGGCGGCCCCACGGGCGCCGCCGCCGCGCCGGCCGCGGGGCAGGCGGACAGAGATCGCGCGACGGCCGGGTCCGTGGGCGCGGGGGACGGCGGGGACGAGTCGGCGGCCGTGCGCACGCTGCGTCGGGTCTTCGGCTACGACGCCTTCCGCGGCCAGCAGGAGGAGATCATCGAGCACGTCGTCGGCGGCGGCGACGCGCTCGTGCTGATGCCGACCGGTGGCGGAAAGTCGCTGTGCTACCAGATCCCCGCGCTCGTGCGCGGCGGCGTCGGCGTGGTCGTCTCGCCGCTGATCGCCCTCATGCAGGACCAGGTCGACGCGTTGCGCGCGCTCGGCGTGCGCGCCGGCTTCCTCAACTCCACGCAGGACTTCGAGGAGCGGCAGGTGGTCGAGGCGTCGTTCCTCGCCGGCGAGATCGACCTGCTCTACCTGGCCCCCGAGCGGCTGCGTACGGAGTCCACGCTGCGGCTGCTCGACCGTGGCCAGATCTCGCTGTTCGCGATCGACGAGGCGCACTGCGTCGCCCAGTGGGGCCACGACTTCCGGCCCGACTACCTGGCCCTGTCCGCCCTGCACGAGCGCTGGCCCACGGTGCCGCGCATCGCGCTGACCGCGACGGCCACCGAGGCCACCCACGAGGAGATCGCCGTACGGCTGAACCTCAAGGACGCCCGGCACTTCGTGGCCAGCTTCGACCGGCCCAACATCCAGTACCGCATCGCGCCGAAGAACGAGCCGAAGAAGCAGCTCCTGGCGCTGCTGCGGAGCGAGCACCCGGGCGACGCGGGCATCGTCTACTGCCTCTCGCGCGGCTCGGTCGAGAAGACCGCCGAGTTCCTGGTGCGCAGCGGCATCGACGCGCTGCCGTACCACGCGGGGCTCGACGCGCGGGTGCGCGCCGCCAACCAGGCCAGGTTCCTGCGCGAGGACGGCGTGGTCATGGTCGCCACCATCGCGTTCGGGATGGGCATCGACAAGCCGGACGTGCGGTTCGTCGCCCACCTCGACCTGCCCAAGTCCGTCGAGGGCTACTACCAGGAGACCGGCCGCGCCGGGCGCGACGGGCTGCCGTCCACGGCCTGGCTCGCCTACGGGTACCAGGACGTGGTCCAGCAGCGGAAGATGATCGACGGCTCCGAGGGCGACGCCGCCCACCGGCGCCGGCTCGGCAGCCACCTGGACGCGATGCTCGCGCTGTGCGAGACGGTCGAGTGCCGCCGGGTGCACCTGCTGGCCTACTTCGGGCAGAAGTCCACGCCGTGCGGCAACTGCGACACCTGTCTGACCCCGCCCGACTCCTGGGACGGCACGGTCGCCGCGCAGAAGTTCCTGTCCACGATCGTGCGGTTGCAACGCGAGCGGCGACAGAAGTTCGGCGTCGGGCAGATCGTGGACATCCTGCTCGGCAAGAAGACCGCCAAGGTGATCCAGCACGACCACGACGCGCTGTCGGTCTTCGGCATCGGCGCCGACCTGCGCGAGGCCGAGTGGCGGGGCGTGGCACGGCAGTTGCTGGCCCAGCGACTGCTGGCGGTCGAGGGCGAGTACGGCACGCTGGTGCTCACCGACACCAGCGGTGACGTGCTCGGCGGCCAGCGCAAGGTGCCACTGCGGCGCGACCCGGAGCCGGCCAAGCGCGCGCCCAGGGCCGAGGCCAAGGGCGGTGGCGGCGGCTCGCGGCGGGCGGCGGCGGTGGACCTGCCGGAGCCGTTGGTGCCGGTCTTCGAGCGGCTGCGGACCTGGCGGACGGCGATCGCCAAGGAGCAGGGCGTCCCGGCGTACGTGATCTTCCAGAACGCGACGCTGCAGGAGATCGCCGCGAGCGCCCCGAGCACGCTCGGCGAGCTGGGCACGATCTCCGGCGTCGGCGAGAACAAGCTGGCCAAGTACGGGCAGCCGATCCTCGACGTGCTGGCCGAGCTGCGTGCCGACGGCACCCTCCCGGCCGGCGGCGGCGCTGGTGCCAGTGCCGGTGCCGGTGCCGGTGCGGACGGTGGTGCCGGTGACAGCGCCGGGGCGGGGGCCGGGGCGCCGGCCCGGACCGGGCGCGCGGCGGCTCCGCGCGGTGGCCGGACGGCGGGCGGCCCGGCCACCGGCCCGACCGGGAGTGGCGCGGGGCCCCGCGCGGCGGCAGCCGAGTCGCTCTACGACTGGCCGGACGAGGAGCCCGAGCCGGAGCCGCCGTTCTGGGACGAGGGCGCGTAGCGGGCGCGAGCGCCCGACGCGGGGTCCGGGCCGGGGCCGGCCCGGGCGGCGTACGACGCGACCCGGCCGGGCCCGGTGGATGCCGCCCCCCGTCGAGGGCGGCGGCCGGGCCCGGCCGGGTCGTGGTGTGCGGACCGGGGGCGGTGCGAGGCGCGCCCGGGGCCGCGGGGTGCGTCAGGCCAGCAGTTCGGCCTGGAGCGTGATGTTCTTGACGCCGGCCAGCGCCTGGCTGACCGGGCAGTTGGCCTTGGCGTCCGCCGCCGCGGCCTGGAAGTCCTCCTCGGACAGGCCGGGCACGCGGGCCTTGACGGTCAGCACGATGCCCGTGATGCCCTCGCCAGGCTGGAACGTGACGTCGGCCCGGGTGTCCACCGACTCGACGGTGAAGCCCTTGCCGGCGAGGCCGTGCGAGAAGGCCATCGAGTAGCAGGAGGAGTGCGCCGCCGCGATCAGTTCCTCGGGGCTGGTGCGGCCAGCCGGCTCCTCCGCGCGGGAGGGCCAGCTCACGTCGTACGTGCCGATCTTGGAGGATTCCAGGGCCACGGTGCCCTTGCCCTCCAGCAGGTTGCCTTCCCAGTGCGTCTGGGCAGTGCGCGTCGTTGCCATGCGGGTGCTCCCGGGTTCTCAGCGTAAAAGCGGTGTGCGCCGCTCAGCTTAGGCGGGCGGTGGTGTCGGACGGGGTTGCTTCGGCCGGCGATCGGGCGACGACTGGCGTACGGCGTGCCCGCGCCCGGGTGACGGATGCGCGGCGGGCGGGTGCGGCACGTGGCCCGATGGGGCGGGTGCGGCACGTGGCCCGGTGGGGCGGGTGCGGGGCCCGGTTGACCCTCACCTCGCGTCAGGCTCCAGGATCTCCCCGAACGGGAGGTCACATCCATGAGCTACTCAGTCGGGCAGGTCGCCGGCTTCGCGGGGGTCACGGTGCGCACCCTGCATCACTACGACAAGGCGGGGCTGCTGACGCCGAGCGAGCGCAGCCCCGCCGGCTACCGGCTCTACGGCGACGCCGACCTGGCCCGCCTCCAACAGATCCTCTTCTACCGCGAACTCGGCTTCCCCCTCGACGAGATCGCCGCCATCCTGCGCGACCCGCAGGCCAACGCGCTCGACGCGCTGCGCACCCGACACCGCGAACTCACCGCGCAGATCGACGCGTTGCGGCGGCTGGTCGAGGTCGCCGAGCGCGCCATGGAGGTACGGCGTACGGGCGTCCAACTCTCCCCGCGCGAGCGCTTCGAGGTGTTCGGCGAGGTGGCGTTCGACCTGAGTTACGCCACCGAGGCCCACCTGAAGTGGGGCGCGAACGAGGGTTACCAGCAGGCGATGGCCCGCGCCGCCGCGCACACCAAGGAGGACTGGCGCCAACTGATGGCGGAGGCGGCCGGGTGGCGGAAGCGGCTGCTCGACGCGTTCGACCAGGGGGTCGCGCCCGACGGGGAACTGGCGCTGGAGCTGGCCGAGGAGCACCGGCAGCACATCGCCCAGTGGTTCGCGCCGTGCCCGCCCGAGACGCACTGCCGCATCGCCGACGACTACCTGGCCGACGCCCGGGCGTTCGCGCTGGTCGTGCCGCCGAACGAGCAGCGCCCCGGGCTCGCCGAGTTCCTGCACGCGGCGGTGCGGGCCAACGCCGGGCGCCGGCGGGGGTGACGCGGCGATGAAGATCCTGATCATGGCCGCCGGTTCGCGCGGCGACGTCGTCCCGTACACCGGCGTCGGCGCCAGGCTGCGCGCGGCGGGCCACGAGGTCACGCTCGCCACGCACGAGCCGTACGCGCGGGCGGCGGCCGACGCCGGCCTGGCCTTCCGCCCGCTGCCGGCCGACCCGCGCGGGGGCACGGGCGGGGACGGGGGCGGAGGCACGGACGGTGGCACGGGCGGGGGCACGGGCGGGGGTGGGGACGCGGCCGGGGGCTCGGCGCCGCGGGGGCGGCGGGCGCTGTTGCGGACCGCGGCCACCTTCGTCGGGCGGCTCGGCCAGGGCATGGCCGACGCCGCGGAGCCCGGCACCGACCTGCTGTTCCTGTCCACCACCACCGCCCCGCTCGGCTGGCACATCGCCGAGGCGCTGGAGGTGCCAAGCCTCGGCCTGTACCTCCAGCCGACCGCGCCCACCGGGGACTTCCCGCCGGTCGTCGGCGGCACCCGGTCGCTTGGCCGGTGGGGCAACCGCACCGCGGGGCGGCTCGCGCTGCGCGTCGTGGACCGCATCCACGCGGACGCCGCCCGCGACCTGCGGAGCCGGCTCGGGCTGCCGGCGGCGACGGCGCGCGCCGTGCGCGAGGCCCGGGAGGCGGACCGGTGGCCCGTGCTGCACGGGTTCAGCCAGGCGCTGGTGCCCCGGCCACGGGACTGGCGGACGGGGCTTGAGGTCACCGGCAACTGGTGGCCGCACCTGCCCGCCGACGCCGCGCTCCCGGCCGAACTCGCGGACTTCCTCGCGGCCGGCCCGCCGCCGGTGTTCATCGGCTTCGGCAGCATGGGCGGCGGCGCCGGCGAGCGGCTGAGCGAACTGGCCGCGCGGGCGCTGCGCGAGGCCGGTGTGCGGGGCGTGGTGCAGGCGGGCTGGGCGGGCCTGGCCGCGCACGGCGACGACGTGCTGACCGTCGGCGACGTGCCGCACGCCCTGCTCTTCCCCCACGTGGCCGCCGTGGTCCAGCACGCGGGGGCCGGCACCGCGGCGGCCGCGGCCCGCGCCGGCGTGCCGACGGTGCCGGTGCCCGTCCTGGCCGACCAGCCGTTCTGGGCCCGGCGCCTGGCGGCCAACGGCGCGGCCACGCCCCCGATCCCGTTCGCGGAGCTGACGGCCGAGCGCCTCGCCGCGGCGATCACCACGGCCGTACGGGAGCCGGCGCCGCGCTCCGGCGCGGAGCGGCTGGCGCGCGAGATGGCCGCCGAGGACGGGGCGGGCGCGGTGCTCCGCGCGGTGGGCGCGCTCGCGGCGGCGAGCGGGTAGCGGGCCGGGTCCGGGGGGCGGGCCGGCCGGGGGTGGGGATCGGTGACCGGAAGGGTCCGTGACCGGGGGGCGGGGCCGGCACGGAATAAGCCGGGGCGCCGGCGGGCGGAGCGGGGGTCGCCCGCCGGCGGGGGGCGTCGGCGGACGGCCGGGGGCGCGCTCTTCTCCCGGCCGGCCACCGCGCTGGAGAATGTGTGTCGAGGGCGCGGCTGCGAGCGCGCCACCGGCTCGCCCAGGTCCCCGCAACCAAGGAGCAGCGGCCATGTCCGTGCCGGACGAGAACACCACCGTCGTCATCGTGGGCGCGGGCGTCGCCGGCCTGACGCTCGGCACCTTCCTGCTGCGCGGCGGCGTCGACTGCGTCGTACTGGAACGGCGCGACCGCGCGTACGTCGAGCAGCGGCAGCGCGCGGGGGTCATCGACTCGCGTGCCGTACGCATGTTCCGCGCGTGGGGCCTGGCGGACCGGGTCGTCGGCGGCGTCCCCCTGGAGCCGGTGCTGCACTTCCGCGTCGACGGCGAGCCACGGCCCTTCAGGTACGCGACCGACGGCCACGCCGACGGCCGGCTGTGCCCCCAACAGGTGCTCGTGCGCAACCTCGTCGACGTGTTCGTCGGCGACGGCGGTGACCTGCGCTTCGAGGCCGAGGACGTGAAGCTGGCGGACCTCGCGGGGCCCCGGCCGCGCGTGCGCTACCGGGACGGGGCGGGCGTGACCCGCACCATCGGCTGCGACCTCGTCGCCGGCTGCGACGGCGAGCACGGCGTCAGCCGGGCCAGCGTCCCCAGCGGGGAGCTGACCAGCTACTCCCGCGAGCACGGCTACGCCTGGCTGTCCGTCCTGGCCGATGCCCCCGCCGGTCGGCAGACCACGATGGCGATCCACGACCGGGGCTTCGCCAGCCAGTTCCCGCGCGGCCCCGGGGCGAGCCGCTGCTACCTCCAGTGCCCGCTGGACACCGCCGTCGAGGAGTGGCCGGACGACCGCGTCTGGGACGAGATCGAGGCGCGCTTCGGGGAACCGGTCGCCGCCCGGGGGCCGATCACCAGCCGGACGCTGGTGCCGCTGCGCGGCGTCGTCCACGAGCCGATGCGCCACGGCCGCCTGTTCCTGCTCGGCGACGCCGCGCACATCGTGCCGCCCACGGGCGGCAAGGGCATGAACCTGGCCCTGCACGACGCCGGTGTCCTGGCCACGGCCATCCTGGCGTGGTCCACGGAGCGGGACCCGAGCCCGCTGGACGCGTACTCCGCGACCTGCCTGAGGCACGTGTGGAACTACCAGGCGTACGCCACGTGGGTCACCGACCTCGTGCACGACGCCGGGGACGCCTCCTACCGCGGCGCGTTCCGGCGTCGCCTGGCGCGCGCCGAGTTCGAGCGCCTCTTCGCCTCGGAGACCGCCGGCCGGCTCTTCGGCGAGTTCCTCACCGGCCTGAACTGAGACCGCCCGCCGTACGCCGTCCCCGGCCCGTACGCCGTTCCCGGCCCGCGTGGGGCCGGGGCTCGGCCGGGGCGCCTACTCCGCCATGTCGTCGGGGCAGGGCGTGCCGCGCGGGAACTGGTAGGGCGCGCCGATCCGGTACGTCCCGGCGTGCGGCGCGTGCAGCACCGTCCACTCGTCCTCCGGCTGCCCGTCCTTGGCCTCCACGACGCGCTTGGTCAGACAGCCGTTGACGTTGACCGGCGCGCCGCCGTCGACGTCGGACTTGGGCGCCTTGATGCGGTCACCCTTGCGGTCCACGAGGCCGAGCCAGGGCGAGTACGGGACGCGGATGAGGACCGGGCCCGGCTCCTTGACGGTGAGGGTGAGCTGGTCGGGCTCCGCGCTCACCAGCTTGCCGGGCGGCTCGGCGACCGGCGTCGGGTCCTTGACCTTGAACAGCTTCCAGCTCGCGTTCGACCAGATCTCGTCCAGGTACGGCAGCCCGGCGAAGATCAGGTCAGCCTCCTTCTCGCCCGCGGTGTCCACCTTGCCGGTCGGCAGGACGACGTAGTGCACGGCCCAGCGGTTGAGCCAGGCGCGGTAGCTGTGCGGGGTGAGCGAGTCGTCGTAGAAGATCGGGTTGCGCTCCAGGTCGGCCTGGCGGTTCCAGCCACGGGCCAGGTTGACGTAGCGCAGCAGGGCCGAGGACTCGCGGTGGCTCTTGGCCGGCACGACCTCGACCCGGCCCTGCTCCTTGGCCTTGACCTGCTTGAGCTGGTCCAGCATCGGGGCCAGCTCGCGGGCCCAGGCGGCGGAGGGGGTGGTGTTGACGATGTCGTCACCCGACTTGAAGCCCTGCCACACGGTGAGCGCCACCAGCGCGGTCACCAGCGCCGTCCACTGCCGGCCGGCGCGCAGCAGCTCCGCGCGGCGGGGCCGGGTGTACTCCGACAGCGCGGCGACCAGCACCACGCCGCCGAACAGCATGCCGAGCCGGGTGATGTTGCTGCCGATCTGCGAGGGGATCAGCCAGGTGAGGAGGACGGCGAGCGAGTACAGGCCGCCGACGAAGCGCACCGTGCGCCAGCTCTTCGGGCAGAAGACGACGGCGCCGATGCCGGACAGCAGCGGCAGGATCGTCGACGGGAAGGTCATCGGCTGCTCGCCGGAGAACGGGAACAGCCACCAGGACAGGGCGACCACGATGGTGGGCGTGACCCCGAGCGCGTACGCCGCCCAGCGCCGCTTGGTCAGCCACAGGGCCGCCGCCACGATGCCCACGAAGAGGCCGGCCACCGGGCTGCCCATGGTCGCCAGGGCCGCCAGCAGCGCGGCCAGCAGCCAGCGAAGGACCCGGTGCAGGGCCCGCGTGGAGCGCCACCGGGTCGGCCAGGCGAAGATCACGGCCAGCGCCGCGAGCCCGAACATCGTGCCGAGCCCGAACGTCACGCGCCCCGATATGGCGTTGCAGACCAGCGCGAACGCCGCGTACAGCGAGGCCCACATCGGCTTGCGCACCGCGCGGCTGCGCACCAGGAGCAGCGCCACGAGCCCCGCGGAGAGCGTGCCCGCTATCACCATCGTGGTGCGGACCCCGAGCACGGCCATCAGGTAGGGCGAGATCACGCTGTACGAGACGGGGTGCATGCCCCCGTACCAGGCCAGGTTGTACGCCGAGCCGGGGTGCTGGAGGGCGAACTCGGCCCACGCGTCCTGGGCGGCCATGTCGCCGCCGCTGTTGGCCACCACCAGCACCCACACCAGGTGCAGCAGGCCGGCGAAGATCAGCGCGGCGGGGACCGGGCGCCACAGTGCGAGGGCGATTCGGCGAAGCATGCCTGGCCGCTCCCGGGTGTCGACCGAGCCGCCCTCGCCCTCCCCCGACCGCCGCTGTGCGGGTACGCGTATCAGCCCCGTGGCGCTCGCGTCTTCCTGTTCCGTCCGCGCCGGATCAACGGTGGTCACTGCAGCTCTCCCCGTCTGCCCCGAGGGTCATCCCCCATCTTCAGCGCGCTTCGGGGTGGTCTGCCACCCGATGGTCTCGCACTGGTCCGCGATGAGGCGCGTGCGATGACAGGCCCGGCCGGACCGTGGCGACGCTAGCACGACCGAACCACCCGCTCCTCCCGGACCGGCGCGTGACCTCGGCTTTCGCCAACTCTTCACCGGCCGGCTGTGCGTAAGGTCACCGCGTTCGGGCGCCCCGCGCGCGGGTCGGCCACGGCGCGCGCACCGGGCGGACACATTCCGGTCGTCGGGCGCCGGCGCGGGCCCGGGGCGCGTGGCCGCGACCGGTCGGGTACGGCCACGCCGCCCGCCGGGAGCGGACGGCGTGGCCGGAAAGCCGCGCGGCCGGTGTGCTGATCCCGCGCGTGGCGGGTCAGAACGGGCCGGTCAGGTGACGCGGAGCAGCTTCGTACCGAAGGACGGCTCGGCGAGGTCCTCACCCAGCGCGACCGGGACCTTCACCTGTCCGGGGCCCTCACCGACGGTGAGGGTGCCGATCTCGGTGCCCGCGTCCTGCGTGTGCGGCAGCTTCTCGCCACCGTCCGTCAGGTCCAGGTTCACCGTCAGGCCGGGCCAGCCCACCGCGGTCACGTCCTTGACCGCGACGACCGGCGTCTTGCCGCCGAGCCCGTCGTCCACCTCGCCGACCACGTCACCCTTCTTGACCACCTTGCGCGCCTGCAGGGTGTCCTGCGCCTTGAGGATCAGCTTCTTGCTGGCGTCCAGGGCGCCGGTGAGGATCGAGTTGTCGCGCTCGGCCGGCGACTGCGAGAGCACCGCGCCGATGATCAGCTGCGTGGTGCCGCCGATCTTCTTCTCGGCCGCGAAGACCAGGTTGCCGCCGGCCTTGGTGGTGGTGCCGGTCTTGATGCCCACCACGCCGTTGAACGGCACCAGGTGGTTCCAGTTGCCGTGCACGTCACCGCGGCTGTCCTCGTAGTTCGGCATCTTGACGACCTCCCGGAAGACCGGGTCGTCCATCGCCTTCTTGGCCAGCTTCACCTGGTCGACGGCGGTGCTGACGGTGGTCGCGTTCAGGCCGCTGGGGTCGGTGTACGTGGTGTTCTTCATCCCCAGGTCCTTGGCGGCCTCGTTCATCTTCGTGACGAACGCGGCCTCCGACCCGGCGTCCCAGCGGGCGAGGAGCCGCGCGATGTTGTTCGCGGAAGCGATCATGATGCTCTCGATCGCCTCCCGCTGGGTGATCTGCGCGCCCTCGTCCACCTTGACGACGGACTCGCCGTCCGCGTCCTTGCCGGCGTCCGCCGCCGCCTTCGCGTCGATCTTGATCTTGGGCCCGTCGGAGCCCGCCTTCATCGGGTGGTCCCGCATGATCACGTACGCGGTCATCACCTTCGCGACGCTCGCGATCGGCGCGGGCTTCTGCTCCCCGTACGCGCCCAGGCTGCCGAGCCCCTCGACGTCCACGACGGCCTGCCCCTTGGTGGGCCACGGCATCGTCGGCTTGGCGCCGTCGAAGGAGAAGGAGCTGTTCGCCGTGAGCTTCAGCTCGGGCGTCGGCAGCGGGCGCAGCGACTGCGCGACCCCGAACAGGATCGCGAGGACCAGCACCAGCGGCGTCCAGATCTTCACCCGGCGCACGATGGTCCGGGCCAGCGTCGGCTTGGGCGGCGGCGTGTTGGTGAGCTGCGCCAACAGGTCGAGCGGCGCCGGCGGGCCGGCGGGCTTGGCGGACTCGCCGGCCGCCGGGGCGCCGGTGGCCGCGCCGGCCGGGAGGTCCAGCACGGGCTGCTGCGCCGTGCGCTCGGTCTCGGTCGGCGTCCCCGCGCCGGCCGCCGCGGCGGGCCGGGCGCCGGCCGCCGGCTTCGCCGGCCGCTCGTCGGCGGACTTCAGCGGCACGAACTGGCTGGTCCGCTCGGCGCTCGCCGGCTCCTGACCCCGGCCCGCGCCCTTGCCCTTGCCGCTCGGCGTGGAGCCAGTGTCGCGCGGCAGGTCGGAGGGGCGCAGCGCCTTGAACGCGGTCGTCGGGCGGTCGACGGACTCACCCGCCGGCTCCTTGTCCGTGGCCTCGTCCGGGCCGTCGCCCTCGCTGCCGACCTTGCCCGCGGACTGGCTCGTGCCCTTGCTCTCGCCCTTGTTCTCGCCCTTGCCGGGGCGGGCGCTGTCGCGCTCACCGGCCGACGCGGCGCCGGCCTCCCGGGGGCGGAGGGTGCCGAACACGGAGGTGGGGGTGTCCACCGAAGCGGCGGCCCGACCGGTCGCGCGGGTCCGGCCGGCCTCGTCGCCCTTGGCGCCGCTGGTCTCGCCGTCCCCGCTGTCCCCGCTGTCCTTGGTGTCGTCCTCGCTGTCGGCGTCCTTGCCGCCGGGGGCTTCGCCGTCGCGGTCCTTGGTCCCACTGCCCTTGCTGCCGCTGGGCTTGGGCCCGCCGCCTTCGGTGGCGCCGTCGCGGGCGGCGCGGGCCGCCGCGGCTCCGTGCACCGCGCCGAACACGGCCGTGGCGCGGTCGGCGGGCGTCCCGGGGACGCCGCCGGAGCCGGATGCGGAACCCGATGCGGAATCACCGTCGGACGCGGAGTCCGACGAGTCGGCCGCCGAGCCGCTCGCGGCGGCTCCCGTCCCGGCCGGGGTCGCCGCCGAGTCGCCCGCGCCCTTGTCGCCGCTCTTGCCCTTGCCGCGCTCGCCGGCGCCGGCCCCGCCGGGGCGGGTAGCGGAGTCGGTACGGGGGCCGGCGTCGGCCCCGCCGTCACCTGGCGCGTCCTCCCGGTCGTCGGGGCCCGCCTTGGCCACCCAGGCGGCGACGGCGGCCCGCAACCGGGCGTCGCCGACCGGTACGGCCGGGTCGTCACCCGTCGCGGAGGGCGCCGGCGCGTCGGCGTCCTCCTCCTCGGCGTCCGACGCCGGGGAAGTGCCCGACGCGGAGCCGGAGGCGCTCGAACCGGAAGCGGCGGCGGAATCACCGTCTGGGCCCTCGTCCCCCTCGCCGTCCGTGGCACTGTCCGCGTCCCCGTCCGTGGCGCCGTCGCGGACAGGCGACGCGTCCGTCGCGGACCGGTCGGCGCCGAGTCGCGTCGGCAGCGGGCCGGTACGCAGGACGGTGGTCACCCGGTCCTCGCCATCGGCGGCCGAGCCCGACGTACCGTCGTTGTCCGCCTCGTCCCGCGCGCCGTCGGCGCCCTCGTCCACCGCGTCCGATTCGCTGTCGCGAACCTTGCCCGGGCCACCGGAGCCGACGGCCCCGACCTTGGCCCCGCCCGCGCCCCCACGCGGCTCGCCCGACGCGCCGGGTTCGCCCGACGCCTGGCCGGGGGTGCGACGTATCGCCGTGAAGACGGCCGTCGCCTGGTCGCCGGACCGCTCGCGGCCCGCGGGCTCGCGCTGATCGGATTCCGGTTCCGTTTCCGTCCGGGTGCCGTTCGCGCCGCCGCGACGCCCCGACGCGCCGGAGGCGCCGCGCTCGGTGCCGTCGCCGCCGGACCGACGCCCGGGCCCACCCGAGCGCCCCGAGGCGCCCGAGGAGGGCTTGGAGGCCCCGCCAGGCGCCTCCGCGCGGCCGTTCACGCCCGGCGTCCTGGCGGCCGTCCGTGCGGCGCCCTCGCGCGCCGGAGCGGAGCCCGAAGTCTCCTCCGCTTCGCGCCGGTCGGTGAGCCGCGGGTCACGTTCGCCCCTGATGGTCTCCCCCGATGACTTTCGCTGCTCTGACCTGTCGGGGGACTCGCCCGCCACCGATGCCTCCTCGAAATACGTTGCGCGGGACGCGCCACTGCCCGTGGCATCGCGCCCCGCCGCCCAACCGTCTATCCAGTGTCCTGTGTCGCCGCGGCGCGCCAGCACGGCCGCTCCGCCAAGGGGCGTCGCCCACCTGCTAGACGAGAACGACATACCTACCGGTTCCCGCTCGAAGTGCCCACGCGCTCTCGACAGACCAATGTGAGAGGGGTCACCCTGTCATTCATCCACGCGGGGAGGCATGGATGGGCAGGAGCCGCAGAACAATTCCGGAGGAGCTTCTGCTGCTCGCTTTGGACCCGGCCACGGGCACCACAGCGCAGCCGCAGTCGCTTGACCTCGGCCTTGCCGGGGCCCAGCTAGTAGAGCTGGCTCTGGCAGGACGGATAGCCCCAGATGGGGATCGTATAGCCGTGGTGCTACCACGGCCGACCGGAGATCCGACGTTGGACTCCGCGCTCGAACTGCTGCGCCGACGCGGCAGTCCGGTGCGCGCCGTCCACTGGATCGGCGGGCCCCGACTGGGGCTGCGCCAGACGTATCTCACGCACCTGGAGCGGTGCGGCATGGTGCATGCCGTGGCGGGTCAGATGTGTGGGGTGCTGCCGACGACGCGCTACCAAGCGACGGAGACGGCGATCAGCCGGGAGATCAGGGCCCGACTCGATAACGCGATCCGCACCGGTGTACCGCCGGACCCGCGGACCGCGGCGCTTGCCGCCCTGGCCCACGCGGTCGGGCTCGGCAAGCACCTCTACCCGGGGAACGAGGGGCGTTCATCGCGCTCCCGGCTCCGGGACCTGATCAGGCACGACCCGATGGGCGGGCTCGTGGCGCACGCCGTGATGGACGTACAGAACGGCGTCGCCGCTCAGCCAAGGCGAGCACCGGCCACCGGCCGGCAGGTCGCCGGGGCCCGGCCGACGGCGGAGGCCGCGGCGGGCGTTCCGGCGCAGTCGGCGTCCGCCAGCGGGAGCATGGCCCGCGTCGGCGCTCGCTGACGGTGGTCCGGCGTCGCGCGCGAGGAAAAACCGTTTCATCGATGTGCTGCCGCGCAGGACGCTGCCCGGCCGGCGCATCGCCAGCCGACGCGCTGCCGGCCGAACCACCGCCCCACGGCGTCCCCTCGGCCGGCATGACGCCACGCACCACGGGCCCAGCCCAGCACCACCAGCAACAGCCAGCACCTTCGGCACCACCAGCTACACGAAAACCTGAGCGCGACGAGCACCGCTTCCGAGCGGTGCTCCGCACAGGACCGCACGACCCGCGGTGCCGAGCGCACGCTCGGCACCGCTCGCACCATCTGCACGACATCTCCACCCGTGCCGCACCGCACGGGCGACGCCGCCCGGCGCCGTCCGGCCAGCGCACGGCACTTGGGTACCTCTGGTACCACCGGCACCACACCAGCACCGCCCGGGCGGCGTGCCGAGCACGCTTCGCCGGGGCGCACCGCACCGCGCTCCACTGACCGGTTCGGGAGCCGCTGAAAAGCGCGCGGGGTGGGGGACGGTCACCGTGACGTACGGCCGTTCCACCACCCCGCGCGCCCGCCCGCGCGCCGGCGGAACGCCCGCGCATCGCCGAACGTGGCCGCATCAAGACCCTCTGTGTGCATTTTCCAGCGCCGCCCCGATCAGTGATGGCAGGCTGCTGAACGGCAGTGGTCTCCGTACGTACGGAGACGGTCCCAGCAACGGGCAGCAGAGTGAACCCGGAGGTGCACTTCCCGTGACATCCAGTGTGGGCCCCACGGTCAGGCGACGCCGGTTGGGCCAGGAACTGCGCAGGCTCCGCCAGGAGAAGGGCATGACGGCGGAGGAGGTGGCCGAGGAGCTGATGGTCTCCCAGTCGAAGATCAGCCGACTGGAGAACGGCCGCCGCAGCATCAGCCAGCGCGATGTGCGCGACCTGTGCCGCACGTACCGGGTCGAGGACAAGCGCCTGGTCGAGTCGCTGATGCAAATGGCCAAGGACTCGCGGCAGCAGGGCTGGTGGAACGCCTTCGGCGACGTCCCGTACAGCGTCTACATCGGCTTCGAGAACGACGCGGCCTCGCTGCGGGTCTTCGAGTCCCAGGTGGTTCCCGGGCTGCTCCAGACCCCGGAGTACGCCGAGGCGGTCATCGGCGGGGCGATTCCGGAGGGCACGGCGGAGCAACTCGCGCAACGGGTCCAGGTGCGCATGCGCCGGCAGGAGCGGATCACGGACCCGCTCAGCCCGCTGCGCCTGTGGGCGGTGGTGGACGAGTCGGCGCTGCGCCGCTTGGTGGGCAACTCGCGCATCATGGCGGAACAGTTGGAGTACCTGATCCGCATGAGCCACGAGCCGCACGTGACCGTGCAGGCGCTGCCGTTCGACCTGGGCTCGCACCCGGGCATGAGCGGCCAGTTCTCCATTCTGGAATTCTCCGACGAGTCCGACACCAGCGTCGTCTACCTGGAGGGCGTCACCAGCGACCTGTATCTGGAGAAGCTTTCCGACGTGCAGAGCTACAGCATGATGTACGAGCACCTGCGGGCCCAGGCGCTCAATGTGGACCAGACCCGCGAGTTCATCGCGAAGGTCGCCCAGGAACACGCGCGAAACCACGAATCCGGGAAGTAAACGCGCCGCGCCCGACGCCCTTTTCGGCCCGCGCCGGATACGGCATTCCCGTCGGCCCGCCGACTGGCATCGCGCGGCGGCCCACACCCGGGACCGCCGCCACTCGCGGCGCCGGAGCGGGCCGAACTCCGTTCCATCTCGCCCTTGTTGAGCCTTTTCACCCCCCGGCGCGCCGACGCGGGGAGGGAGGCTACACCGTCGCGCCCCACGCGTGGAAGGGCGCCCGGGAATGTGCCATCCGGTCGAGTGAACGCCCCATTCCCCTGGCAATGGAGGCGAGTAGCGTCGAGCGCGTCGCCCGAATGGTGACGAGAACCATCCGGCAAACACATCGGAGTAAACATGGCTATTCGACGCGGGGAAACCCACGCCTGGCAGAAGTCCACGCACTCCGGAGGCAACGGCGCGTGCGTGGAAGTGGCGTCCCCGGCCACCGAGATTATCGCGGTGCGTGACTCCAAGGACCCGAGCGGCCCGTCCCTGGCGTTCTCCCCGGAGTCGTGGAACAGCTTTATCGCGGGCGTCAACGACGGCGCTTTCAAGGGCGCCTGATCTACCGCCACCCGCGTCACAGAGCAGTTCCCGGCAGCGCCCACCCCGGCCGCGTCGAGCGGTCAGCGCGCTGACCACCCCAGGAACCGTGCCGGTCCACCGCACAGCAACCCCGACCGGTTCGGCTCCACCCCGATCCCCACGAGCCGCTACGAGACCGTGTGAGCCGCGGTTCGCCGCGGGGGATCGTCGCACCATCCGAGGTCCGCGCCTGTGACCTCGGAGTTCTTCCGTACGGTGGCGACGCGTCGCGCTCGCTGACGCGCCGTCGACACGAGCCCTCTCGACCGGTCGCCGTCCCTGCCGAGGGGGCTCGCTGCCGTCCGCCCCCCCTGCCACCCCGCCACCCGGAGGGGCGACCCCACATCGCCCCTCCCCGGCGGCTGTTCACACCGAGCGCCAACCCGCCGCCGCGCCGTCGCGTCACCTCCCCACCGCTCCCACCCGCGCGACCCCGCCGCCGAACACCGTTGCCGGCAAACGACGATGGTCAACTGCCGGTCGACAAGCGGCAACCAGGTACCAGATATCCGCCCATACCCACACATGGGCGGGCACATGGATGTGCGCACAGGCGTGCACGCAGATGGTTGACCTGGCCATCTACTCCGTAGACTGCACCCGGGAGACAAGGAGCAGTCGATGCGCGCCAACACCCCCAGCCTCGCCGCCCGGGTCGGCTCGGTCGCCGGTTCGCCGGTGCGGGAGATCCTGCGACTCACCGCCCGGCCGGAGGTCATCTCGTTCGCGGGTGGCCTGCCCGCGCCGGAACTCTTCGACACCGACGGCATCGCCGCCGCCTTCCGCCGCGTACTCGACGAGGAGCCACGGCGCGCGCTGCAGTACTCCACCACCGAGGGCGACCCCGCGCTGCGCGCGGCGGCCGCCGATCGGCTGACGGCTCGCGGCCTGCCGACCGACCCCGCCGACCTGCTGATCACCACCGGTTCACAGCAGGCGCTGACGCTGGTCGCCAGCGCCCTGCTCGACCCCGGCGACGTGGTCCTGGTGGAGGACCCCTGCTACCTCGCGGCGCTCCAGTGCTTCGGGCTCGCCGGGGCGCGGATCGTCGCGGTCCCCGGGGACGAGGAGGGCCTGGACCCGGCGGCCCTGGAGACGGCCGTCGTACGGGAGCGGCCGAAGCTGCTCTACACGGTGCCCACCTTCCAGAACCCCACCGGACGCACCCTGAGCGCCGCCCGGCGCCGGGCGATCGCCGAGGTCGCGGCGCGGCGCGGGCTGTGGGTGGTCGAGGACGACCCGTACGGCGAACTGCGCTTCGAGGGCGAGCCGGTGCCGTGGATCGCCGCCTTCGCGCGGGACGCGGGCGCCGCCGACCGCACGGCGCTGATCAGCAGCTACTCCAAGATCATGGCGCCCGGGTTGCGCCTCGGGTGGCTGCGCGCGCCCGCGCCGCTGCTGCGCGCCTGCAACGTCGCCAAGCAGGCCGCCGACCTGCACACGCCGACCGTCAACCAACTCGCCGCCGCCCGCTACCTCGCCGACAACGACCTGGACGCGCACCTCGCCCGGGTCCGCGGCGCCTACCGCGAGCGCCGGGACGCGCTGATCGCCGGGCTGCCGGAGGCGCTCCCCGATGGCTCGCGGTGGAACCGGCCGCAGGGCGGCATGTTCGTCTGGGCCGCGCTGCCCGCTGGTCGAGACGCCGCCGAGGCGCTGCGCGAGGTGGTCACGCACGATGTGGCGTACGTGCCGGGCGCGCCGTTCTACTCGGGCGAGCCCGACCCGGCCACGCTGCGGCTCTCGTTCGTGACGCACACCCCGGACGAGATAGCCGACGGCCTGGAGCGGCTGGCCAAGGGGCTGCGGTAGCGCGCCCGCGCGCTGCGCCCGCACACGGCCGGGTCCCGCGCGGGTCAGCCGCGCGGGTAGCGGGCCAGCCAGGCGGGGGACGACTTGGCCGGGGTGTGCAGGGCGGGTCCCTGGGTCATCTCCATGGCGAAGTCGTCGGCCAGCTCCAGGATCGTGCCACGGCCCTCCAACTCGGCCAGCCAGCCGGGCGGCAGGGCCGTCTCGCCGTGCAGGGCTCCGAGCAGGTTGCCGCAGATGGAACCAGTCGAGTCGCTGTCGCCGCCGTGGTTGACCGCGAGCAGCAGGCCGTGCCGGATGTCCTCGGCGACCAGCGCGCAGTACACGCCCATCGCCAGCGCCTCCTCGGCCGTCCACCCTTCCCCCAGCGACTCGACCCGCTCGGCCGTCGGCAACCCCTGGCGTACGGCGCCGAGCGCGTGCTTGAGCGCGTCGGAGGTCTCCTCGTGGCCGGGCCGGGTGGCGAGCATGGCGAGCGAGCGCTGCACGGCGCCGTCCAGCGCCTCGCCGCGCGCGAGGCCGTGCACGATGAGGGCGAACGCGCCCGCCGAGAGGTAGCCGGTGGGGTGGCCGTGGCTCTGCGCGGCGCACTCGATGGCCAACTGGAAGACGAGTTGCGGCTCCCAGCCGACGAGCAGCCCGAACGGCGCGGAGCGCATCACCGCACCACACCCCTTGGAGTCGGGGTTCTTCGGCGCGTCCAGGGTGCCCATCGGGCCGTCGGCGAGGCCGGACAGACAGGCCCGGCCGGGGGCGCGCTGCGCGTACAGCCACTCCTCGCGGGCGAGCCAGCCGTCGTTGTGGTTGCGCTCGTCGGGTCCCCAGTCGTGCTGGGTGGCGTACCAGCGGCGGTGGGCCGCGTACACGTCGGTGGGTGGGTGCCAGGCGCCGGTGTCGCGTCTGACCTGGGCGCGGATCAGCCCGTCCACGGTGAACAGCGTCATCTGGGTGTCGTCGGTGACGCTGCCGCGCCGGCCGTAGGCCGGGACGAAGTCCGTGACGCCGTCGGGCCCGTGCGCCTCGCGGATGGCGGCCAGCGAGTCGAACTCGATGCCGGCGCCCAGGGCATCGCCGATCGCGCCGCCGAGCAGACAACCGCGGACCCGGCTACGGAAGTCCTGCTGCTCGGCGCGGCCCCACATCGCGGACGCCGCACGGGCAGATGCGGTCACGACCTCGCCCCTTTCAGTTCGTTTCTATAGCTCTTCGCGCAGCACCCAAACTGGTTCAGCACTGTAATGGACCATGAATGATCGCTTCCGGCCCGTCGCCGAATGTGAACCACATCATCGCGACGCCCCGCGCCGAGCACCACACCCCCTCGCCGCCACCGCCGAACCGGGCCAGCCCGGCCCGCCCCGCGCCATCGAACCACCCGCCCGCCGAGCGGCCCCCGAACGGTGCCCCGCACCACGCCGGCTCGCGCCGACTCGTACCGGGGCACGTCCGGCCATTCCGGCACCTGTCCGCGAGGCGAACAGCGCGGCCCGCCGAGCCGCGTCGGGCCGCTTAGCATCGCCCCGTGCGGCGCGCGGGCGGGAACGTCGCGCGCCGGGGGAACGCACGGGGCACGGGGGAGTCCATGAGGGTTGGCGGTTTGGCGGTCGCGCTGGTGTTGGTCGCGTCCGTGCTGGCGGGTTGCGGTGAGAGCGGGCGCGCGCAGCGTTCTAAGGGGGCGCACGAGAGTACCGAGCCGCCGGCGGAGGCGCGCGAGCCCACCGGCGGGGCGACCCGCCAGCCCGCCACCGGCGACTGGTGGCGCCCCCGGCCGGGCGCCGCGGCCGACTGGGACTGGCAGATCAGCGAGCCGTACGACCTGTCGGCGCCCCGGCGGATGTACGACCTCGACCTGTTCGACCTCGCGCCCGCCGGGTCCGAACTGCGCTACCCGGACGGCGAGGTGATCCCCGTACCGGCCGGCGCGCTCGCCGGGAAGATCGCCACCCTGCACGCCCGCACGCCGCGCCCGATCGTCATCTGTTACGTCGACACCGGCGCGTACGAGGACTACCGGCCCGACGCCCACCGCTTCCCCGGCCACCGCGCCGCCGCGGCGGGTGGGGCGCCGAACCGGCCGCGGCAGCCCGCCGCGGGTTCGGTGATCGGCTGGGACACCGGTTGGGAGGGCGAGCGGTGGCTGGACATCCGGCGGTCGCGGCGGCACCTGTTCGCCGAGACCGTCTGGGCCCGGTTCGACCTCGCCCGGCGGATGGGGTGTGACGGCGTGGAACCCGACCAGAACAACCCGGTCGACAACGACCCGGGGTTCCCGATCACTCTGGAGGACCAGCTCTCCTGGTACCGCGAGGTCGCCGAACAGGCCCATCGGCGCGGCCTGTCCGTGGGCCTGAAGAACGGCCACGACCAGCCGGGCTCGGCCGCCCGGCTGGTCGACGCCTTCGACTGGGCGCTACCCGAGGAGTGCGCACAGTTCGACGAGTGCGACGAGCTGTTGCCGTTCATCAAGGAGGGCAAGGCCGTCTTCGCCGTGGACTACGCGGGCTCGGTGCGGGCAGGCTCGGCCTGCCGCCAGCACCGCGCGCGCGGCTTCGACGGCCTGATCAAGGACGAGCCCCCCACCGGCGCCCACCGCGTGCCCTGCCGGCCCTGAACCGACGGATCGGCGGAGCCGCGTGGGCGGGACAGGGACGGGCAGGGGGCGGGCGGAATCGCGCGGGGACGGGCGGGGACCGGGCAGGGCCGGGCGGGTACGGCCTGGTCGGCGCCCACCCGCACCCCTGCCCCACCCGCACCCGAGCCCCACCCGTCGCCCGCCGCCTCACCCGCGCCCGCGCCCGGTCAACTCCGGACGCGCTCCACCGGAATCCACAGCTCCGCCTCGGCCCGCGCCCCGTCCTCCGACAGGCGGGTCCGCAGGATCTCGGGCCCCGGCCTGCTCTGGTACGGGTTGGACGGGAACCACTGGGTGAACACGTCCCGCCACAGGTGCTGGAGCGTCAGCGGGAACGGGCCCTCGCTGTCGAACACGGCCCAGGTACCGGCGGGCACCTCCAACACGTCCAGATCCGCTGGCGCCTCGGCCCCGGTCACGGCGGCGTGGTAGTAGTCCAGCTCCGTCCCCTCGGCCCGGCTCGGGTCGAGGTTGTGGCTGACCCCGACCACGCCCCGAGGCTCCTGGTCGGACAGGGCGGTGATCCGCCCCAGCGTCTCCTGGTCGATGCCGCGGATGAACTCCGCGATCGCCGGGTTCACCCCTCGTGGACGAGCGGCACCCGGGCCCTCCTGCCCACGACGCGGAACCGCTCCTTGTCCACCACTCGATATCGCATGCTGCTACTCCCCTCGACGGTCAGCCGGAAGGAGATCCGAGGCTGCGAACACAGCGGCGCGCCATCGCGCCGCGCCTCGCCCGGGCCCACGCCGTGCACGGCACGGAAGGCCCGCGCGAACGCCTCCCCCGAGCCGTAGCCGTAACGCACCGCGATCTCCAGGAGCGTCCGCTCCCCGGCGAGCACCTCGGCCCCCGCGACGGTGAGCCGCCTGCGCCGTACGTACTCCGACAGCGGCATCCCGGCCAGCGCGGAGAACAGCCGCCGGAAGTGGTACTCCGACGTCACCGCGATCCGCGCCAGGTCGGCCAGCTCGATCCGCTGGTCGAGGTGTGCCTCGACGTGCTCCAGGGCCTGGTTCAGCCGGTCCAGCACCTCGGTCTCCTTCCCTTACGCCCACCACGCTAGGAAGGCCGCACCCCCACGGACCCGACTTCCCGTGCCCGGTTCGGTCGGGTCGGTTCGGTCAGGCCCGGGAGGTCGGTCTGGCCCGACCGGGGCCGTTGGTGTGTCACACCGCGCCGTCCCCCAGCACCGGCAGCAGCTCCGGCAGGTGGCCGTCGGACGCCAGCGCGGCGGCCTGCCGCTCCGCCGGGACCTGGCCGTACGTCGTCGTCCTGGGCCGCGCCGGACGGCCCGCCGCCTCCGCTATGGCGACCAGGTCCTGGATGGAGCGGTACGAGCCGTAACCCGAGCCCGCCATCCGGGAGATGGTCTCCTCCATCAGCGTTCCCCCCAGGTCGTTGGCGCCCGAGCGCAGCATCTCCGCCGCCCCCTCGGTGCCCAGCTTGACCCAACTCGTCTGGATGTTGGGGATGTACGGGTGCAGCAGCAGCCGGGCCATGGCCGTGACGGCCCGGTTGTCACGGGTGGTGGGGCCGGGGCGGGCGATGCCGGCCAGGTAGACCGGGGCGTTGGTGTGGATGAAGGGCAGGGTCACGAACTCCGTGAAGCCCGCGACGCCCTTCTCGAGCGCGGCCCGCTGCATGCCGGCGAGCGTACGGAAGTGGCCGAGCCAGTGCCGGGGCTGGTCCACGTGCCCGTACATCATCGTGGACGAGGAGCGCATGCCCAACTCGTGCGCGGTGGAGACGACCTCGACCCAGGTGGCGGTGGGCAGCTTGCCCTTGGTGAGCACCCAGCGCACCTCGTCGTCGAGGATCTCGGCCGCCGTGCCCGGGATGGAGTCGAGCCCCGCCTCGCGCGCGGCGGTCAGCCACTCGCGGATGGACAGGCCGGTGCGCGAGGCGCCGTTGACGACCTCCATCGGCGAGAACGCGTGCACGTGCATGCCCGGCACGCGCTCCTTGACCGCCCGCGCGATGTCGAAGTAGGCGGTGCCCGGCAGGTCCGGGTGGATGCCGCCCTGCATGCACACCTCCACCGCGCCCACCTCCCACGCCTGCTCGGCGCGGTCGGCGACCTGGGACAGGGAGAGGGTGTAGGCGTCGGCGTCCGTGCGGCGCTGGGCGAAGGCGCAGAAGCGGCAGCCGGTGTAGCAGACGTTGGTGAAGTTGATGTTGCGCGTGACGATGTACGTGACGTCGTCGCCGACCACCGAGCGGCGCAGGTCGTCCGCCACCCGGCACAGCGCGTCCAGCGCGTCCCCGTCCGCGTGCAGCAGCGCCAGCGCCTCGTCGTCGGTGAGCCGGGTCGGGTCGTCGGCGGCCACGGCCAGCGCGGCCCGCACGTCCCCGTCGATCCGCGAGGGCACCATGCCGGGCGCCGCTGCCTCGCGCAGCGCGTCCCAGTCGCCGTAGACGTGGTCGAAGTCGGCCCGTCGGTCGCCGGTGCGGCCCTCGGTGTCGATGGTGCGGTGCAGTTCGGTGCGGCCCGTGCCGGTGGTGGGCAGCGCGAAGCCCTCGTCGGGCTCCTGCCACGGCAGCCCGGTGGGCACGGCCTCGGCGCGGGCCAGGCCGGTCTCGGGGTCGGCGAGCGCGCCGACGTGCGGGAGCAGTCGGGGGTCGAGCCAGGGCTCCCCGCGCTGGACGAAGTCCGGGTAGACAGCGAGGCGTTCGCGCAGCTCGAAGCCGGCGGCGGCGCTGTGCTCGGCGAGCGCGTCGATCTGGGGCCAGGGGCGCTCGGGGTTGACGTGGTCGGGGGTGAGCGGCGAGACGCCGCCCCAGTCGTCGATGCCCGCGCCGATCAGCCGCGCGAACGCGCCACCGGCCGCCGGCCCCGTCACGTCGCCGTCCACCAGGTTGGGCGGGGCCTGGAGGTTCACGGACGGGCCGAGGATGTGCCGGGCGACGGCGACGGTGGCGACCAGGTCGTCCAGTTCCGCGTCCGGCGCGGTGCGCATCGCCGTGTCGGGCTTGGCGCGGAAGTTCTGGATGATGAGTTCCTGGATGCCGTGGTAGGCGCGGGCGACGCGGCGCAGCGCGAACAGCGACTCCGCGCGCTCCTCGGGCGTCTCACCGATGCCGATCAGCAGCCCGCTGGTGAACGGCACGGAGCTGCGGCCCGCGTCCTCCAGGACCCGCAGCCGCACCGCCGGCTCCTTGTCGGGCGAGCCGTAGTGCGGCTGGCCCGGCTCGCTCCACAGCCGCTCGGCCGTGGTCTCCAGCATCATCCCCATGGACGGCGCGACCGGCTTGAGCCGCTGGAAGTCGGTCCAGGTCATGACCCCGGGGTTGAGGTGCGGCAGCAGCCCGGTCTCCTCCAGGACGCGGATGGCCATGGCGCGCACGTACGAGATCGTGTCGTCGTACCCCTCCGCCTCCAGCCACTCCCGCGCCTCCGGCCAGCGGTCCTCGGGCTTGTCGCCGAGCGTGATCAGGGCTTCCTTGCAGCCCATTTCGGCGCCGCGGCGGGCGATGGCGAGCACCTCGTCCGGCGACATGTACATCCCGTGGCCGGCACGGCGCAGCTTGCCCGGGACGGTGGCGAAGGTGCAGTAGTGGCACTTGTCCCGGCACAGCCGGGTGAGGGGGATGAAGACGCTGCGCGAGTACGTGATGACGCCGGGCCGGCCGGCGGCGGCCAGGCCCGCGTCGCGCACCCGCGCGGCGGACGCGCACAGGTCGTCCAGGTCGGCGCCGCGCGCCTGGAGCAGCACCGCGGCCTCGCCGACGTCCAGGGCCACGCCGTCGCGCGCCCGGCGCAGCGCGCGGCGCATGGCGTTGGCGGTGGGCGCGGCGGACCGGACGGCCGGGGTGGGCAGTGGGACGGCGGAGGCTGACGAGACGGTCGGGTCGGCGGGGGTGGGCGGGGTGGTTTCGACCGGCGGGGCCGTGGGGTCCGAAGTGGCCGGCGCGGGCGGCCCGTCGGGTGTCGCCGGCGCGCCGGCCGAGGCTGCCGCGTCCGCTGCCGGCCGCGGTACGGCCTGCTCAGCGGGGGTGTGATCGGGCGTGGCCGGGTGCGACTGCCGCGCCTGCCGCGACCGCTGCGGCTGTCGTTCGGAGCCTTGTCCCTCTGCGCTCGTCGTCATTCCTTGAGGATACGAGCGGCCTCCGACAGTGGCGCCGAAGATCGCTGCGGGCTATGTCACAGGCCCCGGGACGCCGCGCGCGACCACCCCGCGCGCTGCGGGACGACCGTGGGACGGGTGGGGTCACAGGTACTGCGCGTACGGGGTCTCGGGTACGGCGCGTACGGGGTCACAGGTACTGCGCGTAGTCGTCGAGCGCCCGCAACACGGTGTTCTCGTCGCCGGTCGGCGTCTGCAACACGACCTCGGTGATGCCCAGGTCAGCGAAGTGCGCGAGCTTCCCCGCGGAGGGCAGCACCGCGTACGGCACCACCTCCGGTTCGCCCGGGCGGCCCGCCTCCGTCCACGCCTGGCGCAGCTTCGGCAGGGTCTCGGCGAGGCCCTTGCCGCCGAGCGGCAGCCAGCCGTCGGCGTACTCGGTGATGTGGGCGAACAGCTTGGGGCCGGCCGCCCCGCCCACCAGGGTGCGCGGCCCGGTCAGCGGCGCGCCGGCGCGCTCCCGTGGCGCGTGCGACGGCTTGGGGTGGGCATGGCTGGCCGGTACGGAACCGAACTCCCCCTCGTGGCCGGTCGGCTCCGGCGCCCAGAGCGCCTGCATCAGGGCCATCCGGTCGCGTACCAGCTCACGCCGGGTGGACCAGCCGACGCCGTGGCTGGCGGCCTCCTCCACGTGCCAGCCGAAGCCGAGGCCCAGGGTGAACCGGCCGCCGGAGAGGAAGTCGAGGGTGGCGACCTGCTTGGCGAGGTCGATCGGATCGTGCTGGGCGACCAGGGCGACGCCGGTGCCGAGGCCAATCCGCTCGGTGACGGCTGCGGCCTGACCGAGCGCCACGAACGGGTCGAGGGTGCGGCCGTACGCGCGCGGCGTGGGCTCGCCGGAGGGCAGCCGCGAGGCGGCGTCCACCGGGATGTGGGTGTGTTCGGGCAGGTAGAGGCCGGCGAACCCGCGCTCCTCCAGCTCGCGTGCCAGTCGGAGCGGGCCGATGGTCTCGTCGGTGAGCATGCTGGTGATGGAGACACGCATGGCCGGGTGTTACCTCCGCGTCGGCTGGGCTTGCTGCCCGTATGTTCTCTCACCGTCATCGGGTTATCCACAGGGCTTTCCGCCTCTGTCACAGACGCGTACAACGGTTGTCACACGGCAGTTCGGGACCCGGCCGCGAGGCGCGGCGGGGGCCGTTCGGCCGGCGGTGGCGGCTGCCTCGTGCGCCGTCGCGCGAGTGGGGCACGGGCACGCGGGGCGCTGGTGGTACGGCGTCGCGCGGGCCGGTTGGACGGGTGACGGCGACCTGCGTTCGGGCAGGGCGCGGGCCGCTGATGGGGGGATGGAAATGGACCGTCGATCACTGCTGAGGGCGTCGGCCGCCACCGGCGCGGCGAGCGCGCTCACGCTCTCCACCGTGACCTTCGCCCAGGCGGCGGACGGGCGCGGCGAGCAGAGCCGGCGCGTCACCGGCGAACTGCCGACCGGCGCCCCGGACTTCGTCTACCTGCCGATCGAGGTGCCGAGCGGTGTCCGGGAGATCCACGTCGCGTACTCCTACGACAGGCCCACCGTGCCCGCCGGCACCCAGGGCAACGCCTGCGACATCGGCATCTTCGACGAGCGGGGCACCGAGCTGGGCGGGCGCGGCTTCCGTGGCTGGTCGGGCGGGGCGCGTACGGAGTTCACCATCAGCGCGGAGCGGGCGACACCCGGCTATCTGCCGGGCCCGGTGGGCGCCGGCACCTGGCACGTCGTGCTCGGTCCGTACACCGTCGCGCCGCAGGGCCTGCGCTACGAGGTGACGATCACCCTGCGGCACGGCCCACGGGGGCGCACCCCGCGCCCGGTCTACCCGCCGCAGCGCGCCAAGGGGCGCGGGCGCGCCTGGTACCGGGGCGACAGCCACCTGCACACGGTGCACTCGGACGGCAAGCGCACCCCGGGTGAGGTGGCGGCCGCCGCCCGCGCCGCCGGGCTCGACTTCATCACCACCACGGAGCACAACACGCACTCGGCGCACGCCGCGTGGGACGGGCTGTGGGGCGATGACCTGCTGATCCTCACCGGTGAGGAGGTCACCACGCGCAACGGCCACGTGCTGGCGCTCGGCGTGGACCCGGGCACCTTCGTGGACTGGCGCTACCGGGCCAGGGACAACGCGTTCGGCCGCTTCTCCCGCAAGATCCGGCAGGCCGACGGCCTGGTGGTGCCGGCCCACCCGCACGCGTCCTGCGTCGGCTGCAACTGGAAGTTCGGCTTCAACGAGGCGGACGCGGTCGAGGTGTGGAACGGGCCGTTCACCCTTGAGGACGACGTGTCGATCGCCGAGTGGGACAACGCCCTGGTCGCGGCCGTCCGTGGCGGCAGGCCCTGGCTCCCGGCGATGGGCAACAGCGACGCCCACCGGGAGGGCCAGACGGTGGGCCTGCCGCAGACGGTGGTGCTCGCCGACGACCTGTCCCGGCCGGCCGTCCTGGCCGGCATCAGGGCGGGGCGTAGCTGGATCGCGGAGTCCACGGCGATCAACCTGTCGTTCACGGCGCTCGACGGGCGCGGGCGGCACGCGGGCATAGGGGGCCGGCTGTCGGCTCCCAGGGACGAGCGGGTCACGGTCCGCCTTGAGATATCGGGCGCCCCGGCGAAGGGCACGGTCCGCTTCCTCACCGACCAGGGCCAGCTGTTCGCGACGGCCACGCCCGCGTCGGGCTCGGGCACCGTCGAGTGGCAGACCACGCCCTCGTACGCCGCGTACGTCCGGGCCGAGGTCCGGCACGCCCCGGCGGACGGCGGCACGTCCGGCGTCCCCGGTCCGATGGCCGCCATGACCAACCCGATCTTCCTCGGCGACCACTAACGGGCGGCTGCCCTCCGGCGCGGTGCTCGGGCGCTGTGCTTCGGCACCGTGCTCGGGAGTCGTGCTCCGGCGCGGTGCTCGGGGTTGCGTTCCGGCGCGGTGCTCGGGGGTCGTGCTCCGGCGCGGGGTGCCGTGCCGGCGGGGTGGTCTGGTACAGCGTCCGCCGTGGCGGGGTCGGGTCCCGTCGGGCCCGGTCGGGCGTGGTCAGTCCTGGACGGTCAGGGCCGGGGTGGCGCGGGTGAGGACGTCGCCACGGAAGAAGGCCGGGCTGCGGCGATGCATCACGGTCATGAGCACCAACCCCAGCAGGAGCAGACCGACGCCGATGACGAAGACGCCGCCGACCCCGAAGACCGAGCTGCCGCTCCCGTAGGAGGGGTCGGCCATG
Source organism: Streptomyces sp. 71268 (assembly GCF_029392895.1). Lineage (NCBI taxonomy): Bacteria > Bacillati > Actinomycetota > Actinomycetes > Kitasatosporales > Streptomycetaceae > Streptomyces > Streptomyces sp. 71268. The sequence goes on from NZ_CP114200.1 coordinate 3,301,360, forward strand.
TCGTAGAGCGTCTTGCCGAAGACGGCGGCGAGCAGCAGGCCGCCGAGGGCCGGGGCGACGCCCTTGAACATCAGGTCGCGCGCGGAGCGGCGCAGGTCGCGGCGGAAGTACCAGGCGCAGGCGAAGGCGGTGATGGAGTAGTAGAAGCAGATCATGAGGCCGAGGGCGTAGATCGTGTCGATCAGCACGTTCTCGCTGACCAGGCTCATCACGGCGTAGAAGAGGCCGGTGGCCACACCGGCGGCCACGGTCGCCACGGCCGGCGTGCGGTGGCGCGGGTGGACGCGGGCCAGGGCGGGCGGTAGCGCCTGGTACGTGCTCATCGCGAGGACCGTGCGGGCCACGGGGATGAACGTGGTCTGCAGGCTGGCCGCGGCCGAGGCGAGGACGGCCACGAACAGCAGCACCCCGAGCGCCGAGCCGAGGACCGGGTCGGCGAGCGCGGCGAAGACGTTGTCGGCGGTGTCGGGATTGCCGAGCCCGGTGCCCCGCTCCCCGACACCGGCGTACATCTGCGCGGCGATGGCGGTCAGCAGGTACGAGCCGACGAGCACGACCATGGCCAGCAGCGCGGCCCGGCCCGGCGTGCGGTCGCTGCCCGAGGTCTCCTCGTTGACGGTCAGACAGGCGTCCCAGCCCCAGAACATGAAGATGGACAGCGAGAGGCCCGCGGTGAAGGTGGCGAAGGACGGCACCGCGAAGGGGTTGAGCCAGCTCCAGGAGAAGCCGATGGAGCCCGGGAGGTCACCGGTGCGCGCCTTGCCGATGGCCAGCGCCACGAACAGGACGAGCACGGCGAGTTGCAGCCCGACCAACGCGTACTGGACGCCCTTGGTCGCGGTCATGCCGCGGTAGCTGATCGCGGTCGCCAGGGCGATGAAGGCCAGACAGGTGGCGATGTGTACGGCGGTGTTGTCGTCCAGGTCGGCGACGGCCGCGCTGCCGGTGACTTCGCCGAGCAGGAGGTAGCAGAAGGAGGTGGCTATTCCGGCGAGGTTGGAGAGCACGATGATCGTGGCCACCACCAGCCCCCAACCGCACATCCAGCCCACTCGGGGGCCGAACGCCTTGACCGTCCAGGTGAAGGAGGTGCCACAGTCCGGGACGGAGCGGTTCAACTCGCGGTAGGCGAAGGCGACGAGCAGCATCGGCAGGAAGCCGGCCAGGAAGACGGCGGGCGTCTGCAACCCGACCTCGCCGACGGTCGGCCCGAGGGTGGAGGTCAGGCAGTAGACGGGCGCGACCGTGGAGACGCCGATCACGGCGCTCCCGAGCAACCCGACGGACCCGCCGCTCAGCCCCTTGTCCCGCACACCGCGCCCGCCCGAGCCGGGCGAGTCGGGCAGGACGGGCGCGTCGGGTGGATCGGGCGCGGTGTGCGGGGCGGCTGGGGCGACCGCCCCGGCAGCGGCGCCGGCGGCGGGCACCCCGGTGGTGGGCACGGCCTCGGCGGCGGGCATCCCGGTGGTGGGCGCGACTCCGCTCGCGCCGGCCCGCGCGCGGCGGCCGGGCCGGGGCCAGCGTGAGGCGACGCTCCGTACCGTGTCTCCGGCCTGGGGCCGTGGGGGATCTGCCTGAACCATGAACAGGACGTTAAGGCGTGCTGTTTCCGCACCCGGAAGATCAAATTCCAGGCGCAGAAGCTTGATTGAGAAGCCAGAAAGCAGAATCTTGGCCGAAAATGCTCGGCGAATCGTCACGAGCTCCTGCGCTTCGGAGGCATCGCGCGGCTTTGCCCCTGCTACGGGAATCGCATCCGCGCCCCGTTTGTCCGGATTCAAAAATTTCCGCCACACACGCGGTAAACCCCCCGTTCACCCGCGCTCACGATCCGAGCCGACGACCGCCAGCGCCCCAGCCCGCCCTGCCCACGCACCCGTCACAACCGGTCCCACCTGCGTCACAAGGAGCCACGCCACATGTCAACCACCCGCCCCCCGAGCCGGCGACCCCCACCCCACGGGCCACAGCCACCCCTTTCGATCACCCCTGTCGTGAGCCGGCCGACGCCGCACGCCGACGCTCGGCGTGACATTCGCCGCCGAAACAAGACCCGAATCACCAGCGGAATCCGTAACCACAGGGTTACCGTGTGTTTCGGGCCATGGTCGTGCGGCGGGGGCCGCAGTCCCCATTTATCTGCCGTGTCGGGCAACGGAAGAAGGCAAACTGACTCGCACTTCGCTGGTCTGTGCCTGAGGAGGGGAGCCATGGCGGGTGGGGATCGGCCGTGGGACGGGTCGGGGCGGGATCCCGACGAGCAACACCCGGACCGCGCGAGCCGAGCTGGTCTGTTGCGGTTCGGCGTGCTGGGCCCGGTGCGGGTGTACCGCGGCGACGAACCGCTCGACGTGGGCCCGCCGCAGCGGCGGGCCCTGCTGGCGGCCCTGTTGCTGCGCCGCGGGCGGACGGTGACGGCACCGGAGCTGATCGACGACCTGTGGGGCACCCAGCCACCGGACGCCGCGGTCGCCGCGTTGCGCAATCACGCCTCTCGGCTACGCAAGACGTTCGGGCCCGATGCGGACGTGCTGGCCAGCGAGTCGGGCGGATACGCGATGCGGATCGCGGCGGACGCCGTCGACCTGGGCCGGGCCGAGGAGTTACGCACCCTGGCCGACCGGGCGAGCGCCGCGGGCGACCACCACGGTGCCAGGGAGTCGCTCCAGCGGGCGCTTGACCTGTGGGACGGCGAAACCCTGGCCGGCGTGCCGGGCCCGTACGCCGACTCGCAGCGCAACCGCCTGGAAGAGTGGCGCGTCGGACTGCTGGAAAGCCGCCTGGAGCTGGACCTCACCACGGGACACCCCGCCGACTGCATCGCCGAGTTGACGGCGCTCACCGCCGCGCATCCGTTGCGGGAACGGCTGCGGGAGCTGCTGATGCTGGCGCTGTACCGCTGCGGCCGGCAGGCGGAGGCGCTCGCGGTGTACGCCGACACGCGCCGGCTGCTCGCCGACGAGTTGGGCGTGGACCCGAGGGCCGAGCTGTCCGCGTTGCAGCAGCGGATTCTGCGGGGCGATCCGGCGCTCACACCGCCGGTGGACCGGCAGAACACCACGCGGCGGGACGCGGTGGTCCGCCCCGCCCAGCTTCCGGCGGCGGTTGCCGACTTCACCGGGCGCACCCGACTGGCAGCGGAGCTGCTCAGCCACCTGGCCCCGGCCGAGGGCCCGGCCATGGCGGTGGCGGCCGTCGCGGGCATAGGCGGCGTCGGCAAGACAACGCTGGCCGTCCACGTCGCGCACGCCGCCCGGCATCACTTTCCCGACGGGCAGCTCTACGTGGACCTCCAGGGCGCGGGCCCGGGCCCGGCCGAGCCCGAGGTCGTACTCGGCGCCTTCCTGCGCGCACTCGGGGTGCCGTACGAGGCCATCCCGTCCGGTGTGCAGGAGCGGGCCGCCCTGTACCGCAGCACGCTCGCCGGCCGGCGCGTGCTCACGCTGTTGGACAACGCGCGCGACGCGGGCCAGGTCAGGCCGCTGCTGCCGGGTGCGGAGGGGTGCGCCGCGCTGGTCACCAGCCGTGCCCACCTCGCGCTGGACGGGGCGCTGGTGGTCGACCTGGACGTCACGACCCCGGCCGAGTCCCACACCCTCTTCGCCCGCATCGTGGGTCCCGAGCGCATCGGCGACGACCACCAGGCGGCCTCCGCGGTCGTGGCCGCCTGCGGCTATCTGCCGCTGGCCATCCGCATCGCCGCCTCCCGCCTGGCCACCCGCCGCCGCTGGAGCGTGGCCACACTGGCGACCAAGCTCGCCGACGAGCGGAGCAGGTTGGACGAGCTGCGCGTCGGAGACCTGGCCGTGACCGCCTGCTTCGAGGTCGGTTACGCCCAGCTCGACGCCGCCCAGGCCAGGGCCTTCTGCCTGCTCGGGCTGCCTGACACCCCGGACATCTCCCTGTCGGCCGCCGCCGCCCTCCTCGACCTGCCCAGCCAGGCGGCGGAGGGGGTCATCGAGTCCCTGGTGGACGCGTCCCTGCTGGAGGCCACGACGCCGGACCGCTACCGCTTCCACGACCTGGTGCGCCTCTACGCCCGAGCCCGCGCCGAGACCGACCAGTCCGCGGAGCACCGGGAGGCCGCCCTGTCCCGCCTGTTGGACTTCTACCTGGCCACGGCGCGCGGGGTGTACGCACGCAGCAGGCCCGGGGACCGGGTGGCCGACCACGTGGCGGCAACGCGGCACGAGGGGCTGGTCTTCGCGACCCAAGAAGCCGCCTCGGACTGGCTGTTCGCGGAGGCGGACGGGTTGCTCGCGCTGGTTCACCAGTCCCTGGGCGGCGCACGGCAATCCCAGGCCGTCGACCTGCTGACCGTCTCGAAGGACCTGGTGGAGTCGGGGGCCGCGACCAACGCCTTCCACCGCGCGGCGCTGGCCTGCCGTGACGCCGCGCGCACGACCGGGGACGCCCGCGCGGAGGGCCGCGCCTGCCTGCTGCTGTCACTGAGCTACCGGTTGCTGAACCGACTCGACGACGCGGACGAGGCGTGCCGGCAGGCACTGGCTCTGGCCACCAGCGTCGCCGACCCGATCCCGCGGTGCGAGGCACACACCGACCTCGGCATCGTGGCCGTCTACCGGCATCACTACGACGAGGCCGAAGCGCACTTCCAGGCAGCGTTGGCGGCCTTTCGCGCCGACGACAACCTCCCGGGCGTCGCCAACTCGCTGAGCAACATGTCCCGCGTCTACGCGGCGACCGGACGCGCCGAGGAGGCGCTCGCGCTCCTGGACGAGTCCATCGCTCTCCACGAGCGCTCCGGGGGTGTCCTCCGGGTGGCCAACAGTTGGTACACCATGGGCATCGCCCTGACCCAGATCGGGTGCCACGAGGAGGCGACGGACTACCTCAACCGCGCCAGGGAGTGCTTCCACACCCATCGGCAGCGGCTGTGGGAGGGCTCGACGCACGCCCGACTCGCCGAGGTGCGCCTCGCCCAACAACAGCCAGCCGAGGCCGTACACCACGCCGAACGCGCCCTCGAACTCCGCTGCATCGGCGGGGAAAGGCGCTGGGCCATGACTCTCACCACCCTCGGCCTGGCCCTCGCCGAGCTGGGCCAGACCGACCGGGCCCGCGTGTGCTGGAGCGCGGCGCTGGCCGTGCACGAGCGACTCGACTCCCCCGAACAGCAGGAGGTACGGCAGCTTTTGGACTCGCTGGCCCGACCCACCGTCCCGCACGCGACCCCCGTGTCGTCGTGACGCGGCGGGCCCGGACTCAGCTCGCCCGGGCGGCCAGCCCCGGTACTCGGCGCAGCGTCGCCGCCGAGCCCACGCCCGGGCCCGCGGCGCCGGCCCGCCGCTCCTCGTACTGCCGGGCCAGGTAACCCGCCTGGAAGCGGCTGTCGGCGCCGATGTCGTCCATGAGGTTGGCGATGCGGCGGCGGCAGGTGCGCAGGGATATGCCCAACCGGCGCGCGATGACCTCGTCCTTGGCGCCCGTGGTGAGGAGCCTGACGATGGCGGAGTCGATGTCCCGCGATATGTCCCGGTCGCGCGGGCCCTGGCCGAGGCCGGAGAAGGGGGTCGCGGCCATCCAGAAGATGTCGAAGACGCTCGTGAGGTAGCGGGCGACGGCCGAGTTCCGGACGACCACGCTGAGTTCCGCCTGGTCGGCGCCGGGCAGGATGGCCTGGGAGCCGTCGATGACGATCATCCGGGGCGGCAGCACGTCCAGCGTGCGGACCTCGGCCCCGGCGGCACACAGCTCCGCGACCCCCTGCTTGGTGGTGGCGCTGTACCGCACGCTGTGCTGGCACAGCGTGCGCTGTCGCACGCCACGGCCGAGCAGGTTGAGGTACTTCGGCAGTCCCAGGTCCGCCTCCTCCTGGGTGCGGATGCCGAAGGGTTGGATCACGCACGCCTCGATCTGGCTCACCGCGGTCATCTCGCTGATCATCTTGTGCAGCAGCTCGGGGTCGTCCACCACCTCCACGCCCTCCGCGGGGTACTGCCCCATGGCGGCCTCCAGGTGGACGGGCATGAACGCCTCGATCGCCGCCCGCTGCCGCGCCAGCCGGGACTGCTCCTCGCGCAGCGAGTGCTCCCGAGGGCCGAGCCGATCGGCCGCCGCCGTCTGTGGGTTGATCGCCACCAGACGCGTGTGCGCGACCGAGAGCCGCCGCAGCAGGCCGAGTTCTCGCAGCTCAGCCAGTGCGGCCGCGGCCTCGTCCTCGGAGACCTGAAGTTGCTCGGCGGCCTGCCCCGGCTCGATGCCCCCCTCGCGCACCGCATGCTGATAGAGCCGCATGACCGTCACGCTCTGGGTCTCACCCGGTTCGATCGGCTTCATGACTCCCCCTCCGCTCAGCCCCCGTTAACAACTCCAGGGTGTCGCATGACGCTAACCGTCCGATAAGCGATTCGCCTGCGCGGGGTAGTCCCGGCCGCACGGACGGTGGCCACGGGCGGCCCGTCGTCAGTCGTACGCGGCCGGGTGGTGCCGTCTCGGGGAGCCGGTGACAGCGCCGGCCGTCAGCCGTGGAGAGCGGTCCGTGGGTGTGGGCGTAGGTCGTCGTCCGCGGCGTAGTAGACGTCGGCGTCCAGGTAGACCCCGGCGCGGAGGACGTGCCCGCGTAACGTGCCCACCTCGCGGAAGCCGCAGTCGAGCAGCGCGGGCAGACCCGCGTCCGGCGCGCAGGCGACGGCGGTGAACGAGGTGTAGCCGGCCGTCGAGCGTATGAGGTCCAGGAGCGCGGTCAGGGCGGCGCTGTCGTCGGCGGCCACCGCCACCCGCGCCTGGCGCGGGTTGGCGGGGTTGGGCGCGTAGCCGACGAGGGTGCCGCGCTCGGTGTCGTAGACCGTGGCGCGCATGCTGGTGAGTCGGTTCAGCAGCCACTGGTCGTGCTGGGTGAGCGGGTCGAGGCCGAGGAACCCGAGGCCGCTGTCGGGCAGTCGGCGCAAACCCCGGACGGCGTCCGGCAGTTCCAGTCGTACGAGCTCAGCCATGGGTGACCAGCCCCCAGATCTCCCGCTCCACCTCGGCGCCCGCGTACCAACACCCGCGCGGCACCACCGCCTCCCAGACGAACCCGGCCGCGCGCAGCGGCGCCAGCGGGGGGCGGGCCGCCGGCGTGACCCAGCCGTGCAGGCGGCGCAGGTTGAGGACGCGACGACCATGCGTCACGGCGGCGTCCACGAGCGCGCCGAGCAGGTCGCCCTCGTGTTCGCCGTGCTCCCGGGCGCCCGATTCGTCGCGCCCCTCCCCCGCGCGCGGTCCGATCTCCAACCGGGCCTGCCCACTGGCCCAGTCGATTTCCGTATAGCGCACGTACGCGGTGTCGCGTACGACGTACAGCCGCTCGTCGCGGCGCTCCCGTGGCTCGGATATCCGGTGCGGTTCGGCCGCGTCCGACCAGTCGGCCGGCCGCACCCCCAACAGCTCGCCCGGTAGCCGATATCCCGTGAGCAGTGGCGCATCAGAACTGCGGTACGCGACGAGCCTCATCAACTGACCTCAACCAATCCATACAACAGCGATAACCAGTAGGCGCCCCCGTCCCGCCTCCCCGACAACGACGACCCCGCGCCGTGCCCATCTCCGCGACGGTGGGCACGGGCGGGTCCCCCGTTCGCCGAGAGCCAGTGGAATTACTGACCCCGCGACCCGCGGATTCATAAATCCCCGCGATCCTTGGGCCGCTTCGGAAGTGAGCGTGCCAGGAGTGGCGGTGCGCGTCTACGCGGTCCACCCCTCAGCAAAGGGACCGGCACTTAGCGGACACCGAATCCACTGGTAATTTCACTAGTAAATAGTCCGGCGAGTGACGCGTATACGCTGTATGGGCATATGCGACACGGCGCGCGCGGACCGTTTCCCGGGATCATCGCATTCGCGAACACCGGCACCGATTGCCGCCGGCTGGCGATCTTGGAATTGCTCGACCGGAACCCGCGACCCGGCCGGCCTCGGCCACCGCCCCGCGCCCCCACGACCGCGAAGCCCCGGCACGCGCCCCGGGCGCGCACCGCGCCGTCGGGCCGGGCGCCGGGCCAACGCCCCGGCCGGCCCGTGTCCGCCCTGCGTCACCGGGCCCGTTCGAGCACCGGCACACGTACCGCACGACGTGCCGCCCCACCCGCACCACGCGCCTCAACCCACCGGCCCGCAGGCCGGATGCGGAACCTGGCGCACGGAGCTAGCGGCGCGCCCGTCAACACGTCGATCGGCCGGTAGCGTTGGCCTCGAACAGCCCGTACGGTGCCGAAATGCGGGGCGGGGAAGCGTCACGGGGGACACTTCATGTGCCTGTTGACTTCGGTTTAGACGCGGTCAACTGGCCGGAGAACACCCCTCGTTCGCGCGCCCCATCCGCGAAGCACGCGGGGACGAAGCTCCGCTATGGAATCGAAAGTAGTGGTATATCCGCATCGATGCGCGGATGCCGGGAGACTAGTTGATATCAACGGAGTTCCCTCCCCCCGGCCTGCCGGGACCGTGGCATCAACTACCGCACGCCGACCCACCGCCCAACCCGCCGATATTGCGAATCGGCCAACTCTTGCGGGCCTTGTGCAGAGGCCCGGCCCCTACTGACGCGGAGGCCACCGACAAGGCAAACTGACCGGTGCGAAGCGGAGACACTCGGCAAGGGGAGACCATGGGCGACGATCAGGGGCAAGCGCACCAGTTGCGCTTCACCGTGCTCGGCCCCGTGCGGGCCTGGCGCGGCGACGTACCGCTCAACACAGGCTCGCCGCAACAACGCGCCCTCCTCGCCGCCCTGCTGCTGCGCGATGGCCGGACGGCCACCGCTGCCGAGCTCATCGACGGCCTGTGGGGGCACGAGCCCCCGGACGCCGCGATCGCCACGCTGCGCACGTACGCGTCGCGGCTACGGAAGTCCTTCGGGCCGGACGCGAGCACGCTGGTCAGCGAATCCGGCGGGTACGCCCTACAGGTCCACGCCGAGGCGCTCGACGTGGACCGCGCGGAACAGCTCGCGGGCCAGGCCGAGAAGGCGCGCGCGGGCGGCGAGCGGGCCCGGGCCCGCGAGCTGATCAGCCAGGCCCTGGACCTGTGGGACGGCGAGCCGCTGGCCGGCCTGCCCGGCCCGTACGCCGACAACCAGCGCACCCGGCTCCTGGAGTGGCGCCTCAGCCTCGTCGAGACCCGCCTCGACCTCGACCTCGAACTGGGCCACCACACCGAGACCATCTCCGAGCTCACCGCGCTGACGGCGGCCCACCCGCTGCGCGAGCGACTGCGCGAACTGCTGATGCTGGCCCTGTACCGCAGCGGCCGGCAGGCGGAGGCGCTCGCCGTCTACGCCGACACCCGCAAGCTGCTCGCCGACGAACTCGGGGTCGATCCACGCCCCGAGCTCTCCGAACTCCAGCAGCGCATCCTGCAGGCGGACACCAACCTCAACGCGATGCCGACGGGCACCTCGTCCGCCTCACAGCCCGCCACCGTGCGACCCGCCCAGCTTCCGGCCACCGTCGCCGACTTCACGGGCCGCGCGGCCTTCGTCACGGAGCTGAGCGACCAGCTCGCCACGGCCGAGGGGCGCGTGATGGCCGTCTCCGCCGTCGCGGGCATCGGCGGCGTCGGCAAGACCACGCTCGCCGTCCACGTGGCGCACGCGGCACGCGCCCACTTCCCCGACGGGCAGCTGTACATCGACCTCCAGGGCGCCGGCCCCACCGCCGTGGAGCCGGAGGCCGTCCTCGCCTCCTTCCTGCGCGCCCTGGGCACGCCCGACGAGGCCATCCCGGACACCCTGGAGGACCGGGCCGCGCTCTACCGCTCCACGCTCGCCGGCCGCAAGGTCCTCACCCTCCTCGACAACGCGCGCGACGCGGCGCAGGTGCGCCCCCTGCTGCCCGGCGCCGAGGGTTGTGCCGCGCTGATCACCAGTCGCGCGCGCATGATCGACCTGGAGAGCGCGCACCTGGTCGACCTCGACGTCATGAGCCCCGAGGAGGCGCTCATGCTCTTCACCCGCATCGTGGGTGCGGAGCGCGTCAACGCTGAGCGGGACGCGGCCATGGACGTGGTGGCCGCCTGTGGCTTCCTGCCGCTGGCGATCCGCATCGCCGCCTCCCGGCTGGCCTCGCGCCGCACCTGGACGGTCTCGGCGCTCGCCCGCAAGCTGGGCGACGAGCGCCGCCGGCTGGACGAGCTGCGCGCCGGCGACCTCGCGGTCAAGGCCACCTTCGAGCTGGGCTACGGCCAGTTGGAGCCGCAGCAGGCGCGCGCCTTCCGCCTGCTGGGCCTGCCCGACGGTCCCGACATCTCGCTGGCCGCCGCGTCCGCGATGCTCGACATGGACCCGGACGACGCCGAGGAGCTGATCGAGTCCCTGGTCGACGCGTCACTCCTGGAGTCCGCCGCGCCGGGCCGCTACCGCTACCACGACCTGGTGAGGCTGTTCGCCCGCGCCTGCGCGGAGCGCGACGAGCAGCCGCCGTCGGAGCGCGCCGCCGCGATGTCGCGGCTGCTGGACTTCTACCTGGCGTCCGCGGCCCGGGTGTACGCGATCGAGCGCCCCGGGGACCGCGTCGTGGACCACCTGGCCCCCACGACCTACCCGGGGCTGGCCTTCTCGGACCGCGAGGCCGCGCTGGACTGGCTGTTCGCGGAGGCCACCTGCATCCTGGCGACGGCCCGCCAGCTCGCCGGCGGCGACACCCTGCGCCGGGCCGTCGACCTCCTTCAGGCCACCCGCGACCTGGCCGAGTCGGGCACCTACTCACACCAGTGCCTGCAGGCGGGCACCGTGCTCCTGCAGGCCGCCCAGCAAGCCGGGGACACCCGGGCCGAGGGCAGGGCCCGCACGGTGCTGACGTTCGCGCACAGTCTCTCGGGCCGGTTCGACAAGGCCGACGAGGAAGCCCAGCACGCCATGCTCCTCGGCGTGGCCAGCAACGACCCGGTGCCCTGCGGTCAGGCGGCCAACGAGCGCGGGATTATCGCGATTTACCACAGCCGGCACGACGACGCCGAGGCGTACCTGACGCGTGCCCTCGAAGCCTTCCGGGCCGACGAGAACCGCCCCGGTGAGGCGAGCGCGCTGTGCAACCTGTCCCGGGTCCACGTGTCCCTGGGCAACACCGACAGCGCGGTTCGACTCGCCGAGCAGGCGCTGACCATCTACCGACAGCTCGGGGTCACCTTCCGCCTGGCCAACGGCCTGTACGCCTACGGCCTCGCCTTGCGGCACGCCGGGCAGTTGGACATGGCGCTCACGCAGTTCACCAACGCGCTCACGGTATTCCGCGAGAACCGGCAACGCCTGTGGGAAGGCATGACGTTGTACCGGCTCGCCGAGGTATATCTCGCGGCCGGAGAGGCGGCGCACGCCGCCACCAATGCGGAACAGGCGCTTTCGTATTTGCGGGGCATCGGCGGCGAATGGCGTCGCGGAAATGTGCTGACGGTACTCGGGCGGTCACTCGACGCAATCGGGCAGCCTGGTCGCGCGCACGCCTGCTGGAATGAGGCGCTCGCGATTTTCGACCAGTTGGGCGCCGCGGAAGCGGACGCCGTGCGTCAACTCCTCTCTCCCGCCGCCGCGTAGTTCTGGTCCATACCCTCCTACGCTGGCCGTTCATCGATCGTTTATCACTGCACGGCAGTCTCTGTGGCGTCGATCCGTCGCGTCGGGGGGCAGGCGGGTCGATCAGATGGCCACACCGTTATGGTGAACGGCCCTGAATGCCCGTCCGGCCGCCCACGGGGGAGCGACTGGGCGGGCACTTCTGACCCCTTCACTGCACGACTAACGGGAGGACCCGCACCATGACTGACAACCAGACTGCCCAGATAGAGCCACAGGACGACACCGTTACCGAGGCGGACATCAGGTCCCTGGACGGGCACGCCACCGGCGCCCCCATCCGCCCGGACAAGTGGAAGAAGCCCGCGCCCGTGCTGCCGCAGGACGGTCACGCCACCGGCGCGCCCACCACCCTGGGCGACGGTCACGCCACCGGAGCGCCCGCGGTCGCCCTCGGCGACGGGCACGCCACGTCCGAGCCGCAGGGCTAGGCGGCTTCTCGACATCTTTCCTGGGGGATAACTGCAGGGACCGGCATCGTCGGCACGGAGGGGGCGCCGACGCGGCTGGTCCCTGCACCCATGAGGATCGCTAGTCGAAATCGGCCAAGGTTCACGCCACTTCTGGCCGCTTGATCAAAAAGAATCACCGCCGTCATTACGTTCCTGTCACGAGGCATACTCACCCCCGCTTAAGGAGCTCTCATGAGTGACACCAGAAAGGCGTGTGCGACACTCGCCCTTGCCGCCGCCGCGGTCCTCTTCGCCGGTTCTTCCGCGGTGGCCGATGGCCACACCACCATCGCGCCGATGGATGGCCACGTGACGGGTGTACAGGCTCATGACAGCGACACCCCTCCGGCGATACCGCTGGACGGCCACGCTTCCTGAGCACAACGCGCTGCGACGGCGGAGTCCAACCCCGAGGGGCAGGCTCCACCGTCGCATGTGTCTGTGTTGTCGGGGCCGCGCCGTCCAACCGACCGTGAACAGCCGGCCTTTGTCGTTCACGCACGCCCCGCCGCGCACGCGGCTCCGACGAGCCGACCCCGCCTCAGCTCGCGGACTTGGACGCGCTCGTCACCTGGCAGGTGTAGTACGTCTGCTCGCTGAAGGTGTGGTAGCTCGACAACGTGACGGTCTGGGACTGGCCGGGGCCCACCGTGACGCGCTCGTAGTCGGTGCCCAGCGTCTGGCTGTTGGAGCTGGCCTCCCACTTGACGGTGACCGAGTAGTCGTACGTCGTGACCGTGGACGGGTTGTGCACCGTGACGTCGTACTGGAGCTGGCTGGTCGACTGGTCGTAGCGGCAGTTGCTGCCGTTCGTCTCGCCGGTCACGTCACCGTCGTAGGTCGGCTCGGTCGGGGTGGGGGACGGCGTCGGGGTGGAGTCGTAACCGGAGGACGTGCCGCCGTTGTACGAGCCGCCGCTGTAGGAGCCGCCTCCGTACGAGCCGCCCCCGTAGTCGCCGCCGGATGAGCTGTCACCTGACGAACTGCCGCCCGACGAACTGCCGCCGGACGAACTGCCCGAGACGAAGCCGTCGCTGGACGACGACGAGCTGCTGTCGTTGTCGTCGCAGCCGCCGCCCCCGCTGCGCCGGGCGCCGGTCAGGGCGATAAAGACGACGGCGACCATGGCGACCACCCGCAGGTGCCGTCGGCGACGCACATTCATGAAATACCCCCGTGGAAAAGACCGTTACAAGCCAATAAATGCCTATTGACGAGTGCACGCCAGCATAGAGCAACGGAGCGACGGCACCGACCCCCTCGGGGGAGGGCCGCGTCGGCCCTGCGCCCGGCCCGAATGGGTGCGGGGTGAACCCGGCCGCAGCACCTGGCGGGAGTGCGTGGCGGGACGCCGTCCGGACGGTGCCGGACCGCTGGGTGATCACCCGCGGCGGGTCTGCATTCCACCACGCGCCGAGGCCGAGATCGGTTCCCTCCCGCCCCTTTGATTCATCTCTTCACCAACTCCCCCCGCACCGTTACCCAGTGTGTTCCCCGCGTGGCAGGCCCGCCGGGGCGGGCGTAGCGTCGAAAGGGAGAGCGCGTACGCGACAGGCGAGGAGTCGGGGATGGTCCGCAACGTCTTCGGGAGCCTCATCGCTCTCATCGGAGCGACGGCCGTCGTCCGGAGCCCCTTCCGTGCCTGGTACGACGGCCGTCACGGGCGCGACGTGCGGGTGGACGACCTGTTCGGCGGGCTCGACGGCGGGCGCGGCGTCGAGGTGAGCCTGCTGCGCTCGCTGTTCCTGCCCATGGCCTGCGCCGGGCTGATCGCGCTGGTGGGCCTGGTGCTGCGGTCGCGGCCGCTGGTCGCGCTGGGTGGCCTGGTGGCACTGGGCTTCACCGTGCTGTGGATGGTCCGCCAGGGCCAGGCCGCCGGCAGCCTGACGGTGGACGGCGAGGGCAACGGCCTGGGCCTCGGGGTCGCGGGCGCGCTCGGTGGCTCGATACTGCTGCTGATCGCGGCGGCCCTGATGAGCGGGCGCCCCGCGCGCCGGGGCCGGCACGCGCTGACCGGCGAGCGGGCGGAGGAGACGTACGGCGGGTACGGCGAGTATGGCGAATACGGAGCGCGTCCGGGGCCCGCCGGCCCGGGCGGATACAGCGGGCCGGGCGGGTACGGCGGCCCGGGCGGGTACGGCGGTCCGCCACCACCGGCCGGCGGCCCGGGCGGCGGCTACGGGGCCGGCGCCGGTACGGGCGCGGGCTCCGGTGCCGGGCACGGCAGGCCCGTCGAGCGGCGGCCCGGCCTCGCGCGGGACGGCGAGCCGCCGTTGCCCGCGGGCTACGCGGCCGGGGCGTTCCAGCGCGACCCGCACGAGCCGGAGGCGTACCCGCGGGACCTGTACGCGCCGCGGCCCCAGTCCGCGCCGCGGGGGCCCGGGGCGCGCGCCGGCGCGCGCCCGCCGTACGCGACCGGGACCGGGGCCGGTGCCAGCGCGAGCAGCGCCCCCACCCCCCGCGTCACCTGGCCCGCCGCCCCGGAGGCCGAGCGCGAGGACAAGACGATCGAGATGCCACCGGTCACGGACGACACCCCCGCCCCGGCCCAGCCCCCCCACCGGCCAGCTCTCCCCCGCCCCGGACGCCCCCGGCCAGGCCCGCGAGGCCGACCCGGCACCCACATACGACCCCGCCTACGACACCGGCGACGAGCCCTCGCGGGGCGGGCCCGAGACCGCGCCGTGGCCCGGGCCGGGCGCCCCGCCCGAGTCGGACGCCGAGCGGACGCTGCCGCAGCCCATCCGGCGCGAGGACGACGAGACGCCCTAACGAGACCCCCTGACGGGACCACCTGCCGAGGCCCCAGGCGGGGTCAGGACGGACCGTACGCGGAGAGTTCGGGCCCCGGCCCCGCCCCCGGCCGTCGGCCTGGTGCGACAGCGCAGACGAGACGCACAGGGCGCACAGGGCACACAGGACGTACGGGGCGCACAAGGGACAGCAGGGGAACGGGGGGCGGCGAGGCGTACGGGCGGGGCGGCGAACCGTACGGGCGACGGCAGGCCGTGCGAGGAACGGGCGCGGCCAAGGGGCGTGCGCCCGCGCACGGCCGACCAGGGGCGGGCGACAACGGCGGCGCTCGGCCGGCGCCCCCACGGGCCCCGGGCCGGCGCGCGGCGCGCCGGGAGCGCCCCGGAGTGTGCGGCGGCGCGCGGGTTACGGCTGGCGGGCGGGAGAGCGGGAGAGGCCCGTGCCCTTGGCGGCGTCCAGCGCGTAGACGCAGCGGTCCTTGCTGCAGGCGTAGACGACGCCGGCGACGGCCACCGGCGAACCGGTGATCTCTCCGCCGGTGGCGAGCTTCCAGCGGAGTTGGCCGCCGGTGGCGTCGACCGTGTACAGGCAGTGGTCGGCCGAGCCGAAGTGCACCCGGCCGTCGGCGACGACCGGGGCGCCGATGACCTCGCCGCCCGCGGCGAACCGCCACTTCGGGGTGCCGGTCACGGCGTCCAGCGTGTACAGGGCGCCGCCGCTGCCCAGGTGCACGGAGCCGGCGGCGACCAGGACGGGTTCGATGGACTGCCGGGGCTCGGTGGCGATCCGCCAGCGGTCGCGCCCGTTGGCGGCGTCCAGGGCGTAGACGGTGCCCAGGTAGTCGGCGATGTAGATGCCGCCACCGGCGACGGCGGCGCCCGGCGCGAACGCGGGCGGGCTCAGGAAGACGGCCGGCGCCTCGAAGCGCCAGCGCACGTCGCCACGGACGATGTCGATGGCCAGCACGCGGGTGCCGGCGGCGACGTAGGCGACGCCGTCGGGGGCGTGCAGCAGCCGGACCGGCACGCCGCCGCAGGAGGCGGCGTCGCCGACGGGATACGACCAGCGCTCGACGCCGGTGCGCGCCTCCAGGGCGCGCAGCCGCGCGTCCGACCACACGTAGACCGTGTCGCCGTGGATGACGGGGCCCGACTCCGGGGTCTCGAAGTCCGTCTGGGCGCCGCTCATCTCCCACAGGAGTTCGCCGTTGGCCGCCTCCCACGCCTGCACGCCGCCGCCCCGGGTGCCGGTGACGACGGTGCCCCGGTCGACCGCGAGCGAGTAGACCCAGCCGTCGGTGGCCAGCCGCCACCGCTCGGCGCCGTCGGTCGCGTCCAGCGCGTAGAGCGTGGTGCCGTCGGAGGCGTGGATGCGCCCGCCCGAGACGGCCATCGCCCAGGCCACGTCGCGGGTCTTGAAGACGCGCCGCCCGGTGCCCGTGTCCAGCGCGTGGACCTCGAAGGACGTGACGTACAGCAGGTCTCCGGCGACCGCCGGGGTGCCCCAGACGTCGTTGGACATCCGGAACCGCCAGGGCCGCCAGCGGCCCGGCCCGCCGCCCGCCGGGTCGCCCTCGTGGCCCGCCTCGTCGCGGGGGCCGTGGCCGGTGGCGGGGCCGTGTCCGGTGGCGGGCTGGTGGCCGGGCGGGTGGCCGTGGCCGGCCGCGTGGCCGCCCGGGGCGCCGCCGTGTCCCACGCCGGGGCCGCCGCTGGGCGGCCTGACCCAGCCGGTGGCCGGGCCGCCGTCGGGGGCGGCCCGCCCGTTCCTGGCGTCCGCGACGCGCGGCCCCGGGCCGATCGGCACCTGGGAGCCGGGCAGTCGCACGGAGCCGTCGGGCCCCTCGCCGAGTACCGGCCCGCCGCTCGCGCCCGGCGCCGCGCCGTCCAGCGGGCGCTGTGGCCCGGCGTGCGGCGCGGAGGGCGGCGGACAGGACGCGGCCGACGAGGGGGGCGACGAGAGCGGGGGCTGCGCCGAGACCTGGGCGGAGGCGCCGGGTCCGGCGGACACCGGCGCGGGCGTGACCGGCGGCGCGGGCGCGGAGGGCGCGACGGCCGACGGTGGCCCGACGCCCGCCGCGCTGGGGGCGGCGTGCCGACCGGCGCCGGGCGCGGGGCCGGTGAGCCCGCCGCGCGGGTCTCCCCCGGCGGCCGGGCCCCAACCGGAGCCGCCGCCGGGCTGGCCGGTCGACGCGGGCCGGTCGGACCTGGCGGGCCCGTCACCTTGGCGGCCCTGGTGCTGGCCGCCTCCGGCGCGGGCGCCGGAGGTCCGGCCGCCGCGCCGCTCCTCGATGAGGGCGACCGCGCTGTGCGGCAGCCAGGCGGAGGCGGTGCCGCTGTCGTCGCCGGCCGAGAACAGGTGCGGGGCCAGTTGCGCCTGGAGGTCGGCGGGGGTCGGCCGGTCGTCGGCGGTCATCTGCATGCAGGACTCGATGAGCGGACGCAGCTCATCCGGCAGGCCGGTCAGGTCCGGGCCCTCGCGCAGCAGCATGAAGACGGTCTCGACGGGGTTGGCGCCGTGGTACGGGGCGTGCCCGGTCGCGGCGAAGACCAGGGTGGAGGCGAGCGAGAAGACGTCGCTGGCGCCGGTGACGCTGCGGGAGTCGCGGGCCTGCTCGGGCGACATGTACGCCGGGGTGCCGACGGCCACGTTGGTCATCGTCAGCCGGGTGTTGGAGACCCCGGAGGCGATACCGAAGTCGATGACGCGCGGCCCGTCCTCCACGACCAGCACGTTCGACGGCTTGAGGTCGCGGTGGACGAGGCCGCCGCCATGGATGGACTGGAGTGCCTCGGCGATGCCGGCCGCCAGCCAGCGCACCGCCTGGGCCGGGAGCGGCCCGCACTCGTTGACTATTTCCTCCAGCGAAGGCGCGGGCACGTAGGCGGTGGCCAGCCACGGCACGGCGGCCCGTGGGTCGGCGTCCACGACGGCGGCGGTGTAGAAGCCGCTGACCGCGCGGGCGGCCTCCACCTCGCGCGTGAAGCGGACCCGGAAGAGCTGGTCCTCGGCGAGTTCGGTCCGTACGGTCTTGATCGCGACCCGCCGGCCAGAGGCCGAGCGGGCCAGGTAGACGAGCCCCATGCCGCCCGCGCCGAGCCGCCCGAGGACCTCGAACGGGCCGATCCGTCTCGGGTCCTGTTGCGTGAGCTGCTCCACTGTGCCTGCCACCTCCCCGTGGGGGCCGGAAATGTACGACCCCTTGCAGCGTCTCACCGACATAGCCCACCGGCGGTACGCAACCCGCATTCTCTCTGGCGAAGGCGTCGGGTGCGAACCCGGGGGCAATTCGCCGTGTCCCGGGCGGATCGGTGACGATCTCTCCCATGGGGGCGGCCCCGCGCGGGCCCGTACGGGAAGTGGAGGGGCTACCTCCGCGCGCGGCGGGCGCCGGCGCGCACCCCGCGCCCGCGCGGGCCCTGCGCCCGCGCGGGCGCTCACGCGCGGCGACGGACGGCGGGGCGGGGCGGCGGCCGGCGCGGGGAACGGGAGGGAGCCGGGGGGGGCCGGGGCGCGGCCGGAGGTGTCGGGGTGCGGCCGGGGTGTCGGGGTGCGGCCGGGGTAGGGCCCGGCCCGCCGGGTTCCGCGGGGGATGGAAGCGGCGGGCCGGGGGTCTAGGGGGCAGGCGCCGGTCGGGGTCAGGCGCCGGTCGTGGAGCCGGGCCGGACGACCATGAGGACCACGACGACGGCCCAGGTCAGCGAGAACAGACCGGTCACCATGCCCAGCTTGGGCAGCCGGGCGGCCATGGCGCGCATCGCGCCCGCGTCGCGCTCCTCGTCGTCGAGCAGGGTCACGACGGCGTCCTGGTAACCGAGTACGGCGATGCCCAGCAGGATCGCGGCGACGACGGTCAGCACCATCGAGGCGATCAGCCAGGCATCTCCCATCACACCCATCTGCTGCGCGGTGAACAGGCCGAAGGCCGGCACGGCCACGCTGAGCACCGCGTAGACCCTGCTGATGCGGTGCAGCAGCATCACCGAGGCGATGGAGCGCACGGTGTCGGCGGTGCTCGCGGCCCCCGCCTCGGCGCCGCCGGCCGGGCTCTCGGCGGTCCTGGCCGCCACCGCCGCCTCCCGGCCGCCCTCGCCCGTCGCGGCCACCTCGCCGACGGCGCTCTCGCCCGTGGCACCGGCCTGACCGGCGGCGTCCCCGACCGCCGGCGCCGCGCCCGGGGCGCCGGCGGGCAGCAGGGCCTGCCGGGCGAAGCGGGGGAACAGGCTGGCCGCCACCGTGACGGGGCCGATGAACATCACGGCCACCAGCACGTGGATGCTGAGCAGGAGCTTGGTCATGGCACGCCCT
Organism: Streptomyces sp. 71268; assembly: GCF_029392895.1. Lineage (NCBI taxonomy): Bacteria > Bacillati > Actinomycetota > Actinomycetes > Kitasatosporales > Streptomycetaceae > Streptomyces > Streptomyces sp. 71268. Next base: position 3,320,440 of record NZ_CP114200.1, read on the forward strand.
CCCGGCGGCGCCCGACGCGGCGCCAACCCCTTGTTTCAGTCTGCCTTAAACTCACATCGAGGCTAGCATTCGCGCCGCTGACCGATGACGGGCCGCCCCCCTTGGAGGCCGGCCGACGAGTGGCCGCCCGGCACGGGCGGCGGAGGGCGGGAGTACGTGAGGCAGAGCCCGGTCGAGCATCCGCGCACGCCACCGGCGCCGGGACCGGGAACCGCGCCGGGACCGGAGGCGGGGCCGGCGCTGGGGCCGACGGCGATGACGCCGCGTACGGGCATGCTGCTGCTCACCGCGGGGCGGCTGATGCGCGAGGAGATCGACAGCGCGCTGGGCGCGCGCGGGCTCTCGTTGCGGCACGTGAGCGCGCTCGGCCACCTCTCGCGCGAGCCCGGCCTGTCCTACAGCGCGCTCGCCCGCCGGGCCGGGGTCACCGCGCAGAGCATGCAGGCCACGGTGCGGCAGTTGGAGAAGGCGGGCGCGGTGGCCCGCGAGTCGCCGGCCGGCCGGGGCCGCACCGCCGAGTTGCGCGTCACCGCCCGTGGCCGGGAACTGCTCGGCGAACTCGACGGGGTGGTGCGGGCGGCGGAGGAACCGCTGCTCGCCGGCCTGTCGGAGGAGCAGCACGCGGCGTTGGCGGGCGGCCTGCGGCAGGTCCTGGCCAACGGCTGGCGGGCCCGGCACGGCGACGAGTCGCCGCCCGTCCAGCCCCCGCCACCCCTGGCGCCCGCCCGTAACTCCTGACGCCCCTGACGCCCACCCCGTAATCCCTGACACCCCACGGCGCCCCGCCCACCTCCGCACCCCCGGACGACGGCGGGCGGGCCCGACCGGCGGGTCGGGCCCGCCCACGTGGTGCGGGGTGCCCCGCTGGCGGGGTGCGGGTCAGGCGGCGCGCCGCCCGCGGGTGGAGACCAGCGGCCACGAGGTGACGGCCACGGCCGGGTCGGCCAACAGCTCGCCCATCCGGTCGAGTTCGGCCTCCGTGGCGCCGGCGGCCAGCAGCCGGTCGCGCAGTTGCGCGGTGTTGTGGGCCATCAGCCGCGCGCCGGCGCCGCCGCCCGACCAGCTCTCGGCGTGCACCCGGGTGTGCACGTCGGTGAGCCCGACGCCGGCCAGCGCGGCGTGCACCGCGTTGCCCCAGGCCGGGTCGGCACCGCTGGCCACCAGGAGTCGCTGGGTGAGGTCCACGACCCGGTCGATGACGCTCGCGTCCGCCGCGCTCGGCACGGTCAGCGGGCGCTGGAGCGAGGTCGCGTCGAACTCCTCGATCAGGAGCCAGCCGCCCGGCGCGAGCGCCTCGACCAGCGTGGCCAGGATCTCCCGGCGCTCGGGCAGGTGACCGAGGACCAGGCGGGCGTGGATCAGGTCGTACCGGTCGGCGGAGGGCAGCGGCCCGCGCACGTCGTGCTGGCGCGTCTCCAACCCGGCCGCCGGGGTGGTCAGCGCCGGCTCGATGTCGGTGGCCAGCACGCTGCCACCGCCGGGCCGCACCAGGTCGGCCAGGTGGTGGGCGATGGAGCCGCCACCCGCGCCCACCTCCCAGCAGCGGGCGCCCGCCGGGAGGTCGAGTTCGGCGAGGCGGGCGATGGTGATCGGGTCGTACGCGGCCTCCAGCGCCCCCAGCCGCGACGGCGCCTGCGCGGCCTGGTTGTCGAACGCGTAATCAGTGGTGACGGGCATCGGGACCTTCCAGCGGTACGGGACCAGGCGGCGGTACGGGGCGGGCGCCACGGCGGGGCGCCGGCGGCGGGCGGTCAGAGGATCTGGACGCGCCGAGGTCCCCAGCGGCGGGCGCCGTCGGCGAACTCCTCCCTGGACAGGCCGGCGAAGCCGCGCGGCACCGTCACGACATGACCTCCTGGAGGGTCAGGTGGGGCGCGACGAAGTGGCTGGGCCGGTTGCCGCGCCACACCAGCGACGCCTTGAGTTCCTCGGCGTGGGCGCGCTTCGTCAGGAACATCCCGTCACCGGTCTCCAGGGCCACCCCGTGCCACGGGGTCAGCCAGCGGTCCCGGGTGCGGACCAGGTGGAATCCGATCTTCTCGGAGTGCACCGGCTGCGGGTGGATCGAGAGGCGCAGCGCGTCCGGGTACGTCTCGGCGACCAGGCGGCTCCAGGCGTTGGAGCGCCGGATCACCTCCCAGGCGATCGGCTTGGCCTCCTCGCGGACCTTGGAGCGGCTCTTGCCCTCGCTCACCGCGATGCGGTCCTCGAACATGAAGCGGTGGATGCCGTTGAACATCCCGCGCACCTGCTCGTCCTGCGTGGCGCGGTGCTTGAGGCTCTCCAGCGACTCGGCGTACTTGCCCATGAGTTCGTCGCGAATCACGTCGTAATCGGTGCTGTGGTAAGCGTCGGCCAGCGCGTAGAAGCCGATCGACGAGCCGTTGAAGGAGCGCACCATCGCCTCCAGCTCGGACCGGTAGCTGGTGGCGTCCTCGTCGGTGACCCCGACGACGTCGGCGAAGACGTGGCCGTCGGAGCAGATCGTGACCCGGGCGCCCGGAGCGTGGTAATGCGACAGGTGATCACAGAAGGACTGGAGGAATTCCAGGGCCAGGCGCTCACCCATGTCGGGCAGCGCGCCCAGCGTCTTCTGCCCGTTGGGCGACTTGGCGGGGAAGGCCGGAATGACGAAGTGCAGAGGTTCGCCCGCGTCGAGGAACTTCTGCACCTTCTTCTCGTGCGGGGCGCGGCACGCGTCGCACGGCTTTTCCGCGCAGCCCCCGTCGGGGCCGGCTATCAACCGCCGGAAACGGAAGACGTGGTTGAGGATCTCGGTGCTGGTCGCCTGCTGCTTGACCTGCGTCACCGCACTCTCCTGCCTATTTATAAAGGGGTAAATGGGAGTGACTCATCCGGCCTCGTACGAGACCGGTGCGCCTGTCCGACGCCCGGGAGTCGACGCGCGTGGTGGCGCCGGACCGGGTGGTGCGGACCTTGTTGCTCGACTACTCCAACCCGAAAGCCCCGGGGCGCCCATAGAGCCTGCGCGAACCCGGGAATCGCGGATCGTGAACTGGTGCGAACGGTGAAAGAACTGACCAGGAACGGGACTTCGAAAGCGGACGTGCCGGGAACGGCCGCTTCCAGTCCGCATGTGACGGCGTGACATATCGGTACGGGCCACCGACCGGGCGGGGCGGCGCCCTGCCGGGACGGCGGCGGCCGCGCGGCCCGGGCGGGCGCGGCGGGGCGGCCGAACGCGTGCGACACCGCGACACGGTGAGCCGCGAGCGCCCGCGCACGGCGGCGCGCCGCCGGTCGCCGCGACCGACGCCCGCGCTCGGCATCGATGTCAGTACCGAACGGTCCATCGACCCCACCGTGCCCGACATCACCGCCGACCCGCGCCACGGGGGACCGTCTCAGCGCCACACCCCCCGTCGGTGGCGCGTTCCGGCGCGCGGCGTACCCGGCCCCGAGGTGACGCGCGTCGTGGGGCGTCGGCGCATCCGGTCGAGTTCAGTAAACGCCTACGAAAGCCGCGAACGGTACCCCGTCGATAGCCACTCGACGCGTCAGAGCGCGCATTCGGCTCTCCCTCCCCAATTTCCCCCTGCGCGACCGGTCGCCGCGTCAAGACGCACGCACCGCCACCGCGTTCCCGCCATCGGCTCGGGACCGACGTGGGGGGTGGCCGCCGGGCCGGACCCGGGCGGCAGGTCGCTCTGCCACGCCTACTGTGTACGCCAAATCGAGATCACCGCTATTGCCTCTTGCGGCATAGCCGTTGTGGCTATGCCGCAACGGCTATGCCCAACCAGGCATGATCCAAACGAGCTATGCCGCTTCCACTGTCAGCGCATTACGGTGGTTGTAGACCATCAACGCGGCCTCGACGCGTGAGCGAGCCCCCAGCTTGCGCGTCAGGCTGGTCACATGGGCCCGCACCGTGCGTTCGGCGATGTTGAGCTGGCGAGCAAGCGAACGATTGGATTCCCCGTCGGCCAGTAACAGCAGGACCTCCACCTCCCGCTTGGTCAACAGTGAGAAGTCGGGAGTCGAGCGCCCCGGCCTCCCGTGCCGTCCCCATTCACCCGTGCTGATCGATTGCCCCCGTGAGTGCACGTGGCCTCCCCTAAGACCTAACCAAACCGGGTCAACTACTCGTACCCCCCATGAGAACAGAGGTTCCTCTCACCGAGGCGGGCCAGCGGGCGATGAGTGACCCAAGCCACCCGCCATGCCCACCCTTTGAGGGGAGATACCTCATCAAAGTGGCGTAGTCCAGGATGAGTAGTGCGCCTGTGTCGTTGCCCACCGCCACCACCCCGATGCGACGCGCCACCCGCACGCGGCGACCAACCCCGCGGGCTCCGCTCACCGAGCCCGGACGTGCGGGCGTGGTTTCAGGCGGGCGGGCCCTCCGGGTGGGGGGCGTCGCCGCGGGTCCTGGTGTCGATGACGGCGAAGCTCGCGCCCTGGTTGTCGACGACCACCGCGGAGCGCCCGTGCGGCGTGGTCACCGGGTCGATGGCGACCCGGCCGCCGAGCCGCCCGGTGGCGGCCACCGCCGCGTCACAGTCCTCGACCACGAAGTAGGTCAGGAAGTGGGCCGGCATCTCCTCCGGATAGCCGCTGCTGATCAGGCCCCGGCCGCTCACCGCGTGCCGCGCCCCCGCCGGCCGGCCCCGTGGGACCCAGCGCACGAAGTCGGGCCGCCCCGCCTCGTCGTCCACCTCGGCGCGCAGGCCGAACACCTCTTCGTAGAAGGCGTCGACGCGCTCCGGCGCGCGCGTGTAGACCTCCGCCCAGCCGTACGAGCCCGGCTGCCCCTGCTCCTCGAAGCCCGCGTGGCTGCCGGCCTGCCACAGGTTGAAGACCGCGCCGCCGGGGTCGGCGAGCACCGCCATCGTGCCGAAGTCGCCCACCCGCACCGGGTCCATGATGACCGTGCCGCCCGCGGCGCGGGCCCTGCCCGCCGTCCCGACGGCGTCGGCGGTGGCCAGGTAGACGTTCCACACGGTGGGCATCCGCCCGTCGGGCTTGGCCACCAGGGCGGCGACGTTCCTGCCGTCGTGGAACGCCTGCGTGTACGAACCGTAGTCGGGCGCGGCGGGCCCGAAGGTCCAGCCGAGCAGCTCACCGTAGAAGCGCTTGCCCGCCGCGACGTCGGGCAGCGCCACGTCCACCCAGCAGGGCACACCTTCCGGGAATACGGCCATGGCTCGGTGTCCTCCCGTACAGAGTGATCGACACTCGGCAAGTGCCTTATCGGCCACGCTAACGGCGCAGCGCCCATCCCGCCCGCCCCGCGACGCGGACCGGTGAAGGAGACTCCTCTACGGCAGGGAGGCGAGCGGGGTCCGGGCGGCGTGCGTACGGAGGGCGAACAGCAGGCGAAGGAGCGTCGCACACACCGTCTCCACAAGCCGGGCACGAGTTATCCACCGACGTTATCCACAGGCTGTTGATAACAGGAATCATCCGTCCGGCCGAATCCTCAGCGCACGGTAGACGGACCACCCACCGACCGCCCCATAGCCGCTCCACCCCCTTTGAACTGGCCTTTCCTCGAACCGATCGGGCCGCACCCCATTTGCAGGCAGCCGGATCGCGCTCTGATCACCCCTCGGTAAGCTGACGGCATGACAGGACAAGTTCGCACGGTTGACGGCCGAGTGGCCGGGCGCCGCGGACAGGCGACGCGGCAGAAGCTGCTCGACTGCCTCAGCGAGATGCTCAGTTCCTCGCCGTACAGAAACGTCAAGGTCATCGATGTCGCGCGCAAGGCAGGAACCTCACCCGCGACGTTCTACCAGTACTTTCCCGACGTCGAGGGCGCCGTCCTTGAGATCGCCGAGGAGACGGCACAGGAGGGCGCCGGCCTCACGGACCTCGTGGCGGGCCGCTCCTGGGCGGGGAAGTCGGGCTGGCAGTCGGCCGAGGAGCTTGTGGATGGCTTCCTCTCCTTCTGGCGCAAAAACGATGCCATCCTGCGGGTCGTGGACCTGGGTGCCGCCGAGGGCGACAAGCGGTTCTACAAGATCCGCACGAAGCTCATCAACGCCGTCACCAGTTCCCTGGCCGACTCCGTCAAGGAGCTCCAGGCCAAGGGCAAGGTGGACAAGGACGTGAGCCCCGCGGCCGTGGCCGGCTCGCTGGTGGCGATGCTCGCCGCCGTCGCCGCACACCAGAAGGGCTTCCAGAGTTCGGGCGTCAAGCAGGGCGAGCTGAAGACCAACCTGGCCCTCCTGGTCCACTTGGGCGTCACGGGCCGCAAGCCGACCAAGTAGCGGCCCAGCGGCCCGCCTCCCGGGCCCTCCCGGGCACCCTCGGCCCATCCCGGGCCCCGACCCGCCCCCAGCGCCGCCCGTCCACCAAGGGCGCCGCCCCTCCCCCACAGCGCGCCACCGCGCGCGCCCCGCGTCCGCGCGCCACCTACCGCGCGCCTCCCGACGGGCCACCACGACCCCGGGCACCCGACGCGCCATACGCACGCGGCTCCTGGAACGTCGCGCGCATCCATTCCCGGACTCGTCGGAATGACGGACCGTCTCGGCAGGGTGCGCTCAACCGGCGACCCAACTCCGACGGCACACACACGACTTTCCACCGCCCCGAGCCCGAATGCGGGCGACCGCCGTCCGCGCGACCAAGCCCGGTTATCCGCCCGCCCGTTCGTTGTTTCCGACGGTGCGATAGGTGGCACCGGAAGACAACTCCCGACGCGGAAATAGGGGGCGCACACGGGCGGACAAGGGCGCGCTATTCGCAGCGGAAAACGCGCCGCTCGCGAGTTCGGCCCGCCAAGCGCCGCATACCGCACGGAAATCCGGGCCGGACGCGGCGGACCGTCATCATGACGGCCACCACGCCCGACCCGGTCTCATCCGAAGCGGTCAACCGCGGTCGTCGTTCCCCTCGTCCGCCGCCCGACCCGCCCGGTGGCCGCTCCGGCCCGGGGCCGGCCCGACCCGGTGCGTGCCACGGGGCAGCGGGCGTACGGGGAACGTCTCAGTGGCTTACTCGACCACCTTGAGCAGCTTGTTCGGCGTGCCCTCGCCCGGGTTGCTGATCTTGTCGGGGGTCGCGCCCTCGGTCAGCGCCTTCGCCACCGCGTCCGGCGTGGCGTCCTGGTGGGCGCCCAGGTAGACGGCCGCCGCGCCCACGACGTGCGGGGTGGCCATCGAGGTGCCCGAGATGGTGTTGGTGGCGTCGTCGCCGGTGTTCCAGGCGGAGGTGATGTCCGAGCCCGGGGCGTAGATGTCGACGATGTCGCCGTAGTTGGAGAAGCTCGACTGCTCGTCGGCGTCGGTGCTGGAGGCGACCGTGATGGCCTCGGGGACCCGCGCGGGCGAGCCCTGGCTGGCGTCGGTCGACTCGTTGCCGGCCGCGACACCGAAGGTCACGCCGGACGCGATGGCCTTCTGCACCGCCGCGTCCAGCGCCTCGTCGGCGCCGCCGCCCAGGCTCATGTTGGCCACGGACGGGCCCTGGTGGTTCTCGGTCACCCAGTCGATGCCCGCGACGACCTGCTCGGTGGTGCCCGAACCCTGGTCGTCCAGCACGCGCACGGCCACGATCTTGGCCTTCTTGGCCACGCCGTGGTCCGCACCGGCGATGGTGCCGGCGACGTGCGTGCCGTGCCCGTTGCCGTCGTCCGCCGAGTCGTCGCCGTCCACGGCGTCGAAGCCGTGCGTGGCCCGGCCCTCGAAGTCCTTGTGCGTGACGCGCACGCCGGTGTCGATGACGTACGCGGTGACGCCCTCACCAGCGCTGTCCGGGTAGGTGTACGTGGAGTCGCCCTGCGTGTCGGTCTGGTCGATGCGGTCCAGGCCCCACGACGGCGGGTTGTCCTGGGTGCCGGTGGCCTTGAAGGTCTTGTTCTGGACGACCTTGTCCACGGCCGGGTCGGCGGCGAGGCGCTTGGCCTCGGTCTCGCTCAGGCCCTTGGCCGAGAAGCCGTTGATGGCCGAGTCGTAGTTGCGCGAGAGCTTGCCGCCGTACTCCTTGGCCAGGTCCTTGCCCGAGTCGGCGGCCTTGACGCTCTTGCCGCCCTTGAGCATGACGATGTAGCTGCCGTCGACGGCGCCCTTGGCGTTCGCGCCGTAGACCGTGCCCTCGGCGGGCGCGTCGGTGGCGCCGGCCGGAACGGCCACGAACGCCCCGGCGGCGACCGCGGCTGCGGCGCCTATCGCCAGGGCGAGACGACGGTTGCTCATGCGCTTGTGAGATGCCATGAAGAGTTGACCCTTCGCGTGCGTGCTGTGGGGGGAATTTGTTGCAATCACGCTTGGCAGCGGGACGATTTCCGCTGCGCCTGCAAAGACTCTGCCCGGTTCTCCATGGTCATTTCAATAACCCGATCGCCCTGTTACACATCCGTCAGGGCGCGGCAATATCGAATGCCCCAAAAAGTGGACATAGCCCGGGAATTGCCGCCGGATGATCTTAACGGCCGGTCCCGTTTGAACCCGTTCGTTGATCTTTCGACGCCGCCCCGCGCCCCTAGTACGTACCAATTTCGCATCGGCGTACGGCACTTCATGGTGACGTCATTCACACGGCTTTCGCGTGTCGGCGGGAGATGTGCCCATTCGGTGACGCCGGTTATTCCGACGGACACCATCGCGGTGGGGGCGAGGGGTGCGGCAGGGGGTGATTCTGGAGAGCCGAACGCGTCGGGGGTGGCGGGTGAGCACGGAGGGCGCGGCGTACGGGGCGCGCGGCGAATGAGGACGCGCGGCCTCAACAGGTGTGCGCCGCAGGCCACTTCAGGGGGCGACCCACGCCGTCGCGCGTGAGGTCGTGCCGGGGCGGCGGCTCGCGCGACGGCCGTTCCCCGGCGGGCCCTCGGCCCCAACGGGCCTGTGCTGCCAGGGCTTTTGGCGGGCGTGCCACGGTTGTCAGTGGGGCGCGCTATACATGTTGCTGTACTCGCGGCATCACAACCGGTAGCCGAGGTGCGGGACGGGGGCGAGCATGAAGCTGGCGAAGGAGTTACCCGAAGGCGACGTACGGGTCATGGCGGACCGGCGCGACTTCGGCCGCTTCGTCGGGAGCGCGAAGACGGAGCGCGACGGGGTGGCCTGCCTCGGCTGCACCCTGAGCATGCTCATGTTCCTGCTGGGCGCGATCGTGACCGCCGCGAGCGTGGCCTCCGACCGGGACATGGGCACGGTCGGTCGGTTCGTCGGCGTCGGGTTGCTGGTGCTCAGCGTGGTGGTGCCGATCGGCACCAGGGTCTGGCAGGAGTTCAAGGGGCCGCCGCCCGTGGTCTTCCACTGCTTCGAGCACGGCTTCGTGCTCACGCACGGCGCGGAGGTGCGCGCGCTGCCCTGGTCCGAGGCGCGGGTCAGCTCGTTCCGCGAGGGGGCGTACGCGCCGCACGGCGCACCGGGCGAGGCCGTCGACTGGACCGAGGTGAGGGACCGGGGCGGTCAGGTGGTGTATGCGGTGAGCGGTGAGGCCGCGGTGCGCATAGCCGAGGTGGCGACGGCCGACGAGCTGCCGCGCACGGCGCACCGCCTGGGGCGCGGCGGGACGGTCGGATACGGGCGCTTCGCGCTCTCCGCCGACACCCTGTTCCTGGACGGCAGCGCCACGCCCTGGCGGGACGTCCGCCGGGTGGAGACCACCGACCAGGCCGTGCGCGTCTACCGCGCCGACGGCCCGGGCCGCGCCGCCCACTTCACCGCGGCCCGTCGCGAGACGCCGTACGCCTCGGTGGTCGTCGCCCTGGCCCGCACGTACATAGCCGCGGCCCGCCCGCTGCCCGACGCGCGCCCGGTCGCGCACCCGGACGGCGGTTGCCCGGTGGCCAGCGGCACCGGCCCCCGCCCGGACGAGCCGCCGGGCGAGTAGCCGGCGCGCGGGCCGGGCGGCGGCGAGTATGGAGGGGTGATGACCTCGATGAGCGACGACGACCAGCGGGCCTTCCGCGAACTGCTGCGGACCCTGCGGGTCTGGGAGGACCGGCTGCCGCACTTCGACCCGGAGGCGACGCCGGCCGAGCCGCTCCCGCTGTTCCACCGCTGGCTGCGCGAGGCGGCCGACGCCGGGGCGCGGGAGCCGCACACCATGACGCTGGCGACCGCCGACGGCGAGGGCCGGCCCTCCGCGCGGGTGGTGATGCTGCACGACGTGGACGAGCACGGCTGGCACTTCGCCTCCCACCGCACCAGCCGCAAGGGCCGCGACCTGGCCGCGAGACCGTACGCGGCGCTGGTCTTCTACTGGCCCGAGGTGGGGCGCCAGGTGCGGGTGGCCGGCCGCGTGGTGCCGGCCGGGCCCGAGGAGAGCGCCGCCGACCTGCGTCGGCGCTCCCCGGGCGCGCTCGCCGCGGCCCTGGTCGGCCGGCAGAGCGAGGTGCTCGACGCGTACGAGGAGTTGGACCGGGCCTCGGACACCGCCTGGGAGCGCGCCCAGCGCGAGCCGGACGCCCCGGCCCCGACGTGGACGCTGTACGTCCTGGACCCGGAGGAGGTCGAGTTCTTCCAGGGCGACGAACACCGCCGGCACGTACGGCTGCGCTACCGCGCGACCGACGACGGCTGGACCCGCGAGTTGCTCTGGCCCTGACGGGCCCGGGTGCGCGGGGCGCGGGTCGGCGAGGGCCGAGGGCGCGGTCAGCGTTGCCGGGGGCGCGGTCAGGGTTGCTGGTGGGGCGCCGCCCAGGCGGGGGTGTGGGCGCGGGCGGCGTCCGCGGCCGAGGGGACGGCGGTCTGGCCGAAGCGGTACGGCGGCAGGTCGGTGGCCAGTCGGGCGTGCACGTGGATGTCCCGAGGCGTGCGCGACAGGTCCACCATGGCGCCGCGGAAGATGCCCTCGACGCGGTAGGCGCAGCGGTCGGCCACCCGGCACGAGGCGTCGTTGCCCACGGCGTGCCCGAGTTCGAGCCGGTGCAGGCCGACGTGTTGGAACAGCCAGCGGGTCATCGTCTCCAGGCCGCGCGCGGCCACCCGTTGGCCTCGGGCCTCGGGCAGTACCCAGTAGCCGACCCGGGCGCTGCGGTGGTCGAGGTCGAGCGTGCCGGCGTAGACGCTGCCGAGCACCTGGGAGGTCGTCAGGTCCGTGATCGCGAAGGAGGTCATGTCGCCGCGCCGCCAGCCCTCGGTGCGGGTGCGGAGGAAGTCCCACGCGCCGTCCGGGTAGGCCGCGGGCGAGTTGACGGCGCTCCAGCGGCGGTATTCCGGATCGGCCAGGCCACGCTCGATGGCGGGGAGGTCCTGTTCCTCCCAGGGGCGCAGCACCAGCCCGTACATCTCCAACTCGACCGGCTCCAGCATCCGCGTCTCCCTTCGCACGCCGCCCCGCCCGCAGCCGCCTGTCCGTCCGCCTCCGCATTCAACACCGCCGAGGGGGAACCGGGCCCACCGGGGGCGGCCGTTCCGCCCGGCCCAGGCCCGCCGCGCCGGGTGGCGGCGTAACGGGCCGTCAGGGCGGTGCCCGGCCCCCGGTCCCGACGTGCCGTCGGCGGCGGGCGGGTCGCGGTCCGTAATCCTTCCGCAACCGATTCGGTACCGGTTTGACCGAAACCCGTCAATGATCCGACTACGCTCACGCGTATGGCCGACAGAACTCCCGCCCCCCACACCCCCGTGTACGTCATCGGCGGCGGCCCCGGCGGACTCGCGGCGGCGGCCGCGCTCGGCGAACGGGGCGTGCGCGCGGTCGTCCTGGAGCGGAGCCACGCCGTGGCCGGGGCCTGGCGCGCGCACTACGACCGGCTCCGGTTGCACACGACCCGGCGGATGTCGGCGCTGCCGGGGTTGCCCATCCCGCGCGGGTACGGCCGCTGGGTGGGGCGCGACGACCTGGTGCGGTACCTGGAGCAGTACGTCGAGCACCACCGGTTGGAGTGCGTCACCGGCGTCGAGGTCGCGCGCGTGGCCCGCGCGGCGGCGGACGGCGACACCCCGCCGAACCCCTGGGTGCTGCACGCCAGCGGCGGGCGCGAGCTGGCCGCGCGGGCGGTCGTCGTCGCCACCGGGTACAGCCGCACCCCCCACCTCCCCGACTGGCCGGGCCGTACGGAGTACGCCGGGGAGTTGCTGCACGCGGCCGACTACCGCAACGCCGGCCCGTACCAGGGCAAGGACGTCCTCGTCGTGGGCGCCGGCAACTCGGGCGCCGAGATCGCCACCGACCTCGCCGATGGCGGCGCCGGCCGGGTCAGGCTCGCGGTGCGGACCGTGCCGCACGTCGTGCGCCGGTCCCGTCTCGGCTGGTCGGCGCAGCGGTCGGCGGTGCTGGCCCGCCAGTTGCCGGTGCCGGTGGCCGACCGCGTGTCGGCCGTCCGGGCCCGGCTGTGCGCGCCCGACCTCGCCGAGCACGGGCTGCCCCGCCCCACGTCGGTCGGCGTTCCCGGGCTCTACTCGCGCGCCCGGGCCGGCGCCGTCCCGGTGCGGGACACCGGGCTGGTCCGCGCGGTGCGGGCGGGCCGGGTCGAGATCGTCGCCGCGGTCGAGTCCTTCGACGGCGACAAGCCGGTGCTGGTGGACGGCAGCCGCGTCGACGCGGAGGTGGTCATCGCCGCCACCGGCTACCGCCCCGGCCTCGACGACCTCGTGGGCCACCTCGACGTCCTCGACGCCCGGGGCCTCCCGCGCGCGCACGGCGCGCGCCGCCTGGCGGCGGCCCCCGGCCTGTATTTCACGGGCTACGCCAACCCGGCCAGCGGCATGCTCAGGGAGCTGGCCACCGAGTCCCGCCGGATAGCCCAGCGGATCGCCCGCGACCTGCGGTAACCGACCCGCCTCGGTGGCCCGACGCACCGTCGGACGCCCCCGGCACCTCACCCACCCGCACTCCCAGCCGTCACCCGCCGCCGGCCCCGCCCTCGGCCCCGGGACCACTCACCGCGCGCCCCGCCACGCCGGGGGCCGCCTCGCCGGCATCGGCGGCGCCGGCATCCGCGGCGCCGGAGGCCGTCGCACCGGAGGCCGCCGCGCCGAAGACCGTCGCGACGGTCTGGTCGGCGCGGGTCGCGCGGCGGCGCGTGGCGGCCGAACGTCGTTCGCCGACCCACACGGCCAGGGTGAGCAGCAGCGCGAACCCGGCCCCGCCGAGGACGGCCGTGCTCGGCGACGTCGCGTTCTGTATGACGCCGGAGAGGGTCGCGCTCGTCGCGTACCCGAGGCCGACGGCCGCGTACAGCATCGAGTAGCCGGCGGCAAGCGCGCTCTGCGGCAGGGCGTCGCGCAACGACAGGTTGCGCGCCACCTGCACCCCCGACTGGAACAGCCCCGCCAACAGCATGGCGCCCGCGATCAGCGCGAGCCCGGGCAGCACCGCCGCGCCCGCCACGCACGCGATGACCGCGAGCAGCAGCACGAGGCTCTGCGTGCCCAGCGACCCGGGCCACCTGCGCAGCCCGTAGAGGAAGGCGCCGACGGCGGCGGCGACCGAGTAGCCGGCGAGTACCGGTCCGGCCCAACCGACCGCGATGCCGCGCTGTTCGAGCAGGGCTGGCAGGACGAGTTCGGCGAGCGCGAGCAGCGAGAGCGCCGCGGCGCCGGTGACGTACACCGGCCAGGCGGCGGCCAGGGTGCGCAGCATGGACGCGCCCTCGCGGTCGCTCTCGTCCGCGTCCCAACCCGCCGGGAGCGCCCAGAGGCCGGCCGCGGCGCACGCCGCGAGCGCCGCGGCGAGCAGCAGCGGCAGCGCCGGGTGCACGCCGAGCGCGAGCCCGGTCGCCAACGCGGGCGATGCCGTCCACACCGCGTAGGTGAGGATGGCGTCCATGCTGAGCGCCTGCGTGCCGAGGCGCTCCGGCAACAGGCTGGTCAGCAGCGCGCGCAGCCCGCCGGGGGCGGCGGCCGGCGCGCCTCCGGCGACCACCGCGAGGGCGCCGAGCAGCACCGGGTGCGCCGAGGCCGCGCACCCCAGCGCGGCGAAGGCGGCGGCGCCGACGGCGAGGCCGAGCGCGAGGTGGGGGCGCGCGCGTGCGGAGTTCAGCCGCGCGCCCAGGGCGACGGCGCCCACCACCTCGCCGACGACGTACGCGGCGGCGAGGACCGCGCCGAGCGTGTAGCCGCCGGGCCGTTCCCGCACCAGGAACACCAGGGCGAGCGGCGCCATGGCGACCGGCGTACGAGCCGCCAGGGCGACGAAAGACCAGTTCAGCACGGGGCGAGTGACGAGTTCGCGGTAGGCCATGGAGCGACGATAGAGCCTGCCATCGGTGGCATGCTCAAGACAGTGTGACCAAGTGGCGCACGGGACCGGAGAGACTGGACGCAGACCGGGCGGAGGAGGAGAGCACATGACGCACGTGCGCGTGAGGACCCGCGATGACCGGCACCCCCCAGGCGCCACCACCCCGACGACGGCGCGCCCCACGGCCCCCGGCCCGCAGCCGACGCCGACGTCGGCGGAGCCGGAGCCGGAGCCGACAGGGGAGGCGGAGCCGGCAGCGGAGCCGGGTCCGCCGTTGCGCATCGGCCAGCTCGCCGAGCGCACCGGGGTGAGCGTGCGGCTGCTGCGGTACTACGGGCAACAGGGCCTGCTCAGGCCGCGCCGGCTCGGCAACGGGTACCGGGTGTACGCCGAGGACGACGTACGGCTCGTGCGCTACATCAGGTCGCTCCTCGCCGCCGGCCTGACCACCGCCGTCATCGGCCGGCTGCTGCCGAGCGTGTGCGAGCGGGACGGGGTGCTGCGGCCGTGCACGCCGGAGCTGGCCGACGAGCTGCGGCGCGAGCGGGACCGGATCGACGAGCAGGTCGCCGAACTCCTGGCGTCACGGCGGCTGCTGGACGAGGTCATCGAGGCCGCTCCCGGCCACGCTCCCTGACCGGGGCCCGTACGGCGCGTTGACAGGCGTGCGTACGGCGGGGCCTACCGCGCGGCCCGTACGGCGGGACCCGCCCGACCCCCGGGCGAGCGCCCGGCGCCCGCCCACGCCGGGGAGACCGGCCGGGCGGGCCACGTGCCGTGCCGAGCGGGGGACTTGGCTTGGCGGTGCGCTCGTGCGCGCCCCGAGCACGGCACCGCGCACCGCCAGCCCATCCGACGCCACCGCCCTGGAAGCGCGCCGAATCGCGATCCGCTCTCGCCAAGGACCAGGCCGCGGGCTTCACCGCACCCGGGCGCGAGCGGCCCTCGGCGTCCCCTCACGGCGCATCGCTGCACCTAAGGGTGATCAATCGAATACGTCACGTCAACACCTGGTCTGGACTTATTGATTCACATCTGGCGCGCGGCGCGGCGCCGGGTGGCGCACGCGCCCGCCAGTGACACCGCGCGCTCGAAGGCGACCACGGTCCCGGTGGCAGCCACGGTGCCGGTGGCCGCCACGGTCCCGGCAGCCGCCGGAGCCGGACCCAGCACCTCGGAACCGCCCGCTTCGCTCCGGGTCGAGCCGCCGACCAGCCCGGGTGACACGACCGAGGCGGCCTCGGCGGGCTGGACGGCCAGGTCCGCGCCGGAGTACGCCGTGGACGGCGCGGCGACGCCCTGTCGGTCCACCTCGCACCAGATGCTCTTGCCGTTGCCCTCCGGCTGCCAACCCCAGCGGTCCGCGAGGCCGTCCACCAACTCCAGGCCGCGCCCGTTGGTGTCGTCGTCGTCGGCGCACCGGGGGCGCGGCGGGCAGGCGCTCGCGTCGGCGACCTCCACCCGGACCATCGCCACCGCGGGCGGGTCAACGCCGGTGGCCGGCGCGGGCGTCGGGTCGGCCCCGTACGCCCCGTCGGCCGGCGCCGCGGGCCGGGCGCCGACACTGACACCGGCACCGGCCCCGGCCAGCACCACGTCGGGCGTATCCGCCGCCGGGTCGGCCGCGTCCAGGCCCGCCCCGTCGTACGCGGCGGCCGGGGCGCGGCCCTGGCCGCCGCTCGCGGGGTCCGCGCACTGCGCGGGGAAGAGCATCCGCAGCACGGCGGGGCAGCCCGTGTGCACCACGGCGTTGGTCACTAGCTCTGAGATCAACAGGACGAGCGTCTCTGCCAACGGCTCGTCAACGGCCACCCCCGAGCGAACGAGGCGGGACCGCGCCCAGCGGCGCGCCCTTCCCACCTCGGCCGGGTCTGGCCGGACCTCCATCTGTACCTGAAGCACCTGCACCGCTCACACCATCCGAACCGGTGGACACATCGCTTCGCGCCTCTCCGGGATCACGGAACGTGACCCCACAACGAGACAGCATGGTTGACGTACAGTCACCTCACCAAGCACTTCGGACATATTCCAGCGCCAAGGAGTATGGGTGGTACATACTGTGCGACGCACATCGCGGGGAGTCGAACAACGGCCCGCGCGAGGGCCGCACGCCCCGTCCGAGCAGCACCTGGGCGCGCCGCCACGGCCGCCGTCGCGACCCGCTCCGCGTCCTCGTGCCTCCGCACAGCTCGCATCCAACGGAGCGTACCGGAGGGCGAAGCCGACTCCCCCGCGTAACGAGCCGCGCTAAGGACACAACACGGCATCGACGCTCCGTGACGACGCCCGACCGTGCGCACGCCCCTCCCCCGGTCGCCCAGCCGCCCGCCCGCTCCCCGCGCCCGGGGCCCTCGCGCGCGACTGCCCCCTTGTGTCCCGTACGTCTCAACATCGCGCGATGATGGACGACATGACGCACGGAGGGGAGGGCGCGATGTCGGGGAGCAGCCGCCGGTGGGGCGGGGCGGGGGGCCGGGGCCGTTGCGCGGCCGGGGGCTGCTCGCCGGCCGCTACCGGCTCGGCGACCACCTCGGCGACGGCGCGCTGGGGACCGTATGGCAGGCCAGCGACGAACTCGTGGGCCGCGAGGTGGCGGTCAAGGAGCCCCGGCTGCCCGCGGGGCTCTCGCCCGAGCAGCGCGCGCGGGCGTACGCGCTGCTCGGACAGGCGGCGCGCGCGGCGGCCCGCATCGAGCACCCGTCCGTCATCACCGTCCACGACGTGCTCACCGTCGAGGACCGGCCGTGGCTGGTGATGGAGTTGGTACGCGGCGGGTCGCTCGCGGCCACGCTGCGCGGCGCCACCCTCGGCGTGCGGCAGGCCGCGCACGTGGGGCTCGCGGTGGCCGGCGCACTGCGGGCGGCGCACGCCGCGGGCATCGTGCACGGTGACGTGAAGCCCGGCAACATCCTCTTCGGCCGCCAGCGCCCGGCGGCCCCGGCGAGCGCCCCCGGCGCGGCCCCGGGCGCGGGCGACGGCGCACGTCGGATCGTGCTGTCCGACTTCGGCATGGTGCACGCGGTGGACCAGCAGCGGCGCGCGGCGCTCGGCGACCCGGCCGGCGCGGCGGTCCCCGGCACGGGCGCGGCCGGGCCGGCGGCGCACGGCCCGGTGAGCGCGCTGGAGTTCGTCGCCCCCGAGCGGCTGGGCGCCGAGCCCGCCGCGCTGGCGGCACCGGCGGACCTGTGGGCGCTGGGTGTCGTGCTGTACGCGGCGGTGGAGGGCGTGCTTCCGTTCCGTCGCGAGACCCCGGCGCGGACGGTGGCGGCGATGCTCGACTCCGCGCCGCACCCACCCGTACGGACCGGGCCGCTGACCGAGCTGATCGGCCGGCTGTTGGCGCGGGACCCGGCGGCCAGGCCCGGGGCCGAGCAGGCGGAGGAGGCGCTGCGCGCGCTGGCGGCGGCGCCGGAGCCACAGCGGTCGCGGCCCGGCAACCGGCCCCACAAGCCGTCGGCGATGGACACCATCCAGCTCCGCGCGCTGCGACCGGGCGACCCCGCCCCCGACGCCGCGGCCGAGCCCCGGCCGCCGTCACCGTCGCCGTCGCAACCCCAGCGCCCGCCCAGGTCAGACGACACCCAACAGCTCACCGCGCTCGGCAACCGGCCCCGCCCCACCGACCCGGCCCACCAGCCCGCACGGCCCCACCAGCCCAACCCGCAGGACCAACACGGTCAACACGGTCAACCGAGCCAGCAGGGCCCGGTCGACCAGGGTGCCGCCCGGCACCCGGCCGCCGGCCCGGCGGCTTCTCCGTACGACCGGGCCGGCGCGCCGCTGCCGCCGCACTCCGCCGGGTACGGGACGTCCAGCGGCGCGGGCGAGGCGGCCGGGGCGGGCCGTGCGGGCGGGCTGCCCGGCGCGCTGCCGCCGGCCGTGCCCATGACGGCGCGGGGGGCCGGCGCGGCCGGCGGTGCGAGCCCGGACGGCGCGGCGGCGGCCAAGCGCGGGCCGTGGGGCGGGGTTCGGCCCCGCGTCGCCGTGGGTGCGCTGGGCGCGCTGGTGCTCGTCGTCGGGGCGGGCGTCTTCCTCCTCACGGGCCCGCTCAGCGACGACGAGGCCGCCCCCGCTCCCCCGGCCAGCGCCCCGCCCAGCACGGCCGCGAGCCCCACCGCCACCCCGACGCCCACGGCCGCCCCCATCGACGCCGGGCGCCCGGCGCTGCCCGCGGGCTGGCGGCTGCACCCGCACCAGCCGCTGACCGCGACGGTGGCCCTGCCCGACGGCTACGCGCTGCGCGAGGCGAGCCGCACCCAGGCCGACTGGGTCGGCGGCGACAAGCGCGCCTTCACCATCAGCCTCAAGCGCGACACGAGCCGCGGCGCGACCGCCACCGAGGCGTCCGAGCAGCAGATCACCTGGTACCGCACGACCAAGGACTCGGCGATGGAGGGCGTGCGCACCCGCCGGCACAGCATCGACTGGTACGGCCAGCGGGCCCGTTGGATCGAGGTCGACTACCGGGCCAAGGGCAAGCGCGAGCAGCGCCGCCGCCTGGAACTCTTCGTTCCCGGCGCCGAACAGCGCGTCTACCAGCTCCTCATCGACACCACGGCGACCGGACCGCACCGCACCGAGCAGGACGAACTCTTCGCCATCGCCCGCGACCAACTCCGCGTCGACACCCCGCCGAACCCGTCCGCCACCCCGACCACCGACGCCACGCCCGAAGCCGGCACCACGCCCGCCACCGACGCGAAGCCAGACGCCGAGGCCGAGCCCGACGCGAAGCCCGACGCGCAGCCAGGCGGCGACCGGGAGAGCCCGAGCGGGAGGCCGGCGCCCAAGGACGACTGAGGCCGAACGGCCGGGCCCCGCGCCCGGCCGGCCGGTTCGGGGCGATGCACCCGTTCATCGCCATCGCCATCGACACTCCACCCCGGCCCGCGCGCCCACCCGCCGACGCCCGCGCCGGTCGGCGGGCCGGCGGCTCGGGACGGTCGGTGACTCGGGGCGGCCGGTTGGGCGGGGTGGCGGCCGGTTCAGCGGGTGGCGCGGTAGCTAGCCGAAGCCTGGTCGAAGTAGCGGTCCACGGCGCCGCGTTCGTCGGCCGGGCCGATGATCTGGAGCACGTGGTACCGGCCGCTGATGATCATGGCGAGGTTACGCACGTACACCTGCCGTCCGCTGGTGTCCTTCCAGCCGAACGCGCCCTCGGCCATCGCGGTCTGCCCCACGTCGATCCGGCGCAGCCCGGTGGCCGACGCCCAGTCGGAGTCGCGGTACGGGGCCAGCTCCGGCTCCAGGTCCTGCTGGTACTTCATGGGGTCGCTGCCGTACTCGGCGGTCTTGTCCCGGCCGGGCACGACGATCATCTCGTAGTCGCTGCCGAGGTAGCGGATCTGGCCGCGGCCGTTGGGCGGGCGGCGCTTCCAGTCCTCGGCGACGGCGACCTGGAAGCCGTCCGGGTCCTTGCGCAGCGCGAACCCCTTGGCCAGGCCGGTCGGGTCGGTGGACTGCGGCTGCTGCCCGGTGGGCCCTCCGTCGCCGACCCGCTCGCCGGGGTCGTCGCGACCGGCGTTCGGGCCGGTGGCCGGGGGCGCGCTGTGCGAGGTGCCGGCGCCGCCGTCCGCGCCCTCCCCCTCGTCGGCCTTGGGCATGAACAACATGGCGTACAGCACCCCGGCCGCCAGCAGCAGCAGTATCAGCAACAGGAGCAGCCGGCCCAGGTGGCGCGGGGCGCGCGCGCCGGGCGCGCGGCTCTCGCGCGGCGGGGCGGTGTCGTGCGTCTCCAGGCGCAGGTGCTTCTCCTGCCGGGGCGCCGCGTCGTGCGTCTCGTGGCGCTGCCGGGGCACCCGGGGCGGCCTGCCCCGCTTGTGCCGGTGGCGGCCGTGCAGGGCCGCGGCCTGGCGTCGGCGGCGCACCAGTTCGCCTCGGCGGCGCAGGATCGGCAGCCGCTTGGGGTCACCGGGGCCGATCGCCTCGGCGGGCGGCACGGTGACGGTGCGGCTGCCGACGTCGGGCTCGGGCGCCGACCTGATCAGCGAGCGCAGCCAGCCGCGCAACTCCTCGAAGTCCGGGCGCTCGGTGGGGTCCTGGCGCATCAGCGACTCGACCACGGGACGCAGCGCGCCGCACTCCTCGGCGTACGCGGGCGGCTCGGCGCACACCAGGTGGACCAGTTCGCTCGCGTTGTCCTCGGGGTAGGGCGCGTGGCCCTGCACCGCGCGGAACAGCAGCACGCCGACGGCCCACAGGTCGGCGGCCGGGCCGACGGGCGGGGCCAGCCGCCAGTTCTCGTGCACTGGGCCGGCCTGTTCGGGGGCCCAGCGCTCGGTGACGGCGCCGACCACGACGATGCGCGCCTGCCGGGCCCGTTCGGCGGCGAGCGCGGAGTCGGGGCCGCGGTAGCCGTCGCCGCCCCGGGGTTCGGCGGGGGCCACGCGCGCGTCGGCGTCGTCGGCCGGCTCGCTCGCCTCGGGCGCCTCCGGTTCGGCCCCTTCCTGGTCGTCGTCCCAGTACGGCTCGTCCCGGCCCTCGGCCCACCACTCGTCCTCGACCGCCGCGCCCGGCCGCGCCCCGGCCGTGCCCGGTGCCGCGTCGACGGGCGGGCCCTCGGCGGCCTCGCGCACGGCGGCCCGCGCCCCGGCGCGGTAGGCGGCGATGGCGCCCGCGCGCGGCGCGCGCGAGGGCGTGGCACGCCCCTGCGGGTCCGCTCCGGGCTCGCCCGGGCCGCCGGCTGTCGCGGCGGCGCCGCCCGGCGGGCCCTGGTCCCGGTAGACGGGGCCGGCGGGGCCGCGCCGTACGACCGGGGCCGCCAGCGGCGGCGTGGCGTTCCGCGTCGGGCCCGGGCCCGGCGGCGGGCCGCCCGGGGCGGTCTCCCGCACCGAGTCGGGCCCGGTGCCGGGGCGCGCCGAGGGCACCGCGCCGGTGTCCACCCGTGGGGCGCCGGCCGCCGGGCGGGCGCCCGGCTCCGTGGCGCGGGCGGGGACCGCGTCGTCCAGCGGCTCGCGCGGACGGGGTGCGCGCAGCGCCTCGGGCACCGGGTCGTAGCCACACAGCGCCTCCTCCGCCGCGCCCGCCGCCAGCCCGGTGAGCATCGCGCGCCCGTCGTCGCAGACCAGCACGGTGCGGGTGGTGATGTTGCGGTGCGTCCAGCCGTGCGCGTGCAGGGCGCGCAGCGCGGTCAGCACGTCGGCGGCGACCTCGGCGGCGCGGTGCGGGGTGAGTGGGCGCTCGGCGAGCAGCGCGGCCAGCGGTCGGGCCGGCACGTACTCGCTGACGATCCACAGGCTGCCGGCCTCGGCGAAGACGTGGAAGACCTGGTCGAGTCGGGGGTGGTCGGGCACCTGGGCGGCGGCGGTGGCCGCCTCGATGGCGCGCCGCACGGCCGGGTCGCCGACGCCGTCGTACCGCGTCGTCCCGCGCCGCGCGTCGAGGCCGCCGCCCGACCAGCCGCCGGCGCCGTACGCCCCGTGGGCCGCGCCGTCGCCGACCACCTCGGCCTCGACGACCTCGGGCAACGGCACCTGCCGCAGCAGGACTTCCTGGCCGCTGTAGGTGTCGAACGCGCGGGTCTCCACGAACTCGTACTCGTCGGCGGGCGGCAACGGCAGTCGATAGCGGTCGGCGAGTACCCGACCCGCGTAGTCGTCCACGTCGCCTCCCCAGCGCGCGATTCGCCCAAGGCTCACCGCGCGTCACCGTTCTACCGGTCTCTAACTCCGCGCTTGTACAGCTACCCACGGCGGCGGGTTCTCACGATACGGGCCCGAGCGGTTTCCCGCCGACCGCTCCACCGAGTCCGCTCGATCCCGAGCGGACCGGCACGGCCCTTGCGCCGCAAGGGCGCCGGGCGCGCTCCCACGCCCGAGCCTACGACCCGTCAGCCGCGCGGGGTGAAGGTGCGCAGCGCGGTCTGCCGCAGCGTCGCGCACTCCTCCTCCGCCCAGGCGTCCTTGGCGCAGGTGATCATGACGGCGTAGCCGTGGTCGGCGTCCACCTTGAAGCCACGGTTGAGCACCCGCACCGACTGGCCGCGCTGCTGGCGCTCGAAGCTCCAGTCGGCGACGGTCGGGTAGCCCTTCCACTCCACGGGGCGGATGCCCAGGCCCCGGTAGCCCTTCATCGTGCGGGAGGCACCGGGCTCGGCGCCGCGCCACGCCTTGGCGGCGTCGGGCAGCGGCTTGGCGTTGAAGTCGACCTGCACGCGCGGGAATCCACCGGAGGCGCTGTAGACCGTGCCACCGCTGTAGCCCGGGATGGGCCGCGCACGCCACCCCTCGGGCAGCGCCATGGCGAAGTGGAACGCGCCGTCGCTCACCCGCTGGTAGCCGGCCGGCAGCGCGTCGCTCGGCTTCTCGGACTTCCCGTCCCCCTTGCCCTGTCCGTCCTTCTCCCCGCCCTGCCCGGTGGACCGCTCGGCGTCGGTGGACGGCGCGTTCGCGCCGTCGTCGCCGGTCGGCTCGGCGTCGGTGGCCCCGCCCTGGCCGCTCGAAGCGCTGGGCTGGGCACCGGACTTGTTGTCGTCGCCGCCGCCGTCCAGGGCGAAGGCGAGCACCGTGCCCAGCACGGCGAGCAGGACGACGATCACGACGATGACCAGCGTCCGCTTGGGCACCACGTCCGTGATCGAGGCGCGCGAGCCGCCGACGGGCCCCGGCGCGGCCGGCGCCCCCGGGACGGTGTGCGGCCGGGGCGGGGTCGCCGCATCCCGGCGCGGCCCGGGCTGGCCGCCGCTCGCCAGGCCGGTGGCGCTCGCCGCGCGGCCCGTGGGCCGGCCGGCGGCGCCGGGCAGCGAGCCCGCGGCCGGGGCCGGATGGGCTCCGGTGGGGCGCGGCGGGGTCAGCGGGCCGGTCGGCGCGGCGGGCAGCGGCATGGTGCGGGTCGGCTCGACGGCCGAGACCGGCCGGTCGATGACGTCGTCGGGCGCGTTGACCGCCGCCGTCAGCAGGGCCCGCGCGCCCGCGTCGTCCAGCCGGTGCGTCGGGTCCTTGGCCAGCAGGCCGTAGATGACCTCTTCGAGCATGCCCGCGTTCTTCGGCGGGTCCAGCGGCTCGGTCATCACGGCCGTCAGCGTCGCGATCGCCGTGGCCTTGTCGTACGGCGGGACGCCCTCGACCGCCGCGTACAGCAGGCCGCCGAGCGACCACAGGTCCGACGGCGGTCCCGGCCGGTGGCCGCGGGCACGCTCGGGGGCGATGTAGGAGGGCGCGCCGACCAGCATGCCGGTCGAGGTCACCGACGGGTCGCCCTCGACCTGCGCGATGCCGAAGTCGGTGAGCACGACCCGCCCGTCGTCGGCGATCAGCACGTTGGACGGCTTCACGTCGCGGTGCAGGATGCCCTCGCGGTGCGCCGCGCGCAGCACGTCGAGGACGGCGAGGCCGACCTCGGCGGCGCGGCGCGGGCTGAGCGCGCCGTCGTCGCGTACCACGTCGGCCAGGGAGCGGCCCTCGATCAGCTCCATGACGATCCACGGCCGGTCGTCCTCGTCGACGACGTCGTACACCGTGACCGCGCCGTTGCTCCGAATCCGGGCGATGGCCTTGGCCTCGCGCAGCGTACGGGTGATCAGGCGGCGCTTCTCGTCCTCGTCCACGCTTGACGGAAAGCGCAGTTCCTTCACCGCGACGGTGCGGCCCAGCGTCTCGTCACGGGCTCGCCAGACCGTCCCCATGCCGCCCCGGCCCAGGACTTCGGCGAGCCGGTACCGCCCAGCGAGGAGGCGCCCAGTCGTGCCCTGCGTCTGCTCCGCCTCCGACATGCGTCCCCTCTGCAATCAACCCACCCTGGCAGAGCGTCCATTGTCTCTCATCCACGAACCGGCGGAAGTACCGGCCCAGCGCGCGTGTGGACGCGCCCCGGTCACGACACGGGCCGACGGGGTGTCGCGCGAGGCGGTCGGGGGGCCAATCATTTCCCGCCACTCCTGGTTGAGCAGGCACGTTCGACGCGGCCCCAGCGGCGCGCCGCGCCCGCTGTTCCGTCGTCATTCCGTAGATATTCGGCCAACGTTCGGCCGGGCGTGGCCTCATCCATCGCCCGGACGGGAGGCGGCGGGACGGCGCGGCGCGGCCGGCGCCGCGCGGGCGCCGGGCGCCGGCGGTCACAGCGGCTGGATCTCCGGAGCGCCCAGCCGGGCAGCGTCCGCCGTCAGGTCGTCCGGCTGGCGCTGCGACTCGCGCTCGGCCTCCACCCGCTTCTCGTACCGCTCGACCTCCCGCTCGACCTGTCCCGCGTCCCAGCCGAGCACCGGTGCCATCAGCTCGGCGACCTCGCGGGCGCTGTGCGTGCCGCGGTCGAAGGTCTCGATGGAGATGCGGGTGCGCCGGGTCAGCACGTCGTCCAGGTGGCGGGCGCCCTCGTGGGAGGCGGCGTAGACGATCTCGGCGCGCAGGTAGTCCTCGGCGTGCGGCAGCGGCTCGCCGAGCCGCGGGTCGGCGGCGATCATCTCCAGGAGCTCGTCGGCGAGCGAGCCGTACCGGTTCAGCAGGTGCTCGACCCGGGCCGCGTGCAGCCCGGCGCGGCGGCCGAGCCGGGCCCGCGCGTTCCAGCGGGCGCGGTAGCCCTCGGCGCCCACCAGCGGCACGTCCTCGGTGACGCAGCCGGCGACGCGCTGGTCGAGCCCGTGCACGGCCTCGTCCACCGCGTCCTTGGCCATCACCCGGTACGTCGTGTACTTGCCGCCCGCGACCACGACCAGGCCCGGCACCGGGTGAGCGACGGTGTGCTCGCGCGAGAGCTTGCTGGTCGCGTCCGACTCGCCGGCCAGCAGCGGGCGCAGCCCGGCGTACACGCCCTCCACGTCGTCCCGGGTGAGCGGCGTCGCGAGCACCGAGTTGACGTGTTCGAGCAGGTAGTCGATGTCGGCGCTGGAGGCGGCCGGGTGCGCCTTGTCCAGGTCCCAGTCGGTGTCCGTGGTGCCGATGATCCAGTGCCGGCCCCAGGGGATGACGAACAGCACGCTCTTCTCGGTACGCAGGATCAACCCGGTCGTGGAGTGGATGCGGTCCTTGGGCACGACCAGGTGGATGCCCTTGGAGGCGCGGACGTGGAACTGGCCGCGCTCGCCGATCATGGCCTGGGTGTCGTCGGTCCACACCCCGGTGGCGTTGACGACCTGTCGGGCGCGCACCTCGAACTCGCCGCCCTGCTCCAGGTCGGCCACCCGCGCGCCGACGACGCGCTCGCCCTCGCGCAGGAAGCCGACGACGCGGGCGCGGTTGGCGACGGTCGCGCCGTACGAGGCGGCGGTGCGCACCAGGGTCGTCACGAAGCGCGCGTCGTCCATCTGGGCGTCGTAGTACTGCAACGCGCCCACCAGCGCGTCCTTGCGCAGAGCGGGCGCCACGCGCAGCGCGCGGCCGCGCGTCAGGTGGCGGTGCACGGGCAGTCCGCGGCCGTGTCCCGAGGAGACCGACATGGCGTCGTAGAGCGCGACGCCCGAGCCCGCGTACAGCCGCTCCCAGCCCTTGTGTCGCAGCGGGTACAGGAACGGCACCGGCTTGACCAGGTGCGGCGCGAGCCGCTCGAGCAGCAGCCCGCGTTCCTTCAGCGCCTCGCGTACGAGGGCGAAGTCGAGCATCTCCAGGTACCGCAGCCCGCCGTGGATCAGCTTGCTGGACCGGCTGGAGGTGCCCGCCGCCCAGTCCCGCGCCTCGACCAGGCCGGTGGCCAGGCCGCGGGTCGCGGCGTCGAGCGCGGTGCCGGCGCCGACCACGCCGGCGCCGATGACCAGCACGTCCAGCTCCTGCCCCGCCATCTGGGCGAGCGCCGTGGCGCGCTCCGCCGGTCCCAGGGTCGCTGTCCTCACCACTGCCTCCACTGTGATCGGGGTCACGCTCACTTCTGCACGATTTTGACCGCTTGGGGCACGACCAGCCAGCTTGCGCCGCCGCCCCGGCCCGCTACGCCACCCGGGTGACCAGCGCCGTACGCCCCACACCCGGCAGCGCGGGACACACCGTCGCCCGCGCCGACCGCACCCCCCGCCTACCCCGCCGCCCGCGACCGTGCACTCCCGCCCTACGCGCCCGCGCGCCCGCGCGTGACCGCCGCGCGCCACCCGCGCCCGGCTCGAGGTCACGCACCGCGTACGCCGACCGCGCCCCCGCCCGCCCCCGTCGCGGGCCGCACCACGGCGGGCCAGACCCCCAAGCGGGCTACGCCGCGTCAGGCCCGGCCCTCAATCCGCACCGTGGGTCATATTTCCGCTTAGTGTGAATTCGCGCCATCCGGAATCGCCCTGGAAGGACGGCACCTCCATGCGCGCCGATCTCGCCGTCATCGGCCTCGGCCACCTCGGCCTCCCGCTCGCCCAGGCCGCGACCGCCGCCCACCTCCAGACCATCGGCTACGACCCCGACCCGCACACCGTCGCCGAACTCACCGCGGGCCGCCCGCCCGGTGGCGCCGGGGGCGGCGCGGCACAGCCGGAGCCCGGGGCCGGCCCACCGTCCGCTGCCGGCCTGCGCCGCATGCTGGCCGGGGGCTTCCGGGCCACCACCGACCCGGCCGTGCTCGGCCGCGTGCGCACCGCCGTCATCTGCGCGCCCACCCTGCTCGGCGCCGACCGGTCGCTCGACCTGACCGCCGTCGGCGACGCCGCCCGCACCCTCGCCGACCACCTGCGCCCGCACACCACGGTGCTGCTCGAATCCACCGTCTACCCCGGCACCACCGAGGACTTCCTGCGCCCGATCCTCGAAGCCGGCTCCGGGCTGCGCGCCGGCCGGGACTTCCACCTCGCCTACTCGCCCAGCCGGGTGGACCCCGGCAACCGCGCCTTCGGCTACGCCAACACGCCCAAGGTCATCGGCGGCCTCACCCCGGCCTGTACCGAGGCGGCCGCCGCCTGTTACGGGCGGTTCGCGGACAAGGTGGTCCGCGCCCGAGGCCCGCGCGAGGCGGAGGCGGTCAAGGTCCTGGAGAGCAACTACCGGCACGTCAACATCGCGCTGGTCAACGAGATGGCCATCTTCTGCCACGACATCGGCGTCGACCTGTGGGACGTGGTGCGCTGCGCGGAGACCAAGCCGTTCGGGTTCCAGGCGTTCCGCCCCGGGCCCGGCGTCGGCGGCCCCGGCGTCGCCGTCGACCCCGGCCATCTCGGCTACCCGGGCCGCACCATCGGCTACCCGTTGCGGATGGTCGAGCTGGCCCAGGAGGTCAACGGCCGGATGCCGCGCTACGTCACCCAGCGCTGCACGACCCTGCTCAACGAGCACGGCAAGTCGGCACGCGGCGCGCGGGTGCTGCTGCTCGGCGTCAGCTACAAGCCCGACGTCGCCGACCAGACGAGCACCCCCGCCCGCGAGATCGCCTCCCGCCTCCAGGAACTGGGCGCCCAGCTCAGCTTCCACGACCCGTACGTCCCACGCTGGCGCGTGCTCGGCCGCACGGTGCCGCGCGCCGAGTCCCCGTACGAGGCCGCGGCGGAGGCCGACCTGACCGTGCTGCTCCAACAGCACCGCACGTACGACCTCCAGGGCCTGGCCGCCAAGGCCCAACTCCTGCTGGACACCCGCGGCGCCAGCCCGGCCGGCACGGCCCACCGCCTGTAGCCCGCGCGGCTCCCCGTACGCGCCCCCCTCGCCCCAGCACCCGTCCGCCTGCCTGCCTGCCTGCCGTGAGCCTGGCGACATAACGGTCACACCGCCGCACATTCTGTCTATCGTGGACGGGTCCCGTTCAACACCCGTACGCCAGCCGTACACCAACCGACACGTCCGGCGTGCCCCGACCCACCCGAACAGCCGATCCCCGCGCCCTTCCACAACCCCTCCGGGCGGACCGATGCCGCAACTGAGCACGCGCCGGGCGGCGGCGTACGCGGAGGACCGGTTCCTCGCCCTGGTCCGCTCGCCCCACCGCGACCCGCTGCTCGCCGTCACCGTCGCCGTCATCGTCGTCCCCGCGACGCTGCTGCGACCGGAACTCGGCCTGGTCCGCGAGCTCTGGCTCACCCTGCTGACCGCGCTGGCGGGCACCGCCACCATCGCCGTCCGCCGCCGGCACCCGACCGCCTTCACGTGCGCCGCGAGCGCGGCCTTCCTCGCCAGCGGGCAGCACCTGCCGCTGTACGTGGCGACCTACACCGCCGTCCGGCTACGCCGCCCCTGGCTCGCCCTCGCCACCGTCGCCGTGCCGATCGCCGCGTGGACCACCAGCCGCGTCTTCGACGGCGCGGCCCTCTTCGAGGAGCGGCCGGTCCTGAACGAACTCGGCGAACTCCTCTTCCCCGCCCTGCTCGGCCTCGCCGTGGGCGCCCAACAGACCGCCGAACGCTCCCGGCGGGCCCAGTGGGAGAGCGAGCTGCGGGCCCGCGAACTCGACGAGCGCAACCGCATCAGCGCCCTCGTACACGACGGCGTGGGCCACCGGATCAGCCTGATGTCGATCCAGGCCGCCTCCATCGAGGTGCAACCCGGCACGGACGAGCGCACCCGGAACAAGTGCTGGGCCATCTCGGACGCCGCCGGCGAGGCCATGGAGGAACTCCGGGTCGCGCTGGAGATGCTGCGCCGCCCGGCCTCCGTGGCCCGCCCGAGCGAACCCCTGCTGGACGAGCTGGAACCGCTGCTGCGCACCTACCGCGCGCACGGCATGCCGCTGGAGGCCGACGTGCGGGCGGCGGCCCACGACGCCCCCGAGCGGACACAGCGGCTGTGCTCCCGGGTGTTGCGCGAGGGCCTGAACAACGCGGCCCGGCACGCCCGCGGCGCCGCCACCCGCCTGCGCGTCACCCACACCGGCGACGCGCTGCGGGCCAGCGTCGTCAACGACCCACCACCCGAGCCACGGCAGTCGCTGCCGGGCACCGGCCAAGGCATCAACGCGCTGGCCGAGACGGTGGCGCGCGTCGGCGGCACGCTACGCGCCGAGCCCACGCCCGACGGCGGCTTCCACCTCACCGCCGAACTCCCCCTGGCCGAGCCCGACCACGACCCCGGCTCCGACCCCGGCTACGACCGCCACTAGTCGCCGGTCCCGCCACGGCCGGGCGCGGCCCTCCCCGTGCGCTGCCGCCACCGCCCTCCGGCGGGCCGGAGGGCTCAGACGCGGGCCATCTGCACCAGGCGCTGCGGCTGCGCGTCCAGCACCTTGCGGAGCGCGTCGAAGTCCTCCACGCACCGCCCGGTGCCCGCCGCCACGCAGTCCAGCGGCTCGTCGGCGACCAGTACCGGGATGTCCAGCTCCTGGCTGAGCCGGGTGTCGAGGCCGCGCAGCAGCGCCCCGCCACCGGTCAGCACGATGCCGCGGTCCATGATGTCGCCGGCCAGCTCCGGCGGCGTCTCGTCCAGCGTCTGGCGCACCGCGCTCACGATCGCCTCGACCGGCTCCGACAGCGCGTGCCGCACCTCGTCCGCCGTCAGCTCCAGCGTCTTCGGCAGCCCGCTGGCGTGGTCCCGGCCGCGCACCGTGCACCGGTCCGGCGGCGCCAGCGCCTGGGTGCGCTCCGCGTCGCTCTCCGCCGCGTTCTCGGCCGCCTCCTCGACCGCGGCGGCCTGCTCCGCGGGCAACTCCACGTCGGACCCGGACCGCTGGCTGAGCGCTTCCAGGGCCCGCGCCGACCAGTAACCGGTGGGCGCGGCCGAGCCGATGGCCATCTTCACGTGCTCCGCCGTGCGCTCGCCCATCGCCAGCGAGTGCGCCTTCTTGACGTACGACATGATCGCCGCGTCCATCGTGTCGCCCGCCGTGCGGACCGAGCGCGCGGTGACGATGCCGCCCATGGAGATCACGGCGACCTCGGTGGTGCCGCCGCCGATGTCCACGATCATGCTGCCGGTGGGCTCGCCGACCGGCAGCCCGGCGCCGATCGCCGCGGCCATCGGCTCCTCCACCAGGTGCACCTGCCGCACCCCGGCCTGCGAGGCGGCCTCGATGACCGCGCGCCGCTCCACGCCGGTGATCCCGGACGGCACGCAGATCACCACCCGGGGCCGGGAGAACCAGCGCCCGCCACTGACCTTCTTGATGAAGTGCCGGAGCATCCGCTCGGCTATCTCGAAATCGGCGATGACCCCGTCCCGCAGGGGGCGCACGGCCACGATGTTGGAGGGCGTGCGGCCGATGGTGCGCTTGGCCTCCGACCCCACCGACAGGACCGTGCCGTCCACCGCGTTGACGGCGACGACCGATGGTTCGTTGAGCACGATCCCCTTGCCCCGCACGTACACCAGGGTGTTCGCGGTGCCGAGGTCGATGCCCATGTCACGTCCGCTGAACGACTTACTTTGCGCCATAAGATGAGATTATTCCCTATGCCGGATTCTTATCTCGGCTTAACGCCCGCCAGACGGGGCTCCCCTGACGCCCTCCCGGCGCGCGCGGCCCCCGCCGCCCCCACCCCACAAGCGGTCGCATGCTGTGGAGGCCCTGCACCAACTCTTCACGGCCGACAGCGCCGAATGGGCATATAGCGGGCCAGGTTGTCTCGGCCACGTCCCAGGCGTGTCACGGACGACTTCTCAGCTTGTCTGACCGTCCGACCAAGCTGTTAGTTTGTGGCTCGAAAATAACCAACCGCACTCCACCTTTTCCTGTCCCCGGAGCGCGGTCGCACACACCTTCATCCCCGGGGGATCTCATGAGCCAGCCTTGGCAGCAGCCACAACAGCCCCAGCAGCCCCAGCAGCCAGGCGGGTACCCGCAGCAACAGGGTGGCTACGGCTACCCGCAGCAGCCCCACCCCGGTGGTCAGCAGCAGCCGCAGTACGGCGGTGGTTTCCCGCCACCGGCCCCCGCCCCCCGCGCCCCAGGGCAACGCGGGCCTCGCCCTCCTGGCCGGCGTCGCGGCCGCCCTCGTCGGCGGCGTGCTCTACGCCTTCCTGCTGAGCGCGCTGGCGGACACGGACGGCCAGCAGCCGGAGATCACGCAGTTCGCCTACGCGGGTGTGGCGCTGGGCGCGCTCGTCGGCTTCGTCGTCGCCAAGCTGGGCGGGCGCAACCAGGGCCTGTGGATCGTCGGCGCCGTCTTCGCCCTCATCGCTGTCTTCCTCGGCGAGATGTACGGCTACGCGCTGGTCGCCAGCGACTTCCTCTCCAACGTCGCGGAGCGCATGGGTGGCGACAGCAGCCAGGCGCCGTCGGCCAACGACCTGTTCTTCGACCACTTCGGCGACCTGTACGACGGCTGGAAGGAAGACGCCGACGCCGTGACGTACATCTTCATGGCGCTGTCGCCGATCGCCGCCTACGGTGCCGCGCACAAGCTGAGCAACCGCTGAGCGACGGGCTGACGCCCACCCCACGCACCAGCGCCGCGCCCCGCCGAGTCAATCGGCGGGGCGCGGCGCTGTGTTGGACCGCACGTGGTCGCCGAGGTCGGGCGAGCCGGGCCGCGCGGGGCGCGGGCCGGCTCGGCGACGGGGGCGGCCGAACGGGTCAGGAGCGGTGCATCGTCACCGCTTGTCGTGCTGCGACGGGGCGACCGTCACCTCGACCCGCTGGAACTCCTTCAGCTCCGAGTAGCCGGTGGTGGCCATCGAGCGGCGGAGCGCGCCGAAGAAGTTCATCGAGCCGTCGGGGATGTGCGAGGGGCCGAGCAGGATCTCCTCGGTGCTGCCGACCGCGCCGAGGTTCATCCGCTTGCCGCGCGGCACGTCCTCGTGGACGGCCTCCATGCCCCAGTGGTAGCCGCGGCCCGGCGCGTCGGTGGCGCGGGCCAGCGGGGAGCCCATCATCACGGCGTCCGCGCCGCACGCGATCGCCTTGGGCAGGTCACCCGACCAGCCGACGCCGCCGTCGGCGATGACGTGCACGTACCGGCCGCCGGACTCGTCCATGTAGTCCCGGCGCGCGGCGGCGACGTCGGCCACCGCGGTGGCCATCGGGACCTGGATGCCCAGCACGTTGCGCGTGGTGTGCGCGGCGCCACCACCGAAGCCGACCAGGACGCCCGCCGCGCCGGTGCGCATCAGGTGCAGGGCGGCGGTGTACGTGGCGCAGCCACCGACGATGACCGGCACGTCGAGTTCGTAGATGAACTGCTTGAGGTTGAGCGGCTCGGCGGCGCCGGAGACGTGCTCGGCCGAGACGGTGGTGCCGCGGATGACGAAGATGTCCACGCCCGCGTCGACCACGGCCTTGGAGAACTGCGCGGTGCGCTGCGGGGAGAGCGCGGCGGCCGTCACGACGCCGGAGTCCCGCACCTCCTTGATGCGCTGGCCGATCAGCTCTTCCTTGATCGGGGCCTGGTAGATCTCCTGGAGCCGACGCGTCGCGGTGTGCTCGTCCAGCTCGGCGATCTCGGCGAGCAGCGGCTCGGGGTCCTCGTACCGGGTCCACAGCCCTTCGAGGTTGAGCACGCCCAGCCCGCCCAGCTCACCGATGCGGATGGCGGTGCGCGGCGAGACGACCGAGTCCATCGGCGCGGCCAGGAACGGCAGCTCAAAGCGGTAGGCGTCGATCTGCCAGGCGATCGAGACCTCCTTGGGGTCCCGGGTGCGACGACTCGGCACGATGGCGATGTCGTCGAACGCGTACGCCCTGCGACCGCGCTTGCCGCGGCCGATCTCGATCTCAGTCACTGTGTGGCCCTTCCTACGGATTACGCCCCCAGTATCCCCGACCGGGGGCACTGGGGGCGCACG
Source organism: Streptomyces sp. 71268 (assembly GCF_029392895.1). Taxonomy (NCBI): domain Bacteria; kingdom Bacillati; phylum Actinomycetota; class Actinomycetes; order Kitasatosporales; family Streptomycetaceae; genus Streptomyces; species Streptomyces sp. 71268. The sequence goes on from NZ_CP114200.1 coordinate 3,353,088, forward strand.
GGATGCTCTGCGGGCGCATGACGCGAGGCCGCGCGCTCACTCCTCGACGAGCACGTGGGTGAAGTCCACGACGTGTACGACCAGGACCAGCAGCAGGCCGTCGCTGACCAGGTACTCGATGCCGATGTTCGGGGTCAGCGCCAGCGAGCGGGTGGTCTCGTCGCCCGAGATGGGCACCGAGATCTTCGGCTGCGGGTCCTGCGCCAACACCGAAAGGCCCCGCTCCAACAGGGCTCGGCGGTCGCCGGGGAGTTCGTCGCGGACCCGGGCCGCTTCCTCGGTGAACTTCACCGCGTACAGCATCGGACCCCCTTCGGTCGGCGTCGACGAGCGTAGCGGCTGTCGCCCCGGCCCGGGGCCGGAACGGCGATCGGCCCGGCCGTGGGACGGCCGGGCCGATCGCGCCAGACGGTGGAGCCGCCGGTCAGCGCCGCGAGTAGTTCGGCGCCTCGCTCGTCATCTGGATGTCGTGCGGGTGGCTCTCCTTCAGGCCCGCCGCGGTGATGCGCACGAAGCGGCCCTTGTCCTTCAGCTCGGCCACGTTGGCGGAGCCGACGTACCCCATGGACGCGCGCAGGCCGCCGACGAGCTGGTGGGCCACCGAGGCGAGCGGGCCACGGTAGGGCACCTGGCCCTCGATGCCCTCGGGGACGAGCTTGTCCTCGGACAGGACGTTGTCCTGGAAGTAGCGGTCCTTGGAGAACGAGCGGGCCTGGCCACGGGACTGCATGGCGCCCAGCGAGCCCATGCCCCGGTAGGACTTGAACTGCTTGCCGTTGATGAAGACCATCTCACCCGGCGACTCCTCGCAGCCGGCGAGCAGGCTGCCCAGCATCACGGTGTCCGCGCCGGCCGCGATGGCCTTCGCGATGTCGCCCGAGTACTGCAGGCCGCCGTCGCCGATCAGCGGCACGCCCGCCGCGTGGCAGGCGCGGGCCGCCTCGTAGATCGCCGTCACCTGCGGCACGCCGATGCCGGCCACCACGCGCGTGGTGCAGATCGAGCCCGGGCCCACGCCGACCTTCACGCCGTCCACGCCGGAGTCGATCAGCGCCTGGGCGCCGTCCCGGGTGGCGACGTTGCCGCCCACGACGTCCACCCGGACGTTCGACTTGATCTTGGCGATCATGTCGAGGATGCCGCGGCTGTGCCCGTGCGCGCTGTCCACCACCAGGAAGTCGGCCCCGGCCTCCACCAGCGCCTGCGCCCGGTCGAACGCCTCGTCGCCCACGCCGACGGCCGCGCCGACGACCAGCCGGCCCTCGGAGTCCTTGGCCGCGTGCGGGTACTGCTCGGCCTTGACGAAGTCCTTGACCGTGATCAGGCCCTTGAGCACGCCCGCCTCGTCGACCAGCGGCAGCTTCTCGATCTTGTGGCGGCGCAGCAACTGCATCGCGTCCTCGCCGGAGATCCCCACCTTGCCGGTGACCAGCGGCATCGGCGTCATGACCTCGCGCACCTGGCGGCTGCGGTCCAGCTCGAAGGCCATGTCGCGGTTGGTGACGATGCCGAGCAGCTTGCCCGCCTCGTCGGTGACCGGCACGCCGCTGATGCGGAACTTCGCGCAGAGCGCGTCCGCCGTGTGCAGCGAGGCGTCCGGGCGGACCGTGATCGGGTCGGTGACCATGCCGGACTCGGAGCGCTTGACCAGGTCGACCTGGTTGGCCTGGTCCTCGATGGAGAGGTTGCGGTGCAGCACGCCCGCGCCGCCCTGGCGGGCCATCGCGATCGCCATCCGCGACTCGGTGACCTTGTCCATCGCCGCGGACAGCAGGGGGATGTTCACCCGCACGTTGCGGGAGATCCTGGACGAGGTGTCCACCGCGTTGGGCAGCACCTCAGAGGCGCCCGGCAGCAGCAGCACGTCGTCGTACGTCAGCCCGAGCATCGCGAACTTCTCAGGCACTCCGTCGACGTTGTCAGTCATGACACCCTTCCAGATGGTCTTGCCTCGGCGCGGACTCCCATGCTAACGGCCGGGGCGACCCCAACATTCCGCCCTCCGGCCACCCGGACGCCACGTTCCACTTCCGGGCCGGTCAGCCCGCCCGTCGTCGGCCGTACGTCCCCCGCTCGACCCGACCAACGTCCCCGCTCGGCCGGGACCACGGGCCCGCCACGGCACCGAAGACGGGACCGGGCAGCGGGTGGCCCGGGTAGCGGGCGAGACCGGCGGCGGGTCGGCCGGGCGGCGGGCGGACCAGGAAGCGAGCGGGGCGGGGCGGCAGGCGGTGTGGGCCTGGCGGACGGTGTTGGGCGTCGGGCCCTACTGTTCGGCGAGGGCTCTCAACCGGCTCAGCGCGCGGTGCTGGGCGACCCGGACCGCGCCCGGCGACATGCCGAGCACCTGCCCGGTCTCCTCCGCGGTCAGGCCGACGGCGACCCGCAGCAGCACCAGCTCGCGCTGGTGCTCGGGGAGGTTGGCGAGCAGCTTCTTGGCCCAGGCGGCGTCGCTGCTGAGCAGGGCGCGCTCCTCGGGGCCGAGCGAGTCGTCGGGCTGCTCGGGCATCTCGTCGGAGGGCACGGCCGTGCTGCCGGGGCGGCGCATCGCGGCCCGCTGGAGGTCGGCCACCTTGTGCGCGGCGATCGCGACGACGAACGCCTCGAAGGGCTTGCCCGTGTCGCGGTAGCGGGGCAGCGCGCACAGCACCGCGAGGCACACTTCCTGCGCCAGGTCGTCCACGAAGTGCCGGGCGTCGCCCGGCAGCCGGGACAGCTTCCTGCGGCAGTACCGCAGGGCGAGTGGGTGCACGAGGGCGAGAAGGTCGTGGGTGGCCCGATCGTCGCCCGCGGTGGCGCGGCGGACGAGGGTTCCGATGTCGCCAGGACCCGCGGCCACAGCCGACCCAGCCTTCTCGTCGTCACGCATCGGTCCATGGTGCCTTGGCGCCGCGACTTCCGTGGCACCGCGCCCGTGGTTGTACGTCGAAGCGTTATAAGCGGGAGCGTTCGCACTCACCTCGCGCGCCCTCCCCTCACGCCTGCCCAAGCCGTCCCCGAGGAACTCCATGCCTCAAGGATGCGGCAGCGCGGGCCGAACTGACACAAGCGGCTGCCACATCCGCCGCCCAGCACGCCGCCGGCTCGCTCGAGGCGGCGGCCTCTTCGCTGGTCACGCGCGTACGGAAGGTGACGTACGACCGGCTCAAATCGGTTCCGGAGGCGTTCGTTCCCGCCGCCCCCGCCCACCGCACGGCGGACGGGGAGCGCCACGCCGCCACCACGCCCCACGGGGCGACGCAGGCGGTCAGCGGCACCGTCAGCGTCGTCCCCCCAGCGAGCGGGAGGCAGGCGATCCATGGCGGGGGTCCTAGCGGACCAGACCCCAGCGGAAGCCCAGCGCGACGGCGTGGGCCCGGTCCGAGGCGCCGAGCTTCTTGAACAACCGCCTCGCGTGCGTCTTCACCGTGTCCTCGGAGAGGAACAGCTCCCGGCCGATCTCGGCGTTCGAGCGGCCGTGGCTCATGCCCTCCAGGACCTGGATCTCGCGCGCCGTGAGCGTGGGCGCCGCGCCCATCTCGGCCGACCGCAGCCGGCGCGGGGCCAGCCGCCAGGTCGGGTCGGCGAGCGCCTGCGTCACGGTGGCCCGCAACTCGGCTCGCGAGGCGTCCTTGTGCAGGTAGCCGCGGGCGCCGGCGGCGACCGCGAGGGCCACGCCGTCCAGGTCCTCGGCGACCGTCAGCATGATGATCCGGGCGCCGGGGTCGGCGGACAGCAGGCGGCGCACGGTCTCCACGCCACCGAGTCCCGGCATCCGTACGTCCATCAGAATCAGGTCCGAGCGGTCGGCGCCCCAGCGGCGGAGGACTTCCTCGCCGTTGGCCGCAGTCGTCACGCGCTCGACGCCGGGCACGGTCGCCACCGCGCGGCGCAGCGCCTCTCGGGCAAGCGGGGAGTCGTCGCAAACGAGGACGGAAGTCATGGCCGCCCTCCGGAGCTGATGCGCGTCACCTTGAGCCTCCAGGCTGGGTACTTTTCGTCACCTGAGCGGTCGATCCGTCGGACATCTGCCCGAACGCTTCATTCATCAACCGCCTCGCACTCTCAACGACGGTCACCCGAAAGAGTTACGGGGTGAGAGGCCCACCTTCGGCACGCTCCGTGAGGGGAGGAACACGTTCCGAGCCGCGAACCGAAGGCCGCACCCTCTTCGGATCCTTTGCCCTATTTGGTGGCTTTTACTTCATTTCGGCGGCGTCTATGGCTAGATTCGCAATGAGTCATATTTACATCTGCTTACACAGCAGATGCGCGACCACGCGACACCCCGTCCGCATCAGATCGCCTGCAAGGGGATAGCAATGGCAGATTTCTCCCGCCTTCCCGGACCCAACGCCGACCTGTGGGACTGGCAGTTGCTGGCCGCGTGCCGGGGGGTCGACAGCTCGCTCTTCTTCCACCCCGAGGGCGAGCGCGGCGCGGCGCGCAGCGCGCGTGAGACCTCGGCCAAGGAGGTGTGCATGCGGTGCCCGGTGCGCGCCGAGTGCGCGGCCCACGCGCTCGCCGTGCGGGAGCCGTACGGCGTGTGGGGCGGCCTGACGGAGGACGAGCGCGAGGAGCTGATGGGCCGCGCCCGCCACCGGGCGATCGCGGCCGCCACCCCGTCGGCGAGCTGACGCCCCCGCTCCACCCCGAGAAGCAGAAACGTTTCCTCATTCGCTGGCCACCCCCGAGCCTCCCCGGCCCGTCGACCGCGCCGCAACCCGCGCCGTACCGCATGAGCTGACCGCCACGCCGACGGCCCACTTCCCACCCGTTCGGCGGAGCGCGGCGCGAGCAATGTGCGCAGGCGCGAGCCCCTGGCGCGCCGGCGGAGCACGACCGAGGCGGGGCCTCGGCTCAGCGGGTGACGCGCTGGAGGTCCGGCCGGCCGGATGTGGACGCGGGCGCGGGCCGCGCCGCGGCGTCGGGGGCGACGGCGCTGGGTGCGGTACCGGGTGCTACGTCGGCAACGGTCGCGCCGGCAGTGGTCGCGCCAGCGGGGGCGGCGGGCAGCGGCGGGTTGCCCACGGCACGTCGGGAGGCGAGTTCCAGTCGGTCCAGGGTGGCCGCCACGGCCGGGACGCGCGTCAGGTCGGGCAGCGTGAGCGCCACCACCTCGCGGTGCACGGCGGGCTCGACGCGCACCGTACGCACCCCCTTCGTACGCACCGACTCCAGCGCCAGTTCGGGCAGCACCGCGACGCCCAGTCCCGCGCCGACCAGGCCGACCACGGCCGGGTAGTCGTCGGTGGCGAAGTCGATGCGGGGCGTGAAGCCCGCCTCCTCGCAGACCTCGACCAGGTGCCGGCGGCAGCGTGGGCAGCCCGCGATCCACGGTTCCTCGGCCAGCTCCGCGATCCCCACCACCCGCGCCTCGGCGAACCGGTGCCCCTCGGGGACCAGGCCGACCAGCCGGTCGGTCAGCAACGGACGTACCGCCAGGTCGCTCCACTCGGCGGCGTCCCGTGGGGTGCCGGCCGCGCCGCCGACCCCCGGATAGCGGAAGGCCAGCGCGATCTCGCAGTCGCCGGCCCGCAGCAGTTCGACCGAGCGCGGCGGCTCGGCGTCCACCAGCGAGACCTCGGTGCCCGGGTGGGCCGCGCGCAGTTCGGCCAGGGCGGTGGGCACCAGCGCGGAGCTGCCGCTCGGGAAGGAGACCAGCCGCACCCGGCCCGCGCGAAGGCCGGCGATGGCGGCCACTTCCTCCTCGGCGGCGGTGAGCCCGGCCAGGATGCCGACCGCGTGCCGCAGCAGCGCGCGGCCCGCCTCGGTCAGCCGGATCTCGCGGCCCGTGCGCACCAGCAGCGCGGTGCCCGCGGCCTGCTCAAGGGCCTTCATCTGCTGGCTGACCGCCGGCTGCGTACAGCCCAGGTCGCGGGCCGCCGCGGAGAAGGAACCGGTGGCGTCCACCGCGCGGAGCACTCGGAGGTGACGGGCCTCGATCATGCTTCGAGCATAAGGGACCCTTGGGGGGAAACGTAAAATTTCGCTCGACGCTTTGGGGCAGGGTCGCCTACCGTGCGGGCATGCACGTGCTCTCACTCAATCTCGGCCGCCCGGAGCGCTCCGCGCACACCGACGCCGACTACACCGGCATCGACAAGCGTCCCGTCACGGGCCCGGTGGCCGTCAGCGCCCCGGGCCCCAAGGGCGTCGGAGCCAGCGGACTGGCCGGGGACGCGGTCTGCGACACCCGTCACCACGGCGGCGACGACCAGGCGGTGTACGCCTACGCGCGCGAGGACCTCGACATGTGGGAGGGCGAGTTGGGCCGCGCGCTGCCCAACGGCGTCTTCGGCGAGAACCTCACCACCAGCGGACTCGACGTCAACGGCGCGCTGATCGGGGAGCGTTGGCGGATCGGGCGCTCGCTGCTCCTCGAGGTGACCTCGCCGCGCACGCCGTGCCGCACCTTCGCGGGCTTCCTCGGCGAGCAGCGCTGGGTGAAACGGTTCACCCAGGCCGGCCTGCCCGGCGCGTACCTGCGCGTGATCGAGCCGGGCGAGATCAGCGCCGGGGACGCCATCGAGATCGCGCACCGCCCCGAACACGAGGTGAGCGTCGCCTTCCTGTTCCGCGCCAACACCGGCGAGCCCGACCTGTGGCCACGGGTGTTGGCGGCCGGCCGGGCGCTGCACCCGGAGGCGTACGAGAAGGCGCTGCGGCGCGCGAACGCGGGCGCGCGCCGCGAGAGTTCCTAGTTCGTCCCGCTCGGCCCGGCCGTGCGACGCGCCGCGCGGCCGGGCCGCGGCACTGACCAGGGCGCCCGCGCCCGTCCGCGCGCCGGGGCCGGATAGCGTGCCCCGTATGACGACTGCACTGATCACGGGAGCGACGGCGGGCATCGGCGCGGCGTTCGCGCGGCGACTGGCCGCACAGGGCACCGCGCGAGCCAAGGGGCACGGGGCCGGGCACAACCTGGTGCTGGTGGCGCGCGACGCGGGGCGGCTGCGGGAGCAGGCCGCGGAGTTGCACGACCGGCACGGCGTGGAGGTCGAGGTGCTGCCCGCCGACCTGTCGGAGGACGCGGGCATCGCGGCCGTCGAGGAGCGGCTCCAGGACCGCGCGCGCCCGGTTGACCTGCTGGTCAACAACGCCGGGTTCGGCAACAAGGGCCAGTACCTCGACGTCCCGGTGGCGGACGAGCTGACGATGCTGAAGGTGCACTGCGAGGCCGTGTTGCGGCTGACCACCGCGGCCGTGGTGCCGATGCGCGAGCGGGGCCGGGGCGGGGTGGTGAACGTGGCCTCGGTCGCGGCGTTCGTGCCGCGCGGCACCTACGGCGCGAGCAAGGCGTGGATCGTGCAGTTCACTCAGGGCGCGGCCCACGACCTCAGCGACTCGGGGGTGCGGCTGATGGCGCTGTGCCCGGGATTCGTACGGACGGAGTTCCACCAGCGGGCCGGAATGAACACCGAGAGCATCCCCGGCTGGATGTGGCTGGACGCGGACCGACTGGTGGACGCGGCGCTCAGGGACCTGGCCCGTGGCAAGTCGCTGTCGGTGCCCGACCCCCGGTACAAGGCGCTGACCGGCCTGGCCAGGCTCGCGCCCCGCGCCGCGCTGGCCCGCGCCTCCTCCAGGACCGGCCGCCGCTACGGGCCGCGCTGACGCCTGTCCCAGGTTTCTGAACCGGTCGCGTACGTGGGCGAGTTGGCGCCCTGTTTCCGTACGCCTCGTACGCCTCGTACAGCACGCGGGCTCCGCACGACCGGCGTCCAGCGCGGCGTGCCCCGCGCGGCCGGATGTCAGGGCCATGTCCAGCACGGCCAGGGGGCGGGGCGGTGGCCGACGCGCCGAGGCCCGGCGTTCCCCCTGGGGGGAGCGCCGGGCCTCGTCGGTGGTACTGGCTGATCCGGGGATCAGTGGGAGTGGCCGTGACCGTGGCCCGCCTCGGGCTCCTCCTCGGCCGGCTTCTCCACCACCAGGGTCTCGGTGGTGAGCAGCAGCGACGCGATGGACGCGGCGTTCTCCAGGGCGGAGCGGGTGACCTTGACCGGGTCGATGACGCCGGCCTTGATCAGGTCGCCGTACTCGCCGGTCGCGGCGTTGAAGCCCTGACCCTTCTCCAGGTCGGCGACCTTGGAGGTGATGACGTAGCCCTCAAGGCCGGCGTTCTCGGCGATCCAGCGCAGCGGCTCGACGACCGCGCGGCGGACGACGGCGACACCGGTGGCCTCGTCGCCCTCCTTGCCCAGGCCGTCCTCCAGCGCCTTGGCGGCGTGGACGAGCGCGGAGCCACCACCGGAGACGATGCCCTCCTCGACCGCGGCGCGGGTCGCGGAGATGGCGTCCTCCAGGCGGTGCTTCTTCTCCTTCAGCTCCACCTCGGTGGCGGCGCCGACGCGGATCACGCACACGCCACCGGCCAGCTTCGCGAGGCGCTCCTGGAGCTTCTCGCGGTCCCAGTCGGAGTCCGTGGCGTCGATCTCGGCCTTGATCTGCGCGACCCGGCCCTTGACGTCGTCGGCGTTGCCGCCGCCGTCCACGATGGTGGTGTCGTCCTTGGTGATGGTCACGCGGCGGGCGGTGCCGAGCACGTCCAGGCCGGCCTGGTCGAGCTTGAGGCCGACCTCCTCGGCGATGACGGTCGCACCGGTGAGGGTGGCGATGTCGCCGAGCATGGCCTTGCGGCGGTCACCGAAGCCGGGGGCCTTGACGGCCACGGCGTTGAACGTGCCGCGGATCTTGTTGACGACGAGGGTGGACAGCGCCTCGCCCTCGACGTCCTCGGCGATGATCAGCAGCGGCTTGGAGGCACCCTGCTGGATGACCTTCTCAAGCAGCGGCAGCAGGTCCTGGATGGAGCTGATCTTGCCCTGGTGGATCAGGATGTACGGGTCGTCGAGGACGGCCTCCATACGCTCCTGGTCGGTGACCATGTACGGGGACAGGTAGCCCTTGTCGAAGGCCATGCCCTCGGTGAAGTCCAGCTCCAGGCCGAAGGTGTTGGACTCCTCGACGGTGATGACACCGTCCTTGCCGACCTTGTCCATCGCCTCGGCGACCAGCTCGCCGACCTGCTTGTCCTGGGCGGACAGACCGGCGACGGCCGCGATGTCGGACTTCTCGTCGATCGGGCGGGCGGTCGCGAGGAGGTCCTCGGAGATCGCCTTGACCGCGGCGTCGATGCCCTTCTTCAGGGCGGCCGGGGAGGCGCCGGCGGCGACGTTGCGCAGGCCCTCGCGGACCAGCGCCTGGGCCAGCACGGTGGCGGTGGTGGTGCCGTCACCCGCGATGTCGTTGGTCTTGGTCGCCACCTCCTTCACGAGCTGGGCGCCCAGGTTCTCGTACGGGTCCTCGACCTCGACCTCACGGGCGATGGTGACGCCGTCGTTGGTGATGGTCGGGGCGCCGAACTTCTTGTCGATGACGACGTTGCGGCCCTTGGGGCCGATCGTCACCTTGACGGCGTCAGCGAGCTTGTTGACACCGCGTTCGAGGGCGCGACGGGCGTCCTCATCGAACTTCAGGATCTTCGCCATGGTTGCCTAGAGTCCTCTCCAAAGTGCCGCGCCCCGGACGCCCGGTTGTTCAGACACGGGTGGCCGGGGCGCAGATCACGTAAAACTGGGTGAATTACTTCTCGATGATCGCGAGCACGTCGCGAGCCGAGAGGACGAGGTACTCCTCGCCGTTGTACTTCACCTCGGTGCCGCCGTACTTGCTGTAGAGCACGACGTCGCCGACGGAGACGTCGAGCGGAAGACGGTTGCCGTCCTCGAAGCGGCCCGGGCCCACGGCCAGGACGACGCCCTCCTGGGGCTTCTCCTTAGCGGTGTCCGGAATGACCAGGCCCGAGGCCGTGGTCTGCTCGGCGTCGAGCGGCTGGACCACGATGCGGTCCTCAAGCGGCTTGATGGCAACCTTGGAGCTGGCGGTCGTCACGATCCGACCTCCCCCTTCGGAGATCTCACGGGGTTAACTGTCTGAGGTGGCGACCTGGTAGATCCGTCGTCGCGGGTGCCGGATCTGCCCGTCGCTGTGTTTGGCACTCCGCGATGTGGAGTGCCAGCCCTGAGACTAGGACGCGGTTAGCACTCGGTCAAGCGGAGTGCCAACGCGGCGCCGCACGCCGGGTCGCGCACGGGGCGCGTCGGGGGCGCGTGCGGAGCGCGGGCCGGGCCACGTACGGGTCGCGTGCGGGGCATGGGCCGGGTCGCCTGCGGAACATGTTCGGAGCGCGGGCCGGGCGTGTCCGGGTCGGCCGCTGGCCCGCGCCGCCCGGTCGCGGGCGCGCTGCGAGAATGGGCCGGTGAGCGCGACCACCCTGCCCGTCGAGACCTTCCACGCCCTGCTGACCGACGAGGGGCAGGCCCTGCTCGGCGCGCTGCGCGACCTCGACCCGGCCGCCGAGCTGACCGCCGCCACCCGGCTGCGCCGCGACCACCCGGCCGAGCTGGTCTCGGCCGCGATCGGCCAGGCGCGGCTGCGGCAGCGGGCGGTGGCGAAGTTCGGCGCGGCCGACGCGTACCGGATGTACTTCACGCCCGACGGCGTCGAGCAGGCCACCCGCGCCACCGTGGCCGCGCACCGGGCGGAGCGGTTCGCGGGCCTCGGGGCGCGCCGACTGGCCGACCTGTGCTGCGGCGTCGGCGGCGACGCGATCGCGCTGGCGCGCGCCGGCGTGCGGGTGCTCGCCGTCGACCGCTCCCCGCTCACCTGCGCCGTCGCCCACGCCAACGCGGCGGCGCTGGGTCTCGCCGAGCTGATCGAGGTGCGCTGCGCCGACGTCGCCGACGTGGACACCTCCGGTTACGACGCGGTCTTCGTCGACCCGGCGCGGCGGGCCGCCGGGCGGGGCGGCTCCACGACCGGCGGCCGGGGCCGGATCTTCGACCCCCAGGCGTACTCGCCCCCGCTGTCCTGGGCCGTCGGCGCCGCCCGCGCCACCCCGCACGCGGCGCTGAAGGTCGCGCCCGGCGTGCCGCACGAGGCGATCCCGCCGGACGCCGAGGCGGAGTGGATCTCGGACGGCGGGGACGTGAAGGAGGCCGTGCTGTGGTTCGGCACGACCCCGGGCGCCCGCCGCGCGACCCTGCTGCCCGGCGGGGCCTCGCTGACCGGCGCGGGACTGCCGGACCCCGAGCCGGGCCCGGTGGGCCGCTGGCTGTACGAGCCTGACGGGGCGGTGATCCGGGCCCACCTGGTCGCGGACGTGGCCCAGCGGGTCGGCGGGCGGCTGATCGACCCGACGATCGCGTACGTCACGGCGGACGAACTGGTGCCGACCCCGTACGCCAGCGCGTACGAGATCACCGACGTGCTCCCGTTCAACGTCAAGCGCCTCAAGGCGCTGTTGCGCGAGCGGGAGGTCGGGGTGCTGACGGTGAAGAAGCGCGGGTCGCCGGTGACGCCCGAGGAACTGCGCAAGAAGGTCAGGCCACAGGGCCCGGCGTCGGCGACGGTGTTCCTGACCCGGGTGGCCGGTGCCCCCTCCATGCTGATCGGCCACCCGGCGGAGCCGGCGGAGTGAGCCGCCCGCCTGTGCGGCCCGTACGCCCCAGCTCTACGGCGACCACGGCGCGGGGGGCGATGACCGGTCCGACGACGATCCCGGCGCTGAACGACAGGAAGGCCGGGCCGGCGTCGGAGGAGGCGGCGACGGTGCGAGGGGCGGGAGCGGGTGGCGCGCGCGCCATCGGGCGGTCGGTGGGCCGGCCTCCGCGCCTGGAGCTTCAGCGGCTGCCGTGGATGGTCGAGGTGCTTGGCCTCGGACACGTCACCGACCAGGGCGCCGTGTGGATGGCGGGCGACCTCGCCCACCACGCCGCCACCGACCGCCGCGCCAGCGAGGCCACCGACGGCCCGACGCCCCGCCCGGTCCCCGACATGCTCACGCCCGGGTGCGTGGTCTTCCAGCCCCGGCTGACCTCGCTCGGCGACCAGTGGCACGAGGTCGCGAGCGCCCGCGACGTACCGAACGGGCCGCACGCGCTCGTCGACGGCCTGCTCGCCCCCGGGGCGGTGAAGGGATGAGCCAGCCACTACGGATCGTGCCCGACGAGCCGTTCCCCGAGGTCGGCACGGCCTTCCACACCGCGCTGAGCGACGACGGGCAGTGGCTCGCCGTCGTGGGCTACCTGGGCGGCGCCTTCTCCCGCTCGCGCGTCGTCGACCTGCCGCACGGGTCGCGCCCCGCGCCCCGCGTGCTGGTCTACCGGCGCGCCGACCTGTCGTACCACCGCACCGTGGCGGTGCCGGGCGAGTCCGTCGAGACGCTCGCCTTCCACCCCACCCTGCCGCTCCTCGCGGTCGGCACGGACGAGGGGGACGAGTACGCGCGCCACGGCACGCTGCTGCTGGCCGACGTGGTGACGGGGCGTCAGGCGCGGGTGGTGTGCGCCGACGCGGGCGTGGCCGCGCTGCGCTGGCGGGACGGCGACACGCTCGACGTGCTTCTCGCCGAGGCCGACCACGACCTGGCGTCGGAGGGGCTGATCCGCTACGCGGAGTCCGCCGTGCCCCGCCCACCCTCGGGCGACTGGCTCACCCTGGGCCCCGAGCCCGCCGGGGCTACCGGGTCCCCGGACTCCCGCGAGCCCGCGCCCCTGGACGCACGGCGACCGGCCGCGCCCGACTGGGAGTCGCGCCTACCGGAGGTGGCCGTCCAGGCGCGCCACGCCGAGCTGCGCGAGCTGGCCACGGCCGACGGGCGCGACTGGCGGGCGCGGCGCGCGGTGTGGGCGGTGGCGGGGCTGCGCGACGGCCGGGTGCTGGCCGCGCGCGAGGACAACCTGCTGGAGTGCTGGTCGCCCGAGGGGCGGCGGATGTGGACGGTGCCGCCGCCGGCCGAGTCCTTCCAGTACGTGGGCCTCCAGCTCCAGGTCACCCCCGACGAGCGCACCGCCCGCGTCACGGTGGCCACCGGCACCAGCGACGACCGCCGCTCCACCGTGCTGGCGGTCTCGCTGGCCGACGGCTCCGTACGCACGGAACACCGCCTCCGCTACCCGGCCCTCCTCACGGCCCGCGCCGACGGCGTCTGGGCCGCCCGCGACACCTGCGAACTCTTCCCCGCCCCACCCTCGTGGTCCCCGTCCGCCACCCTGCTCTTCGCCCCCGACGGCACCCCGCTCGGCGCGGTCCCCCTCGGCCACTACGATCCGCGCACCGAACTCACCGTCCGCCGCGCACCGGACCTGTACGCCCTGGTCGTACGGGACCGCCCGGCGCCGCCCGGCACGGAGGCCGACGTCACGGAAGCCGGCATATCCGCCGGAGGGTCGTACGCGTACGCCGCCGAGCAGGCGCGACTGGCCCGCCAGGAGACGTGGCTGGCCCGCGTGACCCCCGGCGAACGGAACGCGCCCGGCGCCGTCGAGCCACTCTTCCCGCTCGGCCCGAGGACCGCCGTCCGTGGCGGCCCGGCGGTCTACGTCGACGACGCCGCCGGCCCCGCCCTCATCCTCGCCACCGCCGACTCCGGCACCCCCCGCCTCACCCGCAGGTCCCTCCCGCACGGCGAGCCGACCTGGTCGCTGCCGACCGACTCCGCCATCGCGGGCCTGGACCTGCACGCGAACACCCTCTACGCGGCCACCGCCACGGGCGACCTCCTCACCCTCTCCCCCACCACCGGCACCCTCCACGCCCACCACCCCCTCACGTCCCCGGGCGGCCACCCCTTCACCCCCCTGACCCTGACCACGACCGTCGCGGGCGACGTGGTGATCGGGACGCTGGAGGGGCGGTTGCTGGTGCGGGGGGTGTCGGCCTGAGGGGTGCGGGGGCGGGGGTTCGGCATGCCGTGCGGGGTGGCCCCTGGCGATCGGGCTGTTGGGCGTAGAGGCTCCCCCGTTAGCCCTCTGAGCCGGCAGGTTCCCTGCGGGACCAGCGCGGCCGAATGGACGACAGCCATTCAAAACTCACTGTTACAGTGCCGACCTCCAGGGTGACAAGGGGGAGGCATGCTGGACCACCGGAACCAATGTGCCCGGAAGTTGGTATGCCAGCCGAAAGCGCCGCACGGGCCTTTCGCCTTTTCAGAACCCTCTGACGTAGCCCTCCCGCGCTTCGCGGACTTCCGACCGCGAAGCAGCTACCTCACATTAGGGGCGCAATGAACAAGAGCGACCTTGCCGTGCCGGAGGACGGTCTGCCCGGCCTTGCCTCGGACCTCAGCGAGATGCAGTCCTACCTCGCGACACAGGCCAAGCGCATGGCGACCATCGTCGACGCCATCGAATCGGGCTGGCGCAGCCCAGCGGCCAGCACGTACACCGAGTTCCAGCAGAGCGTGGCGGAGGACCTGGTACGCATCAAGTCCTCGCTGCAACTACTGGAAGAAGCGGTGCGGATGAGCAGTGATGGGTTCACGGCGCAGGAGCTGGACAACCTGCGCGGATTTCAGCGCGTCCAGGGGACGTTGGACATCGCCGTCGAAGCGAACGAACTCACCCGGACCGACTCGGGCAGCTCGGCCAGCCCGTCTCCCAGCAAAATACTTGACCTCTGAAGTGGTACGGCACGGACCACGACTCCAGCTCGGCCATCGTGCGAGCGCTCGGCGAGGTACCCGACTTCCTGTCAGGCATCATCGACCCGATCATCGAAAAGGGTCTCAAGACAGGCAAGAGTCACGAGATCACCCCGAGCGCGACCGTGTTCCGGGAAGAGCTCGAATCGGTAGCGAGCCACTGGCGCCAGGCCGGAAGCGTCGCGCACAGCACCGGCGATCACCTCAGCGGCCTCGTAGGCGGCATCACCGACAGGAGCGATGACGAGTGGAAGCGCGCCATGAGCGCGTTCTGTCAGACCGTCTGGGGCACCACGGCCTGGGGGAGAACTCGCCACGGACAGTTCTGAAAAACCACGGACGCGCCCGCAAAGCGCCAACCGATACTTGACGTTCTCCATGACACCGCCCGCGAGTTAGCGCAAGCGTGCCTGGACATAGCGGATGCCGCGGACCGCGCACGCGAGGTCTCCGAGCGGGCCGCCATCAATGCCGCAAAGGGCAAGATCAAAGACATGGCGAAAGATCTCACGACCCCCTCGTGGGACGATGCCATCAAGGTCGTCCCCTACGTGGGGGCCGCAGAGATCCTTGCAAGGCCGTTGTCTCGTTCAGGTCCAACATGGACGACGGAGCCATCAACAGGGCGGTAGAGGCGTACCACGAGAAGTGTCACGACCTGGCCAGAAGGCTGACGGACCTCATGCCCGCACTGGACGAGGCCTACAAGAGCGCACCAACCTTCCACGCGGAACAGGCACGCGCCCAGGCATTCGGCGCGCGATCCCTGAACGAGTTCAAGAAGGAGCACAAGTGGACCGTTCCGGGGACGTCGCCCAACAGCTTCACGTACCCCGTGGACCTGGCCAACCAGGAAGGCATTGGTGGCGCTCACGCGATAGACAAGCATGTGGGGAAAACGGACGACCAACTGGTGCAACGACTACGCGACCAGAAAAACATCCCGGGAGCATCTTCGTTTACTGACCTCAGCACCGCTCAGAGATTCACCCAGCAGTGCATTGAGCACAACAAGGGAGCCATAGACAGATACCTGAATTCCGGCACAGACTCTACTGCGGATTTCAGGCTGAACCTCAAGGATTCTGGAACCGTAACTGGCACCAGCGCCTTCTTTCAAACTGGCAGCGACGGCACGAGGCGTGTCACGGTAGAGGAAGTGCACGGAGTGCAGGTAAAGATCAAATCGGCACCCGACCTCGATCCGCCTTTCACTATCATCACGTCAACACTAACGAACAAGTAGCGCAAAGGAATCAGATATGCTGGATCGAGATACTTGCGAATTCTTCAGCCTTTCTGGCGCCCGAGATATTCTTTCTGTGTTTCCCCACGCAGGGCTACCGTCCTCCGCTGAGGAAAGAATTCTGATGCTCCGACCAACCATTCGCGCCGCCTGGGCTATGGGCGAGCGAGGCGGGCGCACGCTTTACGAGGTAGCGGCACAGATTCGCGAGGCCGCCCGAATCTTCTCTCTACACCAAGGAGCAGTCCCGAAAAGCGTTGAGCACATTCCAAGGTCGCAATCGAATCAAGAAACGGCAGCCGCTCTCTACGATATAGCCGACTATGTGGAACAGTGGGAGACTGGATTCACATCCAAACTAAACGACGCCACCCCCACCCGCCACGAGCTGAACTTCCGCTTCCCGCACCTCAACCACCTCCTCCAGGTGTACTTTGGCCAAGACGGCATTGCCTACGAGGACGACGAGACCACCGAGGTCCAGGGACTGGAGATGTACATCCAGAGCGTCCATCCCACGTGCCCCTGGCGGCTCCCCGGGCTGGTCGGCGAATGCCACGAAGCGCTGGCCCTCTTCCACGACGAGGACTCCCTGTTCTGGTTCTTCCAGGAGGGCTACCTCATGGGCTCGGGCTCTCTGCCATGGACGGAATGGCTGCCACTCATCGCGGACACGATGACTGCGCACATGCGCGAGCACCACAGCTACCGTTGGCGGACTCTCGGAGAGGACTGAGCCGTTGCGTACCGGGTCTGCCGCCTACCCCGATCGAGAAACCCTGACGAACCGAGGTCCGGTGGGTGTGCGGGCGGCGGGCGGCGCACTAAGGCGGGATACCGCCTGTGCGCAGAGCTGCACCGTTCAGACCATCTTCCCGAACTGCTTCCGGGGCGGGACACCACACCCCTCACGCCGCGTGAACACTTCGCGAACTCCGCCGAGTTGGGCATGGAGGCGATCCGCCAACCCCGTACTCCGCACGCGTCTGGCTCGCCTCGGTCGCCGACCAACTCAGCAACCGCCCCACCCCAAGCGGACCCCCGCCGCGCGAGCCTGAGTCTGGCCAGTAGCCGGCCCGCGCACCGAGATAACCCGCCCACATGCAGCCGGAATCACTCAGGACTTCGATGCCGTAGGAGGGACCCGGGAGGATGAAGAAGAAATGACAAGGGGGCACCACTCAAGCAATTCCCACAGGCCGGACGAGACCGAAGACCACCACTGGTCGCATCACTCAAGCGATGAAGAGGAGGAAGGCGAACGCGACGAGGAGGACATCGAGCGTCACGGGTCTCGTTCGCCTCACGGGATTGGTCATGTGATCCGCAAAGTTCTGCCGTGGCTGATAGCCCTTACCTTCGTCGCACTCGTGATATACGCCGTGCTTTGGTTCATCGACTTCAACCACGTTCTGGAGCACCCGGAGGGCAACTTCGATGATTGGCAGTGCAATCCGGATTACGGGCCGTGCGGCCTGAGCGAATGACCTTCCGTATCCTCGAACCTCCCAGGCTCGGCAAGGGCGTGAAGACGACCAACTCAGCAACCGCCCCACCCCAAGCCAACCCCCGCCGCCCGAGCCCGGCCAGTAGCCGGTCAGTAACCCACCCGCCCGCGCGCCGCGAACGTCCCCTACTCCCCCGCCACCGCCTCGAACCGCCAGCGGTGGACCGGGCGGCTCAGCAACTCGGCTGGTGGGGTGGGGAGTTCGGGGAGGTCCGCCTCGTACGGGGCGTCCCACCAGGTGATGACGAGGACGCGGTCGCCGGGGGCGCGGAAGGTCTCGCGGCGGAGGGGGGCGGGGGTCAGGGGTTGGTCGCGGGCCCAGTCGAGGAGTTCCGGGCCGCGGCCGTCGGCGGCGCGGGCCTCCCACATCAACGCGAGGGTCATGAGTAGAGGTTGTCCTTGCTCAGCTCGTGGAAGTGGTCGTGGGAGTGACCGTCACCGTGCGTGTGACCGTCACCGTGCGAGTGGCCGTGGCCGTGGCCGTGTTCGTGGCCGGCTCCGTGGTCGTGGTCCGGGGCGACCGGGGGTGCCGGGACGTGGGGGTCGGTGACCGGGAGGGAGGAGTCGGCCGACAGGTCCCAGGCCGAGGCGGCGCGGCCACGGGCGACCATCTCCGCGCCGAGGGCGGCCACCATCGCGCCGTTGTCCGTGCACAGGCCCGGGCGCGGGACGCGGAGCACGATGCCGGCGTCCTCGCAGCGGCGCTCGGCCATCGCGCGCAGGCGGGAGTTGGCGGCGACGCCGCCGCCGATCATCAGGTGGTCGACGCCGTTGTCCTTGCAGGCCCGCACCGCCTTGCGGGTCAGCACGTCCACCACGGCCTCCTGGAACGAGGCGGACACGTCGGCCACCGGGACCTCCTCGCCGGCGGCCCGCTTCGCCTCGATCCAGCGGGCGACGGAGGTCTTCAGGCCGGAGAAGGAGAAGTCGTACGCGGCGTCCCTCGGGCCGGTCAGGCCGCGCGGGAAGCGGATCGCGTCCGGGTCGCCGTCGCGGGCGATGCGGTCGATGACCGGGCCGCCGGGGAAGCCGAGGTTCAGGACGCGGGCGACCTTGTCGAACGCCTCCCCCGCCGCGTCGTCGATGGTCGAACCCAGCGGCCGTACGTCGGAGGTGATGTCCGGGGCGAGCAGCAGCGAGGAGTGGCCGCCGGAGACCAGGAGGGCCATCGTCGGCTCGGGCAGCGCGCCGTGCTCCAGCTGGTCCACGCAGATGTGCGAGGCCAGGTGGTTCACCCCGTACAGCGGTTTGCCCAGCGCGTACGCGTACGCCTTCGCCGCCGACACGCCGACGAGCAGCGCGCCGGAGAGGCCGGGGCCCGCCGTGACGGCGATGCCGTCCAGGTCGCTGGCCGCGACGCCGGCCTGTTTCAGGGCCCGCTGGATGGTGGGAACCATGGCCTCCAGGTGCGCCCGGCTGGCCACCTCGGGCACGACGCCGCCGAAGCGCGCGTGCTCGTCCACGCTGGAGGCGACCGCGTCGGCCAGCAGCGTGTGACCGCGCACGATGCCGACCCCGGTCTCGTCGCAGGAGGTCTCGATGCCGAGGACGAGGGGCTCGTCTCGGCGGCCGGTTGCGTCAGCCATGGGTTCCCGTCTCTGTCTCGCGCGCCGCCCGCGGCGCTGTCTCGGGAGCGCGCTCGGGCGCGTGCTCGGGTGGTTGTTCGGTTGCCGCGTCGAAGAGGCCGTCGATGGGGCCGTCGGCCCCTTCGTCGGGTACGGCATCGCTGGTCAGGGCCGCCTGGGCCACCGGGGCCGTCGGGGCCGCCGGGCCGGACAGCCGCATGACCAGGGCGTCCACGTTGCCCGGCTGGTAGTAGCCGCGCCGGAAGCCGATGGGTTCGAAGCCGAAGCGCTCGTACAGGCGCTGGGCGCGCGCGTTGTCCACCCGCACCTCAAGCAGCACCTCGTGGCACTCGAACGCGGTGGCGGCGGTCAGCAGGTCGCTCAGCAGCCGCGCGCCGAGTCCGGTTCCCCAGTGGCTGCTGGCCACCGCGATCGTCTGCACGTCACCGGTGCCGTCCACGGCGGCGAGCCCGGCGTACCCGACGAGGTGGCCCGCCGCGTCCTCGGCGACCACGTAGTGCCGACTCGCCCCGGCGCCCCTGGCGTGGGCCAGCTCCGACCAGAACATCCCCGGCGACCAGGCGTCCTCGGGGAACAGCTCGCCCTCGATGGCGAGCACGGCGTCCAGGTCCCACCAGCGCATCTCGCGCACCCGCGGGGCCTCGTCCGCGCCGCCCGCCGCGACGGCGCTCGGCCGCTCGGCGGTGCCGGTCGGGGGCTCGGCCTCGCCGCCGGGCGGGACGCCCGTCTCGCGCGCTGCGCTCACTTCGGGGTGACCACCTTGTAGTTCGCGGGCACCTGGGCGTCCGGGCGGCGCAGGTACAGCGGCTGGTTCGGCGGGAACTCCTCGCCGGCGGCCAGCTTCTCCACCGCGAGCGCGGCGAGCGCGACGGCGGACTGGTGCTCGGGCAGCTCGGCCCCCTCCGGAACGCCGGGCAGCGCGGCCCCGGCGCCCGCCGCGGCGAAGACCTCCCGGTAGAGGGTGCCGCCCGCGCCCACCACGGGGAGCCCCGCCACCTGCTCGGCGATGTCGGCCGGCCGGTCGACGGCGGGCTCGCTGACGCGGGTCCTGCCGTCCGCGTACCGCGCCCAGTAGACCTCCTTGCGCCGGGCGTCCGTGGCGACGACGAACGGTCCGGTGAGCCCGGCCTGCCCGGCGGCGTACGCGATGCCGTCCAGCGTGCACAGCCCGCGCACCGGGATGTCGAGGGCGGCGCCGAACGCGGCGGCCGTCGCGAGCCCCACCCGCAGCCCGGTGTACGGGCCGGGGCCGATCCCGGCCACGACGTGCGTCAGGTCACCCGGCGTGACGGAGGCCGTCGCGAGCACCCGGTGCACGGCCGGCAGCAGCAGTTCGCCGTGCCGGCGGGCGTCCACCTGGTGGGAGGAGGCGAGAGTGGTCCGGCCGTCGTGGAGCGCGACGGTCACGGCGGGGGTAGCGGTGTCAAGAGCGAGCAGCAGCACGCCCACAAGCGTACGACCGCGAGCCGAGCGTCGATCCCGCGCCGGCCTGCCGGGTGCTACCGTCGGCCCGGTAGAGGCGTGACGAAGGGGTGGCTGGACGTGGCTCGGAACAGCTCCGGAACCATCGTGGCCGGACTCACGGCCGGGGCGATCATCGTCGTGGGCATCCTCGCCTACCACGCCTCCGCGAACGCCCCGATCAACCCGAACCAGGCGGCCCGCCCCGGTGCCTCCGACTCCGCCAAGCCCAAGGACAAGGCGAAGAAGGAGAAGTCCACCGCGATCCCGGCCAGCTCGGGCACCGGGCGTCGGGTGGTGTACGCGCTCAGCGACAAGCGGGTCTGGCTGGTCGGCGCGAACGAGCAGGCCATCCGCACGTACCCGATCTACCCCAGCTCGGTCAGCCCGGCCCCCGGCACGTACAACGTGACCTCCCGGTCCGCCAGCGTCACCGGCTCGGACGGGGTGTCCGTCGAGCACGTCGTGCGCTTCCACACCGAGGGCGACATAGTGTTCGGCTTCAGCGCCGCGGTCGACGGCTCGACGCCCGACCCGGACTCCAACCGGCGCACCGGTGGCATCCGTGAGAAGCGCGCGGACGGCGCGGCGATGTGGACCTTCGCCTCGATCGGCACCGAGGTCGTCGTCGTCCGGTAGGGACGGGCGTGCGTGGGTGACGGGCGTCCGTCGGTGACAGGCATGTGGTCGGTAGGCGCGCGCGACTGACGAGCGTGTGTGCCCCACAGGCGTGCGTGACTGACGAGGGTGCGTGCTCGGCCGGCGTGCGTGGGTGGGCGCTCGGCAGGCGTACGGGAGCGACAGGCGTCCGTGTACGAAGGTACGGAAGAGTGCGCGGACCAGCTCGGAGGTCAGGCCGCCTCGCGGCGACAGTGCGCCGTCGGCTGGGGCTCTGTCGCCGGTTCGACCCCGGGGATCGCGTGTCCCCCGGGCGGCGTGGAGAGCTCGGTCGCCGCGGCACAGGCCGCCAGCATGTCAGCCACCGATGGCGCCTTCGGGCAGCTTCGCGCCGGCGGCTGGTTGGGCTGATGAGTCTCCATGGGGTGCCTCCCGGTACTCCTGGGGCATGGGCGCGCACGGGCGGTTAGGTACGCCTAACTAGCGCGCTCAAGTCCATGTCACCACGCCCGAGGCGGTGAACGCAACATCTTCCCGACGGCTTGTCGGAATCTACAGCGTCACGTGACCGGCCGGCGGCTACCCCTCCAGCGGGCTCAGGTCCACGCCCGCCCAGCGCGCCCCGACGCCGGTCACGGTCACCCGGCGCACGTCGGCCACCTCGGCCTCGGCCTCGGTCGTCGCGGCGTCGACGTCGAGGACGGCGGGGCCCGCGGCGTTGGCGGGGATGGGCTCCGGGACGTCGGCGGGGGGCACCATGGCGGCGGTCTCGGCGCGGGGGGCCGGGGCGGCGGGGTGCGGGGCGGCGAGTTCGCCCTCCGCGCCCACCGCGCGCTCGATCACGACGTGCAGCCGGTCGTCCGACAGCTCCTCGACCTTGCCGTCGCCCCACTCGACGACGACCACCGACTCCGGCAGCGACACGTCGAGGTCGAGGTCCTCCATCTCGTCCAGGCCGCCGCCGAGGCGGTAGGCGTCCACGTGCACGAGCGGCGGCCCGTCGCCGAGCGGCGGGTGCACGCGCGCGATGACGAAGGTCGGCGAGGTCACGGCGCCCCGCACGTCGAGCCCCGCCCCGAGGCCGCGGGTCAGCGTGGTCTTGCCGGCGCCCAACTCGCCGGTGAGCAGCACCAGATCGCCGGGGCGCAGCAGGGCGGCCAGGCGGCGACCCAAGTCCCCCATGCGCTCGGGGGTGTTGACGGTGATCTGTGCGCGGGCGTACGGAACGTTCATGTTCGCCGATGGTACGGGCCCGCGCGGCCGGCCCCACACTCCCCCGAGCCCTCCGGGCGGTCCCCAGGGCGACCCCCGGAATCTTCCGTTCCGGCCGGGTGGCGGGGTGGCCCGGCCCCGCGCGTGCGGCGCGGCCCCGGCGAGGGGCGGGTCAGGTCGGGGTGGTGGGGCTCGGGTCGGGCGTGACGGGGTGGCCGGTGGCGTCCAGGAGGCGGAGCAGGGCGGCGGTGACGGTCTCCGGGTGCTCCAGCATGACCAGGTGGCCGGCGGTGGGGACGATCTCCAGGTGGGCGTCGGGCAGGAAGCCGGCGATGGCCTCGCTGTGCTCGCTCGGCGTGATCAGATCCCGCTCGCCCGCCAGGACGAGGACCGGCAGGGCGGCGAAGACGGGCAGCGCCTCGGACTTGTCGTGCTCGGCGAAGGCCGGGTAGAACTCGGCCACCACGTCGATCGGCGTCGCCTCGATCAGCCGCTCAGCGAAGCGTGCCACGCCCGGGTCCACGTCGCGCGAGCCGAACGAGTAGCGCTTGATCACCCCGGCGAACAGGTCGGCCGTCGCTCGCCGCCCCCGCTCCACCAGCTCCGCCTGCGCGCCGAGCGCCCGCAGCGTGCTGGGCAGCACCCGCCGCACGGCGCGTACGCCGGCCGCCGGCAGCCCGAAGCTGACCTCGCTGAGCTTGCCGGCCGAGGTGCCGACGAAGGCGGCGCCGACCACCCGGCGGCGCACGAGTTCGGGGAACTGCGCGGCCAGCGCCATGACCGTCATGCCGCCCATCGAGTGGCCCACGAGAATCAGCGGGCCCTCGGGCGCCGCGGCGTCGATGACCGCCTTGAGGTCGCGGCCGAGCAGGTCGATGGTGACCGGCTCGGCGTGCTCGCGTTGGGCCCGGCCGCGCTCGGAGCGGCCGTGGCTGCGCTGGTCCCAGTAGACGGCGCGGGCGGCGCCGGCCAGCGCGGCGCGCTGGAAGTGCCAGGAGTCCTGGCCGAGGCAGTAGCCGTGGCAGAAGACGAGGGTGACCGGCGGCCCGGCCTGGTCGCCGGCCTCGGGCCCCCGCGCCGGACCGGGCTCGACCTCGTACGCCAGCTCCGTGCCGTCCTCGGCGACGGCCACCCCGGGGGTGCCCCGCAGGGTGCCGTACGGGCCGGCCGCGTCCAGCGCCAGCCGGGCCTTGCGGCGCACGCCGCGGCCCACCGTCAGCCGCTCCACGGCGACGCCGACGGCGGCGCCGGCGGCCACCACCCCTATCGCGGCGCCCGCGAGCCCCGCGCCCCGGCGCCATCCCGCGCGGGCCGCCGCCTCGACCGTCCCGGCCGCCGCCTCGACCGCGCCGGCCGCCACCTCGACCGTCCCCCCGGTGTCCTGGCTCATGTCGGGGTGCCCGCCCCCGCGTTCCCGGCCGGGGAAACACCACTCGTACGGGCGATCTCGGCCTCCGTCCCGGGGACGGCCGGGGCCGGCGCGTCGGGCTCGCTGTCGGCGTGCAGGTACACGCGCGGGACGCGCTGGCCGATGCGGGTGACGATCTCGTAGGCGATCGTGCCCACGGCCTGCGCCCAGTCCTCGGCCGTCGGCTCGCCCCGGTCGCCCGGCCCGAACAGCACGGCCTCCTCGCCCACCGTCGCCCGGTCACCACCGAGGTCCACCACGAACTGGTCCATCGCGACCCGGCCGGCCACCGTCCGCCACTTGCCCGCCACCAGCACCGGGCCCGTGTCGGACGCCGCGCGCGGCACGCCGTCCGCGTACCCGACGGGCACCAGCGCCAGCGTCGTGTCGCCCGGTGTGCGGTAGTGGTGTCCGTACGAGACGCCGTGCCCGCCCGGCACCCGCTTGACCAGCGCGATCGACGCGGAGAGCGTCATCGCCGGGCGCAGCCCGAAGTCGGCGCTCACGCCGATCTCCGGGCTGGGCGAGACGCCGTAGGTCGCGATGCCGGACCTGACCAGGTCGAAGTGGGCGTCGGGCAGCGTCAGCAGGGCGGGCGAGTTGGCGATGTGCCGCACCTCGGGGGCGATGCCGGCGGCCTCGGCGTGCGCCAGCATGTCGCGGTACGCGGTGAGCTGGGCGGTGATCGAGGGGTGCCCCGGCTCGTCCGCGCAGGCGAAGTGCGACCACACGCCGGTGACCCTGATCGTCCCGTCCGCCTCGGCCCGCCGGGCGGCGGCCACCAGGTCGGCCCAGTCGTGCGGCTGGCAGCCGTTGCGCCCGAGCCCGGTGTCCGCCTTGAGCTGCACCCGCGCGGGCCGGCCCGCGGCCCGCGCCCCGGCGACGGCCTCGCGCAGCGCCCACATCCCGCTCACCGACACGTCGATGTCCGCCTCGACGGCCTCCCGCCAGGGCCCGCCCGGCGTCCACAGCCAGCACATCAGGCGCCCGGTGTCGCCGGCCGCGCGCAGCGCGATGGCCTCCTGCGGGGTCGCCGTACCCAGCCAGCTCGCGCCCGCCTGCCTGGCCGCCCGCGCGCAGGGGACGGCGCCGTGGCCGTACGCGTCCGCCTTGACCACGGCCATCAGCTCGGCCCGGGGCGCGCGGGCACGCAGCGCGCGCACATTGGCCCGGAGCGCGGCCAGGTCGACCGTGGCTCGGGCACGCATCGGTGTCTCGTTCATCAAGGCCAGTGTCTCAGGCGCCCACCGCCCCTCCCGTGGCCCGTCCGCGTGCTGGCCCGCAGCTCACCCGGCGGCGGCCACGTCCCGCCAGGCCGCGCCCAGGGCATCGGCCACCTCGGACGCGGTGATGGGCGCGCCCGGGCGGCCGGGGGCCGCGGCCGCGTGGCGGGCCGCCAGGCCGTGCAGGTAGGCGCCGGCCGACGCGGCCGTGCGGGCGTCCAGGCCGGTGGCGAGCAGCGCGCCGGTCAGCCCGGAGAGCACGTCGCCGCTGCCGGCGGTGGCCAGCCAGCCGGTGCCGGTCGGGTTGACGCGTACGGGCTCGGCGTCCGGGCCCGTGGCCGGGCCGGCGACCAGCGTGGTGGAGCCCTTGAGCAGCACCGTCGCCCCGGTCTTCGCCGCCAGTTCGCGCACCGCCGCCAGCCGGCCCGCCTCGACCTCCTCGCGGGGGCGGCCGAGCAGCGCCGCCGCCTCGCCCGCGTGCGGGGTCAGCAGGGTCGCGGCGGTGCGGGCGCGGACGCCGTCCGGGGGCAGCAGTCGCAGCCCGTCGGCGTCCACCAGCACCGGCACGTCGCTGGCCAGCACGTCGGCCAGCGCCCGCCGGGCGTCCGCGTCGTCCCCGACGCCGGGGCCGACCACCCACGCCTGCACCCGTCCCGCCTTGCCGGGCGGGCCCGCCGAGACCAGGGTCTCGGGGAAGCGGGCGATCACGGCGTCGGCGCCCGGCCCCACGTACCGCACCGCTCCGGCGCCGCCGCGCAGCGCCCCGGCCACCGCGAGCACCGCCGCACCGGGGTAGCGGGCCGAGCCGGCGACGACGCCGACCACGCCGCGCCGGTACTTGTCGCTCTCCGCCGCCGGGCGCGGCAGCACCGCCGCCACGTCCGCGTGCTGCAACGCCTCCACGTCGGGCACGGACGGCAGCCACGGGCCGAGACCGATGTCCACCAGGCGCGCCGCGCCCGCGTGTTCGGCGGCCGGGTCGATGAGCAGCCCGGGCTTGTACGTGCCGAAGGTGACCGTCGCCGTGGCCCGTACCGCCGCGCCGCGCACCTCGCCGGTGTCGGCGTCCACGCCGCTGGGCAGGTCGACGGCGACCACCGGCACGCCGGCATCGGCGACGGCCCGAGCCAGCAGCGCGGCGTCCGGCCGCAGCCCGCCCCGGCCGCCGATGCCGACGATCCCGTCCAGCACGAGGTCGGCGCGGGCGAGGGCCCGCAGCGCGGGGTGGTCGTCGCGCCGCCCCGTACGGGCGTCGTCCGCGCGCCCGCCGTCGCTCCGGTCCGCCGCGTCGCCGCCCGACGCCGCCGCCGGGTCCGGGCCCACGTCCAGGCCGGCGGCGTCGACCAGCCGGCCGCCCGCCGCGCGCAGGGCCGTGGCGCCGCCGGCGTGGGCGCGGTCGGGGGCGAGCAGCAGGGCGGTGACGGCGGCCCCGCGACGGGCCAGCCGGGCGCCCGCGTAGAGGGCGTCGCCCCCGTTGTCGCCGCTGCCGACGAGCAGCACCACCCGCGCTCCGGACACCCGCCCGCGCGGCGCCGGCCCCGGCCCGGTGCGGGGCCCCGCGCCCGCGCCCAGCAGCCCGGCGCAGGCGGCGGCGAGGCCGGCCGCCGCCCGGTGCATGAGCGTTCCCTCCGGCAGCCGGGCCAACAGCTCGCGCTCGGCGGCCCGTACGGTCTCCACGCTGTACGCAGTCCTCATGCGCCCCAGTCTCCCGCGCCGGGCGCCCGGCGGCCGGGCGAGCGCCGCGCCCGGGCCCGCCGGATGCGCCGCCGGCCGCGCGCTACCGCTCCGGCCAGCCGTCGTCCGCCGGCCAGGCGTCCGCCGGGCCGTCCGGGGCGGAACCGGCGGCCTGCTCGCCCTCGGCGATGACCACGGCCGACGCGACGCCCGCGTCGTGGCTGAGCGAGACGTGCCAGGTGCGCACGCCCAGTTCGGCCGCCCGCTCGGCGACGGTGCCGCGCACCCGCAGCCGGGGCTGGCCGCTGGGCAGCGTCCACACCTCGGCGTCCGTCCAGCGCAGCCCGCTCGGCGCGCCGAGCGCCTTGGCCAGCGCCTCCTTCGCGGCGAACCGGGCGGCCAGCGACGCGGTGCCCCGGCGCTCGCCGCTGGGCAGCCACAGCTCCCGCCGTACGAAGACCCGCTCGGCCAACCCCGGCGTGCGCTCCATGGCCGCGCCGAACCGGTCGATCTCGGCGACGTCGATCCCCACCCCGATGATCACGAGGCCGCCCCGTGGGGGCCGTGGCCCGTGGCGGCCACCGGCCGCGCCGTCACGCGCATCCTCACTCCACCGTCACGGACTTGGCGAGGTTGCGCGGCTGGTCCACCTCGTTGCCCCGGGCCGTGGCCAGCTCGCAGGCGAAGACCTGCAACGGCACGGTGGTCACCAGCGGCTGGAGCAGCGTCGGCGTGGCCGGGACCTCGATGAGGTGGTCGGCGTACGGCGCCACGCCCGCGTCGCCGCGCTCGGCGATCACGATGGTGCGGGCGCCACGGGCCCTGATCTCCTGGATGTTGGAGACGATCTTGTCGTGCAGTACGGACCGGCCGCGCGGCGAGGGGACGACCACGACCACCGGCACGCCGTCCTCGATCAGCGCGATCGGCCCGTGCTTCAGCTCGCCCGCGGCGAACCCCTCGGCGTGCATGTACGCCAGCTCCTTGAGCTTGAGGGCGCCTTCCAGGGCCACCGGGTAGCCCACGTGCCGGCCCAGGAACAGCACCGTGTCCTGGTCGGCCAGCGAGCGCGCCAGCTCGCGCACCGGCTCCATCG
Organism: Streptomyces sp. 71268; assembly: GCF_029392895.1. Lineage (NCBI taxonomy): Bacteria > Bacillati > Actinomycetota > Actinomycetes > Kitasatosporales > Streptomycetaceae > Streptomyces > Streptomyces sp. 71268. The sequence continues at coordinate 3,380,580 of NZ_CP114200.1, forward strand.
TCTCCAGGACCCGCTCCACCTGGCTGGCGATCTCCGACAGCTCCCGGATGACCGCGTGCACCTCGTCGCCCCACTTGGTGCCGCGCACCTGGCCGAGGTAGAGGGCGACGAGGTAGCAGGCGACGAGTTGGGTGAGGAACGCCTTCGTGGAGGCGACGGCGACCTCGGGCCCGGCGTGCGTGTAGAGCACGGCGTCGGACTCGCGCGGGATGGTCGAGCCGTTGGTGTTGCAGATGGCCAGGACCCGGGCGCCCTGCTCGCGGGCGTGCCGCAGCGCCATCAGGGTGTCCATCGTCTCGCCGGACTGGGAGATGGCGACGACCAGGGTGCGCGGGCCCAGGATCGGGTCGCGGTAGCGGAACTCGCTGGCCAGCTCCGTCTCGCAGGGGATGCGGGTCCAGTGCTCGATGGCGTACTTGGCGATCATCCCGGCGTGGAAGGCGGTGCCGCACGCCACGATGACGATCTTGTCGACCTCGCGCAGTTCGGCGGCCGGGATGCGGACCTCGTCCAGCGAGAGGTTGCCGGCGGCGTCGATCCGGCCGAGCAGCGTGTCGGCCACGGCCTTCGGCTGCTCGGCGATCTCCTTGAGCATGAAGTAGTCGTAACCGCCCTTCTCGGCGGCCGAGGCGTCCCAGTCCACGTGGTACGGGCGCACGGTCGCGGGCGCCCCGTCGAAGCCGGTGACCGTGACCGCGTCCCGGCGCACCTCCACCACCTGGTCCTGGCCGAGCTCGATGGCCTCGCGGGTGTGCTCGATGAACGCGGAGACGTCGGAGGCCAGGAAGTTCTCACCGACCCCGACGCCCACCACCAGCGGCGAGTTGCGGCGCGCCCCGACCACCACGTCGGGGTCGTCGGCCACCACCGCGACCAGCGTGAACGCGCCCTCAAGCCGCCCGCACACCTGCCGCATCGACTCCGCCAGGTCGCCCGTGGAGGAGAAGGACTCGGCCAGCAGGTGCGCGACGACCTCGGTGTCGGTCTCCGACGCGAGGGCGTGGCCGCGCTCGGCAAGCTCGGCGCGGAGCGACGCGAAGTTCTCGATGATGCCGTTGTGGACGACGGCGACCCGGCCCGCGTTGTCCAGGTGCGGGTGGGCGTTGGCGTCGGTGGGCCCGCCGTGGGTGGCCCAGCGGGTGTGGCCGATACCGGCGGTGCCGGTCGGCAACGGTCGGTCGGCCAGCTCCTTGTGCAGGTTGGCGAGCTTGCCCGCCTTCTTCGCGGCGGCCAGGCCGCCGTCGGCGAGGACCGCGACCCCCGCCGAGTCATAGCCCCGGTACTCAAGGCGCCCGAGCCCGGCCAGAACGACATCGAGGGCGGACTGCCCTCCCACATAGCCAACGATTCCGCACATGGGGTGCAGCGTACGCGCGGCCCCCGCGCGGCGGGCCGTCGTGGCGACCCGCCACGACGGCCCGCCGGGCGGGTCCCGGATGAGTCGCGGGGCGGGTCGCCGAGTGGGTCGCCACGCCCCGGCGTGACCGAACGCACGCCCCGTACCGCGCCGTGAGAACCCACAATGAATCAGTGATCAGGTCTTCGGTGAGTGACCAACGGCCGCACGGCGGGCCGCAGGGCGGTGTCCCGAGGCGGGCCGAGTCGAGCCCGTACGTGGATCTCTCGCGCGCCCAGTGGAGCGGGCTGCGCGAGAAGACGCCGCTGCCGCTGACGGCGGAGGAGGTGGAGCGGCTGCGCGGCCTGGGTGACGTCATCGACCTCGACGAGGTGCGCGACGTGTACCTGCCGCTGTCCCGGCTGCTCAACCTCTACGTGGGGGCCACCAGCAACCTGCGGGGCGCCCTCAACACCTTCCTCGGCGACGCGGGCAGCGGCCAGGGCGCGCAGCAGGGGACGCCGTTCGTCATAGGGGTGGCCGGCAGCGTCGCGGTCGGCAAGTCCACCACCGCCCGCCTCCTGCAGGCCCTGCTCGCGCGCTGGCCCGAGCACCCGCGCGTCGAGCTGGTCACCACGGACGGCTTCCTGCTGCCCAACGCCGAACTGCACCGGCGCGGCCTGATGTCCCGCAAGGGCTTCCCCGAGTCCTACGACCGCCGGGCGCTGACCCGCTTCGTGGCCGACGTGAAGGCCGGCAAGGACGAGGTCAGCGCGCCCGTCTACTCCCACCTGGTGTACGACATCGTCCCCGACCAGCGGCTGACCGTGCGCCGCCCCGACATCCTCATCGTCGAGGGCCTGAACGTGCTCCAGCCCGCGCTGCCCGGCAAGGACGGCAGGACACGGGTGGCGCTGGCCGACTACTTCGACTTCAGCGTGTACGTGGACGCCCGGACGGAGGACATCGAGCGCTGGTACCTGGGCCGGTTCAGCAAGCTGCGCGAGACGGCGTTCCAGAACCCGTTCTCGTACTTCCGCAAGTACACCCAGGTCTCCGAGGACGAGGCGCTCGACTACGCGCGCATGATCTGGCGCACGGTCAACCGGCCCAACCTGCAACAGAACGTGGCCCCCACCCGGGGCCGGGCCACCCTCGTGCTCCGCAAGGGCCCCGACCACAAGGTGCAACGCCTGCGGCTGCGCAAGCTGTGACCGCGCGGGGCGTCCGCGCCCCGTACGGACCGGGGCGCCCGTCCCCGCCCCGCCCCCGTAGGCTGCCTCTCCGCGCCCCCGACCCGACCGTCCGGGCGACGCCGACCCGATGCTGACGTGACGCCGACTCCGAGGAGCCCGCCGTGCTGCACCTGCGGTTGATCGTCCCCGCGCACCGCACCGACGAGGTGGTCGCGCTCTTCGAGCGCAGCGTGGGCGCCACCCACCTGGCCGTACTCACCGGGGCCGGCCGCGACCCGGCCGGTGACGTGGTGCTGTGTGACGTGGCGCGGGAGGCCGCCGACGAGGTCCTCAACGAACTGCGCGCGATCGGCATCGACGAGTGCGGCGCGATCACCGTCGAGAACATCGACCTGACGCTCTCGCACCGGGCGGACCGGGCCGAGGAGGAGGCGCCCGGCGAGGGCTCGGACGCGGTGGTGTGGGAACAACTCGTGGAGGCCACCCACGAGGAGTCCACCCTCTCCGTCACCTTCCTGGCCTTCCTGACGGTGGCGACGATGCTGGCCGCCTGCGGTGTGGTCCTCGACAACGCGATCCTGATCGTCGGCGCGATGGCCGTCGGCCCCGAGTTCGGCCCGCTGGCCGGGCTGTGCACCGCGCTGGTGCGGCGCGCCCCGCGACTGGCCGCGCGCTCGCTGATCGCCCTGCTGACGGGGTTCGCGGTGGCGATGGCGCTGACGACGCTGTTCAGCCTGTTCATGGACGCGGTGGGGCTCTTCGACAAGGCGGACGTGGAGGCCGAGCGGCCGAACACCAACTTCATCTACCGGCCCGACCTGTTCTCCTTCGTCGTGGCCTTCCTCGCCGGCATCGCCGGCACCCTGTCGCTGACGTCGGCGAAGTCGGGCGCGCTGGTCGGCGTGGCGATCTCGGTGACCACGGTCCCGGCCGCCGCCAACGCCGCCGTCGCCCTCGGCTACGGCGACCTGGGCCAGACCCGCGGCTCCACGGAACAACTCCTGCTCAACCTCGCGGGCATCGCCCTCGCCGGCACGCTGACACTGCTGGCCCAGCGCCTGTACTGGTCCCGCCAGGCCGGCTCCATCCGCCCCGGGAGCGCCTCTCGGGGCGGGCCCGAGGGGCGGGGTGGGCCCGAGGGCCGGGAGGGGCGCGGTGGGGCTGGTGGCCCGGGCGGGCGTGGCGGGGCTGGCGGCCCGGGCGGGCGCGGCGGAGCTGGGGGCCCGGAGGGGCGCGGTGGGGCCGGGGGCCCGCTCACAAAGCGATGAGCCCCGCGTCGGTGGGGGTGAAACCGCAGCCGTCGAAGTAGAACGCGCGCAGGTGGTCGTCGAAGTCCACGTGCAGCCACTCACACCCCGCGGCCCGCGCCCCGTCCACGGCCGCCGCCACCAGCCGCGTCCCCACCCCCGTCCGCCGCGTGCCCTCAGCCACCACGGTGTCCAGCACGAACGCGTGCACCCCGCCGTCCCAGGCCACGTTGACGAACCCGACCAACTCCTCCCCGCGCCGCGCGCACACCCAGCCCAGGCTGTGCCGGTGCACCTGGGTGTGCCAGTCGATGTCCAACGGCGGATGGTCGAACCCCTGCGCGTGCAGGACGTTGACCTCGGGGTTGGCGAAGTCCCCGCGCCAGACATAGGCCGTCGCGGGTGCGGATTCGGACGAACGGTCACCGGCGGCCCGGGGGCGCGGCTGTGTCGGGTGGGTGGCGATGGGCTCGGGCTCGGTCATGGTGGGGAGGGTAGGGGGTGGGGGTGGCGGGAGGGGCGGGATTTTGGGGCGGGCCGTCTGGAAGCGCCGGGCGCGGCGCCGAGTCGTCAGTCGAGCCATTCCTCCCACCGCTTGCGAGGCCGCTCGCATCGGCCGGTTTCGACGGCCTTCTGGTAGGCCCGGTCGATGGTCTCCTCGTCCGGCGTCCACGTGTCGCTGAACTCGGTGCCGACGGTCATCCTGGAGTAGGCGATGACGCACTCGGAGCCGCCCACGTCCTGAGTCGCGTACCGCTCCGCGGCCACCGCTCCCAGGGCAGCCACGAGCCAGGTGACGGCGATCAACTGCTGCGCTATCGGGCCGCGTTGGGACATCACCGGATCATCGTACTGAGGAGGGCCCACCCGGCGGCTGGCAACCGGCGGATGACGGCGGCGCGCGGCGCACCGGCGGCGACTCGTGGTCCGCCGGCGGCCCGCCGGGTCAGCCAGCCACGGCCTCGATGAGGGAGAACGGCGCGGCGTCGGCGATGGGGGTGACCGAGGTGAGGGTCAGGCCCGCGCGGTGGCAGACGTCGGTGAAGTCCGCGCGGGTGCGCTCCCTGCCGCCGACGTTCACGAGCATGTTGAGGTCGGACAGGTAGGTGATGCCGCCGTCGGTGACGTCGGCCTCGGCGCGGGGGTCGACGACCTCGGGGAGTACGGGCTCCACGATGAGGACGCGGCCACCGGGCGGGAGCACCGCGCGGCAGTTGCGCAGGATGGTGACCACCTGGTCGTCCGTCCAGTCGTGCAGCACGCTCTTCATCAGGTAGAGGTCCGAGCCCGCGGGGACCGAGCGGAAGAAGTCGCCGGCGACCAGCGAGCAGCGGCCCGCCACGCCGTGCCGCTCCAGCGTCTGCGGGGCCTTGGACAGGCCCTCCGTGGTGTCGAAGAGCACGCCGTTCAGGCCCGGGTGGGCGGCCAGCACGCCGGCCAGGAGGGTTCCGTCGCCCCCGCCGACGTCCGTGACCGTGGTGAAGCGGCCGAAGTCGTACGCGGACGGCAGCGCGGCGGCGGTCGCCGCGACGGCCTGGCTCATCGCCGCGTTGAACTCGGCTGACAGCTCGGGGTGCTGGGCGAGGTGGCTGAAGAAGTCGGTGCCGAAGACGGCGTCGAAGGCGATGTCCCCGGTGCGGACGCTGTCGTCCAGGTGCTCCCAGGCCCGCACGATCGTCGGCTCGGTGAACATCCGCACGAACGAGGTGAGCGAGTCGGGGTTTCCGGGGTCGAGGAGGGCGCCCGCGGGGGTCGCCGAGAAGTGGTCGGGGGTGTGTTCCACCAGCAGGCCGAGGCCGGCCAGGGCGCGCAGCAACCGCGTCATGGGCTGGGGTTCGGCGCCGGCCTCGGCGGCCAACTCGGCGGCCGGGCGCGGCGTGGCGCCGACCCGTTCCATCACCTTCAATCGGACCGCCGCGCGCAGGGTCTGGGCGGCCATGCTCCCGAACGCGAGCCGGACGATCAGATCGCGGTCGGCCACGCCCGCTTCTCGGGCATCACCTGCTCCTCGGGCATCGCCCGCTCCTCCGGCATCGGCTGTCGTTCGGACATCGCTCATGGGTTGGGCATCGGTGTTCGTCACGGTGCTTTCCTTCCTTCGGGTGGGTGGGCGGTAAGGGTGGGAGGGCGCGGGCACGCGGGCGCGGCCCGCCTGCTGCATGTGGGGGCGGTGGCTCAGCAGAGATCAATCGGCACAGGCCAGCCGGCACAGGCCAGCCAGTTGAGGCCGGCCGGCGGAGGTCAGTCGGCGGCCAGGGCGCCGGGGGTGCACCCGGCCAGGGCCGCCACGTCCCGGTGCAGATGCGGCTGGTCGGCGTAGCCGCAGGTCAGGGCGACCGTGCTGGCGCTCTCGCCCGCGCGTAGCGCCCGTACCGCGTGGTCGAAGCGGACCAGCATGGCGGCCCGCTTGGGGGTGAGGCCGAGTTGGGCGTGGAATCGGGTGCGCAGTCGCTTGCGGCTCCAGCCGCAGGACGCGGCGAGGTCACCCACCCGTATCCGGCCTCGGCGGGCCACGATGGTGTCCCAGGCGGCGGCGACCTCGGGGGCCATTGACGGGGCCGCCGCCGCCCGCTCAATGAGGAACTCCTCGGTCAGCGCGAGGCGCTCCTGCCACGTCGCGGTTTCGGTCAACCGCTCGCGCAGACGTTGTTCGCGCGCTCCCCACAGGTCCGCGAGGTTGGTGATCGACCCGTCCAGTTCGGGCGGCGAGACCCCCAGCAGCCCGTAGGCGGCACGGGGCGTCAGCCGTACCTCCACGCACTCGACGCGCTCGCCGCGCACCCGGGCCGGGCCGGGCGACAGCGCGGCGACCAGGCTCCGCATGGGCCGGTGCCCGGTGGCGCCCTCCACCGCGAGCGGCTCGCTCCCGAGCCCGATGACGAGGATCACGGCCGGCTGCGGGAGCACCCGCAGGTCCAGGCCGGCGGCGGCGCGGTCGCGGTATCCGGCCATCCGTACGCCGTCGAGTGACGTACCGCCGAGCGGGCGGGCGACCTCCCAGCCGCGCTCGGCATCGCGATCCGTGGGGGCGCCCCCCACTTCGTGTCTGCGCATGCCCCTACCGTCGCCGACTTCGGCTCGCCTGTCTTGGACGAAAGGTCCGTGCAGCGCGGGCGGAAGGTCCGGAGGTCTCGGACGGACGGTCCGCAGGTCCCGGACGGACGACCCGTACCTCTCGGAGGGACAGCCCGTACGTCTCAGGCGGAAGGCAGATGGGCGCGTACGCCGATCACCGTGCGGCCTCCTCCAAGGAACCGGCCCGCAGCGCGGGCAGGAGGCTGCGGGCGACGAAGGTCTCGATCGTCGTCGGCGTGGTGGTGGCCGCGGACCGGGGTTGGCGAGCGGCGATGCGTCCGGAGTTGATCGAGCGGGCCACCTCGGCCATCAGGCCGGCGACGTTCGCCGACGCCCCGGCCGCGCGCTGCTCGGCCACGAACCGCTCGATCGGCTGTTGTTCGTATCGCAGGCCCGGCAGGTCCACGAGCCTGCCGATCACGGCCGTCACCTCGGCCATGCTCAGGTCGCGCTCGCCGTGCAGTTCGACCACCTCCGGCGCGCCCGGGCGTGCCGGGGTCGGCCCGACGAGGTGGCGGGCGGCGGCGCGGCCGACGTCCTCGGCGGCGATGAACGGCATCGGGAGGTCGGGGGTGAAGGGTGCCGCGACCCGGCCGTCCCGGCGGATGGACTCGACCTGGCCGAGCAGGTTCTCCATGAAGTAGCCGGCCCGCAGGTGGGTGACCGCCGCGTCCAGGGTGTTCGTACGCCGCTCCAGCCGGTGCAACCCGGCCACCGGGCCGGTGCCGGCCTCCTGGTCCGCGCCCCAGCTACTCAACGTCACCACCCGCCGCACACCGGCGGCGGCCAGCACCACCGTCATGGCCTCGACGATCCGGTGCTGGTGCGCCGCGAAGTCGGGGCTGTCGGGGATGTAGTTGGGTTGGACCATGACGTAGACGCCCTCGGCGCCGTGACAGGCCGCGGCGAGCGCCTGCGCGTCGGTCGGCTCCGCCACCACCGGCTCCGCGCCGGCGGCGGCGGCCGGCGCCAGGCCACGGGCACCGCGCCCGAGCGCGCGCACGCCGTGGCCGGCGCGTACCAGCTCGTCCACGACGGCGCTGCCCGTACGCCCGGTGGCCCCTGTCACCACGTACATGTGATGCCTCTCCTCCTCGCTCCCACGGCGCGCCGCGCCGCCTGACCAACGGCGACGCTAGGCGCCGGCCGGGCAGCGCGGGTGGTGGTGGCACACCCACCCGCGAGCGCGAGACCGGCGCCTAGCATGACTGGCCCGGCTGGCATGGCTGGCACGGGTGACATGGCTGGCACAGGTGAGGAGGGTGACCGTGGGTGACGCGGCTGGCGAGGGCGACAGGGGCGGGCCGGGTGCCGCGTCGAGATCGGCGGGACCGCTCGCGGAGTACCTCCGCGCCCGCCGCGCGCTCGTCCGTCCCACGGACCACGGCCTCGCCCCCGGGCCCGCCCGGCAGGTGCCGGGGTTGCGGCGCGAGGAGGTCGCGCTGCTCGCCGGCGTCAGCACCGACTACTACGTCCACCTGGAACAGGGCCGCGAGCGCCGGCCCTCCTCCCAGGTGCTCGCCGCGCTGGCCCGCGCCCTACGCCTCGACACCGCCGCCCACACCCACCTGCGCGCCCTCGCGGACCAGCCCACCCCACCCACCGCCCCGGACACCCTGCCCACCGGCACCGAAGACGCCCTCACCCACCTCGTACGCCACTGGGTCACCGCCCCGGCCATGCTGGTCACCCCCTGGCTGGACGTGCTCGTACGCAACGGCCCCGCCGACGCGCTCTACGCCAGCCTCCCGCTGCGCGACAACCTGGCCCGGATGGCGTTCCTGGACCCCGCCGTCGGGGAGTTCGTCCCCGACCCCGAGCACCTGGCCCAGTGCACCGTCGGCACGCTGCGCGCGGCGGCCGGCCCCGCGCCGTACACCCCCCAGATGGCCGACCTGGTCGGCGAACTCAGTGACCGCAGCGCCTCGTTCCGTCGCCTCTGGGCCCGCCACGACGTCCACCGCAAGGCCAGTGCCACCAAGCACTTCCGCCACCCGGTGGCCGGCCCGCTCACCCTGCGCCAGCACGTCCTGACCCCGCCCGACCACCCGGAACTCCAACTGTGGATCTACCAGGCCGAGCCGGGCTCCCCGTCGGAACGCGCGCTTCTCACCCTCGGGGAATCGGCGGCCTGAACGCCTGGCCGGCCGGGGCCAGCAGGGCCGCCCCCCGCCCAAGCCGGCGCGGCCGTCGCCGCCGCGCTCAACCGCGTCCGGCGCGCCTGTCGGCCGCCGCTCGCCGACCTCCCCGCGAACCGTCAACGCTCCGGCTCCGGTTCAGCGCCACGTTCCGCGTCTTCCTGCGGTGGCCCGACTCGGCGAGCAGGGCGAGTACCGCCGGCGATGTCGACTCCTCGGCGAGTAGGCGCTGCATCCAGTCCGTGACCCGCGCCAACTCGGCCGCCGTCGGCACGTGACCGTCCCTGACGGACAGGTGGAACAGCCAGTCGTGGACGCGACGGCGGATGAACTCGCGGTACGCCTCCGTCGTCAGGCGCTCGACCTCCGGCAGCAGCCCGGCCGCCCACCGCCGGAACTCGGCGGGACCGCTCGCCCGCGTCGCGACCTTGTCCACGAGGGCGACCACCGCCGTCTTGGACGTCATCTCGTGGGGGTCGCGCAGGATCGTGGCCACGAGCGCGCGGTCACGTTCGCGGCTCGGCGCGGAGGCGGCCACCGAGACGACGCGCTGGTACGCGGCCGACCGGACGTGCTCGTCCGCGACGGCCTCCTCGACGTCCACGTCGAGGACGCCGGCCGCCGCCAGCAACTCGGCCACATCACCACGCCATGTCACCGCTCCATTCTCCGCTCACCTCTCCGCTCACCGGGCGGGGCGGTTGACGGCGTCGCGCCGGGCCGGGCGCTCGCCCCACCGGACCGGCCGGCGGGCACGCCACGCACTACGCGCCGCTGGGCGTGTCCCCGCCCGGGGTGACCAGCCCCGTCTCGTACGCGAAGACGACGGCCTGGACGCGGTCGCGCAGGTCCAGTTTCGACAGGATGCGGCCGATGTGGCTCTTGACCGTGGTCGGGCTGAGGAACAGCCGGGAGGCGAGTTCGGCGTTGCTGAGGCCCGTCGCGAGCAACCGGAGCACCTCCATCTCGCGCGGGCTGAGGCCGGACAGGTCGCGGTGCGGTGCGACGGTGCGCGGCTCCTCGCGCGGGGCGAAGCGCTCGATCAGCCGCCGCGTGATGGTGGGCGCGAGCAGCGCGTCACCGGTCCGTACCAGGCGCAGGGCGGCGACCAGGTGTTCCGGGGTGACGTCCTTGAGCAGGAAGCCGCTGGCGCCGGCCGTGAGCGCGGCGTAGACGTAAGTGTCGAGGTCGTACGTGGTGAGGATGATGACCCGGGTGCCGTCCAGGCCCGCGTCGCCGACGATGCGCCTGGTGGCCTCGATGCCGTCCGTCTGCGGCATCCGGATGTCCATCAGCACCACGTCGGGCCGCGTGCGCCGGACCGCCGCCACGGCCTCGGCCCCGTCGGCCGCCTCGGCCGTCACGTCGATGCCGTCCGCGGCGAGGATCATGCGGAAGCCGGTGCGCACCAGGGCCTGGTCGTCGGCGATGACGACGCGCAGCGGTGGGTGAACGCGCAGCGGTGGGTGGTCCGTGGGTACGGACCCGCTCGTGGGCGGGTTCATGCGGCGCTCCAGGGGATGCGGGCCGTGACCTGGTAGCCGCCGGCGTTCGTCGGCCCGGTCGTCAGCTCGCCCCGGTAGACGGCCAACCGTTCGCGCAGCCCCAGGTGGCCGCGGCCGTTGCTCTCCACCGGCGGGTGGGCCTGGTCGCCGCCGGTGTCCGTGACCTCGATCTCCAGCCGGTCGTCGGCGTACGTGATGGCCACAGAGGCGTGCGCGCCGCGCGCGTGTTTGAGCGTGTTGGTCAGCGCCTCCTGGACGACGCGGTAGGCCGCGAGGTCAACCCCCGGTGGCAGCGGGGTCGGTGGCAGCGACACGTCGACGGTGACGGGCGTCCCGGCGGCGCGTACCCGGTGGACCAGCGCGTCGAGTCGCGCGAGCCCGGGCTGGGGCTCCAAAGCGTCGGGCCGCTCCTGGTCCGGGGCGGCCAACAGGCCCATCACGTGGCGCAGTTCGGCCATGGCGGCCCGGCCTCCCGCCTCGACGGCCAGCAGCGCTTCCTTCGACTGTTCGGGCACCACGTCCATCACCTTGCGGGCCGCGCCCGCCTGGATCACCATCACGCTCACGTTGTGGGTCACCACGTCGTGCAGCTCGGCGGCGATGCGGGCGCGCTCCTCCTCGACGGCCCGGCGCGTGGCCTCCTCCTGCGCCGCCCGCAACTCGGCGACCCGGTCCCGGCTGGCCGCCAACCGCAGTTGCAGGAAGCGGACGAGGCTGGCCAGCATCCCGGCCACGAGCAGTACGAATCCCGGGCTCGACCAGCCGGGGAGCACGGGGTCCGCGTTGCGGAAGGCGTAACCGGACAGCGCCGCGGCGATCACCAGGACGGCGATCGCCGCCACCCGGTACCGGCTGTGGACGACGGCGCTGTAGGCCCCGATGACGCAGGCCACCACGGTGATCCAGGAAGCCGAGTCGCCCACGGCCAGGGCCGCGCCCAGCACCACCACGAACTGGGTCAGCGGGTACCGGCGCCGGGCCACCAGCGGCAGCGTCGACAGGACGACCAGGCCCCAGGGCACGGGGTCACGCTCCTCCGCCGCCGGCACCGCCACCTGGCCCGGGTCGGGCGGCGCGGGCGGAGCCGGGACCCCGGCCCCGGCGTCGACCCGCGGCGGGATGTCCACCGGCCCGTCGCCGGAGTAGCGCACCGCCACGAACAGGGCGACGACGGTCAGCACGACCGCCAGCGCCACGTCGGCGCGCACCGCTCGCCGGGACGGCGGGGCCGCCTTGGCCTCCGGCCGCAGCGCGTCGACGAGCTGCTGGTAGGCGCCGCGCCGGCGTTCGGTGTCCATCCCTAGATTGTGCGGTGCCCGCCGCACGGGCCGCGTCCGCCTGTGCGGTCAGGGCCTCGTCCGCACGTCGTACTCCTCGGGGAGGACGCCGCGGCCGGTTCCTCCCTCCGGAGGGCCCGATGCTGGTTCCACGGCCGACGCGCCCGCCACGCGACCGCCTCTACGTTCACCGGGCCGGCAACAGCAGGCGCCCCCAGCGACCGTGAGGACGGGCTACTCGTATGCGTCAGGTGATCGAACTGGAGGGTGTGGCCAAGCGCTACGACAGCGGCGGAGCGCCGGCGCTCGGACCGTGCACGCTCAGCGTCGCCCAGGGCGAGGCCCTCGCCGTGACGGGCCCCTCCGGCAGCGGCAAGTCCACCCTGCTCAACCTCGTCGCCGGCCTCGATCGGCCGACCGCCGGCGCCGTGACCGTGGCCGGCCGGCGGATCGACCGGTTGAGCGAACGCGCCCTGGCCACGTTCCGGCGCGCGCACATCGGCATCGCCTTCCAGTTCTTCAACCTCCTCGACGACCTCACCGTCACCGACAACATCCAGCTCCCGGCCCAGCTCGCCGGGGCCAGCCGGCGCCAGGCCGCCGCCCGCGCGGCTGAACTCATGGAGGCGCTGGGCATCCAGCGGCACGCCCGCGCCTACCCGGGCCGGCTCTCCGGGGGAGAGCGCCAACGAGTCGCGTTCGCCCGGGCGTTGGTCAACCGCCCAGCGCTGCTGCTCGCCGACGAGCCCACCGGCGCGCTCGACAGCGCGGCGGGCCACGACGTGCGCGGCCTGCTGCTGGACCTGCGCCGGACCGGGCAGACCATCGTGCTGGTGACGCACGACCCGGCGCTGGCGCGGGCCTGCGCGAGCCGCACGGTCCACCTGGTCGACGGTCGTATCGCCAGCGACTCGTCCGCGCGGGCCGCGCGGTGATCCGGTTCGGCAGCGGCGCCATGGGCCGGGTCGTACGCTCCGGGGTGGGGCGGCGGTGGGGGCGGACGGTGGTGATCGCCGTGGCCACGATGATGGCCGTGGCCTCGGCCGTGGTCGCCGGGACGCTGCTGGTCGCCTCGTCCGAGCCCTTCGCGCACGCCTTCGGGAAGCAGCGCGGCGCGCACCTGAGCGCTGAGTACGATCCGGCCAGGGCGAGCGCGGCCCAACTGGCCCGTACCGGACAGGCGACCGGCGTCACCGCGAGCGCGGGCCCCTACCCCGCCACGACGTTCCGCCCGGTGGACCCGACGGGTTTCCGGCTGCCGACGCTGACCCTGGTCGGCCGGCCCGACCCGGGCGGCGCCGTGGACCGCGTGGACCTGACCTCCGGCCGGTGGGCGCGGGCACCGGGCGAGGTCGTGCTCGCCGCCTCGTTCGAGGGGCCCACCATCGCCGTCGGCACCACGCTGCGGGCCTCGGACGCCCCGAACGCGCCCACCCTCACGGTCGTCGGCCTCGCCGTGTCGGTCAGCCAGACCGCCGACGCCTGGACGACGCCTGCGCAGGTCAACACCCTGGCGTCGGAGGGCAACCCGGTCACGCGCCAGATGCTCTACCGCTTCGACTCCGCGAGCACCACGGAACAGGTCCTCGCCGACCGGAGGAAGCTCGCCGCCGCCGTGCCGCCCAGGGCGCTCCTCGGCACCCGGTCCTGGCTGGACACCCAGCGCGCCGCCGACCAGGCCGCGGCGGCGACCGTCCCGTTCGTCACGGCCTTCGGCGTGCTCGGCATCGTGATGTCGGTGATCACCGTCAGCAGCGTGATCAGCGGCGCGGTCGGCACCAGCCGGCGCAGGATCGGCATCCTCAAGGCCATCGGCTTCACCCCGCGCGAGGTCGTACGCGCCTACCTGGCCCAGGCACTACTCCCGGCCAGCGTCGGCACCGCCCTGGGCGTCGCCCTGGGCAACCTCCTGGCGGTGCCGCTCCTCGCGGACACCGAGGAGATGTACGGCGCCGGCCCGCTCGCGGCGGCCTGGTGGGTGAGCGCCCTGGTGCCGGCCGCCGCCCTGGTGATCGTGGGGCTCGCGGCGCTGGCCCCCGCCCTGCGGGCCGGGCGGCTGCGTACCGTCGAGGCCATCGCGCTCGGCCGGTCCCCGCGCCCGGGGCGCGGCCAGTGGGCGCACCGCGCGCTGGGGCGACTGCCCTTGCCGCGTCCGGTCACCTACGGCCTGGCCACCCCCTTCACGCACCCGGTCCGTGCCCTCGCGACGCTGCTCGCGGTGGCGTCCGGCACGGTCGCGGCGACCTTCGCGGTGGGCCTGACCTCGTCCCTGACCGCGATCGGCACCGCCCAGGACCCCGAGCGCCGGGCCGCCGTCACGGTCACCACCACCCGAGCCCACCAGATCGCTCCCCCACCGCCCCCTCCCGCGGGCGACAGCGCGACCAGCCCGTCACCCTCGCGCGGCGCCGCGCCCAATCCGACCGGTCTCAGGGCTGCCGACCCGGCGAAGGTCCGCGCCGCCCTCGCCTCGCGACCGGGCACGGACTCGTACTACGGCAAGGCCCACACCGAGGTCACCGTCGCCGGCGTCCCCGGCTCGGTGCAGGCCAGCCTGTACGAGGGTGACGCGCGCTCCGGCAGCTACGAGATGCTCGCCGGACACTGGCTCACCGGCCCGGGACAGGTGGTGGTGCCCAGCCGCTTCCTGGAGCGCACCAGCACCAGGATCGGCGACCCGGTGCGGGTCACCCACGCGGGGGAGAGCGCGCGCCTGCGCATCGTGGGCGAGTCCTTCGACACCTCGGGGGACGAACTGGAAATCCATGCCGACCTGGCCGACTTCCCCTCGGCCGAGCCCGACACCTTCCTCATCGAGGTGCGGCCCGGCGTCTCCGCCGACGCGTACACGCGAGAAGTCGCCGCACTCGTCCAGCCCCTGGGCGGCGACGCCACGACCCACACCTCCCCGGGCCAGGACGGCACCGTCCTCCTCATGTCCGCGCTGGCCGCGCTGCTCACCCTGATGCTCGTCTGCGTGGCCGGCCTCGGCGTACTCGACTCCGCCCTCCTCGACACCCGCGAACGCGTCCACGACCTGGGCGTCTGCAAGGCGATCGGCATGTCACCACGCCAGACCATGCTCCTGGTGCTCACCCCGGTCACCGCGCTCGGCACACTCGGCGGCCTGCTCGGCGTGCCGGCGGGCTACGCGCTCCACCACCTCGTGATGCCGGTCATGGGCCATGCCGTGGGCACCACCCTGCCACCGTCGATCCTCGACGTGTACGGGCCGCTACGGCTGCTCCTGCTGGGACTGAGCGGAACCGCGATCGCGCTCCTGGGCGCCCTCGCGCCGGCCGGCTGGGCGGCCAGGACGCGTACGGCTGCGGCGTTGCGTGCGGAGTAGGGGCGGCGGCCTTGTCCCTACGACCACCGCGGTCGACCACGACGGACGCGTCCACGCTGGGCGCGACCGGAGCAACAGGGCCCGCCCTTCGCACCGTTGAGCGCTACCGTGCTGAGTGCTGACAGAGAACGGGGAGCACCATGTCCGACCCCACCGACACCACCGAGACCATCGGCGCCCGCGTACGCCAACTCCGTCTGATCCGCGACTACTCCCTTCAGGAACTGGGCCGGCACGCCCACGTGTCCGCGAGCCAGCTCTGCCGCATCGAGAAGGGGGATCGCTACCCCAGCGAGCCCATCCTCGCCGCCGTCGCCCGAGCGCTCGGCGTCAGCGTCTCGGTGCTGCGCGGCCAGCCCTACATCCAGGCCCTCCAGGGCGAACAACTCGACGCCCTGCTCACGCCGCTCAGCGCCGCGTTCGACGACTGGGACCTCCCGCCCACCGACGCACCGCCCCCGCGCTCACTCACGACCCTGGAGACGGCGATACGAGAACTCATCGCACTGCGCGTACAGGCCAGCTTCACCAAGCTCGCCGAACGTCTCCCGGGCCTGGTCAGCGAGATCGCCATCGCCACCCAGCTCCAGCCCGCCGGCC
Organism: Streptomyces sp. 71268; assembly: GCF_029392895.1. Lineage (NCBI taxonomy): Bacteria > Bacillati > Actinomycetota > Actinomycetes > Kitasatosporales > Streptomycetaceae > Streptomyces > Streptomyces sp. 71268. Next base: position 3,396,303 of record NZ_CP114200.1, read on the forward strand.
ACCGACAAGAGCGCGCCCACGCCCTGCAAGCCGAGGCCGCGCGCACGGCGGCCATCGTCGCCTACCGGCTGGGATACATGGACCTGGCCCGGCTGGCCCTCACCCGCATGGCCGTCGCCGCGCCGCACTCCGGCGATCCGCGCCAGGTCGCGATCGAACGGTACGAGCGCGCCCAGATGGCGGCGGACAGCTCACGGTTGAGCCGGGGCGTCTCCCTGATGCGGCACGCACTGCGTGACCTGGACGATGACGGCGACCGCGCCACCCAGGCCGTACGGGGCACCCTCCAACTGCGAGCCGCCGTCCTCTCCGCCCGGGACGGCGACGACTCGGCAGCGGACGACTGGCTCGGGCAAGCCACCGAGCTGGCGAGGGCGACCGGCGAAACCCGGCACCACGCGCTGGCGTTCGGCCCGCTCAACGTACGGCTGCACCAGATCGCGGCGGCAGGCGACCGCGATGACCATGCGCGGGCACTGGAGTACGCCCGTACGGTCCACCTACCGGACGGGTACGCACCGACGCGGGCGGCGCACTACTGGATCGACCGCGCCCGCGCGGAGGCGTGGACCGCGAAACGCCCCGCCGCGCTCGCCTCCCTCCACGCGGCACGCACGGCGTCGGCCCAGCTCACGCGCTACCACCACTCGGTGCACGAGACCGTGGCCACGCTGCTGAGAGCACGCCAGCGCGCGGAGGAGCCGCTGCGCGAGTTCGCCGCGTGGTGCGGCGTTTACCTTCCCGGAGTGCCTGTCGCACGACCACGCGCCCACCGAGGGCCCCGGCCGCCCCCACGACACACGTCAACGTCCTTACGCTGCCAGCCCATTGGCCCTGACAGCACGCCCAGCGACGGCGGTACCGTCTGAGTACCGACGTCAGGGCGAGGAGTCCGATATGACCGAGAACCGCGGCACGCTCGGTGAGCGCGTCTGTGACCTACGCAAGCGCCGCGGCCTCTCCCAGCGCGAGTTGGCCACCGCGTCCAAGGTGTCCGTCTCCACCGTGCGGAAGCTGGAGCAGGGCAGCGCCGGCGAGACGCGCATGGAGACGGTACGCGCGCTGGCAGCGGCCCTGCGGGTGCCGACGACAGCTCTCGTACGGCGTCAGCCGCCCGAGGGCCCGGCCCCGGACCCCGTCCCGTGGCAGCCGCTCCTGGAGGCCGTCGCCGCTCCCCGCCCGGCGCGCCTGGACGAGGAACCCACCACACCCGGCCTCCTCGCGGCCCTCGCCGAGGTGCGCCGGCTGCACATCGCCAAGCGGATGGCCGACGAGGTCGCCGTCCTGGCGCCGCTGCTCCGGGAGGTCGACGCGCTGGACAGCTCACTCGAGGTGCGCTCCATCCGCGCCCAGCTCCTCCACATGGCGGGTGCCATGCTGACGCAGGCCAGGCAGTACGAGGGGGCGGAGCTAGCGCTACGCCGAGCCCTGGACGACGCACCGGACCACGTACGCGCCGCTTCGGTGGTCGCCACCTCGTCCTGGCTGTTGATGCGCCAGGGCCGGTTGGACAAGGCGTCCGAACTGGCGCAGCGCTGGGCGGACGACATGGAGCCCAGGCTGTCGCGGGCACCGGTGGAGACCATCGCGGCCTGGGGCTGGCTGCTCCTGCACGGAGCGTCCGCGAGCCTGCGCGACGCCCGTGACGGGGAGGCCGACGACATGATGCGGCTCGCCCGGGCGGCGGCGACCGTAACGGGGACGATCACCCCGAGCAGCACCCGTCCAGACCCGTGGGGGCCGGTGGTGGTCGCGTACAAGGCAGCGGAGAAGGGCGTGATCCTCGACCGCCCGGACGAGGTCCTGCGCGCCGGCCAGCGACTGGTCGGAACCGGGGCGGGCCAGGAGACCGACTACCACCGCCACCGGCTCGACGTCGCCCGCGCCTACACGATGGTGCGCAAGTACCCGGAGGCGGTGGAGGTGCTCACCGCGATCCATGCCGCCCAACCCGAATGGCTCGTACAGCAGCGGTACGCACAGGACATCGTGGGCCACGTGATCAAGCGGCGACGCACGCTGACCCCCGAGATGCGCCTGCTGGCCGATGCCCTGAGTGTGCCGACGTAGAGGGGCGATAGCACTTCCTCGGCCCTCCTCGAATTTTTGCCATTGAGCGGCGTGGCCAGGCGGCTTTACGTTCGGTGACCAATCCATCACCGAACTCCCCGGAGGCCGTTGCCCATGCTCAACCAACCGACCCCACCCCACGACTGGATTCCCCCCGGCGGAGGCGTCCGCTGGACGCGGGGCGGGGAGTTGGGGTGGCACAGCCGCACGCTGCCGACGTACCTGGGCGCCCACGCCATCGTCGCGTTGCGGCCCACGAAGGGCGGGCGGTCGTGATCGGGCTCGACTGGGTCCCGCCGTCGGAGGAGGGGGTGATGCTCCTGCCGGCCGGCTGCCAGTGGGACGCCGTGCGCACCTCCGCCGCCATCGCGGACGCCGCCTTCCAGATCCTGGACGGTACGGAGAACTGCGCGGCCATCATCGACCCGCGCGCCTCCTGCACCTACTGGCTGCTGCCGCCGGGCGAGGCGGCCGGGTTCGCGCACTGGGAGCGCCTGGGTCGCTACGTCACCCTGCTCGCCGCCGGCGACCGCAGGCACTACGTCGGGGTGCCGCCCGCGCATCGGCGTACCGGACCGGGGGTGCACTGGCGGATCAGCGGGGAGTGGTCGGGGCGGTACCTGGCCCAGCCGTACTACCTGGGCGCGGTGCTCACCTCCGCCGTCTTCTTCGCGCACGGGCCCGGCGCGCTGCCCACCCCGTGCGCCCTGTGTGAGCGGGAGTTGCACCCCAAGGAGAGCGTCACCCTCACCGCCCGTCGCACCCCCGCCGACCCGCCCCGGGCCCTGACCGTGCACCCGGCCTGTGCCCGCGCGGCCCGCCTGCGCGCCAGCGGCCAGGAGCCCCGCACATGAACCACCAACCCCACCCCACCCGCCACCACGGGCGCCACCGCTACCGCTACGTCGAGATGACCCTGGCCCCCGACCCCGACGCCACCCCGTACACCGTCCACGCCACCTGCACCACCTGCGGCGACCAGTCACCCATCCCCGAACCCACCGAGACCATCACCGGCATGCACCACCAGGCACAACGCTGGTGCACCTCCCACGCCGCACGCGACCACCCCGACGGACGCCACCTGCGCTACACCGCCACCGTCACCCTCCACTGGCACGTCACACCCCACGAGGACATCGGACCCGCCGCGCCGACGAGTTGAGCGGCGGCGTGCGGGCCGGGCGACCGCCTCACAGTTGCCGCAGGTGGTCCCGTAGCGTGCGGGCCACCTGGGACATCAGGGCCTCCGCGCCAGGCTGGGAACTGGCGGGGACCAGGGACTCGGTCAGGGCCGCGACGGCGAAGACCTGGCCGTCGGCGTGTTCCACGACGCCGATCTCGTGGCGCAGGTTGAGCAGGGTGCCGGTCTTGGAGTACCAGGTGGTGGCGTCGGAGCTGAAGTCCGGGGTGAGCCGTTGGCGGAACAGGTTGTGCGCCATCAGGTCGCGTATCCGGGCCGCCACCTCGGGGTGGATGGCCGAGGGCGTCCACAGGGCCTGGAGCAGGTCGACGTAGGCGCGGGCGCTGCCCGTATTGGCGCGGGTGGTGTCGAGTTGGGGCACGCGGTGGCCGCGTCCGCTGGTGCCGGCGTCGATGGCCAGCGCGTGCGCGAGGTGGGCCTGGGTCGCGTCGAAGCGCTCCTCGGGCGTTTCGGACAGCTCGCGCATGCCGTGGCGGACGGTGATGTCGCGCAGGCCGAGTTCGCGCAGGATGGCGGCGACCTGGGCGGGCGGGGTGAGTTCGAAGAGCGCGTCGGCCGCCGTGCCGTCGCTCACGCACGTACTGAGGTAGAGCAGGTCGTCCACCGCCACCCGGGCCGGGTGGTGGAACCGGCTCAGCCCGGTCGGGCCCGGCGTGCTGATCCGCCCGGGCCGCACCTCAAGCGCCATCGCCCCGTCCAACTCCCCGCGCCGGACGCGCTCCACCGTCGCCACCGCGAGCGGGACCTTGACCAGGGACGCGGAGGGCAGTTGGGTGTCCGGGTCGATGCCCAACTCCTCGCCGGTGTGCAGGTCGCGTACGAGCAGACAGCCGCGCAGGCCCCCCTCGCGCAGCGACTCGCGCGCCGCGCGCAGCAGCGACTCGGTGTTCACGGCCCGGCCACCTCCCGCGCGTCGCCGCTCCGACGCGTGACCGCGCCGGCGGCCACGTCCGCGCCCGCTGCCGCATCCGCACCCGTCTCGTTCGCACCGGCCGCCCTCGTATCGCCCGTACCGCCCGCGGCGCCCGTACCGTCCGCGTCGGGCTCCGCCGCGCCCAGGCAGCGGGCGATGGCGCGGCCCAGGCGGGACTGGACGAGGTGGGGGTTGCCGTCGCCCGCCGCCGCGAGGGCGAACCCGCGGCACAGCGCCAACTCTCCGATGGGCCGCCAGTGCAGGGCGAGTTCGTCGGCCTGGTCCGGGGAGCACAGCAACAGGTCGCGGGTTGCCAGCACCTCCGCGGCGGCGGTGGTCAGGTCGGCCGCGGTGGCGAGTTGGGCGGGCCGCAGGCCGACCGCGTCGCGGAGCCGCGCGAGCGGGTCGCGCACATGCGGTACGTCGTCCTCGGGCTGCACCCACACGCGCCGGGCCGGGCCGGTGCTGGCCCGGCCGACCCGCAGCGTGTCGAGGTAGACGCGCCGTACGCCCGGGTCGTCGACCCCGGCCAGGCCGAGCGGTACGGACCAGGTGGCGTCGGCCGCGGGCACCGCGAGCAGCGCGGCCCGCACCTGCTGGGCGTGCAGGAGTTCGCCGCGCTGCGCCGGCGCCGCGACCCGCAGGTCGAGCGTGACGCCCTGGCCGCGCGCCTCGGCGACGAGGCGGGCGAGCCTGGCCGTCGAGCAGATGTCGGGCACCGCGAGCCGCCACGGCTTGCGCCTGGCGACCTCCGCCTCGTCCAGCAGCACGTCCGCCGCCTGTACGAGTTGCCTGGCCACGGGCAGCATGTCGCGGCCGAACGGGGTGAGCCGGGCGCGCCGCGAGGCGCGCTCGAACAGCGGCTCCCCGAACCGTTCCTCCAGCGCAGCCACCCGTCGGCTGGCCACCGACTGGGACATGCGGGCGGCGGCGGCCCCGACGGTGAAGCTGCCGCGCTCGCTGACGCTGACGAACGCGCGACACGCTCCCACCAGATCCACGCCCGCACCCTATGTCAGCCCCGTGCCGGGCCCGGTCTCGGTCCCGTTCCGGGCCCTGTGTCAGCCTCGTGCCGGGCTGGGTGTCACCTCCGTGCCGGGCCGGTGCCAGTCCCGTACGCGGGCACCGCGCTCACCCCCGCCCGCTCCGCACCGTCCCGCACCCACTCCGCCCTCGCCTCGTATGCCGATTGCGCATGGAACCGCGCGCGGGTGCATTGGACCGCATGGTCGCGGGGCGCGAGGGTGGTCCGAGAGGTCCTGACCCGGCATCGGGCGGGGCGTCCACCCTGCTTCCGCACGCCCGCGCCCCGCTCCCGCACGCCCTGGTCCGTCGTGCGCGGGGCTCGGCCACGCGCCCCGCGCACGGGGCACACACCCACCGGAGGTTTCCACGCCATGCAGCACACCCGTGCCCGGCGAGCCGTCATCGGCGCGCTCGCCACGCTGACCATCGCCACGCTCGTGGCCTGCGGCGACGACGACTCCGCCGACGCGTCTCCCGCGGCCAGCCGGTCGGCCACCGCGTCGTCGGCGCCGTCGTCGGCCGCGCCGGGCGGTACGCCGAACGCGGCCATCCGAAAGATCAGGGACCTGGAGCGGAAGTTCGACGCGCGGCTCGGGGTGTACGCCGTCGACACCGGCAGCGGGCGCGAGGTGGCCTACAACGACGGCGAACGGTTCCCCTTCGCCTCCACGTTCAAGGCCCTGGAGGCCGGCGCCGTGCTGCGCGAGTTCTCCCTGTCCGGCCTCGACAAGGTCATCCGGTACTCCAAGGACGACCTGGTCGCCAACTCTCCCGTGACCGAGAAGCACGTCGACACCGGGATGACCCTGCGCGCGCTCTGCGATGCCGCCGTGCGCTACAGCGACAACGCCGCGGCCAACCTGCTCTTCGAGGAGATCGGCGGCCCGAAGGGGCTGGACGCCGTGCTTGAGGGGATCGGCGACGACGTCACGCAGATGGAGCGCATCGAACCGGGACTCAGCGACTGGGACCCGGCGTCCCCGCGCGACACCACCACGCCGCGGGCCCTCGCGAAGGACCTGCGGGCGTTCGTCCTCGGCGACGTGCTCCGCAAGCCGGAACGCGCCCAGCTCACCACCTGGCTGCGCACCAACAAGACCGGCGACGAGCTGATCCGGGCCGGCGTGCCGAAGAGTTGGAAGGTCGGCGACAAGACCGGCGCCGGCAGCACGTACGGCGCGCGCAACGACATCGCCGTGGTCTGGCCCCCGGACTCGGCCCCCATCGTCATGGCGATCATGTCGAACCGGCGCGACAAAGACGCCGAGTACGACAACAAGCTGATCGCGGAGGCGGCCTCGGTGGTCGCGGACACGCTGTCCTGACCGCCGCCCACCCCCAGCGGGGCGGGCCGCGTTCCGTACGCGGGCGCGGGTGCGTTCCGTGCGCGGGCGGGTCCGGGGTTCCCTACGCGGGTGGAGGCGTGCCGCGTACGCGGGTGGGGGTGGGTCAGCGGTGGCCGAGCACGTTGACCACCCGGCCGTTGGGGTCGCGGACGAAGAACCGGCGTACGCCCCACTCCTCGTCCCGCAACGGGTGCACGATCTCCGCCCCGCTGCCGCGCACCGCCGCGTACACCGCGTCCACGTCATCCACCTCCACGCTGAGGTCGGGTATGACGGGTCCGGTCCGGTCCTCGGTCATGAAGCTGACCTGCGCCGTGGGCTGGGACGGGGAGGCGAGCGTCATGATCCAGCCCTGGTTCATGACCTCCTCGAAGCCGAGGAGGCCGTAGAAGTCGCGGCTCTCCTCCTGTGCCCGCGACGCGAGGTTGGGAACGACACGGCGAATGGTCATCGGGTCTCCGTGGGGTGGTGGCGGGCGGCCCCGGGTGCGGGGCCGGGCGTGCGGGGGCGAGCGGACGGCGGCGCGGCAACGGCGAGCGTGCGACCACGAACCACGCTAAAGGTCACCACTGACATCCGCCCCCGGCCACGCCCCGCCGCCGGGCCGACCAGCGGGCCGACGGCGGGCCCCGAGCAGGCCCCAAGCAGGCCGTGTGCCCAGGTCACTCCCGGTCGCGGGCGCGGTGGAAGCGGTCCCGGCCGGCGGCCAGGTCGACGATCGGGTCGGGGTAGTCGTAGCGTGCGCGTTCCTCGGCTGGCAGGTTCCACGGCTCGTGCACCGCCGGCCCCGGCAGGTCGGCGAGTTCGGGCACCCAGCGGCGTACGTACGCGCCGTCCGGGTCGTATCGTCTGCCCTGGCGCACCGGGTTGAGCACCCGGCCGGTCCGGGTGTCCGTGCCGGTGCCGGCCACCCACTGCCAGTTGAGCTGGTTGTTCGCCACGTCGCCGTCGACCAGCAGGTCGAGGAAGTGGCGGGCGCCGACCCGCCAGTCCACGTACAGCGTCTTGGTCAGGAAGCTCGCGGTGAGCAGTCGGCCTCGGTTGTGCATCCAACCCTCGTGCTTCAGTTGCCGCATCGCGGCGTCCACCACGGGGAAGCCGGTGTGGCCCGAGCGCCAGGCCGCGACGTCCTCGGCCGCCTGCCCCCGCGCGTCGCGCCAGCGGTCGCCGCGCGGCCGGTAGTCGGCCGACGACGTCTCGGGGCGGGCCGCGAGCACCTGGTGGTGGAAGTCGCGCCAGCACAGTTGCCGCTCGAAGGCTGCCGCGCCCGGCCCGCCGACCTTGCGCGCCCGGGCGACGAGTTCGACCGGTGACAGCGTGCCGAAGTGCAGGTGGGGTGAGAAGCGCGAGGTGGCGTCGCCCGCGAGGTCGTCGTGGCCCTCCTCGTAACCGGCCAGGTCGTCGCGCAGCCAGGCGGTCATGCGGCGCCGGCCGTCCTTCTCGCCGCCGACCGCGAGCCCTGGCGAGAGCCCGCGCACGCCCCCGCGCACGGGCATCCGGTCGGAGGCGACGGACCGGTCCGGCAGCCGCACCGCGCGCGGGGCCGGCAGCGGGTCCCTCGGCGCCTGCCGGGACCAGGCGCGGAAGTACGGCGTGAACACCGCGAAGTGGCTCCCACCTCCGGACGGGCTCACCGCGCCGGGCGGCAGGACGGTGGTCACCGCCTCGTGCACGACCAGGTGCCGCCCGTCCCGCTCAAGCGCGGCCCGCAACCGTTCCTCGCGGCGCTGCGCGTAGCCGCTGGCGCCCGCGGACACGTGCACCTCCGCGGCCAGGACCTGCGCCGCGACCCGGCACGTCTCCTCCACCACGTCGCCGGAGCGCAGCACCAGCCGGCCCCCGCGCGACCGCAGCCCCGCGTCGAGGTCGGCCAGGCAGTCGCGGAGGAACGCCTCCCGGTTGGGCGCCCCGAAGCCGGTCGTGGCGACGCCGGTGTCGCGGACGAACAGCGGCACCACCCGGCCGCCGCCGGCCAGGGCGGCCCGCAGCGGCGGATGGTCGTGCATTCGCAGGTCGGCGGTGAACAAGACGACGGAAACCCGCATCGGCTTCCCTCCTGGTCCGGTGATGCACATGCGCACGGGACCGCGGAGCGGGACGGGCCTGGGGCCGGACCGCCCCTCTCCACGGGGTCGGCTGGCCCGGCCAGGCCGGGCTCGCGGGGCGTCTGCCGCGAGCCCGGTCCGCGGGGTCGAGGCGGTGGCGGTCACCGCGGCGCGACGGGTGGGACCGCGTCCGGCGCCGTCTCGTGGGCGGCGGCCCCCACGATGTTGCGGGCCATGCCGCCGAAGATGAGGGCGTGGAACGGTGCGATGGCCCACCAGTAGGCGTGGCCGAGCAGCCCGCGCGGATGGAACAGCGCCCGCTGCCGGTAACGGGTCCGGCCGGTGTCCGCGTCGCTGTCGACGCGCAGTTCCAGCCAGGCGAGCCCGGGCATCCGCATCTCGGCACGCAGCCGCAGCAGCCGGCCCGGCTCGACCGCCTCGACCCGCCAGAAGTCCAGCGCGTCCCCCACCCGCAGGTGCTGGGCGTCGCGCCGGCCACGGCGCAGCCCGGCCCCGCCGGCCAGCCGGTCCAGCCAGCCGCGCACGGCCCAGGCGAGCGGGAAGGAGTACCAGCCGTTCTCGCCGCCGATACCCTCGATGACCCGCCACAGGGCGGCCGGCGAGACGTCCACGGTCAGCTCGCGGTGGTCGGTGTACAGGCTGCCGCCGGCCCAGTCCGGGTCGGTGGGCAGCGGATCGCTGGGCGCCCCGGGCAGCGCGGCGGACGACCAACGCGTGGCCACCTGCGCCTCCTGGACCCTGCGGAGGGCCAGGGCGAGGGCGGTGTCGAAGGGGAGCGGCTGGTCCGGCCCGTCGGGGACGTAGCGGGCGATGTCGTGTTCCCGGCAGACCACCTCGTGTCGCAGCGAGGCCGCGAGCGGCTTGGCGATGGCGTGCGGGACGGGCGTGACCAGGCCCACCCAGTAGCTGGAGAGCCGCGGCGTCAACAGCGGGATCGGCACGATCACCCGTCGCGGCAACCTGGCGACCTTGGCGTACCGGCGCATCATCGCCACGTACGTCATGACGTCCGGGCCGCCGATGTCGAAGGCGCGGTTCACGTCGGCGGGGAGTTCGGCGCAGCCGACGAGGTAGCGCAGCACGTCGCGGACGGCGATCGGCTGGATCCGGGTACGCACCCAGCTCGGCGTGACCATGACCGGCAGCCGCTCGGTGAGGTAGCGCAGCATCTCGAAGGACGCGGAGCCGGAACCGATGATGACGGCGGCGCGCAGCACGGCGGTGGGCACGCCCGAGGCGAGCAGGATGTCACCGACCTCGGTGCGCGAGCGCAGGTGCGGCGAGAGTTCGGCGGGTGGTACGCCATCCGGCGTGAGACCGCCGAGGTAGACGAGCCGGCGCACGCCCGCGGCGGCGGCCTGTTCGCCGACGGTACGGGCGGCCCGCCGGTCGGTGTCCTCGAAGCTCCGCCCGGTGCCCAACGCGTGCACCAGGTAGTACGCGACGTCGATGCCGCGCAGCGCGGCGCCCATCGCGTCGGCGTCCAGCACGTCGCCGCGCACGATCTCGACCCGGTCCGCCCAGGGGTGGGCGTACAGCTTCTCGGGCGAGCGCCCCACGCACCGCACCCGGTGGCCGGCCGCCAACAGCTCGGGCACCAGACGGCCCCCGATGTACCCCGTCGCTCCCGTGACCAGGCAGTGCAATCTTCCGGGGCCGTCATCGTTCACGCCGTTCACCTCGGTCGCGTGGGAACAGATTCGATCAGAGTAGGTCGAGACAGACCGGAAGAGGCCGGATTGAGTCGGATTGGGGCGGGTCTCGTTGGGCGAGTCGGACGAGTCCGGCGCCCCGGCCGGCCCACCCCGACCCGTACGGCGCCGCCCGGCCACCGGCACGCACCGTGCGGCCCGAAGGCCGCCCGCATTCGCCCGGCGCATGACTCTTGTCATGCGCGCGACCCCAGACTTACCGTCAGGTAACACCGGCTGGACGCGCCTCCTTCTCGGACCGTGGCCAGCAACGTCACCTCGCGCACGCCCGCGCGGCGCGGGCCCGTACGCGGTGACGTACGCGCCCCCGCCCCACCCTCAGTACGCAAGCACGCAGTACGCAGAGCCGCCGCACCACCCCGTACCACCGCGCGCCACTCACCACCCCACGGACACACACGCACCACCGCGTACCACCCCCACACCCCACGAGCACCCCACCACCGCACAGCACCACGCCTCACACGCGCACCCAGCACCCACCACGCCCCACACGCCTGCCCCGCTCCACCCGCTCCATCCGCACCACGCGCACACCCCCACGCGGCCCGGCCGGGCCGCTCGCTCGTGCCGCGCCGGGCCGCCACCCGGTGGCACCACGAGTTGCCGCCACGCGCCGGCGCCCCGAGCGCCGCGCGCCGGCGCCGCCGTCCGCGCGCACCCGCCGCGGGACGCCCCGCTCACGGCGGCACCCCCTGCCCCGCCCCAGGTCAGGCACGCCCGCGTCGCGGTCGCGCCCCTGCCGGGCGGTGGGCCCCACGCCCGCCGTCCGGCGCTGTCCCCGTGCCGCCGTGCGCCCGCGCGGCCATCCGGCACGCCCCCACGCGGCCCGGCCGGTCCGCTGACGAGTCGGCCGCCGCCCCTCCCCCTCGGAGGTTCACCCTCATGAACCAGCCCCCCAACCGCCGGCGCCCCCTACGGTCCGTGCGCCGCTGGGCCACGGCCGTCGGCATGACCCTGTGCCTGGGCGCGGCCACCCTCGCCACCGCCGGCCCGGCCCAGGCCGAACAGCCCACCCGGACAACCCAGGCCGGCCCGAGCGCCCGGGCCGAGCACCCGGTGGGCGGCCTGTCGGAGGCCGTACGCAACTTCATCGCCAGCCCGGGCGCCGTCGAGGGCGCCAACGACTGGCGGTGCGAGCCGACCGCCGAGCACCCGTACCCCGTCGTCCTCGTGCACGCCACCGGCGTGAACCTAGGCGCCAACTGGACGAAGATCTCCCCCACCCTCGCCAACGCGGGCCACTGCGTCTTCGCCCTCAACTACGGCATGAACCACCTTTCGCTCGGCCGCGTCGGTGGCCTGGCCGACATCCCCGCGTCGGCCAGGCAGTTGAGCGCCTTCGTCGACAAGGTGCTGGCCGCGACGGGCGCGCCGAAGGTCAACCTCGTCGGCCACTCGCAGGGCGGCATGATGCCGAACTACTACCTCAAGCGACTGAACGGCGCCGGCAAGGTGGGCACCCTGGTCGCCCTGTCCCCGAGCAACCACGGCACCACGCTCTCGGGCCTGACCAACCTCGGCGAGGCACTCGGGATCATCGGCTTCGTCAACAACCTCTTCGACTTCGTCGGCCTGCCGGCGCTCAAGCAGCAGGAGGTCAACTCGCGGTTCCAGAAGGACCTCTTCGCCGACGGCGACACCGTGCCCGGCGTGCGTTACGTGGTGCTCCAGACCACGAAGGACGCCGTCGTCACCCCGTACACCAACGCGTTCCTCAAGGGCGACGCGGTCCGCAACGTCACCATCCAGGACCAGTGCCCGGCGGACCCGGTCGGCCATGTGGGGATGTTCGTCGACGGGCCGACCGTGCAGCACGTCGTGAACGCGCTCGGGCCCAACGACCCGCACTTCAAGCCGAACTGCACCGACTACGGGCTGCCGCTCTAGCCGCCGGCGCACGCCCTTTCGCCCCCTCTCCCCCACCCCCGCTGAGCAGCCGCGCTCGCAGGGGCACGGGACGAAACGGCCGCCTCGGCGGCCGTTTCGTCGTACGGGGGCACACACCGCACACCCGCCGCCCCGCCCCAACGGACCCACGACCGGTCGCCAGGTGGCTTCGGCTCACTCTCGCGCGTCGGCGGGCGGTGACGCTCGGGCGCACAACTGCCGTTATATCGCGGCTAGTTGGCTTCGTTGCGCGTGTGCGTGAGGGGGAGCGTGGAAAGTACGGCCGAAGGGGCTGGGGAAGCATGGCGCATGGCCGGGTTGGCGGCCGGTGGCCCGGGTCCGGTTTCCTGGCTGAAAGGAGACCCCTCCGTTGGCCACTTCATCGGGTCACTTCTAGTACGGAATGGGCGCACTCGGGTCCATACCGACATCCCGAGCACAACGCCGGATCAGTACAACACCGGATCAGTACGAGGAGGGGCCAACCCATCATGCACAGCACTGGCACCACGAGCACCGCCCGCACCACGACCGTCGCACCTCGGCGCGCCGCGCGCCCAGGCCGCGCCATCGCCGGGGGCGCGATCCTGGCCGCGACCCTGTTAACCGCCGGGCTCACCGCGAGCAGCGCCGGCGCGGCCGGCCAGCCGGCCGGCGACCGAAGCGCGCCCGCGGCGGCCACCACGCCCACCTGCAAGCTCGCCGGCCTCAAGGTCACGCTGGACAACGGCGGCGTGCCGGACGGCGTACGCAACGGCATGAGCCACGCTGGCATCTACCTGCGGTTCGAGAACACCACCGGCCACACCTGCATCCTGCGCGGCTACCCCGGGCTCGGCCTGGAGAACACCCAGCACAAGCCGCTCACCACCAAGGCCGAGTGGGGCTCGACCTGGTACGCGAAGGACCCGGGCAAGACCAACGTACGCGTGGAGGCCGGCGACTCGGCGTGGGCCGACCTGGCCTGGACCCAGTCGGGCACGGACGCCGTGCACTCCCGGCACCTCAAGGTCACCCCGCCCGCCGAGACCAGGTCCGCGGTCCTGAACTTCGACCGCGTCGTGGACTGGGGCCGCCTCCAGGTGACGGCCCTCGCGGACACACCCCCGAAGATCGGCTGAGGGCCTCCGACCGCCGGGCCGACTGGCCTCGGCGGCGACGGTGGAAGCCTCACGCGGGCCTGTCCCCGGTCTCGGCTTGATCTTGGTCTGGGTCTTGACCTCTGGCCTGACTTTCGAGTTGCGGGCCTGAAACTCGGGCCTCGCCCGGCCCGGGCCGCCGGTCTCCCTCCCGCCCCGGTCTCCGGGCTGCGGGTTTGACCCGGGCTCCGAAACTGCGGGCCTGACCTGGGTTCCGGAGCTGCGGGGCTGCCCCGGGCTCCGGGTTACGAGCCTGACCCGGGTTCTGGAGGTGCGGGGCTGGCCTGGGCCCTTACCTCGGTGGCGGTCGGAGGGTTGGTCAGGCCCGGGGACGGCCCGTCGAACCCGGAGTGGCCGGGACACATCGGCCGCGAGCCGGCTGGCACCGGCGGGCTCAGCGCGTCTGACACGCGCCCGGCGGAGCTGGGAGTGGACACGGCGGCGTCGGTGACGACGACGGACGGCGGCCCCCGCCGTAGTTGTGCAGTCCGTCGTCGCCCCACCCCGGCGCCCCGGGGACGCCGCCGAGTGACCCGCCCCGCGCCGTGCGGCGGCTCGGCGGATCGAGCGGAGAGCGCCGGCGTGCGGCGCCGCCGTGCCCGGTTCCGGGCTAGCTGATGTTCACGTCCACGCAGGCGTAGAAGGCGTTGGCCGTGTCGGCGACGTTCCACACCGCCAACACCTTCTGCTTGCCGGACAGGCCACCGAAGTTGACCTGGTGGGTCACGGTCTCGCCGGGCCGGGCCCCACCGTCGTTGAACTCGGCGATCTTGCTGCCGCCTACGTAGTACTGCCAGGTGCTGGTGGCGTGGCGGGCCGTCAGGCGCCAGTTGAAGCTGGTGGTGCGGCTGACGGGGGTGACCTTCCAGGGCTTGCTGTCGTCGTCCAAGTCGGCGAAGGCGGCGTTGCCACCGCTGCAGCTCCGCAGCCCCTTGGGGCCTTCCACGCTCTGCGGCTCGTACTTGATCGGGCCGCAGGGCAGGGCGCCGGCCGCGCACTGGGCCTGCCGGCTCGGGGGCGAGTTGATGTAACCGTGGGCGCTGGCCGAGCCGGAAGGCAGACTGACGGCCAGGATCGGCGCGATGGCCGCACCGATGGTGACAGCCAGCTTCTTCTTTCCGCGCATGGTGGGACTCCTTGAGTGGGGGGCCTGCCGTGGGGGCAGGTGACAACCGCAGGCGACGCAGAGCCACAGGGCGTGTCAGATGGCGACCGGGTGTGGGGGCACGGGTCGTCGGCCGTAACAGCGGCCCCACGCCGCCTGCTTGGTCTAGACCATACTGATTGTCGGAGCGCGGTCAAGAGTTTGTTCCATCCGAACTTTTTCCCCTTCATCGGAGGAGCCGGATCGCGCCGCCGTGGTCTGCTGACGGGCCGTCACCCTCGGGCGGCGACCTTCCGCAGGTCAGGGGCGGGAAATGCACATGAGGGGCGGTGGGGGGACGTTCACGAACGGGTGAGCCGGCGCCGGCCGGGGATTGGGCCTTCAACGGCGCCGGGGCTGCCGGCGGTGTCGGCGTCCGCCTGCCGGCCAGGCCGACAGGCGGCAACCGGCAGGGCAGATGGCCCGGGGTCTCACCCGCAGGGCAAGCGCCTGGGGGCCCCGCCCCTCCCCCTCCCCTCCCCTCCCCCATCGGAACAGCCCCCAGGCAGCGAGCGTCGGGGAGGCCGCAGCCAGGCAGACCAACCTCGACCCACCCAGCGTTACGCCCCCGCCCGCCCAGCACACCCCCGCCCCAACGCCAGCCTGCCCGCCCCAGCCACACACGCCCGCACCCGGCGCCCCCACCACCCACCCCTGCACACACCCACGCACCCACGCACCCACCCCACGCGCCCCACAAGCGCAGCCCGGGCCCCGAGCCCAATCCCACCCCACCCCCGCCCTCTCACCCGGACAACACGACCCAGCCCCTTACCGCGACAACACCAACGGAAAGACGGCCCGAATGATGCGCACGCTGACCGGGTTGAACTCGCTGTGCGCCTCCGTCGCGTTGACCGAATAAACCAGGGTGCGGGACAGGTTCCGAGTGGCCGCGATGGCCGTCGCGTACCCGGGCCGGGCACCCGACTTGCCCCACACCACCGTCCCGTCCTCGCCTATGAAGCGCTGGAGACCGGCGCTGTAGGTGGCGCCCTCGATCTTCGGCAGCGTGAACATCTCCCGATCCAGCAGCGGTTGCGGCACGATCTTCCCTCGGAACAGCGCGCGCAGCAGGCGCTCCAGGTCGGCGGTGGTCGAGATCATGTCACCGGCCGCCCACCGGTCGGAGACGTTCCACTCCGTCGCGTCCACCAACCTGCCGTCCCGCAGCAGTTGGTAACCGCGGTGGTGTGGCCCGTGGAGGCGTGGATCGGGCCCGTCGGGGAACGACGTGTGTCGCATCCCCGCAGGTCGCAGCACGCGTATGGTCGCCTGGTGCTCGTACGAGTCGCCCGTGATCTTCTCGATGAGCATGCCGAGGACGGTGTACCCGATATTGCCGTACCGCTGCTTCTTGCCAGGGCCCTCGCCCGGGCCGAGGTAGGGCCCCTTGGCGACGGACGCGGCCACGACGGCCTCCGGCGTCAGGGTCTCGAAGCGGCGCTCGTACCCCTCCCCGTCCGTCGGCCCCAGGTCGGCGCCCGGCTGGAGCCCGCTGGGGTACGTGAGCAAGTGGCGTACGGTGATGGGCGCGAAGGCGTCGGACAGCAGCCCCGGCAGGTACTCCTGCACCGTGCCGTCCAGGTCGATCCGACCCTCGGCGGCGAGTTGCAGCACCACGGCCGAGGTCACCACCTTGGTCGTGGACCCGGCGCGGAACCGGGCATCGGTCAACGCCCCGCGTCCGCTGGTCAGATCGCGTACTCCGGCCTTCCCGCGCCACGTGCCGTCGCCGCCGACGCGCACCAGCGCTGCCGTGGCGTCCCGGTCCGGCAACCCGCGCAACGCCTTCTCCAGCGCCACGACATCCGGCCCGTCCGCCGCCTCCGCCGCGTGCGTCACCACCTGCGGGCCGGCCACCGAGTGCGCGGCCGCCGCGCGCGACAAGTCGCCGCCAGGCCGCCCGTCAGCCCACGCGGGCCCGGCCGTCAGCGCGACCGAAGCCGTCAGCCCGACGGCAACCGCAGCGGCCACCCCTGATCGCGCCCGAACCCCAGCCCAAGCCCAAGCCCGAACCCGAGCCCGAACCGGAACGCGGCGCCGATCCAGGCCACCACCTCGTGGCAACGGCCAGGACCGGTCGTTGGGTTGACGGACGGAGGGGGCCTTCTGACCAGGTTGGCGGACAGGCTGGGGACGGGCTCTCATGCGGTACTCCCGAGACGGACGGCTGGCTCACGCGACACCGTCCATGCTGCCGAGCGCGCCGCCCGTGGGAGTCGGACCGTGGTACGGCACGGCCCCTGGCTTCACCCTGGCCGCCGTTCCCTCACATGGCGTACTCCCCATCGGGGTTGTTCCCTAGGCAGTTTCGTTTGGATCAGTCAGTCGTTGGTCCGGGTGTGCCGTTGACTGATGCGCAGTGGGCGCGGATTGAGCCGTTGCTCCCCGACCGGACGCCGCAACGGGGTGGCCGTTGGCGGGACCATCGTGAGGTGATCGACGCGATCGCCTTCAAGTTCCAGACCGGTACCCAGTGGGTGCACCTGCCGGAGAAGTACGGCAACTGGCGGGGCGTCTACAACCGGCTGCGGATGTGGGCCGTCGACGGCACGTGGGAGCGGGTGTTCACCGCCCTGGTGGCCCAAGCCGACGCGGACGAAGACGTCAGCTGGGCCGTCTCGGTGGACTCCACGATCGTGCGGGCCCACCAGCATGCGGCCGGGGCCCGTAAAAAGGGGCCCCGGCCGGCGAGCCGGACGATCACGCCATCGGCCGGTCCCGCGGCGGACTGACCACGAAGATCCACCTTGCGGCCGACGGCTGGTGCCGGCCGCTGGTGTTCGTCCTCACCGCCGGACAGGCCGGAGATGCACCCGCCTTCACGGACGTCATGGCCCGCCTGCGCGTTCCCCGCCCTCTTGGACGGCCCCGCACCAGGCCGGACCTGGTCCTGGCCGACAAGGCGTACTCCTCCCGCGCGATCCGCAGTCACCTGCGCAGACGCGGCATCCGCGCGGTGATCCCGGAACGGGCCGACCAGCAGGCCAACCGGCGGCAGCGCGGACAGGCAGGCGGCAGACCTCCGGCCTTCGACCGCGAGGCGTACAGGCAGCGCAACACCGTCGAGCGGTGCATCAACCGCCTGAAGCAGTGGCGCGGCATCGCCACCCGCTACGAGAAGACCGCGACCATCTACCTCGCCGGACTCCACATCGCAGGCATCTTCCTCTGGTTCGCCCGCTGATCCAAACGAAACCGCCTAGGAGAACCTCAGAGAAGGAGCCCAGAAGCCGAAACCCCGGCGCTCCGATTCCACCGAAGCGCCGGGGTTCAGTGCACCACGGCCGTACGGCCACGTCCCCCCGCGACGACCGTACGGACAGACGGGCACACGGGCACACGGGCACACGGGCAGGCCAGCAGACAGACAAACGAACAGACAGGCAGACGGCCAAGCGGCCCGCCGCTTGGCCGCCACACCGCCCCCGCCGTCAACTCGCTAGCCGAGGGCCGACTTCACCACGTCCGCCAGCCGGCCCGCGACCGACCTGGCCTGCTCGATGTCGGCGGCCTCGACCATCACGCGCACCAGCGGCTCGGTGCCCGACGGGCGCAGCAACACGCGTCCGGTGGCGCCGAGTTCGCGCTCCGCGTCGGTGACGGCGATCCGCACCTCCGGCGAGGTGGCGACGCGCGACTTGTCCACGTCCGGCACGTTGATGAGGATCTGCGGCAGCCGCTCCATGACGCCCGCCAGGTCCGCGAGCGAGCGCCCGGTGGCGGCGACGCGCGCGGCGAGCATCAGTCCGGTCAGCGTGCCGTCGCCGGTCGTGGCGTGGTCGAGGACGATCACGTGGCCGGACTGTTCGCCGCCCAGGGCGAAGCCGCTGCGCTTCATCTCCTCAAGCACGTACCGGTCGCCCACGGCCGTCTGCACCAGGGACAGCCCCTCGCGCTCCATGGCCAGCTTGAAGCCCAGGTTGGACATCACGGTCGCGACCACGGTGTCCTTGCGCAGCCCGCCCGCGTCGCGCATGGCCAGCGCGAGGACGGCCAGGATCTGGTCGCCGTCCACCTCGGCGCCGGTCGCGTCGACGGCCAGGCAGCGGTCGGCGTCGCCGTCGTGGGCGACGCCGAGGTCGGCGCCGTGCTCGACGACGGCGGCGCGCAGCTTGGCCAGGTGGGTGGAGCCGCAGCCGTCGTTGATGTTGAGGCCGTCAGGTTCGGTGCCGATCGTGATGACCTCGGCCCCGGCCCGGGCGAACGCCTCGGGCGAGACCCGCGCCGCCGCGCCGTGCGCCCCGTCGATGACGACCTTGAGCCCGTCGAGCCGGTTCGGCAGCACGCCGATCAGGTGGGCGACGTAGTTGTCGAAGCCCTGGTCGTACGTGGTGACCCGGCCGACGCCCGCGCCGGTCGGGCGGTCCCACGGCTCGCCGGAGGCGTGCGCGTGGTACGTCTCCTCGATCCGGTCCTCCAGCTCGTCGGCCAGCTTGTGTCCGCCGCGTGCGAAGAACTTGATGCCGTTGTCGGGCATCGCGTTGTGGCTGGCGGAGAGCATCACGCCGAGGTCGGCGCCGAGCGCGCCGGTCAGGTAGGCGACGGCGGGGGTCGGCAGGACGCCCACGCGCCGCACGTCCACGCCCGCGCTGGCCAGGCCGGCCACGACGGCGGCTTCAAGGAACTCCCCGGAGGCCCGCGGATCGCGTCCGACCACTGCCACGGGGCGATGGCCCTCGAACGTGCCCGCCTCGGCGAGCACATGCGCCGCCGCGACCGACAGGCCGAGCGCCAGCTCCGCTGTCAGGTCGGCGTTGGCGACACCGCGCACACCGTCCGTACCGAAGAGTCGTCCCACTGGTGTCCTCCGAGATCACGTCACATGAACCAGGGTTTACGTCCAGGTATACGCCCCTGGTTGTCCATAACCGAACGCCCCGGCAGCACGAATGGTGCCGCCGGGGCGTTGGAAGCGCAGCGAGACTCGCTGCAAACCGCTGCGAAGCGTTCTGCGCGAGATTAGCGCTTGCTGTACTGCGGGGCCTTACGGGCCTTCTTCAGACCGGCCTTCTTGCGCTCGACCGCACGGTCGTCACGCTTGAGGAACCCGGCCTTCTTGAGGGGGCCGCGGTTGTTGTCCTCGTCGGCCTCGTTCAGCGCGCGGGCCACACCGAGGCGCAGCGCGCCGGCCTGGCCGGAGATGCCGCCGCCGCTGATGCGGGCGATGACGTCGTAGCGGTCGTCGAGCTCGAGCACCTTGAAGGGCTCGTTGACTTCCTGCTGGTGCACCTTGTTCGGGAAGTAGCCCTCAAGGGTACGACCGTTGATCTTCCACTTGCCGGTGCCCGGGACGATGCGGACGCGGGCGATGGCGTTCTTGCGACGCCCGAGGCCCGCGGCGGGCTGCGGGTCACCGAAGCGGGACGCGAGCGACTCGCTCGTGTACTCCTCGACGGGAACGTCGACGTCCTCGATGTGCTCGGTCGTCTCCACGACCTCGTCGACGACGGGGGTCTCTGCGGTGGTCTCGGCCACGATTCTCCTCAGATTCTTTCAGTCTTAGGGGGTGGCCGGTACTACTGCGCGACCTGGGTGATCTCGAACGGGACCGGCTGCTGAGCGCCGTGCGGGTGCTCGGCACCCGAGTAGACCTTCAGCTTCGAGAGCATCTGACGGCCCAGGGTGTTCTTGGGAAGCATGCCCTTGATGGCCTTCTCGACGGCCTTCTCGGGGTTCTTCGCCAGCAGCTCGTCATAGCGGACGGACCGCAGACCACCCGGGTAGCCCGAGTGGCGGTAGGCCATCTTCTGGGTCCGCTTGTTGCCGGACAGGTGCACCTTGTCGGCGTTGATGATGACGACGAAGTCACCGGTGTCGACGTGGGGCGCGTAGATCGGCTTGTGCTTGCCCCTCAGGAGGGACGCGGCCGTCGTGGCCAGACGGCCCAGGACGACGTCCTGCGCGTCAATGATGTGCCACTGGCGCTGGACATCGCCGGGCTTGGGGCTGTACGTACGCACGGTCGTAGCCTTCGCTTCTTCAGTGATGGGGTCGCCCCTGATCCGCGAGGATCAAGAGGACGAAGTCCTGACAAGGCCACCCGGACGATCACGACAGCCCTGGCGGCACGCCGGGGACGCAACCCGAGTGCCTGCCGCTGGTCATCGGCCCGGTGGACCGGCGTAAGGGCCCCTCACGTGAGATCGAGCAAGCCAATACGCATAACGAACTGGCAGAATACCGGCCCGCCCCCATCCGGGTCAAAACAGCCCGCCAGCCCCCGCCTCGGCCCCGGGCCAGCCCCCTGCACCGGACCCGCCACGGTCCCAGCCTGCGGCCTGCGCCCCGACTCCAGGTCCCGGCCCCGACTCCAGGTCCCGGCCCCGACTCCGGCCCTCGGCCCCGAGTACGGGCCCCCCGCCCCGGCCCCCGGCGCCAGCCGACCCGCCTCTCCCGCCTCACCCCGCCGCCGTCACCGCGCGCGCCGCACCCGCCCCTCGTCCCAGACCGGCTCCGGCACCTCGCGGACCAGGCCGTCGGAGCCGAAGACCAGGAAGCGGTCGAAGGACCGGGCGAACCAGCGGTCGTGGGTGACGGTGAGGACCGTGCCCTCGTACGCCGCGAGCCCCTCCTGCAACGCCTCCGCGCTCTCCAGGTCCAGGTTGTCCGTGGGCTCGTCCAGCAGCAGCGCGGTCGCGCCCGCCAGCTCCAGGAGCAGGATCTGCAACCGGGCCTGCTGGCCGCCGGAGAGCTTGTCGAATGGCTGGTCCCCCTGCCCCTCCAGCTCGTACCGGCGCAGCACGCTCATCGCGCCCCCGCGGTCCTTGGCGTGCTCCGTCCACAGGATGTCGACCAGCGTGCGGCCCATCAGCTCGGGGTGCGCGTGGGTCTGCGCGAAGTGCCCGGGCACCACCCGCGCGCCCAGCTTCCACTTCCCCGTGTGGGCCACGTCGCCGCCGGCCAGCAGGCGCAGGAAGTGCGACTTGCCCGAGCCGTTCGAGCCCAGCACCGCGACCCGTTCGCCGAAGAAGACCTCCAGGTCGAAGGGGTGCATCAGGCCGGTCAGCTCAAGCTGCTCGCAGGTGATGGCCCGCACGCCGGTGCGCCCGCCGCGTAGCCGCATCCGGATGTCCTGCTCGCGCGGCGGCTCCTGCGGCGGGCCGGCCTCCTCGAACCGGCGCAGCCGGGTCTGGGCGGCCTGGTAGCGCGAGGCCATGTCCGCGTTGTACGCCGCCTTCTGCTTGAAGGTGAGCATCAGCCGGCGCAGCTTGGCGTGCTCCTCGTCCCAGCGCCGGCGCAGCTCCTCGAAGCGCGCGAAGCGCTCCTTGCGGGCCGCGTGGTACGTCGCGAAGCCGCCGCCGTGCACCCAGGTGTCGCTGCCGGCCGGGCCCGGCTCCACGCTGATGATCTTCTGCGCGGAGCGGGCGAGCAGCTCCCGGTCGTGGCTGACGAACAGCACCGTCTTGGGCGTCTCGCGCAGCCGTTCCTCAAGCCAGCGCTTGCCGGGCACGTCCAGGTAGTTGTCCGGCTCGTCCAGGAGCAGCACCTCGTCGGGCCCGCGCAGCAGCGCCTCGAGGACCAGCCGCTTCTGCTCGCCGCCGCTGAGCGTGCGCACCTGCCGCCACTGCGCCCGCTCGTACGGCACGCCGAGCGCGGCCATCGTGCACATGTCCCACAGCGTCTCGGCCTCGTACCCGCGCGCCTCGGCCCAGTCGCTCAGCGCCTGCGCGTACGCCATCTGGGCGGCCTCGTCGTCGACGGTCATGACCGCGTGCTCGGCCTCGTCCACCGCCCGCGCCGCTTTCCGCAGCCGTGGCTGGGACACCGAGACCAGCAGGTCCCGTACGGTGCGCTCGTCCCGGACGGAGCCGACGAACTGCGGCATCACGCCCAGGCCGCCGCTGACCGTCACCGTGCCGCCGTGCGGTTTCAGCTCGCCCGAGATCAGCCGCAGCAGCGTCGTCTTGCCCGCGCCGTTCGCCCCGACCAGCGCGACCGCGGAGCCCTCCCCCACCCGGAACGAGACATCGCCGAACAGCACCCGACCGTCGGGTAGGTAGTACTCCAGATGCGCGCCCTCAACGTGTCCCATACCGGAAGTCTGGGCGCCGTCCCCCGCCGCCGGCCAACCGTTTTCCGGGGCGGCCGCCGGGCCCCCGGGCGCCCGGGCGTGCCCATAGGATGCGCGGCATGAGCTTTGGGCAAGGGGGGCCGTACGGGCCCGGGGGATCTCAGCCGCCTACGCCGGACTGGTCGGCCCTCGCCGACACCGCGGCACGTGACCGGCGCCGCAAGTGGTTGCTCTTCGGCGGCGGGTCGCTGGCCGCCGCCGCCATCGCCGCGATCGTCGCCACCGCCGTGATCGTGGGCGACGACGACGGGGGCAAGGGCGACCGGAGCGCCTCCCAGCTCCCCACCCCGGCCGAGCTGCCCAGCGAGCCGGCGCAGAGCGAGCCGACGTTCTCCGACGTCGATCCGCCCGCGCCGATCAGCCCGCTGGAGGTCATCTCCGACCGTTCCAAGGACACCGCGCCGATCACCGCCGCCGGCCTCTTCCCGGGCGACCGGGCCACCGTGGCCGGCCGTGACTACACCAAGGGCGCCACGGCCAGCACCGGGGACTGCGGCTCGGTGGCGCAGAAGAAGCTCTACCCCGCGCTGACCGGCAACGGCTGCCGCCAGGTGGTGCGGGCGACATACACCAACGGCGAGGTCGCGGTCACGGTCGGCATCGCCGTCTTCGACACCAAGGCCGCGGCCGAGAAGGCCAAGGCCGCCGCCGGGCCCTTCCTGGTCTCGCTGCCGGGTGACGGCGTCGAGCGCTTCTGCCGCAACACCGCCTGCCGCTCCACCAGCAACGCCATCGGCCGCTACGGCTACTTCACCATCGCCGGCAACACCGACGGCAGCCCCGTACGCACCGACGACACCAAGGCCCGGCAGGCCGGGCTCGACGTCGCCGAGCACGCCTTCAGCCGCATCATGCAGCGGGCGAACGCCCAGGCGTCAGCGGCGGCCACGGCCCGCTGACCCCCGCGCCCGGGCCCACGCCCGCCGCGCCAGCACGGCAACCTCGCACACCGCCACGGCCCGGCCCGCGACCCGCAGCCCGGACACCTCCCGCGCTCCCCTCCCCCAACAACGCGCCCTCCCGCGCACCCTGTCGCCCCGAAGAAATACGCACCCGCTCCCGCGTGCCCGACCACGCGGACGAACAAAAGGGGCAGAAGGTTGTGGTGTGATCCACGATTGTGGGCCATTGCATATCACCGCATGCATAAGCAACTTTCTTCACCCGCAATCGTCTAATGAGGCAGGCCAGGCCAGAGGGGAGGCAGCACGCAACGGACGCAAGCCGTCCTGCGTGAAGTCAAAATGAAGATCTCATTTCTGCTGCACAACGTGTACGGCATCGGTGGAACGATCCGTTCCACGTTCAATGTGGCGGGCGCCCTCGCCGAACACCACGAGGTGGAGATCGTCTCCCTCATGCGCACCGCGGAGGCGCCGAGCCTCCCGCTGCACGACGCGGTGCGCGTCGTCAACCTGATCGACCTGCGCAAGGGCCGCTCCAGCGACGCGGACAACCCGCTGCTCAAGCAGATCACCCCGCGCATCCCGGCCGCCGAGGCCAACGGCACGGTGAACTTCAACGCGCTCACCGACGAGCGCGTCGCCGCCTTCCTCGACTCCACCGACGCGGACGTCGTCATAGCGACCCGCCCTGGCCTGCTCATCTACCTGGCCGAACTCGGTCGCGGCCGAGGCCGCGACTTCCTGCGCATCGGCCAGGAGCACCGGCTGTACGAGACGCACAAGCCCGCGCTGCGCGCCGCCTGCGACGCGGCCATCGCCCGGCTCGACGCCCACACCACCGTCTCCGAGGCCGACGCGGCCACCCACCGCGCCAAGCTGCCCGACATCACCACCCGGCTCGTCGGGCTGCCCAACGGCGTCCCCGCGACCGACGTCGAGCCCTCCGACGGCACCGCCAAGCTCGTCGTCGCCGCCGGCCGGCTGGTCCCGGTCAAGCGCTACGACCTGCTCGTCACCGCCTGGGCGACGGTCGCCGCCGCGCACCCGGACTGGAAGCTGCGGCTGTACGGGCGCGGCCCCCAGCACGCCGCGCTGCGCCAGCAGATCGACGACCTGGGCCTGGCCGACCACATCACCCTCATGGGCCCGCACGCCCCCATCGAGACCGAGTGGGCCAAGGGCTCGATCGCGGCCGTCACCTCCCGCGAGGAGTCGTTCGGCATGACGATCGTGGAGGCCATGCACTGCGGCGTGCCCGTGGTGGCCACCAACTGCCCGCACGGCCCCGGCGAGATCATCACGGACGGCGAGGACGGGCTGCTGGTCACCAACGGCGACGCGGACGCCGTCGCCAAGGGCCTGCTCTCCCTCATCGAGGACGACGACCGGCGCCGCCGGATGGGCCAGGCCGCCCGCGCAGCCGCCGCGCGCTACGCGCCCGAGCACGTGGCCGCCGCGTACGAGAAGCTGATCGGCGAGCTGTACGCGGCCCGTGGTCGGGCCGTGCCCCCGCGGGCCGCCGCCGGTTCGCGGGGCCAGCGCAAGCCGCTGACCGACGTCCTCAAGGCCACCGTCAAGAGCCTGGTGCGCAAGCCCCCGCTGCGACCCGTCGCCACCTGCCGGGCCGACGGCACGGGCCGCCTCACGCTCAGTGTGCGCGGCGCGGGCGTGCACGGGCCCAAGCTGGCCGTGACGCTGACCGACCGCGCCAAGGGCGACCAGTTCCACGTCCCGCTCCAGCAGCCGGCCGAGCCCGGCGGGGCCTGGACCGCGGTCGTGGACCACGAGCTGGTCCGGCTCACCGAGGGCCGCTGGGACCTGCACGTCGTCCGCGGCGACGGCGCCCGCCGCCGCCTGGCCTGCCACTACGCCGAGGGCCGAGGCTTGGTCAACGCGCGACCGCTGGACGGTACGCCGTTCACCTGGTGGGTGCCGTACACCACCGTGGACGGCTACCTGGCGCTGCGCACCTGGTACCGCGACGCGCACGCCGAGGCCCACACCGTGCACGCCGACGACGTCGGCGTCACCGTCACCTGCACCCTGCACGGCACCACGCTGGCCCAGGACGGCACCGGCGCCGCGCCCACCGTCATCGCCAAGCCGCGCACCGCGGGCAAGGCGTTCACCGCCCCGGTGACCGTGCTGGGCCCGGACCGGTTCCGCTTCACGCTGCGCTACGAGCAGGCGCACGCCACCCGCTCCGGCAAGGAGGCGGTCGACCCGGTCTGGGACGTCAGCCTCCAGCCGGGCGGCGACGGGCCCGCGATCCTGCGCGTCGGCCGCGTCCTCGGCGACGTCCTCGACCGCAACAAGACCGACCTCTACCCCACCGTGGGGGGCGTGCGGCCCTACTTCACCAAGGCCAACAACCTCGCCCTGACCAGCCCCAAGCGCACCGCGTAAGGCAACCCCCACGCCAGAGCGGGCGGGCCCGTCCCCCGGGCCCGCCCGCTCGTCCGTCCGCTCGTCCGCGTCCGACGCCCCCGCGCGGGACCGTCGGCCACCGGCCCACGGTCGCCGCTCAGCAGCAGCCCGCGGCCCCGCCCGCGCCCGGCAGCGTGCGCTTGTTCCGGGCCTCCCGGCTGCGCGCCGCGAGCAGGTCGTCGGCCGGGTAGCCGACCTCCTCCAGGGTCAGTCCGTGCGGGCGCACCACGTGCACGGCCGAGTCCCGCACCCCCGCGGCCAGCACCGCGCGCGGCCACTCCACCGGCCGGTGCCCGTCGCCCACGAAGAGCATCGCGCCCACCAGCGAGCGCACCATGTTGTGGCAGAAGGCGTCCGCCCGCACGGTCGCGGTGATCACCCCGTCCGCGCCGCGCTCCCAGGAGAACCGCTGGAGCGTACGGATCGTCGTCGCGCCCTCGCGCCGCTTGCAGTACGCCGCGAAGTCGTGCTCTCCGACGAGGTGCCCGGCCGCCTCGTTCATGGCCGCCACGTCCAGCGGCCAGTCGTGCCACAGCACGTGACCGCGCAGCAGCGGGTCCACGCCGCCCGGATGGTCGGTCACCCGGTACGCGTACCGCCGCCAGATCGCCGAGAAGCGGGCGTTGAAGCCCGCCGGCGCCGGCTCGAGGCGCCACACCCGCACGTCGTGCGAGAGCCGCCCGGCCAGCCGGCGCAGCAGCCGCTCCCGGTGCTCCTCCCAGACCTCGACGGGCAGGTCCACGTGCGCGACCTGCCCCCGCGCGTGCACCCCGGCGTCCGTGCGGCCGGCCACCGTCAGCTCGTACGTGCGGGACGAGCGCGTCACCGTGCGCAGCGCGTCCTCGATCTCGCCCTGTACGGTGCGCCGGTCGCCCGCCTGCCGGGCCCAGCCGGAGAAGTCCCTGCCGTCGTAGCTGAGGTCCAGCCGCAGCCGTACCTGCCCGGGGGCCGCCTCGTCGCTCACTCGCCGTCCTTGTCCACGCAGCATCCCTGTCTCATGCCGAACGGGCCCGCCCCAGAGAACTGGAACGGGCCCGTTGGCAACGTCTGTCTCACTCGCCCCGCCGTGGCGGGAGCGGCAATCAGGCGTCCTTGGCCTCGGTCTCGTCGGCGGCCTCGGCCGGGGCCTGCTCGGCCTCGCCCTTCTTGAGGTCCGCGACGGCCTCGTCGCCGGCGGCGTCCTTGGCGGACCGCTTGGTGGCGGCCTCAGCCTCACCCACGGCGGTCTGCTGCACGGTCAGCGCCTCGACCAGCTCGATGACGGCCATGGGCGCGTTGTCGCCACGGCGGTTACCGATCTTGGTGATGCGGGTGTAGCCACCCGGGCGGTTCTCGTAGCGCGGCGCGATCTCCGTGAAGAGGGTGTGCACGACACCCTTGTCGCGGATGGTCTGCAGCACCAGGCGACGGTTGTGCAGGTCGCCCTTCTTCGCCTTGGTGACCAGGCGCTCGGCGACCGGACGCAGGCGGCGGGCCTTGGCCTCGGTCGTCTTGATGCGGCCGTGCTCGAACAGCGCCGTGGCGAGGTTCGCGAGCAGCAGACGCTCGTGCGCGGCGCTGCCGCCCAGACGGGCACCCTTGGCAGGCTTCGGCATGGTGTTTCTCCTCGGTGTCTGCACCGGCCGTATCAGGTACCGGTGTCAGTTCCCGGACGGACGATCGTCCGCCGGAACCCGGGCTCGCGCCCGGGAAGTCTCGCTGCGTTCCCGGCCGGGACGCGGGGCTGGCCCCCACCCCGGCCGGGAGCGGCTCAGTACTGCTCGGTCTCGACGAACCCGGCGTCCGCGTCGTCGTCGGCGCCGAAGGCGTCCGCGGCGGCGGTCGGGTCGAATCCGGGCGGGCTGTCCTTGAGCGCCAGGCCCATGCCGGCCAGCTTCGCCTTGACCTCGTCGATCGACTTGGCGCCGAAGTTGCGGATGTCGAGCAGGTCCGCCTCGGAGCGGGCCACCAGCTCGCCCACCGAGTGGATGCCCTCACGCTTGAGGCAGTTGTACGAGCGGACCGTGAGCTCCAGCTCCTCGATCGGCAGCGCCAGGTCGGCGGCGAGCGCGGCGTCCGTCGGGGACGGGCCCATGTCGATGCCCTCGGCGTCCACGTTCAGCTCGCGGGCCAGGCCGAACAGCTCGACCAGGGTCTTACCGGCCGACGCCATGGCGTCACGCGGGCGCATGGCCTGCTTGGTCTCGACGTCGACGATCAGCTTGTCGAAGTCGGTGCGCTGCTCGACACGGGTCGCCTCGACCTTGTAGGTGACCTTGAGGACCGGCGAGTAGATCGAGTCGACCGGAATGCGGCCGATCTCCTGGCCGACCTGCTTGTTCTGCACGGCGGAGACGTAGCCGCGACCGCGCTCGACGGTCAGCTCCATCTCCAGCTTGCCCTTGCCGTTCAGGGTGGCCAGGACCAGGTCCGGGTTGTGCACCTCGACGCCGGCCGGCGGGGCGATGTCCGCGGCGGTGACCAGGCCGGGGCCCTGCTTGCGCAGGTACATCACGACCGGCTCGTCGTGCTCCGAGGAGACGACGAGCTGCTTGATGTTGAGGATGAGGTCGGTGACGTCCTCCTTGACGCCCGGCACGGTGGTGAACTCGTGCAGGACCCCGTCGATCCGGATGGACGTGACCGCCGCACCGGGGATCGAGGAGAGGAGCGTACGACGCAGGGAGTTACCGAGGGTGTAGCCGAAGCCCGGCTCCAGCGGCTCGATCACGAACCGGGAGCGGTACTCGTCTACGACCTCTTCGGTCAGAGAGGGACGCTGAGCGATCAGCATGAGGTGTTGCCTCCAGTCTTCGGCACCCACTATTTGATGCCGACGGATACTGCAAGGGTACGGGCGGTACGCCGCCGTGATGGAGGTGTACCGCCCGTGACCCGTGAGCGACTACCGTCCGTAGCGCGGGTGCGCTGCTTCGGGTAGCGACTCGACTTCTAGCCCAACCGGTCCGTCAGACCCGGCGCCGCTTCGGGGGGCGGCAGCCGTTGTGCGGGGTCGGCGTGACGTCCTGGATGGAGCCGACCTCCAGGCCGGTGGCCTGGAGCGAACGGATCGCGGTCTCACGGCCGGAGCCGGGACCCTTGACGAAGACGTCCACCTTGCGCATGCCGTGCTCCTGCGCGCGGCGCGCGGCCGACTCGGCGGCCATCTGCGCGGCGAACGGGGTCGACTTGCGCGAGCCCTTGAAGCCGACGTGGCCGGCAGAGGCCCAGGAGATCACGTTGCCCGTGGGGTCGGTGATCGAGACGATCGTGTTGTTGAACGTGCTCTTGATGTGAGCGTGCCCGTGGGCGACGTTCTTCTTCTCCTTGCGGCGCACCTTCTTGGCGCCAGCCGTACGGCTCTTCGGAGGCATTCTGATGAACTCCCGTGGAGGTGATCGGTCCTACAGCTCGGACCGCGAACTGCTCGCGGGGACCGGGGGTAAGCCCCCGGGCCGCGGCGCGTCCGGTGCGGACTACTTCTTGCCCGGCTTCTTCTTGCCGGCGATGGCGCGACGCGGGCCCTTGCGGGTGCGGGCGTTGGTGCTCGTGCGCTGACCGTGGACCGGCAGGCCACGACGGTGACGCAGACCCTGGTAGCAGCCGATCTCGACCTTGCGGCGGATGTCGGCCTGGATCTCACGACGGAGGTCACCCTCGGTCTTGAGGTTGGCGTCCACGTACTCGCGGATCTTGACCAGGTCCTCTTCGGCCAGGTCGCGCACGCGGGTGTCCGGGTTGACGCCGGTGTTCTTCAGGGTCTCCTGGGCACGGGTGCGACCAATGCCGAAGACGTAGGTGAGGGCGACCTCCACGCGCTTTTCGCGCGGGAGGTCAACGCCTGCGAGGCGTGCCATAAATCTGGCTCCAGTTGCTATTCGGAGGTCTTCCGCAACACCACTCCCGGGCCTGTGTCACCACGGCCACCGGGTCCCCGGCCTCCGCCGGGGGTGTCGTCCCCTGCGAGGAGGAGACGGGTGATTGCGTATGTACGAGTTGCTCGCGTCGCGCGAAGGTACTGCGAGGTGCGGGTCGTGCGTCAGCCCTGGCGCTGCTTGTGGCGCAGGTTGTCGCAGATGACCATGACCCGGCCGTGACGGCGGATCACCTTGCACTTGTCGCAGATCTTCTTGACGCTCGGCTTGACCTTCATGGGTGTGAGGTTCTCCGGGTCGTGCCATCGCCCCACGGGAGCGGGACGGCAGCGAGATCTACTTGTAGCGGTAGACGATGCGTCCGCGCGTCAGGTCGTAGGGAGACAGCTCCACCACGACCCGGTCGTCAGGGAGGATGCGGATGTAGTGCATGCGCATCTTGCCACTGATGTGCGCGAGGACCTGGTGACCGTTCTGGAGCTCCACCTTGAACATGGCGTTCGGGAGGGACTCGATCACGGTGCCCTCGATTTCGATGGCACCTTGCTTCTTGGCCACGCTTCGCCCTTCGAATCGGCTACCTTGATCAACTCTCGACACGATCACGCGCTCGCACGCCTCCGACCGAGGGAAACGAATGCGGGCGCGCGGATATACGAGAGCCGACGCATCAGTCTACGTCAGGGCTTCCCGAAAGACGAATCCAGGTCTTCTGCCCGTACGTGGAGATCCTTAAGCAACGCCCCGCTCAGGGGCCGCCCCGGCCGGCCGCGCCGCCACCGGCCCCGCCACACCAGCGCCCAGGCCCCGCGCGACGCCGACACCGAGCCGGGCCGCGGCCCGGCTCCAGCCTCCGCGTCAGGCCGACGCGGCAGGCCGACGCGGCAGGCCGACGCGTCAGGCCGACGCGAGCGGGTCCGGCGCCGTCGTCACGCCGTACTCCGCCAGCTTCGCCTTACCGCCGTCCACCGCGGTCAGCACCAGCGGGCCCTCCTCGGTCAGCGCCACCGAGTGCTCCCAGTGGCTCGACCAGGAGCCGTCGTCCGTCTTGACCGTCCAGTCGTCGGCGAGCACGTGTGTGGCCGCCGTGCCCAGGCTCACCATCGGCTCGATCGCGATGCAGAAGCCCGGCACCAGCTTCGGACCCTTGCCGCGCTTGCGCGTGACGTAGTTCAGCAGATGCGGCTCCATGTGCATCTCGCTGCCGATGCCGTGGCCGCCGTAGTCCTCGATGATCCCGTACCGGCCGGACGCCGGACGCGGCTGCCGGCGGATGTAGCCCTCGATCGCCTTGGAGATGTCCACCAGCCGGTTGCCCTTGCGCACCGCGGCGATCCCGGCCCACATGGACTCCTCGGTCACCCGGCTCAGCTCGTGCAGCTCCGGCGCGTGGCCCTCGCCCACGAAGGCCGTGAACGCCGCGTCGCCGTGCCAGCCGTCGACGATGGCGCCGGCGTCGATGGAGATGATGTCGCCGTCCTTCAGGACCGTCTCCCGGTCCGGGATGCCGTGCACCACCACGTCGTTCACCGACGTGCAGATCGTGGCCGGGAAGCCCCCGTACCCCAGGAAGTTCGACTTCGCGCCGGCGTCGGCGAGCACCTTGCGGGCGGCCTCGTCCAGGTCCCTGGTGGTGGCGCCCACGACGGCCGCCTCCCGGCACGCCTGGTGGACGCGCGCGACGACCAGCCCCGCCTCGCGCATCTTCGCGATCTGCTCCGGGGTCTTGATCTCCAGCATGGGTCGCCTTCTTCCACCTTCCGGGGTTCGTGATACCTGCACACACAACAGTACGGCCGTGGCGCTCCCAGGAGCACCACGGCCGCACACACACTGTCACCGCACCGCGGCGGGCACCCGAACGCGTACGTCGCGGCCGGCCCGCCCCGCTCACGGACTCACGGACCGGGAACGGTCCGCCCGTCGGCCTCCGGGGCCCGCTCGGCCCGCTGCGGCAGGGCGTCCATGGCCCGCTGCGTGACCTCGGCCACCTTGCCCAGCGCCGAGATCGTCACGACCAGGCCCTGGGCCTTGTAGAAGTCGATGATCGGCTCGGTCTCGCTGTGGTAGACCTCGAGGCGCTTGCGGACCGTTTCCTCGCTGTCGTCCTCGCGCTGGTACAGGGCGCCGCCGCAGATGTCGCAGACGCCCTCCACCTTCGGCTTGCTGTACTCCACGTGGAAGGTGTGGCTGGAGTCCGTACGGCAGGTGCGCCGGCCGGCGATCCGCTTCACGACCTCGCCCTCGGGGACCTCCAGGTCCAGCACCGCGTCGAGCCGCAGCCCCTCGTCGGCCAGGAGCTGGTCGAGGACCTTGGCCTGGTGGAGGTTGCGCGGGAACCCGTCGAGCAGGAAACCGTGCTCCGCGTCGGGCTGGGCCATGCGGTCCTTGGCCATGCCCACCGTGACCTCGTCCGGCACCAGTTGTCCGGCCTTCATGTACTCCTGGGCCTTCTGGCCCAGGGGCGTGCCCTGACTGATGTTCGCGCGGAAAAGGTCACCCGTGGAAATGTGCGGGATTGACAAGTTCTTGGCGAGGTACGCGGCCTGCGTTCCCTTGCCCGCCCCGGGAGGCCCGACGAGGACGATTCGCATCAGCGGAGGAACCCTTCGTAGTGTCGCTGCTGAAGCTGGCTCTCGATCTGCTTCACCGTCTCCAGACCCACACCCACGATGATGAGGATGCTGGTACCACCGAACGGGAAGTTCTGATTGGCGTTGAGCGTCACCAGCGCCACCGTCGGCACCAGAGCGATCAGGCCCAGGTAGAGCGAGCCGGGCCACGTGATGCGGTTCAGCACGTAGCTCAAGTACTCCGCAGTGGGACGACCAGCCCGGATACCCGGGATGAAGCCACCATACTTCTTCATGTTGTCAGCAACTTCTTCGGGGTTGAAGGAGATCGCGACGTAGAAGAAGGCGAAGAAGACGATCAGCAGGAAGTACGTGACGATGTAAACCGGGTGGTCACCCGTCACGAAGTTGTTCTCGATCCACGTCGCCCATTCCGAGTCGGAACCGCTGAACTGAGCGATCAGCGCCGGAATGTAGAGCAGCGAGGAAGCGAAGATGACCGGGATCACACCCGCCTGGTTCACCTTCAGCGGGATGTAGGTCGAGGTCCCGCCGTACGAGCGGCGGCCGATCATGCGCTTCGCGTACTGGACGGGAATGCGCCGCTGCGCCTGCTCCACGAAGACCACCAGGGCCACCATCGCCAGACCACAGACGATGACGAGGCTGAACTCCAGCCAGCCGTCCATGATCTTGCCCTGCTGCCGGATCGCCCACAGCGCGCTCGGGAAGCCGGCGGCGATCGAGACGAACATCAGGATCGACATGCCGTTGCCGATGCCGCGGTCGGTGACGAGTTCACCGAGCCACATCACCAGCGCGGTGCCGGCGGTCATGGTGAGGACCATGGTGATCGTGACGAAGATCGACTGGTCCGGGACGATGTCGTTGCCGACGGTGCAGTTCTGGAAGAGCGAGCCGCTGCGCGCGGTGGCCACCAGGCCGGTGCCCTGCAAGATCGCGAGCGCCACCGTCAGGTAACGGGTGTACTGCGTGATCTTCGCCTGCCCGGACTGGCCCTCCTTCTTGAGGGCCTCAAGGCGGGGGATAACCACCGTGAGCAACTGAAGGATGATGCTCGCCGTGATGTACGGCATGATCCCTAGCGCGAAGATGGTGATCTGCAGCAGGGCGCCACCGCTGAACATGTTCACCAGACCGAACAGACCCTGCTGGGCCTCAGCCTGATCCATGCACTCTTGGACGTTCTTGTAGTCGATGCCCGGGACCGGGACGTGCGCCCCGAGCCGGAACAGGACAATGATGCCCAACGTGAAGAGCAGCTTCTTGCGCAGGTCGGGCGTCTTGAACGCTCGGGCGAACGCGGTGAGCACGGTGCCTCCTGCGCCCCCCGCGTCGAGCGCGAGAGGTGACGGTCTTGAGGATCGACGAATACAAATCAGTCAAAACCCGCGCGGACACAGGCCACGCGGAGGGTAACAGCGCACGCCACCTTACCGGCGACTGGGCCCCCCTAGGAACGACCAACCGGGGATGCCCCTTATGAGGGGCATCCCCGGCAGGTTGTCACAGGCTCAGATGAGCTCGGTGACGGTGCCGCCGGCGGCGGCGATCTTCTCCTTGGCGGAGCCGGAGACGGCGTCCACCGTCACCTGCAGCGCCACGGAGATCTCGCCGGTGCCGAGCACCTTGACGAGCTCGTTCTTGCGCACCGCGCCCTTGGCGACCAGGTCGGCCACCGTGACCTCGCCACCCTGCGGGTAGAGCGACGCCAGCTTGTCCAGGTTGACGACCTGGAACTGCTTGTGCGCGGGGTTCTTGAAGCCCTTCAGCTTCGGGAGCCGCATGTGGAGGGGCATCTGCCCACCCTCGAAGCGCTCCGGAACCTGGTAGCGGGCCTTCGTGCCCTTGGTACCACGACCGGCCGTCTTACCCTTCGACGCCTCACCACGACCCACACGGGTCTTGGCGGTCTTGGCGCCCGGGGCGGGACGGAGGTTGTGGACCTTCAGCGGCTTGCTCTCGGAGGAACCAGCCATGATCAGTCGACCTCCTCAACCGTCACGAGGTGGCGGACGGTCTTCACCATGCCGCGGAACTCGGGACGGTCCTCCTTGACCACGACGTCGCCGAGCCTCTTCAGGCCGAGCGAGCGCAGCGTGTCACGGTGGTTCTGCTTGCTGCCGATGTACGACTTCGTCTGCGTGACCTTGAGGCGAGCCATTACGCACCCACCCCGGCACGCGCCCGCAGCAGTGCGGCGGGGGCGACGTCTTCCAGCGGCAGGCCACGGCGGGCGGCGATCTCCTCGGGACGCTGAAGCCCCTGCAGAGCCGCACGCGTGGCGTGCACGATGTTGATCGGGTTCGACGAACCGAGCGACTTGCTCAGCACGTCGTGGATGCCCGCGCACTCCAGGACGGCGCGCACCGGGCCACCGGCGATCACACCGGTACCGGGGGACGCCGGCTTGAGCAGCACGACACCCGCGGCCTCCTCACCCTGGATCGGGTGCGGGATGGTGCCCTGGATCCGGGGGACCTTGAAGAAGTTCTTCTTGGCCTCCTCAACGCCCTTGGCGATGGCGGCCGGAACCTCCTTCGCCTTCCCGTATCCGACACCCACGGTGCCGTCACCGTCGCCCACCACGACCAGCGCGGTGAAGCTGAAGCGACGACCACCCTTCACGACCTTGGCGACGCGGTTGATCGCGACAACGCGCTCAACGTACGCGGTCTTCTCGGCAGCAGCGCCGCCGTCCCGGCCCTTCCGGTCCCGCCGCTCGCCGCCACCGGCGCCGCCACCGCGGCGCTGGGGTCCAGCCATTGGTAATACCTCTCTCTGTTACGGTCCGCTAGCTCCGGAACCGGGGCTTAGAACTTCAGCCCGGCTTCGCGGGCGGCGTCCGCCAGAGCGGCGATGCGCCCGGCGTACTGGTTGCCACCGCGGTCGAACACCACGGCCTCGACGCCGGCGGCCTTGGCACGCTCGGCCACCAGGGCTCCGACCTGCTGGGCCTGGGCGCTCTTGTCGCCTTCTCCGCCGCGGATCGACGCGTCCAGGGTCGACGCCGACGCGAGCGTGTGGCCCGCGATGTCGTCGATGACCTGCGCCACCATGTGGCGGTTGGAACGCGTGACCACGAGGCGGGGACGCTCGGGCGTACCCGAGATCCGCTTGCGAACGCGGATGTGGCGACGCTTGAGGGCGGCACCCTTGCGGGCGTTGCCCTTCGCGATCTTCACACCGTATGCCATGGCTTACTTACCAGCCTTTCCGACCTTGCGGCGGATGACCTCGCCCGCGTACTTCACGCCCTTGGCCTTGTACGGGTCGGGCTTGCGCAGCTTGCGGATGTTCGCGGCGACCTCGCCGACCTTCTGCTTGTCGATGCCCTCGACGCTGAGCTTGGTCGGGGACTCGACCTTGAAGGTGATGCCCTCGGGGGCCTCGATCAGGATGGGGTGGCTGTAGCCCAGCGAGAACTCCAGGTTGGAGCCCTTCGCCTGGACGCGGTAACCCACACCACTGATCTCGAGAGCCTTGCTGTAGCCCGCGGTCACGCCGGTGATCATGTTCGCCACCAGCGTCCGGGACAGGCCGTGCAGGGCCTTGTTCTGACGCTCGTCGTTGGGGCGTGTGACGCTGAGCACGCCGTCCTCGCCCTTAGCGATCTCGATGGGCGCGGCTACGGTGTGGCTGAGGGTGCCCTTGGGGCCCTTCACCTGGACCGTACGGCCATCGATGGTGACGTCCACACCAGCGGGAACCTGGATGGGCAGCCGTCCGATACGCGACATTGGCTATTCCTCCGTTCCCGGTTACCAGACGTAGGCGAGGACTTCCCCACCCACGCCCTTCTTCTGCGCCTGCTGGCCGGTGAGGAGACCGTGCGACGTGGAGATGATCGCCACGCCCAGGCCGCCGAGCACCTTCGGCAGGTTGGTGGACTTTGCGTAGACCCGCAGGCCCGGCTTCGAGATGCGCTTGATGCCGGCGATCGAACGCTCACGGTTCGGGCCGAACTTCAGCTCGAGGATGAGGTTCTTGCCGACCTCGGCGTCCTCGACCTTCCAGCCGGTGATGTAACCCTCCTGCTGGAGGATCTCTGCGATGTGCGACTTGATCTTGCTGTGCGGCATCGCCACCGAGTCGTGGTACGCCGAGTTCGCGTTTCGCAGACGCGTCAGCATGTCTGCGATGGGATCAGTCATGGTCATGAATTGGCCTTCGGCCTCTCTCGCCGGGGTTTCCTATCTGCGCCATCCCTCTCCCCGATCAGCTCGGGACGGGTGCGGCGCGGGGACCTTCGGCGTAGTAAGCGACTTCTTGCGGACGTCGTCCGCAGCGGTCTCGGACGGCGGGGCGCCCAACCCTTCTACCTTACGGGACGAAGGGCCGGGTCCCCGCCGGTCCGATGCTTACCGAGAGCTCCGGTGAATCCGTACGCTCCGCCCGCGTGGCGCCCCGAGGGGCGCTCACCAGGCGGCGAACGGTATTACCAGGAGCTCTTGGTCACGCCCGGCAGCTCGCCACGGTGGGCCATCTCACGAAGGCACACGCGGCACAGGCCGAACTTGCGGTAGACGGAGTGCGGCCGGCCACAGCGCTGGCAGCGGTTGTACGCGCGCACAGCGAACTTCGGCTTGCGGGCGGCCTTAGCGATCAGAGCCTTCTTCGCCACGGTCAGTTCTCCTTGAACGGGAAGCCGAGGTGACGAAGCAGGGCGCGGCCCTCATCGTCGTTCTGGGCGGTCGTCACCACGGTGATGTCCATGCCCCGGACCCGGTCGATCTTGTCCTGGTCGATCTCGTGGAACATGACCTGCTCCGTGAGACCGAAGGTGTAGTTGCCCCGGCCGTCGAACTGCTTGGGCGACAGGCCGCGGAAGTCGCGGATGCGCGGGAGCGCCAGCGACAGCGTGCGGTCCAGGAACTCCCACATCCGGTCACCGCGGAGGGTGACGTGGGCACCGATCGGCTGACCCTCACGCAGCTTGAACTGCGCGATGGACTTGCGGGCCTTGGTGACGGCCGGCTTCTGACCGGTGATCGTGGTGAGGTCGCGGATGGCGCCCTCGATCAGCTTGGAGTCGCGGGCGGCGTCGCCCACACCCATGTTGACCACGATCTTGGTGAGGCCGGGAACCTGCATGACGTTCTCGTACGAGAACTCCTCACGCAGCTTGGCCGTGATCTCTTCGCGGTAGCGCTGCTTGAGACGCGGCGCGTTGGTGGTGGCAGTCATCAGATGTCCTCACCGGTCCGCTTGGCAACGCGGATCTTGTTGCCCTCGTCATCGAAGCGGTACCCGACGCGGGTGACGACCTTCTGGCCGTCCTTCTCCACCACGAGCTGAACGTTGCTCACGTGGATGGGGGCCTCGGTCGTCACGATGCCGCCGGTCTTCGAACCGCGAGCGGTCTGGCCGGCCTTCGTGTGCTTCTTGACCCGGTTGACACCCTCGACCAGGACCCGGTCCTCGCGGGGGTAGGCCACGATGACCTTGCCCTGCTTGCCCTTGTCCTTACCGGTGATGACCTGGACCAGGTCGCCCTTCTTGATCTTCATCGGTTACAGCACCTCCGGCGCGAGCGAGACGATCTTCATGAACTTCTTCTCGCGCAGCTCACGGCCGACCGGGCCGAAGATACGGGTGCCGCGGGGGTCGCCGTCGTTCTTCAGAATGACGGCGGCGTTCTCGTCGAAGCGGATGTACGAGCCATCGGGGCGACGGCGCTCCTTGACGGTGCGCACGATGACCGCCTTGATGACGTCACCCTTCTTCACGTTGCCACCGGGGATCGCATCCTTGACGGTGGCGACGATGACGTCACCGATGCCCGCGTAGCGGCGACCGGAACCGCCGAGAACACGGATGCAAAGGATCTCCTTCGCACCAGTGTTGTCGGCGACGCGCAGTCGCGACTCCTGCTGGATCACGTCTATCTCCTGATCGTCTGCCGGTTCCCGGCGGGGACCCGGTCGCCCGAGTCCCCGCCGAGCCTGGCGGAACTATTCCGAGGGGGTCCCCCTCGGAGGGGATTACTTGGCCTTCTCGAGGATCTCGACGATGCGCCAGCGCTTCGTCGCGGACAGCGGCCGGGTCTCCATCAGGAGGACGCGGTCACCGACACCGGCGGCGTTCTGCTCGTCGTGCGCCTTGAGCTTGTTCGTACGACGGATGACCTTGCCGTACAGCGCGTGCTTGACACGGTCCTCAACGGCGACGACGACGGTCTTGTCCATCTTGTCGCTGACGACCAGACCCTCACGGGTCTTGCGGAAGCCGCGGTCCTGGTTGTTCTCAGTCACATTCGTCTCGCTCATCAGGCGCTCTCCACCGTCTCGATGCCGAGCTCGCGCTCACGCATCAGGGTGTAGATCCGGGCGATGTCCTTGCGGACGGCCTTCAGCCGGCCGTGGTTCTCAAGCTGTCCGGTCGCCGCCTGGAAGCGGAGGTTGAACAGCTCCTCCTTGGCCTCGCGCAGCTTGGCGACGAGATCCTCGTCGTTCAGCTCGCGCAGCTCGGTCGCCTTGGTACCGGCCGCCATCACGACTCACCTGCCTCGCGCCGGACGATCCGGCACTTCATCGGAAGCTTGTGGGCGGCGCGGGTCAGCGCCTCCTTAGCGACCTTCTCGTTCGGGTAGGACAGCTCGAACATCACCCGACCGGGCTT
Organism: Streptomyces sp. 71268; assembly: GCF_029392895.1. NCBI lineage: Bacteria > Bacillati > Actinomycetota > Actinomycetes > Kitasatosporales > Streptomycetaceae > Streptomyces > Streptomyces sp. 71268. Next base: position 3,435,291 of record NZ_CP114200.1, read on the forward strand.
GACGTTCGCGATCCACCACTCCGGCGAACCCTTACCGGAACCCATGCGGGTCTCGGCGGGCTTCTTGGTGAGCGGCCGGTCCGGGTAGATGTTGATCCAGACCTTGCCGCCACGCTTGATGTGGCGGGTCATGGCGATACGAGCGGCCTCGATCTGGCGGTTCGTGACGTACGCCGGCGTGACGGCCTGGATGCCGTACTCGCCGAACGCCAGCTCCGTGCCGCCCTTGGCCATACCCGACCGCTTCGGGTGGTGCTGCTTGCGGTGCTTGACCCTGCGAGGGATCAGCATGTCGGTCAGGCCTCCGTTCCGGTGGTCTCCGCCGGAGCAGCGGCGGCGGGCGCCTCGGCCTTGGGGGCCTCGGCAGCCGGGGCCGACTGCTGCTGCGGCTTGCGGCCGCGGCCGCCACGCTCGCCACCCCGGCCACCACGGGCCGGGCGCTCGTTGCCGCCGCCACGCGAGGGACGGTTGCCCGCGCGGGCCGCGGCGTTCTCGGCGCGAACCTCGGCGATGTTCTTGACGTCGCCCTTGTAGATCCACACCTTCACGCCGATGCGGCCGAAGGACGTCTTGGCCTCGAAGAAGCCGTAGTCCACGTTGGCACGCAGGGTGTGCAGGGGCACGCGGCCCTCGCGGTAGAACTCCGAGCGGGACATCTCGGCGCCGCCGAGACGGCCACCGCACTGGATCTTGATGCCCTTGGCGCCCGCCTTCATCGTCGACTGCATGCTCTTACGCATGGCGCGACGGAAGGAGACACGCGAGGAGAGCTGCTCGGCGACGGCCTGGGCCACCAGCTGAGCGTCCGTCTCCGGGTTCTTCACCTCAAGGATGTTGAACTGGATCTGCTTGCCGGTGAGCTTCTCCAGGTTGCCCCGGAGCCGGTCGGCCTCCGCGCCGCGGCGGCCGATGACGATGCCCGGCCGGGCGGTGTGGACGTCGACGCGGACCCGGTCCCGGGTGCGCTCGATCTCGACCTTGGAGATGCCGGCCCGCTCCATGCCCTGGGTGAGCATGCGACGGATCGCGACGTCTTCCTTGACGTAGTCCTTGTACAGCTTGTCGGCGTACCAGCGGGACTTGAAGTCCGTGGTCACACCGAGCCGGAACCCGTGCGGGTTTACCTTCTGGCCCATTACCGGGTTCCTTCCTTGCTGCTGACGACCACGGTGATGTGGCTGGTCCGCTTGCGGATCCGGTAGGCACGGCCCTGGGCGCGCGGCCGGAACCGCTTCAGGGTCGGGCCCTCGTCGACGTAGGCCTCGGAGATGAAGAGGCTCTGAGCGTCGGTGTGGTCGTAGTTGTGCGCGGCGTTGGCAATGGCGCTGTCAAGCACCTTGCCCACCGGCACGCTGGCGGCCTGCGGGGCGAAACGCAGGACCGCCTGAGCCTCCGTGGCATCCATGCCACGGATAAGGTCCACCACGCGGCGGGCCTTCATGGGCGTGACGCGGATGTACCGCGCCTGGGCCCTGGCTTCCATGGTTGTCCCTTCGGTGTCTGTCATGGTCGGTGCACCCCCGTCGGAACGGGGAACCCCACCTTTCGGTCTTCGCTCTCCGCAGATCAGCGACGACGCGACTTGCGGTCGTCCTTCTCGTGGCCGCGGAAGGTGCGGGTCGGCGCGAACTCGCCGAGCTTGTGGCCGACCATCGACTCGGTGACGAACACCGGGACGTGCTTGCGGCCGTCGTGCACCGCGATCGTGTGGCCGAGCATGGCCGGGACGATCATGGAGCGGCGGGACCAGGTCTTGATGACGTTCTTGGTGCCTGCCTCGTTCTGTACGTCCACCTTCTTGATCAGGTGGTCGTCGACGAAGGGCCCCTTCTTGAGACTGCGCGGCATCTAAACCCGCTCCTAGCGCTTCTTGTTCGTCTTGCGGCGGCGGACGATGTACTTGTTGCTGGCCTTCTTCGGCGAGCGCGTACGGCCCTCCTTCTGACCCCACGGCGAGACCGGGTGGCGACCACCGGAGGTCTTGCCCTCACCACCACCGTGCGGGTGGTCGACGGGGTTCATCACGACACCGCGGACGGTCGGGCGAACGCCCTTCCAGCGCATGCGGCCGGCCTTGCCCCAGTTGATGTTCGACTGCTCGGCGTTGCCGACCTCGCCGACGGTGGCGCGGCAGCGGACGTCGACCAGGCGGATCTCGCCGGACGGCATACGCAGGTGGGCCATGGAGCCCTCACGCGCGAGGAGCTGCACGGAGGCGCCGGCGGAGCGGGCGAACTTCGCGCCGCCGCCGGGCCGCAGCTCGATGGCGTGGATGACCGTACCGACCGGGATGTTGCGCAGCGGCAGGTTGTTGCCCGGCTTGATGTCGGCCCCGGGGCCGTTCTCGATCCGGTCGCCCTGCTTCAGGCCAGCGGGGGCGATGATGTAGCGCTTCTCGCCGTCCGCGTAGTGCAGGAGCGCGATGCGCGCGGTGCGGTTGGGGTCGTACTCGATATGTGCGACCTTCGCCGGGACGCCGTCCTTGTCGTGACGGCGGAAGTCGATCACGCGGTACGCGCGCTTGTGTCCGCCACCCTGGTGGCGAACGGTCACGCGACCGGCGTTGTTACGACCGCCCTTGCTGTGCAGCGGGCGGACCAGCGACTTCTCCGGCGTGGACCGCGTGATCTCGACGAAGTCGGCGACGCTGGAGCCACGACGGCCCGGAGTCGTCGGCTTGTACTTGCGGATACCCATTTCTCAGTCCTCGGAAGATTCCGGACTTCTGGACGTTCCGATCTCCGTTAGGAGACCGGGCCGCCGAAGATGTCGATACGGTCGCCCTCGGCGAGGGTCACGATGGCGCGCTTGGTGTCCTTGCGCTTGCCGAAACCGGTGCGGGTGCGCTTGCGCTTGCCCTGGCGGTTGATCGTGTTGACCCCAGTGACCTTGACCGAGAAGACCGCCTCGACGGCCTGCTTGATCTGGGTCTTGTTCGCGCGCGGGTCGACGATGAACGTGTACTTGTTCTCGTCGAGCAGCGCGTAGCTCTTCTCCGAAACCACCGGCTTGACCAGGATGTCACGGGGGTCCGTGAAGGTCTTGCTGGTGACGGTCTGCGCGGTTGCCTCACTCATCAGGCGTCGCTCCCTTCGAGCTCGGCCTCGGAGGCGACAGCCTTGGCAGACGCGGCCGGACCGGCCACGAAGGACTCGTAGGCAGCCTGCGTGAAGACCACGTCATCGGAGACGAGCACGTCGTACGTGTTGAGCTGGCCCGGCTCCAGGATGTGCACCTGGGGCAGGTTGCGGGCGGAGAGCCACGCGGCCTCGTCGGACCGGTCGACGACCAGGAGCAGGTTCTTGCGCTCGCTGATCTTGCCGAACAGGTTCTTCGCGGCCTTGGTGGAGACCTCGCCCTCGACCACGCCGGTGACGACGTGGATGCGGTTGTGGCGCGCCCGGTCGGAGAGGGCACCGCGCAGGGCGGCGGCCTTCATCTTCTTGGGGGTGCGCTGCGAGTAGTCGCGCGGCACGGGGCCGTGCACGACGCCACCGCCGGCGAACTGCGGCGCGCGGGTCGAGCCCTGACGGGCGCGGCCGGTGCCCTTCTGGCGGTAGGGCTTCTTGCCACCGCCGCGGACCTCGCCACGGGTCTTGGTCTTGTGCGTGCCCTGACGGGCAGCGGCCAGCTGGGCGACGACGACCTGGTGGATCAGCGGAACGCTGACCTGCGCGTCGAAGATCTCCGAGGGGAGTTCGACGGTCCCGGCCTTGTCGCCTGCCGGCGAAAGGATGTCAATGGTGCTCATCGGTTACCTCAGGCCCCCTTGGCCGCGGTACGGACCAGGACGAGGCCGCCGTTCGGACCAGGAACCGCGCCCTTGATCAGGAGCAGGCCCTTCTCCGCGTCAACGGCGTGGACGGTCAGGTTCTGGGTGGTGACCCGCTCGTTGCCCATGCGGCCAGCCATGCGCAGGCCCTTGAACACGCGGCCCGGGGTGGCGCAGCCACCGATGGAGCCGGGCGAGCGGTGCTTGCGCTGCGTGCCGTGGCCGGCGCCGAGGCCGGCGAAGCCGTGGCGCTTCATGACACCGGCGGTGCCCTTGCCCTTGCTGGTGCCGGTCACGTCGACCTTGACACCGGACTCGAACACCTCGGCGGTGACCTCCTGGCCGAGCGTGTACTCGCTGGCGTCAGCGGTACGCAGCTCCACCAGGTGGCGGCGCGGGGTCACGTCCGCCTTGGCGAAGTGGCCCTTGAGGGGCTTGTTCACCTTGCGGGGGTCGATCTCGCCGAAGGCGATCTGGACGCCGTTGTAGCCGTCCGTGTCAGCGGTGCGGACCTGGGTCACGACACAGGGCCCGGCCTTGACGACGGTGACCGGAACAACGCGGTTGTTCTCGTCCCACACCTGCGTCATGCCGAGCTTCTCGCCCAGGACGCCCTTGATCTGCTTAGCCATCTCGCGCGTCACCTCAGAGCTTGATCTCGATGTCGACGCCAGCCGGCAGGTCGAGACGCATGAGCGAGTCAACGGTCTTCGGCGTGGGGTCGAGGATGTCGATGAGGCGCTTGTGCGTGCGCATCTCGAAGTGCTCGCGCGAGTCCTTGTACTTGTGCGGCGACTTGATGACGCAGTACACGTTCTTCTCAGTGGGCAGCGGCACCGGGCCCGCGACCGACGCACCAGTGCGGGTCACCGTCTCGACGATCTTCTTCGCCGAGGAGTCGATGACCTCGTGGTCGTAGGCCTTGAGCCGGATGCGGATCTTCTGTCCCGCCATGGCTACTTCGTAGTCCTGTCTCTCGTAACGCTCTGGGACCCGGTGCGTTCGCGACCTTTCCCCGACCCACGCGGTCGGGCGTGTCGCCCTCCTTCTCGTAATTCTCCACCGGAGAATTCCCTGCTGAAGGGGGTTGTGGGGGAAGATCACCCACCGGGCGCCTGGCTGGGGCCCCGCTACGCTTCCCGGAAGATTCCCGTACTTCCGCCCCTGCGCCTGGCGGCACACAGCATGGGGCGACGAGTACTGCGGGACTCGCTTCCAGTCCCCCCGGCGGGAGGCGCGCAACATCGGCACTCAACCGAGCAACCTGGACAGTGTGCCATACGGGGCATGCCGGTCGCGAATCGAGCCTTGGAGGGTACCCCACAGGAGTGGCGGCGAATCGTCACCGGGGGGAGCGACGGCGTGGCCGGCCCGGCGACGAGGGCGCTCGAGCCCCTAGAAGCCAAGCATGCCCGGAGAGTCGATGTCGATCGCGAGCGTGCCTGGCGGATAGGCGTCCTCATCGCCGGTGAGCAGGATGGACGTGCCGGTGAACTCCGCTCGCGGAAGCGCACAGTACAGGGCGTGGCACGTGTCAGGCCCGCCGAAGCCGTCACGCATCATCGTGCCGACGGCGACAGCGGCCACCGTGTTCAGATCGTCGACCATGACGCCGGACATGGCGAGAACGATGCGCGAGACAGTCTCATCGCGCGTCTCCGCCTGCATGAGACACAGGGCGGGCACGTACAGGAAGTCGTTCGGCGTTCGAGCCATGTTTCCGGCCAGCAGGGTCAACGCCTTATGCCCGCCGGCGAGCGCCGTCACGGCACTGGTGTCCAGGATGATCACGCAGCGTCGACCCGTCCTCCGCGAACCTTCTCGGCGGCCATCCGGTAGATGTTGGCGAGCACGTCGGGAGCTCGATCAAACTGCTCGTCACTCATGTCGCAGCCGGTCAGGGCACGCAGCGCGGCCCGGTCCGCGGCAAGCCGCTCGACACGCTGAGCCTCAGTCGGCTGCTGCCTGGCCAACTGCTCGACGTACTGCCCGATGCTGAGCCCGCGCTCTTTCGCCAGCTCGGCGAGCTGGTCACGCGTGTCCCGTGAAACCTGAATAGTCGTCGTCGCCATACCGTCACTATAGCCGCGCTATAGCGCCGCGTCCCGGCTCAGCTCGGGCCCGACGTCAGGTCGATGTCCAGGGTGAACGGGACCGTCAGCCTGAGCCGCTCGTGGTGGATGCCGGTGAGGGCGTAGACCTGGGTCACCGGGTCCCGCTCGTAAGTGTGCACCACGGGGTGGTCCTCGTCGCCGGCCATCTCGACCAGCCAGAAGTGCGGGATACCGGCGGCGGCGTACTTACGGGGCTTGGTGTCGCGGTCCCTGGCCTCGGAGTCCGGGGAGACCACCTCGACGACGAGCAGCACGTCCGCGGCCTCGAAGCTGGTCTGCCGGCGGCTGCGCACCGCCTCCTCGCGGACGACGAACAGGTCGGGCTCCGGCGCGTTGCGCGGCCCCAGCACCACGGTCATCTCCCGACCGACCAGCAGGTGATCCGGCACGGTCCGACGCAACCCACTCTCCAGCAGGTACAGCGTCGCCATGTGAAAGATCCGCTGCGGGCTCACGAAGACCAAGCTCCCGTCGATCAACTCCGTGTGGGGCGGGAGGTCGGGCAACGTGAAGAGATCGTCCACCGTGTAGCCGTCCGGCGGCGGCACCGGCCACGGGCTCAGCGATTCGGCAGTCATGGCCCCTCCCATGGGTGAGATCCTGCACCGCCTTCTCACCGTAGCGCTCCGGCGGGCGCTCGTTGCCGCTCGTACGGGTGAAGAGGGGGGAAGCCACGGGGACCGCGCCCGCACCGCCCTACCGTGGGCCGCCGCCCGCACACTCCCGGCAGGCACCGCGGGGCCGCGCCGGCGGATCACCGGGAGCACCACCCCACCCGGGCCCGGGGACTACCCAACCCCCCACCCCACCACCCCAGTTGACCTGGCCGAAAGACAACGCAACCGTCCCGCGTTGATCAACTTGTGACCACCGAACTCCCCCATCCCGGGCAACCAACGCGCACGGCGCGCCGTCTGCCCTAGCGCGAGCGCAGCCCAGGGTCATAGGTGCTGCCCTGGAATGACATCGCGAGGCACAGCAGGTGAATAGCACGACCCCGTGGTCGCCGCCGGGACGGCGGCAGGTGGTGGCGGCGCTGGCGGCCCTCACGGCGGCCGGCGTCGTCGGCGGCCGGGTGCGGCGCTCCAGCGCCGGCCAGGCCGCGCTGCCGGGCGGCTCGGCCGCGCCCGTACGGTCGGTGGACCCACGTGCCGCCGAGCCGTTCACCACCGTCACCGGCGAGAAGGACGCGCTGCTCCTCCAGGTCCTCGCGCACCCGGACGACGACCTGTACTTCATGAACCCGGACGCCCGGCACGTGCTGGAGGCCGGCATCCCGCTGGTGTCCGTGTACGTCACCGCGGGCGAGGCGCTGGGCGTCAACAACGCGCCGGGCCGCCCGCTCCCGCCGCCCGACAAGCCCGGCTACGCCTCCGCCCGGCAGCAGGGGCTGCGCCAGGCGTACGCGGAGATGATCGGGATGCACCGGTTCACCCGCTGGCAGCGCTCGGTCCTTGAACTGCCCGGCGGGCTGAGCGCGGAGACCAACTTCCTGGCGCAGGGCGGTCGTTCGGTCCGGCTGATCTTCCTGAACATCGCCACGCTCTCCGCGGCCGGCGCCCGCACCCCGCACCTGTGGGACACCCCGGGCACCACCATGGAGACCCTGCTGCCCACCGGGTCGCCGCTGCGCGCCGTCAGCACGTACCGCCACCAGACGCTGGTCGACGTGCTCGCGCACCTGATGGACCAGTTCCGACCCACCCTCGTGCACACCATGGACCCCGACCCCGACTTCCAGGTGCACGACGCCACCCACCGCCGCGACAGCGACCAGCCGGGCTGTTCCGACCACCGCGACCACACGCCGGTCGCGCTGTTCACCTGGAAGGCCATGTTCCAGTGGGCCGCCGACGCCGCGCGCCGCGACGGCCGCGCCCCCCGGTTCACCACCACCGCCTTCCGTGGCTACTACAACCAGCGCTGGCCGAAGAACCTGCCGCCCCAGGTCGTGGGCGACAAGGCCCGCTTCCTGGCCGCGTACGGCGGCGGGCCCGACTGGGAGTGCGGCAACCCGGCCGGCTGTGGCGACTACGGCCAGGGCGGCACCCGCCCGCTGCGCAACCGCAAGGGGTGGATACGCAGCACCCACTACCGCCACCCCGGCCCGCGGCTGGCCCCGCTCACCGAGCCGGACGGGCGGGTCGTCGCGTACGGCGTGCTCGGCACCCAGGCGGTGCGCTGGCGCGAGACCGCGCCCGGCAGCGGGCGCTGGGGCGCCCCGCACAACCTCGGCGGCGGCCCGCTGGCCCCCGCGCTGTGCGCCGTGGTCGACCGGGCCGGCCGGCAGTTGGTCTTCGCGCTGCGGTTCGCCTCCCTGGAGGGCCAGGGAGGCGCCAACGTACGGGAGTTGGTGGTCCTGGAACAGCGTCGCGCCGGCGGCCCGTTCTGGCCCTGGCGCGGGCTCGGCACCCCGGACGAGGACCCCGAGCGGGGCCGTCGGGTGGGCTGCCCGGTCGCCATCGCGACGCCCGACGGCCGGGTGCACCTGTTCGCCCGTACGGCTGACAAGGGCCTGGCCACCCGGGTCCGGGACGCGCGCGGGGCCTGGGCCCCCTGGCAGCCGATACCCGACGCGGGCGCGCCCGGCACCGGTACGGCGCCCATCGCCGAGGCCGACGAGATCCAGGACGGGCTCAGCGTCACGCTCGACGCCCACGGCCTGGTCCACGTCTTCGCCGCCGGGCGCGGCACGCTGCGCCACTGGGCCCAGGCCGGCGCCGGCGAGCCGGTCAGCGCCCAGCCGCCGACCGGGCTGCCCGCCCCCGGCGAACAGCCGGCCGCCACCCTCGCCCCCTCCGGCGCCCTGCTGCTCACCTACCGCACCCCCGCCGCGACCGAGCCGATCAGCTACGTCTTCGGCGGCGACCAGGCCGACACCCCCGCCACCCGGTTGCGCGGCTTCGGCGGGTACGGGCCGCTGAGCACGTCGTACGCGCCCGCCGAGGACGGCGCCGGGCCGCAGGCGCTGGCCCTCGGCCGGGGACGCGACGGCGAGGCGGTCATCCAGTACGGCACGGGGCCCGGCATCCGGCCCCTGCGCTCACCCGCGCGGCTGCGGCCGGTGGGGTTGCCGGCCCTGGTTCCGCCGGGCCCGCGCGCCGCGCCGGCCCGCGTCGTCGGCCTCTCCCCCGCCGCCACGCCCTGGCTCTGGCAGCCCCGCCCCACCGGGCAGGCGTAACGCCGCCGCGTGCGCCACGGCCCGCGACCCACCGCTCCGGATGGCGGCGGGTCGCGGGCCGTGGCACGTCGTACGCGAAAAAGCCCGGGCCCCCCTCGCCGTGAAGCGAGTGGGGCCCGGGCCGATGCCGCGAGAGCGCGACCTTCCGTTCCTGGGCCGGCCACGCCCGGGGGCGGGGCCGGCTGGGAGACGGAAGCGTCAGATCACTTGTTGATCTTGGTGACCTGACCGGCGCCCACCGTCCGGCCACCCTCACGGATGGCGAACTTCAGGCCCTCTTCCATGGCGACCGGCTGGATGAGCTGGACGGACATCTCGGTGTTGTCGCCCGGCATGACCATCTCGGTGCCCTCGGGGAGGGTCACAACGCCCGTCACGTCCGTGGTACGGAAGTAGAACTGCGGGCGGTAGTTGTTGAAGAACGGGGTGTGACGGCCACCCTCGTCCTTCGACAGGATGTAGGCCTGGGCCTCGAACTCGGTGTGCGGCGTGACCGAACCGGGCTTGATGATGACCTGGCCGCGCTCGACGTCCTCGCGCTTGATGCCACGGAGGAGCAGACCGACGTTCTCACCGGCCTGGCCCTCGTCGAGCAGCTTGCGGAACATCTCGATGCCGGTGACCGTGGTGGTGGTCTTCTCCTGCTTGATCCCGATGATGTCAACGGTCTCGTTGACCTTCAGGATGCCTCGCTCGATACGACCGGTGACGACGGTGCCACGACCGGTGATCGTGAAGACGTCCTCGATCGGCATCAGGAACGGCTTGTCGACGTCGCGCTCGGGCTGCGGGATCGACTCGTCGACGGCCTTCATCAGGTCGAGGACGGACTTGCCCCACTCCGCGTCGCCCTCGAGGGCCTTGAGCGCGGAGACCTTGACGACCGGCAGGTCGTCGCCCGGGAACTCGTACTCGGAGAGCAGCTCGCGAACCTCAAGCTCGACGAGCTCCATGATCTCCTCGTCGTCCACCATGTCGGCCTTGTTCAGCGCGACAACGATGTACGGCACGCCCACCTGGCGGGCGAGGAGCACGTGCTCCTTGGTCTGCGGCATCGGACCGTCGGTCGCGGCGACCACGAGGATCGCGCCGTCCATCTGGGCGGCACCGGTGATCATGTTCTTGATGTAGTCCGCGTGACCCGGGCAGTCAACGTGGGCGTAGTGACGCGACTCGGTCTGGTACTCGACGTGCGCGATGGAGATGGTGATACCGCGCTGGCGCTCCTCAGGAGCCTTGTCGATCTGGTCGAAGGCCGAGGCCTCGTTCAGGTCCGGGTACGCGTCGTGCAGCACCTTGGTGATCGCCGCCGTAAGCGTCGTCTTACCGTGGTCGATGTGACCGATGGTGCCGATGTTGACGTGCGGCTTAGTCCGCTCGAACTTCGCCTTCGCCACTGGGGTCCTCCTGTGGACTGGTGCTGTACTCCATCCACACCTTGCGGATGGGTTCAGGTGGTCTTGACCGAACCGACCAGGACCCCGAGGGGATGCCCTTGGCCGTATTCGCTTGGGGGCCGGCGCCCGGGGCCCCGCCACAGGACGCGTGGTGCGTTCTGTGGCGGAATGCCCCGATGCCTTTGCTCCAGCCTAAAGGCTGAGCAACGGTGTGGGCTCATCCCCGCTGCTGCGGGGACGGACCCTCGTTACTCGCCCTTGACCTTCGCGATGATCTCCTCGGCGACGTTCCGCGGAACCTCGGCGTAGGAGTCGAACTGCATGGAGTAGCTCGCGCGACCGGAGGTCTTGCTCCGCAGGTCACCGACGTAGCCGAACATCTCCGAGAGCGGAACCAGGCCCTTGACGACCTTGGCGCCGCTGCGGTCCTCCATGGACTGGATCTGTCCACGGCGGGAGTTGATGTCGCCGATGACGTCGCCCATGTAGTCCTCGGGGGTGGTGACCTCGACGGCCATCATCGGCTCCAGCAGAGCCGGCGACGCCTTGCGAGCACCCTCCTTGAACGCCATGGAGCCAGCGATCTTGAAGGCGAGCTCGGAGGAGTCGACCTCGTGGTAGGCGCCGTCGAGCAGCGTCACCTTGACGCCGGTCAGCGGGTAGCCGGCCAGCACACCGAACTCCAGGGCCTCCTGGCAGCCCGCGTCCACGGACGGGATGTACTCCCGCGGGATGCGGCCACCGGTGACCTTGTTCTCGAACTCGTACCCGTCGCCCTCGAGCGGCTCGATCGCGATCTGCACCTTGGCGAACTGGCCGGAACCACCAGTCTGCTTCTTGTGCGTGTAGTCGATCCGCTCGACGGCCTTGCGCAGCGTCTCGCGGTACGCGACCTGCGGCTTACCGACGTTGGCCTCGACCTTGAACTCGCGCTTCATACGGTCGACCAGCACGTCGAGGTGCAGCTCGCCCATACCCGCGATGATGGTCTGGCCGGTCTCCTCGTCGGTGTGGACCTGGAAGGACGGGTCCTCCTCGGCGAGGCGCTGGATGGCGACACCCAGCTTCTCCTGGTCGCCCTTGGACTTCGGCTCGATGGCGACCTGGATCACCGGAGCCGGGAAGTTCATGGACTCCAGGATGACCGGGTTGCTCGCGTCGCAGAGGGTCTCGCCGGTGGTGGTCTGCTTGAGACCCATGACGGCGACGATGTCGCCGGCACCCACGCTGTCGATCTCCTCACGCTTGTTCGCGTGCATCCGGTAGATCTTGCCGATGCGCTCCTTCTTGCCCTTCACGGAGTTCAGCACCTGGGTGCCGGTGTCCATGCGGCCGGAGTAGATCCGGACGAAGGTGAGCTTGCCGAGGTGCGGGTCGCTCATGATCTTGAAGGCGAGCGCGGAGAGGGGCTCCTCGTCCGAGGCCTTGCGGAAGATCTCGGTGTCCTCGTCGTCGACCTTGTGGCCGGTGACGCCCTCGACGTCCACGGGGGACGGGAGGTAGGCGACGACCGCGTCGAGCAGGGGCTGGACGCCCTTGTTCTTGAACGCGGTGCCACAGAAGACCGGGGTGAGGTTGCCGGCGATGGTGGCGCGGCGGATGCCGGCCTTCAGCTGCTCCTCGGTGGGCTCCTGGCCCTCCAGGTACAGCTCCATCAGCTCTTCGTCGCCCTCGGCGGCGGTCTCCAGGAGCTTGTCGCGCCACTCGGCGGCGGCCTCGACGTGCGTGTCCGGGATGTCCAGGACGTCGTACATCTCGCCCTTGGCGGCCTCGACGGGGTACACGAGGGCCTTCATGCGGACGAGGTCGACCACGCCCTTGAAGTCCGCCTCGGCACCGATCGGGAGCTGCATGACGAGCGGGGTCGCACCGAGGCGGTCGACGATCATGTCGACGCAGCGGTGGAACTCGGCACCGACGCGGTCCAGCTTGTTCACGAAGCAGATGCGCGGAACGTTGTAACGGTCGGCCTGACGCCACACCGTCTCGGACTGCGGCTCCACACCGGCGACACCGTCGAACACCGTCACGGCGCCGTCGAGCACGCGCAGCGAACGCTCCACCTCGACGGTGAAGTCGACGTGGCCCGGGGTGTCGATGATGTTGATGGTGTGGTCGACGTTGTCCACCGGCCAGTGACAGGTGGTCGCGGCCGACGTGATCGTGATGCCGCGCTCCTGCTCCTGCTCCATCCAGTCCATGGTGGCAGCGCCATCGTGGACCTCACCGATCTTGTAGCTCACACCGGTGTAGAAGAGGATCCGCTCGGTGGTCGTCGTCTTGCCCGCGTCGATGTGGGCCATGATCCCGATGTTGCGGACCTTGGCCAGGTCAAGTGAAGTGGTGGCCATCTGGCTCAGTCTTCTCTCGGTTCTCGATGGGGGTAGCGACTACCAGCGGTAGTGCGCGAAGGCCTTGTTGGACTCGGCCATCTTGTGGGTGTCCTCGCGGCGCTTGACCGCGGCGCCCAGACCGTTGCTGGCGTCCAGGAGCTCGTTCATCAGACGCTCGGTCATGGTCTTCTCGCGACGGGCGCGCGAGTAGCCCACGAGCCAGCGCAGCGCGAGGGTGGAGGCGCGGCCGGGCTTGACCTCGACCGGCACCTGGTAGGTGGCGCCACCGACGCGGCGGGACTTCACCTCAAGGGTCGGCTTGATGTTCTCCAGAGCGCGCTTGAGCGTGATGACCGGGTCGTTGCCGGTCTTCTCGCGCAGCCCCTCCATGGCGCCGTAGACGATGCGCTCGGCGGTGGAGCGCTTGCCGTTCAGCAGCACCTTGTTGATGAGGGAGGTGACAAGAGGAGAGCTGTAGACCGGGTCGATGATGACCGGGCGCTTCGGGGCGGGGCCCTTACGAGGCATTCTTACTTCTCCTTCTTGGCGCCGTAGCGGCTGCGAGCCTGCTTGCGGTTCTTGACGCCCTGGGTGTCGAGCGAGCCACGAATGATCTTGTAGCGAACGCCCGGCAGGTCCTTCACACGACCGCCACGCACGAGCACGATGGAGTGCTCCTGCAGGTTGTGGCCCTCACCCGGAATGTAAGCGGTGACCTCGATGCCGCTGGTCAGACGCACACGCGCGACCTTACGCAGGGCCGAGTTCGGCTTCTTCGGGGTGGTCGTGAAAACACGCGTGCAGACGCCGCGACGCTGGGGGGAACCCTCCAGCGCGGGCGTCTTGTTCTTCTCGACCTTGTCCTGCCGGCCCTTGCGGACCAACTGCTGGATCGTAGGCACCGTTTCTCCGGTTTCTGTGTGCCGTCTAGTAAAGCTAACCTGGGGTTTCTCCGACCCACGCGGTCGGGTGTGTCGCGCACTCCAGACCGCTGCGATGAGCGAGAGAGTGCGGAGTTTGGTGCAGAACACCTCGGTCCCCAAAAAACTGGGGTCACTCCTCCGGGCTCCGTCCGGGGCACCTCACCTCGACGGAAGTCGAGGAAGTGTGCGCGCACGGGAGCCCAGGGACACGCCAGGCACAAGGTCAGAGCGTACCTACCGCATGGGCTCCGGTCAAAACAAATGCACACGCGTAGGACACGCCGGGCGGCTCGCGGCGCTGCCGCTTACCGTAGTGCGCCCGCTCCCGTCGCGGAAGCACGTCTCAGCCGCCGAACACCGACCGCGCCCCCACACCCCCGCGCCCCCCGACACCCCCGGCGGCACGCCGGGGGCCGCCGGGCCTGAAGCCGTTCGCCCAGGTCAGGGCCGTGGGCCGGGAGCGGGTCAGAGGCTGGCCGCCACCAGGCCGAGGAAGATGATCATCAGCGCCCCGAGGCTGAGCACCGCGTAGCCGAGCACCAGGCCCGCGATGGCCATGCCGTCGCCCTGCTCCCCCGTGCGACGGATCTCACCCCGCGCCTTGTGGCCCAGGATCACCGCCGGGATCGCCGTGACGCCGACCATGGTGCCGAGGATGCCGCACACCAGGGCGCCCGTCGCGCTCCCGTTGGTCCGCGCCGACGCCGGCAGGAAGGTCTGCGGCACCATCGGCGCCACCGGCCGCGGCACGAACTGCGGCTGGGCCAGCGGGCCTTGGGGCAGATCCCCGACCAACACCTGGAGTTCGCCGTACGTCTGCGCCTGGTAGGCCCGGGTGATGCGCTCCTCGTACTCGGGCTGTGGGAGCCGCCCCTCGGCGAAGCCGGCCTTCAGGACGTCCACCGCCCGCTCCCGCTCGGCGTGCGAGACGCGCATCATCGGCGACTGATTCATCGGCTGGGCCGGTTGTCCGCCCTGCCACGGTTGGAACGCCACCCCTGTACCTCCCCCAGCTAGACAGCTCCCTCTATCATCCACGACGAACCGCGGGGCGGTCATCCCAGTGTGGGATGACCGCCCCGCGGTTCTACCGATGTTCCGCCACCCGGCGGGCCCGGCCGACCCGAAGGCCGTGGCCGGGCCGTACGCCGTGCGCCGGCCTACTGGTTGTACGGACCGTAGTCGTAGTCCTCCAGCGGGACGGCCTGACCCGAACCCGTCCCGAAGGGCGAGTAGTCGATGTCGTCGTAGCCGACGGCCGAGTACATCGCGGCCTTGGCCTCCTCGGTCGGCTCGACCCGGATGTTGCGGTAGCGGGACAGGCCCGTACCGGCCGGGATGAGCTTACCGATGATGACGTTCTCCTTGAGGCCGATCAGGGAGTCCGACTTGGCGTTGATCGCCGCGTCGGTGAGCACCCGGGTCGTCTCCTGGAAGGACGCCGCCGACAGCCACGACTCGGTGGCCAGCGAGGCCTTGGTGATGCCCATGAGCTGCGGACGACCCGAGGCCGGGTGACCACCCTCCTGCACCACGCGGCGGTTCTCGTTCTCGAAGCGCGAGCGCTCCACCAGCTCGCCCGGCAGCAGCTCCGCGTCGCCGGACTCGATGATCGTCACGCGGCGCAGCATCTGCCGGATGATGATCTCGATGTGCTTGTCGTGGATCGACACACCCTGCGAGTTGTAGACCTTCTGGACCTCGCCAACCAGGTGCACCTGCACGGCACGCTGGCCGAGGATGCGCAGCACGTCGTGCGGGTTGGTGGCGCCAAGGGTCAGCGCCTGGCCCACCTCGACGTGGTCGCCCTCGCCGACCAGGAGTCGGGCTCGCTTCGAGACGCCGTACGACGTCTCGTCGGAGCCGTCGTCCGGGGTGACGACGATCTTCTTGGTCTTCTCGGTCTCCTCGATGCGCACCCGACCGGCCGCCTCCGAGATGGGGGCGACACCCTTGGGCGTACGGGCCTCGAAGAGCTCGACGACACGCGGCAGACCCTGGGTGATGTCGTCACCGGCCACACCACCGGTGTGGAAGGTACGCATCGTGAGCTGGGTGCCGGGCTCACCGATGGACTGGGCCGCGATGATGCCGACGGCCTCGCCGATGTCCACCAGCTTGCCGGTGGCCAGCGAGCGGCCGTAGCAGAAGGCGCAGGTGCCGACGGCGGACTCGCAGGTGAGGACCGAGCGGGTCTTGACCGTGGTCACGCCGTGCTTGACGAGCTGGTCGATGAGGACATCGCCCAGGTCGACGTTGGCCGGCGCGATGACCTTGCCGTCCACCACGACGTCCTCGGCGAGCATCCGCGCGTACACGCTGGTCTCGACGTCGTCCGTCTTGCGCAGCACGCCGTCCGGGCCCTTGGTGGCGATGGCCAGCTTGAGGCCGCGCTCGGTGCCGCAGTCCTCCTCGCGGATGATCACGTCCTGCGAGACGTCCACCAGACGACGGGTCAGGTAACCCGAGTCGGCGGTACGCAGGGCGGTGTCCGCGAGACCCTTACGGGCACCGTGGGTGGCGATGAAGTACTCCAGAACGGAGAGGCCATCACGGTAGGACGCCTTGATCGGACGCGAGATGGTCTCGTTCTTGGCGTTGGACACCAGACCACGCATACCGGCGATCTGACGCATCTGCATCATGTTTCCGCGCGCGCCGGACTCGATCATGATGAAGATCGGGTTGGTGCGCGGGAAGTTCCGCTGCATGGCCTCGGAGACCTCGTTGGTCGCCTTGTTCCAAATGACCACGAGCTCCTGGTGACGCTCGTCCCGGGTGATCAGACCGCGCTCGAACTGCTTCTGGACGTGCAGCGCCTTGGCCTCGTACTCGTCCAGGATCGCCGGCTTCTCCGGCGGGCCGAGGATGTCGGAGAACGCGACGGTCACGCCCGAGCGGGTGGCCCAGTGGAAGCCGGCCGCCTTCAGGTTGTCCAGCGTCGCCGCCACGATGACCTTGGGGTAGCGCTCGGCCAGGTCGTTGACGATCTCGGAGAGCTGCTTCTTGCCCACCGAGTAGTCGACGAACGGGTAGTCCTCGGGCAGCAGCTCGTTGAAGAGCGCGCGGCCCAGCGAGGTGGTCAGCCGGAAGCTGTCGCCCGGCTGGTACGGCCGGGTCAGCTCGCCGTGCTCGTCCTCCGTCGGCTCCGGCGGGGACCAGCCCCGCGGCGGCATGGTGCCGACCGGGAAGCGGATGTCCACCTTGGCCTGGAGGGAGAGCTCCCGGTTGTCGAACGCCATGATCGCCTCGGCGGTCGAACCGAAGGACCGGCCCTCACCGATGACCTCGCGCTCCGCCTCGTCGGTGGTGAGGAAGAACAGACCGAGGACCATGTCCTGGGTCGGCATCGTCACCGGCCGGCCGTCGGCGGGCTTGAGGATGTTGTTCGAGGACAGCATCAGGATGCGGGCCTCGGCCTGCGCCTCCGCGGACAGCGGCAGGTGCACGGCCATCTGGTCACCGTCGAAGTCCGCGTTGAACGCGGTGCACACGAGCGGGTGGATCTGGATGGCCTTGCCCTCGACGAGCTGCGGCTCGAACGCCTGGATGCCGAGGCGGTGCAGGGTGGGCGCGCGGTTGAGGAGCACCGGGTGTTCGGCGATGACCTCTTCGAGCACGTCGTACACCACGGTGCGACCGCGCTCGACCATGCGCTTGGCGCTCTTGATGTTCTGCGCGTGGTTCAGGTCCACCAGGCGCTTCATCACGAACGGCTTGAACAGCTCCAGCGCCATGGCCTTGGGCAGACCACACTGGTGCAGCTTGAGCTGCGGGCCGACGACGATGACGGAACGGGCCGAGTAGTCGACGCGCTTACCGAGCAGGTTCTGCCGGAAACGACCCTGCTTGCCCTTGAGCATGTCGCTCAGGGACTTCAGCGGGCGGTTGCCCGGGCCGGTGACCGGACGGCCGCGGCGGCCGTTGTCGAACAGGGCGTCGACGGCCTCCTGGAGCATCCGCTTCTCGTTGTTCACGATGATCTCGGGGGCGCCGAGGTCAAGGAGACGCTTGAGACGGTTGTTCCGGTTGATGACGCGGCGGTACAGGTCGTTCAGGTCCGAGGTCGCGAAGCGGCCACCGTCGAGCTGCACCATCGGGCGCAGGTCCGGCGGGATGACCGGGACGCAGTCCAGGACCATGCCGTTGGGGCTGTTGCGGGTCTGCAGGAACGCCGAGACGACCTTGAGCCGCTTGAGCGCACGGGTCTTCTTCTGGCCCTTGCCGGTGCGGATGATCTCCCGCAGCCGCTCGGCCTCCTCCTCCAGGTCGAAGGACTCCAGGCGCTTCTGCAGCGCGGCGGCGCCCATGCCACCCATGAAGTAGGTGCCGAAGCGGTCGCGCAGCTCGCGGTAGAGCAGCTCGTCGCCCTCAAGGTCCTGGACCTTGAGGTTCTTGAAGCGGTTCCACACCTCGTCCAGGCGGTCGATCTCGCGCTGGGCACGGTCGCGGAGCTGCTTCATCTCACGCTCGGCGCCCTCGCGCACCTTGCGGCGGACGTCGGCCTTGGCGCCCTCGGCCTCCAGCTCGGCCAGGTCGGTCTCGAGCTTCTTGGCCCGGGCCTCCAGGTCGGCGTCGCGGCGCTGCTCGACCTGCTGCCGCTCCACGGAGACGTGCGCCTCCAGCGAGGGCAGGTCGCGCGTGCGGCGCTCCTCGTCCACCCAGGTGATCATGTAGGCGGCGAAGTAGATGACCTTCTCCAGGTCCTTCGGCGCGAGGTCGAGCAGGTAGCCCAGGCGCGACGGGACGCCCTTGAAGTACCAGATGTGGGTGACGGGGGCGGCCAGCTCGATGTGGCCCATCCGCTCGCGGCGCACCTTGGCGCGGGTGACCTCGACGCCACAGCGCTCGCAGATGATGCCCTTGAACCGGACGCGCTTGTACTTGCCGCAGTAGCACTCCCAGTCCCGGGTCGGGCCGAAGATCTTCTCGCAGAAGAGTCCGTCCTTCTCGGGCTTCAGGGTGCGGTAGTTGATGGTCTCCGGCTTCTTGACCTCGCCGTGGGACCACTGCCGAATGTCGTCCGCGGTGGCCAGGCCGATCCGCAGCTCGTCGAAGAAGTTGACGTCGAGCACTTGTCGTCAATCCCTCTTTCAGGGTCGTGCCCCTCGCGTCAGCGAGAATTGGGGCTCTTCATCATGGTCTGTACGGGTCCTGGGCGACCGGGACACCCGGGTGGGCGCCCCGGTCAGGCCCGTCAGACCTCTTCGACGCTGCTCGGCTCGCGCCGGGACAGGTCGATTCCGAGCTCCTCCGCCGCGCGGAAGACATCTTCGTCAGTGTCACGCATCTCGATGGACATGCCGTCCGAGGAGAGCACCTCCACGTTGAGGCACAGGGACTGCATCTCCTTGATGAGCACCTTGAAGGACTCCGGGATGCCGGGCTCCGGGATGTTCTCGCCCTTGACGATGGCCTCGTAGACCTTCACGCGACCGGTGACGTCGTCGGACTTGATGGTCAGCAGCTCCTGGAGGGCGTACGCGGCGCCGTAAGCCTCCAGCGCCCACACCTCCATCTCGCCGAACCGCTGGCCACCGAACTGGGCCTTACCACCCAGCGGCTGCTGGGTGATCATGCTGTACGGGCCGGTGGACCGGGCGTGCAGCTTGTCGTCGACCAGGTGGTGCAGCTTGAGGATGTACATGTAGCCGACCGAGATCGGGTCCGGGAACGGCTCGCCGGAGCGGCCGTCGAACAGCCGCGCCTTGCCGGACGGCTGGACCATCCGCTCGCCGTCCCGGTTCGGGATCGCGGCCTCGAAGAGACCGGCGATCTCGTCCTCGCGGGCGCCGTCGAAGACCGGGGTCGCGACGTTGGTGCCCGAGGCCACCTCGTCGGCGCCGATCGCCTGGAGCCGCTGCATCCAGTCCGCGTCGCCCTCGACCTTCCAGCCCTGGGAGGCCAGCCAGCCGAGGTGGATCTCAAGGACCTGTCCCGGGTTCATTCGGGACGGGACACCCAGCGGGTTCAGGATGATGTCGACCGGGGTGCCGTCCTCCATGAACGGCATGTCCTCGACCGGCAGGATCTTGGAGATGACGCCCTTGTTGCCGTGGCGGCCGGCGAGCTTGTCACCGTCGGTGATCTTGCGCTTCTGCGCCACGTAGACGCGGACGAGCTGGTTCACGCCGGGCGGCAGCTCGTCGCCCTCCTCGCGGTCGAAGACGCGGACGCCGATGACCTTGCCGATCTCACCGTGCGGCACCTTGAGCGAGGTGTCACGGACCTCACGGGCCTTCTCACCGAAGATCGCGCGCAGCAGCCGCTCCTCGGGAGTCAGCTCGGTCTCACCCTTCGGGGTGACCTTGCCGACGAGGATGTCGCCCGCGACGACCTCGGCACCGATGCGGATGATGCCGCGCTCGTCGAGGTCGGCCAGGACCTCCTCGGAGACGTTCGGGATGTCCCGGGTGATCTCCTCGGGGCCGAGCTTGGTGTCCCGCGCGTCGACCTCGTGCTCCTCGATGTGGATCGAGGAGAGGACGTCGTCCTGGACCAGCCGCTGGCTGAGGATGATCGCGTCCTCGTAGTTGTGGCCCTCCCACGGCATGAACGCCACGAGGAGGTTCTTGCCGAGCGCCATCTCACCCTCGTCGGTGGACGGACCGTCGGCGAGCACCTGACCGGTGACCACGCGGGCGCCCTCGTCCACGACGACCTTCTGGTTGAAGGAGGTGCCCTGGTTGGAGCGGGAGAACTTGGCGACCCGGTACGTGGTGTACGTGCCGTCGTCGTTGGCCACCGTCACGTAGTCGGCGGAGACCTCCTGGACGACACCGTCCTTCTCGGCCTTGATGACGTCACCGGCGTCGACCGCGCAGCGGTACTCCATGCCGGTGCCCACCAGCGGCGCCTCCGCCTTAATCAGCGGCACGGCCTGGCGCATCATGTTGGAGCCCATGAGCGCGCGGTTGGCGTCGTCGTGCTCCAGGAAGGGGATCATGGCCGTCGCGACCGACACCATCTGGCGCGGCGAGACGTCCATGTAGTCGACCTCGTCGCCGGGGATGTAGTCGACCTCGCCACCACGGCGGCGCACCAGCACGCGGGACTCGGCGAACCGCAGGTCGTCGGTGAGCGGCGCGTTGGCCTGCGCGATGACGAAGCGGTCTTCCTCGTCCGCGGTCAGGTAGTCCACGTCGTCCGTGACCTGGCCACCGGTGACCTTGCGGTACGGGGTCTCCACGAAACCGAAGGCGTTGACCCGGCCGTAGGAGGCGAGCGAGCCGATCAGGCCGATGTTCGGGCCTTCCGGCGTCTCGATCGGGCACATCCGGCCGTAGTGCGAGGGGTGCACGTCACGGACCTCGAAGCCGGCCCGCTCACGGGAGAGACCACCGGGGCCGAGCGCCGACAGACGCCGCTTGTGCGTCAGGCCCGACAGCGGGTTGGTCTGGTCCATGAACTGCGAGAGCTGGCTGGTGCCGAAGAACTCCTTGATGGAGGCGACGACCGGCCGGATGTTGATCAGGGTCTGCGGCGTGATCGCCTCGACGTCCTGGGTGGTCATGCGCTCGCGCACGACGCGCTCCATCCGGGCCAGGCCGGTGCGGACCTGGTTCTGGATGAGCTCGCCGACGTTACGCAGACGACGGTTGCCGAAGTGGTCGATGTCGTCGGTCTCGACGACGATCGAATTGCCGCTCTCGCCGGTCGTCTCGGTCTCGCCCGCGTGCAGCTTGACCAGGTACTTGATCGTCGCGATGACGTCCTCGGTGGTCAGCACGCCGGCGTCCAGCGGCTGGTCGGCACCGAGCTTCTTGTTCACCTTGTAGCGGCCGACCTTGGCGAGGTCGTAGCGCTTGGGGTTGAAGTACAGGTTCTCAAGGAGCGTCTGCGCGGCCTCACGCGTGGGGGGCTCGCCCGGACGCAGCTTGCGGTAGATGTCGAGCAGCGCGTCGTCCTGCCCCTGGGTGTGGTCCTTCTCCAGGGTGGCGCGCATGGACTCGTACTCGCCGAACTCCTCCAGGATCTGCTCGGTGGTCCAGCCGAGCGCCTTGAGCAGGACGGTGACGGACTGCTTGCGCTTGCGGTCGATGCGCACACCGACCATGTCGCGCTTGTCGACCTCCATCTCCAGCCAGGCACCCCGGGAGGGGATGATCTTGGCGGTGAAGATGTCCTTGTCGGAGGTCTTGTCGATGGAGCTGTCGAAGTAGACGCCCGGGGAGCGGACCAGCTGCGAGACGACGACACGCTCGGTGCCGTTGATGCAGAAGGTGCCCTTGTTGGTCATGAGCGGGAAGTCGCCCATGAAGACCGTCTGAGACTTGATCTCGCCGGTCTCGTTGTTGGTGAACTCGGCGGTGACGAAGAGCGGCGCGGCGTACGTGAAGTCGCGCTCCTTGCACTCGTCGATCGAGTTCTTCGGGGGCTCGAAACGGTGGTCACGGAACGTGAGCGACATCGACCCGGAGAAGTCCTCGATCGGGGAGATCTCCTCGAAGATCTCCTCCAGACCGGACTTGGTGGGGACGTCCTGCCCACTCTCCAGCGCAGCCTCGACGCGAGCCTTCCAGGCGGCATTGCCGAGCAGCCAGTCGAAGCTTTCGGTCTGCAGCGCGAGGAGGTTCGGAACCCCGAGGGGCTCCTTGATCTTCGCAAATGAAATGCGCAGCGGGGCAGTGCTGTCGCCGGTGTTCGTATTGGCAGTCGAGGCGTTGCGCGAGGCGGCCAAGAGGGGGTCCTTCCGAGGGCTCGGACTCACTACGCGCATACCGGTCCCCTACGGAGCACGCAGAAGGAATTCCCTGGTCAGGGCGGTTCGGTCGGCGTACTCACGTGCGGGCTTGCCCCTGGTGACGGGCAGGGGGCAGCTAAACGGCAGCGCAAAGGGTCAGTGTAGCCACTTGGCCCACTGATGTCCAGAGCGGATATCCGGAGACTGGCAGTGCCAACCTCTCCCTCCGGGAGGGGTCGCCCCCTCGTTGTCTACCAACGCCGTCTTTCCAACGCCTGCGGCAAGGCTTCCCGCTTCGCGCTCGTTCCATGCCTGCGCCCGTCGACCGATCTGGGTCCGGTCCGACCTCGCGTCCTGAGAATTGCGCGCCACGTGCCGTTCGTCAAGGGCCACCCGGGCGCCGAGATCATCACACGCACACCGGCGGGGGCAACGAAGATCACCATACCCGCAGGCACCGACAGGCGATCGACAAGACACCGTACCCCGTGCCCGAACGCGCCAGGGCGACCACCCGCTTGGGTGATCGCCCTGGAAACGACCGAGTCAGCGACTCAGGCCACGCGAGACAGCGCGCGGAGGGAGGTCTTACTTGACCTCGACGGAGGCGCCGGCGCCCTCGAGGGACTCCTTGGCCTTGTCCGCGGCCTCCTTGTTGACCTTCTCCAGAACCGGCTTCGGGGTGCCGTCGACGAGGTCCTTGGCCTCCTTCAGACCCAGCGAGGTCAGCTCACGCACGACCTTGATGACCTGGATCTTCTTGTCGCCCGCACCGGTGAGGATGACGTCGAACTCGTCCTTCTCCTCGACCGTCTCGGCGGCGCCGCCACCAGCGGCACCCTGCGCGGCCACGGCGACCGGGGCGGCGGCGGTGACGTCGAACTTCTCCTCGAAGGCCTTCACGAAGCCGGCGAGCTCGATGAGGGTCATCTCCTCGAACTGGGCAAGCAGGTCTTCCTGGCTGAGCTTCGCCATGATGGCGGTCCTTCCACTAATTCGGCTGGTGCCGGATGTACATGTCGGCGGGCGTGTGCCTGACGGCATTGCTCCGTAGACGGGCCCGCTGCGACCGTCGCGCTAGGCGGCGGTCAATGCGTGAGCCGAATTACTCGGCACCGCCCTGCTCGGCCTTCTGGGCGCGAAGCGCTTCCGCGGTGCGGACGAACTTCGACGGAAGCGCCTGGAAGAGCGCGGCAGCCTGGGACTGCTTGCCCTTCATGGCACCCGCCAGCTTGGCGAGCAGAACCTCGCGGGACTCGAGGTCCGCAAGCTTGTTGATCTCGTCGGCGGACAGCGCCTCACCGTCAAGGACACCGCCCTTGATGACGAGGTGGGGGTTGTCCTTGGCGAAGTCGCGCAGACCCTTCGCCGACTCCACCGGGTCACCGGTGACGAAGGCGATCGCCGTCGAACCCGTGAACAGGTCGTCGAGCGAGGTGATCCCGGCCTCGTTGGCCGCGATCTTGGTCAGCGTGTTCTTCGCCACGCGGTACTGGGCGTTCTCACCGAGAGCGCGCCGCAGCTCCTTGAGCTGCGCGACACTCAGGCCGGTGTACGCCGTGACCACTGCGGCGTTGGAGCTGCGGAACTTGTCCGTCAGCTCGGCAACCGCGGCAGCCTTGTCGGGCCTCGCCATGAGCCTCGGCCTCCTTCCGGGTGATCGGACCGCACTGGCTGAAGGAAGGAGACTGGGCAAAACGAAACGCCCCGGCGCAGGCGCACGGGGCGTGGCTCAACCGGAAGAACTCCGGGAACTCATCCACAGTCACCTACGCAGGCCGTCCGCAGCTAGCGGAATCCTTCGGTCACCGTGCCTCTTGCGGAGACACCGCGACGACCAGCGGTCTTTGGCTTCTGTGGAAGAGTACGCGAACGTGTCGCGCGCGGGCAAATCGGGGCCGTCAGCCCTGCGGCATCACGTCTTCGAAGTTGATGGTGTCCGAGGCGGGCGGCTCCTCGACGGTGACCTGGGTGCCGTAGTCGGAGTAGAAGACCGTGGCGTCGAACTTGCCCTGGCTGCTGTCGGCCTGCTCGCGCTTCTTGACCAGGAGGTTGTCGCCGTCGATCCACAGGTCGATGGTCTCGGTCTCCATGCCGCTCTGCTGGAGCTGCTGCTGCAGGTCGACCAGGTCCTGCTTGGAGAGGTCCTTGGACTGCATCTGGGCCAGCTCGGAGACGTTGACCACGCCCGTGTAGTGGGTGGCCTTCGTGCCCCGCACGTCCTCCTTGCCGACCTCGCGCACCTTGCCCGTGGCGATCAGGATCTGCACGGCCCGCGACGGGTCGGTGTTCTGCATCTGGTCCTTGAGGAACTTGCCCGAGGGACCGGCCTTCTCGACGAGGGTGGCGTAGTCGTACTTCATCCAGTGCTTGCCCTTGCCCTGGGGCGAGCTGGCCAGCTCGTCGCCGAGGTTCATGAACATCGCGTCCGGGGTGTAGCGGGCCTCGCGCGGCTTGCCGCTCGCGCCCGGCTGGCCACCGCCGCTCTGCGTGATGTTCATCGTGGCGCGCATGCCGTTCGACCAGTCCATGCTGCCGGACATGGTGGAGGTCATGCCCGCCATCGCGGTGGTGCCGTCGACCTTCGCCGAGTGCTGCTTGGTGGTGCTCTGCGAGGCGAGCTGCAACGCGGCTATCGCGTTCTTCGCGGGGTCTCCCGACTTCTTCGTACCCTCGCCGTCACCGGAGTCGCTCCCACACGCCGTCAGGCCCGCCAGCAACGCCAGGCCACCGACCGCGGCGGCGGCACGCGTGCCAATCCGTACTGCCATACCGGAACTACGCACAGGTCCCCCTCTTTAACTGCTGTTTACTGCCCCTCGCAGAGTAGCTGAGCAGAGACGGGGGCAACGCGCAAGCCCCGCACCTCCGAGGAGATGCGGGGCCCGTGTGGTCGCTCAGACGCCTGACGATCAGACGGCGTCTTCCTCCACGAGGAGGTTGCGGGTGCGGTTGGAGTCGAGCGGGATGCTCGGACCCATGGTGGTGGTCACCGCGGCCTTCTTGATGTAGCGGCCCTTCGCGGCGGAGGGCTTCAGACGCAGGATCTCGTCCAGCGCCGCCGCGTAGTTCTCGACCAGCTGCTGCTCACCGAACGACACCTTGCCGATGATGAAGTGCAGGTTCGAGTGCTTGTCGACGCGGAACTCGATCTTGCCGCCCTTGATGTCGGTGACGGCCTTGGCGACGTCGGGGGTCACGGTGCCGGTCTTCGGGTTCGGCATCAGACCACGCGGACCGAGCACGCGGCCGAGGCGGCCGACCTTGCCCATCAGGTCCGGGGTGGCGACGACGGCGTCGAAGTCGAGGCGGCCCTTGGAGACCTCGTCGATCAGTTCGTCGGAGCCGACGATGTCGGCCCCCGCGGCCTCCGCGGCAGCAGCACGGTCACCGGTCGCGAAGACCAGGACCCGGGCGGTCTTGCCGGTGCCGTGCGGCAGGTTCACGGTGCCACGGACCATCTGGTCGGCCTTGCGCGGGTCGACGCCCAGACGCATGGCGACCTCGACGGTCGCGTCGAACTTGGTGCTGGTGGTGTCCTTCGCGAGACGGACGGCCTCAAGCGGGGCGTAGAGCCGCTCCCGGTCGATCTTCTCGTCCGCGTTGCGGAGAGCCTTGCTGCGCTTCACTGCTGCTCCTGGTAGTCACTCTCGCGGCTGCCGCCGCGAGTCAGGGATGGAGTCGTGGTCCGGGCCAGCGCCTGGCCCTGCCACTGGGGGCCGTGGCCCCGGGGACGTGGAGGTGCTCAGCCCTCGACCGTGACGCCCATCGAACGGGCGGTGCCCGCGATGATCTTCTCGGCGGCGTCGAGGTCGTTGGCGTTCAGGTCGGGCATCTTGGTGGTGGCGATGTCGCGGACCTGGTCGCGGGTGATCTTGGCGACCTTGGTCTTGTGCGGCTCGCCGGAGCCCTTGTCCACGCCCGCGGCCTTGAGGATCAGCTTGGCGGCCGGCGGAGTCTTGGTGATGAAGGTGAAGGAGCGGTCCTCGTAGACCGTGATCTCCACCGGCACGACCATGCCACGCTGCGACTCGGTCGCGGCGTTGTAGGCCTTGCAGAACTCCATGATGTTGACGCCGTGCTGGCCCAGCGCGGGGCCGACCGGCGGCGCCGGGTTGGCGGCACCAGCCTGGATCTGGAGCTTGATCAGCCCCGTGACCTTCTTCTTCTTGGGAGGCATGTGCTCTCTCCGGGTCTGAGTGAGAGGTTTTCGCCGGCCATCCGGTCATCCGGATGGAGGCATACCGCACAACGATAACGGGTATAGCTATGCGGCCAAAAACCGAGCAGGTCAGAAGGGGTGCCCGGGGGCCCTTGCGGGCGCCTCGGGCGGGCCTTCCGACCTGCTCGGCTGTGGCTGGGTGATCCGTGGGATCAGTTCTTCTGGATCTGGTCGAAGCTCAGCTCGACCGGGGTCTCGCGGCCGAAGATCTCGACGAGGCCCTTGACCTTCTTCGAGTCGGCGTTGATCTCGTTGATCGTCGCCTGGAGCGTCGCGAACGGGCCGTCGGTGACGGTGACCGAGTCGCCCACCTCGAAGTCGAGCACCTGGACCTCGACCTTGCGGCTCGGCGCCGGGACGCCGGACTCGGCGGCGGCGGCCTTGGCGGCTGCCTCCTCGGCCTCCGGGGCGAGCATCTTGACGATCTCGTCGAGGGTCAGCGGGTACGGGTCGTAGGCGTTGCCCACGAAGCCGGTGACGCCCGGTGTGTTCCGCACGACGCCCCAGGACTCGTTCGTCAGGTCCATGCGGACCAGGACGTAGCCGGGGAGCTTGTTCTGCCGGACCGTGCGGCGGTCGCCGTTCTTGATCTGGACGACCTCCTCCTGCGGCACCTCGGCCTGGAAGATGTAGTCCTCGACGTTGAGCGAGACGGCGCGCTGCTCGAGGTTGGTCTTCACGCGGTTCTCGTAACCCGCGTAGGTGTGGATGACGTACCACTCGCCGGGAAGCGTGCGCAGTTCCTCGCGCAGCGCCTCGACCGGGTCCACGGCCTCTTCCGCCGGGGCATCGGCGGTCTCCTCGGCAGCCTCGTCCGCCTCTTCGGTGGCCTCGGCGGGCTCGTCCGCCTCGTCCGCTGCCTCGGTGTCGGCTTCCTCCGCCGCGACCTCGTCGGCCGTCGCCTCGTCGTCGGCGGCCTGGGCGTCCGCCTCCGCGGCGTCCGTCTCCTCGGCACCGTCGAGCGCGACGCCCTCCTCGGCCGGAGCAGCCGCCGGGTCGGCCGTCGCCGCAGCCTCTTCGCCCTCGCGGGGCTCGATGGCGTCGTTCAGGTTCGGGTCAGACACGGTGGCTGCTTCTTCCTGGCTACAAGAGGGGTGGAACGTGCGATAGGGGCGCCGCGCGGATCGCGGTGCCCTTCGCGGGATCAGCCGAAGATGTACTTGACGGCTTCGTTGAACCCGTAGTCAATCACGGTAACAAGACCGATCATGATGACCACGAAGACGATCACTACGGTGGTGTACGTCGAGAGCTGGTTACGCGAAGGCCAGACAACCTTGCGCAGCTCGGCGACAATCTGGCGGTAGAACAGCGCGAGGCGGCCGAACGGCCCCTTCTTCCCGCGCTTGCCCCCGCGGCGGCCCTTCTTGGCGGCCTCGTCGTCTGGACGACCGCTTTCAGGCGTCGCGGTGGAGCCAAGGGCTTCCGTCACTCGTCCTCACCTGAATCCGGATCGTGGCCGTGCCGCGTCCGGTCCGGCCGCACAGCGGTGCATTTGAGTACTGCGCATGCACACACCCGTCCGTGCTGGATGTGTGTAGCAGGGCCGGAGGGACTTGAACCCCCAACCGCTGGTTTTGGAGACCAGTGCTCTACCAATTGAGCTACGACCCTTTGTGGCCCCCAACGTACAGCATCCGGCCGGCTGCACGGAGTGCGTGAGCGGACGCGGTTGTTGGGACCCGACGACGCATGAGTGTACGTGCTGAACGGCCAACCGTCGAACGTTCGGCTGCGCGGCGACCACGCGGCGGCCCCGCGTCCAGCTCGCAAACCCCTGTGCCGCTCGCCCTGGCGGTCTGCGACGATGCAGACATGACCGCTGCTACTCCGCAAGAGACCGCCCCCACCGACCGCCGGGTATCGACCCGGGTCGGTTCGATCTCCGAGTCCGCCACCCTCGCCGTCGACGCCAAGGCCAAGGCCCTTAAGGCCGCCGGGCGTCCGGTGATCGGATTCGGCGCGGGCGAGCCGGACTTCCCGACGCCCGACTACATCGTCGAGGCCGCGGTGGAGGCCTGCCGCGACCCGAAGAACCACCGCTACACGCCGGCCGGTGGGCTGCCCGAGCTGAAGGCCGCCATCGCCGCCAAGACGCTGCGCGACTCGGGCTACGAGGTCGAGGCGTCCCAGGTGCTGATCACCAACGGTGGCAAGCAGGCGATCTACGAGGCGTTCGCCGCCATCCTCGACCCGGGCGACGAGGTCATCGTCCCCGCTCCGTACTGGACCACCTACCCCGAGTCGATCCGGCTCGCGGGCGGCGTGCCGGTGCCGGTGGTCGCGGACGAGACGACGGGGTACCGGGTCTCCGTCGAGCAGCTCGAGGCCGCGCGCACCGACCGGACCAAGGTCGTGCTCTTCGTCTCCCCCTCGAACCCGACCGGCGCCGTGTACTCGCGTGAGCAGGTCGAGGCCGTGGGCCGCTGGGCCGTCGAGCACGGCCTGTGGGTGCTGACCGACGAGATCTACGAGCACCTGGTCTACGGGGACGCCGAGTTCCACTCGCTGCCGGTGGTCGTGCCCGAGCTGCGCGACAAGTGCGTCGTGGTCAACGGCGTGGCCAAGACGTACGCGATGACCGGTTGGCGGGTGGGCTGGGTCATCGGTCCCAAGGACGTCGTCAAGGCCGCGACCAACCTCCAGTCGCACGCCACCTCCAACGTGTCCAACGTGGCGCAGCGGGCGGCCCTCGCGGCGGTCTCCGGCGAGCTGGACGCGGTGGCGGCGATGCGTGAGGCGTTCGACCGGCGGCGCAAGACGATCGTGCGGATGCTGAACGAGATCGAGGGCGTCGAGTGCCCCGTCCCCGAGGGCGCGTTCTACGCGTACCCGTCGGTGAAGGGCCTGCTCGGCAAGGAGATCCGCGGCAAGCGGCCCGCCACGTCGGTGGAGCTGGCCGAGTTGATCCTGGAGGAGGTCGAGGTGGCGGTCGTGCCGGGTGAGGCGTTCGGCACCCCGGGCTACCTGCGGCTGTCCTACGCGCTGGGCGACGAGGACCTGGCCGAGGGCGTGGGCCGGATGCAGAAGCTGCTGGCGGAGGCCCGCTGACGGTGTGTTCGGCCGCGCCGCGGCCGATGCGGGAGGACGGGCGTCCGGCGCGGGCCGGGCGCCCGTCCGCGTGTGCGGGGCCGAGCCGATCGGGGAATCCGGCTTCCGGGCGCGTCGGGCATACGGCAAGATCTGGGGATGTTGCACTTCCCCGCCTCCGCCTCTCCCGGTGGGCGTGCCACCGACGCGCCCACCGGACGAAACCTGCGGCTGCTGCCCAAGGCCCACCTGCATCTGCACTTCACCGGCTCGATGCGTTCGGACACGCTCATCGAACTGGCCGACAAGTACGGCGTTCACCTACCGGAGGCGCTCAGCAGCGGCGAGCCGCCCAAGCTGCGCGCGACCGACGAGCGAGGCTGGTTCCGCTTCCAGCGCCTGTACGACATCGCGCGCTCGTGCCTGCGGGAGCCGGAGGACATCCAGCGGTTGGTGCGCGAGGCGGCCGAGGAGGACGTGCGGGACGGCTCCCGCTGGCTGGAGATCCAGGTCGATCCGACCTCGTACGCCCCGCGGCTCGGCGGGCTGATCCCGGCGCTGGAGATCATCTTGGACGCGGTGGACCGCGCCGCGCGCGACACGGGTCTGGGGATGCGGGTGCTGGTGGCCGCCAACCGCATGAAGCACCCGCTGGACGCGCGCACCCTGGCCCGGCTCGCGGTGCGCTACGCCGACCGCGGCATCGTGGGCTTCGGGCTCTCCAACGACGAACGGCGCGGTTTCGCCCGCGACTTCGACCGGGCGTTCGCCATCGCCCGCGAGGGCGGCCTGCTGGCAGCGCCGCACGGCGGCGAGTTGGCCGGGCCCAGCAGCGTCCGCGACTGCCTGGACGACCTGCGCGCGGCCCGGGTGGGGCACGGCGTACGGGCGGCCGAGGACCCGCGGTTGCTGCGCCGGCTGGCCGACCGGCAGGTCACCTGTGAGGTGTGCCCGGCGTCGAACGTGGCGCTCGGCGTCTACGACAAGGCGGAGGACGTGCCGTTGCGGGCGTTGTTCGAGGCCGGGGTACCGATGGCGCTAGGCGCGGACGACCCGCTGCTGTTCGGGTCCCGGCTCGCCGCCCAGTACGAGCTGGCCCGCACGCACCACGGGTTCACCGACGCGGAGCTGGCAGAGCTGGCCCGGCAGTCGGTCCGTGGCTCGGCCGCGCCGACGCCGGTGCGCGACGGGTTGATCGCGGAGATCGACGCCTGGCTGGCGGCGGCGTAGCGGGGCGCGCGGAGCGCGCGAGGTGCGCGGCCGGGTGGCGGATCGCCCCCGGGGCGCGCGCCGTCAGCCGATGCCGCGCAGCACCGTACGGGCGAGGTCGGCGGCGAACTCCGCGAGCGGGGGTTCGCTCTCGTCCGTGCTGAGCAGGAACGCGCGCTGGCAGCAGGCGCCGAGCAGGAGCGCGGCGGCGCTGTCGCAGTCGGCGTCGGGGCGCAGGCGGCCGGCCGCGCGCTCGGCGCGCAGGTAGCGGGCGAGGGCGTCCAGCGGCCGGCGCGGGCCCGCGTTGATCTCGCGCAGCCCCTCGTTGTGCCGCTTGAGCAGGGTGGGCTCGGCGTACAGGGCCGCGATGATCGGAACGCTTGAGGCGTAGAACTCGGCGGCCCTGCGGGCGATTTCGGTCAAATTATCGGTGATGTCGCGCTCGCCCGGGCGCTCGGTCAGCTCGGCGAGCAGCGGGCCGAGCTTGGGCAGCCGCTCCTCCAGGACGCGTACGAAGATGTCCTCCTTGTTGCGGAAGTGCTTGTAGAGGGCCGCCTCCGAGCAGCCCGCCGCGCGGGCGATCTCCTTGGTAGTGGCGCGGGCCAGGCCGATGGTGCGCAGCAGCCGTTCGGCGGCGTCGAGGATCCGGGCCCGGGTGGGGGTCATGCGGGGCTCCCTGGTGGCGTGGCGACGTCGCGCGCGCCGCGTCGGCTTCGGCTTGGTTCTCCGGCGCGACTTGACGCAGCCGTGAGTGGTTACTCACCCTAGAGGTGAGTGAACACTTACCCACCTCTGAGGGGGAGCCATGCGACTCACGGTGTTCGGCGCGACCGGTGGCACCGGCCGCCTCCTGGTACGACAGGCCCTGGACGCGGGCCACCAGGTCACGGCCGTGGTCAGGGACCCGGCCCGGCTCGCGGTGACCCACCCGGAGCTGACCGTCGTCACGGCCCCCGACCTCACGGACGAGCAGGCGCTCGTGCCCGCCGTCGCGGGGCGGGACGCGGTGCTCTCGGCCGTCGGCGCGCCCACCAACAAGCAGGCGGGCATCGCGTCGGCGGCGACCCGTGGCATCGTGCGGGCCATGGCGGCCGGTGACGTACGCCGGCTGGTCGCGATCAGCGCGGCCCCGGTCGGCGAGGTCCCCCAGGGCGAGGCGCTGCTGGGCCGGGCGGTGGTGTGGCCGCTGGTCAGGGCGGCGTTCCGGAAGATCTACGCGGACCTGGCGGTCATGGAGCGGGTCGTCGCCGCCTCGGACACGGACTGGACGCTTGTGCGCCCGCCCCGGCTGGTCGACCGGCCGCTGACCGGCACGTACCGCACGGCGCTGGGTGCCGGCGTCCGCGACGGCCGCTCCCTCGCCCGCGCCGACCTGGCCCACGCGATGCTGGCGCTGCTCGACGACCCACGGGCCGTGCGGCAGTACGTGGGCGTGGCCTACTAGCCGCGCTCCCCCAGCGCCTGGGCGCCACGGGCAGAGCGCCGGCCCGCCCGGTCGGCTACAGCTCGACGCCGACCATGACCGGCTCGTTGACCAGCGTGACCCCGAAGGCGGCGCGGACGCCGGCGACCACCTCGCGGGCCAGCGCGAGCAGGTCCTCGGTGGTGGCCGCGCCCCGGTTGGTCAGCGCCAGCGTGTGCTTGGTGGAGATGCGGGCCGCGCCCTGCCCGTACCCCTTGGTGAAGCCGGCCTTGTCGATCAGCCAGGCCGCGGACGTCTTGGTGCGCCCGTCGCCGGCGGGGTAGGCCGGCGGGAGCACGTCCGGGCCGAGCCGCTCGGCGACCCGGGTCAGGAACGCGGCGTGCTCGGCCTCGTCGAGGATCGGGTTGGTGAAGAAGGAGCCCGCCGACCAGGTGTCGTGGTCCTCGGGGTCGAGCACCATGCCCTTGCCCGCCCGCAGTCGCAGCACGGTCTCGCGGGCGGCGCCCACCGGCACCCGGTCGCCCGGCTCCACCCCGAGCGCCCGCGCCGTCTCGGCGTACCTCAGCGGCGCCGAGAGGCCGCCCGCGTCCTCCAGCGCGAACCGCACCCGCAGCACCACGTGCCGGTCCGGGTGCTGCTTGAAGCGGCTGTGCCGGTAGGAGAAGCCGCACTCCGCGCGCGGGATCGTGACCACCTCGTCGGCCTGTCGGTCGTACGCCACGACCTCGGTGATGACCGAGGAGACCTCCTGCCCGTACGCCCCCACGTTCTGGATCGGGGTGGCGCCGGCGGAGCCCGGGATGCCCGCCAGGCACTCGATCCCCGCGTACCCGGCCTCGACCGTGCGGGCCACGGCGGCCGACCAGTTCTCGCCCGCCGCCAACTCCAGGTGGGCGCCGCCGCCTGACTCGGGGCCCGCCGGTTCGAGGGTGAGGCCGGTGGTGGCGATGCGCAGCGCGGTGCCGTCGAAGCCCTTGTCGGAGATGACCAGGTTGCTGCCGCCGCCGACGAGCAGCAGCGGCGTGCCCGTGGCGTCGGCCTCGCGGACGGCGGCGATCACCTCGGCGTCGGTGGTGGCCGTCACCAGGCGGGTGGCGGGGCCACCGAGCCGGAAGGTGGTCAGCGGGGCGAGGGGGGCGTCATGGAGTTCCTGCACGGGCACAAGCGTACGGAACGCCACGGACACTCGGCGCAGGGCGGGCGGCCCGGCGGCCGGGCCCGCACCGGGTCCGACCGCCCGGCCGCGCGCCGGCGCCGCCCTGGCCGCACGAGCCCCGGCTACACCGGCGCGGAGTGTCGCGCCGGCCCGGGCTCGACCAGCGCGGGCGCCCCGCCCCCCGCGACCGACCCGGCGGGGCGTTGGCGCGGGGCCAGCAGGACCAGGACCGCCGCGAGCGCCAGCGCGCCGCCGCCCACCCACAGCGCGGGGGTGAGGCCGTCGGTGAACTCGCGGGGCGCCCCGTAGCCGCCGCGCGCGCTGAAGACGGAGGCGAGCAGGGCCACGCCGAGCGTGCCGCCGATCTCCCGCAGGGCGTTGCTCGCGCCCGAGGCGATGCCCTGCTCGGCGGGGCTTACGGAGTTCATCACCAGGGCCGAGACCGGCGCGAAGAACAGGGCCATGCCCACGCCGCTGATCGCGAAGGGCGCGACCTGGGCGGCGTACGAGAGGCCGGGCTCGGCGATGGCCGCCTGCCAGCCGATGCCCACCGCCATCAGCGCGAGCCCGGTGGCGACGATCAGCCGGCCGTCGATCCGGTCGGAGAGGGCGCCGGCCAGCGGCGCGACGATCATCGGCATCGCGGTCCACGGCAGCATCCGCACCCCCGCCTCCAGCGGCGAGTAGCCCTGGATGAGCTGGAGGAACTGGGTGAGCAGGAAGATCGAGCCGAACATGCCGAGGTACATCAGCAGCCCCGCCGCGTTGACCGTGCTGAACGCGCGGGAGCGGAAGAGTCGCATCGGCAGCATCGGCGCGTCGGTGTGCAGCTCCCAGCGGACGAAGGCCACCAGCAGGGCCGCGCCGAGGCCGAAGCCGGCCAGTACCGGCGCGCTCGTCCAACCGTCGATGTTGCCCTGGATCAGCGCGAAGGTGATGCCGAGGAGGCCGAGGCTGGCCAGCACGGTGCCGACGACGTCCAGCCGGTCGGCCGGGCCACGGCTCTCGACCAGCCGCAGCCGGGCCAGCGGCAGCAGGGCGACGCCGATGGGCACGTTCAGCCAGAAGATCCACTGCCAGGAGATGTGTTCGACCACCGCGCCGCCGATCGGCGGCCCGGAGGCGACGGCAAGCCCGTTGACGGCGCCCCAGATCCCGTACGCCATGCCGCGCCGCTCCGCCGGCACGGCCGCCGTGAGCAGGGTGAGGCTGAGCGGCATCAGCAGCGCCGCGCCGACCCCCTGCGCGGCCCGCGAGGCGATCAGCAGGCCGATGTCCGAGGAGAGCGCCGCGGCGGCCGACGAGGCGGTGAACAGGGCGACGCCCACGCCGAACACGCGCCGACGCCCGAAGCGGTCACCGAGCGCGGCGCCGAGCATCAGCAGCACGGCGAAGCTGAGCGTGTACGCGTTGACGGTCCATTCGAGTTCCTCGATGCCGCCCCCGAGGTCCTCGCCGATGTCGGGGATGGCGGTGATGACGATGAGGTTGTCCAGCGCCGCCATGAACCCGGCGATGCTGGTGATCACCAGGGTCCAGACGGCGGTGGCTTTGGTCGGTGGCCGATCCGTGAGCATGACGGGCTCCAAGATTAGTTATTACTTACTAAGTTTCTCGGTTATGAGGGAACGCGGAACCCCGAGGGGCCGCGCGGCTGGTCATCGCGCTGTCGGTTGTGGTCGCGGACTGTGCGGTCGCGGGGCGCTGGTCGTTGGTCGTCCGGTTGTCGGGCCACGCCCGCTGTACGTCTGGCCGCCGGCTACCGGACGCCGACGGGCGCCGGCCGTGGGTCGCCCAGCTCACGGCCCACCCGGCGCGGGGTCACGGCGACCCCGTTCCCGCGGCACCGCTCGGCGGGCCATCCGCCGCTCCACGGGCCACGGCCTGCGTCGCGGCGGCCTTGCTGTACTCGTCGAAGGCCGCCCAGCACTGGTTGTCCCCCGGGACGCCCAGCGCCACGAGCACGTTGATGAGCATCCCGCGGGAGAAGAACTCGTCCAGCTCCTCGCTCGACGCCCCGCTCAGCTCGCGAACGGTCTCCCACATGCCCGTCCAGCCCTCCCGCACGTACGCCACGACGTCCTCGTCGTCCGAGCCGCCGGCGGTGACGTAGAGCTGCAACTGCATCAGCAGCAGCTCGCGGTCGACGATCAGCTCGGAGTACGCCTTGCCCATCGCCTCCAGCGCCTCCTCGCCGTACAGCCCGTCGGCGACGCGTACGAAGGTCTCGGTCGTCCGCGTGAAGCACAGTTCGGCGGCGGCCTTGAACAGGGCCCGCTTGTTGGGGAAGAGCCGGAACAGGTACGGCTGGGAGACCCCGACGCGCCGCGCGATGGCCTCGGTCGAGGTGCCGTAGTACCCACCCTTGGCGAACTCCGACATCGCCACCCGGACCGCGACCCTGCGCCGCTCGTCCGCGCTCATACGGGGTGTGGAGTGCGCCATACCGATAAGTTATTACTCAATAACTTCCGCCGTCAAGCGACTGCGGCCGCCGCGACGCGGCGCCCGCGTGCTCCGCCGCGCACCCCCGGGGAGACCGACTCCGGCCCCTGCCCCCCGCCTCCACGCCCCCGGCCCACCGGCCGGGCCGAACGACGCGCGGGGCCGCCGCGCCCCTGACCAGGGTGGACGGCGGCCCGGCGGCGATCAGGCGAGGCGCACGACGGCGCGGGAGCGCCCCAGGACCTTCTGGTCGTTGCTGACCGCCGTGAGGTCGACGCGCACCGTGCGCGCCTCGTCGTCGAGCTTGGCGCCGATCTTGGCGCTGACCTCGATGAGCGCGCCCTTGTCGTCGTTCGGCACGACGACGGGCTTGGTGAACCGCACCCCGTACTCCGCGACGGCGGCCGGATCCCCGACCCAGTCGGTCACCACGCGGATCGCGGAGGCCATGGTGAACATGCCGTGCGCGATCACGTCGGGCAGCCCGACCTCCTTGGCGAACTTCTCGTTCCAGTGGATCGGATTGAAGTCGCCGGACGCCCCCGCGTAGCGCACGAGGGTCTCACGCGTCACCGGAAAGGACTGGCCAGGCAGTTCGGTACCGACCTCGACCTCGTCGTACGAAATCTTCGCTGTCATCTGTCTCACTTCCCGTCAGCGCCACGGGCCACGAGCATCGTGCGCGCGGTCACCACGAGTTCGCCGCTCTTATCGTGCACGTCGCCGCGCACGACGAGGATGTCGTTACCCGCCATGGTTCTGACCGACTCAATGGTGGAAGTGACCGACAGGCAGTCGCCCGCCCGCACCGGACGGACGTAGCTGAACGCCTGGTCGCCGTGGACGACCCGGTTGTAGTCGAGCCCGAGTTGCGGATCGTGAATGACCTGATGCGCCGCGCGATAGGAGATGGAGAACACAAAAGTCGGCGGGGCGATCACGTCGGGATGTCCGAGCGCCCGCGCGGCCTCGGGGTCGGTGTAGACGCCGTTGGTCTCCCCGATCGCCTCGGCGAACTCCCGGATCTTCTCGCGACCCACCTCGTACGGCTCGGTGGGCGGATAGGCCCGTCCGACGTAGCTCTCATCGAGCGGCATCGCTCGCACCTCCTGCGACTGTCGTGATCTTTACGTAGAACGCCACGAGGCCGCCCCCAGGCTGGGAGCGGCCTCGTGAACGAGCCTGAATTATCGCGTCTCGCGGTGCGCGGTGTGCGAGTTGCAACGAGGGCAGTGCTTCTTCATCTCAAGACGGTCCGGGTTGTTACGCCGGTTCTTCTTGGTGATGTAGTTCCGCTCCTTGCACTCCACGCAGGCCAGCGTGATCTTCGGGCGGACGTCGGTGGCAGCCACGTGAGTGCTCCTTGAACGTGGGGCCGCCCCAGGGGATCAGCCCGAGGGGACGGATGGATGAACGCAGAAAAGAGTAGCCGATCGAAGGACCGACCCCACAATCGGCTACTGTCAGTAGCGGTGACCGGACTTGAACCGGTGACACAGCGATTATGAGCCGCTTGCTCTACCGACTGAGCTACACCGCTGTGATGCGAGTGGCACCTACCCGATTATCTCGGGTAGGCAACCTCACACATCAGAGCCCCAATACGGAATCGAACCGTAGACCTTCTCCTTACCATGGAGACGCTCTGCCGACTGAGCTATTGGGGCGAGCGATGAAGACATTACACGCTCTGCGGCCGATCGTGAAATCCGTATCCACCCGCCTTGTGGCGGCTGGCGGACGCCCCCGGCACCACACCGGTACGACTATTCGGCTCCTCCTCGAAGCGGTCCCGGCCGCGCCCTAGGCTCGGAGCGCACCGAGTGATCTTGGCGCAGCGCGCCCCCGCGCGCCCGCGCACGCCCCGTCGCCCGCGCTGGCTCCCGCCCGGAACCAGCACCCGCCCCCGGCCCGCTCCGTGGCCGTCCAGCCGCCGGACGCCGCAGGTCACGGCCCCTCCCCCAGCCCGCACTTCTCGCCACTCACAGGAGCGCGATGCCCGACAGCCAGCCGCAGCAGCCCCCGAGAAACGACGGCGCGGCATCCGACGCGACCGCGCTGCTGCTCAGCGGCGCCCGGCTCGCGGACGGGCGCACCGTCGACGTACGGCTCAGCGGCGGTCGCGTCGACGCGGTGGGCACCGCGGGCAGCCTCGCCCCCGGAGCCCGCGTCGACCTCAGCGGCTACCTCCTGCTGCCCGCCCCCGCCGAACCGCACGCCCACTGTGACCTCGCCCTCACCGCCGACGCGGACGGTCCCACCGCGTACGCACCCGACGACGTCCAGCGCCGCACCACCGAGGCCGCGCTGCTGCAACTCGGCCACGGCGCGACCGCGCTGCGCACCCACGTGCGCGTCGGGGACGTGCCGGGGCTCGGCGCCCTGGAGGCGGTGCTGCTCGCCCGCAGGGCGCTGAGCGGGCTCATCGACGTCTCGGCGGTGGCCATGCCGCGCACGCTGACCGGCATCGCCGGCGCCGAGGGGCTCGCGATGCTGCGGGACGCGGTCAAGATGGGCGCCGGTGTCATCGGCGGCTGCCCCGACCTCGACCCCGACCCGACCGGCCACGTGGAGGCCGTCCTTGCGTTGGCCGCCGAGCACGGCTGCGCCGTCGACCTGCACCTGGACGGGGACGATCCGGCCCTGCTCGCCCGCTTCGCGGCGATGGCCGGCGGGCTGCGTCCGGGCGTCACGCTCGGCCCGTGCGGCGGCCTCGCCCGGCTGCCGCGCCAGCTCGCCACGCGGGCGGCCGACCAGCTCGCCGCGGCCGGGATCACGGTGTGCGCGCTGCCACAGGCCGAGTGCGGCGCGCTGGAGGAACGGCGCTCGCCGGTCTCGCCGTGCGCCCCGGTGCGGCTGTTGCGCGCCGCCGGCGTACGCGTCGCCGCGGGCAGCGGCGCCCTGCGCGACACGGCCAACCCGGTGGGGCGCGGCGACCCGCTGGAGGCCGGCTTCCTGCTCGCCTCGCGCGAGGGGCTGACCCCGGACGAGGCGTACGAGGCGATCAGCGGCCGGGCCAGGGAGGCCATGGGGCTGCCGGAGGTGCGGGTGGAGGCGGGGTTCCCCGCGGAGCTGCTGGCCGTGCGCGGCGAGAGCGTGGCCGGCGCCCTCTCGCTCGCGTACAGCCGCCTCGTGGTGCACCGGGGCCGGGTGGTGGCGCGGACCAGCGCGGTGCGCGAGTACTGCGACTCGGCCGCCGTGGTCGCGCTCGACCTGCCCCGCCAGGCGCGTACGACACAGGGCGACGGCCGCCAACCGCCCCGGAGCTAGCCGCCGCGCGGCGCGCCCCGAGGCTACGCCGGCGCGAGACGCGTCTCCCGAAACGCCGGCAGGGGCGCCCGCGCGTGGCGGGCGCCCCTGCCGGGCGGGTTGAGCTAACGGTTACTCCAGGCCCGCGAAGCTCTCGTCCAGGGAGCCGTCGCCGCCGAACGGGTCGTCGGTGGCGCCGGCCGCGTCCTCCTGGTCCAGGCCGCCGGTGAAGAGGGACCCGAGGCCCATCATGAGCTGCTTGACGTCCACCTTGACGGCGTCGGTCGGGGCGCTGGCCTCGACGGGCTCGTCGAACGACAGGTTCATCGGCAGCTTTCCGTCACCCTGACCGGCCAGCTTCTTCTTGAGCTTGGTGTCAAATTCGGTCAGGTCCACGGTGGCGCCGCTGAGTTCGCTGCCCTTGACCGCGAAATCGACCGTGACCTTGTTGTTGGGAACGTCCTTCAGGTCCTTCTCGGTCGGCAGTTCCTTCTCGCCGCCGGGCAGCTCCTTCGCGATCGGCCGCAGCCCGTTCACGATGGCCGTCATCAGCGGCCGTACCGGCACCGTGGCCAACACGTGGTCGGCGCCGTCCTTACGGCCGGCCTCCTTGGTGGTGACCTGGCCCGCGAAGGCGTTCCGAATGGAATTCAGCAGCTTCTTGCTGGTTTCCGCGCTCAGGGTGGGGTCGTCGGTGGGCGCGTCGGCCCCGCCCTCGGACTTCGCCATGTCCGTCATGTCGCGCCGGAGGTTCTCGAGGTCGGCTGCCTCGATTTTGATCCACTTCCCGGTGAGAAGCGCCTCACCGGCCTCGAAGCCCTTGGGGAGCTGGCCCTTCAGCTCGTCCGCCGAGGGCATGGACTCGCCGCTGAGCTTGGCGAACTGCTGCAGGTCCAGCCGGTAGTACGCGGTCTTGTCCACCAACCGGTACTCGGCCACGTCTCCGCCGGGGCCCGATATCTTGAGCTGGCTGCTCGTCATGTCCTTCTCCCCGGACTCCTCCAGGGGCTTGTCGGACTTCGCGGAGAACGTCACCTTCATCTTGGACAGGAATTCGGCCACCTCGGGCGGCATCGGGTCGTCCGCATCCTCGGCGAACAGCCGCATCTTCTCGGGCGTGGCGTCGAAGGACATCTGCACGGAGATCGCGTCCCGCTCACCGAGATTGTCGGTGGCACGCGAAAGGCGCTGCCCTGCGGAAAGGTTTTCCTCGCTACCGCAGGCAGTGGAACCGGCTGCGAGGGCGACCGTGCAGCCGACAGCGACCAGGGACTTACGGATGGCGGTAATGGCAAGCTCCTCTTGCGTGGCGGCACGAGCGAGGCTGCCCCTCCCCCGCGCTCCCCTTGGTGACCACGGCTGTTTTCGCGTGGATCATGACGTGCCCCGGGCCGGCGAGCCGGTGCGTCCCCGCACCGCCGCGCCCTCACCGCGAGGCCACTGACGCACAGATGGTACGTACCCGGCGGGCCGTTGACCCCCGGATAACGGTCACCGTGCGCGATGCTCACCCCCTGACTTCGGCTCGGGCCGGTGCCGTACGCACCGTGCCGCATGCCGTGCCGGAGTGCCGCGTCCGCCCAACTCTGCGTCCGTGCCCCGCGACCGGCGTGCCACGGCGAACGGACACATCCACGACAACCGGTCAGGGACGGATAAGAGACGCGTGAGTGGCGCCGATGGTTGCACGCCGCTCCCGCGTACGGTCGAGGGCATGCGCATTGTCATCGCTGGTGGACATGGTCAGATCGCGCTCCGGCTTGAGCGGCTGCTCGCCGGGCGCGGGGATGAGGTCGCGGGGATCATCCGCAGGCCGGAGCAGGCGGGTGACCTGCTGGCGGCGGGCGCGGAGCCCGTCGTGTGCGACCTGGAGCACGCCTCGCTCCCCGAGGTGGCCCAGCACCTGGAGGACGCGGACGCGGCGGTCTTCGCTGCCGGAGCCGGTCCTGGCAGCGGCGTGGACCGCAAGCAGACGGTGGACCACGCGGCCGCGGTCCTGTTCGCGGACGCGGCCGAGCGCGCCGGCGTACGCCGCTTCATCGTGGTCTCCGCGATGGGCGCCGACCGGGAGCCGAGCGCGGACACCGACCCGGTCTTCGCGGCGTACCTGCGCGCCAAGGGCGCGGCCGACGCCGACGTCCGCGCCCGCTCCGCGCTCGACTGGACCATCCTGCGCCCCGGCCGCCTCACCGACGACCCCGGCACCGACCTGGTCACCCTCGCCGAGTCCACGGGCCGGGCGGAGGTCACCCGGCAGGACGTGGCCGCGGTCCTGGCCGCCCTCCTCGACGAGCCGGCCACCGCGGGCCGGACCCTGGAACTCATCGGCGGCACCACCCCGATCGCGGAGGCCGTGCGGGCGGCGGCCGCACGCTGACCGAGTGGCCGGGCCGGGGCCCGCACGCCGGCCCGGCCTGACCACAGCCCGGTCCGGCCCCGGCCCGGTCCGGCCCCGGCCCAGTCCGCTCCTGGTCCGGTCCGCTCCTGGTCCGGCGCTCGTCCGGTCCCGTGGAAGGTTTCCAAGGCGTTATCGGACACGCCCCACACGGTGCGCCGCCCGTCGCGAGCCGTCCGGGTCGGCGTCGCCCAGGCAGCCTGGTGGTGCCCGCGGTGGCGCCCGGGCCGCTGGTACGTGCGAGTCCACGCGGTGTCGCTGGGCCAGATGGGACGCCTTGGGCGCACGGGGCGGGCCGGGGTGGCCCGCGATACGGGCGTGACGCCTGAGCCGAACGCGACCTGGCACAGCCCGCGAAGTCGGCCCCCCTTCGCGTCCCGACCCCGGCCACCACCGCGCCGGCGACGACGGGCGTGGCGCGCTCGCGGCCTTGCCACCGTTGGCAAGCGGTCCGAGCCCGCGCCGCCGCCCTGCGGCGATCCGCGACGGCTCCGCCCCTGATGGGACGGCGGGCCCG
Source organism: Streptomyces sp. 71268 (assembly GCF_029392895.1). Classification (NCBI taxonomy): domain Bacteria; kingdom Bacillati; phylum Actinomycetota; class Actinomycetes; order Kitasatosporales; family Streptomycetaceae; genus Streptomyces; species Streptomyces sp. 71268. The sequence continues at coordinate 3,477,340 of NZ_CP114200.1, forward strand.
TCGCCAGCCCCGCCCGTAGCGGCTCACATGGCGTTCTTTTTCGACACAAGAAGAATCGATACGTCATGCGAAGCGCCCATTTACGCACCTTTGGCGCGTTTATCTCCCACATGGACCGTATCCAGTTGGTAGCGTAATAAAGGCCCACCAGGGCCGCCCCCGCGCATATCGAAACGGCAATTCGAATGGGAGGGGAGATGCACGCTGAACGCCCACTCGGAATATCCATAGCCTTGGCGGCCATCCTTGGCGGCACGGTGACGCTCGCCCCGCCGGCGAGCGCGACACCGGCGGGCTGCGGAGACCTCTCCAGGGGATCGCTCTGCATCAAGGGCGGAAAGGTCGGGAAAACCGGCACCTTCACCTGGAGAGTCAGGTACGTGCGCCACCAGGGCGGCGAGATCAAGGTCAAGCTCGGATCCCAACGCAAGAACTCCGACATCACGGCCTGGGAACTGTGGTTCGGCAGCAAGAAAACGAGGAACGGCGTCGCCGAATTACGCAAGAAACACGAGATCAACAAGGACGAGTGCATTCGCGGCGTCATGGAGTACAAGAACAAGGTGTACGTCACCAAGTGGCGTTGCCCCTGAGCCGTTCAACGGGCTGGGCACCTCCGAAACAAGGAGCCCAGCCTCGTCGCCCACCACACCAGGGCCCTAAACCGACGAGGAAGTGCGCATGTGGCAGGTCGTGCTGTACGTGAGCCCGGCGACCATCGCCCTTTTCCTCACGGCGACCGTGGGACTGTGCCTCGCCGGCGCCTGGTGGCTCACCCGCGACGACGACCGGGCTTCCCGCGCGGCGCGCGCCCTCCTGCTTCTGTGGGCCGGCATCACCCTGGTGGCCACGGTGGCCCCCACGCAGCCGCTGGGCACCAGCGGCCATGCGATCGCCTGGATTCCCGGTGAGGGCATGTGGCAGCCCAGCGGCCACAGCGGCGCCGGCCTCTTCGCCGAAGAGCGCGACATGATCGTGCGCCTCCAGATCGCCAACGCCGCCATGTTCACACCCCTGGCGGCGCTTCTGCTGTTTTCCTTTCCCTCACTCGGCGCTCTTTCGGCGATCGCTTCCTGCCTTTTCGCCAGCGCCGCCATCGAAGCCACACAATTCCTCATGGCCGCGGGCCGCACCGTCGACATAGACGACCTCCTCTTCAACACCCTCGGCGGCGCCATCGGCACGCTCATCGTCCGCTTCTCCCGCTTCGCGGTGCGGATTCACGCTCCGGCGGGACGACATCGGGCTTGATGGGGGGCTCTCGCGTAGGGAGACATCGGTCAGCACACGCATTTCGCAACCTGCCTGTTCGCGCACAGCACCGAACCTGCTGACTCCGAGCACGCCATCGCGCTGCCTTTGGCGACACGGCGGACAAGCAGCAGCCCCACTGCGATAACGCGCCCCGCTCAATGGTCGCTCAACGGTCACGACCTTGCCGAAATGCTCCGTCCGCAGCAGCGAGGACAAGAGAAGCAGTTCGCCAGGAGGGAACCACAGACACCGTCACCACCACCGCGCGACCGAAGTGAGGCGTAACAGGGTGCCGCGTACCGGCGCGGCGGTTATCCGTTCTCCGCCCACGCCCGGCGCCGGGCGAACGGGGACACCGGCTACCCAAGCACCCAAGCACCCAAGCACCCGACAGGGAACACGCACATGTCCGCCCCCGCCCGGGATCAACACAGGCTCACCATCGCCGCCGCGTCCAGATCCGTCCATAACCGCCGGTCGAGAACGCGTCGGCAGCAGAGGCAGGGAGGCGCCCCGCCCACTCACCATCCCAACAAAAACGGCCCCCGATCCGCGTTTCCGCAGATCAGGGGCCGTGTCCCAAAGCGTGGCGGCGCCAGGATTCGAACCTGGGTAGGCTAAGCCGACGGATTTACAGTCCGCTCCCATTGGCCACTCGGGCACACCGCCTGGGATGTAGCCAAGAATTCCGCCCTTTGCTGAGATTGCTTGGGGCTCCCTGGCAACGACATAAACCATACCCGATGCCAGGGGGTGGTCCGCCACCGGGTTGATCGCCGCTGGAGCGTGGCCGAGGTAGCTAGGCTGGCAGCGCGGTCCGCTGGGCCGCTTCCCTGACGGATCTACGTACGAGGAGCCAACTCAACATGGCCGACTCCAGTTTCGACATCGTCTCGAAGGTCGAGCGGCAGGAGGTCGACAACGCGCTCAACCAGGCCGCCAAGGAGATCGCGCAGCGCTATGACTTCAAGGGCGTCGACGCGTCGATCGCCTGGTCGGGCGAGAAGATCGAGATGCGGGCCAACGCCGAGGAGCGGGTGAAGGCCGTTCTCGACATCTTCGAGACGAAGCTGGTCAAGCGTGGGATCTCGCTGAAGGCGCTGGACGCGGGTGAGCCGCAGGCGTCCGGCAAGGAGTACAAGATCTTCGCCTCGCTGCAGGAGGGGATCTCGCAGGACAACGCCAAGAAGGTCGCCAAGATCATCCGCGACGAGGGCCCGAAGGGCGTCAAGGCGCAGGTCCAAGGCGACGAGCTGCGGGTCTCTTCCAAGAGCCGCGACGACCTGCAGGCCGTGCAGGCGCTCCTCAAGGGCAAGGACCTCGACTTCGCGCTGCAGTTCGTGAACTACCGGTAACCAGCGTTTCTTCGTCGCCGGGCTGCCGCCGGTCGGACTTCGACCCGCGACAGCCCGGCGCCTCCGGCACGGGCGGCATGAGCCCCTGCGGTGTGCGTTCGGCGCGCGGGTCCGCTCGGTGCGCTCACTCCATGGGTGAGCGCCGACCACACCCCGCGCCCGCCGGCTGCCCCCGGCTCCCGGCTCCCGGCTCCCGGCTCCCGGCTCCCGAGCGATACGGCCGGCCCGGGCCTGAGACGAAGCCCGAGACCGCCTCAGCGCCCACGCCTACCTCTGGGACCGCGTCAGCGCCCGCGCCCGCGCCCCAGCAGGGTGTCGCGGCGCCCGGCGCGTAGCCGCACGCCCGGCGCGTAGCCGCGTGCCGAACCGGTACCCGTCAGAGGAGGTCGGCCCGGAAGCGGTCGGGGCCGCTCAGCGGGCGGCGAAGGGCTGGTTCGTCGGGACGATGTCCCGGCCCAGGGGGGTCAGTGAGACCGGGATCAGCTTGAAGTTGGCCACGCCCAGCGGGATGCCGATGATCGTCACGCAGAGCAGGAGGCCCGTCACGATGTGGCTGAGCGCCAGCCACCAGCCGGCGAGGAGCAGCCAGAGGACGTTGCCGACGCATGACGGGGCGCCGGCGTCGCGTCGCTCGACGGCGGTGTAGCCGAAGGGCCACAGCGCGAAGCGCGCGATGCGGAAGGAGGCGATGCCGAAGGGGATGCCGATGATCGTGATGCACAGGATCAGGCCCGCCAGGACGTACGCGCAGGCCAGCCAGAAGCCGGACAGGACCAGCCAGATGACGTTCAGGATCGTCTTCATCGGGTTAGTGTCCCGCCATTTTCTCGAGGCGGCTGATGCGCTCCGCCATGGGTGGGTGGGTCGAGAACAGCTTGGCCATGCCGGCGCCCGGGCGGAAGGGGTTCGCGATCATCATGTGGCTTGCCGTCTCCAGCCGTGGCTCCGGCGGCAGCGGGAGCGCCTTCGTGCCCGCCTCCAGCTTCCGCAGGGCGCTCGCGAGGGCCATCGGGTCACCGGTGAGCTGGGCGCCCGACGCGTCCGCCTCGTACTCGCGCGAACGGCTGACGGCGAGCTGGATGACGGAGGCGGCCAGCGGGCCGAGGAGCATGATCAGCAGCATGCCGAGGAAGCCGGGGCCGTCGTCGTCGTCGGATCGGCCGATGGGGATCAGCCACGCGAAGTTGACCAGGAACATCACCACGCTCGCGAGCGCGCCCGCGATGGAGGAGATGAGGATGTCGCGGTTGTAGACGTGGCTCAGCTCGTGGCCGATGACGCCGCGCAGCTCGCGCTCGTTCAGCAGCCGGAGGATGCCGTCGGTGCAGCACACGGCCGCGTTGCGCGGGTTGCGGCCGGTGGCGAAGGCGTTCGGGGCGTCGGTGGGCGAGATGTACAGCCGGGGCATCGGCTGTCGCGCGGCCGTGGACAGCTCCCGGACCATGCGGTAGAGCTGGGGTGCCTCGAACTCGCTCACCGGACGGGCCCGCATCGCCCGCAGGGCCAGCTTGTCGCTGTTCCAGTACGCGTACGCGTTGGTGCCGAGCGCTACGAGGACGGCGATGACCAGTCCGGTGCGGCCGAACATCCCACCGATGACGATGATGAGTGCGGACAGTCCCCCGAGGAGTACGGCGGTCTTGAGCCCATTGTGCCGGCGGTGCACGGTACGCCCTCCAAGTGGTACGGCAGGGGGAACCCTTTCGCGGTTTCTCCAGCTTTCAGTGGACCCTCCATCACTGGTCAACGCCAGATGAGAAGGGCTAGTTCCCTTGTGCCGGGTGCGCGGGCAGCCGCCCCGCCGGGGCGCGGCGGCCTGACGGCGGGGGCCACGGACGGGGCGCTCGGCGTACGGCGTGCCCGGCTGGCCGGCATCGCAGCAGGTCAGCCGGGTGGTGGCGGGGCCGGGCGGGGCGGTGGGCCACGGGCGCGGAGGGGGTTAGAAGAGGGTCCCGGAGGCGAAGTGCAGCACGAGCTGCGGGGCGCCGGACAGGGCGACGCCGAGCACGGTGGTCAGGGCGACCGTGGCGGTCAGCGAGGCGGGGACCCGGGGCCGGGCACCGTCCGCCGTGGCGTCCGTCGCGCGAGGGCGTTCGCCGGCCGGGGCCGCCGTGCGCACCGCGACCGCGCCGGCTTCCGGGCCCGCCCCGGGCAGCGCGGCGGAGTCCGAGCGGGAGGCGGCGGGCTGACCGGGGGCCGGGCCGGCGGGCGCGGTGGCCGGGGCCTCGGCGGGGGTGGGCGCGCGGAAGAGGGCGGCCGTCCACTGGAGGTAGTAGTAGAGCGCGATCACGACGTTGACCGCCATGACGACGGCGAGCCAGCCCAGGCCCGCGTCGACGACCGCGGAGAAGACGGCCACCTTGGCGAAGAGGCCGATCACGCCCGGCGGCAGCCCGGCCAGGCAGAGCAGGAAGAAGCCGAGCGCGAGGGCGGCCAGCGGGCGGGTGGCGTAGAGGGAGCGGTGGTCCGTGAGGCGCAGGCCCGTGCTGGTCCCGGCGCGGCCCGCGACGTGGGCCACGAGCGCCACCACGGCGAACGCCCCGAGGTTGACCGCGGCGTACATCAGCGCGTAGGCGACCGTGGCACCGACGGCGTGCTCCGCGTCGGCGGCGGAGTCGGCGTAGCCGGCCGCGGCGATGGGGACCAGCAGATAGCCGGCCTGCCCGACGGAGGACCAGGCCAGCAGACGTACGGCGCTGCGCGCGTGCTCGGGGCGCTGACGCAACGCGGCCACGTTGCCCACGGTCATGGTGAGCGCGGCCAGCACCGCCGCCGCCGGCCCCCACACGTCCGCGTAGGAGGGGAAGGCGCGGACGGTCACGACGATCAGGCCGGTGAAGCCGACGGCCTTGCCGATGACGGAGAGGTAGGCGGCGATCGGCAGCGGAGCGCCGACGTAGGTGTCGGGGACCCAGAAGTGGAAGGGGACGGCCGCCGTCTTGAAGGCGAAGCCGATCAGGGTGAGGGCCACGCCCGTCTGCGCGAGGGTCTCCAGGCGCGGGTCGACGTGGGTGAGGCCGTCGGCGACGCGGGCGACGTGCATGCTGCCGGTGGTGGCGTAGACGAAACTCACGCCGAGCAGCGTGACCGCGGTGGCCACGACCGAGGAGAGGAAGAACTTGAGCGCGGCCTCGGAGGAGCGGCGGTCGTTGCGGCGCAGGCCGACCAGGGCGAAGGCCGGGAGGGAGGCGACCTCAAGGGCGATGACCAGGGTGGCCAGGTCACGGGAGGCGGGCAGCAGCGCAGCGCCGGCCGCGGAGGACAGCAGCAGGAACCAGTACTCGCCGGCCGGAAGCTTCTGCTCCGCCACGGTGTGCAGCGAGAGCAGGGCGGTCAGGAGCGCCCCGCCGAGCACCAGGAGCTGGATGGCGACGGTGAAGTCGTCGGCGACGTAGCTGCACACGTCACCGTCGGAGACCAGGCAGAACGTCGCCTTGTCACCGCCTCGCAGCGGCAGCAGGGACAGTCCGGCGACGGCGAGCCCGGCGATCGAGACCCAGCCGAGCAGCGGCTTGCGCCGTTCGGCCAGGAACAGGTCGGCGACCAGCACGACGAGGCCGACGACGGCGGTGAGGGTGGGCGGGGCGATGGCCAGCCAGTCGATGGACTGGACGGCGCTCGCGGCGGTGGTGTTCATCAGCTCCCGCCTCCGAGGAGGTGCTGCACGGCCGGGTCGGTCAGCCCCAGCAGGGCCGCGGGCCAGAGCCCGGCGAGGACGGTGAGGACGACGAGCGGCGTCCAGGCGGCGAGTTCGTGGCCCCGTACGTCGGCGATCGCGTCATCGCGGCGCGGGCTGCCGACGGTCGCCGCGGCGGCGGGCGAGGCGAGGCCGGGCGAGCCGGTGTCGGGCGCTGCCGTGTCGGTGGGCGCGGCGTCGGTGGGCGCGGCGCCTGGCGGGGTCGCGGCCGTACGGGTCGCGCCGCTCGCCGCCGTGGGGGCGCCGACGGCGGCCGGGACCGCCGTGGCGGGCGTGCCGTCCGGCGCCGGGGCGCCGGCCGTGGCGAGGGCGCCGCCGGCGGCGGGCTCGCCCATGCACACGCGCCGCACGACGATCAGCAGGTAGGCGGCGGTCAGCAGGGTGCCGAGGCCGGCGAGCGCGAGGAAGGTGAGGTAGGCGGGGCGGCTGAGGCCGTCCGCCGGCTCGTACGCGCCGAACATGGCCAGCATCTCGCCCCAGAAGCCGGCGAGGCCGGGCAGGCCGAGGGAGGCGACGGCGCCGAAGGCCAGCAGGCCGCCGAGGCGCGGAGCCCTGCCGTACAGCGCGGCGCCCGAGGCGCGCGCGCCGCCCGCGAGCTGGTCGAGGTCGGTGCTGCCGAAGCGCTCCTTGAGGGCTCCGACCAGGAAGAACAGCAGGCCGGTGATGAGGCCGTGCGCGATGTTAGCGAACAGCGCGCCGTTGACTCCGGTCGGCGTAAGGGTGGCGATGCCGAGGAGGACGAAGCCCATGTGGCCGACCGAGGAGTAGGCGATGAGGCGCTTGAGGTCGGCCTTGGGGCGGGCGGGGGTCAGCGCCGCGGTGGGGCCGAGCGTGTCGGAGCGGCCCGAGGTGGGCAGCGCCAGGGCGAGGCAGGCGAGCGAGCCGTAGAGGATGCCGACGACGGCGAACGCCGCGAGGTACGGGGCGAGGGTGTGCGCGCCGTCGGGGGCCATCGGGAGCGCGATGCGGACCAGGCCGTAGGTGCCCATCTTCAGCAGCACGCCGGCCAGGAGTACGGAGCCCACGGTGGGCGCCGCGGTGTGCGCGTCGGGCAGCCAACTGTGCAGCGGCCACATCGGGGCCTTGACCGCGAGTCCGATACCGATCGCGAGCACGGCGATGACCTGCGTGGAGTGGCTGAGCCCGGCCCCGTTGTCAGAGGCGAGTGCCACCATGTCGAAGGTGCCGCCCTTGAGGCCGATGAGGAGGAGGCCGAGCAGCATGACGACGGAACCGAGCAGTGTGTAGAGGATGAACCGCCAGGCGGCCCGCTCGCGGTCGCTGCCGGCCGGGGCAGCGGGGCCGGTGGGGGTGGGGCCCGCCGTGTTCTCCTGGCCGCCCCAGCGGGCGATCAGGAAGTACATCGGGATGAGCACCATCTCGAACGCGAGGAAGAAGAGCATCAGGTCCAGGACGGCGAAGGTGGCGAGCGTGCCGGCCTCCAGGACCAGGAGCAGCGCCACGAACGCCGTCGGGGAGCCGCCCGGGGGCATCCGGAAGTAGCTGTAGAGCGCGCAGAGGAAGGTGAGCAGCGCGGTCATGACGAGCAGGGGGAGCGAGATGCCGTCGATGCCCAGGTGGATGCGGATATCCAGGGCCGGGATCCACCGGATGTCGGTGGTGGCCTGCATGTCCTCGGCCCGGTCGTAGTCGAAGCCGATCGCGAGGGCTACGGACAGGGCGAGGACCAGCCCGGTCACGGTGACGCCGTGCCGCAGCACGGCCTGCTCGGGGTCGCGCCCGCGCAGTCCGGGCGGGGCGGGCAACAGCGCGGCGACCGCGCCGAGCAGGGGGAGGACGACGACGGCCGCGAGGAGGAGTTGCATCACGTTCTGACTCACCTCAAAGGCTCCTCGGGGTGGCGGCCGGGCGGCGGGCGGTCCGGAGCGGGCCGGGCCGGTCGACCGGCTGTGCGGCGCGCGCGATCGGGCCGGGCAGCGGACGGTGTCCGGGCGGCGCGATGGACGAACCCGGCATGGCTACGCCGTACGGGTGACGGCCGGCGGCTTCGGGGGTGGCGGCGTACGGGGGACGCGACATGGTTCAGCCTCCCGTCGCGGTGACGACGACGGCGACGACGAGCACCAGCGAGCCGGCGAGCAGCGCGCTCAGGTACGTCTGGACGTTGCCGGTCTGCGTCCTGCGGACGGCCGCGCCCAGCAGCCCGGGCGCGGTGGCGGCGCCCCGGACGTAGGTCTCGACGACCTCGCGGTCGAGGAAGCGCACGAGGCGGGCGGCGGCGCGTACGGGGCGGACGAAGACCGCCCCGTAGATCGCGTCCAGGTGGAAGCCGACCGCCGCGTGCCGGTGCAGCGGGCCGAGCAGGAGCCGGCCGGGGTCGGCCGGGTCGGGCGCGGAGGCGATGCTGCCGTAGGCGGGCTCGTGGCTGGCGATGGCCTCGGCCTCGGAGACGGCGGGCTCGGCTTGGGGGTGCGCGGCGACGGCGCCGAGCGGGGGCCGGCCGGCGAGCGCGGTGGTGTGCCGCCAGGTCGCGTACGTCATGATGCCGCCGACCAGCGCGAAGCCGGTGCCGAGCACGGAGGTGGCGAGGGTCGGGTCGAGCGAGTGGTCGTCGAACCAGCTCGGGAGGTGGCCGGTGGCCACGCCGAGCCCCACGGCCGGTACGAACAGGACCCAGAGCACGACGTTCATGGCGAGCGGCTGTTTGCCGTGGTCGGGGGCCTCGGGTCCGCTGCCGCGGAAGGCGAGGAGCCACAGCCGGGTGGCGTACCCGGCGGTGAGCAGGGCCGTCACCAGGCCGGCGACGAGCACGACCCAGCCGACGGCGCCGGGCACGTCGTACGCGGGCTCGGTGGCGCCGTGCCCGGTGGCGACGGACTCGGCGGCGCCGAGCACCGCCTCCTTGGAGAAGAAGCCGGCGAAGGGCGGGATCGCGGCGAGCGCGAGCAGGGCGACGCTCATCGTCCAGTACGCGTCGGGAATGCGACGCGCGAGGCCGCCCATCCGGGACATGGCGGCGAGCGAGTTGGTGCCGGCGGCGTGGATGATGACGCCCGCGCCGAGGAAGAGCAGGGCCTTGAACGCGCCGTGCGACATCAGGTGGAACACGGCGGCGCCACGGTCGCCGACGGCCAGCGCGCCGGTCATGTAGCCGAGCTGGCCGACGGTCGAGTAGGCCAGCACGCGTTTGATGTCGTCCTGGGCGAGCGCGGCGAGCGCGGAGCCCACCATCGTGACGGCGGCCATGACGGCGAGGACGGCCAGCGCGGCGGCGGACGCGGCGAACACGGGCAGCAGCCGGGCGATGAAGTAGACGCCGGCCGCGACCATCGTCGCGGCGTGGATCAGCGCCGAGACCGGGGTCGGGCCGGCCATCGCGTCCGGCAGCCAGGTGTGCAACGGGAACTGGGCCGACTTGCCCGCGACGCCGGCCAGCAGCAGCAGCGCGATGACCGTCGGGTGGTCGAGCGTGTGGCCGCCACCGGTCAGAGCGGCGTAGATCTCGCTGATCCGGAACGTCCCGGCGTCGGCCGCCAGCGCGAAGATGCCGATCAGGAACGGCACGTCGCCGAGCTTGGTGACCAGGAACGCCTTGAGCGAGGCCGAGCGCGCGGCGGCCGTCTCCCAGTAGTGCCCGACCAGGAAGTACGAGCAGATGCCCATGACCTCCCAGCCGACGAGCAGCACGATCAGGTCGTCGCAGTAGACGACGAGCAGCATCACGGAGGTGAAGAGGGAGACGAGCGCGGCGTACGAGGGGTAGCGCGGGTCGGTGCGCAGGTAGCCGACGGAGTAGCTCTGTACGCAGGTGGCGACGGTGGCCACCAGGATGGCGACGAGCGCGGCGAAGCCGTCGACGTGCAGCGCGAGGTCGATCGGGATCGAGCCGGTGTCGGTGAGCTTGGTGGCCGCCTCGATCGGCGCGTCACCGCCCTGCCGGACGGCGACGACGACGGCGAGCACGGCGGCGGCGAGCGTGGGCAGCACGGCCAGCGGCCGGACGAAGCCGGGGGCGCGGCGGCCGCACAACAGGCCCGCGACGGCGCCCAGGAAGGGCAGCAGGGGGACGAGGGCGGCGGTGGTCGTGGTCGTCACGCGGCGGCCTCTCCGCTGGTCAGACGCTTGCCGTCGGCGACGTCGGGGGCATTGTCAGTGGTGCCTGGCATGCTGTCGGCAGCGGTGGGGACGTCGGCGAGATCGCGCAGCCTGTCGACATCGGAGGTGCCACGGTTGCGGTAGACGAGCAGCACGATGGACAGGCCGATGCCGATCTCGGCGGCGGCGATGGCGATGGTGAACAGGGTGAGCGCCTGGCCCGCGTGCAGGGTGTCGCGGAGCCAGACGTCGAAGGCGACCAGGTTGAGGTTGACGGCGTTGAGCATCAGCTCGACGGACATCAGGACCAGGATCGCGTTGCGCCGGGCGAGTACGCCGTAGAGGCCGACGCAGAAGAGGAGGGCGGCGAGCACGGCGGGATAGACGAGGTGCATCAGGTGCCCTCCCTGGGGGCGCGCTCGGCAGCGTCGTCGCCGGCGGAGCTGGCGGGTTCGACGGGCTCGGTGACGGCGGGCCCGCTCACCGCGGCTTCGGTCGCGGCGGCGCCGGGGGCGGTGGTGCGGGGGGTTCGGGTGGCTGCGGTGTCACGGTCGGCGGGGGCCTGGCCGGCGGTGCCGCCCCGCGCACCGGCGGGGGTCCGGCCCGTCGAGGCTCGGGGTGCCGAGGCTTCGGGTGCCGAGGCTTCGGGTGCCGAGGCCCGGGGTGCCGCCACGCCGGTGCCGGCGGCGGTGCCGAGCCTGGTCGCTCCGGTCCCAGTCCCGGCCCCGGTCGCCCGTACGCCGGGGCGGCGGCCGGACCGGCCGCTCGTCGGGCCGGTGCCGCCGCCGCGACGGGCTTCGCGACCGGCGGTGCCGCCGCCGGCCTTGGGGTCCTCGCGGTCCCTGCGGGAGAGCACGATGGCGCCGACGAGTGCGGCGAGCAGCAGGACGGAGAGCGCCTCGAACGGCAGCACCCAGTGCCGGAACAGGAACTCGCCGGTCACCCGGGTCGAGCCGGCCCCGGCCTCGGCGCCGGTCGTGGCCTTGTCCAGGTCGATCCAGGTGGAGCGGAAGGCGTCCACGACCACCCACACCAGGGTGGCCGCGGCGGCGAGTGCCACCGCGAGGGCGGCCCACCGGTTGCCGGAGTCCGCGTCCGGTGACCGCCCGATGGGCGCCTTGGTCAGCATCAGCCCGAACAGCAGGAGGACGACCACGGAACCGACGTAGATCAGCACCTGCACCCAGGCGATGAACTCCGCCGTGAGCAGCAGGTACTCCACGGCCAGGCCGCCGAGGGCCACCACGAGCCACAGGGCCGCGTGCACGAGTTGCCTGGTGGTGACGGTGATGACGGCCGCGCCGAGGGTCGCGACGCCGACGAGGAGGAAGGCGATCTCGACGCCCGTGGGCGAGAGGAAGCCCTGGCCCGCTGCGAGGGTCATGAGGGCGCTCCCTCACCCGGGGTGCCCGGGGCACCGGGCTCCCCGGGCGCGTCCGATGGGCCGGGCGCGGCTGCCGCCGCGGCCTCGGCCGCCTGCGCGGCGGCGAGCTTGTCGGCCGTCTTGCGCGCGGCGGCGATCTCCTTGGGCTCCTCGGCCCCGGGGTCGAGCGCGGGCGGCTCGGGCACGGTCCACATCCACTCGCGGAGCTTGTCCCGCTCGTGGGTCAGGTCCCGGATGTCGGTCTCCGCGTACTCGAACTCCGGCGACCAGAACAGCGCGTCGAAGGGGCAGACCTCGATGCAGATACCGCAGTACATGCACAGGGCGAAGTCGATGGCGAAGCGGTCGAGCACGTTCTGGCTGCGCTCCCGGCCGCCCGGGGTGGCCGCGGGCACCGTCTCCTTGTGGGAGTCGATGTAGATGCACCAGTCGGGGCACTCGCGCGCGCAGAGCATGCAGACCGTGCAGTTCTCCTCGAACAGCCCGATCACGCCGCGGCTGCGCGGCGGCAGTTCGGGCAGCGTGTCGGGGTACTGCGCGGTGTGCGTCTTGCGGGTCATCGTGCGCAGCGTGACGGCCAGCCCCTTGGCCAGGCCGGAGCCGGGCCAACCGGACTTCTTCTGCGCCAGGTCGTCCAGTGCCATCAGTTAATCGCCACCTTCACGACGCCGGTCAGGGCGATCTGGGCCAGCGCGAGCGGGATGAGTACGGTCCAGGCGAGCTTCTGCAACTGGTCCTCGCGCAGACGCGGGTAGGTCACGCGGAGCCAGATCACGACGAACGCCAGGGCCAGCGCCTTGAGCAGCGTCCACAGCCAGCCGAGTTCGTCTGCGAAGGGCCCGTGCCAGCCGCCGAGGAAGAGCACGGCCGTGAGCCCGGACAGCACGACGATGCCCGCGTACTCGGCCAGCAGGAACAGCGCGAAGCGCAGGCCGGTGTACTCCGTGTACGCGCCGAAGATGATCTCGGAGTCGGCCACCGGCGCGTCGAAGGGCGGCCGTTGCAGCTCGGCGAGGCCGGCGACGAAGAACACCACGCCACCCACGATCTGCCACGGCACCCACCACCACTCGAAGGCGTCGAGCATGCCGGGCAGCGAGACCGTGCCGGCGGCCATGGCCACCGAGGCGGCGGTGAGCAGCATCGGCAGCTCGTACGCCATGAGCTGGGCCGCGGTACGCAGGCCGCCCAGGAGGGAGAACTTGTTGGCCGACGCCCACCCCGCCATGAGGGAGCCGAGCACGCCGACGCCCATCACCGCGAGGACGAAGAAGATGCCCGCGTCGATGACCTCGCCGACGGCGTTGTCCGGGCCGATCGGGATGGCGACGAGCACCAGCAGGTACGGCAGCAGCGCGACGGCGGGCGCGAGCTGGAAGACGCGTCGGTCGGCGTTGGCCGGGACGACGTCCTCCTTCTGCGCGAACTTCACGCCGTCCGCGACGAGCTGGGCCCAGCCGTGGAAGCCCCCGGCGTACATGGGGCCGAGGCGCCCCTGCATGTGCGCCATGACCTTGTGCTCGGCCTGGCCGATGACCAGCGGGAACACCAGGAAGATCACGAAGACGGCGAGCAGTCGCAGCGCGACTTCGAGGGTGTCGTTCATGCGTCGCCTCCGTCAGCCCGTCCGCCACGGTCCCCGGACCCGGTCCCGGTCCCGGGCGCGGATTCTCCCCCGGCCTCAGCCCCGGCCTCAGACTCGACCTCGGGCCCGGACTCGCTCTCGGATTCGGGCTTGCTCCCGGGTTCGGGCCCGGGTTCGGGCTTGCTCTCGGCCTCGGGCCCGGGCGCGGAGTCGGCCTCGGACCGGGTCGCGGGCTTGGCCTCCGGCTCGGCCACAGGCCCGGACGGGGTCGCGGGCTTGGCCTCGGCGTCCGTGGACGGTGGCGTGGTGGCGCGCGGGGCGGCCGGGCGTTCCCGGTTTACCGACGGCGTGTCGGTCGCCGGGCGGGCGTCGTGCCACGGGGCGTCGGGGGTCCGCCGGGCGGGGCGTGCCGCGGGGGCCGCGGCCTCGTCCGCGCCGGCGCGCTCCTCGCCCGCGGCTCGCTGGCTGGCCGAGCCGGCGCTCGCGCTCCGGGCGCGCCGGGGCGGGCGCGTGGCGGGCGCGCCGGCTTGCGCGGCGCCCTCCTGGCCCGGCTCGACAGCGGCGCCCGGGGCGCCCTGGGCGTCGGCCGCGACCTGCTGGCTGGCCGAGCCGGCGCTCGCCGAGCGGGTACGCCGGACCGGGCGGTCGCCCTTGGCGGCCGCCCCACCCGCCGCGCGTGCGCCGCGCGCCGGGCGCGCCGGCGCGGGCGGGAGCTGGCCCTTGAGCGGGCCCCAGTCGTTGGGGTCGGGCACGCCCGGCGGCAGCATCTGCCGCCGCTTGGGCCCGCCGTGGTCGGACTCCCCCGGCTCCTTGGCGCCCGGCCACGCCTTGGCGACCCGCGCCGCCAGCACGAAGTCCTTGCGCAGCGGGTGGCCCTCGAACCCGTCCGGCAGCAGCAGCGGCACCAGGTTCGGGTGGTCGGTGAAGTCGACGCCGAACATCTCGTGCGTCTCCCGCTCGTGCCAGGCGGCGCCCGGGTAGACGTCGATGGCCGTGGGCAGCGTCGGCGCCTCGTGCGGAACGGTCGTACGGACCAGCAGCCGCCGCAGTCCCGTCGGGCCGGCCGGCTCGGCGTCGCCCGACGCGTGCTCGGGCAGCTCAGCGCCGTCCCGCGCGCCGGCGCTCGCGGCGCGCTCCGCCCGGGCCACCGCGTCGGCGTCGGGCAGGGCGGCGACGTGGGCGGCGACGCGCAGGCCGGTGCCCGGTTCGTCCACCGCGCTCAGCCAGTCGAAGTAGGTGCAGCCCAGCTCGGTGCGGGCGGCCTGGAGCGCGGGGATCCAGGACTCGGCCGGCACGTCGACGGTCAGCAGGTCGTAGGTCTCCTCGGCGCGCGCGCCGGCGCCGAACAGCTCCGCCGCGGAGCGCGGCAGCCAGCCCACCGGCGCCGCCTGCTCGGCGCCGGTTTCCGTACCGCCCGCGGCGTCCCCGTCACCGGCGGCGGTTCGGGCCGTGGCCGCGTCGCCCGCGCTGACCGCGTCCGCGGCCCGCCCGGGGTCGTCCGGCGTGCTCATCGCGCGTCCTCTCCGGTCGGCTCCCGCCGCTCCGGCGCCGACACCAGCGGGCTGCGCAGCGCGTCGGCGGACGGGCGCGGCGCGGGGCCGTGCGGGTAGCGGCCCGCCAGCGACTCGTCGGCGATCTTCTCCTGGAGCTTGAGGATGCCCTGCAGGAGCGCCTCGGGGCGGGGCGGGCAGCCCGGCACGTACACGTCGACGGGGATGATCTGGTCGACGCCCTTGGTGACGGAGTACGAGTCCCAGTACGGGCCGCCGCAGTTGGAGCAGGCGCCGAAGGAGATCACGTACTTCGGCTCGGGCATCTGCTCGTACAGCCGCTTGATGGCGGGTGCCATCTTGTCCGTCACCGTGCCCGAGACGAGCATGAGGTCGGCCTGGCGCGGCCCCGGCGCGAAGGGGATCACGCCGAGCCGGATGAAGTCGTGCCGGGCCATCGACGCGGCGATGAACTCGATCGCGCAGCAGGCCAGGCCGAAGTTGAAGACCCAGAGGCTGTAGCGGCGGCCCCAGTTGAGGATGACCTTCATCGGTTCGGGCGCCAGCCGGGCCAGCGGGCCGAGCCGGCTCGCGCCGCGCACGGCGTCAGCGGGTCGCGCGACCGTCGGCGTGGGCAGGTCCACGGGGGTCACCTTGGGGGTCACGTCCATTCGAGGACGCCCTTCTTCCATGCGTACAACAGGCCGACGGTCAGAAAGCCGAGGAAGACGAACATCTCCACCAGGGTGGTACCGCCGAAGCCGGGTTCGGCGAAGACGGTCGCCCAGGGGAAGAGGAAAATCGAGTCCACCGCGAAGATCACGTACAGGAACGCGTACACGTAGTAGCGGACCTGGGTGTGGGCCCAGCCCTCACCGACCGGGTCCACGCCGCACTCGTAGGTGAGCAGCTTCTCCGGCGTGGGCACCACCGGGCGCAGCAGCCGGCCGCCCACGAAGGCGACGGCCAGGAAGAGGACGCCGACGACCGCGAGGAGGCCGACGGTCGAGTAGCCGTCGAAGTACGCGGCGGCCCACT
This sequence comes from Streptomyces sp. 71268, assembly GCF_029392895.1. Classification (NCBI taxonomy): domain Bacteria; kingdom Bacillati; phylum Actinomycetota; class Actinomycetes; order Kitasatosporales; family Streptomycetaceae; genus Streptomyces; species Streptomyces sp. 71268. Next base: position 3,493,199 of record NZ_CP114200.1, read on the forward strand.
GGGTGGGGGCGTCCGCGGCGGGGACCGTGCCCGGGGGGCCGCCGGCGGGTGCGGCCGCCATCTCCGGCACGTCCGTCACATACGTCACGTCCGTCCCTCGCTCCCTCTGCCGCTCTTCGGCTTGGTGGATGCTTGCCGCCCAGCTCACCGCCGCTTTCCGCGGGGCGGCACCGGCGATCCATACGGACGGGAGTCTAGGCCCTGCGCGCACCTCGATTGCCAGCCTGTCCACAGGGGGTGGGGTTATCCCCAGGTCGCCGGGTGGACTTTCCCCATGGCCTTTTGGGGACTTGGCCCGGCAGGCTTGGGGTATGAACGCCAGACCTGCGGCCGATTCGCCGGTGAATGTGTCCGGTGCCACGTCCGACGGCGCCGCCCCCGGTGCCCAGACCGACGGCCGTGCCACCACCCGTAGCCACCCCGCGCCGGGCGCGGGCCACGCGACCGCGCGCCCCGCCGCGACCGCCACCGAGGCCGGCCGGACGGCCGGGACCACCGAGACCGCCGAGGGCCAGGGGCTGCCGCGCCCTCCGGCCTTCGGGTTCCCGGGCGCCACCTGGCGTGAGATCGCGTACCTGCTCGCCAACCTGCCGGTGGGCATCTTCGGGTTCGTCTACGTGGCGAGTTGGGTGTTCGCCGGCGTCGCCCTGTCGATCACCGTCGTGGGACTGCCGATGCTGGCGCTCGGGCTGCTCGGCAGCCGGCAGATCGGCAAGTTCGAGCGGTGGCGTGCCCGGGCGCTGCTCGACGTGCACGTCGACGAGCCGAGCCCGTTGCGGCACCGCACGCACGGCGGCTTCTTCCCCTGGCTGTGGACGAGCCTGAAGGACACCGTCGGCTGGCGGCACACGCTCTACCTGCTCGTACGCCTGCCGTGGGACGTGCTGACCTTCACCGTCACGCTGGTCGGCCTGTTCGTCGCCTGGCCTGTGCTGCCGTGGGTGGCGCGCGGCCTGGCCCACGTGGACCGGGCGATGGTGCGCGCCCTGCTCTCGCCGTCCGACGAGCTGGAGCGGCGCATCGCGGAGCTGGAGTCGGATCGCGGGGTGGTGGTGGACACCGCCGCCGCCGACCTGCGCCGCATCGAACGCGACCTGCACGACGGCGCCCAGGCCCGCCTCGTCGCCCTCGCCATGGACCTCGGCCTCGCCAAGGAAAAACTCGCCGAAGACCCCGAAGCCGCCGCCAAAATGGTCGACGAAGCCCACGGCGAAGTGAAAATAGCCCTCCAGGAGCTCCGCGACCTCGCCCGCGGCATCCACCCCGCCATCCTCACCGACCGCGGCCTCGGCCCCGCCCTCTCCTCGCTGGCCGCGCGCTGTACGGTCCCCGCCACCATCTCCGTCGACCTCGACGAGCGCCCCGCCCCGGCGATCGAGGGCATCGCGTACTTCACCGTCTCCGAACTCCTCCAGAACATCAGCAAGCACAGCCGGGCCCGGGCGGCGACGGTCGAGTTGTGGCGTACCGAGCACCGGCTGCTGGTCCAGGTGTGGGACAACGGTGTGGGCGGCGCCGACACCAGCGGCGGCGGGCTGGCCGGGCTCGCGGAGCGGCTCGGCTCGGTCGACGGCCTGCTCGTCATAGCCTCGCCGGCCGGCGGCCCGACGACGATCACCGCCGAGCTGCCCTGGCGCGACCGCACCCCGTAGCGGGCCCCAGGGGGGCGCTGGGGGTGCCGGAGACACGGTCGGGGTACCGGGGGCCCGCCAGGTGGGGTAGGGAAAACCCCCTGCCGAAGAGGGCGACGGCCTCCATGGTCGGAACCGGTCCGATACGACAGCCTTGAGGTAGTTCAGGGGCGAGGCGCCCTCCGAGCCGCACGTGGCGGCACGGGCGAAGGACCGGAGGACGGACGAAGAGATGGCTACCGCATACGGATCTGATCCGCACAGCGCCGAGCTGCGCAGCCACCGGCTGCCGGCCGGCCTGCGCGCCCCCTTCGAGGGCCGCACCTGGCGCGAGCTGTGCCACCTCCTCCTCAACCTGCCGATCGCCCTGCTGACCTTCACGTACGCGATCGTCATGTTCTCGCTCGGCGTCGGGTTGCTGGTGACCTTCCTCGGGGTGCCGATCCTGGCCCTGATGCTGCTCGGGGCGCGGGGGCTCGGCGTCGTGGAGCGGGGGCGCGCCCGGCTGCTGCTGCGCCACGACGTCGCCGCGCCCGCCCCCGTGCTGCGCCCGGGTGACAAGCACGGCGCGTTCGCCTGGATGGGAGCGATACTCAAGAACGGCGACTCGTGGCGGCAGTTGCTGTACACCGTGCTGCTCCTCCCGTGGTCGCTGTGCACCTTCGTCATCAGCGTGGTCGTCACCGTGAACGGCTGGGTCCTGCTGACCTATCCGCTGTGGCACTGGACCATCCCGCACTACTCGGACCAGCCCGGCATGCAGCTCTGGTCGGACGGGGACAACGGCTTCTACCTGGACACGGCCTTCGAGTTGGCGCTGGCCAGCGCGGTCGGCGCCGCGTTCGTGCTGACCGCGCCGTGGATGATCCGGGGCATGGCGTTCGTGGACCGGCTGATGGTGTCGGGGCTGCTCGGTCCGTCGCAGCTCGCGAGCCGGGTCACCGAGCTGGAGTCGGATCGCGGGGTGGTGGTGGACACCGCCGCCGCCGACCTGCGCCGCATCGAACGCGACCTGCACGACGGCGCCCAGGCCCGCCTCGTCGCCCTCGCCATGGACCTCGGCCTCGCCAAGGAAAAACTCACCGAAGACCCCGAAGCCGCCGCCAAAATGGTCGACGAAGCCCACGGCGAAGTGAAAATAGCCCTCCAGGAACTCCGCGACCTCGCCCGCGGCATCCACCCCGCCATCCTCACCGACCGCGGCCTCGGCCCCGCCCTGTCCGCCCTCGCGGCCCGCTGCACCGTCCCCGTGAAGGTGCTCGTGGACCTCACCGCGCGGCCGGCCCCGGCGATCGAGGGCATCGCGTACTTCACCGTCTCCGAACTCCTCCAGAACATCAGCAAGCACAGCCAGGCCCGCACGGCCGGGGTCGACGTGTGGCGTGCCGACACCCGGCTGATGTTGCAGGTCACGGACGACGGCAAGGGCGGCGCCGACACCTCGGCCGGCTCCGGCCTCGCCGGCCTGGCCGAGCGGCTGGACGCGGTGGACGGCCTGCTGGTCGTGGACTCTCCGGTGGGCGGCCCAACGACGGTCACGGCCGAGCTGCCCTGGCGGGGCTGAGCCCCGCCGGCGCCGGGGCGGCCAAACGCCGGGTGGCCCCGTAACGGTCCGGAACACCACCCCTGGTGCCCCCTGCGGCACGCGGCTCCACCTCACCTTCCCCCCAGGACGCCTGACGCCCCTGGTCGTCGGGCGGGAAAACGTCCCCCTACATCTCGGCATTCGGTCCCGGAGCACGACGCTCCGGGACCGATTGCTGAGATGCTGTGCCCCAAGGGGTCGGTGCCGGGGGGCCAGAACACTGTGGAGGCAAGGGTGCGGGTGGTCATCGCCGAAGATTCGGTGCTGCTTCGGGAGGGCCTGACCCGGCTCTTGACCGACCGCGGACACGACGTCGTCGCCGGGGTGGGCGACGCGGAGGCACTGCTCAAGTCGGTGGCGGCGCTGGCCGCCGAGGACGCGCTACCGGATGTGGTGGTGGCGGACGTGCGCATGCCGCCGACCCACACCGACGAGGGCGTACGCGCCGCCGTGCAGCTCCGGCGCGACCACCCCGACCTGGGCGTCCTGGTGTTGTCGCAGTACGTCGAGGAGCAGTACGCCACGGAGTTGCTGGCCGGCAGCAGCCGGGGGGTGGGGTACCTCCTCAAGGACCGGGTGGCCGAGGTCCGCGAGTTCGCCGACGCCGTGGTCCGGGTGGCCGAGGGAGGCACGGCCCTCGACCCCGAGGTGGTCGCCCAGCTCCTCGGCCGCAGCCGCAAGCAGGACGTGCTGGCCGGTCTGACGCCGCGCGAGCGCGAGGTCCTAGGACTTATGGCCGAGGGACGGACGAATTCCGCCATTGCCCGCCAGCTCGTCGTCAGCGACGGCGCCGTGGAGAAACACGTCAGCAATATCTTCCTGAAACTGGGCCTCTCGCAGAGCGACGGCGACCACCGCCGCGTGCTGGCCGTGCTCACCTATATCAACTCCTGACAACCGGCCGATCGACGGGCGCACCAAATGCACGCCGGTCGGCCGAGCGAGTCGTACAACAAAAGTCCGGCGGAGAACACCACCGCAGCGATGACAGAGCCCGCCCGGGAATGGACACAAAGGGCGAACAAACCATGGCAAAGCGCGCCACGCATGTGGCACGCACCACCGTCCACCATGTGATCCGCCCCGGGGAAGGTGACCCTTACCCACGTACGATGGGCAAGGGACGACCCATTGGCATCGCCCGGGGTCCGGGGGCATTCCCGGCGCCAACCAGCCCGTCGCGAGCCGCCGCCTCGAAGGAGGTCCGAAGCAGTGACCAGCCAGGTCAACAGCACGGCCGAGCAGGCCGACCACGCCAAGCCGGCCGATTCAGCCGCCGCCAGCCAGACCGGGCCAACGCCCGCCGAAGGCCAGCACGAGGCCGGCACAGGCAAAGAAACCCGCCAGCTAGACCGAGTCATTATCCGTTTCGCGGGTGATTCGGGTGATGGTATGCAGTTGACGGGTGATCGGTTCACTTCGGAGACGGCGTCGTTCGGAAATGACTTGTCGACGTTGCCGAATTTCCCGGCGGAGATCCGGGCACCGGCTGGGACGTTGCCGGGGGTGTCATCGTTCCAGTTGCATTTCGCGGATCATGACATCCTGACTCCGGGGGACGCGCCGGATGTGTTGGTCGCGATGAATCCGGCGGCGTTGAAGGCGAACGTGGCGGACCTGCCTCCGGGTGCGGTGTTGATCGTGAACACGGACGAGTTCACCAAACGCCCGATGGCGAAGGTGGGGTATGCGAGTAATCCGTTGGAGGACGGGTCGCTGGCATCGTTCCAGGTGCACGGGGTGCCGTTGACGACCTTGACGGTCGAGGCGCTGAAGGAGTTCGGTCTCAGTCGCAAGGAGGCCGAGCGGAGTAAGAACATGTTCGCCCTGGGCCTGTTGTCGTGGATGTACCACCGTCCGACGGAGGGTACTGAGGCGTATTTGCGGAAGAAGTTCGCGAAGAAGCCGCAGTTGGCGCAGGCGAACGTGACCGCTTTCAGGGCGGGGTGGAACTTCGGGGAGACCACGGAGGACTTCGCTGTCTCCTATGAGGTGGCCCCGGCCTCGTCCGCGTTCACCGCAGGGGTTTACCGCAACATCTCGGGGAACCTGGCGTTGGCCTACGGCCTGGTCGCGGCCTCGGTCCAGGCGGAGTTGCCCCTGTTCTTGGGGTCGTATCCGATCACGCCGGCCTCGGATATTTTGCACGAGCTCTCGCGGCACAAGAATTTCGGGGTGCGCTCGTTCCAGGCCGAGGATGAGATCGCGGGGATCGGGGCGGCGTTGGGAGCGGCCTTTGGTGGGTCGTTGGCGGTGACGACGACCTCGGGGCCTGGGGTGGCGCTCAAATCGGAAACGATCGGGCTCGCGGTCTCCCTGGAACTCCCGTTGGTGGTGGTGGATATCCAGCGGGGTGGGCCCTCGACGGGGTTGCCGACCAAGACGGAGCAGGCGGACTTGTTGCAGGCCATGTACGGCCGTAACGGGGAGGCCCCGGTACCGATCGTGGCTCCCTCGACGCCGGCGGACTGTTTCGATGCGGCCGTGGAGGCGGCGCGGATCGCGTTGGTGTATCGCACGCCGGTGTTCCTGCTCTCGGATGGGTATCTGGCCAACGGGTCGGAGCCCTGGCGGGTACCGGATGTGAATGGGTTGCCGGATTTGCGGGTGCGGTTCGCCTCAGGACCCAATCACGAGTTGGCGGATGGGTCGCGGGTCTTTTGGCCCTACAAGCGGGACGCGGTGACGTTGGCGCGACCGTGGGCGGTGCCGGGAACGGCGGGCTTGGAACACCGGATCGGTGGGATTGAGAAGCAGGATGGTAGTGGGAACATCTCCTACGATCCGGCGAATCACGAGTTGATGGTCCGTACCCGCCAGGCCAAGATCGACGGTATCGCGGTGGAGGACGTGCGGGTGGATGACCCGGGCGGCGCCCGGGTGTTGGTGTTGGGGTGGGGTTCGACGTATGGGCCGATCGCGGCGGCGGTTCGACGGTTGCGGGGTGAGGGTGTGGCGTTGGCGCAGGCGCACTTGCGGCACATCAATCCCTTCCCAGCGAATCTGGGTGAGGTGTTGGCCTCGTATGAGCGGGTGGTGATCCCGGAGATGAACCTGGGACAGCTCGCGACGTTGATCCGCGCCCGGTACGCCATCGATGCCCGCTCCCACACCCAGGTCAACGGAATGCCGTTCAAGGCCGAGGAGTTGGCCAACGCGTTGAAGGAGGCCATCAATGCCTAACCCCACCACACCTCAAGCGTCCCCTGCCGCCGGTGCTGTCCAATCCGCTGTTGCTGGCGAGCCTGCTGTTTCCCCTGAGGGTGGGGGGCGGGGGTTGTTGTCGTTGGTGCCGCGGGCTGAGGGCAAGCAGTCGATGAAGGACTTCAAGTCCGATCAGGAAGTGCGTTGGTGTCCGGGGTGTGGGGACTACGCGGTGTTGGCGGCCGTGCAGGGCTTCATGCCGGAGTTGGGCCTGGCGCGGGAGAACATCGTGTTCGTGTCCGGGATCGGGTGCTCCAGCCGTTTCCCGTACTACATGAACACCTACGGCATGCACTCCATCCACGGACGAGCGCCGGCGATCGCGACGGGCTTGGCGACCTCGCGACGGGACCTGTCGGTCTGGGTGGTCACCGGGGATGGCGACGCGCTGTCCATCGGGGGTAACCATCTCATTCACGCGTTGCGGCGAAATGTGAACCTGAAGATCTTGTTGTTCAACAACCGGATCTACGGGCTCACCAAGGGCCAGTACTCCCCGACCTCGGAGGTCGGGAAGATCACCAAGTCGACACCGATGGGATCCCTGGACGCCCCGTTCAACCCCCTCTCCCTCGCCCTGGGCGCCGAGGCTTCGTTCGTGGCTCGGACGGTGGACTCAGACCGGCAGCACCTGACGAGCGTGTTGCGGGCGGCGGCCGCGCATCCGGGTACGGCGTTGGTCGAGATCTACCAGAACTGCAACATCTTCAACGACGGTGCCTTTGAGGTCCTCAAGGACAAGGAACGCGCGCTGGAGGCCGTGATCCGACTGGAACACGGCCAGCCGATCCGCTTCGGTGTGCCCGCCGAGGACGGACTGGGCTCCAAGGGCGTGGTCCGCGACCAGACCACAGGCGACCTGCGAGTGGTCGACGTGCGGGAGGAAGGCACGGAAGGGGTGTTGGTCCATGACGCGCGGGCCGCGTCCCCGACCACCGCCTTCGCCCTGACCCGACTCGCCGACGCCGACACCCTCCACCACACCCCCATCGGCGTACTCCGCAGCGTGCAACGCCCGGTCTACGACACGTTGATGAGCGACCAACTCGACCAAGCCATCGAAGCCCAAGGCAAGGGCGACCTCGCCACCCTCCTCGCCGGCAACGACACCTGGACCGTCCCCAACTAGCCTCTCACCGGCGTGCTTGCCCGCGCACCGGCTCGCCGGTCTACCGGCTGGCCACCGGCCCACCGTGGCAGCTCGGGCAACGCCTCACCCGGGCGCACCAGCCCCCGGACTCCGGCCGCTGGTGCGCGCCGGCGCGGATGACACGGCCCGGACCCGAACGCCCATCGGGTCCGGGCCGTCGCGCGCCTGGCGCCTCCCGCGCGCCCCGACCTCCCCGCGTCCGAGCCACCCTCCGAGCCCTGGCCGCCACCCCCGCGCCTTGGTCGCGTCCGCACGCCGAGCCGCTCCGGCCCGCGCCCCTCTCCGGCCATCCCTAACCTGCGCTTTCGGTCTCGTTGACCTCGCGGCCTCGCTACGTGGCGGCCCCACCCGCCGCGCCGCGCGTCACCTCCGTACGGCGCGGACCGCCCCGTCGCGCGCTGGGAGCCGGCGCCGCGCTCGGTTCAGCAGGCGCGCGTCTCGTTCCCGCGCGCCGCCCGCTGTCCGGCTCCGCGCCGTCGCCGTGCCGCGCGTCGTACCGTTCTCGCGCCGCCTGCACCTCGGGGACCCGGCGCTCGGACCAGCGGGCCAGCGCCCACACCTGCTGCGCGGCCTCCTCACCCAGCGGGGTCAGCGAGTACTCCACGCGTGGAGGGATCACCGGGTACGCCTCACGGTGCACGAAGCCGTCGCGCTCCAACGTCTGGAGGGTCTGGGCGAGCATCTTCTCGCTGACGCCGCCGACGCGTCGGCGCAGCTCGCTGAACCGGTGCGTCCGCTCCCACAGCGCCGCCAGCGCCAGCACCCCCCACCGGCTGGTGACGTGCTCAAGGACGAGCCTGGAGGGGCACGCGGGCGCGTTCACGTCCGGCACCTTCGGCACACCGAGCGCGTGGAGCCGGTCGCCGTCAGCGGCCTCGGCACCACTCTCGGCATCAGCGTGGCGCTCGGCGCCGCCCCCGACGGCGTGGTCGGCGACGCCGTGGTCGGCAACGCCGTCCTCGGTCGCGCCGTACGCGTCGGCACCAGCTTCCGAACCATCGCGGCCGACACCCGCGCCGTCGGCGGTTTCCTCACGCGCTCCCATGTCAGAGCCCCTTCCCTTGGTACTAGTACCGTACTTCAAAGTGGGTACTTACGAATAATTAGCTGCTTGCCTACGGTGGCCTCATCACGTCCGATCAAGGAGAGACCAAGATGATCGTCGTCACCGGAGCCACCGGCCACCTGGGCCGCCTCGTCATCGAAGAACTGCTGGCCAAGGTGGCCGCGGGCGAGTTGCCCGCCGGTCGGATCGCGGCCGTCGTACGCGACCGCGCCAAGGCCGCCGACCTCGCGGCGCGCGGCGTCGAACTGCGCATCGCCGACTACAGCGATCCGCAGTCCCTGACCGGGGCCTTCCACGCCGGCGAGCGGGTGCTGTTGATCTCGGGCAGCGAGGTGGGGCAGCGCGTGCCGCAGCACCAGGCGGTGATCGACGCCGCGAAGGAGGCCGGCATCGCGCTGCTCGCCTACACCGGCATCCTGGGCGGCCCGAACGCCGACTTCGAGCTGGCCGCCGAGCATAAGGTCACCGAGCAGGCGATCCTCGATGCCGGACTGCCGCACGTCTTCCTGCGCAACGGCTGGTACAACGAGAACTACACCGAGCGCCTGGCGCCCGTCCTCGACCACGGCACCGTGGTGAGCAGCGCGGGCGACGGCCGGGTGGCGTCGGCCGCGCGCGCCGACTACGCGGCGGCGGCCGTCGCCGTACTGACCGAGGACGGTCACGCGGGTGCCGCCTACGAGCTGAGCGGCGACGTGGCCTGGAGCTTCGACGAGTACGCGGCCGAGGTCGCGGCCCAGTCCGGCAAGCCGGTCACGCACTCGGTCGTCACGGCCGCCCAGCATCAGGAGATCCTGACCGGCGCCGGCCTGCCCGAGCCGTTCGCCGCGCTCCTGACCGACGTCGACGCGGCGATCGCGCGCGGGCTGCTGGCGGGCACGAGCGGTGACCTGTCCCGGCTCATCGGTCGCCCGACGACGCCGATCGGCCAGTCCATCGCGGCAGCGCTGGCGTTGCGCTGATCACGTCACCACCCCGAAGCACGGCAGCACCACCGGCCGCCGCCCGCCCCGCCGGCCCGTTTACGCCGCGCGCTCCCGCCCTTTCCGCAGCTCAGCGAGGTGCAGGGCGCGCGGCTCGGGCTGGGGCGACGGGCCGGCGCTTGTCACTCCGGCCCGCATGTCATGACCGTATGGCGATACGGGGCTGACAGACCGACCTCGGCAGCGCTACGTTCTGACCGTCGGCACCCACAGCGGGCAGATCAGGGAGGAAGCGTTGACGTCGGCCAACGAGACGCGCACCGGCCTTGCGTACGGCTTCGCCGCGTATGGCATGTGGGGTCTCTTCCCTCTGTACTGGCCGCTGCTGGAGCCGACCGGCGCGGTCGAGATCCTGGCCCACCGCATGGTGTGGTCGCTGGCCGCCGTGATCATCATCCTGCTGGTGCTGCGGCGCTGGTCGTGGATACGGCCGCTGCTGCGTCAGCCCAAGCGACTCGGCCTGATCGCCTTCGCCGCTACCGTGATCTCCGTCAACTGGGGCATCTACATCTGGGGCGTCAACTCGGGGCACGTGGTCGAGGCGGCCCTGGGGTACTTCATCAACCCGCTGGTCAGCATCGCGTTCGGGGTGCTGCTGCTGCACGAGCGGCTGCGCCCGGCACAGTGGGCAGCGGTCGGCGTCGGCGTGGTCGCGGTGGCCGTACTGACGGTGGGGTACGGCAAGCTGCCCTGGATCGCGCTCACCCTCGCGTTCTCGTTCGGTACCTACGGGCTGGTCAAGAAGCACATCGGGCTTGACGGTCTGGAGTCGCTCGCGGCCGAGACCGGGATGCAGTTCCTGCCCGCGCTCGGCTTCCTGATCTTCCTGGGCGCGCGCGGCGACAGCACCTTCACCACCGATGGCGTCGGGCACGCGCTGCTGCTCGTCGGCTGCGGCTTCATCACCGCGGCTCCGCTGATCTGCTTCGGTGGCGCCGCCGTACGGCTGCCCCTCTCGGCGATCGGGATGTTGCAGTACATCGCCCCCACCTTCCAGTTCGTGCTGGGGCTCGTGGTCTTCCACGAGGAGATGCCCATCGAGCGGTGGGCCGGCTTCGCCCTGGTCTGGCTCGCCCTGGCCCTGTTGACCTGGGACGCCCTGCGGACCGCCCACCGGTCGCGGAGTGAACTGCGCGCTGCTGCGGCCCGTGCCGGCGAGGTCGCGGCCGTGCGCGCCGGCGAGGCGGTGGCCGTGGCGCAGGTCGGCGCGGAGCCGGGAGCGGGCGTTCCCACCCGGGCCGTTGCCGCGGCGGCGGCCGAGCTCGCCGAGACCGGACGGGCCCCCGTGACAGGCGCCCTCGACACCGACGGCGGCCTCCCGGCACCCGACGAACTGCCCCGCTGACGCGCCGTTGACCTCGGCGTCCCAGGTTCCGGACGGTGAGGGAACCAACGACCGGGGGCGGGCACATGGGCACCGCACAGCGCACGGACGCTCCACCCGGCGCGGTGGCCGACCTCGCCGCGGCCCACGGCCTGGGAGCCCATCGGAGCACCGAGTCACGCGGCGACATCGACGGTGGGTACCTGGGATGTCTGGCCCTCGTCGTCCTCGTCCCTCCCGATGTCGGCCCGCTTCTCGGCCCCTACGGACCGCGCGGCGCCACCATCGGAGCAGCCCTGCTCTCACTTGGCCTCCTCGTGCTCGTCCTGGGCCTGCGCCATGCTCGCGCCGAGCACCTCCGGCCGGGGAACGTCTCCGTCCGTCGGGGAACACCCGGCGGCCACCAGCACGCCCGTGACCTGGGACGAGACCAACGCCGTGCACATGGGCGAGACCTCGGTCGAACTCGTCCTCCGGTACGCGCACGGCAACGACCAGGGGGCGGGCCAACGCCCCAGCATCGCCCTGCCGCGCACGGAGAACCCTCAGGAGCACGTGGCGTTCGCGCTGGTCCGCCGCCTGTTGCGCGACCCGGGGGCGGCCTGACCCCCGCCCCCGCCGCGACTCCCCCGGCGCTCGACCCTGCGCCCTGCCGCCAGGTGCCCCGCACGAGCGCACTGACCGGGGGACAGACCGGCGCTCGGGCTGCCCCGCGCGCCCCGCGCAGCCTCGGCTATCCGAGGGCGTCGGCCACATGGGCCATCACCTCTTTCCAATGCTCGCGGCGATGGGCCCGCTCGGTGGCGTCCGACAGCCGCTCCTGGTGGAACCGGAGCACCGCCTTCCCCTCCGCGCGGGCGCGCGAGACCGCCACCTGGATCGTGGTGTCCCTGGTACTGCCGGGGGCGCGGTGCGTGAGGCGAATGCGGTCACCGGGCCGGTATCCGCGAACTTCGCCCGAGGTGCCATCGGCGGCCTCGTACGGTGCTCCCTTCTCCTGGTGCAGTTCGGCGCCCGGTCCAAGCCAGATGGCGATGCCCTCGTCGCCGCTGATGAAGTCCCAGACCACGGAAGGCGGGTGGGGCAGGGTCTTGGAGACCCCGACCTCCCAACCGGCGTCACGGGTCAGGCCGCGGGACTGCTGGGCGTCGGCGGGCGGCTGCTCGGCCTCTGCGGTGTGGCGCGACGCCGCGGAAGCCGCAGGGGTCGCTGCCCGCTGGCGGTGGGCCTGAGTGGTGGGCTGCGGCTCGGGCGGAGCCTCGCGAGCGGAAGGGCCTTGGGCTCGCGGCTCGTCGGGGTGAGCTGCGGCTCCCGGCTCGGCGGGACGGTCGTCGGGGGTGGCCTGCCGGGCGCGCAGGGCTTTGACCTTGTGCACGTTTCCGCACCGCTGCATGGAGCACCAACGGCGACGGCCGGGCCGCGAGGTGTCCACGAACAGCAGGTAGCAGTTGTCCGTCGCGCACTGTCGTATCCGGTGCGCGTACGGGCCGGAGAACAGCTCGATCGCGTCGCGGGCGACCGTCGAGAGGAGCTGCCTACCCGTCGCCGGACGCGCCCAGCGCCGGTCCGAGGCACCCACCAGTCGTGGCACCAGCGGCGGGGCGAGCGCCAGCTCGTTGACCACATCGAGGTCGGCGGCCTCCAACGGCTGCCCGTGGGCCTGATGGGTCGCCATCCGCAGCAGCGCGTCCCGCAGCCGCTTGGCCTCCACCACCTCATCGGGCGTCACGTCGATCTCGGGCGCGGGCCTGAGTCTGGAACGCGCGGCCCACACGGCGAGGTCCGCGGGATGGTGCAGCACCTCGTAGCGCGCCCACTCGCCCGGCCCCCCGGTGGGCACGAGCTCCAGGCACAGCGCCCCCGGGTCGAATCGGTAGGGCACCCCTTGTGGTGAGTGGAGGATCAATCCCCTTGCCATCTCGCTCATGTAACCACTATAACTGGTTTCACGGCCGAGGGAAGAGGCAAGATACTCAGCAACGGAAAGAAAACGAACGGGAGTTGGTCGACCACCATGGTCGGTCGACCCGGCCACCGGCCCATGAGCAGATGTCCGAGATCCGCGGGACCCGCAGATCCGACAGCGACCAAAAACGGGGAGACGAGAAGGACATGCAGCCGACACCACTGGCCTGGAAGGTCGTCGTCGACGCCGAGGACCCGCACCGTCAGGCGACATTCTGGGCAGCGGCGCTGCGCTACCGGATCGAGGACAACGAAGCCCTGATCAAACGCCTGCTGGCGGCGGGCGCGGTCGACGAGCAGGAGACCGTGGAGTTCCGGGGGCACCGCGCGTGGCGCGACCTCGTGGCCGTTCGGCACCCCGACGACCCGTTCGACCCGGGGAGCGACACGGGCCTCGGTCGCCGCATCCTCTTCCAGCGCGTCCCCGAGCGAAAGACCACGAAGAACCGGCTCCACCTCGATCTACACAGCGCACCGGGCGAGCGCGATGCGGAGATAGCCCGGCTGGAGGAGCTGGGCGCGACCTCGCTCCACCGAGTGAGCCGCGGGGGCATCGAGTGGCAGGTCATGACGGACCCCGAGGGAAACGAATACTGCCTGCACTGACTGCCCGTCACCCGACATCTCCCATACGCCCCGTCCCTTCCGAGGGTGCCCGAACGGTCTCCAGGGTGCCTCGGGAGCGCCTCGGCGGAGCCCCGGAAAACAACCTCTGGGCTCGCTCAAATCAGGGTTCGACCCACCCTTGAGCGGAATGATCGTCACGACGACATTCGAGCGGGGGTGGGCCGATGAAGAGCATCATCACAGCACGAATGAAGACCGCCGCACTGGCCGGCACGACCACCGCGCTGCTCCTCGCGGGGGCGGCCAACGTGAGTTCGGACGGGGCGGCGGACGACACCGACAACGACAGGCGCCGTGAGCAATCGCTGGCGGACGAGGCCGCCGCGAGACTCTCCGACACCAGCTCAAAGGAGGTGCGCATCCTGCGGGGCAAGGGGCGGGCGTCTATGCGCATCGCCGCCAGCACGACGAAGGCACTCGCGACCGGCCAACGCCTGACCGTGGAGACCGTGTGTCTGGGTACGGGTAGCGTCACGATCACCGCCTCGGCGGGCGGCCCGCCAAGGCCCCGGCAGGTGCGCTGCACGGAAAGCGGAACCGGCAGGGCCAGGGCAGCACGCTTCACGTTCACCACACAGAAGGCCGGCCCCGTACGAGTGGTGGTGCAGCCGTCCGGGAAAACCAGAGGCGGCCTCGCGTTCTGCGTCCACGCCCGGACCTGACCCCCACCGCCCGCCGCGTACGCCGTGAGACCAGCGGATCAGCGCATCGCCGAGCGGACCACATCACGGGCAGACCGGCCTGACCGGCCGTAAGGCGACCACTCCGCGCGCGAGTTGGGCCCGCAGCGACGGTGGGAGGGATCCCTGCCCGCCGGAGAGTGGCACGACCGGGGAGGAGACGGAACCGGTGCGGATGAGCGATATCCGGGCGGCGGTGTCCGGTTTCCGCCTTGACCACGAGGGAGCGAGCATCCGAGCATCATGCACGCGTCAACTGCTCCCCCGCCCAGTGTGGCGCGCTCTCGGCCTCATCATGCGAGCGCCGCCCAGTGAACTGTTCGTTCCGTCCTATCCGTTCGGATTTCGGAAACCTGGAGCCTCGTATGTCATCGCACCCCACGCGACGTACCGTCTCGCAGCCCCGGAGGTCCTGGCTTCACCGAGCCGGCACGGCGACCGCCGCCGCCGGAGCCATCGCCGGGTTGATCGTCGCCTCGCCCACGGCCACGGCTTCGCCGTCGGCACCCGCGCCCGTAGAGGCCAGAACGGCGAGCCAGTCCACCTCGTCAGCGTTCGCCGCCCCTGACATCTCGCTCACCAACGTCAAGGGACACCTGAACCAGCTCCAGTCGATCGCCTCCAGGAACGGTGGGAACCGTGCCCACGGGCGCCCCGGCTATCGGGCCTCGATCGACTACATCAAGGCCAAGCTGGACGCGGCCGGCTACACCACGTCCGTCCAGCAGTTCACCGCCAGCGGCGCCACCGGGTACAACCTGATCGCCGACTGGCCCGGTGGCGACCCGCAGAACGTCGTGATGGCCGGCGCCCACCTGGACTCGGTGACCGCCGGGCCGGGCATCAACGACAACGGTTCGGGCTCCGCCGCCATCCTGGAGACGGCACTCGCCGTATCCCGCGAGGGACTCAAGCCGACGCAGCACCTCCGCTTCGCCTGGTGGGGCGCCGAGGAGCTGGGCATCCTCGGTTCGCGGCACTACGTGAACACGCTGCCCAGCACGGAGCGGTCGAAGATCGACGCCTACCTCAACTTCGACATGGTCGGCTCCCCCAACCCCGGTTACTTCGTGTACGACGACGACCGGCGGCTGGAAGCGGTGTTCAAGGACTGGTTCGCGGCCAAGGGGGTGTCCACCGAGATCGAGACGGAGGGCGACGGCCGGTCCGATCACGCCTCGTTCCAGCGCGTCGGCATACCCGTCGGCGGCCTGTTCACCGGCGCGGGCCGCACAAAGACGGCGGCGCAGGCCCAGAAGTGGGGTGGCACGGCGGGCCAGGCGTTCGACCGCTGCTACCACCGGTCGTGCGACACGACCGCCAACATCAACGACACCGCGCTCGACCGGAACAGTGACGCCATAGCCCACGCGATATGGACGCTCGGAGCGCCGAGCTAATACCGCGCACCCCGCCGCCCTGGCTCCGGACCCGCTGTTCCGCACCTGGCCCCAGCAGGCAGCCAACCTGCTGGTGGCCAGGCCCGGCGGTGACTGGGCCGCGAGCCGATGGCGCGCTCCGGAGGTCCTGTCAGGGCTGCGGCCGTGACGGGCCACCGGGTTGGTGGGCGGTGGGGCTCGGACCGCTGGCGGGCCCGTCGGCGGGGAGGGTGTAGTGCCAGCCCTCGCGCCATCCGAAGGGGGCGTCGACCAGGTCCTCGATCGCGGCTCCGGTCAGCAGGCAGTCGAGCGCCCACTTGTTGGCCGAGTGGGAGATCAGGAGCACGCGCTGACCGTTCCATCCGGCGGCCAGGTCACACAGGAAGTCGCGAGTGGCCTGGATGACCTGACGGTAGCTCTGGCCACCGGGGTACGGGTCGTCGATGTGCCGCGCGCGCTCGCCCGTCAGGACGGCGACCGGGCAGCCGTTGAGCTGGCCGTAGTCGCACTCGCGCAGGCGCGGATCCTGGTGGATGGGGATCGCCGTGTCGGCGAAGGCGATCCGTGCCGTCTCGACGGCACGGTGCAGATCGGAGGTGAACACGGCGGCCAGACCGGTGTCCCGGCGTCGGGCGCCGAGTTCGGCGGCGAGGAGACGGCCCCGTTCGGAGAGCTTGCCCGGCAGCCAGCCGGTCGCGATGCCGTTCTCGTTGTCCTCGGTCAGCGAATGGGTCTCGTAGACGATGTCGACTGCCATGCCGGCTCCGTGAGGTGTCGTACGGCCAAGGCCGTGTGTGGGGCGGGACGGCCAGGCCCCGCGGTTGCCTCGCTGTCGATAGGGGTCACCTCGACCGTGCGCCGTGCGCGGGTCGACGGTGAGCATGCGGCTCGGCCAGCGGGCAACAGGCTGCGGCTGGGGTGAGCCGAGCGGGCCAAGCTCGGCCGGACGAGTTGCCGCAACCTGCGTCCCCCATCCCGAGAGAGGTGTACCGACGAACTCGAACCCGAGCAGTCACCGAGCCTCCCGATGCTGGGCCGGTCATCGCCTCTACTCAACCGCACCCGCCACAGCACGGGCGACCCGAATCCGGCTTACCTTCACGGGCACGGCACGAACGGAGGGGCCGGAAACCGGCGTACGGGCTGGGCGAGGGAGGGCCAGCCCGTAGGAGTCCCGCTCCCCCCGGAGCTGGGCCCCGGCCGTCGGAATCTTCAGGAGCCAGTACCCGGAGGGGTCGGCCGCGCCACCCCCGCCGGCTCTCGGCTCCGGGCCCCGGACGCGGAGGTCCAGCCCCGGGGCACCGAAGGCCAGACCCTCGGGCACCGAGGCCTGGCCCTCGGGCACGGAGACCGGGCCCCCGGGCAGGCGGTCGGGCCACGGCCACGGAAGCCAGGCCCTCGGGTACGGGGATCCGCCCCGGGCACGAGGGGTCAGGCCGTGATGTCCCGTGCGGTGAAGCGGGCCCAGGCGGCGGAGCCGAAGACGGCCAGGTAGAGGCCCTGGAGGCCGAGGTTCTTGACGATCTCGTCCCAGTAGATCGGATCGCGGAGGAGGTCGGCGAAGCTCAGCCAGTAGTGCGAGAAGAGGTAGGGGTGGATCACGTGCAACTGCGGGATGCTGTCCAGGATCTGCACCGTGATGAGCAGGCCGACCGTGGCCGCCATCGCCGCGATGCCGCTGTTGGTGAGCGTCGAGATGAACAGGCCGAGGGCGGCCATGCCGACCAGCGACAGCGCGACCACCCCGCCGACCGCCGCGGCCCGCACCATCGCTTCGGCGAACGAGATGCGCGTCCCGGAGATCAACGTCACGTCCCCGAGGGGAAAGAGGACCGCCCCCACCCCCAGCGCGACCAGCGCCACCGTCAACGTGGCGACCAGGCAGAAGACCAGCGTGGTCGCGTACTTGGCCAGCAGCAGGCGGGTGCGCCCGGCGGGGGCCACGAGGAGATAGCGCAGCGTCCCCGCACTCGCCTCGCCGGCGATGGAGTCACCGGCGATCACGCCGATGGCCATGGGGAGGAAGACGGGAAGCGTCGCGGCGAGGGAGGCGAAGACGAGGAAGATGCCGTTGTTGGTGACCTGGGTGAGGAAGGCCGGGCCCTCACCGTCGCCTCCGCCGCCGTCTCCGACGGTGCCGCCGTCGCTGGTCTCGATCTTCACGGCGATGCCGACCAGGATTGGTACCGCGGCCAGTACGGCGAGCAGGGCCAGCGTGCGCCACCGGCGGAAGGTGATGCCTAGTTCGCTGCGGAACAAGGCCAGTGACCACAGCACGCTCGGGTGACGTGGCAGGGCCGCAGCGCCGCCGCCCCGGGGTACGACGGCGAGCCCGTCCTCGTCCCGGTCACCGTGTCGGGTCACCCGCGGCGATGGTGCCGGCTGCCGCCGTTCGGCCTCCCGGGACGGTTGAGCTGCCGCTCCCCGTACCGTCCCCTCGGGACGCTCGGGCGCCGTCACCCGCGCCGGCCGCTCGACCTCGGCCACACCCCCGGCCTCGCCGGCCTCCACGGCGCCCACCGCGTCGACGGCTCGCCCGGCCTCAGCGGGCCCGGTGGCCCCGGTGAACTCGGTGGACCCGGTGGCCCCGGCGGACTCGACAGGGCCCGGGACCTGCTCGCCGGCCTCGGGCTCTCCAGCCCGCTCGGCCGCCCCGGCCCCCGCAGCACGCTCGGTCTCCTCAGCCCCCTGGACTCCCTCGGCCTGCTGAGCACGCTCAGCCTTCCCAGCCCGCTCAGCCCGCGACATCGAAACCCTCCCCGGTCAGTGCGACGAACGCGTCCTCAAGCGAGGCCCGTTCCGTGCCGAAGCCTCGTACCCGTACGCCGGCCTGGACGAGGGCGGCGTTCAGGTCGGCGAGGTCGGTTGGCGTGCCGTCGGCGAGTTGGGTGGTCGGCGGCTCGCCGGTGATCCGGTCCCCCGTGACCGCGAGGTCCGTCACGCCGTGCTCCTTGAGGACGCGGACCGCGTCCGCCGTGTCGGGTGTGGTGACGGTGAGTCGGCCACGCGTACCGGCCGCGAGTTCGGCGACCGTGCCCTGGGTGATCAGGCGCCCCTGCGCCATCACGGCCGCGTGCGAACACACCTGCTCGATCTCGTCGAGGAGGTGGGAGGAGAGGAAGACGGTGATTCCGTCCTCGGCCAGTTCGCGCACCAGGGTGCGGATCTCGCGCATGCCCTGCGGGTCGAGTCCGTTGGTCGGCTCGTCCAGGATGAGCAGTTCACGCGGCTGGAGCAGCGCGGCGGCCAGGCCGAGGCGCTGCTTCATGCCGAGCGAGTACGCGCGGGCCTTCTTGCCCGACGCCGCCGTCAGGCCCACCCGGTCCAGGGCCGCGCCGACCCGGGCGGTACGGGTACGCGGGTCGGCGGTCGGGTCGGCCGCGTCGTAGCGCACGAGGTTGTCGCGGCCGGACAGGAACCCGTACAGCGCGGGTCCCTCGATCAGCGCGCCGACCTTGGGCAGCACCTGACGGGCGGTGCGCGGCATGGGTGAGCCGAGCAGCCGGGCACCACCCGACGTCGGCTCGATCAGGCCCATCAGCATCCGGATGGTGGTCGTCTTCCCCGAGCCGTTGGGCCCGAGGAAGCCGAAGACGCTGCCGCGCGGTACGAGCAGGTCGAGCCCGTCCACGGCGAGCTGCCCACCCCGGTACCGCTTCGTGAGCCCGCGCGTCTCCACCGCGGGCGTCGATCCGGCGGACGGCTCGTCCACAGGCTCCCCCTTTGTCATCCGGTTCTCACTCGGTCGTTCTCTCGGCCTACGGCCTCGTCCACGCCACTCACCCTTGCCCGCGACCCGGATCGGTAACGCCGGATCGCATCACCGCAAGCCACACCCGTCACGGGCGGGCCCACGCGACACGGACCGCCCCGGAGTCGACCCGAGGCCCGCCACATCGGTCCCGTTCCATATCCGGACGGCACGAAACCGATCCAACACGAAACCAGTCCGTACGGAAACGAACCAGTGACGGCCGGCGCTCCCCCACCCGCACCCACCCGACGGCGTGCGTGCGCCAACCCTGTGGCACCGATCCCACGGCGTACGCGGGCACCACCACGCCCGCCAACCCGCCGTATGTCAGGCCCGCCCTGCCCGCCCGACGCACACCACCGAGCATGCGCCGCAGGCCCGCCCCGTACGTACCTCACTACGACACACGCGGCACGCTGCCACCGCGCGCCTGACCCGCAGCACAGTGCAGCGCAGGCTCCCGCGCCCCGCAGGCCGCACGCCGGCCCCGTACACCGCGCGCAACACGCGCCACGCACCACACGTCTCACGCTGCACACCATCCAGCACGCGTCACACGCGCCACAGCGCCTGCGGCCCACCACACGCCTACGCGCCCAGCTCCCCCGCCCCGACCCGGGCCCCGGTGGCGCTCGGAGGCTCGGGCACGGCCAGCAGGGCGCCGGTGTGACAAGGCCGTCCGGTGGTGCGTGCCCCTGGGAGTACGCACCACCGGACGGCCGACGCCGATCACCTTGCGGCCGTGCGGCCGGGCTCGGCCGCCGAGGGCCGCCGTGGGCCCGGCCAACGGTGGCCGGGCCCACGGCGGCCAGGCGATCGCGGCGACCGCTTGCCCGCTTCGGCGGTTACTTGCCCGCGTTGGCGGCGTCGATCAGCGTGTCCTTGCCGACCGCGCCGACGTACACGATGCCGTCGTCGGTCAGGAGGGCGTTGACCAGGCGGGTGCTGAACACCGTGCCCGAGCCGAAGTCGCCCTTGACCTTGTCGCCCAGCTTGTCGAGGAACTGCGAGGCCGCGGCGGACTCGTCGCCCTCGCCGGGCTGCCCGGTGGGCAGGCCGCCGGGCAGCTTGAGCTTGGCGACCGTGCCCCAGCCCTCACCGATCACGTTCAGGCCGGACAGGTCGTCGGCGCCCAGTTCCTCAGGCTGGCCGAGCTTCTCGGCCTTGCGGTCGAGGTCCTTCTGCTCGGTGACCTTGGCGCCCTTGGGGGGCGTGAACTCGAAGGTGCTGGCCTTCGGCTTGCCGAAGCTGACCTTGGTGAACCCCACGTCGACGACGGCCTTGCCGCCACTCTTCGGGGCGAGGGTGAACTTGAGCGGGACACCGTTGTCCGCGTCCACGGCGATCCGGATGGAACCGACCGTGGTGTCGCCCTTCGGGGTCAGCTTGAGCTGGTACGCGTCACGACCGGCGATCTTCGCCGTGCCGTCCACCGTGACGGACGTGGTCTTGTCCGCCCCGGCCAGGACCTTCTTCGCCAGCTCCTGCGGCGTGGCGTCGGCCAGGTCCTTCGGCAGCCGCTCCTCCTGCTTGCCCTTGCCGTGCGAACGGTCCTGCTGGGGAGCGGTGGCGTGGTAGACCGTGTTGCTGCCGCTGTCGTACGCCCAGACCTGGTCGCCGTTGTGGATCAGGCTGTACTCGGCGGCGTCCTCGATGATCGAGACGCGCTGCTTCTCGGGGCCGTCCGCCGCGATCCGCAGGGTGTGCGAGCCCGCCGCCAGTTCGGGGAGCTTGGACTGCGGCGCCGCGGACGCCTCGTCGCCGTCCTCGCCACCATGCTGGCCGCCGCCCATCCCGCCCAGCGACGAGCCGGCCGAGAGGCCGGGGATGCCCAGGTCAGTGCTGATCTTCACCGAGCCGGAAAGCTGCTGCGTGTCCGACGCGGCGATCTTGGCTATCAGTTCCTCTGCCGTGATCTTCGGCAGGTCGGGGTCGCCGCCGGAGTTGGCAAGCGCCGGGACCAGCCCGATCGTCGCCGCCGCCACCCCCGCCACCGCGACCGGGACGGCGTACCGCGCGGCTTTGTGCCGTCGCGCGGGACGCTCCTCGTCCCACTCGTCCGTGGCCTCTGTTGATCGGGTACGTGCCATGTGTGCTCTACCTCCGTCGTCGCCCGGCGGTTCATCAACGTCGCACTCGTCCACCCTCGGGCTTCATTGTCACCCGATCCGCCGTGCGGTGGCTTCTCCATCCCATCAAAAGCACCGCCACCTGGCGTCCCCCCGCAGGAGCAACTCCCCGTACCCCTGCGGGATGACACGCATCAGACGAAAGACCAGGGTTCTCGGGGCAAGACCAGGGCCCACACGGGAACTCGGACCGCCACCTGGCCCGTAATCCGTCGGCCAGTACGGGCACGAGGGGTGCAGGGCACGGCGGGACCACAAGGCGGGCAGACGGCTAAGGAAGAGGCGCTGGGAAAGAACGGGCGGGCGGGGGCGGAGGCTCAGCCCGCCCGGTGGACCACCGCGTCGCACAGGCCCTCAAGCGCCGAGCGGGCCGCACCCGTCGGGAGCGGGGCGAGCATGGCGCGCGCCTCCGCCGCGTACCGCAGCGTGTCGCGTCGTGCCTGCTCAAGGGCGGGGTGGGCGCGCAGCCTGAGCAATACCTCGGCGTGCCGGGCGTCGTCCGTCAGGTCGCCCTCAAGCAGCGCGCACAGCTCGCGGTCGGCCGCCGACCCGCTCGCCTGGGCCTGGGCGCGCAGGTGGAGCACCGGCAGGGTGGCGATGCCCTCGCGCAGGTCCGTACCGGGGGTCTTGCCCGACTCGTGCGAGTCGCTCGCGATGTCCAGTACGTCGTCGGCGAGCTGGAAGGCGATGCCGAGGCGCTCCCCGTACTGGGTCAGCACGCTGATGACGCTCTCGTCCGCGCCCGCCATCATCGCGCCGAGCCGGCCCGAGACGGCGACCAGCGAGCCGGTCTTGCCGGCGAGGACGTCGAGGTAGTGGTCGACCGGGTCGCGGCCGTCGCGCGGCCCCGCGGTCTCCAGGATCTGGCCGGTGACCAGGCGTTCGAACGCCTCGGCCTGGATGCGGACCGCCTCCGGTCCGAGGTCGGCCAGTATGTGCGAGGCACGGGCGAAGAGGAAGTCGCCGGTCAGGACGGCCAGGGAGTTGCCCCAGCGGTTGTTGGCGCTGGGGACGCCGCGCCGCACGTCGGCCTCGTCCATCACGTCGTCGTGGTACAGCGTCGCCAGGTGGGTCAGCTCGACGACCACGGCCGACGGCACGACACCCGGCGCGTGCGGGTCCCCGAACTGCGCGGCCAGCAGTACCAGGAGCGGCCTGAAACGCTTGCCGCCGGCGCGTACCAGGTGCTGGGCCGCCTCGGTGATGAACGGGACGTCGCTCTTGGTGGCCTCCAGCAGGCCCTCCTCGACGGCCGCCAACCCGGCTAGGGCGTCGGCTTCCAGAGTCTGGTCCCGCACGGTCAGCCCAAGGGGCCCGACGACGGTCACGAGAGGTACTCCTGTCTGCCTACGATCGCGTGGAATGTCGATGTGTCGCTGTCTCCACCACAAGGAAGCGTATCCGGTCGGGTATCGATCACCGTGAGCGCCTTCCCGGCCGCCCCTCCCCCCGAAGCGCTCGCCTCCTCGGGGTCGCCGCCGCCGTCGGTCACCGCGCGCGCACGCGTCTGCCCTGGTCGACGCGCGGACGCCCGCGCCAAGACCAGGTGGCCGGCAGGTGACGCCCGGCCCACGCCCCCCGCCACCGCGGGCGACCCCGCCTCCTGACGGGCCCGCGAGCGACCTCCGCACCGGCCCCCAGCGACCTGCGCGCCAGCCCCACAGCCCACCCGTCCCTCGGCCGCAGCTCGCCGGGCGCGACCCACCGCGCCCGTACGTCCCGCACACCCCATACGTCCCGCACGCTCCGCTCACCCCGCACACCCCCGGCACCACCCGCACTCCTGAGCGCCGGTCCGAGTACCCCGCTCCTCCCCCGCGTCACCGGACACATCACCGGACCGAGGGACACCGAGGCCACGCCCGCTCCGAAGCGGCGCGGGCACGCGGCGGGTGCCCTCAGCGACCGGTGCCGCCCCAGTCACCTCAGTCCCCGAAGACCCGCACCCGGGCTCCGCATTCCGGGACCGGCGCTCCGGAAATCGGGAGTTCAGTACCGCTATGAGCCACACGGCGTCCGATATTCGGACACGCTGAGTTATCCACAACCACCGTCCGGCCCCCCTCAACCCGCCCTTCCGGACGTAGTCTGTGGCCTGCCAGCTTGCAGACGAGGAGAAGGCGAGGCAGTACCCATGCCCCAGCACAGCCCGCTCGACCTGGCCGAGGGTGACCCCTTCGGTCCGCACAACCTGCCGTACGGCGTCTTCACCACCTCGGACGAGCCGCAGCGGCGGCGCGTCGGCGTGCGGTACGGCGCGTACGTGCTGGACGTGCACGCGCTGGCCGAGGCCACCGGTTCCGCCCACGCCGCCGTGCTCTCCGCCGGCACCCTCAACCCGCTGCTCGCCGCCGGCCGCGCCATATGGACCGCCGTGCGCGCGGAGTTGGTCGACGCGCTCACCGACCCCGCGCGGCGCGCCACCGTCGAGCCGCTGCTGATCCCGCTGGCCGACGTCGCCCTCCACTTGCCCTTCGACGTGGCCGACTACGTCGACTTCTACGCCAGCGAGCACCACGCCAGCAACGTCGGCCAGATCTTCCGCCCGAACGGCGACGCGCTCACGCCCAACTGGAAGCACCTGCCGATCGGTTACCACGGCCGCGCGGGCACCGTCGTCGTCAGTGGCACTCCGGTGGCCCGGCCCGCCGGCCAGCGCAAGGCGCCCGCCGACGCCGCGCCGACCTTCGGGCCCTCGCAGCGCCTGGATATCGAGGCCGAGTTGGGCTTCGTCGTGGGCACCCCGTCCACGCTGGGCGAGCCGGTGCCGCTGGACGCCTTCGCCGACCACGTCTTCGGCGTCACGCTGCTCAACGACTGGTCGGCGCGCGACATCCAGGCGTGGGAGTACGTGCCGCTCGGCCCGTTCCTCGGCAAGTCCTTCGCCACCTCCGTCTCCGCCTGGGTCACGCCGCTGGACGCGCTCGCCCACGCGCGTACGGCGCCGCCGCGACGGGACGTTCCGCTGCTGCCCTACCTGGACGACTCGGCCGCCGCCGAACCGGGCGGCTTCGACATCCGGCTTGAGGTCGCCATCAACGGGCACGTGGTCTCGCGGCCGCCGTTCTCCGCCATGTACTGGACGGCGGCGCAGCAACTCGCGCACATGACGGTCAACGGCGCCAGCCTGCGCACCGGTGACCTGTTCGCCTCCGGCACCATCAGCGGCCCCCGCCCCGAGGAGCGCGGCTGCCTGCTCGAACTGACCTGGTCCGGCCGCGACCCGGTGGAGCTGCCCACCGGCAAGCGCACCTTCCTGGAGGACGGCGACGAGGTGACGATCACGGCGTGGGCGCCGGGTCCGGACGGCGTACGCGTGGGCCTCGGCGAGGTCACCGGCAAGATCACCGGCCGGTAGTCGTACCGGCCCCGAGCGACGCGGCGTCGGTGCGCCCGCGCGGGTGCGTACGGGCCCGCGCGGGCCCCGTGGCGCAGGGGTCGCGGGCGCCTCGCGGCGGGCGGCCCCGCGCGCGCCGGGACGCCCTGTCACGGCGGCGTTCGGCGGGCTCCGGCACCGCGGACGCCGGCGCTCCGCTCGCGGTGAGTCCGGCGTCCCCAGGGGCCGTACGGGCTGCTACGTTGTCAGGCTCCTGACCAAAACAGCGGCCGATCCGGGCGACGGGCCGGCCGGAACGGATGGAGAAGCGCGTGCGCAAGGCAGCCATGATCGCTGGTGCGTCGGCCCTCGCCGCCCTGCTCGTCACGGGGTGCGGCAGTGACAGCGACGGCGGCGAGGACGGCGACAAGGCGAAGCAGACGCCCTCGGGCGCCGAGCAGAAGCCGAGCGACGCCCCCGCCGAGGGCGACGGGAACAGCGCGAAGGTCGAGGGGACGTACCTGTCCAAGAACACCGGCAACGGCCAGCGCATCGTCCTCGGGGTCAAGGACAAGACCGCCTTCCTGGCCGGCCCGCACACCTGCACCGGCACGTACCAGCAGAACACGCTGATGCTCAAGTGCCCCGACGGCAACACCGACCGCACGATGGGCAAGGTCACCACGAACGCCGACGGCAGCCTGACCGTGGACTGGGACGCCCTCTCCGAGGACGACGTCCTCTTCCCGGCCAAGGCCGGCGACGCCATCCCGACCCCGTCCGGGCTCCCCGACATCCCGGACCTCGGCGGCGACCTGGACGATCTCAAGAACTCCGGCGGCCTCGGCGACTGACGCCCCGCTCCCCCGTCCCGCGAACACCGCGTCCAGCGCGTCTACCGCGAACCCCGCGACCACCGCGACCGGCACCGGCAGCCGGCCACCAACGACCCTCGGCCACCAGCGGTCGGCAGCCGGTCGCGCGGGCCACGCACACGCCTCGGGCCCGGCCCCCTCCATGGTGAAGGGGGCCGGGCCCGAGGCGTACGCCCGAAGTCCATGCGCCCGGCGGTGCCGACGGGGCGCGGGCGGACGGGGTTAGCGGACGAAGACGCCGGCGTCGCCCGCCAGTTCCAGGAAGTACTGCGGCGCGACGCCGAGCACCAGCGTCACCGCGACGCCGATCGCGATCGCCGACGAGGTCAGCACGCTCGGCACGGCGACCGTCGGGCCGTCCGCGCGGGGCTCGCTGAAGAACATCAGCACGATGACGCGGATGTAGAAGAACGCCGCGATGGCCGACGACACCACGCCGACCACCACCAGGGCGCCCGCGCCACCCTCCGCCGCCGCCTTGAAGACCGCGAACTTGCCCGCGAACCCCGAGGTGAGCGGGATGCCGGCGAACGCCAGCAGGAAGACCGCGAAGACCGCGCCCACCAGCGGGGAACGCCGTCCGAGCCCGGCCCACTTCGACAGGTGGGTGGCCTCGCCGCCCGCGTCCCGCACCAGCGTGACCACCGCGAACGCGCCCAGCGTCACGAAGCTGTACGCGCCCAGGTAGAAGAGGACCGAGGAGACGCCCTCCTCGTTGGTGGCGATGACACCGGCGAGGATGAAGCCCGCGTGGGCGATCGAGGAGTACGCGAGCAGCCGCTTCACGTCGGTCTGGGTGACCGCGACGATCGCGCCGGCCAGCATGGTGACGATCGCGACGCCCCACATCACCGGGCGCCAGTCCCAACGCAGCCCCGGCAGCACCACGTAGAGCAGGCGCAGCAGCGCGCCGAACGCCGCGACCTTGGTGGCCGCCGCCATGAAGCCGGTGACCGGGGTCGGCGCGCCCTGGTACACGTCGGGGGTCCACATGTGGAACGGCACCGCGCCGATCTTGAACAGCAGGCCCATCAGCACCATCGCGCCGCCGATCAGCAGCAGCGCGTCGTTGCCCATCGTCTGGGCCAGGGCCGGGGTGATGTCCGCGACCTCGCCGTCCACCACGTCGGCGATCCGGCCGTAGGTGACCGAGCCCGCGTAGCCGTACAGCAGCGCGATGCCGAACAGCAGGAAGGCCGAGGAGAACGCGCCGAGGAGGAAGTACTTGACCGCCGCCTCCTGCGACATGAGCCGCTGCCGGCGGGCGAGCGCGCACAGCACGTACAGCGGCAGCGAGAACACCTCAAGCGCGATGAAGAGCGTCAACAGGTCGTTCGCCGACGGGAAGACCAGCATGCCGCCGACCGCGAACAGCAGCAGCGGGAAGACCTCGGTGGTGGTGAAGCCGGCCTTGGTGGCCTCCTTCTCGGCGTCCCCGCCGGGCACGGCGGCGGCCTGGGCGGCGAAGGAGTCCACCCGGTTGCCGTGCGCCACCGGATCGAGTCGGCGTTCGGCGAAGGTGAAGACCGCGACGAGCGAGACCAGCAGGATGGTGCCCTGCAGGAAGAGCGCGGGGCCGTCCACCGCGATGGCGCCCTCCGCCGCGATCCGGGCCTTGCTCGTGCCGTAGTCGCCGACGGCCAGGCCGATCACGGCCGCGAAGGCAGCGGCGATGCCGAGCACGCTGGTGAACAACTGGGCCCCGTACCGCGCCTTGCGGGGCAGCAGCGCCTCGATGAGCACGCCCACGATGGCGGCTCCGATGACGATCAGCGTGGGCGCGAGCTGGCCGTACTCGATGTCGGGCGCCTTGAACTTGTCAGGCGACTCGGCCGCCATGGTCCACAGGCTGTGGACCGTTACGGGATCTGCCACGGCGCTCACTTCGCGGCCTCCACATCTCGTACGGGCACGTCAGGCTTGGGGTCCTGCTTGTCGACCACGGACAGCGTGTGGTCGACGGCCGGGTCGATCATCTCGGTGACCGGCTTGGGGTAGACGCCGAGGAAGACCAGGAGGGCGATCAGCGGGACCACCACGGCCAGCTCGCGCACCCTGAGGTCGGGCATGTTCTCCACGCCCGCCTTCACCGGCCCGGTCATCGTGCGCTGGTAGAGCACCAGCACGTACAGCGCGGCGAGCACGATGCCGACGGTGGCGATGATCCCGATGGCCGGATACCGGCTGAACGTGCCGACCAGCACCAGGAACTCGCTGATGAACGGGGCCAGGCCAGGCAGCGACAGCGTCGCGAGCCCGCCGATCAGGAAGGTGCCCGCGAGCACCGGAGCCACCTTCTGCACACCGCCGTAGTCGGCGATGAGCCGCGAGCCGCGCCGGCTGATCAGGAACCCGGCGACGAGCATGAGGGCGGCGGTGGAGATGCCGTGGTTGACCATGTACAGCGTCGCGCCGCTCTGGCCCTGGCTGGTCATCGCGAAGATGCCCAGGATGATGAAGCCGAAGTGGGAGATCGACGCGTACGCCACCAGGCGCTTGATGTCGCGCTGGCCGACCGCGAGCAGCGCCCCGTAGAGGATGCTGATCACGGCGAGCACCAGGATCACCGGGGTGGCCCACTTGCTGGCCTCCGGGAAGAGGTGCAGGCAGTAGCGGAGCATGGCGAAGGTGCCGACCTTGTCGACCACGGCGGTGATCAGCACGGCGACCGGCGCGGTGGACTCCCCCATCGCGTTCGGCAGCCAGGTGTGCAGCGGCCACAGCGGCGCCTTCACCGCGAACGCGAAGAAGAAGCCGAGGAACAGCAGCCGTTCGGTGTTGGTCGAGATGGACAGCTCGCCGCTGGCCCGGGCCTCCGCGATCTGTTGCAGCGAGAAGGTGCCGCTGCCCAGGTCGTCGGCGGTCACCGCGTACAACCCGATGACGGCGGCCAGCATGATCAGCCCGCCGGCCAGGTTGTAGAGCAGGAACTTCACCGCCGCGTAGCTGCGCTGGGTCGCGGTCTCCCGCTCGCTCCGCTGGCCCGCCCGGTCCCCGAAGCCGCCGATGAGGAAGTACATCGGGATCAACATGGCTTCGAAGAAGACGTAGAAGAGGAAGACGTCGGTGGCCTCGAAGGAGAGGATCACCATCGCCTCGACCATCAGGATCAGCGCGAAGAAGCCCTGGGTGGGGCGCCACCGGCCGTGCGTGACGGACTGCGCCGCGGCCTCGGGGGCACCCGCCGGCGGGTCGGCGTCGTGCCACCCGGCGAGCACCACGAACGGGACGAGCAGCGCGGTCAGCCCGACCAGCACCACCCCGATGCCGTCCACGCCCAGCTCGTACCGCACGCCGAAGTCCGCGATCCAGGCGTGCGACTCGGTGAGTTGGTACGGGTCCTCGCTGTCGGGGTCGAAGCGGACCAGCGCCGCCGCGGCCAGCACCAGCGTGGCCAGCGAGAACAGCAGGGCCACCCACTTGGCGACGGTGCGCTGTGCGGCCGGGACGGCCGCGACGGCGACGGCGCCGACGGCGGGCGCCACGGCCGTGGCCGTCAACAGGGGAAATGACATGTCAGACCGCCCTCATCAGCAGGGTCGCGGCGATCAGGACCGCCGTACCGCCGAACATCGAGACCGCGTAACTGCGCGCGTAGCCGTTCTGCAGTCGCCGCAGCCGCCCGGAGAGTCCGCCGACGGAGGCCGCGGTGCCGCCCACGACGCCGTCCACCAGCTTGTGGTCGACGTAGACCAGGCTGCGGGTCAGGTGCTCCCCGCCACGGACCAGGACGACGTGGTTGAAGTCGTCCTGGAGCAGGTCGCGGCGGGCCGCACGGGTGAGCAGCGAGCCGCGCGGGGCGACGACCGGGACCGGCTTGCGCCCGTACTGCGCCCAGGCCAGCGCGACGCCGACGACCAGCACCGCGACGGTGGACAGCGTGACGGTGGTCGCGCTCAGCGGCGAGTCGCCGTGGTCGTGTCCGGTGACCGGCTCCAGCCAGTGCACGAACCGGTCGCCGACGCTGAACAGGCCGCCCGCGAAGACCGAACCGAAGGCCAGCACGATCATGGGGATCGTCATCGACTTCGGCGACTCGTGCGGGTGCGGCTCGGCGTGCTCCCCGCGGGTCTCGGCGGCGGGCTCGGCGCTGGGCGCCTCGGGTGAACGGGTCGCCGCCTTGCGCCAGCGCTCCTCGCCGAAGAAGGTCAGCAGCATCACGCGGGTCATGTAGTACGCGGTGATGGCCGCGCCGAGCAGCGCCGTACCGCCGAGGATCCAGCCCTCGGTGCCGCCCTTGGCGAACGCCGCCTCGATGATCTTGTCCTTGGAGAAGAAGCCGGACAGGCCGGGGAAGCCGATGATCGCCAGATAGCCGAGGCCGAAGGTGATGAAGGTGATCGGCATGTACTTGCGCAGGCCGCCGTACTTGCGCATGTCCACCTCGTCGTTCATCCCGTGCATCACGGAACCCGCGCCGAGGAAGAGGCCGGCCTTGAAGAAGCCGTGCGTGACCAGGTGCATGATCGCGAACACGTAGCCGATCGGGCCGAGCCCGGCGGCCAGGATCATGTACCCGATCTGCGACATGGTCGAGCCGGCCAGCGCCTTCTTGATGTCGTCCTTGGCGCAACCGACGATCGCACCGAAGATCAGCGTGACCGCGCCGACCGTGACCACGGCGGTCTGCGCGTCGGGCGCCGCGTTGAAGATCGCGCCGGAGCGGGTGATGAGGTAGACGCCGGCGGTGACCATCGTCGCGGCGTGGATCAGGGCCGAGACCGGGGTCGGGCCCTCCATCGCGTCGCCCAGCCAGGACTGGAGCGGCACCTGCGCCGACTTGCCGCACGCGGCGAGCAGCAGCATCAGCCCGATCGCGGTGAGCTTGCCCTCGCCGGTCTCCCCGGTCGCCTCCAGGACGGGCCCGAAGGTGAAGGTGCCGAAGGTGGTGAACATCAGCATGATCGCGATGGACAGGCCGACGTCGCCGACCCGGTTGACCAGGAACGCCTTCTTGGCCGCCGTCGCCGCGCTCGGCTTGTGCTGCCAGAAGCCGATCAGCAGGTACGAGGCGAGGCCAACGCCCTCCCAACCGACGTACAGCAACAGGTAGTTGTCGGCGATGACCAGCAGCAGCATGGCCGCGAGGAACAGGTTGAGGTAACCGAAGAAGCGCCGGCGCCGGTCGTCGTGCTCCATGTAGCCGACCGAGTAGATGTGGATCAGCGTGCCCACGCCCGTGATCAGCAGGACGAAGGTCATCGACAACTGGTCGAGCTGGAACGCGACGTCCGCCTGGAAGCCGCTGACCGGAATCCAGCTGAACAGGTGCTGGTGCATGGCCCGGTGGTGCTCGTCCTCGCCCAGCATGTCGACGAAGAGCAGCACGCCGATCACGAACGAGGCCGCCGCGAGCAGCGTGCCGAGCCAGTGCCCGAGCCGGTCGAGCCGCTTGCCGCCGCACAGCAGCACGGCCGCGCCCAGCAGCGGCGCCGCGACGAGCCATCCGATGAGGTTTTCCACTGTCGCTACCCCTTACAGCTTCATCAGGCTGGCGTCGTCGACCGAGGCCGAGTGGCGGGAGCGGAAGATCATCACGATGATCGCGAGGCCGATCACGACCTCGGCCGCGGCGACGACCATCGTGAAGAACGCCATGATCTGTCCGTCGAGGTTGCCGTGCATCCGGGAGAAGCTGACGAACGCCAGGTTGCAGGCGTTCAGCATCAGTTCGATGCACATGAACACGACGATCGCGTTCCGCCGGAGCAACACCCCCGCCGCGCCGATGGTGAACAGCAGGGCGGCCAGGTAGAGGTAGTTGATCGGGTTCACTTGACCTCCTCCTCGGCCCGGGCCTCGCCCGCGGCCCCGGGACGGGTTCCGTTACGGGCGGACGGGGCGCGCTGGCCGGTCGGCCCGCCCTCGGCGTCGCCGCCGCGCTCCAGCCACTCCTCGGAGCGCTGTTCGAGGGCGGCGAGTTCGGCCAGCGACGTCCCGGAGACGTCCCGGATCTGGCCTCGGCCGCGCAGCGTCGCGTTGACGGTCTTCTCGGAGATCGAGCCGTCGGGCAGCAGGCCGGGGATGTCCACCGCGTTGTGCCGGGCGTAGACGCCGGGCGCGGGCAGCGGCGTGATCTGCTTGCCCTCGCGGATGCGGAGCAGCGACCGCTCCTGCTGGGTCTTGGCGCGCTCGGTGCGCTCCCGGTGGGTGAGGACCATCGCGCCGACGGCGGCGGTGATCAGCAGCGCGCCGGTGATCTCGAAAGCGAAGACGTACTTGGTGAAGATCAGCTCCGCCAGGCCCTCGACGTTGCCGCCGGCGTTCGCCTTGGCCAGGCCCTCCGAGTTCTTGAGCGAGGCGTTCCCGATGCCGGCGATCAGGAGGATGCCGAAGCCGAGGCCGCAGCCGGCGGCCAGCCAGCGCTGCCCCTTGATCGTCTCCGTGAGGGAGTCGGCCGCGGTGACGCCGACCAGCATCACGACGAACAGGAAGAGCATCATGATCGCGCCGGTGTAGACGACGATCTGCACGACGCCCAGGAAGTACGCGCCGTTGGCGAGGTAGAACACCGCCAGGATGATCATGGTGCCGGCGAGTGCGAGGGCGGAGTGCACCGCCTTCCTCATCAGGATGGTGGCCAGCGCGCCGATCACGGCGACGGTGCCCAGCACCCAGAACTGCACGGCCTCGCCGGTCGAGGTGGTGGAGGCCGCGGCGGCCAGTGTGCTCACGTCGTGACCCCCTTGCCCTGCGCGCTGGTCCCGCTGCGCGCCGCGGCGGCGGCCTCGGGCGCGCTGACCGGGCCGTCATCGGCGCCGTCGGCCGGCTCCGCGCCCGGCGGCCGCTCGCCCTTGCTCACCGCGACCTGCCGGACGGTGCCCGGGGCGGCCTCAGTGACCAGGCCGCGGTAGTAGTCCTGTTCGTCCGTGCCGGGGAAGATCGAGTGCGGCGAGTCGACCATGCCCTCCTGCAACCCGGCGAGCAGCTCCTCCTTGGTGTAGATGAGCGACTCGCGGGAGCTGTCGGCCAGTTCGTACTCGTTCGTCATGGTCAGCGCCCGGGTCGGGCACGCCTCGACGCACAGGCCGCACAGGATGCAGCGCAGGTAGTTGATCTGGTAGACGCGGCCGTACCGCTCGCCCGGGGAGTAGCGCTCCTCCTCGGTGTTGTCCGCGCCCTCCACGTAGATCGCGTCGGCCGGGCAGGCCCAGGCGCACAGCTCGCAGCCGATGCACTTCTCCAGCCCGTCCGGATGCCGGTTGAGCTGGTGGCGACCGTGGAACCGGGGCGCCGTGGGCTTCTTCTGCTCGGGGTACTGCTCGGTCAGCCGCTTCTTGAACATGGCCTTGAAGGTCACGCCGAACCCGGCGACCGGATTCTGGAAGTCAGACACGGTCGGCCTCCTTCACTGCCGGGGGTACGGGGGTCGCCCCCCGGGAGACACCAGCCTGGAAGTCAGACACGGTCGGCTCCCTTCACTGCCGGGGGTACGGGGGTCGCCCCCCGGGAGACACCAGCCTGGAAGTCAGACACGGTCGGCTCCCTTCACTGCCGGGGGTACGGGGGTCGCCCCCCGGAAGGCACGAGCCTGGACGTCAGACACCGCCCGTCTCCTTTCCGTCACTGACAGTGTCGCCCCGACCACTGACAATCAGCTCGCGCTCGTGGCGCGGGCGTCGTCGGGGCACGGGCGGCGGGGTCTGTCCCGGCAGGGGTGGCACGGGGAAGCCGCCCGCCATCGGGTCGAAGGCCGGTTCCGGCGCCGCTTCGGCCTCGGACGCGGCCCGCTGGTCCGCGCGGTCGCGGTACATGTCCCAGACGAACGAGAGGAGCAGCAGCGCCAGGACGGCGCCACCGACGTAGAGCACGATGTCCTGGAACTCGTAGTCCTCGTTGCGCAGCGCCCGCACCGTGGCGACCAGCATCAGCCAGACCATGGAGACCGGGATGAGCACCTTCCAGCCCAGCTTCATGAACTGGTCGTAGCGCACCCGCGGCAGCGTGGCGCGCAGCCAGACGAAGGCGAACAGCAGGGTCAGCAGCTTGCCGACGAACCAGAGCATCGGCCACCAGCCGTGGTTCGCGCCCTCCCAGAAGGTGCTGATCGGGTACGGGGCCCGCCAGCCGCCGAGGAAGAGGGTGACCGCCACGGCCGAGACGGTGACCATGTTGATGTACTCGGCGAGCATGAACATCGCGAACTTGATCGACGAGTACTCGGTGTTGAAGCCGCCGACCAGGTCGCCCTCGGACTCCGGCATGTCGAACGGGGCGCGGTTGGTCTCGCCGACCATCGCGACCAGGTAGATGATGAAGGAGACCGGCAGCAGGATCGCGTACCAACGGTCGTGCTGCCCCTCGACGATGGCCGAGGTGGACATCGAGCCGGAGTGCAGGAAGACCGCGGCGAACGCCAGGCCCATCGCGATCTCGTAGCTGATCATCTGCGCGCACGAGCGCAGGCCCCCGAGCAGCGGGTACGTCGAGCCGGAGGACCAGCCCGCCAGCACGATGCCGTAGATGCCGACCGACGCCGTGGCCAGGATGTAGAGGACCGCGATCGGCAGGTCGGTGAGCTGCATCGTGGTGCGCTCGCCGAAGATGGAGATCTCGTTGCCCGCCGGGCCGAACGGGATGACGGCGACGGCCATGAACGCGGGGATCGCGGCGACGATCGGCGCGAGCAGGTACACCGCCTTGTCCGCCCGCTTGACGATCACGTCTTCCTTGAGCATCAGCTTCACGCCGTCCGCGAGGGACTGCAGCATGCCCCAGGGGCCGTGCCGGTTGGGGCCGATGCGGAGCTGCATCCAGGCGACGACCTTGCGCTCCATGACGATGGAGATCAGCACCGTCACCATCAGGAACGCGAAGCAGAAGACGGCCTTGACGACCACCAGCCACCACGGGTCGTGCCCGAACGCGGACAGGTCCTCCGCCGCGAAGTGGTGCAGGTCGCTCTGGGCGCCAGCGACGATGCCGGTCATCCCGTCACCTCCGTAGCGAGCCGCGGGGCGGCCTGGGCGGGCACCCCGATCGTGACCAACTCGCCGGTGCGGGCGCCCAGGTCACGCTGGGCACCGCCGCCGGTCGAGTTCAGCGGCAGCCACACCACCCGGTCGGGCATCTCCGTGACCGCCAGCGGCAGCGTCACCGTGCCGGCCGGGCCGCGCACCTGGAGCAACTGACCGTCCCGTACGCCGGCCTCGGCGGCCGTCGCGGCCGACAGGCGGGCCAGCGGGGCGTGCCGGGTGCCGGCCAGCGCCTCGTCGCCCTCCTGGAGCCGGCCCTGGTCGAGCAGCAGTCGGTGGCCGGCGAGCACCGCCTGCCCCGCCGCCGGGCGCGGCAGCGGGGTGCCGCCCTGTCCGGTCGGCGTCGGCAGCGCCGTGACCGGCGCCGCCTCCCAGCCGCCGAGCCGGTCCAGCTCGCGCCGCGCGGCGCGCACGTCGGGCAGGGCGATCGGGGTGTCCATGTGGTCGGCCAGCATGTGCAGCACCCGGCCGTCGGGCTGTACGTGGCGGCGGGCCATCTGGTCGGGCTTGACCGCGGCCTCGAACGGGCGGGCCCGGCCCTCCCAGTTGAGGAAGGTGCCCGACTTCTCGACCACGGCCGAGACCGGCAGCACCACGTCGGCGCGGTCGGTGACCTCGGACGGCCGCTGCTCCAGGCTGACCAGGAACGGCACCGCCTCCAGCGCCTGGACGGCGCGGGCCGGGTCGGGCAGGTCGGCCACCTCGACGCCGCCGACGAGCAGCGCGCCGAGTTCGCCGCCCGCGGCGGCCTCGATGATCTGTCCGGTGTCGCGGCCGTGCCGGGGCGGCAGTTCGCGCACCCGCCACAGCTCGGCGATCTCCTCGCGGGCGCTCGGGCTGGTGGCCGGGCGCCCGCCGGGCAGCAGCCCGGGCAGCGCGCCCGCCTCGATCGCGCCGCGCTCGCCGGCCCGGCGCGGAATCCACGTCAGGCTGGCGCCGGTGGCCGAGGCCAGCCGGACGGCGGCGGTCAGCGCGCCGGGCACGGCCGCCAGCCGCTCCCCGAGGACGATCGCCGCCCCCTCGGCGCGCAGCGCGTCGGCCGCGCGCTGGCCCAGTTCGTCCAGGCCGACGCCGCCGGCCAGCGCGTCCAGCCACTCCGGCTCGGTGCCGGGCGCCGCGGGCAGCAGCGTGCCGCCCGCCTTGGTCAGGCCACGGGTCGCGTACGGGGCGAGGCCGAAGGTGCGCTGGCCGTGCTTGCGGTGGGCCTTGCGCAGCCGCAGGAAGACGCCGGGCGCCTCCTCCTCCGCCTCGAACCCGACGAGCAGCACGGCCGGGGCCGCCTCAAGCGTGGCGTTGGTCAGCCCCCGCCCGTCCAGGTCGCGCCCGCGACCGGCGACGTACCCGGCGAGGAAGTCGGCCTCCTCGGTGCTGTGCGCCCGGGCGCGGAAGTCGATGTCGTTGGTTTCCAGGGCCACCCGCGCGAACTTGGCGTAGGCGTACGCGTCCTCGACGGTCAGCCGGCCGCCGGTCAGCACCCCGGTCCGGCCGCGCGCGCCCTCCAGGCCGCGGGCCGCGGCGGCCAGCGCCTCGGGCCAGCTCGCCGGCTCCAGTTCGCCGCCGGCGTTGCGTACCAGCGGCGTGGTCAGCCGCTCGGGCCGCTGCGCGTACCGGAAGGCGAACCGGCCCTTGTCGCAGATCCACTCCTCGTTGACCTCGGGGTCGTTGGCGGCGAGTCGCCGCATGACCTTGCCGCGCCGGTGGTCGGTGCGGGTCGCGCAGCCGCCGGCGCAGTGCTCGCACACGCTCGGCGAGGAGACCAGGTCGAAGGGGCGGGAGCGGAACCGGTAGGCCGCCGAGGTCAGCGCGCCCACCGGGCAGATCTGGATGGTGTTGCCGGAGAAGTACGACTGGAACGGGTCGTCCTCACCGGTGCCGACCTGCTGGAGCGCGCCGCGCTCCAGGAGTTCGATCATCGGGTCGCCGGCGATCTGGTTGGAGAAGCGGGTGCAGCGGGCGCAGAGCACGCAGCGTTCGCGGTCGAGCAGCACCTGCGTGGAGATGGGCACCGGCTTGGCGAAGGTGCGCTTCTGGCCCTCGAACCGGCTCTCCGGGTCGCCGGTGGACATGGCCTGGTTCTGCAGCGGGCACTCGCCGCCCTTGTCGCAGACCGGGCAGTCCAACGGGTGGTTGATCAGCAGCAGTTCCATCACGCCGCGCTGCGCCTTCTCCGCGACCGGCGAGCTGAGCTGCGACTTGACGACCATGCCGTCGGTGCAGGTGATGGTGCACGAGGCCATCGGCTTGCGCTGGCCCTCCACCTCCACGATGCACTGCCGGCAGGCGCCGGCCGGGTCCAGGAGCGGGTGGTCGCAGAAGCGCGGGATCTCGATGCCGAGCAGTTCGGCGGCCCGGATGACCAGGGTGCCCTTGGGCACGCTGATCTCGATGCCGTCGATGGTGAGGGAGACCAGGTCCTCCGGCGGCACCGCCGCATCGCCGCCGGAGGAGGGGCCCGCGGCGGAACCACTGGCTCCGGTGGTCGTGACGGTCACGCGTTCACCTCCAGGTGGGCGTCTGTGGGGTCGTCGGCCCAGGCCGTGGACCTGGCCGGGTCGAAGGGGCAGCCGCGGCCGCCGAGGTGCTGCTCGTACTCCTCGCGGAAGTACTTGAGCGAGGAGAAGATGGGGCTGGCCGCGCCGTCGCCGAGCGCGCAGAAGGACTTGCCGTTGATGTTGTCGGCGATGTCCTGGAGCTTGTCGAGGTCCTCGGCGCGGCCCTTGCCGGCCTCGATGTCGCGCAGCAACTGCACGAGCCAGTACGTGCCCTCGCGGCAGGGGGTGCACTTGCCGCAGGACTCATGGGCGTAGAACTCGGTCCAGCGGGTGACGGCGCGCACCACGCAGGTGGTCTCGTCGAAGCACTGGAGCGCCTTGGTGCCGAGCATCGAGCCGGCGGCGCCGACGCCCTCGTAGTCCAGCGGGACGTCGAGGTGTTCGTCGGTGAGCAGCGGCGTGGACGAGCCGCCCGGGGTCCAGAACTTCAGCCGGTGGCCGGGGCGGATGCCGCCGCTCATGTCGAGGAGTTGGCGCAGCGTGATGCCGAGCGGCGCCTCGTACTGGCCGGGGCGGGCGACGTGGCCGGAGAGCGAGTACAGCGTGAAGCCGGGCGACTTCTCGCTGCCCATCGACCTGAACCACTCCTTGCCCTTGTTCATGATGGCGGGAACAGAGGCGATGGACTCCACGTTGTTCACCACGGTGGGGCACGCGTACAGGCCCGCGACGGCCGGGAAGGGTGGGCGCAGCCGGGGTTGGCCGCGGCGCCCTTCGAGGGAGTCGAGCAGCGCGGTCTCCTCGCCACAGATGTACGCGCCGGCGCCGGCGTGCACGGTGATGTCGAGGTCGAGTCCGCTGCCGAGGATGTCGCGGCCGAGGTAGCCGGCTTCGTACGCCTCGCGCACGGCCTCGTGCAGCCGCCGCAGCACGGGGACGACCTCGCCGCGCAGGTAGATGAAGGCGTGCTGGGAGCGGATGGCATGACAGGCGATGATCATGCCTTCGATGAGCGAGTGCGGGTTGGCGAAGAGGAGGGGGATGTCCTTGCAGGTGCCGGGCTCGGACTCGTCGGCGTTGACGACGAGGTAGTGCGGCTTGCCGTCGCCCTGCGGGATGAACTGCCACTTCATGCCGGTCGGGAAGCCGGCGCCGCCGCGACCGCGCAGCCCCGACTCCTTGACGTAGGCGATCACGTCGTCGGGCGGCATGGCCAGCGCCTTGCGCAGCCCCTCGTACCCCTCGTGGCGCCGGTAGGTCTCCAGCGTCCAGGACTCGGGCTGGTCCCAGAACGCGGAGAGGACCGGCGCGAGCAGCTTCTCCGGGCTGGTGCCGCCCCCGGCGTGTTGCTGGGCGGTGCCCCCGGTTTCCTCGGTGGACACGGTCATCACTCCCCCTCCTCGGCTGCGGGGCCGGCAGGATGGCTGGGGTCGGAGGCCGCGGTGGACTGCGGCGCGTCGTGCGAGCTGGGGTGGGTCTCGGGCGGCTGCTGGCCCGGGCCCGGCGGGGCCGGGGGCTCGCTCGGCTCGCTCTCGCCGCGCGGGGCGACGATCCGACCCGGGGCCGCCTCGCCCTTGGCGAGCTTGAGGCCGACCAGCGAGGCCGGGCCCGCACCGCCGCTGGCGGCGACCGCGCCGGGCCGCTCGTCGGGGAAGCCGGCCAGGATGCGGGCGGTCTCCT
This sequence comes from Streptomyces sp. 71268, assembly GCF_029392895.1. Taxonomy (NCBI): domain Bacteria; kingdom Bacillati; phylum Actinomycetota; class Actinomycetes; order Kitasatosporales; family Streptomycetaceae; genus Streptomyces; species Streptomyces sp. 71268. The sequence goes on from NZ_CP114200.1 coordinate 3,532,014, forward strand.
TGTACGTGCACAGCGGCGCGCCCCGGGTGGGCCGCACGGCCCGGCCGGCGCGCAGGTCGTCCACCAGCGCCTTCGCGCTCTCGACGGTCTGGCCGTCGAAGAACTCCCAGTTGACCATGACGACGGGGGCGAAGTCGCAGGCCGCGTTGCACTCGATGTGTTCGAGGGTGACCTTGCCGTCGTCGGTGGTCTCGTTGTTGCCGACGCCCAGGTGCTGCTGGAGCGCCTCGAAGATCGCGTCGCCGCCCATCACCGCGCACAGCGTGTTGGTGCACACGCCCACCTGGTAGTCGCCGCTCGGCTTGCGGCGGTACATGGTGTAGAAGGTGGCGACCGCGGTCACCTCGGCGGTGGTCAGCTCCAACACCTCGGCGCAGAACCGGACGCCGGTACGGGAGACGTGGCCCTCCTCGGACTGCACCAGGTGCAGCAGCGGCAGCAGCGCGGAGCGGCTGTCGGGGTAGCGGGCGATCACCTCCCGGGCGTCGGCCTCCAGCCGGGCCCGCACCTCGGCCGGGTAGTCGGGGGCCGGGAGCTGGGGCATGCCAAGGGCTACGTCGTGTGTGGCGCTCACCGGTCGACGCCTCCCATCACGGGGTCGAGGGACGCCACGGCGACGATGACGTCGGCGACCTGGCCGCCCTCGCACATCGCCGCCATGGCCTGGAGGTTGGTGAAGGAGGGGTCCCTGAAGTGGACCCGGTAGGGGCGGGTGCCGCCGTCGCTGACGGCGTGCACGCCCAGTTCGCCCTTGGGCGACTCGACGGCCGCGTACGCCTGCCCCGGCGGGACCCGGAAGCCCTCGGTGACCAGCTTGAAGTGGTGGATCAGGGCCTCCATCGAGGTGCCCATGATCTTCTTGATGTGGTCGAGCGAGTTGCCGAGCCCGTCGGGTCCGAGGGCGAGCTGGGCGGGCCAGGCGATCTTCTTGTCGCCGACCATGACCGGGCCCGGTTCGAGCCGGTCCAGGCACTGTTCGACGATGCGCAGCGACTGGTGCATCTCCTCGACCCGGATCAGGAAGCGGCCGTAGGCGTCGCAGGTGTCCACGGTCGGGACGTCGAACTCGTAGTTCTCGTACCCGCAGTACGGCTGCGTCTTGCGCAGGTCGTGCGGCAGCCCGGCCGAGCGCAGCACCGGCCCGGTGACGCCGAGCGCCATGCAGCCGGCCAGGTCGAGGTAGCCGATGCCCACCGTGCGGCCCTTGAAGACGGGGTTGCCGGTGGCGAGCTTGTCGTACTCCGGGAGGTTCTTGCGCAGCTTCTTGAGCAGCTCGCGCAGTTGCTCCACGGCGCCCGGCGGCAGGTCCTGGGCGAGGCCGCCGGGGCGGATGAACGCGTGGTTCATGCGCAACCCGGTGATCAGCTCGTACGCGTCCAGGATCATCTCGCGGTCCCGGAAGCCGTAGACCATCACCGTGGTGGCGCCCAGCTCCATGCCGCCGGTGGCGATGCACACCAGGTGCGAGGAGAGTCGGTTCAGCTCCATCAGCAGGACCCGGATCACCGAGGCCCGGTCGGGGATGTGGTCCTCGATGCCGAGCAGCTTCTCCACCGCGAGGCAGTACGCCGCCTCGTTGTAGAAGGAGGTGAGGTAATCCATGCGGGTCACGAACGTGGTGCCCTGCGTCCACGTGCGGTATTCGAGGTTCTTCTCGATGCCGGTGTGCAGGTAGCCGATGCCGCAGCGGGCCTCGGTGACCGTCTCGCCGTCGATCTCCAGGATCAGCCGCAGCACGCCGTGCGTGGAGGGGTGCTGCGGGCCCATGTTGACGATGATCCGCTCGTCGTCGCTGCGGGCCGCGGCGGCGGCGACCTCGTCCCAGTCGCCTCCGGTGACCGTGTAGACGGTGCCCTCGGTGGTCTCCCTGGGCTGTGACGACGGCGGCTCGGCCGCCTCGGGGGCCGGCCCTGACGTGGGGTGCGCGTGCGAGGTGCTCATTAGCTGTACGACCTCCGCTGGTCGGGAGCCGGGATCTGGGCGCCCTTGTACTCGACGGGGATGCCACCGAGCGGGTAGTCCTTGCGCTGCGGAAAGCCCTGCCAGTCGTCGGGCATCATGATCCGCGTGAGGGCGGGGTGGCCGTCGAAGATGAGGCCGAAGAAGTCGTAGACCTCGCGCTCGTGCCAGTCGTTGGTCGGGTAGACGTCCACGATCGAGGGCACGTGCGGGTCGGCGTCGGGGGCGCTCACCTCGAGGCGGATCAGCCGGTTGTGGGTGATCGAGCGCAGGTGGTAGACGGCGTGCAGCTCGCGGCCCTTGTCGCCGGGGAAGTGCACCCCGCTCACGCCCGTACACAGCTCGAAGCGGAGCGCCGGGTCGTCGCGCAGGGTGCGGGCGACGCGCGGCAGGTGCTCGCGGGCGATGTGGAAGGTGAGTTCCCGGCGGTCCACGACGGTCTTCTCGATGGCGTTCTCCGGCAGCAGCCCCTGCTCGTCGAGCGCGCCCTCCAACTCGTCGGCGATCTCGTCGAAGACGCCGTACCCGGCCGCGCCGTCCGGCCCGCCGTACGGGCGGTTCGACGCGCCGGGCAGCCGCACCGTGCGCACCAGGCCGCCGTAGCCCGTGGTGTCGCCGCCGTTGTTGGCGCCGAACATGCCGCGCCGGGTGCCGATCACCTCGCCGGCGTCGCCGCGCTGGCCCGGCAGGTTGTTGGCGTTCACGTCCTGGTCGGGGTTGGCGCCGACCGGCTCCTTGTGGTCGCTCATCGCAGCAGCCCCTTCATCTCGATCAGGGGCAGGGCGCCGAGCGCCGCTTCCTCCGCCTCGCGCGCGGCCTGCTCGCGGTTGACGCCGAGCTTGCCGCCCTGGATCTTCTGGTGGAGCTTGAGGATGGCGTCGAGCAGCATCTCGGGCCGGGGCGGACAGCCGGGCAGGTAGATGTCGACCGGCACGATGTGGTCGACGCCCTGCACGATGGCGTAGTTGTTGAACATCCCGCCGGACGAGGCGCACACGCCCATGGAGATGACCCACTTGGGGTTCGGCATCTGGTCGTAGACCTGCCGGAGCACGGGCGCCATCTTCTGGCTGACCCGGCCGGCGACGATCATGAGGTCGGCCTGCCGGGGCGAGCCGCGGAAGACCTCCATGCCGAAGCGGGCGAGGTCGTAGCGGCCGGCGCCGGTGGTCATCATCTCGATGGCACAGCAGGCGAGGCCGAAGGTGGCCGGGAAGACCGACGACTTACGGACCCAGCCCGCGGCGCTCTCGACGGTCGTGAGCAGGAACCCGCTCGGCAGCTTCTCTTCGATACCCATGGCGTTGTGGCTCCTCCCGCTTCCGTTAGTCCCATTCCAGGCCGCCGCGACGCCAGACGTAGGCGTACGCGACGAAGACGGTGAGCACGAAGAGGAGCATCTCCACGAGCCCGAACAGGCCGAGCGCGTCGAAGGTGACGGCCCAGGGATAAAGGAAGACGATCTCGATGTCGAAGACGATGAAGAGCATCGCCGTCAGGTAGTACTTGATCGGGAAACGCCCGCCACCGGCCGGCTGCGGGGTCGGCTCGATACCGCACTCGTAGGCTTCGAGCTTCGCCCGGTTGTAGCGCTTGGGGCCGATGATCGTGGCCGCCACCACGGAGAAGATCGCAAAGCCTGCCCCGAGGGCTCCTAGTACGAGGATGGGCGCATAGGCGTTCACCGCTCCTCGCTCCTCTCAGTCGACGATGACTGCTGGGCTCCCCCGGTGGGGGAGGGCTGCTGAGCCCGCTCACTGCCTCATAGATCGCGGACATGTGAGGCAGTTCACAAGCCCGATTCGCCTGCATCCTATGCCTGCCACCTTGTGATCTGCGACACGGGGTACCGGACCGAGTTTGTGATCTCCACCACCTGACGAACGATCATGAAGTCGGATGAGCGGTGATCTCTCCACGGGAAGCGGCCGAGTGATCACCAAAGGTGACAATCAAGGGTGTTACCGCTGGTCAAACGGGCCTCGCCCTATCAAGGGATGGCCCATGCACGCAAATTCGCCACAGGCGGCGCGGCTTGATATAGGAGTCGAGGCGCCGACGCGGCCCGCGCGATCCACGACACCGCGACGGAGATCGTCGGCTCGCGCCTCCGTTCACGAGGCCCTCGGCCGTGACGTGTGCCACATCACCGCCCGCACGAGATCTCGATTTCGCGGCAACCCTTGGCGCGGACCACTCGATGGTGATAGGCGCGTTCGACGCGCCAGTTGACCCGCAAAAGCCATGCGTAGGCCCATGATCGCGAAAATCGGACAGGGGCCGACCGGCCCTCACCAAGATCAACTTGGCCGAAATCTGGGCGCGTACACGCCAATTGTGGCGAGCGCCACGTTTGTTGTGAGCAACCTGTGCATCCTGATAGCCAGTGTTCTCATGTCCCAGACCGCTCACATACCCAGCCACCGGAAGCCCCGCCGCTCCGCCTCGTCGCGAGCACTTCGCGCAGGGGTAACCGGTGGCATCCTCACGCTCACGGTGGCCGGAACCGCTGTGTCGGCCTCCGCCGCCGAGCCCACCGCGGAGACGACGCAGGAGCTGCCCACGCTCACCGCCGACCTGGCGCTGAACACGGTGCAGTCCGCCGACGCCACCGAGCAGGCGGCCTTCAGCTACCAGCTCCAGGACCAGCAGGAGCAGGCGGCCGGCAAGGCCAAGTCGGAGGCCAAGAAGGCCAAGACCGAGGCCGAGCGCAAGGCCAAGGAGGCGAAGGAGCGCGCCGAGCGCGCCGCCGCCAAGCGCGCCGCCGCCGCGGAGAAGGCCCGCGAGCAGCGCGCCTCCCGCACCGCCGAGCGCACCACGCTCAGCACCGCGAGCACCACCAACACCGGCTCCACCAGTGGCAACGGCTCCGACGCCTCGTCGTCCGACGCCTCCTCCACCCCGCAGACCGAGGCGCCCTCCACCTCGACCGGCGGCGGCAACGCCGCCACGGTGGTCAACTTCGTCAAGGCGCAGGTCGGCAAGGCGTACGTCTCCGGCGCCATGGGCCCGTCCTCGTACGACTGCTCCGGCCTGACCAGCGTCGCCTTCCGCCAGGTCGGCGTCACCCTGCCGCGCGTCTCGCAGGACCAGTCCACCTTCGGCACCCAGGTCTCCCTGAGCAACCTGCAGCCCGGCGACATTCTGTACTGGGGCAGCGCGGGCAGCGCGTACCACGTCGCCGTCTACATCGGCGACGGCCAGTTCGTCGGCGCCCAGAACTCCGGCACCGGCGTGGTCCAGCGCAGCATGAGCTACGACATGCCGACGGGCGCGGTGCGGGTGCTCTGACGGCCGCGCCTGCGCGGGGTTCGCCTCGCGTCGGGTTCGACTGGCCGGTGGGTTCGGCTGGCTGGTGGGCTCGTCTGACGTCGCGTTCGGCTGGCCGGCGGGCTCGCCTGACGTCGGGTTCGCCCGGCCGGACCGACCGTGGGCGGGCCCCGAGGGTCGCCGTACGGCCCCTGGGCGGCCCCTGCATGGGCGCGTGAGCGCCGCGGGGGCGGTTGGGGCGGTACGCGTTACGCGTGTGACGCGTGTGCTGCCTGAGCCGTACGGAGCCGCTTCGCGGGCCGCGTGAACCGCACGGAGCCGATGCGAGGCTGCGCCTACGCGTACAAACCGCACGAAGGGCCGCCGCTTCCTCTTGGAGGGAGCGGCGGCCCTTCGGCGTTTCCGGGGTAGCTGGGCGCGCGGACGCGTGCCGTTGGCGCTCGCGGAGCGGTCGTGCTGCCCCCGCATGGCCGAAGGGTGCTGCTGAGGGCGGGGGTTGACCGGCGGACGCCTGCCGGCTGGCGACACCCCACGTTACGGTCATGTACACGCGTCTGTTCCGTGACGGGGGGTTACGTGATCACCGTAATGCTGTTTCTGGCCGGGATCGTTGGCGCGGTGGTGGGACTGGCCTGGAAGTTGGGCCGGCGAAGTGGGCTGCGGGGCGAGTCGGCGGACGAGCTGCGCATCGAGCAACTGCGCAGACAACAGGCGAGCGGCGCGCGGGCCAGCTACAGCTCGATCAACGTGCGCAGCACGTTCGGCTTGACCGCCGAGGACAACCACAAGTACCACCGGTGAGGGGCTCTAGGGGATACACCCGTGCTTTTGGTCAGCGGCACCTCTGACACCGCGGCTAATGTCCCGTCAGTTCCGGTCAACAGTTTCGGCAGCGATACAGAAGTCGTGCTCCTCGCTCATGGCCGCGCAGACTTGACGGCCACCAGCCGCACATTCCACCGATTCGATGCCGCCGTACTCGCACACTACTCGCGAGATATCGGGTGCGCGGGGTCAGGCGCACCGAAAAAAATATCCGCGATTTACGCTGCCCCGCCACAGTCCAGGGCCGACCGTAGCCAGTCATAGAAGTGTGGGCATTCCGCTCGCTGCTCCCACCCAGGCGTTGCGTACCCTCCTTATCCGCGAACCATCACGCGCGAAAACCGAGAGGATTGCTCCAACCAATAATCGCGACAGTCGGGGTCATCAATCTGTAGGTCGATCTCCGAACGCGAAGCCAGGACGAACACGATCCCTGCTACTCCTTCAAGAAGGCTTCGCATAATTGGATGATTAGTAGACCAGTGACGCCGGAGTAGGGCTGTCGCGAAGGCGGCGAAAGAGGTGGCGTTCAACTCGCATTCGTCGTCTACGACCGGACCGATACCCGTGCTCTCGCTTAACAGCGAGGCGATACCTTCAGCTTCGGCAATAAACAGCCTGGCGATGGAGTTCGAGGGATTCCATACGTCACGGTCGGCAACGCGGAAGAAGCAGCTCATCAAATCCTCCAGCGCAGCACGACGCTTTGCACGCGGGCGCGTAGTTCGTCACCTGTCAGGCTTCCGGGCTCGCAGGGACTCTCGCCGAACGAGTATTCTTCGAGAGCAGCGAAGATCTCTTGCATATCCGATGCGATCCACTCCCTCGCGCGCTCGCCATCACGTAACGCCTTCCGCCGGCCGGCCAACCAGCCTTTGGCGAACTCTGGTGCGGCGATTTCCCCGTGCGCGAATGACCTCATCACCGCCACTTGCCGGGCCATCCCGGTCCCGGCCGGTACGTCGCGCAGCGATCCCCAGGCGACATAACGTGCGGGGTATCTTCGCGCAACGTCTTGGAGAGTAGGCACACGTGCTGAGAGCCGTCGAGCAGTTCTCTCGAACTGCGTTCGCAAACGGTCGACACCTTCGCCCGCCGCCCCGCCCAAGAAGTGGGCATCGCCCGCGATGAGGGCGTAGCCATGTTCGGTGAGGAGAAGGGCTCCACGGAGATTGGACGCGGCAACGAGTGCTGGCCGCCCTCGGTATCGGTCGCCAACCGCGGTATCCACCGACGCCTGCGACACGGCAGCCTCAGTCAGCGGCTGCTTCTCGCGCCCCTCGGCAAGTGTGGATATCAGGATGGCGCGCGCTCCACAGGCGCGACTTCCGGCTACCAAGCGGCGCACGTGATCTGAACCGAGTCGGGTACCAGCCACAAAAGGGACGACGTGTTTATCGTGCTGCGCGAGCCACTCTTCTGAGTATCGCTCCGGACCCGCGAGAGTACAGCCATTTAGCTCTTCGTTCGTTCGCACGTTCGCCCATCCACGGGGGACAGCCTCCCCTGGGCCGCGCGTTCCGCATCGCTGGGTTTCTGCCCCCGAAACGACACGGCCGCGCACTCGTCGACCAGCCCCATGCCGCCCCCTGCCACATCCCACACGACCGCGCACGGCCACAACCGCGTCCACGGCCACAGCCGCACCCACGCCCACCGTGACTGCGTACCGCACACACCGTACGACACTCCGTCAGTGTGTTCGAGGCCGGGCGGGTGACCGTTCGTCCGGTGTGCCCCCGGCGTGCGCCCGGTTCACGACTTCCGGTGAGCTGTCGCGACAACGCCCTCCCCGCCGCGTCCGGTTCGTCACGCTCGGCGGTGCAGCGAGGGACGAGCGTTCGGCCAGCCACGGGCGGCCGACCAGAACGAAGGGCTCAGCCATGCAGGGATGGAGCACCCGCCGCCGGGACGCGCGACTCAGGCGTCTGGGGCCGTCGCGGGCGGAGCGGACGGCGCGGTTGCCGTACCCCGACGGGTGGTTCGGGCTGGCGACCAGTCGGGAGGTCGGGCGCGGAGCGGTGGTGACGCGGCGGTTGATGGGGGACGACGTGGTGCTCTACCGCACCCGAGGCGGGCGCCTGCGCGCCGTACGCCCCTTCTGCCCGCACCTCGGCGCGCACCTGGGCCACGGCGGGGCCGTGCGCGGCGAGAACATCGTCTGCCCCTTCCACCACTTCGAGTTCGCCCCGGACGGGGCGTGCGTCGCTACCGGGTACGGCAGCAGCCCGCCGCCGAAGGCGCGGCTGGGGACGCTGCACGTACGGGAGGTGGACGACCTGATCTACGTGTGGCGGCACGCGCAGGGGCAGCCGCCCTCGTGGGAGATCGAGCCGTGGCCGCTCGACGCCGCGTACCCCACCCCGTACGGCAAGCGGCACCTGCTGCGCGACCATCCGCAGGACGTGGTGGAGAACATCGTGGACTTCGGCCATCTGACCCCCATCCACGGCACGGTGGGCGAGGTGCTGAGCGAGCCCCGGTTCGAGGCGGAGAGGCTGCGCACCAGCTTCCGCATCCTGCCGGCCGGCGGTGACACGGCGGCCTGGGTCTCGGCCGCGGCCCCGGAGCTGACGGTGCGGGTGCAGGGGCTCGGCATCGTCTACACGAGCGTCGAGGTGCCGAAGATCGGTTGTCACATCCGTACGGTGCTGACTGCCACGCCGGTGAGCCCGACCCACGTCGAGGTGTACGTCTCCGGCACGATGTGGTTCGACCGGCTCGGGCGCGGCCGGGCGGCCGGGGCGTTGACCAGCGCCCTGTCCCGGCCGCTGGCCTGGGTGGGCTCGTTCGACTTCGGCAAGGACTTCCCCGTCTGGGCGCACAAGACCTACCTGGAACGCCCCCGGCTCGCCAAGGGCGACGGCCCGATCATGAACTACCGCCGCTGGGCGCGACAGTTCTACAGCGAGCCGCTGGGGGCGGACGTCGCGGAGGAGGCCGGGTAGCGACCGAGCGTGGACCGGCGCCTCAGCGGGCGGCTGCATTCACCCCCTCGCGGAGGCTTTCCCTACCGTCGGTGCTGCGTCTTATTCATGACCACACAGAACGCCGAGCGAGCCGGCAAGAGGTCCGTCACGATGGACCAGTCGTTGATCGAGGAAGTCGAGGAGCGTATGGGAAAGGGCGGCTTCTCCTCCGTCGTTGCCGAGGCCCTGGAAGAGTGGCTCGCCACCCAGGAGCTCCGCGAGGTCGTGGCCGCCGATCAGGAGGCGTTCGGCCCCGTCTCCCCCGAGGCCCGGCGACAGGCGGAACAGGAGTGGTGAGCGAGCGTCTCAAGGCCAAGCTCAGGAGTGAGGGCACGCTCGTCCTTGAGACCCAGGGGCTTTCCGCGCACGTCGAGGGCGAGGGGGATACGGACCCGCATCGAGGTCGCTCAGCAGAGTGGGCGACGAGTGGCGCTGTCGCGCTCCCACCGTGAAAATCGTCCACGTCTGAGAAGTCGGCCGGCGTTCGCCGGGCCGCTCGGCCTTCCGCCTCGCGACCCGGCGTCAGATCATCAGGCGCGCGGAGCCACCTTGCTCAGCCCGTTGATGATGCGGTCCATCGCGTCGCCGCCCGACGGGTCGGTCAGGTTGGCCAGCATCTTCAGGACGAAGCGCATGAGGATGGGGTGGGTCAGGCCGCGCTCGGTGGCGATCTTCATGATCTTCGGCTGGCCGATGAGCTTCACGAAGGCGCGGCCGAGCGTGTAGTAGCCGCCGTAGGTGTCCTTGAGGACGCGCGGGTAGCGCTCCAGCGCGGCCTCGCGCTGGGCGGCGGTCGGGCGGGCCTTGGCCTGGACGATGACCTCGGAGGCGATCTGCGCCGACTCCATGGCGTACGCGATGCCCTCGCCGTTGAACGGGTTGACCATGCCGCCCGAGTCGCCGACGAGCAGCAGGCCGCGCGTGTAGTGCGGCTGCCGGTTGAACGCCATCGGCAGCGCGGCGCCACGGATCGGGCCCGTCATGTGCTCGGGCGTGAACTGCCACTCCTCGGGCATCGAGGCGCACCACGCCTTGAGGACCTCGCGCCAGTCCAGGTCCTTGTAGCCGCTGGAGGTGTTGAGCACGCCCAGGCCCACGTTGCAGGTGCCGTCGCCCATGCCGAAGACCCAGCCGTAGCCCGGCAGCAGCTTGGGGGTGTCGCCGCGGCGGTCCCACAGTTCGAGCCAGGACTCCAGATAGTCGTCCTTGTCGCGCGGGCTGTCGAAGTAGGTGCGCACGGCCACGCCCATCGGGCGGTTCTCGGCCCGGTGCAGGCCCATCGCGAGGGAGAGCCGTGAGGAGTTGCCGTCGGCCGCGACGACCAGCGGCGCGTGGAAGGTGACCGGCGTCTTGTCCTGGCCGAGCTTGGCGTGCACGCCGGTGATCCGGTTGGTGCGCGGGTCGATGATCGGCGCGCCCACGTTGCACTGCTCGTACAGCCGCGCCCCCGCCTTCTGCGCCTGCACCGCCAACTGCTCGTCGAAGTCGTCCCGCTTGCGGACCAGGCCGTAGTCGGGGTACGAGGCGAGGTCGGGCCAGTCGAGTTGGAGGCGGGTGCCGCCGCTGATGATGCGCAGGCCCTGGTTGCGCAGCCAGCCGGCCTCCTCGCTGATGTCGATGCCCATCGCGACGAGCTGCTTGGTGGCGCGCGGGGTCAGGCCGTCGCCGCACACCTTCTCGCGCGGGAACGACGTCTTCTCCAGGAGCAGGACGTCGAGGCCGGCCTTGGCGAGGTAGTACGCGGTGGTCGAGCCGGCCGGGCCCGCGCCGACCACGATCACGTCGGCGGTGCGCTCGGAGAGCGCGTCGTCGCCGAGGCCGACGGCGACGGCCGACGGCGTGCGCGGTGCCTTGGTGCGGGCCGTGTCCTCGCTGGCGGCCGTGTCCTTGGTGACGGCCGTGTCCTTGCTGGTGGCGGCGGGCTCGGAGGGCGAGGCCGCGGCGTCGGCGGCGGGCTCGGCCTCCGGGCCCGGGGCGGCGGCTGCCGGTTGCGTGGCGCTGGTCGCGGCGGACTCGGCTGCTCCGGTCCCGTTACCGGTACCGCCCGTCCCTGGGGCGTCGGTCTCGGAGGCGCCGGTCTGGGGAAGGTCGGTCTCGGCGGGGGCGTTCTCGCTCACGGAGGTTCTCCCGAAGACTCGGTATCTGCGTGCCGGTCGCGCCGGGCACTGGACGGGTGCAGTCTATGTGGCGTACGCGAACTCGCGAGAAGGGCGCCCTCATGCCGATATCCGGAGCTACTGTGCAGTTGCGAGTACCGATCCCCGAGGACGCGGCTGCCTGGCACCGGCTCTTCGACGACCCCGACGTCATGGAGTTCCACGGCGGCGCCTCCCATGACCTCGCCCATTACGAGGAGTTCGCCGCCCGCCAGCGCGCCCACCACGACCACATCGGCGTCTGTCTCTACACCCTGCTCGACGCGGCCGGCGAGCCGGTCGGCTTCACCGGCGCCCAGCCCTGGCCGCACGAGTGGGGCCCCAAGGGCGAGATCGAGATCGGCTGGCGGCTCGGCCGCGCGCACTGGGGCCGGGGTTACGCGACGCTCGCCGCCGAGACGACGCTGGAACGGGCCCGCGCGGTCGGCATCCGGCACGTGGTCGCGATGGTCGCCGCGGAGAACGCGCGCTCCATCGCGGTCATCCAGCGGCTGGGCATGAAGGAGTCCGAGACGTACGTCTCGCCGGTCTCCAAGACCCGCGGGCTCTGTTTCCGGCTCGACCTGTAGGGGCGGCGGCCCCTCCCCTGGTCCGCGGCGGCCGGCCGTCGCCTTGGATGGCGGTGACCGGCCGTCGTTTCCTGGGGGCGGCGACCGGCCGTCGTTCCGGATGGCGGCGGCCGGCCGTGCTTCCGGGTGGCGGCCCGGTGGTCGGCCGGGAGGCTGGGGTTACGGGCCGGTGACCGGCCGTACGTCAGCCGCCCTCGGACCAGGTGTCCAGGGCCGCGTCGAACGCCTCGCGGTCCACGGCGAACGTCTCGGCCGGGCCCTGGAAGTAGATCGCGTACTCCGTGCCGTCCTCCGTGACGTACGCCTGGTCGATGGCGTGCATCGCCCGGCCGGTCTTCTTCTCGACCCAGCGGAACTCCCAGCGGGCGCCGTCCCGGCCCTGGAAGGTGTTGGCGGAGAGGTCGAGTCGCTCGTAGTCGCCGGTGCGTGCGGACGTGATGCCCTCCAGCTCGCGGAAGTGCTCGATCGCCGACTGGCTGGTGCCGCGCAGCACACCGATGCGCAGGTAACTGTTGTCCTCCTCGGCGCCGGGCCCGCGGTAGTCGATCTGGCCGCCGCGCATCTCGCGCGCCCAACCGGTCGGCACGGCGAGCGAGAAGCCCTGCGGGTCCCGCGCCGTCCGGTAGCCCTCGGGCGGCTCGCCGGGCCCGAGGTCGCCCGCCGCGTCGGGCGAGGAGTCGCCTGACGGGGTGTCGGCCGGGGCGTCGGTGGGGGCGTCGGTGGGGGCGGGGGACGCCGGGTCGGTGGGCGTGGTGGGGGCGGCCCCCGGAGCGGAGGGTTCGCGCGCGGCGGGCGACTCGCGTCCGCCGTCGCCGGACACGTCCGTGCCGCCGTCCGGGTCGGTGCCGCCCGGGGGCTCGCTCTCCGCCGCTACGGGCGTCCGGTCGTCCTCGCCGTCGTCCCGCAACACCAGCACACCGGCCGTGGCCCCGCCCCCGACCACGAACGCCGCCACCCCCACCGCGAGCCACACCAGCACCCGCCGCCGCCTGGACGCCCGCCGAGCCGCCCCCGCCCCACCGGTCCCGTGGGTCCCACCTGCGCCACCGGCCCCACCGGTCACGACGACCGGCGTGGCGGGTGGGGTGCCGTGCTGCTGTCGCGGGGGTGGGGTGGCGTATCCGGGTGGCTGGGCCGGGGCGTACGGGCCGGGGTGCGGCGGCCCGGCGTACGGCGACGCCTGGTTGGCCACCTGGGGCACCACCGGTGGCGGACCGGGGTGCGGCTGGGGCCGCGACGGACCGTAGCTGGGCGGGCCGGACGGACCGGGCGGGGTGGGCGGTGGGGTGGTGGTCCCGGCGGGCAACGTGGGCGGGTGGACCGGTGGCCGGGCCGGCGTCGGCGTCGTGCCCGCGGCCGGATGGCGGGCCGTCAGGGGCGTGCCCGGAACGGTCGGTGGGTCGACGTGCGGTACGTCCCGCGCGGTGTGCGACCGGGTCGGCGCGTCCGGCGACACGGTTTCGGAGTCGTCCTGGCCGGGGTCGGGGCCAGGGTCGCGACCGGGCTCGTCCGGGTGCGGACCGGTGTCAGGCGCCTTGGCCAGTACGGCGGTTGAGGCGAGCGTGGGCGGCTCGTCGGCGGGGGCCGGGGGAACGTCCGGGCCCGGGGCGAGGAGGTCGCCCCCGCACCCCATGCAGAAACGCGCCTCGATCGGTGCCGAGGCACCACAGGCAGAGCAGGACTTCGACGGCACGGGTGGCACGGGTTGCTCCGAGGGTTCGGCGCGGCGAGGTGAGGCGTGGGGGTGGGCGCATACTCTAGCGGCGGCCGGGCCCGCCGTCCCCCGCCACGGCAAGGTCAACCCCCCATGCCCCTCCCCGACTTGCTCCCCCGCCCCACGCGCACCGGGCGCCCCGCCCGACAAGCCGCGAGCCGCGCGGAACGGCAAGCCACCCGGCAGCCACCGCTCGCCGCCCCGGGCCACCCGCCGGAAACCACCCACCGGGAACCGTCACCGGAAGCCATCCACCGGAAGCCACCCACCGGAAACCACCCGCCGCGAGCCGGCACCGCGGGCCGGTCAGCCCCAGGTGAGCGGGTCGAGGTGGAGGTAGAAGCGCAGGCGGTCGTGGTCCAGGGGGGTGCCGTACCGCCCGGCGAACTCCGCGTCCGCCGCCCGGGCCCGCTCCTCGTCCGGCCAGGTCTCGCGCGCGTTGGTGAGCAGCAACGCCAGGTCGGCGTGGCGGTCGGCGAGGCCGAGGCGGCCCAGGTCGACGAAGCCCGACACGTCGAGGGTGCGCGGGTCGAGGAGGATGTTGGGCAGGCACAGGTCCCCGTGGCTGACGACCGTGTCGGCCGCCTCCTGCTCCCGTCGCAGGGCGAGCTGCCCGGTGAGGCGGGCCAGCAACTCCGGGGCGGGCGTGTGCCGCTGCTCCTCCGGGAGGAAGTCCGGGTTCACGGCGTCCCGGGACACGACGTCGCGCGCCACGGCGACCACACCGTCCAGCCCCCGCCGGAACGGGCACTCCGCCACCGGCACCGCGTGCAGCCGGCGGACCGCGTCCGCGATGGACTCCCAGGCGGCCCGCAGCTCGGCGGCGGACACCTGGTCGGCGGGTACGCCGGGGACGGCGCTGGTCAGCAGGCAGGCGCCGGCGTCGGTACGACACCAGTCGAGCACCCGGGGGCCCGACAGGTCCCGTCCGCCGAACCAGGCGACCCGGTCGCGCTCGGCCGCCAGCTCGGCCACGTCGGCGGCGGGCACGCACTTGGCGTACCGGGTGGCGCCGGCGTCGCGGAACACGAGGGCCCCGGACTCGCCCGAGGTGACCGGCAGCCAGTCGCCCTCCGTCAGGCCGAACAGCGCCGGCGACAGGGGCGGCGACAGAGGCGGGGGCGCGGCGTGGTCGCTCATGGCGGCCACCCTAGCCAGGCCGCGCCCGCCGGCCCGGGCCGGTGTCGGGCCGACGCGGACCGCCGGCCCCCGGCAGGATCGGCTAGCCGCCCTGCGGCTTCGTGCCCCGGTGCAGGGCGACGACACCGCCGGTCAGGTTGCGCCAGGCGACGCGGGACCAGCCGGCGCGCTGCAGGATCGCGGCCAGGCCAGGCTGGTCGGGCCAGGCGCGGATGGACTCGGCGAGGTAGACGTACGCGTCCGGGCTGCTGCTCACGGCCGTGGCGACCGGCGGCAGCGCCCGCATCAGGTACTCCGTGTAGACCGTGCGGAACGGCGCCCACGTCGGCTGGCTGAACTCGCAGATGACGATCTTGCCGCCGGGCCTGGTCACGCGCAGCATCTCGCGCAGCGCGCCCTCGGTGTCCTGCACGTTGCGCAGCCCGAAGGAGATCGTGACGGTGTCGAAGACGCCGTCCGCGAACGGGAGTCGGGTGGCGTCGCCGGCCGTGAGCGGCAGGAACGGGTTGCGCTGCTTTCCGGCCCGCAGCATGCCCAGCGAGAAGTCGCAGGGCACGACGTACGCGCCGGCGGCCGTGAACGGCAGGGACGACGTCCCCGTACCCGCGGCCAGGTCGAGCACCCGCTCCCCCGGGCGCGCGTCCACGGCGCGCGCGACCGCCTTGCGCCACAGCCGGGACTGCCCGAGCGAGAGCACGTCGTTGGTGAGGTCGTAGTTGGCCGCCACGTCATCGAACATCGCGGCGACTTCGTGCGGCTGCTTGTCCAGGGAAGCTCGGGTCACCCTCCCATTGTTCACCCGGCCTCCCCCGGCCCCCCTCGGGGGTCGCCCCGACGGCGAGCCGGCCGACCCGCCACGACGAAGGCCCGGCCCCGACGCCCGGACGACCGTCCGGCGGCGACGACGACGGCCGGCCCCCGGCGGCGACACCCCCGCGACTCAGCGGCGGGCGGCGCCCCGCGACTGAGCGGCAGCGCTCGGCGTCTCAGCGGCGGCGCCCCGCGACTCAGCGGCGGCGGAAGACCAGGCGGCCGTCGAGCACCGTGGCCACGCAGCTCGCCGCGCCACGGGTGGCCAGCTCGGCGACCTCGGCCACGGCGAACACCGCGAAGTCGGCCCGGGCCCCGGGCGACAGCGGGCCGGTGAAGGTGGTCTCGGGTGGTGTGCCGGCGGGCAGGGCGGCTATCGGGTCGAGCAGGGCGGGCACCGGCGGGCCGGTGGCCCCGGCCGGGTCGGGCGTGGCGCTCGCGCGCGACCCGGGGATCACGACGAGGCCCGCCCTGGCCACCGCCGTGCGCACCGAGGGCCGCGCGAAGGGGCCGGCCACCGCCGTCGTGCCGTGCCGCAGCATCCGCTGGGTGCCGCGCCGCGCGGACTCGCCCCAGCGCGCGTCGGCCAGCCCGAGGTCGGCCAGCGCGGCGGGGTCGGCCAGCGGCTCGGTGCCCAGGCGCTCGGCCTCGCGCGGGTCCGGGTGGTAGGCGGCCTCAAGGAGCGCCGCGGCCCGCGCGTTGAGCAGCCCCGGCGTGAGCAGCCCGGGCCAGCGCCGCTCGCGCGCGCCCGGGTGCTCGGCCGCCATCTCCTCGTACGGGCCCACCGCGGCGATGCGGGCGCCGTCCACGACGACCGCCCCGTCCGCCACGGGCTCCGCCCCCGGGCCCGTGAGCAGCAGCTCGGCCCCGTGAATCGTCAGCACGCGCCGCCCCCCATCCCGGTGATGTCCGTAACGGCCCCCGAACCGGTCCGGTTCAGCGGGCGTCGATGAGCTTGAGGGCGGGGTGGGCCGTGCCGCCGTCGATCGCGGTCGACGACAGGTGCGAGACGACCTTGTCGTCCACCGGGTCGTTGGCCGGGTCGTCGTGCACCACCAGGTGCTCGTACGTCGTGGCGCGCTGCGCCGGGACCCGGCCCGCCTTGCGGATCAGGTCGATGATCTCCATCCGGTTGGAGCGGTGCCGGGCGCCGGCCGAGGAGACCACGTTCTCCTCCAGCATGATCGAGCCCAGGTCGTCCGCCCCGTAGTGCAGCGAGAGCTGGCCGACCTCCTTGCCGGTGGTCAGCCACGAGCCCTGGATGTGCGCGACGTTGTCCAGGAAGAGGCGCGCGATGGCGATCATCCGCAGGTACTCGAAGAGGGTGGCCTGCGTCTGGCCCTTGAGGTGGTTGTTCTCCGGCTGGTACGTGTACGGGATGAAGGCGCGGAAGCCGCCCGTGCGGTCCTGCACCTCGCGGATCATCCGCAGGTGCTCGATCCGCTCGGCGTTGGTCTCGCCGGTGCCCATCAGCATCGTGGAGGTGGACTCGACGCCCAGGTTGTGCGCGATCTCCATGATCTCCAGCCAGCGCTCGCCCGACTCCTTGAGCGGCGCGATGGCCTTCCGCGGGCGCTCCGGCAGCAGCTCGGCGCCCGCGCCGGCGAACGAGTCGAGCCCCGCGGCGTGGATGCGCCGGATGGCCTCGTCGGCGGTGACGCCGGAGATCCGCGACATGTGCTCGATCTCGGAGGCGCCCAGCGAGTGGATGACGAGCTGCGGGAACGCCTTCTTGATCGCCGCGAAGTGCTCCTCGTAGTACTCCACGCCGAAGTCCGGGTGGTGGCCGCCCTGGAACATGATCTGGGTACCGCCCAGCTCGACGGTCTCCGCGCAGCGGCGCAGGATGTCGTCCAGGTCGCGGGTCCAGCCCTTGTCGTGGGCCTTGGGCGGGGCGTAGAAGGCGCAGAACTTGCAGGCCGTCACGCACACGTTGGTGTAGTTGATGTTCCGCTCGATGATGTACGTCGCGATGTGCTCCGTCCCGGCGTACCGCCGGCGGCGCGCGGCGTCGGCGGCCGCGCCGAGCGCGTGCAGAGGCGCGTCCCGGTACAGGTCGAGCGCCTCCTCCGGGGTGATCCGACCGCCGCCGGCGGCGCGGTCGAGGACGGACTGCAGATCGGCGTTCTCCGTCACCGGGGCGTCCCTTCCGGAGGGTTACGTACGGACATCAGTCAGCGTACGCCAGGGGTCCGACACCCCGGCCCGCGGCCGGCCAACCCCCGCGACCTGCGGCGCGGTGGTTGGTGACGTAGACCACGGCCACCCCCGCCGGCCCATCGGCCCATCGGCCCGCCGCCCCGTCGGCGCGACGGCCCATCAGCCCCGTCGGCCCGGTCGGGGCGTCAGTCCGCCGCCGGCTGCTTGACCATGCGGGCCACCGGGCGCCCGGCCGCCTCGTCCTGGGACTTGTAGACGAGCTTGCCGGTCTCCCTGTCCAGCGTGTACGTGGCCCGCGCCGTCACGCCCGTGCACAGGAACGAGCCGCCTTCCTTGGTCTCGTCGGTGGCCTCGGTGATCGTCAGCCGGGTGTTCTGCTCCGTCACCGAGCGCAGCGTGCCCTTGGCGTAGCAGCGCTGCCCGAAGACGTCGGTGACCGCCTCGACGACGACCGTCCCGGTGCGGCCCTGGCGGACGGTCGCGATGTGCTCGCCGTTGTACTTGCCCTTGGCGTACTGGGGGCCCTTCCAGGTGCCGATGAGGTTCTTCGGCACGTCGCCCCCGGCCGGCACGCTGCCCGGCGCGGTCGGTTCGCCGCTGGCCGGCTGCGAGCCGTCGGGCGCTGGCGTGCTGCCGCTGGAGCGGGGGGACGGGGCCTGGCTCTGCTTCTCGCCACCGGCGTGCGTGTCGCCACCGCCGCCGCCCCGCATCGCGTCGTAGACGACGACCGCCGTGGTCGCCGCGGCGAGCGCGCCGGCGACCGAAAGCACCAGCGAACAGCTCAGCCACCTCGGCCGGTCGCGCCGCCCGAACCCGGCCGACAGCGCCATCCGCCGTTCCCGCCCCGCCCGATCCGCGCCATCCGCGCCGCCCTCGGAGCCGTGCGGACCGCTGCCCGGGTCGCTCGGAGCGCCGCCCGGCCGACGCGGGGCGCCCTCACCGGCGCCAGCGTCGACGGCCCCGGTCGCCCGCCCCGCGCCCGCCGTGGCGGCCTCCGCCACAGCGGCCCGGCTCCCCTCCGGCGAGCGACGCGGCGCCGCGACCGGGGCCGGGGCCGGGGTACCGGCGTGGCTGGCGCCGCCGGGCTGGCTGACGTCGCCGGGGTGCTGGGACTGACTGGCGTGGCCGGTGCTGCCGGCGCGGCCTCCGTACGAGGGGTCGGGCGGCCCGAACGCCCCGGCGCGTACGCCCGAGTCCATCCCCACCGTCTCGGGCCCGAGCGCCTCGGGGGACAGCGTCGTCGGCCCACCGGATGACGGGCCGGCCTCGGCGGAACCGGCGGCCCCGGCGGAACCGGCGGCGGGCCAGGCGGGGGCGGGTGGCGGTGTCGGGGACGGGGCCGACTCCAGCGGCTCCGCCTCCAGGTCGAGCAACTCCATCGCGCGCCGGCTGGCGCCCTCCACCAGCGGGGCGGGCAGCCACCCGGGCCGCACCAGGCCGGCCGCGCCGCCACCCGCGCCCGCGTCCGTATCCCCGCCCGCGTCGGCGGTCAGCCGGCGCACCAGCTCGGCCGGTGTGGGGCGGTCGGTCGGGTCCTTGGCCAAGCAGTCGGCGACGATCGCGCGCAACTCGCCCGCCAGCGATGCGCCCAGCTCCGGCTGCTCGTGCACGACCCGGTAGAGCAGCGCGGCCGAGGAGTCGCCGGGAAAGGGCGGCCGGCCGGTGGCGGCGTACGCCAGGACCGCGCCCAGCGAGAACACGTCGGCGGCGGCCGACGCGCCCTGGCCGAGGATCTGCTCGGGCGACATGTAGCCGGGCGATCCGATGGAGACGCCGGTGGAGGTGAGGGAGGCGGTGCCGTCGATGGCGCGGGTGATGCCGAAGTCGATGAGCCGCGGCCCGTCCAGGGCGAGCAGCACGTTCGACGGCTTGACGTCGCGGTGCACCAGGCCCAGGCCGTGCACGGCCACCAGCGCCTCCGCCAGGCTCGCGCCCAGCGCGCGTACGCAGGACACCGGCAGCGCGCCCAGTTCCTCGACGGCCTGGGTGAGCGAGGGCCCGGCGACGTAACCGGTGGCCACCCAGGGCACCGCGGCCTCCGGATCGGCGTCGAGCACGGGGGCCGTCCAGGCGCCGCCCACCCGCCGGGCCGCCTCCACCTCGCGCCGGAAACGGGCCCGGAACTGTGCGTCCGTCGCGAAGTGCGGGTGGACCAGCTTCACGGCGACGGTGCGTCCGCCCGCGCTGCGGCCCAGGTAGACCCGGCCCATCCCGCCCGAGCCCAGGCGCCGCAGCAGCCGGTACGCGCCGATGCGGCGGGGATCATCCGGTTCCAGTGGGTACATCGTGTGCCTCCCCCTCCACTGCGCCGCCCAGCTTAGGTGCGCGGCGCGCGGCGCGGGCAGGGTACCGGCGACCGCGCTCGGCCCGTGGGCCAAGGCCGCCCCCACGCGTGGACCGCGCCCGGGGCGAGCGGGCGGCGGCCGTACGGCGGGGCGTCAGGGTGGGGCACGGGGCGGGGAGTGATCCCGGTCCCCGGGGTGTGGTCCCGTCGCCGGGGTCAGTGGGCGCCGTTGGTCAGCAGGTCCACGCGGACGTCGGCGGGGAAGCCCGTGGTGGGGCCCGTGCGGCGGGCGAACTCGGCGATGCCGGCGAGCTGGTCGGCGCCGAGGCTGAAGTCGAGGGTGGTGAAGTACCGTTCCAGCACCTCCGGCTCGAACGCCTCCCACCGCGCCGCCTGTTCGGCCACCTTGGTGACCTCCTCCAGCGAGACGTCGCGCGAGGACAGGAACGCCTCGTGCACCTTGTGCACCAGCTCCGGCTCCCGCTCCAGGTAGGAGCGGCGCGCGGCCCAGACCGCGAAGACGAACGGCAGTCCCGTCCAGTCCTTCCACATCTGACCCAGGTCGTGCACGTCGAGCCCGAACCTGGGCGCGTAGTGCAGGTTGGCCCGCAGCGCGGCGTCGCCGATGAGCACCGCCGCCTGCGCCTCCTGCATCATCAGCCCGAGGTCGGGCGGGCAGGTGTAGTACTCGGGCTGTACGCCGAAGCGCTCGGAGAGCAGGAGTTGCGCGAGCCGTACGGAGGTGCGCGACGTCGAGCCGAGGGCGACGCGTGCGGCGTCCAACTGGTCCAGCGGCACCTGGGAGACGATCACGCACGACATGACCGGGCCGTCGCAGCCGACCGCGAGGTCGGGGAAGGCGACCAGGTCGTCCGCGTTCCGCAGGAACTCGACCAGGGTGACCGGGGCGATGTCCAGGTCTCCGCGGACGAGCTGCTCGCTGAGCTTCTCGGGGGTGTCCTTGGTCAGCTCGAGATCGAGGAGGCTGCCGGTGCGGGCGAGCCCCCAGTACAGCGGAAGACAGTTGAGGAACTGGATGTGGCCGACCCGCGGCCGGCTCCGGCGGTGGCCGGTGGCGGTAGCGGCGACAGGGGTTGAATTGTCCACATCCGGAGGCTAGCCCCGGGGTGATGGGTGGGTGGCGCCGGGGGGGCGCGGTGGCGCGGCGCGGGGGATTGTGCCGGCTGCCCGGGCCCCGTTGACGTGCGCGCTTTTCCCTTCCGTGGCGCCTGGAAACCGCCCGTCCTCGTGATCTTTCGCTCTTTCCCCTCGGCATCTGCCGTGCTAGGCTCGCCGCAAGTTGCAGTTTGGTTTCCCTTGCAGTACAGAGCCTGCGGAGCATGTGACGCCGCAGGCTTTTGTAGTTTTCAGACTTCTCGCAGGTTCTGGAGCAGGGCAACCCTTTGGCCCAAGGAGGGCTTATGGCTACCGGAACCGTGAAGTGGTTCAACGCTGAAAAGGGCTTCGGCTTCATCGCCCAGGACGGCGGCGGCCCGGATGTCTTCGTCCACTACTCCGCGATCAACGCCTCTGGTTTCCGCTCCCTGGAGGAGAACCAGCAGGTCAACTTCGACGTCACGCAGGGTCCGAAGGGCCCGCAGGCGGAGAACGTAACCCCTGTCTGATCCTTTGGATCCGCAGCGGGTTCGGCCATCGCGGTCGGCACCTATTCGTTCCTGATGTAGTACCCAAGGAGCCCTGCTCCCCGTTTCGACGGGAAGCGGGGCTCCTGCCTTTTTCCGGTCCCCGTCTCTCGCCGCTCCCGTACGCCTCTTCGGTGTTGTCGACTCCGACGGAGCCCTGGTGAGTTCTGGCGACTTTTGCGCTGCCCCTCGCTCGCTTCTTGCGGGTTCTTGCCGGGTTTCCCTCGTGTTTCTACGGAGTTCCGGCCTCCGCGTTCCGCGTTCCGCGTGGTCAAGGTCGCGGCCCCCATTTCCCGGGGCGGGGCTCACTCGCGGGCGTACAGTTCCTCGATCTCCGTGGCGAAGTCCCTGGCCACCGCGGTCCGGCGCAGCTTGAGCGAGGGTGTGAGGTGGCCGGACGCCTCGGAGAAGTCGACCGGCAGCACCCGGAAGCGGCGGATCGACTCGGGGCGGGAGACCAGCGTGTTGGCGTCGTCCACGGCCCGCGCCAGCTCCGCCCTCAGCACCTGGTCCCGGACGAGTTCGGGCAGCGGCACCTCCTGCTTGCCGCGCATCCGGCGCCAGTGCGCGAGGCCGTCCGGGTCCAGGGTGATCAGGGCGGTGACGTACGGGCGGTCGTCGCCGACGACCATGCACTGGCCGACCAGCGGGTGGGCTCGCAGCCGGTCCTCCAGCGGCGCGGGCGCCACGTTCTTGCCGCCGGAGGTGACGATCAGCTCCTTCTTGCGGCCGGTGATGGTGAGGTAGCCGTCGGCGTCCAGGCCGCCGATGTCGCCCGTCGCGAACCAGCCGTCGGCCGTGGTGGCCGGCGTGCTCGTGCCGCGCTCCCCGTCCCAGTAACCGGCGAAGACCTGGCCGCCACGGAGCAGCACCTCCCCGTCGTCGGCGATCCGCACCGCGCTGCCGGGCATCGGCCAGCCGACCGTGCCGAGCCGGGGCGCGAGCGGCGGCGTGACGGTGGCGGCGGCGGTGGTCTCGGTCAGGCCGTACCCCTCGAAGACGTCCACGCCGGCGCCGGCGTAGAACGCGGCCAGCCGGTGTCCGAGCGGCGAGCCGCCGCACACGACGTACCGCACCCCGCCCCCGAGCACGGCCCGGATGCGGCGGTAGACCAGCGCGTCGTACAGCGTCCGGGCCACCTTCAGACCCGGTCCGGGGCCGGGGCCCGTGCCGCGTTCGGCGGCCAGCACGGCCCGGCCGTAGCGCTGGGCGACGCGCGTGGCGCGGTCGAAGGAGGCGGCGCGGCCCATGCGCTCGGCCGTGGCCCGCCCGGTGTTGTGGACCTTCTCCAGGACGTACGGGATGGCCAGCAGGAACGTCGGCCGGAAGCCCGCGAGGTCGGCGAGCAGGTCGTCGGTCTGGGTGCTGGGCGCGTGGCCCAGGCGGACCCGGGCGCGCAGGCAGCCGACCGCGATCATCCGCCCGAAGACGTGGGCCAGCGGGAGGAAGAGGAGGGTCGCGGCGGGCTCCGTGCTGGTCGCACGGAAGACCGGGTGCAGCAGTTCGATGCCGTTGTCCACCTCGGCGAAGAAGTTGGCGTGGGTGAGCACGCAGCCCTTGGGGCGACCGGTGGTGCCCGAGGTGTAGACGAGGGTGGCGATGTCGGCGGGCTGGCGCTGTCGGCGCCGCGCGGCCACCTCCTCGTCGGGGATGTCGCGCCCGCTGGCGCCGATCTGGCCGATGGCGCCGGCGTCGAGTTGCCACAGGTGGACCAGGCCGGGCAGGCGGGTGCGCTCCCCGCTGACCAGACGGGCCTGCTCGACGCCCTCGACGGCGCACGCGGCGGCGCCCGAGTCGCGCAGTATCCAGTGGGTCTGGAGCGCGGAGGAGGTCGGGTAGATCGGGACGGTGACCAGCCCGGCGGCCCAGGCGGCGAAGTCGAGGAGGGTCCACTCGTAGCTGGTACGGGCCATGATGGCGAGCCGGTCGCCGGGGCGCAGGCCGTGCGCGATGAGCCCCTTGGCGGTGGTGAGCACGGCGGACGCGAACTCGGCCGCGGTCACGTCCCGCCACGTGCCGTCCGGCTGCTTGCGGCTGAGCACGGCCTCGGTGGGCGCGTCGGCCGCGTTGTCGAACGGGATGTCGCCGAGCGAGCCGCGCGTGACCTCGGGCACGAACGCCGGCACGGCCACCTCCCGTACGACGCCTGCCACGACGGTCTTCACCGGCTCCACCAGGACGGGCGGCCCCGCCGCCGCGGCACCGGGCAGCGGGCGGTCCGTCCGGCCCGCCGCCTGTCGCGGGAGGTCAGGGCCCTGCTGGGCGGGGTCGGGGGCAGCGGTACGCGAACCGGGGTGGTGGGGGCGCGCGGAGCGTGCGGACCGCGCGGGGTGCTGTGGGGACACGAGCGGCTCCAGGTTCTGCTGGGTGACTCCTGTGGTGGTGTTTCGGGGTGCGCGTCGTGCGGAGGTGCGGGTAGTGCGGAGGTGCGGGGCGTGCGGAGGTACGGCGGCTCGGCTGGCGGCGGGGCGGGGGTGAGGGTGGCCGCCGGGGTGAGACCGACCAGGCCGCCACGTAGGCGGGTGGCCTACTCGGGCGGGTGGAGTCGAGCGCGTGCGCGCGGTCGAGCGGGGGTGCGTGGGCGCGCGGGAGGGGGCGGGGCGGGCGGCGGCCCGCCCCAGGTCCTTGCGGCGGTCACCGTCGGCCAGCTCCTGACCGCTCAGTAACCTTACTTGCAAGTAAGCTACGCCAGAAGAAGCGGTTGGCCAATGCCTGAACCCCACATCGCGGCCGCGATGTGGGGTTCGGTTCCACCGCTACGGCGCGGGCGCCGCGCCCGCCACGGGCCGGCCGGGGCCCCCGCCGGCGAGGTCAGGGCCCGGTGGCCGGGCCCGTGGCCGTCACGCGCTCGGCTGCCACTTCTGGTCGCGCAGCAGGTTGCCGAGGCCGGCCCAGGCGAAGTTCATCAGCGTGGCCGCGGCCTCCTTGGCCGTCGGGCCGCCCGGCGAGCCCGCCCAGTCGGCCATCGACTCGGCCGCCCCGACCAGGGCGTACGCCAGGCCGGCCACCTCCCGGTCGGCGAACTCCGGGTCGCAGTCGGCCTCCTTGGACGCCTCGCCGATGAGCTGTTCCACGAAGCTGACCAACTCGGCGCGCATGGCCGCCACCTCGCGCACGAACGGTTCGCCCTGCGAGCGCGCCTGGCTGTGCAGGACGGCCCAGCCGTCCGGGTGCTCGGCGGTGTACGTGAAGAGGCCGCGCAACCCGCTCCACAGTTGCCGGTCGGCCGGCACGTCGCGCTCCACGGCCGCGCGCACCGCCGCTACCAGCGCCTTCGCCTCGCGCCTGATGCAGGCGGTGAACAGTTCTTCCTTGGAGTTCAGGTACAGGTACACCAGCGGCTTGGAGACCCCGGCCAGTTCGGCGATGTCGTCCATGGAAGCGGCCCGGTAGCCCCGTCGCGCGAAGGTCCGCACGGCGGCGTCGAGCATCTGCTGCTCCCGCACCGCCCGCGGCATCCGCTTGCTCCTACCGCCACCCATGTGCAACGCCCCTCCGAGAACCCAACGTGCTGACGAGTAAAGCTACGTTCCCCACCCGGGCATCATCCCCGCCAGGCGCCGACCGCGAGAAGTGATCGACGGGACGGGGGCGATGCCTGCTTCCCATGTCACCGGTGTGCTGGGTGCGCACGGGCCCGGCCTCTGGGCCGGCGACCCGCGATCAACGAGCCACCACCGACGAGCCGCCACCGCGCGCACCGGTGCCCCGGTCGCGCCGGGCGACCGGGGCACCTGGTGACTCGCGGTCCGCTACGCGGCCGCCGGCAGCGCGCCGTCCTGCTTGCCCTCCGGCTGGCCCTCGTCCAGCGGCGAGGCGGAGGCCGTCTCGTACGCCCGGTGGTCGAGGATCTTCTCGCGGGCCGAGACCAGGACCGGGACGAGCGCCTGGCCGGCCACGTTGGTGGCGGTGCGCATCATGTCCACGATCGGGTCGATGGCCATCAGCAGGCCGACGCCCTCCAGCGGCAGGCCCAGCGTGGACAGGGTCAGGGTGAGCATCACGGTGGCGCCGGTGAGGCCGGCCGTGGCGGCGGAGCCGATCACCGAGACGAACGCGATCAGCAGGTAGTCGCCGATGTCGAGCTGCACGTCGAAGATCTGCGCGATGAAGATCGCCGCGATGGCCGGGTAGATCGAGGCGCAGCCGTCCATCTTGGTCGTGGAGCCGAAGGGCACGGCGAAGGACGCGTACTCCTTGGGCACCCCGAGCCGCTCGGTGACCTTCTGCGTCAGCGGCATGGTGCCCACCGACGAGCGGGAGACGAAGGCGAGCTGGATCGCCGGCCAGGCGCCACGGTAGAAGTGCAGCGGGTTGAGCTTGGCGACGGTGGCGAGCAGCAGCGGGTAGACGCCGAACAGGACCAGGGCGCAGCCGACGTAGATGTCGGCGGTGAAGGTCGCGTACTTGCTGATCAGGTCCCAGCCGTACTCGACGATCGCGGTGCCGATCAGGCCGAGGGTGCCCAGCGGGGCCAGCTTGATGACCCACCACAGGGCCTTCTGGAGCAGCTCCAGGACGGCCTGGCTGAGGTTCAGGATCGGCTCGGCCTTCTCGCCGAGCTGGAGGGCGGCGGCACCGGCGACGGCCGCCATGAAGACGATCTGCAGGACGTTCAGCTCGGTGAACGGCGTGATCACGTCGCTGGGCACGATGCCGGTGAGGAAGTCGAGCCAGGAGCCCTTGTGCTCGGGCTTGGCGCCGTCGGCCGGGGTGAGCCCGGTGCCGGAGCCGGGGTTGGTGACCAGGCCGATGAACAGGCCGATGGCCACGGCTATCAGCGAGGTGGCCATGAACCACAGCAGGGTGTGGGTGGCCAGCCGGGCCGCGTTGTTGACCTTCCGCAGATTGGTGATCGACACCAGGATCGCGAAGAAGACCAGCGGGGCGACGGCGAGCTTCAGCAACTGGATGAAGATCGAGCCGATCTTGTCCAGCGTGGTGATGAGCCACTGGACGTCACCGCTGCGGGCGGCCCAGCCGAGCAGCGCACCGGCGACGAGGCCGAGGAGGATCTGCGCCCAGAAGGGAACCCGCAGGGCGCGCGGGACGGACAGGCGTGGGGACGACAACGGACACTCTCCGAGGACAGACGGATGCCAGGTCAGATGTGGATCAGGGGGCGGCGCCTGGAGCTCCGCTGAGATACGGGGTCTCCGGCCGCTGTGCGCACGTACTAGAGGCGGCGACAGGCCGCAGACAGACAGCGGCAAAGATCGATGTGCAGGCGCGCCACGAGCGGAACGCTCGTGGGGAATCGGGGCGCGGCTGCGGTCAACATGGCAATGACGTTAACACTTTAACTTTGGGGAACCCAAAGGAGATCTTTGGGACGAGCCGCCCCCTCGGGCCTCGCGGGCCGGCGTGCGGGCGGCCGGACCGCGCTCCGGGGGCGACCCCGTACGCGCCCGGGGAACGCCAACGCCCCCACCGCGGGCGGCAATGCGCGGTGGGGGCGTGGGGTGAGGTGGTGGGGGCCGGCGTCGCGCCGGCCCGACCGGGGTGTGAGGAGCCTTACACCCCGTCTTCCTGGGTCTGGTGGGCCACCAGGCGCTCCTTGGCGCGGTCCACCTTGCCGACGATCTGCTCCGACATGGCGTCCCGCTGCTTGCGCAGCACCACGAAGCTCAGCGGTGCCGACACCACGATCGCCAGGAGCAGCACCCACAGCAGGTTGGAGTCGCCCAGACCGGACGGCAGGACGCCGAAGTGGACCAGGCCCCACAGGGCCAGGAAGCAACCGACGAAGATGCCCAGACGCATGGCGGTGTATCGGAGCGTGGCGCTCGACGTGAGAGACACGGCTGGTCTTCTTTCTCCCGGGGGTGCTGCGGTATCGGCCGGATGGTGTTCGCCTGCCCTTCTAGTGAATCACGTCGGAAAAGCACCGTGGGAGGCGGCTCCACCGTCCGTCGCCGGCCCGGCCCCCGAGCCTCAGTCCAGCCGCAGCCACATGCAGATGTCGTCCCGGTAGTCGCCCTCCGCCACCCTGATCGACTCGGGTACGCGGCCGACCTCCTTGAAGCCGACCGTGGCGTAGAAGGCGTCGACCCCCGTGCCGCCGCGCACCCCGAGGCGCAGCGAGGCGAAGCCCAGGTCACGCGCCATGTCGATGGCCTCGCGCAGCATGGCCTTGCCGTGTCCGCCGCCCTGCAGGGTCGGTTCGATCATGACGGTGACCAGCGTGGCCCAGTGCGTCATCAGCCGGTGCCGGTTGGACGCGATGAACACGGTGCCGACCAGTCGCCCGTCGGCATACGCGGCGAGCAGGCGCGCCCCTCCCCCGCGCACCGCGTCGAGCTGCCCCTCGGCCACCGGGCGGATGTCGCCGTCCGCGACGGGCGGCACGAAGCCGACGGCGCCGCCCGCGTTGGTCACGTCGACCCACAGCCGCACCAGTTCGTCCTGGAGGGCGGGGGTCAGCTCGGGATCGCGTACATAGGTAAGGGTCATTTCTGGATCGTAGCCATTACCTGTCGCAGAGCGCACCCCTCCTTCGATGTGACGCACGCGGCACCGACCCCCCTTGACCAGCGCGGGGGCCGCCGTTCCGGATACGGCGGCGCGGGATGGGCGCGGCCGGCGGGGGCGTGGCGGGCCGTGCGCGGCCGGACGTACGGCCCGCCGTCGCGGCCCGTGCGCGGGCGGGCGGGCTCAGGGGCGGGAGTCGAGCGCCCGTACGGCCACCCGCAGGTCCGCGACCAGGCCGGCGAAGACGGCCTCGCGGTCGTCGGCGCGGAGCACCGCCGAGGGGTGGATCGTGGCCAGCAGGCAGTCGCCCCGGCCCTGGTAGTCACCGATGGCCGGGCACGGCAGCAGCACCCCGCGCTCCTTGCTGACCCGGAACGACGAACCGAGCAGCGCCTTGCCCGCGCTCGCGCCGAGCGCCACCAGCACCTCGGGGTCGAGCAGCGCCAGCTCGGCCGCCAGCCAGGGGCGGCAGGCGCTCAGCTCGCGCAGGTTCGGCGGCTTGTGGATGCGGCGCTTGCCGCGCTCGGGGACGTGCTCGAACTTGAAGTGCTTGACCGCGTTGGTCACGTACGTCCGCTCCGGGTCGATCCCGGCCTCCTCCAGGGCCCGGTTCAGCACGTGGCCCGCGGGCCCCACGAACGGGTGCCCCTTGCGGTCCTCCTGGTCACCCGGCTGCTCGCCGACGAGCACCAGCGGCGCCTTCGCGTCCCCCGCCCCGAAGACGGTCTGGCTGGCCGGACCGTGCAGCGGGCAGCCCCGACACCCGGCCGCCGCCCGGCGCAGCCCGGGCAGCTTGGCCCGGGCCGGCACGAACGGGGTCGCGTCGTACGCCCGCTCCGGCTCACCGACCTCGCCGCGGGCGGGCTTCGCCGCGCCCCGCGCGCTGCTGCTGCTCCTGCCACCGCCGCTGGTCACGCGGGCCGGGTACCCGCGCGGGCCCGGCTCAGACGCCGCCGCCCGCGACACCACCGCGAGGGCGGCGTCGCGGGCGGCGACGGACGGGCTCGGCTCGCTGGGGCCGGGGCCGTGGAGACCTGGTCAGAGGCGCATCGGCTGGGGCGCGTCGCGGCGGGCCGGGTCGGGGCCCTCGTACTCGCGCAGGATCTCGTAGCGCGTGTTGCGCTCCACCGGGCGGAAGCCGGCGTCCCGGATCAGGTCGAGGATGTCCTCGCGGGTCAGCTTGTCGGGGGTGCCGTAGTTGTCCGCGTCGTGCGTGATCTTGTACTCGACGACCGAGCCGTCCATGTCGTCGGCGCCGTGCTGGAGCGCCAACTGGGCGGTCTGCACGCCGTGCATCACCCAGAACACCTTCACGTGCGGCACGTTGTCGAACAGCAGCCGCGAGACCGCGAAGGTCTTCAGCGCCTCGGCGCCGGTGGCCATGGTGGTGCGGGCCTGGAGCCGGTTGCGGACCTTGCCGTCCTTCACGTCCACGAAGTCGTGCTGGTAACGCAGCGGGATGAAGACCTGGAAGCCGCCGGTCTCGTCCTGGAGTTCACGCAGCCGCAGCACGTGGTCCACCCGGTGGCGGGGCTCCTCGATGTGCCCGTACAGCATCGTGCACGGGGTCTTGAGGCCCTTCTCGTGCGCCAGGCGGTGGATGCGGGACCAGTCCTCCCAGTGGGTGTCGTGGTCCACGATGTGCTGCCTGACCTCCCAGTCGAAGATCTCGGCACCGCCGCCGGTGAGCGATTCGAGGCCGGCGTCGATCAGCTCGTCCAGGATCTCGGAGGCGGAGAGCCCGGAGATCTTCTCGAAGTGCTGGATCTCGGTGGCCGTGAAGCACTTGAGGGAGACCTGCGGCAGGGCCTCCTTCAGCGCCCGCAGCGAGCGCGGGTAGTAGCGCCAGGGCAGGGTCGGGTGCAGGCCGTTGACGATGTGCAGCTCGGTGAGGTTCTCCGCCTCCATCGCCTTGGCCAGCCGCACGGCCTCCTCGATGCGCATGGTGTACGCGTCCTTCTCGCCCGGCTTGCGCTGGAAGGAGCAGTACGCGCACGAGGCCGTGCACACGTTGGTCATGTTGAGGTGGCGGTTGACGTTGAAGTGGACGACGTCACCGTTCTTACGGGTGCGCACCTCGTGCGCGAGGCCGCCGAGCCAGGCCAGGTCGTCCGACGCGTAGAGGGCGATGCCGTCCTCGCGCGTCAGCCGCTCCCCGGCGCGGATCTTCTGCTCCAGCTCCCGCTTGAGCCCCGCGTCATTCGTTGACACGGCCATAGACCCAGCCATCCGGCGCCTCCCATATACCTCTGTCCATCGGGCTGCACCGAGCGTACTCCCCGCCGCGCGCGCCCCACCCGCCCGGCTCACACCAGCGGCGGGCGGCGGGTGGGGTGCGCCACGTTTAGGCCCCCGGGGACGCGGTCACACGTCCTCGGGCAGCTCCCCGACCCGGTTCTCCCACTTGGTGGAGAGCACGATCGTGGTGCGCGTACGCGAGACGCCGGTGGTGCCGGACAGGCGGCGGATGGTGCGCTCCAGGTCGTCCACGTCGCCGGCGCGGACCTTGAGCATGTACGAGTCGTCGCCCGCGATGAACCAGCAGTCCTCGATCTCGGCCAGGTCGCGCAGCCGGTCGGCCACGTCCTCGTGGTCCACCGCGTCGGAGAGCTGGATGCCGATGAGCGCCGTCACGCCGAGGCCGAGCGAGGCGGAGTCGACGGTCGCGCGGTAACCGGTGATCACCCCGGCCGCCTCCAGGCGGTTGATCCGGTCCGTGACGCTGGGCCCGGACAGACCCACGAGCCGCCCCAGCTCCGCGTACGAGGCCCGACCGTTCTCCCGCAGGGCCTGGATGAGTTGCCTGTCCACCGCGTCCATGTGACGGCACGCACCTTTCAAAGTTCTGCGATCAAGAAGGTTTGGGTGTAGAATCTAAGGCATGCAGGGCGCGATGTCCTGCGAATCTCTAGCTGAACTACCTCAATCAACGACGATTCTTCAGGAGTGAGCTACCCCTTGTACACGATCGAGATGGCTTATGCCCGCATGCGTGAGCTGCAGGAGCTGGCCAACCGCTCGCGTGCTCAGCAGGCTGCGCAGCAGCAGCGCGAGACCTCGGCCAAGGCCCACAAGGGCCGCGCCAAGAAGCGCTGATCCCAGCCGCACCGCATCGACCCGATGCGGCCTGACGCCCGGCGTCAGGCTCGCGCACTCCGGCGCCCACGCGTCCCGCCGGAGCCGCGCCCTCAGCAGGACGCGTCACGGCGGCAGGGCACGGGGCAGCACCAACCCCCCGGCCTGCCGCTTCTCCATGTCCGGGGCCCGCTCCGCGAGGCCCGTACGCGCCGCCGAAACGCACCCCGAGGCACCGACACCGGAGCCCCGCCGCGGCGCTACCCCGCACGGCGCGAACCACTGGCACCACCGAGTTCCCCCTCCCATCGGCGGTACAGCGCGTGCGGCACCCCCGCCGCGTCCAGCGCCCGCCCGGCGACGAAGTCCACCAGTTCCTGGATGTGCCTCGCTCCCGCGTAGAACGCCGGCGAGGCGGGCAGCACCACGGCGCCCGCCTCGTCGAGCGTGACCAGGTGCCGGAGCGTCTGTCCGGTCAGCGGGGACTCGCGCAGCGCGACGATCAGCGGCCGGCGCTCCTTGAGCGTCACGCTCGCCGCCCGTTGCAGCAGGTCCTTCGAGAGCCCGAGCGCGACGCCGGCCACGCCCGCCGTGCTCGCCGGGACGATGATCATCCCTTGCGCCGGGTACGAGCCGGACGACGGGCCGGCGGCCAGGTCACCGGCGGTCCAGTAGCGCACGTCGGCGGTCTTGTCGGGGGCCTCGTCGCCGCTCTCGGCGGCGAGTTGCCGTACCTCGTCGGCGAACGCGTCCGCGCTGCCGTCGGCGCCCCGCGCCAGCCAGCGGACCAGGTCCGCGCGCCAGTGCGCGTCGCGGAAGGAGATGCCGGTCTCGTCGAGCAGGGTCAGCCGGGCGGCGCGGCTGATGACCAGGTCAACGGGCTCGCCCGCGCGCAGCAGCGCGCGGATCACGGAGGCCGCGTAGGGCGTGCCGGAGGCGCCGGACACCCCCACGATCCAGGGTCGGCGCTGGGGTGCGGGTTGGAGTCGTTCCACGGACCGAGCCTATCCGGCACCCCGTGGCGCCCATCCGGCCGCCGGTGCCCCGGCCCTTTCCGGGACGCCGCCGACGGTGCCGGGGCCGGGTGGGCAGGCCCCGGGAGGCGGCGCTCCCGGGGGTGGATGCGCCCCCGGATCGGCGGGCGCACGCGGGCGGTCGCGCGCCCCAGGGCGGCCCCGACCCGGGCGCCCGCGCGCCCCACCGCCGCCCGTGCCGAGACCAACCCCGGGCCCGGCCCGGCCCGCCCGGCCCGGCCCGCCCGGGCCCGCCGGCCGGGCCCGCCGGCCGGGCCCGAACCCGCCGCCCGGCCCGTGGCTCAGAGCGTCAGGCCACGCACGAACAGGTCGGCCAGCGTGCACACGAAGAGCACGATCCCGATGACGCCGTTGACGGTGAAGAACGCCCGGTTGAGCCGGGACAGGTCGTGCGGGCGCACGATGGAGTGCTCGTAGACGAACGCCACCGCCACGATCGCCAGGCCCACCCAGAACAGCGCGCCCGCGTCCGTCGCCAGCGCGTACCAGACCAGCAGCCCCATCGTCACGACGTGGCTGCCGCGCGCGCCGTACAGCGCCGCCGGGATGCCGAACCGCGCCGGTACCGACTTCACGCCGTGCGCCCGGTCGGCCGCCACGTCCTGGCAGCCGAAGATCAGGTCGAAGCCGCCGATCCACACGCCGACCGCGAGGCCGAGTATCACCGCGTCCCACGACCACGCCCCGGTCACCGCGAGCCACGCCCCTATCGGGCCCATCGCCTGCGCGATGCCGAGGATGGCGTGCGGGAAGTTCGTGAACCGCTTCCCGTACGGATAGACCACCATCGGCACCACCGCGACCGGCGCGAGCACCAGGCACAGCGGGTTGAGCAGCGCGGCGGCGCCCAGGAAGAACACGAGCGCCACCAGCGCGCCGGTCCACGCCGAGCGCACCGACACCGCCCCGGTGACCAGCTCGCGCCCGGCCGTGCGCGGGTTACGCGCGTCGATCTCGCGGTCGATGATGCGGTTGGCGGCCATGGCGAAGGTCCGCAGCCCCACCATCGCCAGCGTCACCAGGAACAGCGTGCCCCAGTGGATGTTCTCGTCCTCGCCGTACATCGCGGTCAGCGCCGCGATGTACGCGAAGGGCAGCGCGAAGACCGAGTGCTCGATCATCACCAGCCGCAGGAACGCCTTGACCTTGCCGGGTGGGGCGGGCTCGGGCCCGATGACTTCCGACGTTGCCGATTCAGCACTCATGGGGGCGGCCTCAGAGGCCGTACTCCTTCCAGCGGCGGGTGACCTTGTCGGCCGTGCCGGGGTCCGACTCGACCATCTCCGGCCAGCCACCGTCACGCGTGTACCCCTCTTCGGGCAGCTTGCGCGTCGCGTCGATGCCCGCCTTGCCGCCCCAGAACTTCTGGTACGAGGCGTGGTCGAGGTGGTCGACCGGGCCCTCGACGACGGTCAGGTCGCGGGCGTAGTCGGTGTTGCCGAGGGCGCGCCAGGCGACCTCGTGCAGGTCGTGCACGTCGCAGTCCGCGTCGACGATGACGATGAGCTTGGTGAGCGACATCATGTGCGCGCCCCAGATGGCGTGCATCACCTTCTGCGCGTGCTTGGGGTAGCGCTTGTCGATGGAAACGATCGCGCAGTTGTGGAAGCCGCCCGACTCCGGCAGGTGGTAGTCCACGATGTCCGGGACCACGATCTTGAGCAGCGGCAGGAAGAACCGCTCGGTGGCGCGGCCCAGCGGCCCGTCCTCCGTCGGCGGCCGGCCCACCACGATGGACTGGAGCAGCGGGCGCCGGCGCATCGTGATGGTGTCGATGGTCAGCGCCGGGAAGTCCTCCTGCGGCGTGTAGAAGCCGGTGTGGTCGCCGAACGGCCCCTCCGGCAGCGTCTTGCCGGGCTCCAGCCAGCCTTCGAGGACCACCTCGGAGTGCGCCGGCACCTGGAGCGGCACCGTCTTGCAGTCCACCATCTCGATCCGCTTGCCGCGCAGGAACCCGGCGAACAGGTACTCGTCGATGTCGCCCGGCAGCGGCGCCGTGGAGGCGTACGTCACGGCCGGCGGCGTGCCGAAGGCGATCGCCACCGGCAGCCGCTCACCGCGACGGGCGGCGACCTGGTAGTGGTTGGTGCTGTCCTTGTGGATCTGCCAGTGCATCCCGATGGTGCGCTTGTCGTGCCGCTGGAGCCGGTACAGGCCCAGGTTGCGCACGCCGGTCTCGGGGTGCTTGGTGTGGGTCAGGCCCAGGTTGAAGAACGAGCCGCCGTCGCCGGGCCAGGTGAACAGCGCCGGCAGCCGGTCCAGGTCCACCTGGTCCCCGGTCAGCACGACCTCGTGCACCGGCGCGTCCTTGACCTTCTTCGGCGGCACGTGCGTCATCCCGGCCAGCTTGCCGAACGCCTCGCGCACGCCGGTGAAGCCCGTCGGCAGCTCCGGCTTGAGCAGCCCGCCGATCTTCTCGCTGATCTCCTGGTACGACGTCAGGCCGAGCGCTTTCAGCATCCTGCGGTCGGTGCCGAAGACGTTCATGGCCAGCGGCATCGCCGAGCCCTTGACGTTCTCGAACAGCAGCGCGGGGCCGCCGGCCTTCTGCACCCGGTCGACGATCTCCCCGACTTCGAGATACGGGTCGACTTCGGCCTTAATGCGCTTCAGGTCACCGTCGCGCTCCAGCGCCCGCAGCAGCGAGCGAAGATCGTCATAAGCCATGCGGTCCAGTATCCGACACGGACTACCCTGGACACGTCACTGGGGCATCGCTCCCAGCACACCGCAACCCGCCGCGACATCTTCGAGGGAGCCTCCCAGCATGCTCAGGTATCTGCCGTTCCTGCTGATCCTGGCGCTGTGGATCTACGCCTTCATCGACTGCCTGAACACCCCCGAGAACGAGGTCCGCAAGCTGCCGAAGGTGGCGTGGGTCATCATCGTGCTGCTCTTCGGCGAGGTGTTGATCGGTCCCATCGCCTGGTTGACGGTGGGTCGCCCGCGCAAGACGGTCGGCGGCGCGGGCCGTGGCGGAGCCGGCGGCGGCATCGCCGGGGCGTTCGGCGGCCGGCGTGGTGGCGGCGGCTGGGTCGCCCCGGACGACAACCCCGAGTTCCTCAAGTCGCTGCGCAAGGACCCGCCGCCGAACGACACGACGGGCCCCGGTTCCACCTCGTCCCCCGACGCCGGCACGGACTCCGGCCCGGGCTCGGCCTCCGGGACCGAGTCGGGTTCGGGCTCCGGGCCCGCGTCCGGTACGGGGCCCGGCTCCGGCGCGGACTCCGGGCCGGCATCCGGCACCAACCCCGGCGCCGCCGACCGCGAGCCCGAGGCCGACCGCCGCGACGACGAGGGCCCGCAGGGGCCG
The DNA here is from genome assembly GCF_029392895.1 of Streptomyces sp. 71268. Lineage (NCBI taxonomy): Bacteria > Bacillati > Actinomycetota > Actinomycetes > Kitasatosporales > Streptomycetaceae > Streptomyces > Streptomyces sp. 71268. The sequence continues at coordinate 3,567,406 of NZ_CP114200.1, forward strand.
CAGCGCGGCTGAGCCGCACCGGCGCACCGCCTCACGGGCCCGCCGGAGCGCGGTCCGCGCGCGGCTGGTCCCCGGGGCGCGCCACGACGCCCCTGGCCACCACCGCCGTGGTGCTCGTCACCGCGCCGGCTTTGGGCTTGTCGCAGTTCTCGCGGGCCGCGCCGGGCGCCTTCTCCGGGTCCACCAGGACGACCCGTACGCCGAGCAGCCGCAGGCTGTCCCGGTCGAAGAGCCACTCGTCGCGCTCGCCCGTCACGTCGTCGACCCGGGCCACCGCGACGCCGCGCCGGCCGACGGCGTCCACCGCGTCCCGGATCACGACCACGTCGGGGATACGGGCCGCCGCCCGGTACAGCGCCGCCTCCGTCGCGGGCGGCAGCACCGTCTCGGCCAACATCCCGCCGACCGCGCGGAACACCTCCTGGTCGTCGGAGCGACCGGCCGGCTCGGCCGCGTACAGGGCGCGCAGCAGCGCGGCCGGGTCGCGTGGCAGCCGTTGGAGGTGGCGGAAGGCCGTCGAGGTGGGGCCCGGGGCCTCCGGGTCGAGCCTGATCCGCTCGCCGGGGTACTGCTCGCTGCGCAGCAGTCCGGCCCGGGAGCCGTCCACCGAGCGCCAGATCTGACGCTGCCTCAGTGGCTCGACGAAGGTGCACACCGACTCGTCGCTGGAGTCCGCCGCCACCGCGCTTCTGGAGCGCACGTAGGTGAACTCGCCGTCGCGCGGGCGGAAGCCACGGTCGCGCTCGGCGGCCCTGGCGGCGCGGGCGAGCAACTCCGGCGCCCCGTCCCTCTCGTCGCCCCCGCCGTGCGCGCCCGGCGCGTACGTGCTGCTCGCCGGCGGCCCCGCGATGTGCCGTGGGCGACCGAGCTGGTGCCCGTCCTTGCCGTCGAGCGAGGGGGCGATGGTGGAGATGACCTGGGCGACCATCGCGACGGCTACCACGGGCCCGGCCACGGCGGGCCCGAACAGCCAGGCCAGCCGCGCGCGCAGCGGGCTCCGCGCCACCGCCTCGGGAGCGGTCGGCCCGGTCGGCTCGATCGGAGCGGGACCGGAATCGGCCGGGGCGGGACCGGAGTCGACCGAAGTGGAGTCGGAGTCGGTCGGAGCGGGACCGGAGTCGGTTGGTTCGCCCGGCGCGGGCTCCGGCTCGCACGGCGTCGGTTCCGGCTCCGGGTCGGTCAGCGTGTCGGCCCCGGCTCCTCTCGTACGCCACCTCGCGCGCATCGGTCCCCCTCCTCAGCGGGCCGGGCCCCGGCGCGGCCTTCCCTCCTGCGCGCGTGGCCGGGCCCGAATGCCGTCACCTGTCGCCCCGGCACCGCCCGTACGGGTCGGCGGCGGGGACGGGTGGCCCCGGCGCCCGCACTGGCCGAGGCACCGCCCCATGGGCCGGCGCGCCGCGGTACCCCGCGCGCCCCCTAGAAGGGGACGCGCCAGGGGCGGCCGTGGTTGTGCGGGTGAGCCGAGGAGCGTGTGGCGGCGCGTGGTCCCGGCGGCCGACTAGCGGTGTTCGGCGGGGTGTTCCCCCGCCTTGTCCACGATGGCGCGGCGAAGCACGGCGGCGGTGTAGGTGACCGTGCCCGCCTTGGCCAGCGCGGTGTCCGCGAGCAGCACGACCCGCGTGCCCAGGAGTTGGCCGGTCACCCGGTCGAAGATCCACTCCAGTCGGACGTCCTCCCCCTCGCCCGCCCGCCCCACGGCCACGCCGTGCCGGCCCGCGGCGTCCACCGCGTTCTCCACGACGACCAGGCCGGGGATGCGCGCCGCGGCCCGGAACAGCGCGGCGGCGACGTCGGGCGGCATGAGCGTGCCGTTGATCAGTTGGGTGGCGAAGTGGAACGTGGCCTGGCCCTGGTCCCGGTCCGTGAACCCGTTCGCGCGCGCGTCCGCGCACAGCCGGGCGTACAGGGCGTTCGGGTCGGTCGGCAGGCTCTGGAGGTGTCGGTAGTTGGTGATCGTCCCGTAGGTGGGCTCGCGGGCTTCCGGGCCCGGGCCCACGGTGTGCGTCCCGAGGGCCTCGTCGTGCACCCGGCCCTCGCGCTCGCCGTCCACCGAGGACCACGACGTCCTGCGGCGCGGCTCGGGGACCTTGGGCTGGTCCCGCGACAGGTCCTCGGGCGTGACCTTGCTGTCCACGTACACGTACTGGTCGTCCCTAACGCGCCCGTCCCCCGGCACCCGCTCCTGCTCGGCGAAGTCCGCGGCGTGTTCCAGGACCCGCGGCGCGCCGCCCCGCTCGTCGGCGCCCACGTCGGGAACGAACGCGTAGCTGGCCGCGCGCTCCCGGCCCGACGTCGTCTCGTCCACGCCGCCGGCCGTCAGGGTCAGCGACGCCAGCACGACGACGGCGAGGGTGCCGGCAACGGCCAGGCTGGCGAAGGCCGGGCGCAGCCATGGGCGGGCGGGGCGCGGGACGTCCGCCCGTGGCTGGTCGGCCGCGGCCTGGTGGAGCTCGCTGAGCAGGTGCTCGCGCAGCAGGTGGTGGCGGCCCGGAGGGAGGTCTCGTTCGGGAGCGGACGGTAGGTCGGTCATCGGTTTCCCTCCTGGAGGGGCCGGGACAGATGGGGTCGGACTCGGGTGGCGTGGCCGTCGTGCTCCGTTCCGCGGGTGGCGCCGCCAGCCCCCGCCAGGCGCGCGGACCCCCGTGCCGCGCGCCTGGCGGTGTGCCCCGACCGCCCGGCGTCAACCGCGGCGGCCAGCTTGGTGCGGGCCCGGGAGAGCCGGGACCGTACGGTGCCCACCGGCACGCCGAGGGCGTGGGCGGCCGACACGTAGTCGAGCCCCGACCACACGCATAACGCGAGCACCTCGCGCTCGGGTCTGCGCAGGGCGCGCAGCGCGAGCTGGACGTCTTCCAGGAGTTCCGCGTCGTCGACGCGGCTGGCGACCTCGTCGGCGAAGTCGCGCTCGGCGGCCGGCACCGGCACCCGGGACAGGGCCGCCGCGTGCCGGCGCGCGGCCCGGCGCGTGTTGCGCACGGTGTTGGTCGCGATGCCCAGCAGCCACGGGCGCAGGCTGCCGCCGTCGGCGTCCACCCGGGCGCGCAGCCGCCACGCTTCGAGGAAGGTCAGCGAGACGGCGTCCTCGGCCGCCGACCAGTCGCCGGTCAGCCGGTAGGCGTGGTTGTAGACGGAGCGGGCGTGGGCGTCGAAGAGTTCTGCGAAGGCGGCGGGGTCCCCCTGGCGTATGAGCGTGCGCGGTGTTTTCTCCACGCCCTGGGACTGTCCACGCGACAGCGGCCGGTTCCCGTGACCTGGGTCACAGAAACCGGCCGCTGCCGGGTGCGCGTCGGAACGCGGAGGTCAGACGCCCGCGTACGAGTGCTTGCCGGTGACGAACATGTTGACGCCGTAGTAGTTGAAGAGGAAGCAGGCGAAGGCGATGAGCGCCAGGTACGCCGCCTTGCGGCCCTTCCAGCCGGCCGTGGCCCGGGCGTGCAGGTAGCAGGCGTAGGCGACCCAGGTGATGAACGTCCAGACCTCCTTGGGGTCCCAGCCCCAGTACCGGCCCCACGCCTTCTCGGCCCAGATCGCGCCCGCGATCAGGGTGAAGGTCCACAGCGGGAAGACGGTCGCGTTGATCCGGTACGCGAACTTGTCCAGCGACGCGGAGGAGGGCAGCCGCTCCAGGATCGAGGTGGCGAAGGCGCCCGGCTGCTTGCCGTCCGGGTTCTCCAGCTTCGTCTCGTACCGGTCGCGGAAGAGGAAGAGGAGCGTGGCGACGGCGCCGAGGTAGAGCACCGCGCCGGAGACGATGGCGCAACTGACGTGGATCCACAGCCAGTACGAGTCGAGCGCCGGCACCAACTGGTCGCTGTCCGTGTAGAGCACCGACACCGCGAGGCCCAGGTCGAGCAGGGCGGTGGTGACCAGCGGCAGGCCGATCCAGCGCACGTTCTTGCCGCTGGCCAGCAGCACCACGTACGCGACGACCGCCACCATCGACAGGGTGATGGAGAACTCGTACATGTTGCCCCACGGGGCGCGCTCGACCGAGAGCGCGCGCGTGAGGACGCCGCCGACGTGCAGCAGCGCGGCCAGCACGGTCAGCGAGACCGCGATGCGCCCGTAGAGGTCGCCCTTCTCGGTGCCGCCCGCCGCGCCCGGGCCGTCCGGCACGTCGCGGGAGCCGGGCGCCGAGCGGGTGACGACCTTGGGCCGCTCCAGGACGGCGGTGCCGCCGCCCTGCTGCTTGACCTGGACCGTGACCGTGGACGTCTTCTCGGCCCCGGCGGCCGGGGCCAGCGCGGCGGCGGTGCGGCCGACCTTGCTGCGGCTGCCGAACACCCACTCGGTGATGTAGGCGATGAAGGCCAGGGTGTAGACCGCCATGGCCGAGTAGATCAGCACGTTGCTGATGTTGGCCAGGTTCTCGTTGGCTGCGGCAGCGAGGTTCACGCGCGCGCTCCTTCGGCAGGATCTGGTGACTCAGATTCCGGTTCAGCTTCGGCGGGGGCGTCCGCCTGGAGGGCCACCGCGAGGTTGGCCAGCTCCTCGGGGAGCTTGGCGGACTCGCTGCGGCCGAGCCCGGCCATCTCGACGACCGTGCGGCCGTCCTTGCCGGGCACGGCCCGTACCCACACCCGGCGGCGCTGGATGAACAGCGAACCGGCGAGGCCGACCAGCGCGGCGACCGAGCCGAACAGCGCGAGCTCGTTGCCCGGCTGGTGGGAGATCTGGAAGCTGGCCCAGGTCTTGATGCCTTCGAACTTGAGCGTTCCGGCACCGTTCGGCAGCGTCATCGTCTCGCCCGGCAGCAGCTTCTGCGCGAACGCCTTGCCGTCCGGGTTCTTGAACTGCTTCATGTTGTCGGTGTTGAGCTGGTACACGTTCTGCGGCAGCCCGCCGTCGATGCCCAGCCTGCCGTGGTACGCGGTCAGGAACATCACCGGGTAGTCCAGCGCGGGGAACTGCGAGAACATCGTCTTCGCGTCCGCGCCGCCCCAGGTCGGCACGAAGAAGCCCTGGAAGCCGAGCTGCTCCTTCTTGCCGTTCTTGTCCCGGTAGTCGGGGACCTTGACCACGCCGGAGGAGGTCAGGTTGGCGTCCTGCTGGAGGAAGGGCACCGCGCCCTTGAACGCGATGTCGCCCTTGCCGTCCTTGACCGTGATGACCGGCGCGTACCCGGTGGAGAGCAGGAAGACCTTGTTGCCCGCGATCTCCAGCGGCTCGTTGACCTCGATCGAGGTCCGCTTCTCCGTGCCGTCCGCGCCCTCCCAGTACTTCACGTGGGCGCGGAACTCGCGGGCGGTGCCGCGCTGCGAGCCCTCGCGCTCGTAGCGGGCGTCGAAGCTCTCCAGCGAGAAGCCGAAGGGCGCCAGGTTGTCCTTGTCGAAGAAGGCGCCGGACTTGAAGTCGTCGTACTGGGTGAGGCTGTTGGTGAAGCCGTCCTGGTCGCCCTCGGTGATCAGCTTGCCGCCCTCGGACTTCCAGAGCTGGCCGACCGCGAAGGCCACCAGGACCACGATCAGCGCCAGGTGGAAGAGGAGGTTGCCGACCTCGCGCAGGTAGCCCTTCTCGGCGGCGACCGCGTCCCCGGCCACGTGCGCCCGGAACCGGCGCCCGCGCAGCACCGTACGCGCCGCCGCGAGCACCTGCTCGGGCTCCGCCTCGGTGCGCCAGGTGGTGTACGCGGGAAGCCGGGTCAGCCGGCGCGGGGCGCCCGGCGGGCGACCGCGGAGCTGGCCCACGAACTGCCAGGTGCGGGGCACGATGCAGCCGATGAGCGAGACGAACAGCAGGATGTAGATCGCCGAGAACCACACCGAGCTGTAAACGTGGAACATCCCCAGCTTCTCGTAGAGCGGGGTCAGCGTCTCGTGCTTGGCCTTGAACTGCTCGACCTTGAGCGGGTCCACGCCGGTCTGCGGGATCAGCGAGCCGGGGATGGCGCCCAGCGAGAGCAGCAGGAGCAGCACCAGGGCCACCCGCATCGAGGTGAGCTGCCGCCAGCACCAGCGCAGCCAGCCGAAGACCTCCCGGCCCGTCCAGGCCAGCGCCCCGAGTACGCCGGGGGCGCGCACCCCGCCGAAGGAGCCCGGCACGGCCTGGCCCTCGGTCGGCGCGGTGGACAGTTGCGTGCCGGCCGCGCCCAGCTCGTCGGCGCCCGCGGACCCGTCGGCGGCGGCCGGGGAAGCCCCGTCGGCCGAGGAGCCGCCCTCGCGGGCGGGCGTGTCGGCCGCTGCGTCGCCGGTGCCGGTATCGGCGTCGGTGTCCGTGTCGGTGGTGGCCATGGATCAGATCCCAACGTTGAAGCTGGAGGTCCAGACCCGCATGTCGTCCATCATGCGGTCCCAGACTCCCGTGACGAGCAGCAGACCGAGCGCGATGAGCATCCCACCGCCGATCCGCATCACCCATACGTAGTGCCGCTTGACCCAGCCGAAGGCGCCAAGAGCCCGACGGTAGGCCACGGCCACCGCTATGAACGGCAGGCCGAGCCCGAGGCAGTACGCGGCGGTGAGCAGCGCCCCGCGCCCCGCGCTCGCCTCATTGAACGCCAACGCGTTCACGGCCGTGAGGGTGGGTCCGAGACAGGGGGTCCAGCCGATGCCGAACAGCACCCCGAGCACCGGCGCGCCGGCCAGGCCGACGGCCGGCTTCTGGTGGAAGCGGAACTCCCGCTGCCCGAACCCGCGCAGCACGCCCATGAAGGACAGGCCGAGCAGGATCGTGACGACGCCAAGCACCTTGGAGATGGTCTCCTTGTGCTGCTGCAGCTCCCAGCCGAAGTTGCCGAAGAGGGCGCCGCCGGAGACGAAGACGGCGGTGAAGCCCAGCACGAACAGCGAGGCGCCGGCGAGCATCCGCCCCCGCCGCGCCTCCCCGAGGTCGGTGCCGGTGACGCCGGTGACGTAGGACATGTAGCCGGGCACCAGGGGCAGCACGCACGGCGAGAAGAAGGAGACGAGACCGCCGAGGACGGCCACCGGCAGCGCGAGCAGCAGGGCGCCGGTGAGGACGGTCTGGTTGGGGTCGGTGGCAGCGGCGAGGACGCTCATGTCGCGGCGATCACTTCTCCGCGAGCAACGGCTTGAGCGCCTTGTCGAGCGCCTCCTCGCTGAGCGGGGTCAGCGCCCGCACCGCGATCTTGCCGTCCCGGTCGAGGATGATGGTGGTGGGGATCGCCTGCGGGTTCAGGCTGCCCTTGGGGAACCGCAGCATCAGCCGCCCGATCGGGTCGTACAGGCTGGGGTACGGGACCTCGTACTCCTTCTCGAACTTCCGCGCGTTGTGCTCGTTGGTGTCCCGGGTGTTGATCCCGATGAACTCCACGCCCTGCTTCTTGGTCCGCTCGGCGACCTTGACCAGGTTGGGCGCCTCGGCCCGGCAGGGCGAGCACCACGAGCCCCAGATGTTGAGGACGACGATCTTGCCGCGGTAGTCCTCGACGTCGAGCTGCTTGCCTTCCAGCGTCTTGCCGGACAGACTTGGCGCGCTCTTGCGATCTTCCTTGGCGACGGTGCTCACACCGCCGGTACCCTGCACGAACTTCGTGTCGGCCGAGCCACCGGCGGTGCCGCCGGTTCCGCAGGCGGTCAGGCCGAGGGCGGCCAGCGCCACCATCCCGGCGGCCAGCGGCGAACCGCCCTTGGAACACACTCGGGCAACGCGGCGTCGAGGGTCACGGCAGGCACTCATGTGAAAAGTTTCGCATGGCTGCCGCACGGATCTTCCGCGCCCCCCTGTTCACTCCCCTTCGCCCCAGGCCGGGCCCCGCGCGCCGGCGCGGCGGCCCCTCGCGCCGGCCTCAGCCGCCGAACTTCTGCCCCACCCCGAGCCCGCGCAGGCTCGCCAGCACCTGCGGGTCCTGCGCGTCGAGCCAGTCCACGAGTTGCCGGAAGGAGACGAGCCGCACGTCCTTGCGCTTGTCGTCGGCGATGTGCTTGATCGCCTCCTCGACGGCGTCCATGTAGATGCCGCCGTTCCACTGCTCGAAGTGGTTGCCGATGAACAGCGGCGCGCGGTTGGTCTCGTACGCCCGCTCGAAGCCCTTGATGTACGCGCCGGTGGCCTCCCGGCGCCACTCCGGGTAGCGCGCGGTCGGGCCCTGGGTGGCGTTCTTGGACTGGTTGGCGAGCATGTTGTAGTCCATCGAGAGCACCTCGAAGGAGTGGCCGGGGAAGGGGACCTGCTGGAGCGGGAGGTCCCAGATGCCCTGCTTCTTGGTCGGCCAGACCTGGAGGCCACCGGGCGAGCTGGCGTCGTAGCGCCAGCCGAGCTGCTTGGCGGTGGGCAGCAGGTTCTCCTGGCCGAGCAGGCAGGGCGTACGGCCGCCGATCAGTTCCTTCTGGTAGTCGAAGGGCAGCGGCTCCAGGTCGGTGAAGCCGGTGTTGGTGCGCCACTTGGTGACGAACGACATGGCCTGGTCGATCTCGGAGCGCCACTGCGCCGGGGTCCACTGGCCGACCGAGCCGGAGCCGGCGCAGAAGTGGCCGTTGAAGTGGGTGCCTATCTCGTGACCCTCAAGCCACGCCTCGCGCACGTTGCGCAGCGTGTCCTTGATGTGCCCGTCGGTCAGGTAGCCGATGTCGGAGGCGCCCACGGGGTTGTTCGGCGGCCGGTAGAGGTTCTTCTTCGACTCGGGCAGGCAGTAGATCCCGGAGAGGAAGAAGGTCATCGACGCGCCGTGGTCCTTGGCGATCTTGCGGAAGCGCGGGAAGAGGCCGTTGCCCACCTCGCCGGCGCCGTCCCAGGAGAAGACCACGAACTGCGGGGGCTTCTGCCCCATCTCCAGCTTCTCGGGCTTGTCCGGCTGGCCCGGCTGCGGGCCGGTGTCGGCGGTCGAGCCGTCGCCTATCGGCCGCGCCTTGGCCTGCTGGGTGGCCGGCCCGCCGCCCGGCGTCTTGTTCCCCCCGCCGCCGGAGCCGGTCGAGCAGCCCGCGACGGTCAGCGCCGCCGCCGCGCCCGCCCCCGCACCGAGGCCGAGCAGTCCCCGTCGACTCATGTCGCGCATTACATCCCCATCTCGTACTCGATATGCGTACCGCCGCTTTCCCCGAAAAGGCGACGCCCGATGAGAGGGGATATGAGCCGACGGGGTTCCCATTCCGAGCGCCGGATGCGGGAATTTGGCGTCGACTTTGCCGCTACCAAGCCGTGTGTATGCGCGGCCCTACGCAGAGCCAACACCGGGCGAATAAGGCCGCCGGGGCGCGATGCCGTCCCGGTTCCCGCCGCGTGACCGGCCTACGGAGATCCCGTGGAGGTTTCCCGCCGGGCGGCGCCGAGGCCGCGCCAGGCGATGGCGGCGTACCCGGACCGCTCACCAAGCGCGCACGTGAGAGGCGTGCGGCGGCCCCGGGGGCTCCCCGATGAGGCGTCGACGGCGGCCGGAGGCGGGCCAAAGACAACGGCCGGGCGGCGCGCGCCGTAACGCGCGGCCACCCGGCCACAAACACCGCCCGTACGCGACCGTCAACCCGCGGCGAAATCCACGAGAAAACCAGGGAATTACGGAACCGACGGCGAACGGACGCGGCTGAGCGTCAGGCGCCAAACCCCTTGGCGCCGCCCTTGGTTCGCTTCGCGCCCACCCGCAGGTGCACCGGAACCAGGTCAATCGCCGGCTCCGAATAACCGACCGAGACAATCTTGTCGCCGCGGTAGGTGAAAGACGTGAGGCTGGCCAGCGTGCACTGCCGCTTCCGCGGGTCGTGCCACAGCCGGCGCCGCTCCACGAAGCTGCGCACCACCCAGATCGGCAACTGGTGGCTCACGCAGACCGCCTCGTGCCCGCGCGCCGCGTCACGCGCCGCGCCGAGCGCGGCCATCATCCGCACCACCTGCTCGATGTACGGCTCGCCCCACGAGGGCCGGAACGGGTTGGTCAGGTGCCGCCAGTTCGCGGGCTTGCGCAGCGCGCCGTCGCCCACCCCGAACGTCTTGCCCTCGAAGACGTTGCCCGCCTCGATCAGCCGCTCGTCGGTGGCGAGGTCGAGGCCGTGCGCCTTGGCGATGGGCGTCGCGGTCTCCTGCGCCCGGTCCAGCGGCGAGGCCACGACGTGCGTGACGTCCCGCCCGGCGAGGTGTTCCGCGACCCGGTCCGCCATCTGCCGGCCCAGCTCGGACAGGTGGTAGCCGGGCATCCGCCCGTAGAGCACGCCCTCGGGGTTGTGCACCTCACCGTGGCGCATCAGGTGCACCACGGTGGTCTCGCCGTCGCCGCCGCCACCCACGGGACGCACGTTCTCGCTGTCGCTGTTGGTCATGCCGTCCATCATTCAGTGGCGTCCGCGGCGGCCCGCGCCGCCCCCGGCAGTGCGGCGGCGATCTTCTCCACGGCCCGCTCGTCGTGCGCGGTCGAGACGAACCACGACTCGAAGCAGGAGGGCGGCAGGTAGACGCCCTGGGCCAGCATGGAGTGGAAGAAGGCCGTGAACCGGTAGCTCTCCTGCGCCTTGGCGCCCGCGTAGTCCACGACGGCGTCGGCGTCCGTGAAGAACACGGAGAACATGTTGCCCGCCACCTGGATCCGGTGCGCCACGCCCGCCTGGTCCAGCGCCCGCGCGACCAGCCCGCGCACCTCCTGCGAGACCGCGTCCACCGTCCCGTACGCGGCGTCGTCAAGGAGCCGGAGCTGGGCGAGGCCGGCGGCGGTGGCCACCGGGTTACCGGAGAGCGTGCCCGCCTGGTAGACCGGCCCGGCCGGCGCCAGCTCGGCCATCACGTCGGCCCGGCCACCGAACGCCGCGGCCGGGAAGCCGCCGCCCATCACCTTGCCGAAGGTCATCAGGTCGGGGCGCACGCCGTCGATGCCGTACCAGCCGGCCTTCGAGACGCGGAAGCCCGTCATCACCTCGTCCGAGATGAACAGCGCGCCGTTGCTCTCGCACAGTTCCTTCAGGCCGGCGTTGAACCCCGGCAGCGGCGGGACCACGCCCATGTTCCCAGGGGACGCCTCGGTGATCACGCAGGCGATCTCGCCGGGGTGCGCGGCGAACGCGGCGCGCACGGCCTCCAGGTCGTTGTACGGCAGCACGACCGTCTCGCCCGCCTGCGCGCCGGTCACCCCGGGGGTGTCGGGCAGCCCGAAGGTGGCCAGGCCGGAGCCGGCGGAGGCCAGCAGCGCGTCCACGTGCCCGTGGTAGCAGCCCGCGAACTTGATGACCTTGGCGCGCCCGGTGAACCCGCGGGCCAGCCGGATGGCCGACATCGTCGCCTCGGTGCCGGAGGAGACGAGGCGGACCTGCTCGACGGGGTCGATCCGGTCCACGATCTCCTCGGCGAGCGCCACCTCGCCCTCGCCGGGCGTCCCGAACGAGGTACCACGCGCGACGGCCGCCTGCACGGAGGCGATCACTTCCGGGTGAGAGTGGCCGAGGATCATCGGCCCCCACGAACACACGAGATCGACGTACTCGCGTCCGTCCGCGTCAGTGAGGTACGGACCGGCACCGGACACCATGAACCGGGGCGTACCACCCACGGCGCGGAAGGCGCGCACCGGAGAGTTCACGCCACCGGGTGTGACGACACCGGCGCGATCGAAGAGCTTCTGCGAGACTGGGGCTTCATACGGAAAAGGCACTTGGGTCCTGACCTGCCAAGACGTAGGGAGGGGCCGCGGCATGGAGGCGCGGCCCACCGGCGGGCGACGGCGCGGGAAATCTCCTCGCTTTCGGCCGGGCGTCAGCCCCCGCGCGTCTGCAAAACTGGGGTTTCGAACGGATAGCTCACACAAGCCATGGTGTCAGAGCCTCATGGGGTCCTGCGGGCGGGCGTTTCACGGCGTCCTCCCGGGGGAGGTCTCTGACACGATGATCGGGTTGCGCGGCCGTGGCCGCGAGTGGTCGGGTGGAGATATGCATCGCGGTGGCGAACTGGGCGAGGGGACCAATGACCGGGGCCCCGAGCGGCCCGGCCTTCCCCATGCCGCGGGCCGACAGGCCCGCGGCGGCCGGGAGAACCCGGAGGGGCAGCGGCTCGGCCGCCACCGGCGGCGTGAGGCGAGCGCGGACAGCAGAGGCGGCCGTATGGGGGTGACGTACAAGTACTTCGGCGCGCCCGACGGCGCCACCGCGGCCCGCGTCCCCATTTCGATGCGCCCCGAGGAACTGGGCGGCGACGAACTCGGCCACGGCATGTTCACCAAGATCAAGCCGGAGACGATGGCCGCGATGGTCCTCACCGGCATCGAGGGCATACCGCTGCACAAGGTGCCCCCGCTGGAGCTGGTCGTCCTCCACCCCGACTACGCCGTGGTCAAGCTCCCCATGACCGTCGTCGACCCGCTCCGCGGCGTCGGCGAGGAGGCCGTGGGCGCCGCGGCGTTCATCTGGTCCACGGTCCCCGACCGCGGCGGCCCCCGGGACGCGTACGGGGTCTACCAACTGCTGCACGAGTGGCAGGACTTCTCGCACCGGCTGCACGAGGCGGGGCACCAGGCGTACTGCCTGGTGTGGCCGTGAGCCGAGCCGAGCCACTGAGCTGAACCATCGCCGTTAACGGGCGGGGCCTTCGGGCCTCGCCCTTTTTGGCGTGTGTGGGGGCGTGGCGGCGTGCGGCGTAGCGCCCGGCCGCCGCGATCGCTTCCGCCCGGCGGTCCGGGGTAGCGCGGACACGCCCCACCTCGTGGGCCGCGCCGCGACGCCTGCCCACTGATCGCTTGTGCCCCGTGGGGTCTCCCGTCCCCCGCCGCCACGGACAACGGCGACCGCGCGAAGGGCCGCATCCAAGCCAACGTCGACGCTCTGTACGCTCCCCTTCTTGTTAAAGTGACAGAAACTGAAGTAGCTTGGTCGACATGGAAGTTGATGACTGGTCACCTCCACCCGTCCTCCTCACGGTCGATCTCGTGATCCTGACGCTGCGCGAGGGACGCCTGTGCGTTCTGCTCGTCAAACGGGGCGAAGATCCTTTTCAGGGCATGCTGGCCCTGCCTGGCGGGTTCCTCAATCACGACGGTGAGGAGATCCTCGCCGCGGCGCACCGGGAACTGAGCGAGGAAACCGCCCTGACCGCCGGCTGGGTGCATCTCGAACAGTTGGCCGTCTACGGCGACGTGGGCCGCGACCCGCGAGGGCGGGTCGTTTCCGTGGCCCATCTGGCGATCGCGCCGGGCCTTCCGGAACCGATCGCGGGAACGGACGCCATGGATGCCGCGTGGATTCCGGCGGAAGCCGCCCTCTCCGGTGAGGTCGGGCTGGCCTTCGACCACCACCGCATTCTGACGGACGGCATCGAACGTGCCCGTACCAAGCTCGAATTCTCGGCACTGGCCACGGCGTTCTGCGGAGAACTCTTCACCATCGTCGAGCTGCAGCAGGTGTACGAGGCGGTCTGGGGCACGAAGCTCGACACCCGGAATTTCTACCGGAAAGTGCAGGCCGTGAAGGGATTTATCGTCCCCGCCGGCTCGGGGCGCCGGTCCACGGGCGGACGACCCGCGCGGCTTTACCGGGCCGGGCCGAAGACGGTGTTGTCTCCGCCGCTGATCCGGCCGGTACCGCCCGCGTCGGAAGAAGACACGAGAACGGAGAGCGAGTAGATGTCGAATGACCTGGTGGTGGTTCTCACCGCCCTCAATCTCGAATACCAGGCCGTGCGTCAGAAACTGGCCGACCCACAGGTCCACCGACACGAGCGGGGGACGCGGTTCGAGGTGGGCACCGTGCGGGGCACCTCGTGTCGTGTCGCGCTCGGCCTGACCAGCAAGGGAAACCACTCCGCCGCGGTGATCGCCGAGCGCGCGATTCAGGAGTTCTCGCCGGTGGCCGTGTTGTTCGTCGGCGTGGCCGGTGCCCTGTGGGAAACCGCCAGGCTGGGCGACGTGGTGATGGCGACCCACGTGTACGCGTACCACGGCGGGACCAGCGAGGACGACGGCCGCAAGGCCCGCCCCCGGGTGTGGGAGGCGCCGCACGGCATCAGCCAGCTCGGCTCGCATCTGGCTCGCCTGAACGACTGGGCCGACGACACCCCAGGTCACGGGCGCGCGCCGCAGGTGCGCTTCGGCGCGGTCGCCGCCGGTGAGGTCGTACAGAACTCGCGGATCTCGGCCGACGCGCAGTGGATTCGGCAGCACTACAACGACGCGCTCGCGATCGAGATGGAGGCCGCCGGCGTGGCGCAGGCCGGTCATCTCAACGGGGCGCCGGTGGCGATCATCCGGGGCATCAGCGACCGGGCGGACGGCACGAAGAGCAGCGCGAAGGACCGGAACTGGCAACCACGGGCCGCGGCGAACGCGGCGGCGTTCGGCATCCGGCTTGCCGTGGAGCTGATGGGGGAACAGGAGCAGATCGCCATGGCCCAGGCGGACAAGGCCCAGGTGGACAGAGCCCACAGGGACGAGGCCCAGGCGGCCGACCGGCGCGCGGACCAGGTCAGCAACACCGCTCACCACAGCACCGTGGGCATCATGGCCGGTTCGGTCAGGGGGAGCAGCGTGCACGTGAACGCCGCCCCGAAGGTCTCCGGCCCGACGGACCTCGTCGCGGAGCTGGACGGGTTCCACGAGCGCCTGGAGCGTCACCACGCCGAGGGCACCCTCGACGCGGACACCTACCGGGAGGCGCTGACCGAGCTGGGACTGGCCCGTCAGGCGGCGCGGGAGCACTCCCCGGAATCGGCGAAGAAGGCGACCATGGCGCTCAAGCGGTTGCGCGGCCTCGTCGCGGAGTTTCCCGCGTTGGTGGCCATGCTGGCACCGCTGGTCGTGGCGGCGGGGGCCTTATCGTGAACGACGGCGCTTTCACGCACAATTCGGCGGCCGACTCCACCGTCGGCATCCAGGCCGAGACCGTACACAACTCCAACGTGTACTTCGTCCACCCGGACGCGTCGCCTCAGGAGAAATACCGGGTCGGCGTGCGCTTTCTGGAGGACGGCGTTCCCAGCCGCGCCCGCGACATGATCAGTGACGCGATCGCCCACGGGTACGACAACGCGGAGGTCCGTTTCCACTGGGTGCTTTCCATGCTCAGCGCCCGCGCCTACCACGAACTCAGCACCGAGGAACTCCAGCGGTTGCGCCACGCCTCCGGGCTCGTACGGACCTATGCCGAGGGCGAGTGGAAAGACGCGCTGCGCACCGCTTTCGAACTGCTGGCGACGCTCAGCACCGCGAACGGCGAGACAGGTCGCGTACTGGAACGGTTGCGTGCCCTGTCGCCCCACCACCGTGACGCGATCCTCCACCACCTCGACCACGTGCTCACCGGAGGGCTGAAGGACAGCCTGTGGGCCGAGAACCGCGAGCGGGTCGAGGCGGCCCGCTTCAGCAACCACCGGGCCCAGCGGGTCTGGGCCTACTTCGAACCCGAACCCATCGGGCCACGGGCCATGCCGCCCCGACCGAGCACCGCTGCCGCCGCCCAGTCGGCCCTGCCCGTACGAGTCGGCCTCTTCGTGCTCGTCACGGCGGGCCTCTGGACCCTGGCAATGCTCGCGAACCCGGCCGCGGCGGTCATCGAGCTGCTGGTGGCGCTCGGAGCGGGCCTGGCCGCGGCCCACTTCGGCCGCCCCTGGTGGTCCGAGAACCATCGGACGGAGGTCAGGGACCGTGAGTCCCCCGCCCGGGACGCGGCCGAGCCCACCTCCGCCGGGGGCTTCACCCAGAGCGTCCGTCATTCGTTCCACCACTACTTCAGTGTGCGCGTACCCCACGCGTTCACCCCGCGCGAATGGCTCGACCACACCGCCGAGATCCGCGACAGCCTGGCCACGGAGATCGCGGTCCTCTACCGCGAGAGCCGCGTCAGCGTGGAACGGGTCAACTGGCTGATCCGCTACCTCGCCGAGGACACCCGAAACCGTCACGACAACGGCACCCTGTTCGACCGCCGCCAGCAGAACGAGACGCCCGCGACGGCGAAGGCGCTGTGCGTGGGCGGCCTCCTCCTTCTCGGCCTCACGGCCGTGGCCGTGCTGGGAACCGTGGCCTCGGATGCCGGCACGCCGCAGACGCCGCTGGCCATCCTGGCCATGGTCGCCGCGGTCTGGTCCGGGCGCGCGGCCACGTCGTCGTGGCTGGCGACCCAGGCCGAGGAGCGCCGGCTGAGCGAGGAGACCAGGGTGTACCAGGAGCGGCTGGCCGAACGGCAGGTCGCCTACCGGAACTGGAAGTCGTTCCTGGACGCCACGCGCCCCAGCGAGCTGGAGATGGAGACCTGGCTCACCTGCGACAAGACGTTGTTCGTCGACGAAGCCCTCCGCCACTACCAGCTCACCTGGCGGGACCTGATCACCCACACCATCCTGATGACACCCGCGCGCCCCTACAAGCGGGGGCGGGTCAGGGGCGGCCCGTGGCGGTACTCGCGCTACAGCTTCCGCCTCTTCCTGGTCACCCAGGACGGCATTCGCGAGATCAGCAAGGAGTTCGACTTCACCGACGCGAAGCGCGGGAACGAGCAACGCAGCAACTACCGGTTCGACGCGTTGTCCTCCGTACAGGTCACGGAACACACCCGTGCCGGCTACGACCTGGAGCTGGTCCTCACCAACGGGCCGGCCAGGAGCATCCGCGTCAAGGACGCCGACACCCATCAACTGTCGCCGGAGGATAACCCCCAGGAGTTCGCCGACATCAACCTCAACGCGGCTGGCTTCATCCACGCCTTCCGCCTCCTGGAGGGAATCGCGGCGGACGGAAAGGGGTGGATCGAACGCATCAAACCCACCAACCTGCCGCCGTTCCGCGTTGCCGACTGAGTCTTCCGGCACCACCGGGCGGGCCGGGGTCAAAGCCCTGACCCGCCCCGCCCGCTCAACAACCCCAGCCGGAGTCCGAGGTGAGGAAGGGCCGTGGCCACGACAGAGGACATCACCGAGAGCAGACTGCTGCTGGCCGAGTACGACCGCATCAAGGAGGAGCAGAAGACCCGCATCGGATTCCGCGACAACCTGCTCTACTTCACGCTCGCCGCGGTCACCGCGATCCTGGCGACCACCGTCCACAGCGGGCAGCCCCAACTCCTGCTCGCCGTCCCCGTCGTCTGCCTGATCCTCGGCTGGACCTACCTGGTCAACGACGAGAAGATCTCCGCGGTCGGCTGCTACATCCGCGAGCGGCTGGGGCCACGGCTGGCCGAACTCAGCGGCGCGCCCGGCGCGGTGTTCGGCTGGGAGCTCTACCACCGGGACGACGCGAGCCGCACCACGCGCAAACGGCTCCAGACCGCCGTGGACCTGTTCACGTACGCGGCGCTGCCGATGATCTGCGTGAGCGCGTTCTGGTGCTCCCCCGCCGCCCGGCCGCCACTCGTGCTCGTCTCCGTCGCGCAGACGCTGGCCCTGGCCGTACTGGGCTGGCAGTTCCTGCGCTACGCGGAGTGGTAGCGCGGCCGTGCCGAACCGCCCCGCGTGCCACGCCCCGTCCCGGCCGCTCCCCTACCCCGAGCGCTGCCGCGCCACCGCCGACGGTCCGCCCGTCGTCGGTGGTGCCGCGTGGGGGTCGGTGGGGGCGGAGGCCGTGGTGGTCGGGGCGGGGCTGGGGGTGCCTCGGGCGGGTTCGACCAGGGTGAGGCGGGCGGCGGCGGTCTTGTACAGGGGCTGTTTGGAGACCGGGTCCCAGTCGGTGACGGTGGTCTCGTTCGCGGCTCGGCCGGCGGCCTCGCCTGGGCCCGCGCCCTGGTAGGTGTCCCAGTAGCCGTAGTGGAACGGCAGGAAGACCATGCCGTCGCGGATGTCGGTGATCCGCAGCCGGCCGCGTACCGACCCGCGGGGGCTGGCGACCTCGACCAGGTCGCCCTCGGCCACGCCGTGCCGGCGGGCCTCCGCGGCGGAGAGTTCCACCCACACCTCGGGGGCCGCGGCGTTCAACTGCGGGGCGCGGCCGGTCTTGGTGCGGGTGTGGAAGTGGTAGAGGGTGCGGCCGGTGGTGAGTTGGAGGGGGTACGCCGGGTCCGGGGGCTCGTGCGGTGGGGCGTACGCGGCCGACCTGAGGACGGCCCTGCCCTCGGGGTTGAGCTGCCGGTAGGCGGCCTCGGAGGCCGGGTCGCCGGTGGCCAGGTCCTTGCCGTAGGACTCGCAGGCGTCGGGGGCGGCCCAGGTGATGCCGTCGGTGTAGAGCCGTTCGGTGCCCTCGGGATGGGCCGGGGTGGCGGGCCACTGGATGCCGTCGGCGTTCCGTAGCCGCTCGTAGCTCAGGCCGGTGTAGTCACAGGGCCGGCCGCGGCTGCACTCCTGCCAGGCCGTGAACGCCGACTCGGCGTCGTGCCAGCCGACCAGAGGGTGGCCGTCGCGGTCGCGGAAATCCATCCGGCGGGCGTAGTCGAGCCAGATGTCCAGGTCCGGGCGGGCGTCACCGGGTGGGTCGACGGCCTTGTCGGAGTGGTGCACGGTGCGGTCGGAGTTGGTGAACGTGCCGGTCTTCTCGGCCCAGGTGGCGGCGGGCAGGACGACGTCCGCCAGGCGGGCGGTCTCGGTCAGGTACAGGTCCTGAACGACGGTGAACAGGCGCGGCTGGCCGAGGATCGCGCGGACGCGGCGCAGTTCGGGCAGGGAGACCGCGGGGTTGCTGCCGGAGATCCACAGCATGCGGATCGAGCCCTGCTCGGCCTTGCGGAAGATCTCCATCGCCGGGGTGGGCG
The DNA here is from genome assembly GCF_029392895.1 of Streptomyces sp. 71268. Taxonomy (NCBI): domain Bacteria; kingdom Bacillati; phylum Actinomycetota; class Actinomycetes; order Kitasatosporales; family Streptomycetaceae; genus Streptomyces; species Streptomyces sp. 71268. Next base: position 3,585,939 of record NZ_CP114200.1, read on the forward strand.
GCGCGTCGTGCGGGATGCGGGAGGGGTCGACGTTCCAGACCCGGGCGAGGTCGGCGACGTGCGCCGGGTTCTGCCAGTTGCGGAAGCCCGGCAGGTCGCCGTTGGCGCCGCACTCGCGGGTGTTCTGGGCGGTGGGCTGGCCGTTCATCTGGAGGACGCCGCGGCCGGGGCGGCCGAGCATGCCGCGGATCAGCTGGAGGTTGTTGACCTGGCAGGCGGTCGCGGTGGCCTGGTGTGACTGGTAGACGCCCTGGAGCACGGTGGACAGCAGGCGCTCGGCGCCACCGACGATCTCGGCGGCCTCGCGCAGGCTGCGGGCGGGCACGTCGCAGATGTCGGCGGCCCACTCCGGGGTGCAGTCGGCGACGCGTTCGGCGAGTTCGGCGAAGCCGACGGTGTGCGCGGCCACGAACGCGTGGTCCACCCGGTCGGTGCGGATGACCTCGTGCAGCAGCGCGTTGAGCAGCGCCAGGTTGGTTCCGGCGCGCGGCGCGAGGTGGACGGTCGCGTGCCGGGCGACCTGGGTGGGGCGCGGGTCGACGCAGACCAGCCGCGGCGGGTCGGTGCCGGCGAGCCGGTCCAGGACGCGCATCCACAGCACGGGCTGGGTCTCGGCCATGTTGTGCCCGAACAGCGCGATGACGTCGGCGTGGTCGACGTCCGCGTACGAGGCGGGCTGGCCGTCGCAGCCGAAGGTCTGCTTCAGCGCCTCGGCGGCGGTCGCCGTGCACAGCCGGGTGTTGCCGTCCAGGTGGTTGGTGCCGATGCCGGCGTGGGCGATGACCGACAGCGTGTAGTACTCCTCCAGGTAGAGCTGCCCGCTGGTGTAGAAGCCGAGCGCGTCCGGGCCCTGGTCGGCCAGCAGCTCACGGGTACGGGCGGTGATCCGCTCCATCGCCGTGTCCCAGTCGCAGGGCACGAGGCGGTCCCCGCTACGTACGAGCGGTGTGGTCAGCCGGTCGCGGGAGTGGTTCGCCTGCCAGCCGAACAGGTCCTTGGGACCGAGCCGCCCGTGGTTCACCCGGTCACCGGCCCGGCCGCGCACGCCGACGATCCGGTCGCCGGCGACCGCGACGTCCAGCGCGTCCCCGTTGGAGTGCAGGATGGAGGCCGTCGGCACCCACCGCTCCACGGCGTCGGCCGTCATGCCGGGCTCCAGGTACGAGTCGACGCGGACCGGCCAGGTACCGCCACGGTCGTACGGCGTGCGCTCGCCCCAGGGTTGGGCGATCCGGTCCACCTCGGGCTGCATGTTCGACCTCCGCGTTCCGTTCCGGGGGCGCGGCGCTCCGGCGGCGGGCGGGCGGCGCGCTCCGCGCCCGGGGCCGCGACGCGCCCGCCGCCCACTGTGGCGCACCGCCGTCGGCATCGGGTGCCACGCGCGGCCGGGCGACGGCCCCGTGCCCCGCACGGCGTACGCACGCCGGTGCGGGCACGGGGTGGCCGGCTGATCCGCCGATCCTCGTCGCGGCGACGCGCGGTCCGGTGCCGCGCGGTCCGGTGCCGCGCGATCTGGAGACGCGGGGTCCGTCAGGCGGAGGCGCCGGCGTCGCCCGGGCGGATGCGGCCGCGCCAACTGCCGCTGGTGCCGCCGCGCTCCACGAAGTCCTTGAAGCGGTTCAGGTCACCCGTCACCCGGCGACCGATGACGCCCAGCGCGTCCGCGCCCTTCTCGGCGACACCGGTGGGCTCGACGTCCATCGTCAGCTCCACCCGGGTGCGCGTCTCGTCCAGCCGCTCGAAGCGGACCGTGCCGCGCTGCTGGGTTTCGCCGTCGATGGTCCGCCAGGTGATCCGGTCGTCCGGGAGCTGGTCGACGATCTCCGTGTCGAACTCGCGCCGCACGCCGCCGATCTTGGTGGTCCAGTGGTTACGGCGATCGTCGAGCTGCCTGACCTCCTCGACCCCCTCCATGAAGCGCGGGAACTCCTCGAACTGCGTCCACTGGTCGTACGCCCTGCTCAGCGGAACCGCCACCTCGACCGTTTCCTTGACCGTGCTCACGGAACCTCCTCGTCGGTTCGTCTCGGGGCCGGCCACCGTGGGCGGGCCGACCCTTCCGGGGTGTGCACGACGCCGGGTACCCAGGAACGGCGCCGTGATGACCGCCCGTTCCGTCCTCATCTCGTGGCCGGTCCGCAGGGGTTGGCGCGCCGTCGTCGGGTACGCGCGCGTCGCGCGGGCGGGGGCGGTCTCGGTGGCGTAGTTCGATTTGCGCCGCGCGGGGAAGCGATCCGGACCCGTCGGGCCCGGTTGTGTGTTTCCCTGGCATCCCGTGTCATCGAGGGGGGTATCAGGAGTCCATGAGGTTAAGCGTGCTCGACATCGGGTCGAACACCGTCCGGCTTGCCGTGAGTGACACGAGGGACGGAGTGCCGCTCCCGGTCCACACCGCCAAGTGGAAGCTGCGGCTTTCCGAACAGGTGGGGGCGCAGGGGCAGCTCGGCGAGGCGGCCACCGAGCGGCTGCTGACGGCGGTGCGGGCGGCGACGGAGACGGCCGCCCGCTGGGGCGCGCCGGAGCCGTTGGCGTTCGCCACCACCGTGGTGCGCGAGGCGCCCGACCGGGCGAGGGTCCTGCGGACGGTGCGCGAGCGGACCGGGTTGAGCCTGCGGGTGCTCCCGGGCGAGGTGGAGGCCCATCTGACGTTCCTCGGGGCCCGGCGCTGGATGGGCTGGAGCGCGGGCCCGCTGTCCGTGTTCGACATCGGCGGCGGCTCACTCGAGGTCGCCTTCGGCCGGGGCCGGATGCCCGACTTCGCGGTCTCGCTGCCGCTGGGCGCGAACCGGCTCACCAACGAGTTCCTGCACGCCGGCGACCCGCCGTCGGCCGCCGACATCGTCGCCCTGCGGCGCCGGGTGCGCCACCAACTCCGCGACGTCGCCACCCGCATCCGCTGGGAGGCGCCGCACACCTCGGTCGCCACCTCGCGCACGTTCCAGCAGTTGGCGCGGCTGTGCGGGGCGGCGCCCGGGCGGCACGGCCCGTTCGTCAAGCGCGTGCTGCGCCGCCGCGACCTGCGCGTGGCGATCGACCGGTTGGCCGCGCTCCCCGCCGAGCAGCGGGCCGAACTCCCCGGCATCACCAGACCCCGGGCCCGCCAGAGCCTGGCCGGCGCGGTCGTGGGCCACACGGCGATGAAGCTCAGCGGCGTGCACTCCCTGGTCATCTGCCCCTGGGCGGTGCGTGAGGGCATCCTGCTGCGCTACCTGGAGGACGGCCCCGACTGGTGGGCCGAGGTCGAGCACCCGGAGGCGGCCGGCTGGCCGTTGGAGTCCGCGCCGCCCGTAGCGGCCACGCCACCGCACCCGGACGGGGCGGCGGCGCCGGAGGCGGCCTCGTCCCTGGCACCGGCGCCACCCCTGGCCCAGCAGCCCCTGGGGCATCCGCCGTCCCTGGGACAGCCGTCATCCCCGGGCGGTGGTGCGACGGGCCATCGCCCGCTGCGGGTCGCCCTCGCGCAAGCGCGGCGCTGAGGCGGGAACGCGCGGCGGGCGAAGCCCGAGCACAGGCGCTGTGAGACGTGGGAGGTGCGGGCGGCGTACGGGGCGTACGAGGGAGTGCGCGGGCGTACGGGTTCGTACGGGTGCGGGTGGTTCAGGCCGGGCCGGGGGCGGGCTCGGCGTGGGGCTTGGGCTCGGCGGCGGGCTCGACCACGGACTCGGCCTCGTGCTCAGCCACGGACTCGGACTCGGCTGCGGGCTCGGGCCCGGTGACGTGGGGCAGGAACAGGGTCGAGTCCGTGTGGACGGTGACGCGTACCGGCGTGAACGTGGTGGCGTCGACGGGCGGTTCGGCCGTGCTGGAGCCGCGCGCGTAGCGCGGGTGGGCGCCGCCGCTGAGCTGCCAGCGGACGCGGTGGCCGGCGGCGAAGCGGTGGGCGGTGGCGCTCATCGGGACCGTGACGTACGCGGGGGCCCGCTCGGCCGCGCGTATGCGGCCGAGCCCGTCGCAGACGTTGACGGAACGGCCTCGCTCGTCCACGTCGCACAGCCGGGTGAACAGGTCGGCCTCGCCGCCGTCCGTGCTGACGCTCAGCCGGGCCGAGACCGGGCCGACGATGTCGATCGGCTCGGCGAGCGGGGGGCTGGTGAAGGTCAGGACGTCGTCCCGGGCCTCCAGGCGGCCGTTGTCGCGGGGGCCGGCGGCGCGGGAGAGCAGCGGGCCGCCGACGGACGGGGTGGGGTCGGCCGGGTCGTAGCGGAACGAGGCGAGCGGTGCGCGGACCTCGGTGGCCTGCCGGGTCAGGTGCCCGTCCGGGGCGGGGAACCACGGGGCGACGGCCCCGGCGGGGGGCCAGTCGGCCAGGTCGCGCCAGACGTCCGCGCCGCCGACGTGCACGCGCGCCCGCGCCCGGCGCGGTTCGGACGGCTCGGCGCACAGGTGCGCGCGCAGCCAGCCGAGGCTTTCGGCGAACACCTCGGGCCAGCCTTGTCGCAGCGCCGAGGTGTGCGTCCAGGGGCCGATGAGCAGGGCGGCCTCGCGGCCGGCCCGCCGCAGCCGCGCGTACTGCTCGAAGGTCTGGTCGGCCAGCACGTCGTGCCACCCGGTGATCAGGCTGGTCGGCACCCGCGAGCCGGCCGCGACGTGCGCCAGTGAGGCGCCGCTCCAGTACGGGTCGTCGGCGTCCGGGTGCGTCAGCACGTCGTCCAGCCAGGGCAGCGGGCCGCCGAGGGCCTCGGGGTAGGCGGTGCGCAGCGGCTGGGCCTGGGTGACCGCGCGCAGCCGACGCTGGAGGCGCAGGATCGCCTTCAGGAACGGCCGCCAGCCCTGGTGCTGGTAGGTCAGGCCGGCACCGACGGCGAGGGCGTTCTCCAGTTGGAGCGCGCCCCGGGTGTGGAAGAGGGCGTACGGGTCGTGCAGCCCGACCTGGACCACCATCGCCCGCAACTCCGGCGGCGGGTCCACGGCCAGCGCCCACTGCGCGTACCCCAGGTAGCTGGGGCCCACGGTGCCCAGCGCGCCGTTGAACCAGGGCTGCTCGCGCAGCCACGCCACCGTGGCCAGGCCGTCGGGGGTCTCGTTGCGCCACAGGTGGAACGCGCCGCCCGAGCCGCCGGTGCCGCGGCAGCTCTGGAGGACCACGTGGAAGCCCTGTTCGGCGAAGAGGATGCCGAACTGCGCGGACCACGGGAAGCCCCGGCCGTAGGGCGAGCGCACGAGGAGGGTGGGGAAGTCGCCCGTGGCGCGCGGGAAGTAGTGGTCGGTGAGCAGCGGGCTGCCGTCGGCGGCGGGGACGGCCAGGCCCGGTTCCCAGCCCGCCGCGTACCGCCGGGCCGGCAGCCCGCGCCAGGTGGCCCGCGCCAGCCGGGCGGCCAGCGGCGGCTTCCCGGGCGGCGGCGCCCAGGTCGGGGTCGGCGCGGGGCCGTGTGTGCGTGCTGCCATCGTCACCCTCCTCATTCGCGTACGTCGTACGAGAATAGGGGATGCTTGGATGGGCACCCACGGGAGCCGGCACTCCCCGGCGCTGGCACCGCACGGTGCCGGCACTCTCCGACGCTCTCTGGCACTCTCCGACGCTGATTGGTCGCGACGGCCGGAGTCCGCTGGAGCCGGTGCCGGGCGCCGCGACGTTCGCCGGTGAACCGGGAAACCGATGAACCGAGGTACCGAGGTACCGAAGGATGAGGAGGGTGCGGCCGTGACCCGTGACCCGGACGCCGGTGCGGCGGGGATCGACCCCGAGCGGCTCTGGCTGGGCGACCCGCAACCCCGCAGGGGCCGCCGGCCCGCCTACAGCCGGGAGGCGATCACGGCGGCGGCCGTCGCGCTGGCCGACGCGGAGGGCCTCGAAGCGGTCACCATGCGCCGGGTCGCCGCGCGGGTCGGGGCCGGCGTCATGTCGCTCTACAGCTACGCGCCCGACAAGGAGACGCTGCTGGAGCTGATGGTCGACCACGTCAGCGGCGAACTCACCGCGTCGGGCCCGCCCATCACGCCCAGCGGCGACTGGCGCGCCGACCTGAAGGCCGTCGCCCACCTCCAGCGCTCCCACATGCTGCGCCACCCGTGGCTGCCCGCCGCCCTGGCCACCCGCCGCAGCCCCGGCCCGAACACCCTGGCCTTCCTGGAGCACGTGCTCACGATCCTGCGGCCCACCGGGTTGGACGGCGCGTCGAAGCTGGAGGTCTTCGCCCAGCTCACCGCGTTCGTGAGCGGCCACGTCGGGCACGAGTTGGCGCAGGCCGCTGCCGCGCGGTCCGCCGACCGCGCCGCGGCCGAGGCCCGCTACCTGGCCACCGTCGCCGCCGACGGTCAGCACCCGGAACTCGCCGCGGCCCTCGCCTCGCCGGGCCGCCCGCTGTCCCCCGAGGCCACCTTCGGCCGCTTCCTGGGCCGCCTGATCGACGGCCTCGACGCCGCCGCCTGACCGGCCGACCCACCCGACCCACCGAGCCACCGAGCCACCGAGCCACCGACCCGCCAACTCACTGTCTCGTCGTCTCGCCGTCTCGTACGCGGCGTGCCCTCGCGCCCGGCCCCCCGGCCCCTCACCCGGCCTCTCCGGCCCCCCCTCGCGCGGCGGCGTCGGGGCCGCCGCCTACTGTGAGCCCGGTGACGGACGAGAGCGCGGCGCTCCTGCGGCTGACGGGGGTCGGACGGCGGTACGGGGACCGGCCGGTGCTGCGGGCGGTGACGCTGGAGGTGGCGCGCGGCGAGTGCGTGGCGCTGGTGGGCGACAACGGCTCGGGCAAGTCGACGCTGCTGCGGCTGGCCGTCGGACGGGAGCAACCGTCGCGGGGGACGGTGGAGTTCGCCGGGTCCCCGATCGACGAGGACGAGGCGGGCGTACGGGCGCGCGTCGCCACAGTGCTGGACGCCGGCGCGCACTACCCGGACCTGACGGCGCGTGAGCACCTGCTGCTGGTCGCGCTGGCGCACGGGCTGCGCGTGACGGCGGCCGAGGAGGCGGTGGCGGCCGAACTCGCCGCGTACCGGCTGACCGACCACGCCGACCTGCTGCCCGCCGCGCTGTCCTCCGGGCAGGCCCAGGCGCTGCTGCTGGCCTCGGCGTTCGTACGGCCGCACGAACTGCTCGTCCTAGACGAGCCCGAACAGCGGCTGGACGCGCACGCGCGGGGGGAGTTGGCGCGCCGGCTGGCCGCGCACCGGGACGCGGGGACCGCCGTGTTGCTGGCGACCCACCACGAGGGCCTGCGCGCGGTGGCCGACCGGGTGGTCCGGCTCGACACCACGCCGGCCGGGGCGGCGGGCGAGGGCTGAGGTGGCGACCCATCCGGCCCTGGCCTACCTCCACGAGGTGCGCGCCGGCGCGCGCAGGGCGAAGCGCAGGAGCGCGTGGTTCGCGGCGTACGCCGGCGCCCTCATCGGGGGCGTGTGGGGGCTGCCGCTCCTGCTGGCGGCCGCCCGGTCGGGCGGCGACGGCGCGCGGGGCGGCGCGCTCGGCGCGCACACCCTGGACGCCCTGCCCCTGCTCGCGCCGGCGGCGCTGCTCGTGGCCCTGCTCCTGATGGGTTACGGCGCGACCTGGCGGGGCCCGGTGACCGTCGAACGGCCCGCGCTGACCTGGCTGTTGTCGGCCCCGCTGGCGCGCGGTCCGGTGGTGCTGCCACGCCTGCTGGCCGCGCTGGGCCTCGCCGCGACAGGCGGCGCCATCGCGGGCGGCGTGGCCGGCTTCCTGCTCTCCGCCCTGCGGGGCGCGCCATGGGCCGGCGCCACCGCGGCCGGCGGGTGGGCCGGCCTGTGCACGGCGCTGGTCGGCGGCGCGCTCGGCGTGGCCGTCGAGCGCCACGAGCCGTCGCTGCTCCGGCGTGGGACGGGCGTGCTGCGCGCCACGCGCGCGGCGATCGCCGCGCTGTGCGCCGGCGGAGCGCTGGGCGTGGCCTGCGGCGTGCCGTCCTGGCTCGGCGCGGTGTGCCTGTGGTCGGGCCCCTGGGGCTGGGCGGCGCAGCCGCTGGTCGCGGCCGTGGACGGGCCGGCCCCCGGCTGGCGCGTGGCGACGGCGCTGGCGGCCGGGTGTGCGGCGCTGGCGGTGTGGGCCGCGCGCCGGGCGGCTCCCCTGATACCGCTGGCCGCGCTGCGCCGGCGCGCGACGGTCGCCGCGCAGGTCACGGCGGCACTGTTCGCCCTCGACCTGCGCCAGGCCCGAGGCGCCGTACGCACCCTCGGCACCCCCGGCGCCCGCCCCCGGCTGCGGCTGCCCCCGCCCCGCCACCGCTGGCTGCTCATCCCCTGGCGCGACGCGACCGGCCTGCTCCGCGCCCCCGCCCGCCTGGCCTGGGCCGCCCTGTGGACGGCGGCCTCGGTGGCGCTCACGGCGTACGCCCCCACGGCGCGCGACGGCGCGCAACTGGTCGCCGTCGCGGGCGCGGCCGTCGCGGGCTACCTGGCCGCGGCCCAACTCGCCGAACCCGCCCGCGTCGAGGCCGACGACATCCGGCGCGCCGCGCCGCTGCCCACCACGGCGGGCGCCCTCGCCCTGTGGCACGCGCTCGTGCCGGGCGCCGCGCTGCTGGCCGGCACGGGCGCGGGCGCCGTGCTCTGCGCGCTGGCCGGCCGGTGGCAACCCGGGCTCGCGCTGCTGGTCGCGGCGGTTCCGGCGTACGTGGCGGCGGCGCTGGTCAGCGCGTACCGGGGGCCCGTGCCGCCGCACGTGCTGATCGGCGTCGAGACCCCGATGGGCAACACGGGCGGCCCGCAGGCGGTGGCCTGGTACCTCCGTGGCCCGCTGGTGCTGCTGGGCGCCACGACTCCGGTCCTGGTCGCCACGGCTCGGGCCAGCGGGTTCACCCCGCTCGCTTTCGCGCTGGCCCTGCTGTGGCTGTTGGCCGCCGGAGCGGCGGGCCTGTGGTGGGCGTGGCGTACGGGACGGCGGGTGCTGCGGGGCTGAGCGGGTCCCTGCCGGCCGGGGGTGACGCGGCTGGCCTCGAAGGGCTCGGGCTCGGGCGACGAGCCGAACCCGGACGTGTACGCCAAGCCGCCCATCACGCCCACGTACACGACCACGCCGACGTACACGTGCACGTACACGCACACGTCCACGCCCACGTCAGCGGCGCGTGCGCCCTCCGCCACCGGCGTACGACCCGAACACCGCGCTCCCCCCGACGGCGTACACCCGGTGGTCTGGCTCCCGCTGCCGGGCGAGGGTGGCGGTGGGGCCCGGCCGCCGTCGTACGGACGGCCCGTCGGCCACCACCCGCCGCCCACCATCCGCCACCCACCGCCTGCCAGGGAGACGCCGATGCCGGAGAACAGGGGCGGCAAGCCCGCGGAGCCGGCGATCGTCGCGGCCAACCAGGCGGTCCGGCAGCGCTTCCCCTTCGACGACACGCGCGACCTCGACGACGCCCGACGCGGCTTCCTGGGCACGGCCGACGAGAACCTCGTCCGGGCCGCCGACGGGCGGGTGGTCTGGGACCTGGACGCGTACGGCTTCCTGGCGCGGGACTGCCCGGACACCGCGAACCCGAGCCTGTGGCGGCAGAGCAGGCTGGCCGCCGACCACGGCCTGTTCGAGGTCGTGCCGGGCGTCTACCAGGTGCGCGGCTTCGACCTGTCCAACATGACGCTGGTCGAGGGCGAACGCGGCGTGTTCGTGATCGACCCGCTGCTGTGCGCCGAGACCGCCGCCGCCGGCCTCGCCCTGTACCGCGCGCACCGCGGCGACCGGCCGGTCAGCGGGGTGCTCTACACGCACAGCCACGCCGACCACTTCGGCGGCGTGCGGGGCGTCGTCGGCGACGCCGAGGTCGCCGCCGGGCTGCCGGTCATCGCGCCCGTGGGCTTCCTCGAACACGCCGTCAGCGAGAACGTCTACGCCGGCGCGGCGATGAACCGCCGCGCCGCGTACATGTACGGCGCCACGCTCCCCAAGGGCGAGCGCGGGCAGATCGGGGCCGGCCTCGGGCAGACCACCTCCACCGGGTCGGTCGGCCTGATCCCGCCCACGCTGGACATCACCCACACCGGACAGACGGAGACGGTCGACGGTGTCCGGATGGTCTTCCAGCTCACCCCCGGCACCGAGGCCCCGGCCGAGCTGAACATCCACTTCCCCGACCACGCGGCGCTGTGCATGGCGGAGAACGCCACCCACAACCTGCACAACCTGCTCACCCTGCGCGGCGCCCAGGTCCGCGACCCGCGCGTGTGGGCCCGCTACCTCACCGAGGCCGCCACCCTCTTCGGTGCCGCCTCCGACATCGCCTTCGCCTCCCACCACTGGCCGGTGTGGGGCCGCGACCGCGTCCTGACGTACCTCGGCGAACAGCGCGACCTGTACGCGTACCTGCACGACCAGACGCTGCGCCTGCTCAACCAGGGTCTGACCGCCCCGGAGATCGCCGAGACGATCGAAATGCCCCCGGCTTTGGAACGCGCCTGGCACACCCACGGTTACTACGGCTCGGTCAGTCACAACACCAAGGCCGTCTACCAGCGCTACCTGGGCTGGTTCGACGGCAACCCGGCCCACCTGTGGGAACACCCACCCGTCGCGGCGGCCCGGCGGTACGTGGAGTTCATGGGCGGCGCGGACGAGGTGGTACGGCGCGCCCAACGGTCCTTCGCCGAAGGCGACTTCCGCTGGGTGGTCCAGGTCGTCCACCACGTGCTCTTCGCCGATCCGGAGCACGCCGGCGCGCGGCGGTTGCAGGCCGACGCCCTGGAGCAGCTCGGGTACGGCAGCGAGAACGGGACGTGGCGCAACTTCTACCTGACGGGCGCGCTGGAACTACGCCACGGCGCCATCGGCACCCCCACCTCCACCGTCGCCCCCGACCTGCTGGCGGCCCTGACACTGGACCAGCTCTGCGACGCCCTCGCCATCCGCGTCGACGGCCCGCGAAGCTGGGATGCGGCCGTGACCGTACGGTTCGAGCTGGCGGACGGCGAACCACTCACCCTGCGGCTACGCAACGGCGTCCTCACCCACACCGCCGGCACCAACCCGGCCACCGCCCCGGACCCGGACGCCACGTTCACCCTGGACGAGGCCACCCTGCGCGCGGTCCTGCTCGGCGCTGTCGACCCCCGCGACCTGGCCACCCGCGCGAGCGTCACGGCCACCGGCGACCCGACGAAACTGGCCGAACTCCTCGGTTACCTGAGCGACCCGGACCCCGACTTCGCCATCGTCACCCCCTGACCCGGCGACCGGTACCGCCCCCCGGTACCGGGGCCGCCTCCTCCCCCGCCCTCACCCGTACGGCTCACGCCCTGTGGTACCCGCTGTCCGACACCGGTCAGGGTCGAACCAGACCGCGGCTCCCGGACCGCCGGACCGAAGGGCCACGACCATGAGCGACCACCCGTCCCCGGTACACCGCTCCGCCTCCGGCCGGCCCGATGACCGGCCCGGCTCGTCTCCTCCGCCGGCGAACAGCGCCTGGGCCACCGGAGGCGCCATCCTGGCCGCCGTCCTCCTGCTGGTCAACGGCGTGCTCCTGGTCCTCCAGGGCATCGCCGCGATCGCCGAGGACGACGTCTACGTCCGCCACGACAGCTACCTCTACCGCATCAACCTCACCGGCTGGGGCTGGACCCTCCTGGCCCTCGGCGCGCTGCTACTGGCCACCGGCTGCGGCATCCTCACCGGCCGCCTCTGGGCCCGCGCCACGGCCATCACCCTGGCCGCCCTCAGCCTGGTGGCCCAGTTCCTCTTCCTGCCGTACGCCCCGGTCTGGTCGGTCGTCGTGATGGCGCTCGACCTGTTCGTGATCTGGGCGTTGGCGGTGTATCAGGGGGATCGGGTGGGGTAGGGGGTCCGTCGCGACGCGAGGCGGGGTGAGCCTCTGACGCCCCACCCATGGACTCTGACGCCCCGCCTATGACGTGACCATCCGATCGAGTCGCGGAAGCGAAGTAGGGGGCTGATCGCCGAACCAGGCGTATTCGAGACCGGACAGCAGCCCCGATTCAGTCCACAAGAGGATCTCACCCACGAGTTCGCCCCTCTCGTCGACAACCGTGCACGTCACCGGAGCAGGCCCGGCCGGGAGTTGCCCTCTGACACCAACGCATCGTGAAACCCAGCCAGTTGGGCACTGGCAGGGCCTCACTGCGCCACAGATAGCGCCGCATGCACAGTCAAGCGATTGACAAGAGGGCGGTCCGGCCCAATCCTCCATGAAGGACCGTCCACCTTCTCCACTCACTCTCTGAGCTAACGAACCGTATGAGGATAGGTTTGCCGCACCAGAATACGGGGGCCGTCTGCCTCGGGGTCCTCGTCTAGCTCGACACTGAACCTACGGTCGGGGAAATCTGCACTCAGCTTGGCCGACCACGGCGTAATGAGGAGCTCCGCAAGACACAATTCGGCATCGCCCAGCATATCCGAGTTGGCCGGCCAGTTGGCGAAGAGGTGCCGCACTTCGAACGAGTTGAAGCTGTCGACGAACCGACTCCACGCCATTTCGCCGGAATCACTCCAAGCGGCTACACGGCGCTCGACCTCTTCTGCGTCTCCCACGTTCAACGTGACGAACACAGCACCGCTCACCACCCGAGTATCTGGCCAGAAGAGGCGACTCAGAGAAAGTGCCACGTACAAGTTCGCAGCGTCCGGGAACTGAACACCCACTCTTCTCAGGACGTCGTCTGCGGCTCCGTGAATGCTCATTTCTAATACCCCAGAGGTAGATTCTCACCAGTAGCACTCTCTCCGTGACCGGTGCCCTTTGGATAGCACAAGGGCGGGTTCACGCCGCTGTGCGGCTTACCAGTTCCCCGGAGCCTCGAGCCAGGACGCCACCCAGACGGCGCGGGCGACTCTAGAAATCATGTCTGAGCGCGTGATTCACCCAATTTCGTCCCGCTCAAACCTCGTACGGCCCCTTCGGCATTGTCCTTATCGGGCTGAAGGTGCTCCGCTCTCTTTCTTCTTTTCGAGCCGCAGTTCGATGTCGCATTCCCATCAGGGGGCAGCTGTTGTTGTGCACCAGAACCGGCGCCCCACCAGCCACCAAATAATACGTACGCACCCCCGAAACCGTCAGATCATGCGGGCGCTGAAGCTCGCTGAAATGACGGGTTGAGGCCACCTTCACTGTGGCGCCATCCACCGTATGCAGGCTCATACCGGCCTTGGAGTCGCCCGCGTTCAGCCAGGAGTCACTGTCCACCCAGAAGGGGTGCGTGGCAGTGGCGATCAGGGAATCCTTCTCGTCCTCCGGACCTGCCACCTTCAGGTCAACGAACTCCTTGTCGCCCTCGGTGACGATGGTGCCGACCATCGCGCAAGGTGCGGTTCACCTGGCCTCCAGTCCCACGCTGTTGGCCGCGGTCGGCATAGCCGCTGTTGGCCCCCCAGACCTCGCAGCGGAGCTACCCGCCCGCCCCCTCCCCCGCCGCCGGGCTCGCCTCCAACAGCGGGTTGGCCCGGTCGGCCACCACGTCCTGGGCCGCATCGGCGAAGGCGCGGAGTTGGTGTGTCGTCGCGGAGGTGCGCCACAGCAGGCGCCAGGCGAAGGGCGGCGCGTCCTCGATCGGCACGTACGCCACGTCGGGGCGGGAGTCGAAGCGCTGCGCATGCGCGGGTACGGGGTAGACGCCACGGCCCGCGCCGACGAGGGCCAGCATCTCCTGGATGGTGCCGAAGTCCGGGCCGCGTTCGACGAGGTGGCCCGTGGGCGTGGTCGCGGGCACGGTCAGCGCGTCCACCTCGGGCGCGAGCAGCCGGGGGCGGAGCACGGGGGTGCGGGCCAGGTCGTCGAGGCGGACCGCGGCGCGGCGGGCGAAGGGGTGCCGGGCCGAGACGGCGAGCACGGGGTCTTCGCGGAAGAGGACCGGGCTCTCGCTCACCTCCGGCCGCAGCGGCGGGGCCACGCAGAGCAGCACGTCGATCTCGTCGCCGGCCAGGAGGGTGGTGGCGTCGGCGTACCGCTGCTCAAGGGCCCGCACCTCGCCGGCCGGGTGCCGGGCCCGGAAGACCTCCGCGACCTCGTACACGAACATGCCGACCCCGGCGCCGATGAACCCCACCCTCAGCACCCCGCCGCCGCCCCGGCCCGCCTCGACCGCCCGTGCGACAGCCGCCTGGATCTGGTCGTACGCCGGCGCCAGGTCGTCCCGCAGCTGGCGGCCGATCGCCGTGAGGGCGACGACTCGGCTCGTTCGGTCGAACAGGCGGGCCCCGATGCGGCGTTCCATCTTCTTGACGGCCTGGCTGATCCGGGCCGGGGACACGTGCAGCCGCTCGGCGGTGCGGCCGAAGTGCAGTTCCCGCGCGAGCGTCAGGAAAATCTCGATGTCGCGGTGTTCCACCCGACCCCCTCATCCGTAACCCACAGATTAACGGACCGTGCGGATTCGGCCATTGTTACGGCTGCCGCCCCGGTCGAGAGTGGTGAGCGACGGCCGAGCGGTCGTCACAACGGCCAAGCAGCGATCAAGCGATCAAGCTGCGGCTACGCACCACCAATCAACGGGGAGCACACCATGACGCGGCACCACCCCATGACCCTCGTCCTGGGCGGCACCGGCAAGACCGGCAGCCGGCTCGTGAGCCGGCTGACGGCGCGCGATCTGCCGGTACGCATCGGCTCGCGCGCCGGCGGGCTGCCCTTCGACTGGGAGCGGCCAGCGACCTGGGGCCCGGCCCTGGACGGCGTGCACGCGGTGTACGTCTCGTACTACCCCGACCTGGCCGTGCCGGGCGCGGTCGAAGCGGTGGGCTCCTTCGCGGAGTTGGCGGTGGCCCGTGGCGTGCGGCGGCTCGTGCTGCTGTCGGGGCGCGGCGAGGACGAGGCCCTGGCCTGCGAGCGGGCGCTGGTGGTGGCGGCCGAATCAGGGGCAGCCGGATCGGGGACGGCCGAATCGGGGGCGGGGGCCGGTGCCGGGGCTGACTGGACGGTGTTGCGGTGTAGTTGGTTCAGCCAGAACTTCAGCGAGGGTTACCTGCTCGGACCGGTGCTGGCCGGCGAGGTGGCGTTGCCGGCGGGCCCGGTGGGCGAGCCGTTCCTCGACGCGGACGACATCGCCGACGTGACCGCCACGGTGCTGACCGAGGACGGGCACGCGGGCCGGGTCTACGAGCTGACCGGGCCCCGGCTGCTCACCTTCGCCGAGGCCACGGCCACCATCGCCGAGGCCACCGGCCGACCCGTCCGCTACGCCCGGATCGGCCCGGAGGAGTTCGCTGCCGGGCTCGCCGCCGAACAGGTGCCGGCCGACGTGGTCGCGTTCCTGGGCTACCTCTTCGGCACGGTCCTCGACGGCCGCAACGCCAGCGTCACCGACGACGTGCGACGCGTCCTGGGCCGCCCCGCCCGTGACTTCGCCGACTTCGCCCGGGCCACGGCGGCCTCGGGCGCCTGGATCGGGGAGTGACCCGCGATGCAACTCAAGACCCTGCACACCGTCGCGCTGCTCGCGGCGACCCTCACCACCGGTCTGATGGCCGGCCTGTTCGCCGCCTTCTCGTACGCGGTCATGCCCGGCCTCGGCGGGTCGAGCGACCGCACCTTCGTGGAGGGGATGCAGAAGATCAACGCGTCCATCCTCAACGGCTGGTTCATGTTCTGCTTCCTGGGTGGCGTCGCGTTCACGGCCCTCGCCCTGGCGCTGAGCCTGCGCTCGGGCGCCGACCGCGCGGCGCTGCCGTGGATCATCGCCGGACTCGTGCTCTACCTGGTCATGTTCGTGATCACCAGTGGCGTGAACGTGCCCCTCAACGACCAGTTGGCCAAGGCGGGTGATCCGGCCCGGATCACCGACCTGGCCGCCGTCCGCCGGGACTTCGAGGCCCGCTGGGTCACCTGGAACACCGTGCGCGCCGTCGCCAACATCGCCGCCTTCGCCGTCCTGGCCTGGGCCCTCGTCCTGCACGGCCGCGCCACGGCGTCGTCAACGGGGGCGGCTGAGCCCGGGGCTGGGGGTGGGGCTTCGGTTACGGCTGCGGCTCGGGCCGACGTGTCCGGGCCGGGAGCCGTCTCGTACGGGTCGAGAGTGGTTGCGTACGGGCCTGGGTCGGACGCGCACGGAGGGGGAACGGTCGCGTACCGGTCGGGAGCGGTCGCGTACGGGAGGGGTACGGGCGGGGCGTCGGCGCCGTCATGAGTTCGTGGGTTCCGCGAGGGCGGCATCCAGGGCGGCGAGGTGGCGGGCGACCGGGCCGAGGGTGAGCAACCCGCTGCCGGCTCCCGCCAACTCGCCTGCGGCGGGCAGGAGTCGTGTACGGGCGAGGCGCATGACGGCCCGGTCGCCGACGCCGATGGCGGCCCGACCGACGAGGCACCACATGGCCTCGTACAGCAGGTCGTGGGGTGGTGGCGGGGCCGCGCGGAGCGCCGTCGCCGCCTCCGCGCGCCGGCCGCCGGCGAGCAGGAGCAGCGGGCGGACCCACGGCGCGTAGGGGCCCCAGTCGGTGTCCCGATCGACGCTCCGGTCGGCGCCTTGGCCAGCGGCCGGATCGGCGGGCGGCGGCGCGGCGCCCGGGGCCTCCTCGGCGCCCTGGTCCTCGCGGGTCAGCCGCAGGCACAGCAGCGCCAGCGGCAACAGGCCGCGCTCCAGGCCCGGCATGCCGGCGCCGTCCAGGCGTGCGGCGGCGGCCCGGTAGGCCGCCTCGGCGTCGGGCCCCGTGGGCTGGCCGGTCGCGGCGAGGCGGAGCGCGCGGTACCACTGCGTGAACACGCCCACCAGCGGTAGTTCGTGCCGCTCGGCCAGGTCGTCCACGGCGGCCGCGTGCCGGTCGGCGGTGGTGAAGTCGGCGAGCGCGCAGCGGGCCTGGACGCGGACGAGGTGGCCGAGCACCTCGTAGGTGACCAGGCCGTGCCGGGCGGACAGGGCGACGAGTTCCGCGCCGATCGCGTCCCGGTCCGGGGCCAGGCCCGCGCGCTCGAAGCACTGCATGAACCGCCCGCCCAGCGCGAACGCGAGCAGCGCCGGGTCGTCCAGACTGCGGGCGATCTCCTCCGCCTCGCGGGCGGCGCGCGTCGCGCGCGGGGCCGGGGGCCGCGAGGCGGGGGCTGCAGGCACTGGAGAGCCGGTCGCCGCGAGGGTTGCCAGGTCGGCGGCCTCCGGCGGGTCGGTCGGGGACCGGGTACCGCGGGTCTCCAGGGCGATGGTGGCCAGCAGGCGGGCCCGGGCCGCCGCGTGGCCGGGGGCGGGGAGGGCGGCCAGGGTGCGTTCGGCCGCGGCGACGATGCGCGCCGCCTGCTCCGGGTCGTCCGCGCGGGTCCAGATCGCCGGTACGTCGTACGCGCCGATCACCCGCGCGGTCAGCTCCGGATCCCCCAGCTCCTCCGCCGCCGCGACGGCCGCCACCCGGTGCGCGCGGGCCGCCTCCAGCCCCTCACCTCCGGTCAGCGCGAGGCTGCGGAGCAGGCCCACCGTCGATTCGAGCCGGGCCCGCGCCCCGGCGGAGACGGCCCGGTCGTAGTCGGCGGCGGCCCGCGCCCACACCCGGGCCGCGGCGCCGGCGGGGTCGGGGGCGTCGGGGTCGGGGGCCTCGGGGTCGGGGGCGTCGAGGCCGGCGGCTGGCCGCACCTCGGCGGCCGGGGCCGCGCCCGACGGACGCTCCGCGTCCGGGCCGGAGGCGTCCAGACCAGCGGCGTTCATGGGGGTAGCGTCCGAGTGGGGAACGTCCAGGTGGGCCGCCTGGTCGAGCACGTCCGCCTCCAGTTGGCGCAGGCCAGGGCCCGGGTCCACGCCGAGCTGCTCGACCAGCAGCGCGCGGGCCCGGCGCAGCACGGCGAGCGCGTCGCCCTGCCGGCCCGTGCGGTAGAGCGCGAGGGCGAGCAGCCGCCAGGCGTCCTCGCGCCACGGGTGCTCGGTCACGTGCGCGTCCAGGTCCGGCACCGCCTCCGCGGCCAGCCCGAGCGCCAGCCGCGCCCCGGCCCGCCGCTCGACGGCGTGTAGCCGCAGCTCCGCCAGCCTGGCCCGTTCGGCGCGGGCCCACGGCGCCTCGGCGAAATCGGCGTACCCGGGCCCGCGCCACCACCCGAGCGCCTCGTCGAGCCGTACGAGCGCGTCGGCCGGCGGCAGCGTGGTCGCCGCCGTCACCGCCCGCTCGAAGCGCCACGCGTCCACCGCGTCGGGCTCGGCGCGCAGCGCGTACCCCGGGCCCTCGGTGACCAGCAGCCGGGCCGGCGCGCGCGGCGGGCGCTCCGGTTCCAGCGCGCGCCGGAGGGCGGCGACGAAGGTGCGTACGGCGCTCACGGCGCCCGCCGGCGGCTCCTCCCACAGGTCGTCGACGAGGTGGCCGACCGGTACGACGCGACGCCGGGCGACGATCAGCCGGGCCAGCACCGCGCGGTGCCGTGGGCCCTTCAGCGCGATCGGCTCCCCGGTCTCGTCCCAGGCCGACACCGGCCCCAGCACCCCGAACACCGCCCGCACCCGCACCGCCTCTCCGTACCGCCAGCCTCTCCGTACCGCCGTCCGCTCATCGCGTACCGCCAGCCGCCCATCGCGTACCGCCGTCCGCACACCACGTACCGGGTCCGCGCCCGCCGCCACCGCGCGCCCGCCACGGGGTCGAACGGCGCCGGCCCCCGCCCACACGCCGCACTCCTCGCCACCGTATAGCGCGCTCATCCATCGCTCATCCGCGCCCAGCAGGCTGGGAACGTACCCGCCCACGGCGCGCGGCGGCGGCCCGGCCGCCCCGTACCGCCCGCCCGGGCTCCCGACCCGACCCAGGACGTGCGCCATGCCGCTCTCCCGCCTCCCCCACTTCGCCTACCAGCGCGTTCGCGTCGCCGACGGCGTCTCGCTGAACGCGGCGGTCGCCGGTTCCGGCAGCCCGATCGTGCTGCTGCACGGCTTCCCGCAGACCCACCTCATGTGGCGGCACGTGGCCGCCGACCTGGCCGCCGATCACACCGTGATCTGCCCCGACCTGCGCGGCTACGGGGCCAGCGACAAGCCGGCCGAGGACGGCGACCCGCTCACGTACGCCAAGCGCACCATGGCCGCGGACGTCGTCGCCCTGGCCCGCGCGCTCGGACACGAGCGGTTCGCGCTGGCCGGGCACGACCGGGGCGCGCTCGTCGCCTTCCGCGCCGGCCTCGACCACCCGTCCGCCGTCACCCACCTGGCCTGCCTCGACGTGCTGCCCACCCTGGACATGTGGGACGTCATGCACGGCACCAGCGCGGCCGTCGGCTACCACCTGTACCTGATGGCCCAGCCGCCCGGCCTGCCCGAGCGGATGATCAGCGCCAGCGCCGACGCGTTCTTCGGCTCGTTCCTGGACGCCTGGGCCAACGACCCGCGCGCCATCCCCGCCGACGTACGCGCCGCCTACCTGGACGCCTGCCGCAACGCCGTGCCCTCCATCGTGGCCGACTACCGCGCGTCGGCCGGCATCGACGTCGAGCACGACGAGGCCGACCGGGCCGCCGGCCACCAGTTCGCCATGCCCGTCACCGTCCTCCAGCAGGACTGGGGCGCCGCCCTCGGCTTCGACGCGGCGGCCCGCTGGCGCGCCTGGGCCCCCGACCTGCACCACGCCACCGTCTCGTGCGGCCACTTCATGGCCGAGGAGGCCCCGGAGACGATCGCCACGGCCCTGCGCGACCTGCTGAAGCGGTAGCCCCTCGCACCCCGCAGCCGAATTGAACGCCCGCCCCCCAACTCCCGTGCACAACAGGCCACTTCTTGACGCAGCGCCACATGGGCGTAGCTTCGACCGGACGGATTCGCCGCCACCACCCGCACCGCGCTCCCCCGTCCCGAGGAGAGGTCATGGCCGCCGTGGAACCGATCGTCCGCATCACCCAGGGCACCGTCCGGGGCCGGATCAGGGAGGGGGTGGCGGTCTTCACCGGCGTCCCGTACGCGGCGGGGCCGACCGGCGCGGCCCGGTTCACCCCGCCCGCGCCACCCACCTGGCGCGGCGAGTGGGACGCGCGCGAGCCCGGGCCGAGCGCCCCGCAGGTGGGCGAGCCGGGCCGGTCACCGCTCCAGGACCTGATGGGCGAGGGCTGGCTGCCCGGCGCCGAGTACCTGACGGCCAACGTCTGGACGCCGTCCCCCGAGCCCGGCGTGCGCCTGCCGGTCCTGGTCTACCTACACGGCGGCGCGTTCGTCGGCGGCCGTGCCACGGCCGGCCTGTACGACGGGACGTCGTTCGCCCGCGACGGCGTGGTGCTGGTCGGCCTCAACTACCGTGTGGGCGTGGCCGGTTACGCCCACCTGCCGGACGCGCCCGCCAACCGTGGCCTGCTCGACCAACTCGCCGGCCTGCACTGGGTACGCGACAACGTGGCCGCCTTCGGCGGGGACCCGGACCAGGTCACCGTCTTCGGCGAGTCGTCGGGCGCGGCGAGCGTGTGCGCGCTGCTGGCCTTAGCCCCGCGCGGCCTGTTCCAGCGCGCGATCAGCGCCAGCGGCGGGGGCTCGCAGTCCCTCACCCCGGCCCAGGCGAGCGCGACGACCCGCGCCCTGGCCGACCACCTCGGCGTGCCCCCGACGGCCGAGGCGTTCGCGTCGCTCCCCGACCGGGCCCTGGTGACCGCGCTGGCCCACGTCCTGGCCGAGCCTCCGGACCTGTCCGTCGCCGGCGTACGCGACCCGCTGATGGGCCTGACCCCGTTGGGCCTGGTCATCGACGGCGAGTCGGTACGCGGCCAACCGGAGGACGCGGTCCGCGCGGGCGCCGCGGCCGACGTGGCCCTGTTGCTCGGCAACACGGCCGACGAGCTGAACCTGTTCCAGCTCACGCGCGGCGCCCCACCCGTCGACGCGCGGTCGCTACCGCTCCTCGTCTCCCGCCTGCACCCGGACCCGGCGCGCGTCATCGCCGCGTACGAGGCCGCCGGGCGCGGTACGACGCCCGCCGAACTCCTCTCCGCCATCGGCACCGACTACATGTTCGCCGTCCCCACCGCCCGCCTGGCCGACGCCCACGCCCCGCACCCGGCGGGCACCTGGCGGTACGAGTTCACCTGGCGCTCCCCCGCCTTCGACGGCCTCCTCGGCGCCTGCCACGGCCTCGACCTCCCGTTCGCCTTCGCCAACCTGTCCCGCGTGGACCTCCACACCCTCGGCCTCGTCCCCGACACGGACGAACCCCGCGAGCTGGCCCGCCGCACCCACGCCGCCTGGGTCGCCTTCACCACCACCGGCGACCCCGGCTGGCCCCGCTACACCCCTGACCACCCGACGGTGCAACGTCTGGACGCCACCTGGCTGCCGACGGAGTCGGCGGACGGGGCGGAGCGGGGGGTGTGGGTGGGGGTGCGGTGAGGTTGTGGGTGGGTGGGGGTTCGGTGGTCTTGGTGGGTTGGTGGGCTTGAGGTGTGGGGGTTGGCTTCGGGTGTGTGGGTGGGGGTTCGGCTGGGTGGGTGGCTGCGGGGACAGTGCGGCCTTGGGGGCGGCGGGGTGCCGTTGGGGGTCTTGACCTGGCGGAGGGTGTGCCTGTGGGTGGGCCCCGGCTTGCGGTACGAGCGGGGCCCGGCCCCGCTCGGCAGGGACATCGACGGGTTGCCGTTCTTGGCCTTGATCTCCTGGGGGCCGACCCCGCGAGGGCGGGGAGGGCTGCTTGCTCTCGTCCTGCGCCTGCTCAACAGCCGGACCAACCCCGCAGCGGCGGGGACGGGCCAAGCATCCCGGAGCTGACCGAGTAGCCGACGGGACCAACCCCGCGTGGCTGCGGGGACACCTCCAGGCCGAGCGCCAACTTGGCCTGCACCTCGGGGCCAACCCCGCAGGGCGGGGACACGCGCATGACGGCCCTGATCATCGGCGGCAGCGGCGGGCCAACCCCTGCGGGTGCGGGGACGAGCCGGACGAGGCCCAGTTCCTCCAGACCCGACAGGGGCCAACCCCGCAAGGCGGGGACGGAGCGTGCGGCGACGCCCTCGGCGTCCCTTACGAGGGACCAACCCCGCGAGGCGGGGACGGGCCGATGACGGGCGTACCTCGTGGTTGAGGTAGGGGCCAACCCCCGTGTGTGCGGGGACGAGTCCTTGCCGCCACGTGAGCAGACGTACTTGAAGGGGCCACACCCGCACACGCGGGGACGAGTCGACTGTCCAGCCCTCGCCATCAAGAGGCCCGGGGCCACCCCCGCACGCGCGGGGACGAGAAGAGGGCGACGCAAAACCACCTCTCCCACCTGGGGCCATCCCCGCATGCGCGGGGACGAGTCGGGGGTGAGCTCCTGGGCGTGGGGGTGGAGGGGGCCATCCCCGCACGCGCGGGGACGAGAGCAATTGACCTGCGGGTTTACCGCGCCCGACCCCGGATTCTTGCAACTTCCGCGAACTCCGACCTATCACCCAAGCTAGACAAGCGACTCACAGCACCCCCTCCACGATCCCGCCAGCGTCGCGCCAAAGGCCCGGCTGCCGACCACACATCACTCTGTCACGGGCAGGCACTCGGCGAGCAGGCCGACAACATCGCGCCAGGCCCGTTCCGCGTGCAGCGGGTGGTGGCTGACGCCAGGGCGCACCGCGTGGTCGACGTTCGGGTGGTGGAAGGCGTGCTCGGCGCCGCCGTAGACCACCAGGCGCCAATCGACGCCTGCGGCCTGCATCTCCGCAGTGAACGCTTCCCGTTGCGCAGGCGGCATGATCGGGTCTTCCGACCCCACCCCGGCCCACACGGGGCATCGAATGTTCGCAGCCTCGCCCGGTCGTCCGGTGGTCACCGCGTTGATCGTCCCGATCGCGCGCAGATCCACGCCGTCACGCCCGAGTTCCAACGCGATGGCGCCCCCGGTGCCGTACCCGATGGCGGCGATCCGATCGGGGTCCGTACGCGGTTCGGCGCGCAGCACATCGAGCGCCGCGTAGCCGATGCCCCGCATCCGTTCGGTGTCGTCAAGCAGAGGCATGATGTACGCCATCATTTCCTCGGGGTCGCTGAACCAACGCCCACCGTTGATGTCGAAGGCCAGCGCCACGTAACCAAGTTCGGCCAGCGCGTCGGCCCGTCGGCGCTGGACGTCGTTCAGCCCCGGCCCCTCGGGCCCGAGCAGAACCGCGGGCCGACGCCCAACGCCGGCCGGAATCGCGAGATGCCCCACCATCGTGAGGCCGTCGGCCGGGTACTCGACCGTGCGCGTTGTCATCGTCGTCATACGTCTGGACGGTAATGACCACCGAGCCCAACCGGGCATGTGTTCACCGCCGGCGGAACCACGCCGTGTGGTTCTCAAGTGCGGCGACGGCGCGGGGGGTTCGCTGCGAAGCAGGGGTTGTGGGGCAGCGTTGACACCGCCCCAGCCCCAACCCCGCACGCGCGGGGACCAGAAGGCCCTGAACGTCATGCTGAACTCGGTGGTGGGACCATCCCCGCGCGCGGGGACCAGATGCGTCGCCGCAGGTCAGAAGCGATTTCTTCGGGACCATCCCCGCGCGCGGGGGGACCAGCTCGGCGAGCTTCGCGGCGTGCGCGCTGCGCCGGGACCATCCCCGCGCGCGGGGGGACCAGGCGGAGCCGGAGGAGGATACTGCGGCATCAGGGGGACCATCCCCGCGCGCGGGGACCAGAGCAATTGACCTGCGGGTTTATCGCGCGACACCCCGGTTTTTTGCAACTTCCGCGAACTCCGACCTATCGCCCACACTCGGCAGATCGACCACAACACCCCCTTGCTAGCCAGACTTCACAGCCTATCCGCGCTCGCACCCTGAGGCTCAAGGACAAGAACGCTGGACCGCCAAACCCCCCACCAGGCACGCCCCGTTCGCAAGACGGCATGGCCAGCGCCACCCACGCACCCACGCACCCACGCACCCACGCACCCACCGAGCGCACCCCCACCCGCAGGCGCCGACACCCCACACCATGCCCCCGACCTCACAGCCCGCACCGCCTCCTCACCCTGCCTACGGACCAGCACTCGGCCCGATGTCCTCAGCCGGGGTGACCAGCCACCGCAAGGTGACCGTCGCCGCGTAGCGGACGTGGCGGCCGTCGGGGTGGTCGCGGGCCGCGTGGCTCGTGCACCAACGCTGGGCCTGGTGGTGTTGGCCCGTGATGGACTCCGACGGCTCAGGCTCTGGCGACTGTTCGTCGCAGGTCAGGCATGTCGCGCGGACGAGATAGGCGTCAGCCTCCGGGTCAGGCCCAAGGTGCATCTCGACGTAGCGGTACCGACTGCGGCTCATGTGCGCCGCCGGTTGGTGGGCGAGCGGGCGGCGTGGTCGCATGCGGGGTCGGCCTCCAGGCAGCAGGGGACGGGTTCGGCCGGGCCGGATCGACCTCCGGCCGGCGCCTCTTCCGTACGCGACGACTCCCCCACACACACGGGGCAGGGCGACGAAAGCGCGGCCGCGCCGTGGGCGAACCGTACGGCCGAGGCGAGGATGGCGCCGAGGTGGGCGTGGTTCGGCCAGGTACCGTCCCGACCAGTCGATCGGCAGTCGCCAGTGCAGGCCAGGGCCGGTGTTCCGATGCGCGGACGGCACCCCGACGTAGTGAGCCCCGGGGCCGGGCCCCAGCAGGGTGACGTGCCGCCCCAACCGCTCCCACTGCGGCACCACGGACGCCTGGCCGGCCGGCACCAACCAGTACGCGGCAGTGGTCAGCGGATCGACGATCGCGGCACACCTCTCGCTCACGTCCAGCATCTCGAACGCCCGCCGAGCAACGACCGTGGACGTGCGCACGGCATCCCAGCGCCGCCCCGCAGGCAGCAGGGCAACGGCGTCACACGAGGGTGGCACCCAGTCCATTCCGCTCACGGGCGAACTCACGGTCGAACTCCCGGGCGCAGCACGGCAATCGCCTCCACCAACCGACCCGCGTCCGTCAACAGCCGACCCGGCTCCGGCGGAACGCGCCACCACACCATCCGAGCCCGCGCCATGCCCGGTACGAAGACGTACGACCCGTCGTCACCCGCGAGGCTGACCACCTCATGCCCGTACAGGTGCCGCACGGCCACCGCCTGGGGCTCGATCAACCACACGAGCCGCTCCGGCACGTCCTCCTCGATGACCGCCCCACTGCCGTCACCGAGCGCGGCCAGCACCCGGTTCCCCAGGTAGTACGGCAACGACAACGTGTGCCAACCCAGTTCACCGATTCTGGTCCACCGCACCCCACCACCAGGCGGCACCCAGTCGAAGGGTGGGGGCGAGGTGTTCTCGGTCCAGGTTGGCATGGCGCAGCCCTCCGGTGTCATCAACGGTGATCGGTTGATGACTGACCGTATGGGCCGCCTGCCTACCGTAGGGACACAGTCCGTGTCCCTACGGTCACAGCAGACCGAGCCGTAGCGCGAACTCGTACGCGTCGGTTCGACGTCGTGAGTTCAGGATGACGTTCATGGTTTCGTGCACCGCTGGGTGCATCCGCGTCGCCTGCGGCGCCAGCCGTTCAGCGTGCAGGAAGGACTCCAGCGCTTCGTCATTTCGCCCGTTGTAGTGGTGCGCACGGCCGACGTCGATGAAGTAGTGGCTACGGCGCTCGCGCGCGTAATCCGCAGGAAGACGCGGCGTCACCTGTGCGGCGCGGCGTACCGCTTCCCGCCCTTGCCCCACTTCAACCGGCAGCGATACCGACCAGATGGCGACATTCGTCGGGCCGAATTGCAGTTGGAAGTCGTTGCGGTCGCCCCCCAACGTTTCGGCCAGTTTGCCAGCCAGAGCGAGGTGCTTTTCCGCGGACTTCGGCTCACCGGCCCGCGCGTGGTTCAGGCTGGCCTTGAGGTGAAACGCCCCCTTGAGCAAGACCTGCTCGGGGCTGGTAGCGCATCGATCAAGCTCGGTGAGCGCCCCGTCAATAATGGCGCCGGCTTCCTCGTGTTCACCGATGGCCATGAACTCGCCGCTCTCGTACCAGTGACCTGACAACGCCCGTAGCGGATCGCCCGTCTCCATCGTGGACCAGACCACCCGCTCGGTGGCCAGCGTGGCATCCGAGCCGCGCCCGAGCTTATACAGCAGTTGCATGGCGCACTCGTACGCGGACGCCAACAAGTCGTGCGCCTGCCACCGATCCGACTCCGGGACCACGTCTACGGCGACTTGCAGATCACGCAACAGAGCGGGCAGAACCCTGCCGCTACTGACGAGCACGGATTTCTGCCGATATCCGTTCGCCTCGGCGACGCGCGCCCGAAGGTCTTCCATATTGACGCCCGCGACCTCCTGCTCCGACGGCCGCGAGGGGCGGCCGTGCCGCAGGAGCGCGCGACGGATGGCGGCGATCGACAACACGGCCGAATGCCCGTCGAGATCACCGTCGGGCGGAGAATACGGCTGTCCGGTGATCTCGGTGGGGTGGCAGTCGAGGGCCCGCGCGAACCGCAGAATGACGTCCGCACGATCCAGCGAACGGCGCCCTTGCTCGAACTTCTTCACGGCGGAAAGCGAATAGCCGCTCTCCGTTGAGAGGCGAGTCTGAGTCCACCGGCGGCGATCCCTTATACGGGCAAGGCGCTGGCCATTTGTAAGCAAGCTCGTCGGAACATTGGAGTAAGGCATGCGGGCCCTCCTCGGCATCCATCCCTCCCCGCACGGTACTCCTGCGGCGCCACACCGGGCCACGACAGTCTCTGTCAACGCGACCGCACAGAGAGCCGTCAGAGCCCGAGCGGCGAAGGGGTATCACCGCACTACAGCGGCACGCCGATCGCGTCAGCCAGGCGTCGCATGTCCGGGGTCAGCGTCCGCCGCTTGCGGATGACCCTGGTCGCGATGTCCTGTGCGTACCGCTGGCGCGGCAGCCACTCGGGGGACGCGCTCTGGATGCCGTACAGCACCTCCATGGCCTGGTCGTACCGACGCAGGCGGGCATGCGCGTCGGCCACGTCCAGCAGGTGACGATTGCGATTGTTGCTGGTGGGGCGCAGGCCACCAGAGGGGATCTCGCTCGCCAGGCTCAGCACCACATCCGGCTTGCCGGCGACCGCAGCGCTCTCGGCCCGCTTCAACGCCACCGTGACAGGGCCGAACGTGCGCAGGAAGTCTGCCCGGGGAGCGTGCTCGCGGCCCAGGGCAGTCGCCGCCGCGTGCGCCATGCGCAAGGCGTCCGCCGCCTCGTCGGGCCGCGCGTCTCGCACCGCCGCCGCCGTGACTCGCAGCATCATCCATCCCCACGCGGACAGTTCGTCCGCCGTGGCCCGGGACAACCGGGGCTCCATGTCGTCACCCCACCGAACGGCCAGCTCGCGCGCTTCCGACAACTGCCCGGTACGCAACAGCAACCAAGCCATCGTATTGACCGATGCCGAGCCATCCAGGCGATCGGCTGAGGCCGCCGTGGCCTGGGTGAGGGCGTGCTCGGCAGACTCGTACTGGCGCGTCTGCGTGAGCAGCCACCCGGTGAGCTGGAGCAGCCTGCACCGAACAGCGCGGGCCTCGCGGTCACTGTTGTCCAGAGCGTCAGCGTCTCGGAGCAACGACGGCAGGATGACGGCAAGCTCGGCGAACCGGTCCCTGGCGAACAGCGGTTCAGCCGCTCGCAATGCGGCCCGCAAGCCCGCCGAGGTGGGTGCGTCATCCTCAACGTAGTCCGTTACCGGTGGGGCGAAGAGCGCATCACGTACCGGCGCCCATTGACCTTCCACGTGCGGGTCGGCGGCCTCGGGGTCACGGCGCAGCAGGTACGTCGTTGGCACGCGCAGCGCGAGAGCGAGGGCGCGGGCGGTCTCCAGCCGGGTCTCCCCGCCCGTGCCCTGTTCCAGCTTCCGCACGGTGGAGTGGGACAGCCCGGCAGCACGGGCCAGAGCCTGTTGCGAGAGGCTGCGGCGCTTGCGTAGATCACGGACACGCTCACCGAGCGTGTGGGAGGTCTCAGCCATACTGGACTCCTCGCCCTGACGTAGGCACCTGAAACGGCACTCCCAGCTCGGTCAACGTCGTCGCGATGTAGTGCTGTTGACTCCCACCGGAGCAACGGGCGTCGTGGGCGGCCAGCGCCGCGTGCGCAGGGACCAGCGGACCGGCATCGACACCCGGTGCGCCCCGCCGGGACCACCCCCGCACGCGCGGGGACCAGCCGAGGAGAAGGTCGGCGAGCTCGATACGCCGGGGACCACCCCCGCACGCGCGGGGACCAGAGCAATTGACCTGCGGCTTCACCCCGCGACACCCGGTTTGTTGCAACTTCCGCGAACTCCGACCTATCACCCAATCACGCAAAACTCCCCCCTTGCTGCCGCCCGGGCCACCCAGGCTATTCCCGGCCCCGCACACGACGCCGGTCAACAAGGCCGTAAGTCCGCCAACTCCCCCGAGTCACCCCGCCCTCACCCACCCCACATCTCCGTACTAGCAGCCACATGTAGGCCAACTGTCGGCCAGACTGGACGCATGGGGGACGGCGTTGGGGTGAACGTCAGGCGGGAGCGGGAGCGACTACCCGCCGAGCCGCCTCCACCTACGCTGGCCGACTACCTGCCCGAAGGCGACCCGCTGGCCCCTCTCCGCTCCCGTGAGGGTCGCCGCGTCGGGATAGGCCAGGTCGCCGACCTGCGGCAGCGAGTACACGGCCTACGACTGGCCGACGACGTACTCGCTGGAGGCGATCTCATCCGGCCCGCACTCCGGGAACTTCGTTCCGCCGTCCGTTTGTACCGCGAGGGTGCCCACACCGGGGCGGTGGGGCGCGAACTGCTTCGCCAAGTAGGCGAGTTGGGGCAGATCGTCGGGTGGATCGCGAGCGACGCCGGGCGGCACGCCGAGGCGGAGCGGATCTATCAGCTCGGACTCAGCGCGGCCAGGCAAGCCGAGGACCACACCCTGGCCGGGAACCTCGCCGGGTCGTTGGCCTATCAACTCTGCAACACCGGCCGGGCAGACGACGGCCTGGCCCTCGCCCGTGCCGCGCTGCACGAGGCCGGGCCGGACGCGTCGCCAAAAGCCCGTGCGCTGTTCCTCGATCGGGTGGCCTGGGCGCACACCAAAGCCGGGGGCCGCGCGCACGCGCAGCACGCGATGCGGGCTCTGGGGGAGGCGGCGGAAGCGTTGGCCGAGGACAGCGCGGGCACCGAGTCCCCGGCGTGACTGTACTGGGTGGACGCCGGTGAACTCCAGATCATGGAAGCCCGCGTCCACACCGAGCTACGCCGACCGCTCCGCGCCGTGCCGCTCCTGCGCGACGTGCTCGGCCGGTACGACGCGACGCACACACGGGAACTCGCCCTGTACCTGTCGTGGCTCGCCGTCGCCTACGCCGACGCCAACGAGCCCGAGGAAGCGGCGGCGACCGCCGCGCGGGTCATGAGCCTGTCCGCCGACGTGGCCAGCGAGCGGACGGCGGATCGGGTCCGGGTGGTGCTGGCGCGGCTGGCCGAGTACGCCGAGGTGCCCGAGGTGCGAGCCGTACTCGACAGCGCGACCTGACCACGCCCGCGCGGGATCGAGCGCGGCGCGCCCTTGGTGGCGCCTTGGAACGCACCCCCACCCCATCCACAGGCTGTGCACAGCCGCACCCCGCCCCCGACCGACCCCGCCCCCGCTCCACCAATCCGCCCAAGATCCACATGCGCCCCCGCACCGAGTCTGGTGACGTGGCTACGACAGGGCCTCCGGCAGCCGCCGAGGTCGCCCCGTCCACGGCCCCCGGTCCCCGGACACCGCAGGAGGCAGTCATGGCCGCCACCCCGGACACGACGACGCTCGCGGACGGGACGACACCCGCCGGCCTGGCCACCTCCGGCGCGGCCCCGTACACAGACCCGAACGCGGACCCGTACGCCAGGCCCTCCCGTACGAACCCGGCCCCCACGGCCCCCCGTACGCCCCTCCACACCCCTCACCCATGAACCAGCCGCACCCCGACCCCACCACCCCCGGGCGCCAGCCACAATCCGCCCCCGCCCCCGCCAGTGCGTGGCGGCGCCCCATGGTGGCGCGGTTGGCCAGTGAGGAGCATCGCACCGCGACCGTGCTGGAGCTGTTCTTCGACCTCTGCTTCGTCACCGCCGTGGCTCAGGCGGCCCTCGCGTTCGAGCACGAGTTGGCCGAGGGGCACGTCGGACACGGGGTGCTCGGCTACGTGCTCGTGTTCTTCGCGATCTGGTGGGCCTGGATGAACTTCACCTGGTTCGCCTCCGCGTACGACACCGACGACGTGCCGTACCGGCTGCTCACCCTGGTCCAGATCGTCGGCGCCCTGATCATGGCCGCCGGCGCGGCCGACGCGCTCAAGGATGACGACTTCACCGTCATCACCTGGGGCTACGTCGTCATGCGGCTCGCCATGGTCACCCAGTGGCTGCGGGCCGCCCGCGCTGATCCCGAGCGGCGGCGTACGTGTCTGCGGTACGCGGTGGGCATCCTCGTGGTGCAGATCGGGTGGGTGGTGCGGCTCGCCCTGCCCGACGGCGCCGGCCTCCCCGCGTTCGGGCTCCTCGTGCTGGCCGAACTCGCCGTCCCCGCGTGGGCCGAACGGGCGACCACCACCACCTGGCACCCGCACCACATCGCCGAGCGCTACGGACTGTTCACCCTGATCGTGCTCGGCGAGACCATCACGGCGGCCACCGGCGCCGTCCGTACGGCCCTGGACACCGACGCGAGCATCGGCGACCTCGCGCCGCTCGTCGTCGGGGGCGTCCTCACCGTGTTCGCCCTGTGGTGGCTCTACTTCGCCCAGCACGCGCCCCGCCGCCTCACCGGCCTGCCCAACGCGCTGCTGTGGGGGTACGGGCACTACCTGGTCTTCGCCTCCGCGGCCGCCGCCGGCGCCGGGCTCGCGGTCAACGTGGCGCACGCGACCGACCACGGGCACCTCAGCGACCGCGCGGCCGCCGCCGCGTACACGATCCCGGTGGCCGTCTTCATCACCCTCGTGTGGCTGCTGCACCACCGCGCCGCCGAGCTGCGTAACCCGGCCGACGTCATCCACCCGCTGGCCGTACTCGCCATCCTGGCCAGCACCTTGTTGCCCGCCCCCGCACCGGTCCTGGTCACCGGCGTCCTGGCGGCGCTCCTCATCGCCGCCACCCTGGTCCTGACCGCGCGCGCCGCCGCCCGCTCCCGCGAGCGCTCCCCCACCTGACCGGCGGCGACGGGTGCTCAGTGGCCGCCCTCCGGCTTGAAACAGCCACCTTCCATGTACATCCCGTTGACGCCGACGTGGTAACTCTCGCGCCGCGTGAACGCCGTGACACAGGCGTCACCCACGTACAGCGCGACCCTGGCGCCCTCGGGCGTGGCCTGCTGGTCGGTCTCCCCGCTCGTGCCCAACCCGGACACGGACAGCGTCCTGTCACCCGACTCGTCGCCCGTGCCCTCGTCGCCCGTGCCCTCGTCGCGGTAGCCGAGTTCGAGCAGGGCCGCGCGCACCCGGTCGGGGCCCCACACCCTGGCCTTCCAGAGCCGCGCGATGACGGGCTTGATGCGCGCGGCCTCCGCCCGGGCGGCCTTCTCGTTGGCGGGGGACATGTCCAGCTCGGACTTGAAGGCGTTGTTCTCACCGTGGTGCGGTGCCCCGTCGGGTACGACGGGCTCCACGTTGCCCCGGGGGCCGACAGGAGAAGGCGAGGGCAACTGGGTCGACGAGGGGGCGGGGGTGGTGGCCCGCTGGCCGGACGCGGAGTCGGCGCGCTCCTGGCCGCAGGCGGTCAGGGCCAGGGTGGCGGCGCCCAGGCACAGGGCCACGGCGACGCGTCTGAGGCTGGGGCCGGGGCCGGGGCTGGGCCTGGGGCTGAGTTCAGGCCCGGGTCCGGGTCCGGGGCTGGGTCTCGGTATCCGCATGGGCGGGACTCTGCCACGGGCGCCGGGCCGGTCCGCGCCGACCCGGCCGAACCGCCGCGTCAGGTAGTTGCCACGCCCGAAGCCGCGCCGGCCCGGGCCGCACACGCGACCCGGGCCGGCGGGAGGGCGCGAGCCAGGCGCCCACCCCAACGCGAAGGCCAGGCGCCCGGCCGGCCCGCGTCAGCTCACGACGCCGTAGGCAACCACGCCCCCGAAGCCGAAGCCGACGCTGACGCCGGCAACCGCACGCGGGCCGCCGACGTGCCCAACCCCGTCGGGCCGCCCGCGACCCAGTCCGTCCTCGGGGCGAAGTTGCGGCGCAGGTCGGCCTCCTTGTAGCGGACGCACTCGCGGTGCCAGTTGAGGATGCCGGCGATCCAGTCCTTCAACTCGGCCACGTACGTGTCGACCTCGTGCCGCGCCTCCGCCGACAGCTCGAAGTCGTCGTACAGGACAGGCAGTTCGTGCTCCGCGACGTGCAGGAACTGGCTCAGCCTGGACTCCATCAGCTCGTGCACCAGGCGCAGGGCCGTCGGGTAGTCGATATCGAAGAACTTCTGCACGACCAGCACGCCGTTGTGGATCTCACCCTCGTACTCGATCTCCTTCTGGTACGAGAAGACGTCGTTGAGCAGCGTCGCGTAGTCGGAGACCGCGCTCTCCAGGGAGCGCATCGGGCCGCTCTCGTATACCGCCGGCGGCACCTGCTTGCTGTGCCGCAGCCGGCACAGGCTCATGGTCAGGTCGGAGCCGAAGGTGTGGCGGCGCATTTCGATGTAGTCGATGGGGTCCGGCACGCGGTTGTGGAACTGGTTCTCCAGCTCCCACAGCCAGCTCGCCGTCATGTTCTCGATCGCCGCGCGGAACTTGGCGCGGTCGGCGGGGTCCATCGGGCCCGCGGTGCGGGACCAGAGGTCGATGAGGCCGCGTTCGAGGGCGTTCACCGGCTCCGGCGGCGTCGAGTCGTCCAGCGGCATGCAGGCGGACAGCCGCGCCGTGCACCGCTTGGCGCCGGCCAGGTCGCGCGGGGCGCCGAAGACGACGGGGTAGTAGTCGTCGCCGTACGTGCCCCAGGCCAGCCAGCACGCGCTGAGGTCCAGCTCCTCCGGCGTGGCGTCCGGGTCCAGGCCGGCCGAGCACAGGGCGAGGTCGTAGCCGGCCAGCAACTCCTCGTTCCACACGTCCGAGTTGGGCACGCCCGGCTGGGCCTCCAGGATGCCCATCCGGTGCGCCCAGTCGATGACGTGCCGGCGCGAACCCTCCAGGTGCGGGCTGAGCTGGAGCGGGAAGGGCGGGTTGAGGTCGGGGATGCGGGACGGGCCGACCTTGGTGAACGGCACGTGGCTGTACGAGCGCAGCCGCTTGGCCCCGGTGAGGGCGATCAGCGACTTGATGTTCGCCGACTCGGTGCCGAGCCCGGTGAGCACGAACGGGCCCCACGGCGTGAGGCCGGCGGGCGCGTCGGCCCCGCCGCCGTTCATGTAGCGGCTGGAGCGCATGTGCCACTCGTGCCCGCCGGACTGCCAGTCCTGGAGCCCCTTGACGTACAGCAGCACGTCGGCGCACTCCCGCGGGCTCAGGCCCTGGTCGGCGAAGAGTTGGGGGAGTTCGAGCAGGGTGGTGTTCTCGAACTGCTGGAGGCGGGAGGTGAGCAGGTCGTTGACGGCGTCCGCGGCCTCCTGCGTGGTGCAGTCGAGGAACCGCTCCAGGACGAGGACGCCGTTGCTCAGCTCGCCCTCCTCCTCGATCTCGCGCTGGTACGAGAAGAGGTCGTTGCGCAGGTGCACGCCGTCCGAGAAGGCGTCCCGCAGCACACGCAGCGGGCGCGACGCGGCGACCCTGGCCGGGACCTCGGCGCCCACCGCGTACTCCACCAGCCCCGACGACCAGGGCGCGCCGCCGACCTTGCGGCGCATCTCGATGTACTCCACCGGGTTGGAGACCCGGCCGGCGTTGATGTTGGACAGCTCCCACAGCGACTCGTTGAGCAGGTTCTCGGTGCTCTCGGCGAAGCGGGCCCGCCACTCCATCGACATGCTGGGGACGGTGCGCCGCCACAGGTCGGCGAGGCCGGCCTCGACCGGGTTCTCCGGCTCGGGCATGGGCGTGGCCAGGTCCATCGGCATGAAGGCGGGCAGCCGGGCCAGGTGCGCCTTGCCGGCCTCGCGGTCCTGGGTGCGCTTGAACTTGTCCAGGAAGTAGTCGTCGAAGAAGAAGACCCACACGTACCAGTCGGTGACCAGCGAAAGGGCTTCGGCCGAGGTGTCGGGGTGGGTGTAGGCGCAGAGCAGGGCGTAGTCGTGGGCGTCCAGATCGCTCTGGTCCCAGATCCCGGAACCCTCCAACATGTCCATTTCCCGGGCCCACTGGCTGGAGTGTTCCCGGGCCGTCTCGACATGCGGGTTCAGCCGTGCCGGATAGGGCATGTAGAAGTCCGGCAATTCAAATGGCTGCGCCATTCTGGCCCGCCTTTCGCTCAAACTCATGGGGGTGTGCGGAACTCGCGGTGGCGCGGGCGGCACGCCCGATGGGCACGTTTGTGCGAAGACAGGGTGAAGCGCTTATTCGTTCGAATAAAATGCTCGTCACCTCCACCGTGCCGCCTTACCGACCGCCACAGCACTACCCTGGGGCAAGCCGGGTTACCCGCGCGGGATTCCGCACAACTCTCCGCCGTTTTTTCGAGCGGTGTTTCCTTGGCCGCCCGCGTTCGCCGCCGCGTTGGCTCCCGCGTTCGCCGCCGCGTTGCTCCCGTGCTGGTGGCGTGATCGCCTCGCGCTCACCCCCGCGTTGGCCCCGCGATCGCCTCGCGTTCGCTCCCGCGTTCACCCTGGCGCGCCGCCGCCCTCCGCGCCCACGGAGGGCACGGAGGGCGGCGCGAGGCGCGCGGGGCCCGTCGGGGGTCAGCGGCCCCGGTGGAGCGGGATGCGCAGTTCCTTGATCCACTGGTTGCGCAGGTAGTCGCGGGCCTTGAGGACGACCTCCTTCTTGCCCACCCGCACGCGCAGCCCGGTGTTCTCCTTGCCGGACATCGACGTCTCGCCGCCCTTGCCGTCGTCGATGAACGAGGTCTGGACGGCGCCGGTGTTCACGACCGTGAAGCCCTCCAGGTTGCCGGTGCCGGGCACGACCTTGCGCACGGCCCAGTCGGACAGGCCCAGGCTCCAGTGCGTGTGCGAGGTGAACAGCACCGCGTCCTTGTACTTGCCGAGAATGCCCAGCAGCCGGTCGGCCTGGAGGTAGTCGCCGCCGTACATCTTGTTGCGGGTGCCGGAGACGGTGTCGGGCAGCACGTGGTGCGAGAAGACCATCACCGGCTTACCCTTGCGCTCCCAGTACCGAAGGCGCGCGTCGAGCCAGGCCAACTGCTCCTCGCTCATCCACACCTCGTCCCACTTCTTGGCGTCGTGGTACTTCATGTACTTCTCGGTGCCGAGCATCAGCATCGGCACGCCGTCCACGACGCGCTCGTAATAGACCTTGTCGAGTCCGGTGAAGTCGTAGAAGTTCTGGAAGAGTTCGCTTTCCTTGGTCCCGTTGGGCCAGGTGTCCTGACAGAGCTTGGACGCGTCGCAGTACTTCGGCACGTAGAACTCGTGGTTGCCGATGGTGAAGTACGTCTTCTTCGGGTGCGGGTGCGCGTCCAGCGTCTTGCGCACCTCCTGGTACTCGTGCGGGTAACCACGGTTGGTGATGTCGCCGTTGACGACCAGGGCGCTGCTCTTGCCGGGCAACCCCTTCATCTGGTCGAGGGCCCGGCCGAGGTCGGCCGTGTCCCCCTGGACGTCGCTGACGACGTCGAAGGTCACGTCTCTGTGCCGGTCTCTGGCCTCGTGGCCACCGGGCGCGGCGCCGGCGGGGACGAGGGCCGCGGCGGCGAGGCCGACGGCGGCGGTGAGAACGGCGGCGGCGGACACTACGGTGCGTTTCACGGCAGGGCTCCTGTTCGTCGGTACGGGCCGCACGGCGGACGGGCCGCGCGGGCCGGCGGGGGAAGTCGGGCCCGAGCAGCGAAACAACGCCCTCTGAGCGGGCGCGAACATGGCGCGAAGCGGAGCATGGCCGGAACGTGAATATCACGATCCCATTACCGGTCTAGGCCGAACCGGCTCCGCGCCCGGCCCCCCGCGATCCCGCTGCCGGCCCGTCGGCTGGCGTCCCGCTGGCGGCCCGTCGGCTGGCGACCCACTGCCGGCCCGCTGGCGATCCGTCGGCTGGCGGCCCGCTGGCGATCCGTCGGCCCGGTTGGCCGTCGTACGCTGCCGGCATGCTCGTCGCCCGGTCCATCGCCCTGTTCGTCCTCGCCGCCCTCTTGGAGATCGGCGGCGCCTGGCTGGTCTGGCAGGGCGTGCGGGAGCACCGGGGGTGGCTGTGGATCGGGGCCGGGGTGATGGCGCTGGGGGCGTACGGCTTCGTCGCGACGCTCCAGCCGGACGCCGAGTTCGGGCGCATTCTGGCCGCGTACGGCGGGGTCTTCGTCGCGGGCTCGCTCGCCTGGGGCGTGGTGGCCGACGGCTACCGCCCGGACCGGTACGACGTCGTCGGCGCGCTGACCTGCCTGGTCGGCGTCGGGATCATCATGTACGCGCCGCGCGGCGGCTGAGCCCGGACCGCCACGCACCGCTCCGCACGCCACGCACCGCTCCGCACGCCACGGCCGACAGGGCCGACAGGGCCGATCAGATGCTCGGCATATCCTGCGTACGGAGATCATGACCGCCGCATCCAGGAGGTTTCCGTGACCGCACCCACCGCCGTCATCACGGGCGCGAGCAGCGGCATCGGGGCCGCGACCGCGCGCCGGTTGGCCGCCGCCGGCTACCGGGTCATCCTCACCGCCCGCCGCGCCGACCGGATCGAGGCGCTGGCCGCCGAGCTGACGGCGGCCGGGCGGCAGGCCGTCGCGTACCCGCTGGACGTCACCGACCGCGAGGCCGTGGACGCCTTCGCCGCCACGCTCGAAGACTACCCCTCCGTGGACGTCCTGGTGAACAACGCGGGCGGGGCGCTGGGCGCGGACCCGGTGGCCACGGCCGACCCGGAGGACTGGCGCACCATGTACGAGACCAACGTGCTCGGCACCCTCCACCTCACCCAGGCCCTGCTCCCGGCCCTGACCGCGACGGGCCGGCGGGCCGCGACGGAGTCGGGCGGCTCGGGCGCGGGCACCGTCGTCGTCGTGTCGTCCACGGCCGGGCTCGCGACGTACGAGGGCGGCGGCGGGTACGTGGCGGCCAAGCACGGCGCGCACGTGCTGGCCGAGACGCTGCGGCTGGAACTGTGCGGCACCCCGATCCGGGTCATCGAGGTCGCGCCGGGCATGGTGAAGACCGAGGAGTTCGCCAGCACGCGCTTCAAGGGCGACCTGGAGAAGGCCGCAGCCGTGTACGCGGGCGTCGCCGAGCCGCTGACGGCGGACGACGTCGCCGACACCATCGAGTGGGCCGTCACCCGGCCCAGCCACGTCAACATCGACCTGCTCGTCGTCCGCCCGCGCGCCCAGGCGTCCAACTACAAGGTGCACCGGGAGAGTTGATACGGGCGGTTCGCCCCACCGCTCAGGCCCGCGCCCCGGTCCGGTGACCACCGCCTCCGCCCGCTGCGACGCGGGCGGAGGCGGTCGGCGCGTGGTGCGGGGTGGCGCCCGGCGACACGGGGCGCGTGGCGCGCGGGCGGGCGTACACGCGAGCGCGCACGCACCAACGCACGCACGCACACGCACACGTACGCGCCAACACACGCGCGCACTGGCGCACCTACGTGCTAGACGGCCCGGGACAGCGCGTCGAACTCGTCGTCGGAGAGTTCGATGGTGGCGGCGCGCACGTTCTCGTCCAGGTGGGCCACGGACGAGGTGCCCGGGATCGGCAGCATCGCCGGCGAGCGCTTGAGCAGCCAGGCCAGGGCAAGTTGCGACGGGCTCACGCCGCGCTGCTCGGCCAGCGCGGCCAGCGGGCCGTCGTCCTGCGCCAGCCGCCCGGTGGCCAGCGGGTACCACGGGATGAAGCCGATGCCGTGCTCGGTGGCGTAGTCGAGCAGCGGCTCGGCCGTGCGGTCGGCCAGGTTGAACAGGTTCTGCACGGAGACGATCGGCGCCACCTTCGCCGCCTCCTCGACGTCCGCTATGGACACCTCGGAGAGCCCGATGTGCCGGATCTTCCCCTCGTCCCGCAACTCCTTCAACGCCCCGACCTGGTCCGCGAGGGGCACCTTGGGGTCGATCCGGTGCAACTGGAGCAGGTCGATCCGGTCCACGCCGAGGAAGCGCAGGCTCAACTCCACCTGCTGGCGCAGGTATTCGGGCCGGCCGACCGGGACCCACTGGTCGGGCCCGGTGCGGGTGAGGCCGGCCTTGGTCGCGATGACCAGGCCGTCCGGGTACGGGTGCAGGGCGCGCTTGATGAGCGGTTCGGCGACCGCGGGGCCGTAGGAGTCGGCCGTGTCGATGAAGTCCACGCCGAGTTCCACCGCCCGGCGCAGCACCCGTACGGCCTCGTCCGGGTCCTTCGGTTCGCCCCAGACACCCGGCCCGGTCAGTTGCATCGAGCCAAAGCCGAGGCGGGTGACCGGGAGGTCAGTGCCCAGGGTGTAATCGCCAGCCGCCAGGGCGGGTCGCTGGTCCGAGGTCACAGTGCGTCTCCTTCGCTCGTCCGTCCATGGCTGGCGGACTCCGTTCGTCGCTTGCCGCGTCCGCACGTGGGGGCACGCCGGGCGCGTACGGGGCTTCGACGGTTACCAACCGCTGATCGGCGAGGCGAATTCCGTGACCGCACGCCTCATCTCGCGCGAGGTGCCCCAGCCCGCTCCGCACCGCTCCACCCCGGGGCACGGCCGAGGGCGCCACCCCGCGCGGCCACTCCAACGGCCGCCCACCACGCTCACCCTACGAAACTCCCGCCTCACCCCGAGTTATCGTTTCCTCGATCGACAACGTCGACACGATGGTGGTGGTGTGGGTGTTCGACGCGACGAGAGTGGCGGCCAGCGGCGTCCCCGCCCCGCGCGTGGGGCCCGGGTGAGCGCGGCGCCCCCGGGCGCGGCTGGCGGCGCCGCCGGGCCCCTGGCCTCGCCGGTCAGCTCGCACAACGAGTGGGACCCGCTGGAGGAGATCGTCGTCGGGCGCCTGGACGGCGCGACGATCCCGTCCAGGCACCCCGTGGTGAGCTGCAACGTCCCGCCCTGGGCGGCCCGCCTCCAGGGGCTCGCCGCCGGCCGCCGGTACCCGCGCGCGCTGATCGAGCCGGCGCGGCACGAGCTCGACCAGTTCGTCGCCCTCCTGGAGTCCCTCGGCGTCACGGTCAGGCGGCCGGACCCGGTCGAGCACCGGAGGCGCTTCGGCACCCCCGACTGGACCTCACGCGGCTTCTGCAACACCTGCCCGCGCGACAGCATGCTCGTGGTCGGCGACGAGATCATCGAGACCCCGATGGCCTGGCCGTGCCGGTACTTCGAGACACACTCGTACCGCACGCTTCTGAAGGACTACTTCCGGCGCGGCGCGCGCTGGACGGCGGCGCCGAGACCACAGCTCACCGACGCGCTGTACGAGGAGGGCTTCCGGCCGCCGGGCCCCGGCGAGCCGATGCGCTACATCCTGACCGAGTTCGAACCGGTCTTCGACGCGGCTGACTTCGTACGCGCCGGCCGCGACCTGTTCGTCACCCGCAGCAACGTCACCAACCGGATGGGCATCGACTGGCTGCGCCGCCACCTCGGCCCCGGCTACCGCGTCCACGAGGTGGAGAGCCGCTGCCGCACGCCGATGCACATCGACACCACGTTCCTGCCGCTCGCGCCGGGCAGGGTGCTGGTCAACCCGGAGTACGTGAACGTCGACCGGCTGCCCGACGCCCTGCGCTCGTGGGACGTGCTGGTCGCCCCCGAGCCCGACCCGCTGCGCGAGCCCCTGTTGCGGACGACCTCGCTGTGCGGCAAGTGGCTCAGCATGAACGTCCTCATGCTCGACGAGAAGCGGGTGATCGCCGAGCGGCACCACACCGGCATGCTGCGCGCCCTGGAGCGCTGGGGCTTCGAGCCCGTCCCGTGCGACCTGCTCCACTACGCGCCGTTCGGCGGCTCGTTCCACTGCGCGACACTCGACATCCGGCGCCGGGGAACCCTGGAGAGCTACTGCTCCTGAGCCCTCGGCCGCCGGCCCCCGCGCGGACGGGGCGGCCCGTGGCCGCGCGGGGGCCGGCGCCACCGCTCAGACGTGGCGACCCATCAACTCCGCCAGACGGGACAGCTCGTCGCCGCCGTGGCCCAGGCCGATGGCCCGGCGGGTCAGGCCCTCCGCCGCGCGCATGACGCTCGCGTCGATGCCGTGCGCCTCGGAGGCGTGGACGATGTGGGTCATCGTCGACGCGGCCGACGTGAGCGGGTTGATCTTGGCGGTGAAGGTGCCGTTGTCGACCTCGGCGGCGGCCTCGTCGAAGGCCGGCGGCAGGATGGCCGCGATGCCCTTGGCGAACGGCGCCAGTTCCTGGCCGCTGATGCCCTCGGCCCGGGCGATGGCCAGGGCGTGCGTGTAGCCGGTCATCGCGGTCCACCAGATGTCGAGCAGGGCGATGTCGAACGCGGCCGCCCGGCCGATGTCCTCGCCGAGGTGGGTGTGGGTGCCGCCCAGCGCGTCCAGGACCGGCTTGTGCTCGCCGTACAGCTCCTGCGGGCCGCTGTGCAGGAACACGGCGTCCGGCGTGCCGATGGTGGGGGCCGGCGTCATGATCGCGCCTTCGAGGTAGTCGACGCCGTGCTCGGCCGCCCACGTCGCGGCCTCCCGAGCCCGGTCGGGGACGTCGGCCGAGAGGTTGACCAGGGCGCGGCCCTTGAGCGCGGCCGTGACCTCGGGGCGGCGCAGCACGGAGTCCGCAGCGTCGTAGTTGACCACGCACACGACGACCAACGGGCTCGCCGCGACCGCCTCTTCGGCGGACCCGGCGCCGACCGCGCCGCGTTCGACCAGCTCCTGGTCCCGGCCCGGCGTGCGGTTCCAGACCGTCGTGGCCACCCCGGCCGCCAGGAAGGCGCCGGCCAGAGCCCGCCCCATCGGGCCGAGACCGATCACCGTGACGGCAGACTGGGGGGTGGAGGGGGTGTGTGCAGACATGCTTCAGCTCCCGTGCAGGATGAGAGATCTCGATGAGGAAGGTGGTGGCGATGGCACGCATGCGGGCGCAGGACCCGAACGTGTGCGGGGTGACCGCCGCGATCGCGGTGATCGACGGCAAGTGGAAGACGGCCTTGCTCTGGGCACTCGAAACCGGTCCGCGTCGACCGGGCGAGTTGCGTCGGAAGCTGCCAGGGCTGTCCGAGAAGGTGCTGACTCAGGCGCTACGCGAGATGGAGACCGACGGCCTGGTCCACCGCGAGGTGCACGACGTCCTGCCGCTCAAGACGGTGTACACCCTGACGGAGTTCGGCAGGGACCTCTCCAAGGCCCTGGCACCGGTCTCCGACTGGGGCCACCGCCGGCTGGACATCCTCGCCGCGCAACAGTCCGCTGACGAACACGCGGTCTCCTGACCCGTCAAGCCATCAACCCATCACACCTTCTCGCCTCCGTGGCAACGGCCGGCCTCACGGCCGTACGACCGCCGGCTTCGACCGTCCGGCCGTCCGGCCGTGCCACCAGGTTCCCCCGTACGCGGCCCGCCGCCTAGTACCCACAAAAAGGTGGCTACCGCCGCTCGCCGGTCCACGGCCCGGGCCGCCCCGTCGGCGCGCCCGCTCAGCACGGCCCGGCCACCGTCCGGCCCCCGCACAGCGTTCCGCCCCCGCTGGCCTGGGCCCAGCGGGGGCGGAACGAGCCGAAGGCGTCGCGTACGGGAACGGGGGCGGGCGCGGCGCTGCCTGGGGGCGGCCCCGCCGCCCGTCTCACCCCGGCCGTCCGGGCCGGAGGATGGCCTCGCTGCCGATCGGTGTGAACCCCACGGCGAGGAACGCCCGGAGGGAGCGCGCGTTGCCTGGGGAGACGGCGGCGAACACCGGCTCACCAGCGGGAACGAGGGTGAGCGCGGCGCGCAGGAGAGAGCGGCCCGCTCCCGCGCTGGGGCTGTCCGGGCTGTCGAGTTCGATGCTCAGCTCGCGGCGGCCGGCCAGCCCGCGCGCCAACGTGACGAGGCCGCGTTCGTCGCCGTGGACGGCGACGTCGGTACGGAGTTCCCTGGCGTAGCGGACGCGCGGATGGTCGTCGGCGTCCAGGCGTGGGGGCAGCCGGGGTGGGCCGGGGAGCCCGCGCGCGACGAGTACGGCGTCCGTCACCCCGACCCACCCCTTCGGGCCGGCCAGGTGGCGCAGGAAGTCGGGCGCCATGGAGCCGCCGTAACCGTCGGGCCCCTGGGCGTGGACCTCGGCGGCGGGCAGAGCGGTGGCGACGACGGCGTGCGCGGTGAAGGCGGCCGAGCACTCCAGCCCGTGCGCCAGCGGCGGCAGGACCGTCACCTGCCCGTCCGCTGGGGGGAAGCGCCCGTCGGCGGCGTCGAGGAAGTACGTCAGCAGGGGGTGCGGCCCGTTCATGCGGCCACATCATGCACGGCGCGTGAGGCTGACCGCCGACGGGGGCCGGGCACCGAGGCCGGCGACCAGCAGGCCCGGCACCCCGACGCCCGGGCCCGCGCCCCCGTCACGCCGCCACGCCGCCACGCCGTCACGCCGTCACGAGCGGAGGCGCGGACACGCGGGCCACGGGCCGTCAGCCCTTCACGCAGACGACCTGCTTCAGCTTGGCCACCACCTCGACCAGGTCCCGCTGCTGGTCGATGACCTTCTCGATCGGCTTGTACGCGCCCGGGATCTCGTCCACCACGCCGGAGTCCTTCCGGCACTCCACGCCGCGCGTCTGCTCCTCCAGGTCCCGCGTCGAGAAGCGCTTCTTCGCGGCGTTGCGGCTCATCTTCCGGCCCGCGCCGTGCGAGGCCGAGTTGAAGGACGCGGCGTTGCCGAGGCCCTTCACGATGTACGAGCCGGTGCCCATCGAGCCCGGGATGATGCCGTACTCACCCGCGCCGGCCCGGATCGCGCCCTTGCGGGTGACCAGCAGGTCCATGCCGTCGTAGCGCTCCTCGCTGACGTAGTTGTGGTGGCAGGAGATGACGTCGTCGAAGGTGACCCTGGCCTTGCGGAACTCGCGCCGCAGCACCTCCTGGAGGAGCGCCATCATGATCGACCGGTTGTGCTTGGCGTACTCCTGCGCCCAGAACAGGTCGTTGCGGTACGCCGCCATCTGCGGGGTGTCCGAGACGAAGACGGCCAGGTCACGGTCGACCAGCCCCTGGTTGTGCGGCAGCTTCTGGGCCTCGCCGATGTGGTACTCGGCGAGCTCCTTGCCGATGTTGCGGGAGCCCGAGTGCAGCATCAGCCACACCGCGCCCTCGCCGTCCACGCAGACCTCCACGAAGTGGTTGCCGCCGCCGAGCGTCCCCATCTGCTTGGTCGCCCGCTCCTGGCGGAACTTCACCGCGTCGGCCACGTCGTCGAACCGGGACCAGAAGTCGTCCCAGCCCGCCGTCGGCAGCCCGTACAGCTTCCCCGGCTCCACCGGCGCGTCGTGCATGCCCCGGCCCACCGGGATGGCCTGCTCGATCTTGGAGCGCAGCCGCGACAGGTCGTCCGGCAGGTCGCGGTCGGTCAGCGACGTCCTGACGGCACTCATGCCGCAGCCGATGTCCACCCCGACCGCCGCCGGGCACACCGCGCCCCGCATGGCGATGACGGAGCCGACCGTGGCCCCCTTGCCGTAGTGCACGTCGGGCATGACGGCCAGGCCCTTGATCCACGGGAGCGTCGCGACGTTGCGAAGCTGCTGCATCGCGACGCCCTCCACGGTGGCAGGGTCAGCCCACATGCGAATCGGCACGTGGGCGCCCGATACCTCTGTGTACGTCACGACATACTCCATTCCCCCGCGAAAGACAGAAAAAAGACAGAAAAGTCAAAAGCCGGACCTGGCGTCACATTCATGGCCGCGAACCGGCGAACGCGCTAGCGGTTGAGGTAAACATTGTCTCCATCGGCCGCCCTGGCGCGGCAACCAGTTTTCCGGGGAAGGGAGCCGCGGACAGTGCAGCGAAGGCCGTACGTTCCAGGCACCGCGCTGACCGCCGCCGTGCTCGTCACGGGGCTCGCCGGATGCAGCGGCGAGACCAGCGCCCAAGGCGCCGACGACGGCAAGACCGGGGGTTACAGCTCCACGGCCAACGTCCGGCCGGGCAAGTTCCGCACCCTTCCCGAGCCCTGCGGCACGGTCGGCGGGGACAGCCTGCGCTCCCTGCTGCCCGGCCTTGAGGACCAGGACGAGGCGACCCAGAAGACGGTGTTCGAGGGCCAGCCGGCCGTCACGTACGACACCGACCGGCGCGTCGGCTGCCGCTGGAAGCTGACGACCCCGGAGGGCTCCCGGCACCTGACGCTCGACTTCGAGCGCATCGTCTCCTACGACCCGCAGGAGGGCGACGACGACCGGGCCGCCGCCGCGTACGCGAAGAAGGCGGCGGCGGCGAAGATCCCGCTGGAGACCGCGAGCCCGAGCCCCGGCCAGAGCGGACCCGGCGGGACGGGCACCGAGACGCCGGCGCCCGGGGCGTCCGAGCCCGGCGGGACGGGCGGCGCGTCGCCGCGCGGCGAAGACGAGGGCGCGGACGGAGACGCGGAAGAGGACGGGCCGGAGATCGTGCGGGGCTCGGGCGACGCCCCGGACGGCGACCCCCGTACGGACCCGGAGCGCACGGCGGACGTGGCCTCCTGGCGCCTGGCCTCCACGGTCGACGGCGGCAGCGGTGTTGGCGACGACGACGGTGACGGTGACGGCGTTCGTGGCGGTGCCGTCCGCGCCGGGCTCACCCGCGCCCATGACGTCAGCCCCGCCGACCCGGCGGGGCCGGCCGACCCGGCGGGCACCACGGGCGCGGCCGGTACGGCGGAGCTGCGGGCCGACCGGGTGCGCGAGGACGCCGTCGTGGCCCCCGCGGCGGACACCGAACCGGCCGAGAAGCCCGCCGCAGGCTCCGACCAGGACGCCGCCGACTCGCCCACGCCCCCCGCCCAGACACCCGCCACCCCCTCCGCCCCCGGCGCCAGCGCGACCCCGGGCGGCGAGGAGCAGGGCGACGGTGGCGAGTCGGGCGACGAACAGGGTGACGGGCAGGGCGACGAGGGTGAGGAAGGGGACGCGGGCGAGGAGGCGGTCGACCTGTCCCCCCGGCGACTCGACGG
The DNA here is from genome assembly GCF_029392895.1 of Streptomyces sp. 71268. Taxonomy (NCBI): domain Bacteria; kingdom Bacillati; phylum Actinomycetota; class Actinomycetes; order Kitasatosporales; family Streptomycetaceae; genus Streptomyces; species Streptomyces sp. 71268. The sequence continues at coordinate 3,630,719 of NZ_CP114200.1, forward strand.
GATCGGCGACGAGGCGTTCCTGAACGACGAGTTCAGCACCGGCGACTCCGGCGTCCACCGCGACATCACGATCGTCTTCCGATCCTCGAACGTCATCGTCACGCTCGAGTACGACCAGTGGTCCACCGACCCACGGCACGTGCCCAGCAGCGCCGAGCTACAGGACAAGGCCCAGGACCTGGCCCGCAAGCTCCCCGGGCACTTCGGCGACTAGCCCGGCGAGTACCGTCACGGTTCGGCCGACCGGACACCGCGACCGCGTACCGTGCCGAACGAGTCACGCGGCGGGACGGCCGCCCACCGACAGAGAATGAGCGAAGGACCATGCCCCGAACAGCACCGAGACTCGCCCGAATGCTCGCCTGCGCAGCCGTACCGGCGATGCTCGTCGCAGGCTGCTCGTCCGACTCGGGTGACAAGGACCCGAAGGACGACGCGTCGAAGTCGGCCACCACCAGCCCGTCGCCGACCGTGGCCCCCGCGAAGTTCGCCAAGCTCCCCGAGGTCTGCAAGACGCTGCCGAAGAAGATGGTGGGCGACCTCGTCCCGCACGCGAAGGACGAGAAGGGCAAGACGCTGCCCTCGGCCAACATCAACGAGTCCGCGAGCTGCCTGTGGTCCGGCCTCGACGGGTTCCAGTACCGCCAGCTCACCGTCTCGCTGAAGCTCTTCCCCTCCGATGTCGGCCTCGGCACGGGTGACAAGCGCGCCGCCGCGTACGCCAAGCAGCAGGTCGAGAAGGCCGGCACGGCCGACGGCGCCAAGGGCGCCAAGACCGGTGCGACCAGCGGTATCGGCGACGAGGCGCAGACCGTGGCGACGACCACGAAGAAGGACGGCGACGAGTTCAAGAACGAGACCGTCGTCTCCCGCACGGCCAACGTGGTCGTCACGGTCGAGTACCGCGGCGCCGGCTACGAGGACGCGAAGCCGCCGAAGCCCGAGGACCTGGCGAAGGGCGCCCAGAAGGCCACCAAGGAGGTGGTGCTCAAGGTCGCCGACGCGAACGGCGCCGTGGCCCCCGACGAGGGCGCCACGGGCGGCGACACCGGCGACGGAAAGACCGATGACAAGGCCGACGAGGCCGACGAGAAGGCCGACGACGCGAAGAACGGCGACAAGGCCGACGCGGGCAAGGGCGCGCGCCCGGCGGGCAACTGACCTCCGCGAGCCGGGAGGCCGGCCGCCGGCGCGTTCCCGCGGGCGGGCGCGGGTTCCGGTGTGGGTGTGGGCCAGGCACCGCGCGCCCGGCCGCCGGGCGGGTGGTCGCGCCATGCCCGCCCCGGTACGCCGGCACCGGGGCCCACCCCGCCCCGCCTCGTCCCCGTGCCGCAGGGGGACGAGGCCGGGTTCCGGCGTGCGCGGTCAGGGGTGGAAGCGTGCTGACCGGGCGCGTGACCACGCGGGTCTCATACGGGGTGGACGCGGGCGATAAGGAAGCGGAACGGGGCGCCTCCGTACGTCTGTTCGGCCCTGGTCGCACTCCTGGCTTGACGCGTATGCCAGGCTTGGCGCGCTAGTTGCCGAGGGCGGGGAGGGATCGCGGGTGGCCGCGATGCAATTGACGCGCACACACCGAATACTTATCGGGGTGATCATCGCCGGTGCGGCGGTGATCGCCGCGATCGGGTTCGTGGGTTCCTACGCCGCGGTCCGTGACCTCGCGCAGGACAAGGGGTTCGGCAGCTTCGCCAACGTCTTCCCGATCGGCATCGACGCCGGAATCGTCGTCCTGCTCGCCCTCGACCTGCTGCTGACGTGGATTCGCATCCCGTTCCCGCTGCTGCGGCAGACGGCGTGGCTGCTGACCGCCGCCACCATCGCCTTCAACGGCGCCGCCGCCTGGCCCGACCCGCTGGGCGTCGGGATGCACGCGGTCATCCCCGTCCTGTTCGTCGTCGCCGTCGAGGCCGCCCGGCACGCCATCGGCCGCATCGCGGACATCACCGCCGACCGGCACATGGAGTCGGTCCGCGTCGCCCGCTGGCTGCTCGCCCCCGTCCCCACCTTCCGGCTGTGGCGCCGGATGAAGCTGTGGGAACTGCGCTCGTACAACGAGGTCATCCGGCTGGAGCAGGACCGCCTGGTCTACCGCGCCCGGTTGCGCGCCCGCTTCGGCCGGGCCTGGCGCCGCAAGGCACCCGTGGAGTCCCTGATGCCGCTGCGGCTGGCCCGCTACGGCGTCCCCATCTCGCAGACGGCCCCGGCCGGGCTCGCCGCCGCCGGGATCGTCATCCCGCCGGAGATGGCGCTGGCCACGGGCGAGGCGATCAGCGGCGCGGCGGAGCCGGTCGCCGCCATCGAGGCGGCGGGCACCGTGGAGCGCGCCGACGCCGCCGCCAAGGCCGACGCCGGCGCGGCCACGGCCGGCGGCGCGGGCCAGCGCGGGCGCACCTCGGGGGCCACGGCGCCCGCGGCGTTAGCGCCGGCAGCCGACGCGTCGAAGGCGCCGAAGGCATCGGACGAGGCGCACGCGGCCCACGCCGCCCAGGCGACGCGGGACGCGCGGGCGGGGCAGGACGCGCCGGCGGCGCAGGACGCACCGGACGCCCAGGGGGCGCCGGACGCGCGGCACGGGGGTGCGGCGAAGGCGACGGGCCCTGGCCCTGGCCCGGTCAACGGTGTGAGCACGCGTAAGAACGAGAGCGGCGCGGCCGGCCCGGCGAACGGTACGGACAGGGCGAACGGGTCGCGGGCGGCGGCCGCGCCGCAGGCCCCCGCCGCGCCGCAGGCCACGGGCGCCGGTGAGGTCGCGCGCGCCGCGCAGGCCACGGGCGCGCCCTCGGCGGCGCAGCCGTCCGCCACCATCCCCGCCCCGCGCGCGGCGCACGCCGGGGCTCACCCGGAGGCCGGCGCGCGCCCGGAGGCCGGAGCGGGTCGCGAGGCAGCGGCCGCCAGCCCGGCGACCGAGCCGGGGCGGGAAGCGGGTGGCGGTGCCGGCGGCCCGGAGGCGGGCGTGGCCGCGGAGGGCGTCGGGCCCGACGGTGGGCCCGTGACGGTCCCGGTCGGCTCCGGCGGACGGCGCCGCGCGCTGGGCAACGCCCAGTACGTGGGCTACCCGGCCGTGGCGGGCGGGTATGCGGACGAGCGGCCGTACACCGCCGACCCGCAGGCCAGCGCCGATCCCCAGGCCGTCGCCGCCGCGCAGGCCGCCGCCGCGCGGCGCGCCGAGCGCCCCGCCCCGTACGACGACCGCCACCCCGACGACCGCCACCCCGACCAGCGCCAGCAGCCCGGCCAGCAGTCCGGCCACCCGCACGACCAGCAGCGCGCGGGCGACGGGCGGCGTCCGGACGGCGCCGGCGACCGGGCGCGGGACGCGGCGGCCCGCGACCAGCGCGACGGGCGGCGCCCGGCCCAGGCCCCCGAGTTCCCGCCGGACGCCACGCAGGAGATCGCGCTGTCAGCGCTGCCCGAACTCTCCACGCTGCCCGAGGACGTGCCGCGCGACGAGGCGTTCTACGGGGCCTTCCGGCGGTTCGTGACGGAGCACGGGGCGTTCCCCGACTCCCGCCAGTTCAGCCGCTACCTGCTCGACCACTACGGCATCGCCGGCGTGGGCGGCGGCCCGATGCCCGCCCACGGCCTCCGCCGCGAGATCCGCGAGCTGCGCGAGCGCTACCGCATGGAGATGGAGACCGAGCACATCCCGTAGCCCCCCGGCTGCCCGCGACCCCGGCTCCCTTGGGGCCGGGGCCTGAGCCCCGGCGGCCCGGGCCCGGGTTCAGGCCCGTTTGCGGGAGGCGCGCCCGGACTCGCCCCACGCGGCGAGCACGAGGCCGACCACGACGAGGGCCACATAGCCACCGGACGGGATGTCGAACCACTGCTGGAGTACGCCCCACGGCTTCTCGCCGACGACGCGCCCGACCACACCGAGCGTGCCTTGGATGGCGACGACTATTCCGACGATGCCCACAATCTCTCGCATGGCCCAAGCGTCCCCGGCCCACCCCCGCCCCCGCGTCCTCCCGGCGGCCGAAGCCGAGGTCAGCCGAAGGGTGCAGTACCCGCCCGCCCCACTCCCCCACACCCCGGCCACGGGCTGACCTCGGCCCCCACCGACCAACAGGCCGACAGGCCAACAGGCCAACAGGCCGACAGACCGGCAGGCCGGCAGGCCGGACAGGGCAACAGGCCGAACGGACGCGGGGCGGCGGCCCGTGGGAAACCCCACGGGCCGCCGCCCCGCGCTCACCTGTGCGAGCCGCCCGGCCCCGGTCGGACCCGCCGGGCCAGCCGGGACGACCCGGAACCCCAGCCGGTGGCCGGCCGCTACGCGCCCAGCAGGCGACGCACCCGGTCCGCGCCCACGGCGAGCAGCAGCGTCGGCAGTCGCGGGCCCGTGTCGCGGCTGACCAGCAGCCGGTACAGCAGGGCGAAGAACGTCCGCTGGGCCACCTTCAGCTCCGGCGTCGGCTTCGCGTCCGGTTCCAGGCCGGCCTGCACCTTGGGCACGCCGTAGACCAGGGTGGTCAGGCCGTCGAGCGACCAGTGCGTGTCGAGGCCGTCGAGCAGCAGCCGCAGCGACTCGCGGCCCTGCTCGTCCAGCGAGCCGAGCAGTTCCTTGTCCGGCTCGTCGCGGACGAGGGTGCGCTGGTCGGCCGGGACGTGCGTGGAGATCCAGCTCTCGGCGCGGTCGAGCCGGGGTCGCACCTCGTCCAGGCTGGCGATCGGGTTGGCCGGGTCCAGTTCGCTGAGGATGCGCAGGGTCTGGTCCTCGGCGCCCGCCGTGACGTCCACGACCGAGGCGAGCGTGCGGTACGGCAACGGGCGCGGCGTGCGCGGCAGCTCGCCGGCCGCCGTGCGGGCCGCGCGGGAGTGCGCGGCGGCGTCGGCCGGCAGCGCCGTACCGTCCGCCACCTTGGCCTCCAGCTTGTCCCACTCGTCGTACAGCCGCTGGATCTCCTGGTCGAAGGCGATCTTGAAGGACTGGTTGGGCCTGCGGCGCGCGTACAGCCAGCGCAGCAGCGGTGCCTCCATGATCCGCAGCGCGTCGGCCGGGGTCGGCACGCCGCCACGCGAGGAGGACATCTTGGCCATCCCGGAGATGCCGACGAACGCGTACATCGGCCCGATCGGCTGCTCGCCGCCGAAGATGCCCACGATCTGCCCGCCGACCTGGAACGACGAGCCGGGCGACGAGTGGTCGACGCCCGAGGGCTCGAAGACGACGCTCTCGTACGCCCACCGCATCGGCCAGTCCACCTTCCAGACCAGCTTGCCGCGGTGGAACTCGCTCAGCCGCACGGTCTCGCCGAAGCCACACGCCGAGCAGGTGTACGTCAGCTCGGTGGTCTCGTCGTCGTACGCCGTGACGGTGGTCAGGTCCTTGCCGCAGTCCCCGCAGTACGGCTTGTACGGGAAGTACCCGGCCGTGGTGGCCCCGTCGTCCTCGGCCGCGGCGCCGGAGCCCTCGGCGGCCTCCAGCTCCGCCTCGTCCACCGGCTTCTGCGACTTCTTCGGCGGCGCCTTCTTCGTGCGGTACTGCGCGAGGATCGCGTCGATGTCCCCACGGTGCTTCATGGCGTGCAGCACCTGGTCGCGGTAGACGCCCGAGGTGTACTGCTCGGTCTGGCTGATCCCGTCGTACTCCACGCCCAGCTCGGCCAGCGCGTCGGCCATCGCGGCCTTGAAGTGCTCGGCCCAGTTCGGGTGCGGGGAGCCGGCCGGGGCCGGGACGGCGGTGAGCGGGCGGCCGATGTGCTCGGCCCACGACTCGTCCACGCCGGGTACGCCCGCGGGCACCTTGCGGAACCGGTCGTAGTCGTCCCACGAGATCAGGTGGCGCACCGCGTGGCCGCGGCGCCGGATCTCGTCCGCCACCAGGTGCGGGGTCATGACCTCCCGCAGGTTGCCGAGGTGGATCGGGCCGGAGGGGCTGAGGCCCGAGGCGCAGACGACGGGTTTGCCCGGGGCGCGACGCTCCGCCTCGGCAATGACCTCGTCAGCGAAACGGGAGACCCAGTCGGCCTCGATGCTCTGAGCCACGGTCGGCACTTCCTTCCTTGCGGTCCTGGCGGTGACCATTCTCCCAGACGGCGGGGGTCGGACCCGGGGTCGCCCGGCGCCCCCGGGGCGCTTCGCCACCCACCGCCACGGACCGGAGCGCGGTTTAACAGAAAACCGAGCGGCCCCGGCGTGGAATACTTGACTGACCCTTCGCACCTCTAAAGGAATGGCACCCCTGTTATGGCCTCGGTCCCTTCCCTTGCCGCTACGGTCCACCAGCGCGTCGCGAACGCCCTCTCGGCAGCCCTGCCGGAGGTCGGTTCCGTCGACCCGCTGCTGCGACGAAGCGACCGGGCCGACTTCCAGGCCAACGGGCTGCTCGCCCTCGCGAAGAAGCTGAAGGGCAACCCGCGCGAGCTGGCGGCCCAGGTCGTGGGCGTGCTCGAGGGCACCGCCGAGGGCACCGAGCGCCCCGCGGACGACGTGGTCCGGGAGGTCGAGGTCTCCGGGCCCGGCTTCCTCAACATCACCATCAGCGACCAGGCCATCGGGCGCACGCTGGCCGCCCGCGCCGCCGACGCCCGGCTCGGCGTCCCGTACGCGGAGCACCCGGGCACCACCGTGATCGACTACGCGCAGCCCAACGTGGCCAAGGAGATGCACGTCGGCCACCTGCGCTCGGCCGTGATCGGCGACGCCGTGGTGCGCATCCTGGAGTTCTCGGGCGAGCAGGTGGTCCGCCGGCACCACATCGGCGACTGGGGCACCCAGTTCGGCATGCTCATCCAGTACCTGATCGAGCACCCGCACGAGCTCGACCACGGTGGCGACGGCGAGGTCTCCGGCGAGGAGGCGATGTCCAACCTGAACCGGCTCTACAAGGCGTCGCGGGTGCTGTTCGACTCCGACGAGGAGTTCAAGGCCAGGTCCCGGGACCGGGTCGTGGCCCTGCAGTCGGGTGACGAGGAGACGCTCGCGCTGTGGCAGCGCTTCGTGGACGAGTCGAAGATCTACTTCTACTCCGTCTTCGACAAGCTCGACATGGAGATCCGGGACCCGGACGTGGTCGGCGAGTCCGGCTACAACGACATGCTCGACGAGACCTGCCGGCTCCTTGAGGAGTCGGGCGTCGCGGTCCGCTCGGAAGGCGCGCTGTGCGTGTTCTTCGACGAGTTCAAGGGCCCGGACGGCAAGCCGACCCCGCTGATCGTGAAGAAGTCCAACGGCGGTTACGGCTACGCGGCCACCGACCTGTCGGCCATCCGCGACCGCGTCCACAGCCTCAAGGCGAACACGCTGCTGTACGTCGTGGACGCCCGGCAGTCGCTGCACTTCCGGATGGTCTTCGAGACCGCGCGCCGGGCCGGCTGGCTGGGCGAGGACGTGCGGGCGGTGCAGTTGGCGTTCGGCACGGTGCTCGGCAAGGACGGCAAGCCGTTCAAGACCCGGGAGGGCGAGACCGTACGGCTGGTCGACCTGCTCGACGAGGCGGTCGACCGGGCGGCGGTCGTGGTCCGCGAGAAGGCCCAGGACCTCACCGAGGAGGAGATCGCCGAGCGCGCGGCCCAGGTCGGCATCGGCGCGATCAAGTACGCGGACCTGTCCACGTCGGCCGCCCGGGACTACAAGTTCGACCTGGACCAGATGGTCTCGCTCAACGGCGACACGAGCGTCTACCTCCAGTACGCGTACGCCCGTATCCAGTCCATCCTCCGCAAGGCCGGCGACACCCGCCCCGCCGCCCACCCGGAGCTGACCCTCGCCCCCGCCGAGCGCGCGCTCGGCCTGCACCTGGACCAGTTCGCGGAGACGCTGGCCGAGGTGGCGGAGGCGTACGAGCCGCACAAGCTCGCCGCCTACCTCTACCAACTGGCCTCGCACTACACCACGTTCTACTCGGAGTGCCCGGTCCTGAAGGCCGAGACCCCCGCCCAGGTAGAGAACCGCCTCTTCCTGTGCGACCTCACCGCCCGCACCCTTCACCAGGGCATGGCCCTCCTCGGCATCCGCACCCCGGAACGCCTCTGACCCTCCGGGCCCGGCCCCGCTCCGGCCTGGCCCGCCCCGCCGCCCCGTCTGCCACGCGACCGCGTGGGAGGCGGGGCGGTGGTGTGTGGGGGGTCAGTAGCCCGTCTCCTCCCCGTCGGGGACCTGGTAGCAGGCGGAGGTGAGGCTTACCGAGAGAAGGGGCCTTTCCAACTGGGAGTTGGGCGCCGGTTCGAGTAGCGCTACATAAACGGAAAACTTATCCAGCTTGTTGTTTCCCTTGAGATAGCGGTCCCTGGCTTCAGTTTCCTCCCGTCCGTGTTCGGCGATCTCCCATCCGTGCTTTGGCATCTCGGCCACGAGCCGATCCATTGCGCTATGCGACTCGGTCGCTGATGGTCCCGCAAGTGACCAGAAGTTGTTGATGCGGTAGAACTTGTCCGCATCACGGTCGCCGCACAGCCCCACCACATTTCCCGGCGGCCTCAGGTCGCCCCGCAGGTCCACAATCCTTAGCAGACCGCGCGACAAGGCATTTGACCGAACCTTCACGTCATCTGTGCTCTTCACAGCAGGCTCTTCTTCATTCATTCCCGAGCACCCCGAAACTCCAATCACCAGAGCAAGTACCGCAGCCATGAAGGTAAGTACTGGACGAGCCGTATGACGTGACACCCGACGCGACGCCTTCACCAAGTTTCCTTTTTGACTCGGCTGTACTCTCCGACGACAACCCGTGCCTGGTTCTTCAAGCTCTCGGAATCCTCGTCCCAGTAGCCGCTATGCCCATCGGTGTCTGTCCGCATCTGATGCGCGCCGAAACGGTCGTCGCTCGGTATGACGGAGTCGAGTCCCGAATCCCAGTGGTATTCCTTGTGCCCATGCGCTACGCGTCCGGCCTCGGGAATCCAGTCCCCCTGCGCCTCCTCGTTCCAGACGTGCCCCTCGGGCACATCCAGGTCCGTCGCCCGCCCCACTCGCACGCCCGGACTGCCGGTCAGGATGACGTCGTCCGCATGGAGGTCGCCCTGGCGGGCAGCGGTGCCGGTCAGCGTACTGCCGTAGCTGTGACCCGCGACGGTGAGATGCCCGGGGGAATCCGTCGCACGTGATGCGTGGATGCCGTCGACGAATCTATTCAGGTCCGAAGCGCCGTGATCCGCGTACTTCGAATAGGCGGCTTGTTTGACACCCTGGGGCGCATCGTAGCCGAGCCAGGTGATCGTGGACACGCTCTTCCCGTCTGCTGTGGAATCGGCGGCGACCCACAGGTTCGTCATGCGTTTGATGTCGTGCGCGAAGTTCCCCAAGCCAGCATCCGTACCCGGCACGTACACCGCCGTGTGGTCGGCGGTGTCCGGGTTGCCGTTGGCGATGACGGCGCGCCCCCGGCCCTCCGAGGAGAAGGCCAGCAGGTAGGCGCGCGGGAAGCGGTCGTCTTCTGGCCCCAGATCGTTGCGCGCGAAACGGTTCTGGATGTCCCCCATCCCCTTGAGTGACGCTTCGAGTTGGGACCTCTTGTCGCCCCACTTCTTGTCCCAGGCGATCCACTCGGCCGTCCTGGTCGCGATGGGGCTGCCCACCCGGCCGGGCTGGATCTTGATCGGCTCCGGAGGTATCGCGTTGAGCTGCGTCTGGTAGTCGGCGCGCTTCTCGGCGAGGACCGCGCGGTTGGCCTCGTCGCGGACCGTGGCCGGGAGGCCGTCCAGGGCGCCGACGCTGGCCGGGTGGAGCGCGATGTAGTCCGCCTGCTCGTCCTGCGAGAGGCCCTTCCACCAATCCGCGTTCTCCTTGGGGGACTTGTCCTTCGGAATGTCCCCCGCGGTTACGTGATCGGCCGCGCCGCGCACCGCGGCCATGTCCCGCTGGGCGTCCACCCACTCCGCGTCGGAGACGTTCAGGTCGCTGTCGGCGTGCAGCCGGCCCAGCGCCCGTGCGTACCGGGCGTCCGCCTCGGTGGCCTCCCTGAGCGCGGTTCCGATGCGGTCGACGTACTCCTGTGCCTTGGCCCGCTTGGGGTCCGGGTCCGATCCGATGACCACGCTGGGCCTGCTGCCCCGCACGCTCTGGTGGGGCGCGAGGGGCGCCGCCGGGTCCTTGTCGACCCAGTGCACCGAACCGTCCGACTCCACGGTGAACTGTTCGGCCTCGGCGTCCGCCACGGCGTCGGCCAGCTTCTGCTGCGCGGAACGCAGCTCGCCGGCCAGGCCGTTGAGGGCCGTACGGATCAGCCCGGTCTCCACCTGGGCGTGGTGGCAGCTCCGCGCGAGCTCGTGCAACCGCTCGACGGCGGCGTCCACGCCCTCCCCCGTCACGGCGAGCTGTAACCGCGTGGCGATCTCGTCCGTCACGCGCCCCTTGGCCGCGCCCGCCGCGCTGCTGAGGCGGTGCCATCCGTCGGCCGCGTCCTCCAGTTCAGCCGGGCGTAAGTCCCTGAGCTGGTCGAACGTCACCACCGGGACTGGCCCCCTTCGCCCGGCGTGGGCCGGCCGACCCCGGGCTGGCCGTCCGGAGCGGCGTCCCGGCTCTTGAACGCGTCTTTGACCGCGTCGTCGGTGCGGTAGTACGACTGGGCGGCCTTCTCCATTTTCCCCTGCACGTCGTCGCACTCCCGCTGCATGAGTTCGACCTTGCGTTTCCACGACTGGAAGACGCTGCGCTGTGCCGTCGCGCTGAGCAGACCCGTCACGCCAGCGTCACCGCTGCCGGTGCCGCGCTGCCCCTCGGAGAGTCCGCTCACCGCCGTACGCAGGTCACCGCGCACGGCCCGTACGCCCTCAGACGCCTGGCTCCAGGCGCGCTTGGACTGCCGCAACCGCCCCTGGGCCTCGCCTCCGCCCGGCCCGTCGGCGCTCGCCAACCGCAACCGGGTCGACGCCTCCCCCTTGAGTTCCGCCCATTCCTGATCGAACGTCACGTGTCTCCCCCCAGGCCCCCGTGCCACGGCATGCACCGTTGACTCCTTGGAGCATGAACGTAACAGGCTGTGCAAGCTCGGGGGTGGGTGGGCTCGAATTCGGCGCCGGACGGCGAGACCGCTGGTTACGGGAGGCACCTGCGGGGGCGGCTGCCACAACAGAAGCCCGCTGGCGCACAGGATCGTTCGGGGGACCCGGGCATCAGGCGTACCGCACGAACCCGTCGGTAGCGATCTTCAAGCCCAGGGCCGCCAGTTCGACACCCTCGCCGAACCGCCCGCGCAGGCTGCCTAGGAACTCGCCGTCGCGGGGCGTGGTGCGCAGAGTCCAGGTGCCGTCGCGCGGATCGATCAGCAGGTAGGCCGGGATGCCGGCGTCCGCGTACCAGGTGACCATGGACCGCGTGTCCTTGGTGCTGTTGCCCTTGGAAACGACCTCCACGACCAGTTCTACATCCGCCGGGTCAGCCAACCAGTCGTCCGACTCACCGAATGCGGCATCGCAGACCATGAGGTCGGGGGTGGCGTAGTCGTCGGCATCGTCCGGGAGGGAGACGGAGGCGACCTGGAAGGCGTCCAGGTGGGCGGGCAGGCTGCCCAGCAGTTGCTTGGCGACCGCGTTGATGATGCCCGCGTGCTTGCCGCACGGGGGCGGGGCGGTCACAAGCACCCCCCTGATGATCTCGACGCGCAGAGCGCTGGCCTCCTCCACGGCCTCAGCGGCGCGGCGCAGCGGTGTCATGGCCCGCTCGGCGGGCGAAAGGGCCATAGCCGGCACTCTCCTCTCCTGCGGAAACAGTAGTGGCGGTACCGTGCGTGAGCTGGAGGCTTGAGCACACCACGGGGCCGACCTCACCATGCCCCCGCCACGCGCGGAGAGCCCCCTCCCGGGGAACCCTCAGCCCGCCCCGTCCGCCACCACCTACGCGGCAGCGTGGGAGCCGTGCTCCGCCGACATGCTGCCGGGTGAACCAACGCCCGCCGCGTCGGCCTCCGCCTGCCCGCCTGCCGCCAGGCGGCGCTTCAGTCGGTCCCGGGCCGGCGGCCACTCGTCGGCGAGCATCGAGTAGTACACGCTGTCCCGCCAGGTGCCGTCCGGCATGGCCATGTGGCGGCGGAGCAGGCCCTCGCGGTGGGCGCCGAGGCGGGCTATCGCCTCCTGGGAACGCGCGTTGAGGTGATGGGTCTTCCACTGCACGCGGCCGACGCCCAACTCCTCGAAGGCGTGGGTGAGCAGGAGCAGCTTGGCCTCGGTGTTCACCGCCGTGCGCCAGACCTGTCGGCCGTACCAGGTGCCGCCTATCTCCAGCCGCTCGTCGCGCACGCTGATGTCGAGGTAGGACGTCTGGCCGACGGCGCGCCCCGTCTCGCGCAACACGGCCGCCCACAAAATGGCTTCCTTGGCCTCGTCGGCGAGCTGCCCCGCGACGATCTCGCGCAGCTCGGCCTCCGTGCGCGGCATGGGGTGGTTGAGCCAGCGCCAGACCTCCTCGTCACCGCCGCCGGCGCGGAAGAGATCCGGCACGTGGTCGAGGGTCAGCGGCTCCAGCCGCACGGTGCGACCCTCAAGAATCCTGGGGACGGGCTTCACGGAGAGCATGCGAAAAGGCTAGCCCGCTTACGTACTAGCTGCAAGGGGTTTTTGCCCTAGAACAATAAGCCCGGTGCGTGCCCCCAGCACCCCAGCACCCCAATGCCCGCCCCGCCCCGGCCCGCATGGCACAGGCCGACGCGGGCTGGGGCGGACTGGGCCGGGCCGACGCGGGTGGGCAGGTCAGCGCCGCGTGCCGCACAGGGTCTGGTCGAGCAGGCTCTGGAGGGAGCGCTCGGCCTTCATCAGCCACGCGTCGTCGGACGCCTTGCCGCTGGCCGCGATCACCACGCCGCGCTTGCCGTCGGCGGTGAAGCCGGTGCGTACGGTGCCGCCCTCGACGTCGCCGCCGTGACCCCAGCGGTACCCGCCGCAGGCCAGCGGCTGGCGCATCAGCCCGAGCCCGTACCGCAGCCCCGGCATGACCTGGTCGAAGTCCGCCGACACGGGGACGACCTCGCGCATCTCCCTGAGCTGCTCGGCCGGCAGCAGGTCGCCGGTCAGCAAAGCGGTGTAGAAGCGGTCCAGGTCGCGTTCGGTGGTCACCAGCGCGCCCGCCGCGTCGCCCCACGACATGTTGCGCACCGTGGTGTCCGTGAGTCGCTGCGAGCCGGGGAACTGCTGGTAGATGTGAGCGTGCGGGCCCCGCAGGTACGGGTCGTCGCCGGGTGCGTAGGTGCCCTTCAGGCCGAGCGGCTTCACGATCCGCTGCCTGACCTCCTCGCCCCACGGCCGCCCCGTGACCTTCTCGATGATCATTCCGAGGAGCACGTAACCGGGGTTGGAGTAGTTCCAGTTGGGCGTGGGGTCGTCGGGGTCGGCCGGGTCGAAGTCCGGCTTGTGGCGCAGGGCGCCGGCGATGAGCTGCTCCGGCTCCAGGTGCTCCAACCTCGTCCGCTCGAAGTCGGCGGCGGTGTTCCCGGTGTCCTCGGTGCGGTCGTAGTTGTACAGACCGCTGGTGTGCTGGAGCAGGTGTCGGATGGTGATGCGCCGGCCGTCGTTGCCGTTCCCGGTGATCAGGCCGGGCAGCCAGTCGTGGACGGTGTCGTCGAGTGACAGCTCGCCCTCGGCGACGAGTTGCAGGACGACCACGGCGACGAACGACTTGGTGGTGCTCCCGCCACGGAAGGAGGCCCCGGCCGGCACGGGGCGGCCCGTGTTCAGCTTCGCCTCGCCGGCCCGGGCGGTGGTGTGCCGGGTGCCGTCGCGTACGTCCACCGACACGTTGACGTACCCGGCCTCGCGCAGCGTGCGCTCCACGGCCCGTCGCAGTTGTCCCTGGGTGAGCGGCTTGCGCGTCGCCTCGTTGGTGCCGGCGGTGTCGGACGAGGTGGTTCCCGTGCCCGCTCCGGGCTCCGCGATCCCCGTGCTGGTGGCCTGTTGGGAGGACGGTGCGCGGGAGTCGTCGGCGGCGATCGCGGGCGCGGAGGCCGCGAGTCCGGCCATCGTCGCGGTCAGCGCGACGGCGGCGGTCAGGCGTACGCGGGGCGCTTTGATGCGTGGGTTCATGGCCTCCAGCGTCCCGGCCGGGCCGGCGCGCGGCCATGCGGAGAGCGCCCCAACGCGCCGGGGAATAACCCGAATTCACCCTGGTGTATCTGTCGACACGCGCGACTGGGACCCTGCTCCTACAGCCCACGTGCCCCGATGAGTTTGTCGGGGTTCGTTATGGAGTAAACGGCGGTGATCCGGCCGTCGTCAGGCGCGAGGTCCACGATGAGCACGGCGAGCGGGCCGGCGTCGGTGACGACGAGCACGCACGGGTCGCCGGCCGCCCGACACGGGCGCAGGCGCGGCGGGTTCGGGGGCAGCGCGCCGGCGATCGCCAGGAACAGCGCCACCACCCGTTCGCGGCCGCGTACGGGCCGGGCGCTGACCGCGGGTCCCTTGCCCCCGCCGTCGGTCCACAGCGTGACGTCCGGCGCCAGGACCCGCAGCAGCGCCTGGAGGTCGCCGCCGAGAGCGGCCTCGGCGAACCGCGCCGTCGCCTCGGCCTGACGGCCGGGTTCGGGCCGGTGGCGGGGGTGGCGCGCGTGGACGTGGCGGCGCGCACGGACCGCGAGTTGGCGCACCGCCGCGGGGGACCGGTCGAGGGCGTCCGCGATCTCCGGGTGGCCGAAACCGAAGACCTCGTGCAGTACGAACACCGCCCGCTCCAACGGCGACAGCGTCTCCAGGACCACCAGCAGCGCCATCGACACGGCCTCGGCGCGTTCGACGGGTCCGCTGGCGTCGTCCTCGGTCACGAACAGCGGCTCCGGCAGCCAGCACCCCACGTACGTCTCCTGGCGGCGCCGCAGGTCGGCGCGGCGGGCCAACGCCTGGTGCACCGCCGCGCGCACCAGGTAGGCCCGGTCGTTGACGACGGGCCCGGCGGTCGGCGCCCGGTGTCGGGCGGCCCAGGCGAGCCACACCTCCTGGAGGGCGTCCTCCGTGTCGGCGACGCTGCCCAGCATGTTGTAGATCACCGAGAACAGCAGGCGCCGCAGGCGCAGGAACCGTTCGGTCACGGCCTCGTCGGTCGCCCCGTCCCCCGCCGTCGTCTCCGTCACCTCCGTCACTTCCCCCTCTGCCACCGTTTCGGCCGCCGCCAACGCCTCGTTCGCCACGGCCGCCTGGATCGGGGTCACCGTCATGTCCGCCTCCTCCTTCGTCAGTGACGACGTCCGGTCACGACACCGGTCACGGCATCAGTCATCACACCGGTCATCACGCCGGTCACGACCGTAGAGACCCGCCGCCCCGCACGTGTGACACGCGGAAGCCCCGTTATGGCGCACGTCACCTCGCCGGCCGCCGATGTCACAGCCGACGGCCCCGGCCGCTCAACGCTGGCATCCGGGACAACACGACTGGCAGGAGATCCCGATGCGCACACTGATCCGCGATGTCACGGTCTTCGACGGCGAGCGCACCACCGCGCACGTCACCGTGGAGCTGACGAACGGTCTGATCACCTCCGTACGACCGGAACGGGCGGGCGCGACCGACGCGCGGTCTGCCGCACCGGCCGACACCCCGACCGCCGCGCCGGCCGGCACCCCGGCCACCGCACCCGGCGCCGACGCGGTCGACGAAGACGCCGTCGACGGGGCCGTCGAGGAGGTCGACGGCCGGGGAAAGACCCTGCTGCCGGGGCTGATCGACGCGCACACCCACGTCTTCGACGGCAGCCTGAGCCAGGCGCTGCGGTACGGGGTCACCACCGAACTCGACATGTTCTGCCTGCCGCACGTGCTGCCCGGCCAGCGGCGGTTGGCCGCCGACCGGGACGACGTGGCCGACCTGCGTAGCGCGGGCACGCTGGCGACGGTCCCCGGCGGTCACCCGACGCAACTGCTGCCGCACCTGCCCGGGGTCCCCGACGGGCCGGTGGCCATCGACGTCATCGACGACCCGGCCCGGGCGACGGAGTTCGTACGGGCCCGACAGGCCGAGGGGGCCGACTACCTCAAGATCGTCATCGATGACGGCTCCGTGCACGGCACCGACCTGCCGGCCATGACGCCGGAGCTGGCCACGGCGCTCACCTCGGCGGCGCACGCCGTCGGGCTGCGGGTCATCGCGCACGCCATCACCGGGGCCGAGGTGGTGACGGCCCTCGACGCCGGCGTGGACGGCCTGGCCCACGTGTGGACCGACCTCGCGCCGGGCGACCCGGCCTCGCGGCGGCTGGCCGAACGGGTCCGCTCGGCGGGGGTCTTCACCGTCACCACGCTCGCCTACTTCGAGGCGATCACCGAACGGGGAAGCCGGGCCCCGGTCTGCGCCCGCCCGGGCAGCCTCGGCAACGCCGTGGGCGCCGTACGGGCCCTGCGCGAGGCCGGGGCCCCTCTGCTCGCCGGGACCGACGCGACCCCGTACGATCCGGGCCACGGCAGCGGCATGCACCGCGAGCTGCTCCTGCTCCGCCGGGCCGGCCTGAGCCCCCGCGCGGCGCTGGCCGCCGCGACCAGCCTGCCCGCGCGCCACTTCGCCCTGACCGACCGCGGCCGGATCGCCCCCGGCCTCCGCGCCGACCTGGTGCTCGTGGAGGGCGACCCCACCCGGGACATCGCCACGATCACCGCCCTCACCGACGTCTGGCGCCGTGGCGTACGCCACGCACACCCCGCGCCCTGAGCCATCCGCGATCCTCCCCCGAGGGGCGGGCGGCATGATCGGGGTGCGAACCGGCCGCGCGTCGTACCGTGGCGAGCGGGCGCGGGCGGGAAAAGGGCGAGGCGCGCGGCCAGCGGGCGCGGGGGGAGGCGGCGTTGGACTCGGTGTCCATGGTGTCGGCGGTCGTCGCCGTGGTCGGGGCGGCCCTGACGGGTTTCCTCGGCTACTGGCAGCAACGCCGGCTGAACGCGCGAACGGAGCGCAACTACATGGAGCGGTACGGCTCGTCGCTCGCGCTCGCCGCCTACGACCTACAGAGCCGGCTGTACAACATCCTGCGCGGCCACGTCGTCGACCACACCCCCGCCCTCGGCTACTCCGGCTACCTGACGGCCTTCCTGACCCACGGCACGCCGGCGGAGGCCGAGTACGCGCGGCGCAGCACCGTGTTCGTGCTCGCGGAGTACCTGGGGTGGGCGGAGACGCTGCGCCGGGACATCCAGTTCCTCAACCTGGGCGGCAACCGCACCAACCGGCGGATCATGCGGCAGTTGGGCGAGATCAGCACGCTCGTCGGCAGGATCTCCGAGACCAGCAACGAGCTGCGGGTCTTCCGTGCCCACCAGCGCGCGATCGGCGAGTTGATGGTGCACCCGGACAGCGTTCCCGGGCAGCGCTGGTGCCTGGGGTACGCGGAGTTCTGCCGCCGCCTGGACCAGGACGAGGTGTTCCGCGCGTGGTTCACGCACCTGCTGGCCGACGTGGACCGGCTCGCCGTCGACCCCACCCCGGCCCTGGCCCGGCTTGAGGCGCTACAGAACGCCCTGGTCCAGCTGGTGGACCTGCTGGACCCGACTGCCGTGCAACTCCCCCACAACCGCCAGCGTTTCCGCCTCGCGACGTACACCGCCGGCCCGCTCCCCGGCCCGTGACCGGGCCACGCCACCGGCCGCTGCCCCGACCCGGTCACGGCTCGGGGGCGCGGATGGGTCGGGGGCGGCGGGGAGGGGCGCGCCCGCCCGGGTGGACCGTGGCGAGCGCGCCCCCGCCGCTCAGGCCGTGGGGAGTCCGGCCGCGATGGCCTCGATGTCGGCCGGGCTGCCGGTCATGATCGTGAGCACGTGCTCCGTGACCGTCTCCAGCGGCCAGTTCCACCAGGCCGCCCGCAGCAGCCGCTCGACGTCCTCGTCCGCGTACCGCTGCTTGACGGTACGGGCCGGGTTGCCGCCGACGATCGTGTACGGGGGCACGTCGGAGACGACCACGGAACCGGTGGCGACGATCGCGCCGTCGCCGATGGTCACGCCCGGCATCACCGTCACGCCCCGCCCGAACCACACGTCGTTGCCGACCACGGTGTCACCCCGGCTCTCGATCTCCCCGAACACGTGGGCCGTGCGCTCCGCCCACGTCCCGCCGAAGATGGTGAACGGGAAGGTGGACACGCCGTGCGTGGCGTGGTTCGCGCCCGCCATGATGAACCTCGTGTCGGTGGCGATCGCGCAGTACCTGCCGATGACCAGCCGCTCGGGCCCGTACGCGTAGAGCACGTTGCGTTCCTGGAAGGACTCCGCGTGCTCGGGGTCGTCGTAGTACGTGAACTCCCCGACCTCGATGCGCGGGTCGGTCACCAGCGGCTTCAGCAGCACCACCCGCTCGTGCTCGGGCAGCGGGTGCAGCACGGTGGGGTCGGGGACCCGCACCTCCTCCGGCTGCCGCTCGGCCTGTCGCGGGTTCTGCTCGGGCATGGGCACGTCCTTCGGGCGGGGGTGGCGGGCTGTCGGCGCGTGGCCGCGCCTCATCCTGCCTCAGCCGGCCCTCCGGTTCGAGGGAATATCCGCCGCGTCCGCGCAGGTCACGTCGTGCGCCGGCCGCCGCCCCGTGACCAGGAAGTCGGTCACGAGCCGGTCGCCGCAGGCGTTGCCGTCGACCGCCATGTACGCGCCGTGCCCGGTCGCGTCCACCGACACCATGCGCGCCCGGTCGCCGAACGCGCTCCGCAGCCGCAGCGCGCCGGAGTGCGGCGTCGACGCGTCGCGCAGGTTCTGTACGAGCAGCACGTTGGACGGGCCGCTGTCGGTGATCCGCGTCGCGGGCTCGCGCGGCGCGTACGGCCAGAACGCGCACGGCATGACGCTGGCCGGCATGCCGGCCGTGAGCGGGTGCCGGGCCCGGTCGCGGGCCACGTTCCGCTCGTAGGTGGGCAGCGAGCGCGGCCACGAGACGTCGTTGCAGATGGTGGCGACGGCCACCGCGATGTTGTTGCGCAGGAACGCGTCGGACGGCTGCGTCCCCGGCGCGGGCAGCGCCCCGCCGGTGCGCACCGCGTTGATCACCTGGGCGAGGAAGGGGAACCGCGCCGGGCTGCCCAGGCTGTCCAGCATCACCTGGCGCAGGTGGTTGCCGGTGAGCCGGTCGGGGTTGGCGCCCGGCCACGGCAGCGGGTCGCGGTCCAGCTCGGCGGCGAGCCGCAGGAACAACGGGCGCACCTGTTCGGGCCGGTCGGCCACGACGGGCCCGTTGGCGGGGTCGGTGGCCCAGGCGGCGAAGGCGGGGAAGGTGTCCTCGACGCCGACCGCGTAGTTGGCCTGCCACTGCCGCGCCACCCGCCGGGGGTTCGGGTCGTCGTTGCTGTCGAGCACCCAGCGGTCGGTGCGGTCGGGGAACATCCGCGCGTAGACGGACCCGGCGTACGTGCCGTACGAGTGGCCCCACGCGGAGAGCCTGTCCTCGCCCAGCGCCTGCCGGACGCGGTCGATGTCCCTGGCCTCGTTGCGGGTGCTGATGTGGCGGACCAGCTCACCGCCGTCGCGGGCGCAGGTCTCGGCGACGGTGCGGGCGCGGGTCACCGGCCCGGTGAGCCCGCCGTCCGCGTCGGGCCAGGCGCGCAGGTTGACGGTGGCGAGCTGCTCATGCGAGAGGTCGCAGGTCACCGGCGTGCTGCTGCCCACGCCGCGCGGGTCGAACCCGATCAGGTCGTACGCGCCGCGCACGCTGCTCGGCAGCCGCTGCCCCTTGCCGGACGGCCCGTTCAGGCCGGAGTTGCCGGGGCCGCCCGGGATCAGCAACAGGGCGCCGCGCCGGTCCGCCGGCCGCTCGCTGCGGATGCGGGAGACGGCGATGTCGATCTGCCGGCCGTTCGGGCGGGCGTAGTCGAGCGGCACCTTGACCGTGGCGCACTCCTGTCGCGGGTCCGCGCCCTCGACCGCGCACCGCTGCCAGTCCAGCGCCTCGCCCCGCGCGCCGGGCTCACCGGATGCGCCGGGCCCGCCGGGCGCGCTGGATGTGCCGGGCCCGCCCGTCGACCGCGCCGCCTCGGCCGGGTTCGCGGCCCCGAGCAGGGAGGCGGCCAGCACCAGCCCGAGCGCCGGCACGGACAGCCGGGCCGCCCTCCCGCGCGGCGCGCGGCGCCGGGCCCGCGGGTGCGGGGCCGCGGGCGCCGCCCTGGTCGCCGGTGGGGTTTCGGCTCCGGCCGCGGGCTCGGGTGCGGTGTGTCCGCCCGTGCCGCGCGCCGGACGGTCGGGCCGCCCGTCCGCGCCGTACCGGGACTGGTCGTTCTCACTGTGTCGATGTGCCATGCCGTCGACACTCTCCCGGAACGGGAGGCTCAGCCAGTGGGACCAGGTCGTCGAAGACCGGGGTGGCTACCCCCCTTGCGGGCCAGCACAGTTGCCCAGTAGACGGGCGTTCCCGAGCGCCCGGCGACCGCTCCGGCACCGCGTTCGGTCGCACTCAACACCGCGCTACGGGCGGCAGGTTGGCCATCGGGCGAACGGGTACGGGCCGCAGGTCGGGTACGGGGCCGCCGGTCGGGCGCGCCCGGGACGGCGTACGCGGGTCAGCGCGCGCTGACCGTCGACTTGCCAATTCCGCTTCGCGCGCGCCACGTTGGGAGCCGAACGCGCCATGTGGCCAGGGCCTCGCGGGCAACCTTTTGGGCGGTCGACTCGTCACTTATCCAAAGGCGCGAACGCACAACGCGCGCGTGATCAACATCTATATGGGGGTAACCACATGCGACGGTGGGGCACTGCACTGGCCGCGATCGTGCTGGCGAGCGCCGGTCTGGCGGCGACCGTCACTACGGCCAACGCTGCCACGCCACCGGCGACGACGGCGAGCACCGACCGCGACCCGATCTGGGGCAGCGGCACGGACGCGCCCTGCGACCCGATCTGGGGCAGCGGCGACAAGACCGCCGAGCCGACGGACTACCGCCCGCTGGAGAACATCAGGGCCGGTCAGCACGCGTGCTTCGACCGCCTGGTCTTCGATGTTCGAGGCACCGGTGACCAGCCGATCGGCTACCGCGTCGGCTACGTCGACGAGCTGCGCCAGGACGGCTCCGGCGACCTGATCAAGGTCGGCGGCGGCGCGATACTGGAGGTGCGCGCCGCGGCACCGAGCTACGACCCGGAGACCGGCAGCGCCACCTACCAGGGCCGGGCCGGCCAGCCGCTGCCCGGCGTGAACCTGACCGGCTTCAAGACCTTCAAGGACGCCCGCTTCGGCAGCAGCTTCGAGGGCGACACGCAGATCGGCCTCGGCGTCCGCGCCAGGCTCCCGTTCCGGGTGACGCAGACCGCCAACCACCTGGTCGTGGACGTCGCCCACTCCTGGACCGCCACCCGCTGACGCCTGCCCGCCACCCGCTGCCGCCCGGGGACACGGTCGCCCCGGACACGGCACCGCGACCGGCGGGCAGGCACCACGGGCCAGCCCCGTCGCGGCTGATCCATCTGGCCCCGGCCCCTCCTCGGGCCGGGGCCAGACCACGCCCGACCGCTGACGCCCGCCGGTCGGCCCGTACGTCCCACGCCCGGGCTAGCGATCCGCCCTCGGCCCCCTCACCGCTCGCTAGCCCGCCGCACCGGCCCCCTCCCCCGGCCCGCCCGCCGGTCCTTCCCCCGACCCGCCCGCCGCCTTGCGCGCCAGCAGGTACGCCTGCAGGGTGCGCTCGGTCGGCTCGGCCTCGCGCACCAGCGTGGCCTGCACGTCCAGCCCCGCGTCGGCCAGCAGCGCGCTCATGCGGTCCGGCTGGAAGCGGTGGAAGTCGAGCGCGATCTCCCGGTCGAACGCCTCCGACAGGTGCAACGGCTCGTCGCCCACCTGGAAGGCGAGCAGCGCGTGGCCGCCCGGCGCCAACACCCGGTGGAACTCGGCGAGCACCGTGGGCACCAGCTCGGGCGGCGTGTGGATGACCGAGTACCAGGCGACCAGGCCGACCAACGCGCCGTCCGCCAGGTCGAGTTCGGCCATCTGCCCCTCGACGAACCGCAGCTCCGGGTAGGTACGCCGGGCCAACGCGACCATCTCCGGGGACAGGTCGACGCCGAACACGTCGAGCCCGAGCCCGTGCAGGTGCGCCGCCACCCGCCCCGGCCCGGTCCCCACCTCCGCCACGAGGCCGCCCCCGCCGGCCCGCACCACGTGCGCGAACGCCGCCAGCATCGCCGCGTCGAAGGGCTTGTTCGCCAGGGCGTCGCGGGCGAACTCCTCGTAGGGGACGGCTATCGCGTCGTAACCGGCCCGGGTGGTCTGGAGGTACGAAGGTTCGGTCACGGGCGGGACCCTAACCCCCGCCTCTGACATTCCCCGCCCACCCCCACCGACCCCGGCCCTGGCGTCCGCTCAGCCCGGCCGCTGGACCTGACCCTGGGCCTGGCCCGCACGCGCGCCGCCCTCGCCCGCCGCCGCGCGCAGCGCCAACGCCTCCTTCGCCGGGTCCAGGCCCACCCGGGAGCGGTCCGGGCGGTGCGGGGCGACCCCGCCGATGCCCTGGAGCCAACGCCAGGTGTCGACCACCGTCTGCTCCACGGGCCGGCAACGCAGCCCCGCCGCCACCGCCCGGGAGACGTCCGTACGGTGCAGCGCGTCGTACAGCTCGCCCGCCGCCGCCCACACCGGCAGCTCCGTCCACGGCTCGATGCCCGCGGCCAACACCGCCCCCGCGTCCAGCCAGCGCAGCGTCGCCCCACCGCCGGTCACCCGCGCGCACGCCACCAGCAGCTCGCCCATGGTGGCGTGCCCCGAGGGGCTGATCACGTTGTACGGGCCGCCGAGCCCGGCCGCGCCCGCGTCCAGGCACCAGGCGGCCAGGTCGCGCACGTCCACGTACTGCAGGGCCAACTCCCGCGGGCCCGGCGCCAACACGGTCCCGCCCCGCGCCATCCGCCCCAGCCACCACGGCAGCCGCCCGATGTTCTCGTACGGGCCGAGGATCAGCCCGGCCCGCACCAGCAGCGCCCGCTCGCCGAACGCGTCGAGCGCGGCCAGCTCCCCGCCCCGCTTGGCGCGCGCGTAGTCCACGTCGTCACCGTCGTCGGGCGAGGCGTCCACCACCGGCCAGCTCTCGTCGTGCCCGGCCGCCGACGGGTACCGGTACACCGAGCCGCTGGAGACGTACACGTACCGCCCCACCCGGCCGGCCAGCACCCCGGCCGTGTCCCGCACCGCGGTCGGCGCCTTGGACCAGGTGTCCACCACCAAGTCCCAGCCGCGCCCCGCCCCCGCCCCCTCGGTCAGGGCCGCGAGCCCGCCCTCGGCCGTCCGGTCGCCGAGCAGCACCTCGGTCCCGGGCGGCGCGGCGTGGCGCCCCCGGTGGAAGACCGTGACCTCCCAACCCCGCGCCAGCGCCGCCTCCGTCACGGCGCGCCCCACGAACTCCGTCCCGCCCAGCATCAGCAGTCTCATGCGTCCGACCCTGCCCGCCCCCGCGCCCCCGCGAAAGCCCCGCACGCCCACAGCGCAATCGCCCACAGCGCAACGCCCGCGCGCCCGGCCACCGAACACCCACCCACCACGCGGCAACCCGCCCCCGGCGCGCCCTGCCGGCCCCGCGCCCCGGCCGTCACGCGCGGCCACCGTGCGGGAACCCGCCCCGGCGCTGCGCGCTCGCGACGCCTCACAGGTCCCGCTCGTTCAACAACAGCACGCCGATGATGAGGGCCACCCAGACATGGGCGTACGCCGTCCGCCGGGCGCGGAAGACCGCCGCGAGCACCACCGCGCAGAGCGCGACGGTCAGGTGCGTGCGCAGTCGCCCGAGGTAGGCGCGCTCGGCCGCGGCGATCTGCGTCTCCTCGCCCTGCGCCGCCCACACCTCAAGACCCACCCCGAGTACCGCGTCCAACGCGAGCCGCCCGACCTCCACCAGGAACAGCACGATCGCCAGAAGGATGTCCACGCTCCGCGACATCGGCCGCGACCAGGGACGCCAACGCCACACTTTCGAAGAGGTGTTCGTCACGGGAAGCAGACTGTCCAGCCGGTCACGGGGGCGCCTGAGTACGCGTACTCAGGGGCGCGCCAATGGCGCGTGCTAGGCGCGGGTTGTCCGGATCGCGTCCCCAGACGTCACCCACGGACCACCCCGCCCGCCCCGCCCGGCCTACTCCCCACCTTGCCGCCACCTTGCCGCCGCCCACGACGAAGGCCCCGACCCCTCGGACGTACCGAGTGGGTCGGGGCCCAGCGTGAGCCGGTTCGGGGGCGGTTCCAGGTGGCCGCCCCCGGTCAGGAGATCAGCGGTCGGGCCGTCAGCGCCCGCCGCGCAGCCAGCCGGCGACCTCCGAGGCCCAGTAGGTGAGGATCATGTCCGCGCCGGCCCGCCGCACGGACGTCAGCGTCTCCATGATCGCCCGGTCCCGCTCGATCCACCCGTTGGCGGCGGCGGCCTCGATCATCGCGTACTCGCCGGAGATCTGGTACGCCGCGACCGGCACCTGCGACGCGTCCGCGATCTGCCGCAGGATGTCCAGGTACGGCAGTGCCGGCTTGACCATCACCATGTCCGCGCCCTCGGCGACGTCCAGGGCCAGCTCGCGCAGCGCCTCGCGGGCGTTGGCCGGGTCCTGCTGGTAGGTCTTGCGGTCCCCCTGGAGCGAGGAGCCGACCGCCTCCCGGAACGGCCCGTAGAAGGCCGAGGAGTACTTGGCGGTGTACGCCAGGATCGACACGTCCTGGTGGCCCGCGCCGTCCAGCGCCTCGCGGATCACCCGGACCTGGCCGTCCATCATGCCGCTGGGCCCGACCGTGTGCGCGCCCGCGTCCGCCTGGGCGCGGGCCATCTGCGCGTACCGCTCCAGGGTCGCGTCGTTGTCCACCCGGCCCTGCGCGTCCAGGACGCCGCAGTGGCCGTGGTCGGTGTGCTCGTCCAGGCACAGGTCCGACATGATCACCAGGTCGTCGCCGACCTCGGCCCGCACGTCCCGCAGCGCGACCTGCAGGATGCCGTCCGGGTCGGTGCCGGGCGTGCCGACGGCGTCCTTCTTCGCGTCCTCCGGCACGCCGAACAGCATGATCCCGCCGACCCCGGCGGCCACCGCCTCGGCGGCGGCCTTACGCAAGGTGTCCCGGGTGTGCTGCACGACGCCCGGCATCGACGCGATCGGCACCGGCTCGCTCACGCCCTCGCGGACGAACGCCGGCAGGATCAGCTCGGCCGGGTCCAGCCGGGTCTCGGCCACCATGCGGCGCATGGCGGCGGTCGTACGCAACCGGCGGGGCCTGACCCCGGGGAAGCTGCCGTGGTCCATCAAGAGCGTGCCCTCCTACGCGATCCGGGCCGTCGCTCGCTCGGGCGCGTGACCGGGTCCCCGGCCTCGATGGCGGCTGCCCGCCGCGCCGCCCCGAACTCGGCGAGCGCCTCGGCCAGCTTGTGCACCGAGGGCTCGGGCGACAGCACGTCCACCCGCAGCCCGTGCTCCTCCGCGGTCTTCGCGGTGGCCGGGCCGATGCAGGCGATGACGGTGACATTGTGCGGCTTGCCCGCGATGCCGACGAGGTTCCGCACGGTCGACGACGAGGTGAACAGCACCGCGTCGAAGCCGCCGCCCTTGATGGCCTCGCGGGTCTCGGCCGGCGGCGGCGACGCGCGCACCGTCCGGTACGCGGTGACGTCGTCCACCTCCCAGCCCAGCTCGATCAGTCCGGCCACCAGCGTCTCGGTGGCGATGTCGGCCCGCGGCAGGAAGACGCGGTCGATCGGGTCGAAGACCGGGTCGTACGGCGGCCAGTCCTCCAGGAGGCCGGCCGCCGACTGCTCGCCGCTGGGCACCAGGTCCGGCTTGACGCCGAACTCGACCAGCGACTTCGCCGTCTGCTCGCCGACCGCGGCGACCTTGATGCCGGCGAAGGCACGCGCGTCGAGCCCGTACTCCTCGAACTTCTCGCGCACCGCCTTGACCGCGTTGACCGAGGTGAACGCGATCCACTCGTAGCGCCCGGTGACCAGGCCCTTGACGGCGCGCTCCATCTGCTGGGGGGTGCGCGGCGGCTCCACGGCGATGGTCGGCACCTCGCTGGGCACCGCCCCGTAGGAGCGCAGTTGGTCGGAGAGCGAGGCGGCCTGTTCCTTGGTGCGCGGCACGAGCACGTTCCAGCCGAACAGCGGCTTGGACTCGAACCACGACAGTCGGTCGCGCCGCTCGGCCGCGCCGCGCTCGCCGACCACGGCTATCACGGGCTGCCCGCCGTCGGCCGACGGCAGCACCTTGCCCGACTTGAAGACCTGCGCGATCGTGCCGAGCGTCGCCGTCCAGGTGCGCTGCCGCGTGGTGGTGCCCGCGACGGTCACCGCGAGCGGCGTGTCCGGCTTGCGGCCCGCGGCCACCAGCTCGCCGGCGGCGGCGGCGACCGTCTCCAGCGTGGCGGTGACCACGACGGTGCCGTCGCTCGCGCCGACCTCGCCCCAGCAGCGCTCGTCGGCGTGCCGGGCGTCGACGAACCGGACGTCCGTGCCCTGCGCGTCGCGCAGCGGCACCCCGGCGTACGCGGGCACGCCGACCGCCGCCGCGACGCCGGGCACCACCTCGAAGGCGATGGACTCGGCGGCGCAGGCCAGCATCTCGTCGGCGGCGTCGCCGTCGAGCCCCGGGTCGCCGGCGACCGCACGGACGACCCGCTTGCCGCCGCGCGCGGCCACCATGACAAGATTGGCGGTATCCCTAAGCACCGGGACTCCGGCGGCCACTGACGCGCCGTCAGCCTCGGTCTGCCGTAGTGCGCTCTGCGCGTCGGCCGCGACATTCGGCCGTACGTGCGGACGCACCACATCGAGCACCTGCGCGTCGGCGATCAGCACATCGGCTGTGGCCAGTGCCTCCACGGCGCGCAGCGTCAGCAGGCCCGGATCGCCTGGCCCGGCACCGAGGAAGGTGACGTGCCCGCAGCCGGGGTGGTTCGGGGCGGTGGGGTTCAAAGTGCTCGCTCCCCCATAAGACCGGCCGCACCCTTCGCGAGCATGTCAGCGGCAAGTTCGCGCCCCAGTGTCGCGGGGGTCACGGCGTCGTCCGTCGCGCTGCGAGAAGAAGAGGTGGGTACGGGACCAGTGGTGGACAACTGCACCAGCGCGGAGCCGTCGGTCGTGCCGACGACGCCCCGCAGGCGCATTTCGGTCATAGCCTGCCCGTCGCCCAACAAGTCGGCCAGCGCCCCCACGGGTGCGCTACAGCCGGCCTCCAGGGCGGCGAGCAGAGATCGCTCGGCGGTCACGGCGGCCCGCGTGAGCGGATCGTCGAGTTCGGCGAGTTGGGCGACGAGCGCGGTGCCGTGCACGGGGTGCGAGGCGGCACACTCGATCGCCAGCGCCCCCTGGCCGGGGGCGGGCAGAATCGTGTCGGCGTCGATGATCTCGGTCGCCTCCCCGATCCGTCCGACACGGTTCAGGCCAGCCGCGGCCAACACCACGGCGTCCAGCTCACCGGAGCGGACGAAGCCGATCCGGGTGTCGATGTTGCCGCGGATCGGGACCGTCTCCACGGCCAGCCCGTGCGCCCGGGCCCACGCGTTGAGCTGGGCCATCCGGCGCGGCGAGCCGGTGCCGACGCGCGCGACGCGACCGGCCGCGGCGCAGTCGGCGGCCAGCGCCTCGAACCCGAGGCCGTCGCGCGCCACCAGCGCGTCGCGCGGGTCCTCGCGCGGCGGCACGGCCGCCAGCACCAGGCCGGGGGCGGCGGCGGTCGGCAGGTCCTTGAGGGAGTGCACGGCGAAGTCGATCGCGCCGCCGAGCAGCGCGTCGCGCAGCGCGGAGACGAACACGCCGGTGCCACCGATCTGCGCCAGGTGCTCGCGCGAGGTGTCGCCGTACGTGGTGATCTCCACCAGCTCGACCGGGCGGCCGGTGACCCGCTCCACGGCCGCGGCGACCTGGCCCGACTGCGCCATGGCCAGCGCGCTGCGCCGGGTGCCGAGTCGCAGCGGGGCGCCGGAGCCGACGTCACCGCTGCCGTCGGCGGCCGAACCGGGTGGGCCCGCCGCGCGATCGGGGGTGGGGAGTGTGCTGTCGGTCATGCCCGTCCTCGCTTCGGGTGGTTCCCATCGGCCCGGCTGACGGCCGCGACCGCCTCCGGGTCGAGGTCGAAGAGCTCGCGCAGGGCGTCGGCGTAGCCGGCCCCGCCCGGGGTGGCCGCGAGCTGCTTGACCCGCACCGTCGGCGCGTGAAGCAGCTTGTCGACCACACGGCGGACGGTCTGGGTGATCTCCGCGCGTTGCTTGTCGTCAAGATCGGGCAGTCGCCCGTCCAGCCTGGAGATCTCGCTGGCCACCACGGAGGCCGCCATCGTGCGCAGCGCGACCACGGTGGGCGTGATGTGCGCGGCACGCTGGGCGGCGCCGAACGCGGTGACCTCGGCCGAGACGATCGCCCGGACCTGGTCCACGTCGGCGGCCATCGGGGCGTCGGCGGACGCCTCGGCGAGCGACTCGATATCCACCAGGCGTACGCCGTCCAGCCGGTGCGCCGCGGCGTCGATGTCCCGTGGCATGGCCAGGTCGAGCAGGGCCAGCGGCCGGTCGGGGCGCTGGGCGACCGCCGCGCGCAGCGCCTCGGCGTCCAGCACGAGCCCGGTCGCGCCGGTGCACGAGACGACGATGTCAGCCGCGGCGAGTTCGGCCGCGACCTCGCTCATCGGCACCGCGCGGGCCACCAGGCCGGCCCGCCAGGCGCCGCGCGCCGGCGCCACGGCCCCGGCCTCGTCGGCGTCGGCCGGCCGCGCGGCGCAGGCGCCGTCCGGCGTGGGCACGCCGGCGACGCACGCGTGGTGCGGCTGGTCCGGTACGGCCACCAGCCCGGCAACCCCCGTGGCGGCGGGCCCGAACGCGCTGCCGTGCCCCGTCGAGGGGGCCTCGGCCCCGACTCCGGGAAGATCGTTGTCCCGGCCATTGACCGAACCATTGGCCAGGTCCATGCCATGGCCACGGGCCTGCTCGGTCAGCGAGGTCGCGAGCCGCTGGGCCCGCTCCAGGGTGCGGTTGGCCACCGCGACCTCGGCGACCCCGGCGCGCGCCAGCGTGGTGGCGGCCAGCGAGGACATCGAGCCCGCGCCAATCACCAGGGCGCGCTTGCCCGCCGCCCAGTGCTCCACCGACGCGTCCCCGGCGAGCTGTTCGAGCCCGAAGGTGACCAGCGACTGCCCGGCCTTGTCGATGCCGGTCTCGC
Source organism: Streptomyces sp. 71268 (assembly GCF_029392895.1). Classification (NCBI taxonomy): domain Bacteria; kingdom Bacillati; phylum Actinomycetota; class Actinomycetes; order Kitasatosporales; family Streptomycetaceae; genus Streptomyces; species Streptomyces sp. 71268. The sequence continues at coordinate 3,659,705 of NZ_CP114200.1, forward strand.
TGTGCGCCCGCTTGCCCACCCGCAGCGCCTGCTGGAACAGGTCGTTGAGCAGCCGGCCCGCGGTGTGCAGCTCCTGCCCGAGCGCGAGCGCGTCCTTGATCTGGGCGAGGATCTGCCCCTCGCCGACCACCATCGAGTCGAGCCCGCAGGCCACCGTGAACAGGTGGTGCACGGCCCGGTCCTCGTAGTGCACGTACAGGTACGGCGTCAGCTCGTCCAACGGCACGCCGGTGTGTCGCGCGAGCAGCGTGGACAGCTCGGCGACGCCCGCGTGGAACTTGTCCACGTCGGCGTACAGCTCCACGCGGTTGCAGGTGGACAGCACCGCCGCCTCCACCGCGGGCTCGGCGACGAGCGCGTCCTGCGCCAGCTTGGCGCGCTGCTCACCCTGGAGGGCGGCGCGCTCCAGCGCGCTCACCGGGGCGCTGCGGTGGCTCAGTCCGACGACCAGCAGGCTCATGCCGGCATCACGGCGGGCACGTCCCCGTCAGGTCCCTGGTTGTCCCGTACGTCGGCGCTGGTCACGGGCGCGGCGGCGGCGCCGGCCGGCGCGGGGCCGGTGGTGGCGCCGGCCGTCGCGGGGCTCGCGGCGGCGTCGGGCAGCACGCGGCCGGGGCGCGCGGGCGCCGGCGCCGTGGCGCCGGCCTGCGCGGCGTCCTGGGCCGCCTCCTCGCCCGCCTTGCGCTGCTCGTGGAAGGCGAGGATCTGGAGTTCGATGGAGAGGTCGACCTTGCGCACGTCCACGCCGTCCGGCACGGACAGCACGGTCGGCGCGAAGTTGAGGATGGAGGTCACGCCGGCGGCGACCAGGCGCTCGCAGACCTGCTGGGCGGCTCCGGCCGGGGTGGCGATCACGCCGATGGAGACCCCGTTGTCGCTGATGATCGACTCAAGCTCGTCGGTGTGCTGCACGGCGATGCCCGCGACGGGCTTGCCCGCCATCGCCGGGTCCGCGTCGATGAGCGCGGCGACCCGGAACCCACGGGAGGCGAACCCGCCGTAGTTGGCGAGCGCGGCGCCGAGGTTACCGATGCCGACGATGACGACCGGCCAGTCCTGGGTGAGGCCGAGCTCGCGGGAGATCTGGTAGACGAGGTACTCCACGTCGTAGCCGACCCCGCGGGTGCCGTACGAGCCCAGGTAGCTGAAATCCTTACGCAGCTTCGCCGAGTTGACCCCGGCGGCGGCGGCCAACTCCTCGGAGGAGACCGTGGGAACCGAGCGCTCGGACAGCGCGGTCAACGCGCGCAGATACAGCGGAAGCCGGGCGACGGTGGCCTCGGGAATCCCTCGGCTTCGGGTCGCCGGTCGGTGAGTTCGGCCAGTTGCCACGGTGCTCCTGCGGGTAGAGCGGGGCTGCGGACGGCCCGTCCCAGGACCGCCCCGTGAAGTGCAGGCTATGCCTTTGTGAACGCGTGCACAAAGATGGTGTCCGCTTTGTCCGAGCAAAGTGACCGGTGTCACGCGCCCTTTCGAGCCGATTCCGGAACCGCCACCCACGCCACGCCGTTCACACCGTTCACCGCTTTCCCGAAGGGCCCGCGGGGTCGACAACGGGAGCACGCGCCCACACTCCTCACCGCTATGCCCCCGGATGCCAACAAATCGCCCACGATGGTAATCCACCGCGCGCCGACTTCGAACCCGTCGCACAGCGCGCATACGCACCCGGCGAACGGCGGCACAATGGCGAACATGAGCCCGCTGCTACGCCGATCAGGCCGCAAGAACCCCGCCGAGAGCACCGTGACGCTGATCGGCAAACCCGGCTGCCATCTGTGCGATGACGCACAACAGGTGATCGAGAAAGTCTGCGCCGAACTCGGCGCCGCGTGGGAAAAGAAAGACATCACCCAGGACGAGGAGCTGTACCGGAAGTACTGGGAACAGATCCCGGTCATCCTCGTCGACGGCGCCCAGCACGATTTCTGGCGCGTCCAGCCGGACCGCCTCCGCAAGGCGCTCGGCGGCTGAACCCCGCCCGACACCGGGCGCTCGGCGAAGGCGCCGCGAGGCCGCCAGCGGCCGAGCGGCGCCGCCCCCACCCGCGCTGAGCAGGGGTCACGCCCGAAGGCCGGCCCCCCCACGAAACGCCGAAACGGACCCGCCGCGCGGTAATTCCCGTAGCGGAATGTTCACGCTCCGCGAATCGTCCCGACTCCGGATGGACCGACCCATCTGGCTATGCTCGCGCTATGGCGGCTCTAGGATGGCTCACTCCCCGCAGGCGCTCGGCTACCGCACGCAGTGTGCTGGCCGGCGAAGCCGCGGCGGAGGCAGCACGAAAAAGCGCGTCGGAACTCGGCGAAGCGCCCACGAGCGAGGCCGTAGAAGCGCCCCCGGTGGCCGCGGAACCCGAATTCCCCGTCCCCGGAGATCACCGCGCCGCCGCCTTCTTCGACCTCGACAACACGGTGATGCAGGGCGCCGCGCTCTTTCACTTCGGGCGCGGCCTCTATAAGCGCCACTTCTTCCGCAAGCGCGAACTCGCCCGCTTCGCCTGGCAGCAGACCTGGTTCCGACTCGCGGGCGTCGAGGACCCCGCGCACATGGAGGACGCCCGCAACAGCGCCCTGTCCATCGTCAAGGGCCACCGTGTCTCGGAACTGATGTCCATCGGCGAGGAAATCTACGACGAGTACATGGCCGAAAGGATCTGGCCCGGCACCCGCGCGCTCGCCCAGGCCCACCTGGACGCGGGCCAGAAGGTCTGGCTGGTGACCGCCGCCCCCGTGGAGACGGCCACGATCATCGCCAGGCGTCTCGGCCTGACCGGCGCGCTCGGCACCGTCGCGGAGTCCGTCGGCGGCGTCTACACCGGCAAGCTGGTCGGCGAGCCGCTGCACGGCCCGGCCAAGGCCGAGGCCGTCCGCGCCCTGGCCGCGGCCGAGGGCCTGGACCTCGCGCGCTGCGCGGCCTACAGCGACTCGGCCAACGACATCCCGATGCTCTCGCTCGTCGGCCACCCGTACGCCGTCAACCCGGACGCCCGGCTGAGCAAGTACGCCCGCGAGCGCGGCTGGCGGTTGCGCGACTACCGCACCGGCCGCAAGGCCGCCAAGATCGGCATCCCGGCCGCGGCGGGCCTCGGCGCCGTCGCGGGCGGCACGGCCGCCGCCGTCGCCCTGCACCGCCGCCGCCGCTGATCCGGGAGGCCCCGCCCCGACCCGCCGACCCCGGAGGGCCCGCCCCGGCCCGACAGCCCGTACGGGCGTACCGAGGGCCCCTCGCGGCGTAAGGCCCCGTCCGGCGTCGCACCACCCGACCGCCGGGGTGCGGGTGTGACCGTCGGCGTGCGACGGGGTCAACGCGCCGCCTCACCCCATCCCCGGTCACGGAGAGCGATCACCGCCCCCAGGCCGCGACCCGGCGGCCACGACGCGCCCGTACCGACCGGCCACCACACGTCCCGCCCGCCCCCGCTCACCCGCTGACCACGCGCCTGACCTCGTCGTCAGGCCGCGAACGGCACCAACCGTCACCGGCGGCCGAGTTCGACCAATCCAAACTGCTTACCCCCGCGCCCCTCCCGCCAGTCCCGTTGTGCCCGGATTACCACAACACGCCCCGCAATTAAACAGATTACGAAGCTTTTCGATCAACAACCGATCAGTGTTCGACTCTTGATCGGCCGTCAACGCACCACAGAGCGGACGGAAACGGCGATTTAAGCAACTGGGTGTAGCGTCACCTATACGAAGCGTTATTCTCCTCAGACGCAACCGGTACCCACACGTCCCTACGACGAGTGAACGGTCCCGCACTGCACGTGATGGAAGCTCTGCCTCTGGGAGTCCCGTGTACCCACACGTCGGGGTTGACGCCTCGGGCCTGGCTACGCTCCGCGAAACGGTCGTCGACCGCCTTCGCGGCTACGTCCCCACCGCGTACGCCGTACCCGCTGTCCCCGCATTCGCCACACCCGTCCCCGCCGCCTCAGCAGCACCCTGCTACACCGTCGCCAACGGAAGCGCGACCGTCGGAAGACGAGCCCGCGGCAACGCCTCCCCCGCGACCACCCGCCGTCCCAGCGCCGACAGCGACAGCCACCGCATGATGGAACTGGTCGAGCGCGCCCAGTCCGGCGAGTCCGAAGCCTTCGGCCGCCTCTACGACCAGTACTCCGACACGGTCTACCGGTACATCTACTACCGCGTCGGCGGCCGAGCCACCGCCGAGGACCTCACCAGCGAGACCTTCCTGCGAGCCCTGCGCCGCATCGGCACCTTCACCTGGCAGGGTCGCGACTTCGGCGCCTGGCTGGTGACCATCGCCCGCAATCTCGTCGCCGATCACTTCAAATCAAGCCGCTTCCGCCTCGAGGTCACCACGGGCGAGATGCTCGACGCCAACGAGGTCGAGCGCAGCCCCGAGGACTCCGTTCTCGAATCGCTCTCCAACGCTGCCCTCCTCCAGGCGGTCCGCAGACTTAACCCCCAACAGCAGGAATGCGTCACGCTGCGCTTTCTGCAAGGGCTCTCGGTCGCCGAGACCGCCCGCGTGATGGGCAAGAACGAAGGGGCCATCAAGACCCTCCAGTACCGCGCGGTGCGCACCCTCGCCCGGCTGCTCCCCGACGACGCCCGCTGACCCACCCGGCGCCCGACGGCGCTCCTCGTCCCCCCATCACCGCTGTCCCAGCGGAGCCGCCCACCCAGTTTCGGCGGCACCCTCCTCGACTCCCCTCACCCCGCACCCGCGGACCGGCAGGTCGTCCTCCCCTGCTCCAGTCGGCGGTCCGATCATCGTGGCCGCGTAACCCGGCTGCCGCGCTGCTCGTTGTGCGGGATGCAGGCTCCCTGCGGTCACGCCATGCCCGCAACTACTCACTCGATCGAGTGGCGGCGCTCAAGGCGTGCAACCTCCAAGGCGCCCTGAGGAGTCGACCATCATGACGAGAGGAGGTGCCGCCCGTGATCGCGAACGTATCGGCGCACCGGCGGGCTCACGCCTTCGCCCAGGCCCTGGAAGAGCAGGAACACCAGGGCACGGCAACCGACCAAGCCGAGCGCACGGCCGAAAGCGCCGAGCGCCAACGCATGCTGGCCCTGACCAACGAGCTCGGCCAACTGCCAGCACCGGAGATGGACCCAGCGGCGAAAACCGTTCAGCGGGCCCAGTTGATCGCCGCGATGGAGTCGGCCTTCGCTGACGGGGACGCCCGGGTGCCCGAGCAGCGCTCGGCGCGCTCCGCCCGTAAGGGCGCCAGCGCCGCCAAGGCCGGAAGGGCCGGTAAGGGGAGCCACCGGGCCAGCCCGCTCAGCAGACTCCGCCCCCGCTCGCGATGGTCGAAAGGGCTGGCAGCGGGGGGCCTGACGGTCGGTGTCGCGGCGGGCGCGTTCGGCGGAGTGGCCACGGCCAGCTCCGACGCGCTGCCCGGCGACTCGCTCTACGGCCTCAAGCGGGGCATAGAGGATCTCAAGCGCGGCATGGCCGACGACGACGCCGACCGCGGCCGGATCTACCTCGACCAGGCGTCCACCCGGCTCCAGGAGGCGCGCCGCCTCATGGAGCGCGGCCGCGCCGGCGAGATGGACCAGGAATCGCTCAGCGAGGTGCGCAAGGCCCTCTCGGGCATGCGACACGCGGCGTCGGAGGGCCACCGGCTGCTGCACGACGTCCACCAGCGCGACGGCTCGCTGGGCCCGATCCGCGACCTGTCCACGTTCACCAGCGGCAACCGGCAGAGCTGGAGCGCCCTCCGGGAACGCCTCCCGGCCCCCCTCCAGGACATGGGTGACCAGGTGAGCCTGGTCCTTGAGGCCATGGACCAGGACGTCGAGCCGCTGCGATCGCTGCTCACGCCGCAGACCCGGGACGTGGAGCCCGAGGAGGCCGAGCGCGCGCCCACCGCGCCCAGCGCCGCCCCCACCACGACACCGGAGCGCCCCGCGCCACGGCACGCCAAACCCAGGCAGCCGGACCGCGCCGAGCGGCGGCACGAGGAGGCTCCCACCTCCTCCGCCACTCCGGCCGAGAAGAGCCCCGGCCTGCTCGACGGGCCCAGCCTGTTGAAGCTGCCGGTGGACGAGAGCATCCAGCCGGCGCCCGAGCAGAGCCCCAGCGCGACACCCACGCCGGACATCACGGTCCCACCGCTGCTGCCGCCCGACCTGTTCCCAGGGCTCGGGCTCGACACCCAGCAGCCGTCCGAGCCGCCCCCGTCCCCCCGCGACTGACACCCCGCCAACCCGCAGCGAGCCCACACCGATCACCACCCCGGCGCTCCGTCTTCACCCGCCGGGCCGACACGCTCGTACGACGGCCCAGCTCGTACGTCGGCCCAGAGGGCTCAGAAGAAGACGGAGCGCCGTCGTACGAGCAGCTTGTACAGGGTGTGCTGAATCGTCTCGCGCACCTGGTCGGTCAGGTTGAACATCAACATCGGGTCGTCGGCGGCCTCCGGCGAGTACTCGTCGGTCGCGATCGGCTCGCCGAACTGGATCGTCCACTTCGTCGGCAGCGGCACCGCGCCGAGCGGGCCGAGCAGCGGGAACGTCGGCGTGATCGGGAAGTACGGGAAGCCGAGCAGCCGGGCCAGCGTCTTGGAGTTGCCGATCATGGGATAGATCTCCTCGGCGCCGACGATCGAGCAGGGCACGATCGGCACCTGGGCCCGCAGCGCCGTCGAGACGAAGCCACCGCGGCCGAAGCGCTGCAGCTTGTACCGCTCGGAGAACGGCTTCCCTATCCCCTTGAACCCCTCCGGCATCACGCCGACCAGCTCACCGCGCTCCAGGAGCCGCTGCGCGTCCTCGGCGCACGCGAGCGTGTGCCCGGCCTTGCGCGCCAGCTCGCTGATGACCGGCAGCTTGAAGACGAGATCGGCGGCCAGCAGGCGCAGATGGCGGTCGGCCGGATGGTTGTCGTGCACCGCGACCTGGAGCATCAGCCCGTCCAGCGGCACCGTCCCGGAGTGGTTGGCCACGATCAGCGCGCCCCCGGTACTGGGCACGTGCTCGATGCCGCGCACCTCGACCCGGAAGTACGACTCGTACACCGGCCGCAGCAGCGACATCAGGACCTGGTCGGTCAGCTCCTCGTCGAAGCCGAAGTCGTCCACCTCGTAGTCGCCGGTGATGCGGCGGCGCAGGAAGTTCAGGCCGCCCGCCAGCCGCTCCTCCCAGCTCCCGGCCGCCGCCGGCCTCGCACCCGGGTCGCCGTCCCCGCCCGCGTCGGCCGCCGGTGGCCGCACGGCCGGCTCGTTCTCGGCGCGCGGCGGCGGCACCGGCTGGAGTGGGGCCTGGTCCCGCCGCGTACGCGGGGTCCGCTTGCCGTCCCTGCGCCGGGCCCGGGGCTCCTCGCCGAACGGGATGACCTTGGCGTCCGCCATCGTGGCTGCGCTCCTCAGTTCTGGCCGGCGGCGCGGGCGGGCAGCGCCGCGGCGAGCCGGTCGACGGTTCGGGCCAGGACCTCGGGGGGCAACAGCCCCGGCCCGCGGCTGCGCACGTAGTCCGCGAAGGCCGCCGCGGTGCTGTGCTTGGGCTGGAATCCCAGTGTCTCGCGCATCTGCGTGGTGTCCACGACACGCCCGTGGGTGAGCAGCCGGATCTGCTCCGGCGAGAAGTCGGTCATCCCCACGGAGCGCAGCACCGAGCTGAACCACGTGAGGGTCGGCGACAGGAGGGGCAGCGTCGGGCGGCCGAGGCGCCGCGCGGCCTGCGAGAGCAGCAGCACCCCGTCGCCCGCGATGTTGAAGGTGCCGCTGTTCAGCGTGGCGCGCCGGGGCTCGCCCGCGCCGATCCGCAGCACCTCGATCGCGTCGTCCTCGTGTACGAACTGGAGCCGCGGGTCGAAGCCGATGATGGTGGGCAGCACGGGCAGCGCGAAGTACTCGGCCAACGGCGAGTCCGCGCACGGCCCGAGCACGTTGGCGAACCGCAGGACGCACACCGCCACGTCCGGGCGCCGCCGCGCGAAGCCGCGCACGTACCCCTCGACCTCGATGACGTCCTTGGCGAAGCCGCCGCTGGGCAGCGTCTTGGGCTGGGTGGTCTCGCTGAAGACGGCCGGGTCGCGCGGGGCCGCCCCGTACCCGCTCGTGCTGGACTTCACCACCAGGCGGGCCACCCGCGGCGCCTTCTGGCAGGCGCCGAGGAGCTGCATGGTGCCGATGACGTTGGTCTCCTTGACCGAGGTCCGGCTGCCCCGGGAGCCCAGCGGGGTGCCGTTGATGTCCATGTGGACCACGGTGTCGACGTCGTACTCCGCCAGCAGCTTGCCGATCGTGGGCTGCCGGATGTCGGCCCGCACGAATTCGGCGCCGCCCAGGTGGTGCTCGGGCGTGACGGCGTCCACGCCGATCACCCGGTCCACGTCGGGTTCACGCAGCACGCGCCGGACAAAACGGCCCCCGAGCTGGCGTGCGACCCCGGTGACGAGCACGACCCTGCCCACGATCAGCGCCTACCTTCCCACCGCGCGAGGAGCCAGGCCCCCGTGCCTGGCCCGTCCGACGGACCCGGTACTCACCGTATCCGCCGGGTGTGACACCACGCCGGCCGTCGCCGCGCGTCGCGGCGAGCACCACCCGTTCCACGGCAAACGCACCGCAGCCCTCCCACCGTGCGGTGGAAGGGCTGCGGAACGTCGCACAGCGTCGCTTACTTCTTGTTACGACGCTGGACGCGCGTGCGCTTGAGCAGCTTGCGGTGCTTCTTCTTGGCCATCCGCTTACGCCGCTTCTTGATAACAGAGCCCACGACTACCCTCGCTCACTTCGTATTCACTCGGTGCGGGGCGTCCGAGCCCACACGACCTACATCGGGCCAGCCTACCCGGCACCGAGCGAACAGCGTAATCCGAGGGTCAACGTGAACCACCGGCCCGGCGAACCGCACCCGTCACGCCCGCCACAGCGCCCTCGCGAGGCGACACCGCCACGGCCCCACCGGGCCGGACCACCGGAAACGATCTAGGCGGACTCCACCCCCACGTACGACTCGCGGAGGTACTCGTGCACCGCCTGCTCGGGGACCCGGAAGGACCTGCCCACCCGGATCGCGGGCAGATGACCGCTGTGCACCAGCCGGTACACGGTCATCTTCGAGACTCGCATTACCGAGGCGACTTCCGCCACGGTCAGAAACTGGACCTCGTTCAGAGGCCTCTCGCCAGCAGCCATGACACACCTGAACCTTCCGCACATGACGGGCACCGGCTTCCCCTCCGGTGACTCCTCGTCGCTGCGCGCTCACTCACCAGACTAGGGGCGGGTGATACGAGTGGGGAAGAGGAGTAGCGATCGGCCGCCTACTGTGACAGACACGCTCGATTGAGTACATAGCGAGTAAGCGGCCGGTAGTAATCAGGCCGCACAGCGTCATCAAGCGGAACGACGACCGATAACCTGCCCTCGGCCTCCCCGACGAACGGCGCGGGGTCGTCGCTGTCGGCGAGCCCGATGGCCGCAACCCCCAGCTGACCTGCCCCGCAGACCCATCCGTGATCCCCGATGACCAGCTCGGGGAGCGGCCCGCCGGAGTCGGCCGCGGCCCCCAGGGCGACGCGGATGGGAAGCGGGGAGTGTGTGTGCACGCCGGTTCCATTGTTCGTCGTCCGCGCGCCGGGTTCGCGCATCAGCGCGACTCCCCGCGCGTACTCAAGGTTGTGCGTACGTACCCCGAACCGGGTCGCCATGTCGACACGATGGCCCCACGCGGGGGTGAGAACGGGACATCCCGCCGCCGACAGGGCAGCCGCCAAATCGGCGTAGAAGCCCAGCAATCGGTGCGGGTGACCGGTCCCGAGCAGCACAGGAGCCCGTCGCCGCGCCACATCCCCCAGCCGGTCCGCGAAGGCGTTGAGCGCCGCCACCGTACGGTCAGGGTCGATCACATCCTGGCCTGAAACGCATTCAGGGTTGCTCGAAACCCCGCACTGAGCGCTCATAAGCCCAAGCAACTCGCCGAAAGACCAGCCACGTTCGGGCACAAGACCGATCAGCGCACGCGGATCACCGGCCGCGAACAACCGGTATCTCCGCAGACTGCCCTCGCGGCTGGTGGCCACGGAGCCGGCGAGCCGCGAGACCAGGAGGTGGGCCCGCAACTCGGAGGCGCTCAACACACCGACGATGGTGTCCGATGGTCCAGGCCATCCGCTCAGAAACTCGGATACGCGCCATAGTTGGCCTGATGTGGCGGCTCGGTGGCGCAGCGCATACGCAACATCCATGACACGGCGTCCCGTTGACGTACGTGCGCCTCTCGAGCACGCCTCACAGTGAGAGCCCGAGGCACCGTGCCCACGCGCCGCACGCCAGCCCCTTCGAGGGCGTCACTCGAGGCTGGCCGCGTCCGGGCAGCGGCCCAGCCCCCGCGCTCGCACCCCGGACGCCCCGTTCGGCCAGCTCCGCGGCCAGTTGGCCAACCGGACATACGGACCGCCAACCGCCGCCGGCCGGCCACTCGACCCCGCGCCCGCCCTCCGAGCCCTGTCGGACAGCCCGGAGGCCAGTTGGCCGGTGACCGCACACAACAAGCCACGCGAGCCATGCTGGATCGCTCTCCGTCGCCCCTGTGGCCCCGGTGCTCCCTCCCGTCACAGCCCGTCGGCGCGTCCCCCGGTCAGGGCAGCAGGCCGAGCGCGGGAAAGCTCGCCCGTCGGGTGGCGACCACCGCGCGGTCGAGCGCGTCGGCCGGGTCGTACCCCCACTCGTCCCAGTCGCGCCAGCGCGGTTGGCGGCCGTCGGTCATGCGCAAAGGAGCCTGCTGCCGGGTCCGCGCGTACACCTCGTGCCGCCACGACTCCGGCGTCGCGGCCTGCGGGTCGACGGGGTGCCCCGCGGCGATGCCCACCAGGTGCGTCCACGTCCGGGGAACGACGTCCACCACCGCGTACCCGCCGCCGCCCAGCGCGATCCAGCGCCCTTCGGCGTGCTCGTCCGCCAACTGTCGGCAGCTCTCGGCGACGGCCCGCTGGGCGTCCACCGTCACCGCGAGGTGCGCCAGCGGGTCCTCGATGTGCGTGTCCGCCCCGTGCTGGGTGACCAGGACCTCCGGCCGGAAGGCCGCGAGCAGCTCGGGCACCACGGCGTGGAAGGCACGCAGCCACCCCTCGTCCCCGGTCCCCGCCGGCAGCGCCACGTTGACCGCACTGCCCTCGGCCTCCGGCCCACCCGTCTCCGTCGGCCAGCCGGTCTGCGGGAAGAGCGTCCGCGGGTGCTCGTGCAGCGAGATCGTCAGGACCCGCGGGTCGTCCCAGAACGCCGCCTGGACGCCGTCTCCGTGGTGCACGTCCACGTCGACGTACGCGACCCGCCGCGCGCCCAGTTCGAGGAGTCGCGCGATGGCCAGCGCGGCGTCGTTGTACACGCAGAAACCGGCCGCGCTGCCGGCCATGGCATGGTGCAGGCCCCCCGTGAAGTTCACCGCGCGCAGAGCCTGACCGTTCCAGACCGCTTCCGCCGCTCCTACTGACTGCCCAGCGATCAATGCTGACGCCTCATGCATGCCCGCGAACGCCGGATCGTCCGGCGTCCCGAGACCGTACGAACCGTCCGCGACCGTGGGATCGGCCGAGACCCGACGGACCGCTTCCACGTAGTCCTGCCGGTGTACGAGCCGCAGCGTGGACTCGCCGGCGGCCCGCGCGGCGACCACCTTCACCTGGCCGTCGAGGCCGAACGCCTCGACCAACCGCATCGTCAGCCCCAGCCGCACCGGGTCCATCGGATGCCCGGGGCCGAAGTCGTAGCCCGTGACGGCGTCATCCCACATGAGATGCGTGCGGATGTTCATGCCCGTCACCGTATCGGTCGACACTCCGCCCGGAGGGAACGGGCGTCGGACGGCCTCGCGAACACCGGCACCTCCGTGGGCGCTTTCGAACCCGGGGGACAGGGTCCGGGTACGGAGGGTACGGGGGTCAGCGCAGCAGGTGGGGAAGTTCGCGCATGGAGGCGAAGCGCTCGGTGGCGTCCGCGAGCTTGGTGGCCGGCGTCATCGCGGTGAATCCGTAGACGTCCATGCCGGCTGCGCGGGCCGCCTGGACGCCGAGCGGGCTGTCCTCCACGACGGCACACCGCTCGGGTGCGACACCCATGACGGAGGCGGCGTGCAGGAAGAGGTCGGGCGCGGGTTTGCCACGGCCCACGTCCTGCGAGCTGAAGATTCGTTCTTCCCCGAAAAGCCCGTACAGCTCGGTCTTCTTGAGCGCGACCCGTATGCGCTCGTGACTCCCCGAGGACGCCAGGCAGTACGGCACGCCCTCGGCGCGCAGACCCTCAACCACCTCGGCCGCCCCGACCACGGCCTCCAACTCCGCGCCGAAGGCCGCGAAGACCCGCTCGTGGAACGTGGCGTCGAACTCGGAGGGCAACTGCCGGCCGTAACGTTCCAGCACGAGGTCGTGAATGCGATGCATGGCGGAACCCATGTAGTCGCGTATCGCCTCGTCGTACGTGGTCGGGTGGCCCAACTCCGTGAGGTACGCGGCGAGCAAGCGATTCGAGATCGGCTCGCTGTCGACGAGCACTCCGTCGTTGTCGAAGATGACGAGGTCATAGCGCATGGGGCCACCCTACAAAAACAAAAAGAGCCTTGCTGGGACCAGGGTCCCAACAAGGCTCTTCTCAAAAGGAGTTCGGCGGCGTCCTACTCTCCCACAGGGTCCCCCCTGCAGTACCATCGGCGCTGAAAGGCTTAGCTTCCGGGTTCGGAATGTAACCGGGCGTTTCCCTAACGCAATAACCACCGAAACACTATGAAATAAACCAACCAGACAATGACACGGTCGTTATTTCAGAACTAACACAGTGAACGCGAGCAACTGAGGACAAGCCCTCGGCCTATTAGTACCAGTCAACTCCACCCCTTACGAGGCTTCCATATCTGGCCTATCAACCCAGTCGTCTACTGGGAGCCTTACCCCATCAAGTGGGTGGGAGCCCTCATCTCGAAGCAGGCTTCCCGCTTAGATGCTTTCAGCGGTTATCCCTCCCGAACGTAGCCAACCAGCCATGCCCTTGGCAGAACAACTGGCACACCAGAGGTTCGTCCGTCCCGGTCCTCTCGTACTAGGGACAGCCCTTCTCAAGACTCCTACGCGCACAGCGGATAGGGACCGAACTGTCTCACGACGTTCTAAACCCAGCTCGCGTACCGCTTTAATGGGCGAACAGCCCAACCCTTGGGACCGACTCCAGCCCCAGGATGCGACGAGCCGACATCGAGGTGCCAAACCATCCCGTCGATATGGACTCTTGGGGAAGATCAGCCTGTTATCCCCGGGGTACCTTTTATCCGTTGAGCGACGGCGCTTCCACAAGCCACCGCCGGATCACTAGTCCCGACTTTCGTCCCTGCTCGACCCGTCAGTCTCACAGTCAAGCTCCCTTGTGCACTTACACTCAACACCTGATTGCCAACCAGGCTGAGGGAACCTTTGGGCGCCTCCGTTACCCTTTAGGAGGCAACCGCCCCAGTTAAACTACCCACCAGACACTGTCCCTGATCCGGATCACGGACCCAGGTTAGACATCCAGCACGACCAGAGTGGTATTTCAACAACGACTCCACACACACTGGCGTGCATGCTTCACAGTCTCCCACCTATCCTACACAAGCCGAACCGAACACCAATATCAAGCTATAGTAAAGGTCCCGGGGTCTTTCCGTCCTGCTGCGCGAAACGAGCATCTTTACTCGTAATGCAATTTCACCGGGCCTATGGTTGAGACAGTCGAGAAGTCGTTACGCCATTCGTGCAGGTCGGAACTTACCCGACAAGGAATTTCGCTACCTTAGGATGGTTATAGTTACCACCGCCGTTTACTGGCGCTTAAGTTCTCAGCTTCGCCAACCCGAAAGTCAGCTAACCGGTCCCCTTAACGTTCCAGCACCGGGCAGGCGTCAGTCCGTATACATCGCCTTACGGCTTCGCACGGACCTGTGTTTTTAGTAAACAGTCGCTTCTCGCTGGTCTCTGCGGCCACCCCCAGCTCAAGGCGCAAAGCCCATCACCAGAAATGGCCCCCCTTCTCCCGAAGTTACGGGGGCATTTTGCCGAGTTCCTTAACCATAGTTCACCCGAACGCCTCGGTATTCTCTACCTGACCACCTGAGTCGGTTTAGGGTACGGGCCGCCATGAAACTCGCTAGAGGCTTTTCTCGACAGCATAGGATCATCCACTTCACCACAATCGGCTCGGCATCAGGTCTCACCCTCATATGCCATCCGGATTTACCTAGATGACGGGCTACACCCTTACCCCGGGACAACCACCGCCCGGGCTGGACTACCTTCCTGCGTCACCCCATCACTTACCTACTACCCCCTTGGGTCAGCGGCTCCACCACTCCCCTTTGCCCGAAGGCTCCAGGGCGGCTTCACGGCCTTAGCATCAGAAGATTCAGTATTGGGCGCTTCAAAGCGGGTACCGGAATATCAACCGGTTGTCCATCGACTACGCCTGTCGGCCTCGCCTTAGGTCCCGACTTACCCTGGGCAGATCAGCTTGACCCAGGAACCCTTAGTCAATCGGCGCACACGTTTCCCACGTGTGAATCGCTACTCATGCCTGCATTCTCACTCGTGAACCATCCACAACTCGCTTACGCGGCTGCTTCACCCGGCACACGACGCTCCCCTACCCAACCCAACCTCCGTTAGGAGTACATGCTGGATTGACACGACTTCGGCGGTACGCTTGAGCCCCGCTACATTGTCGGCGCGGAATCACTTGACCAGTGAGCTATTACGCACTCTTTCAAGGGTGGCTGCTTCTAAGCCAACCTCCTGGTTGTCTCTGCGACTCCACATCCTTTCCCACTTAGCGTACGCTTAGGGGCCTTAGTCGATGCTCTGGGCTGTTTCCCTCTCGACCATGGAGCTTATCCCCCACAGTCTCACTGCCGCGCTCTCACTTACCGGCATTCGGAGTTTGGCTAAGGTCAGTAACCCGGTAGGGCCCATCGCCTATCCAGTGCTCTACCTCCGGCAAGAAACACACGACGCTGCACCTAAATGCATTTCGGGGAGAACCAGCTATCACGGAGTTTGATTGGCCTTTCACCCCTAACCACAGGTCATCCCCCAGGTTTTCAACCCTGGTGGGTTCGGTCCTCCACACGGTCTTACCCGCGCTTCAACCTGCCCATGGCTAGATCACTCCGCTTCGGGTCTTGAGCGTGCTACTCCAACGCCCTATTCGGACTCGCTTTCGCTACGGCTCCCCCACACGGGTTAACCTCGCAACACACCGCAAACTCGCAGGCTCATTCTTCAAAAGGCACGCAGTCACGACCATGCATGTAAACACACATGGCGACGCTCCCACGGCTTGTAGGCACACGGTTTCAGGTACTATTTCACTCCGCTCCCGCGGTACTTTTCACCATTCCCTCACGGTACTATCCGCTATCGGTCACCAGGGAATATTTAGGCTTAGCGGGTGGTCCCGCCAGATTCACACGGGATTTCTCGGGCCCCGTGCTACTTGGGAGTCGTACAAGCAAGCCATAGATGTTTCAGCTACGGGGGTCTTACCCTCTACGCCGGGCCTTTCGCATGCCCTTCGCCTACACCTACGGTTTCTGACTCACCCGACGACCGGCAGATCATCGAAGTACGATCCCACAACCCCAACCACGCAACCCCTGCCGGGTATCACACATGACTGGTTTAGCCTCATCCAGTTTCGCTCGCCACTACTCCCGGAATCACGGTTGTTTTCTCTTCCTGCGGGTACTGAGATGTTTCACTTCCCCGCGTTCCCTCCACATACCCTATATATTCAGGTACGGGTGACAGCCCATGACGACTGCCGGGTTTCCCCATTCGGACACCCCCGGATCAAAGCTCGGTTGACAGCTCCCCGGGGCCTATCGCGGCCTCCCACGTCCTTCATCGGTTCCTGGTGCCAAGGCATCCACCGTGCGCCCTTAAAAACTTGGCCACAGATGCTCGCGTTCACTGTGCAGTTCTCAAACAACGACCAGCCACCCACCACCCCGCTCTTCACGAGCGAGTTCACTGGGGCCGGCAACCGAAGACACAACCTCACGGCCGTGCCCTCAGACACCCAACAGCGCGCCCGGCACGACTCACCTTGGAAAGTCGCTTTCCACGCTCCGAGGAGCAGTACTCACAACCTTCACAGGCTTATCGTGCCGAATAGTCAACGTTCCACCCATGAGCAACCAGCGTCGAACACTCGCCGACGAACTGGCTCTTGGACCACCAGGTAAGACCTGGCAGCCAAAGTGCTCCTTAGAAAGGAGGTGATCCAGCCGCACCTTCCGGTACGGCTACCTTGTTACGACTTCGTCCCAATCGCCAGTCCCACCTTCGACAGCTCCCTCCCCAAGGGGTTGGGCCACCGGCTTCGGGTGTTACCGACTTTCGTGACGTGACGGGCGGTGTGTACAAGGCCCGGGAACGTATTCACCGCAGCAATGCTGATCTGCGATTACTAGCGACTCCGACTTCATGGGGTCGAGTTGCAGACCCCAATCCGAACTGAGACCGGCTTTTTGAGATTCGCTCCACCTCACGGTATCGCAGCTCATTGTACCGGCCATTGTAGCACGTGTGCAGCCCAAGACATAAGGGGCATGATGACTTGACGTCGTCCCCACCTTCCTCCGAGTTGACCCCGGCAGTCTCCTGTGAGTCCCCATCACCCCGAAAGGCATGCTGGCAACACAGAACAAGGGTTGCGCTCGTTGCGGGACTTAACCCAACATCTCACGACACGAGCTGACGACAGCCATGCACCACCTGTACACCGACCACAAGGGGGCGACCATCTCTGGCCGTTTCCGGTGTATGTCAAGCCTTGGTAAGGTTCTTCGCGTTGCGTCGAATTAAGCCACATGCTCCGCCGCTTGTGCGGGCCCCCGTCAATTCCTTTGAGTTTTAGCCTTGCGGCCGTACTCCCCAGGCGGGGAACTTAATGCGTTAGCTGCGGCACGGACGACGTGGAATGTCGCCCACACCTAGTTCCCAACGTTTACGGCGTGGACTACCAGGGTATCTAATCCTGTTCGCTCCCCACGCTTTCGCTCCTCAGCGTCAGTATCGGCCCAGAGATCCGCCTTCGCCACCGGTGTTCCTCCTGATATCTGCGCATTTCACCGCTACACCAGGAATTCCGATCTCCCCTACCGAACTCTAGCCTGCCCGTATCGAATGCAGACCCGGGGTTAAGCCCCGGGCTTTCACATCCGACGCGACAAGCCGCCTACGAGCTCTTTACGCCCAATAATTCCGGACAACGCTCGCGCCCTACGTATTACCGCGGCTGCTGGCACGTAGTTAGCCGGCGCTTCTTCTGCAGGTACCGTCACTCTCGCTTCTTCCCTGCTGAAAGAGGTTTACAACCCGAAGGCCGTCATCCCTCACGCGGCGTCGCTGCATCAGGCTTTCGCCCATTGTGCAATATTCCCCACTGCTGCCTCCCGTAGGAGTCTGGGCCGTGTCTCAGTCCCAGTGTGGCCGGTCGCCCTCTCAGGCCGGCTACCCGTCGTCGCCTTGGTAGGCCATCACCCCACCAACAAGCTGATAGGCCGCGGGCTCATCCTGCACCGCCGGAGCTTTCCACCACCAACCATGCGATCGGTAGTCATATCCGGTATTAGACCCCGTTTCCAGGGCTTGTCCCAGAGTGCAGGGCAGATTGCCCACGTGTTACTCACCCGTTCGCCACTAATCCACCACCGAAGCGGCTTCATCGTTCGACTTGCATGTGTTAAGCACGCCGCCAGCGTTCGTCCTGAGCCAGGATCAAACTCTCCATGAATGCCTCCGGGATATCCCGGCGAACACACACGATAAGAGCGGAACACCGACCGGAATAAGATCGGTGTTCACAGCGTCCTCGCTGTGTCGCCCCCCAACCCCATCACAGGATCGGGAGGACTTTTCAAAGGAACCTCGCCCCCACAGTGCGTGGGAGACGGGGTATCAACATATTTGGCGTTGACTTTTGGCACGCTGTTGAGTTCTCAAGGAACGGACGCTTCCTTCGGTCCCGTTTCACCGGGCCCTCCGGGCGCTTCCCTTCGGTGTTTCCAACCTTACCAGATCCTTTTTCCTGCCGTTTCCGGTCGGAATTTGTTTCCGGTCCCCTGTTGGAGCGGGGTTTGTTTCGCGCCTTCCGGCGTGGTCACTACTTTAGCGGATTTCCCCCGGGCTTCATAATCGAAGCTTTCGAAACGAATTCCGGCATGCCGAAATCCATCCCGGATTGGGAGAGTCGTGCGGTAGTGGTATGCCGCCGGTGCGGCGCGAGGCGCTGCTACAGAACCGTTACGGCGCCGTGGCAACTCGGAGAACACTACGGACGGGCCCAGGGTGTGTCAACTTGGGTCAGTCGAGGTCGGTGAGCCGGCCGCCAGCATCGGGCTGAGCCTCTTCCACGCGGCGCAGCAGCCGGGTGAGCAGCTCGCCGAGGAGGTGACGTTCGGCCGTACTGAGGTCCTGCAACAGGTCTTCTTCGAAGACCGTCGCCAGCCGCATCGCCGCGAGCCACTGCTCCCGGCCCTCGTCCGTCAGCTCCACGATCACCCGGACGCGGTTGTTCTCGTCCCGCTCCCGCGTCACGAGCCCCTCGGCGGCCATGCGGTCGATCCGGTGCGTCATGGCGGCGGGCGTCAGCCCGAGTCGCTTGGCGAGTTCGCCAGGGCCGAGCCGGTAGGGGGCACCGGAGAGGACCAGGGCCTTGAGGACCTCCCACTCGGCGTTGCTGATGCCGAGGGTCGTGGTCTGGCGGCCGTACGCGACGTTCATGCGCCGGTTGAGGCGCTGGAGAGCGGAGACGACCTGCTCGACCTGCGGGTCGAGGTCACGGAACTCGCGCTGGTAGGCCGCGATCTGTTCCTCGAGGGTCGGCTCGCTCGCGCTCTCGCTCGGCGTGGGTGTCTCGGGCATGCCGGGCAGTATGACACGGGCCACCTTGGCATTGAAGTCCTTCTGTGTGTACTCTTAAGCGTCGAACTTTAGGGCTGAAGTCTTCGAGACTCAGCTCTCCTCTCTGTTCCGTCTCTTCTTCTACCTAGGCAGGTGAGTGTGACCACCGCGATGGGCGCCGCGTTGCGCCGTATCCAGCTGGGCAACGCGCTGAGCGCGTTCGGCAACGGCTTCACCGTCCCGTTCCTGTTCATCTACGTGGCACAGGTTCGCGATCTTGGTGCGAGCACCGCGGGCGTGGTGCTCGCGACGTTCGCGGTGGCCGCGCTTGTCGTGCTCCCCTTTACCGGTCGGGTCATCGACCGGCGAGGGCCGCTGCCCGTCGCCATCGCGGGAACGGTCGCCGCGGCCATCGGGTCCATAGGGCTCGGGCTCGCGTCCAGTGAGCCGGCGGTGATCGCGGCGGCCGGCATGCTCGGTGCGGGCATCGCGGTGATCCAGCCCGCGCTGGCCACGATGATCGTGTGGTGCTCGACGCCGGCGACGCGCTCGCGTGCCTTCGCGACGCAGTTCTTCCTCAACAACCTGGGCCTCGGTCTCGGTGGCCTGCTGGGCGGGCTGCTCGTGGACACGGCGCACCCGTCGAGCTTCGTTCGCCTCTTCGCGATCGAGTCCGCGATGTTCCTGGTGCTGGGCGCGGCGATCGCCACCGTGCGGTTGCCCCAGGTCCCTAAGGTCGAGGACGCGATACCGGCTGACGAGGGTGCCAAGGGCGGGTGGCGTGTGCTGCTCGCTGACC
Organism: Streptomyces sp. 71268; assembly: GCF_029392895.1. Taxonomy (NCBI): domain Bacteria; kingdom Bacillati; phylum Actinomycetota; class Actinomycetes; order Kitasatosporales; family Streptomycetaceae; genus Streptomyces; species Streptomyces sp. 71268. The sequence continues at coordinate 3,679,356 of NZ_CP114200.1, forward strand.
GGGCGATGGTCCAGCTCTGCGTGCTGGGCTTCGTGATGTTCTTCGCCTGCTACGGGCAGTTCGAGTCGGGACTCTCGGCGTTCGCGGTGGAGGTCACCCGCATCTCACCCGCGACGTTGGGTGTGGCGCTGGCGGCCAACACGGCGGTCATCGTGATCGCGCAGTTCGTGGTTCTCAAGCTGGTCGAGGGGCGGCGACGCAGCCGGGTGATCGCTCTGGTCGGGCTCATATGGACGGTGGCCTGGGTGGTCGCCGGGGCTTCCGGTCTGATCCACGGCAGCCAGGCGATGGCCACGGCGGCGATCATCTCGACGTACGCGCTCTTCGGACTCGGCGAGGCGATGCTGTCGCCGACCGTGGCACCGCTGGTGGCCGACCTCGCGCCCGGTTCGCGGGTGGGGCAGTACAACTCGGCGTTCGCGCTGGTCAAACAGCTCGCGCTGGCTGTGGGGCCGGCGGTGGGTGGACTGATGGCGGGCGGTGGTCTGTACGTGGCGTACATCGTGATGCTCATCGGTTGCTCGCTCGGCATCACGGCGCTGGCGCTGCGGATGGGGCGGCGGCTCACGCCGCTTCAGGACAACCCGCTGCACGCGGTGCTGGCCCCCGCGACCGTTCCCGGCCCCACTCCGCGCGCGGAGGCCGAGGCCGGGGGGCCGATAGCCGAGCCCCGGCAGGGGGCAGTGACCACGGCGGCCTGAGCCCGGAGGCTTCGGCGGCGGGTGGGCCGAGCCCTGCCCCGCGGCGACACCCCGGCTGACGTAGGCCGGGGGTCAGTGGCGGGGCAGGGCGAACTCGCACCACACCGCCTTGCCTCCGTCGGGGGTGCGGCGTGAGCCCCAGGACGAGGCGATGGTGGCGATGATCGAGATGCCGCGGCCGGCCTCGTCGACCGGTTCGGCGCGGCGGCGCCGGGGCAGGTGGTCGTCCCCGTCCGTCACCTCGATGATCAGTCGGCGATCGGTGCGCCGGAGGCGCAGGCGCATGGGGGGTGTGCCGTGTTGCAGAGAGTTGGCGACGAGTTCGCTGGTGGCCAGGACGCCGAGGTCGCGGAGCTCGGTCGGGAACCGCCAGCTCGCGAGGACGCCCGAGGCGAAGGCGCGGGCGCGGGGCGCGGCCTCGACGCCGCCGAGCAGTTCGAGCGCGGCGTTGTGGAACAGCTCGGCGTCGTGCCCGGTACGCGCGGGGTGCTGGAGCACCAGGACGGCGACGTCGTCGTCGTGGTCGGCGGTGATGCCGAGCGACCGGATCAGCCGGTCGCACATCACCTGGGGCGAGCCGGCGGCGCCGGCGAACGCGCGCTCCAGGTCGGCCACCCCCTCGTCGATGTCCCGGTCCCGCCGTTCGACCAGGCCATCCGTGTAGAGGACGGCGCTGGAGCCGGGGCTCAGTGGCACCGAGCCCGAGGCGTGCAGCCACCCGCCGGTGCCCAGCGGCGGGCCGGTGGGCTCGGCGGCGCGGTGCACCGTGCCGTCGGGGTCGCGGACCAGGATGGGCAGGTGCCCGGCGGAGGCGTAGATGAGCCGGCCCTCGTTGGGGTCGTGGACGGCGTAGACGCAGGTGGCGATCTGGCTGGCGTCGATCTCGGCGGCCAGGCCGTCGAGGAGTTGCAGCACCTCGTGGGGCGGGAGGTCGAGACGAGCGTAGGCGCGTACGGCGGTGCGCAACTGGCCCATGACGGCCGCCGCACGCAGGCCGCGGCCCATGACATCGCCGATGACCAGGGCCGTGCGGCCGGCGCCGAGGGTGATCACGTCGTACCAGTCACCGCCGACTGCCGCCTCCGTGCCGCCGGGCTGATAGGTGGCGGCGACGCGTAGGTCGTCGGGTTGTTCGAGCTTCTGAGGGAGGAGGCTGCGCTGGAGGGTGACGGCGGCCTCGCGTTGGCGACGCTCGCTGACGCGGAGGCGCTCGACCGCCTCGACCTGGTCGGTGACGTCGGCGGCGTAGACGAGGACGCCTCGGTAGAAGGTGGTGGGTTGCTGGGCCGGTGGGGCGGTGCCGGGCGGAGCTTCGGTGGCGGAGATGGCCGGGGCCGGGTGGCTCGGCGTGCCGTTGATCAGCCGGGCGGGTGACGGGGCGTCGTCGGGCGGCGCGTGGTGTGGGGCGGGCGGCGGGGCGTCCCCGTCCTGGGAAGCGTCGTGTGGCAGGTCGGTGTGTGACGGCGGGGACGCGTCAGGTGCCACCGGTGTCGCGGCGTTGTGCGCCGCCCGGGGCGGGCTCGTCGGGGCGCCGCTGGTGTTGGAGGCCGTGGGCGTGGCGCTGGTGGGCGCGGTATCGGTGACGGCGGGGGTCGGTGCCGGGTGGGCCTCGGGGGTCCGGTTGGCCTCGGGGGTGGTGTGAGGGGCCGGGAGTGGAGCGTCGTGCGGGGTGGGGGTCGCTCCGGCGGCGGGGTCCGGGGCGGTGTCGGGGTGACTGGTGGCGGCGAGCGGTGGCGCGACCTGGATGGGGGTGCAGGTGAAGGTGTAGTAGCTGTCGCGGGTGCGCGGGGCGGGCGGTGCGGCGGAGGAGGCCGCGCGCGGGGCCAGGCGGGCGGCGCCCGGCCAGTGCCAGCCACGGGTCGGGCGCTCGGCCCCGGAACCTCGGGCGCCGGGCACCGCGCGGGGCTCCGGGTCGGCGTGGTGGAGCGGGTCGGTGGCCAGATCGGCGAGCGGGTCGGCGACCGCCTCGCAGATGGGATCGGCGGTCAGGTCGGTGCCCTGCGCCGGAACTGCGGCGGACGCCGGGGACGGGGCGGACGCCGGGGCCGGGACGGACGCCGGGGTTGGGGCCGGTGTCGCGGTCGAGTCCGGGGCGTATGCCGTGGGGGGGGTTGTGACGGGCCCGGCGGGGGTGGTTGCGGCGCCGGGCGCGCCGGTGCGTCGGGCTCCGCCGCGCGGCGCGTCCGGGGTCGGGGCCGCGCTGCGGTGGTCGGCGGTTTCGGGGGCGGTGTCCGTGCCGTGCGGGGTGTCCGGGGCGCGGTGTGGTTCGGGTGCCGGTGTGGGCTCCGCTGCCTCTGCCGCTGTCGGTGTTGGGCTGGGGCCCGGGTGGCGTTCCCGGGTCGAGCCCAGATTCGTGGCGGCGTCGCCTTCCGTAGCCGGGCCCTCGTCTGGGGCCGGGCCGCCGTCCGTCCCTGGGCCGTTTCCCGTGGCCAGGCCGTCCTCCGTCGTCGGACCGCCGTCCGTCGCTGGGGCAGGTGCCGGGGCCGAGCCGGGGTCCGTGGCGGTTGCGGGATCGGTGGCGGCCGGGCCGGTCGCCACGAGCGCGGTCGGCGCGGCCTCGGTGGCGGCGAAGTCGGCCGGTACGGCACCGGGCGACGCCTCGTCACCGGGTGACGCCTCGCCGCGCGGCGTGGAGTTGGGCGGACCGGACTCTCGCGGGCCGGATTCCGGCGGACCGGGCGCGGGTGGGACGGGGGCGTGCGGTTCGGGGGATGGCGTCGGCGGGTGGGTCGGGCGGGAGGCGGCGGGCGGGGTGGGTGACCCGCTGGCGCCGCGGAGCACGCTGCGGAGCAGGGCGGTGCCGCCGATGCGTACCGCCCCGCCGCCGGTGCGGGCCGGTCGGCCGTCGGTGCGGGCCGGCGAGCCGGTGGAGCGGGGCGGGGGGCCGTCCGTGGTGGGGGTGCCGTCGGTGGTGGGGGGTGGGTGCCGGGCCGGTGGGTGCGGTCGGTGGCGTGTTGGGGCGCGGGGTTGGTTGGGCGGGGGCGCGGGGCCCCGCGTGCGCGGGTTCCGCGTCCTGCGCGCCCGGTTCGAGTGGCGTTGCCAGGCCGCCGCGTGGGACGCGACGCGACTTGACCGTACGGGGCGTGCCGCTGCGCAGCACCTGGTCCATCAGCGGCAGCAGCCCCATCTCCTGCAGCTCGGGGAGCGCCTCGCGGGCGGGCAGGCCGGGGGTGCGGGTGCCGAAGAGGGCCGCGTACGCCTCGTTGACGTACGCGATGCGGTGGTCGGGGCCGTAGACGACCGCGACCGGGGCCGGGACCTGGGTGAACAGGGCCTGGGCCGACAGTTCTTCGAGGGTGGGGACCTCGCCCGGGTCGGGGTGGGAGCCGGCGGGGGGCTTCGGGGGCGGGTCCGGTGGTACCCCGTTCGCCGCGGGCCGCCGGCACGGAGCCGCCGCCCGTCGACGGGGTGCGCGCTGCGCGGTCACCGCGGGCGGCGCGCCGCTGGGAACCAGGGAATCGGACGCTCCAACGCGTGAAGTTCACAGAGGATTACCTCGCGGAGTCGTGGCAGAGCGGCGCACCGACGCGGGGTGGCGGACAGCAGTGCGGGGGCGTGGCCCCTGGGAGATGCGGCAAACGTCCAGATCCTCGTGCTTGTCACTCTTCGCAGATACGAGCCCACCCATGGTCACACGTCCAGTGTGGCCGACCGGACTGACATCCGTCAGACGCCAGTCGCGCCGGGGGAGTTCCCGGCTCCGCCGTGTGCGGTGCGACGGGCGGTTAGCTGGCTTCCGGGTGGCGGCCGGTGCCGGCGGCGAGTTCGAACTCGGCGCGTGGGTGTTCCAGCGAGCCGAGCGACACGATCTCCCGCTTGAACAACCCGGACAGGGTCCATTCGGCCAGCACCCGGGCCTTGCGGTTCAGGGTCGGCACTCGGCTGAGGTGGTAGGCCCGGTGCATGAACCACGCGGGGTACCCCTTGAGCTTGCGGCCGTAGACGTGCGCCACGCCCTTGTGGAGGCCGAGCGAGGCCACCGAACCGACGTACTTGTGCGCGTAGTCGGCGAGTGGCTGGTCGCGCAGGGCGGCGACGATGTTGTCGGCGAGCACCCTGGCCTGGCGTACGGCGTGTTGGGCGTTGGGGGCGCAGAGCGCGTCGGGCGCGTCCGAGGTGACGTCGGGTACGGCGGCGGCGTCGCCCGCGGCCCAGGCGTGGTCGACGTCCTTCAACCGCAGCGCCGGGGTGCACGGCAGCCGGCCTCGGCCGTTGGTGGGCAGGTCGGTGGCGGCCAGGAGCGGGTGTGGCTTGACGCCCGCGGTCCACACGAGCGTGCGCGCGGGCAGCCGGGTGCCGTCGCTCAGGACGACCACGCGGTTCTCGCACGAGTCGAGCCGCGTCTCCAGGCGCACGTCGATGTTGCGGCCGCGCAGCTCGCGCACGGCGTACTGGCCCATCTCCTCGCCGACCTCCGGGAGGATGCGGTCGGTGGCCTCGACCAGCACCCATTTCAGGTCATCTGGTGAGAGGTTGTGGTAATAGCGCGCGGCGTAGCGCGCCATGTCCTCAAGCTCGCCGAGCGCCTCGACGCCGGCGTAGCCGCCGCCCACGAAAACAAAGGTGAGAGCCGCGTCCCGGACCTCGGGGTCGCGGGTGGAGGATGCGATGTCGAGCTGTTCCAAGACGTGATTACGCAGCCCGATGGCCTCCTCGACGGTCTTGAAGCCGATTCCAAATTCGGCCAATCCGGGGATCGGGAGAGTACGGGAAACGGACCCGGGCGCGAGTACCAGCTCGTCGTAGTGAATCTCGATCGCGCCGGTGCCTTCCTCGGCGGTCGCGAGAGTGCGGACGGCGGCGGTGCGCTTGGCGTGATCAATCGTCGTGACCTCGCCAATGACGACCTGGCATCTCGGCAAGATCCGGCGCAGCGGCACCACTACGTGCCGCGGGGAGATCGAACCGGCCGCCGCCTCGGGGAGAAACGGCTGGTAGGTCATATACGGCTCGGGGTCGACCACGATGACCTGCGCCTCGCTGCGCTTCAGCTTCCGCTGGAGGCGCAGCGCGGTGTACATCCCGACGTAGCCACCGCCGACAACAAGAATGCGCGCGGGTTCCTTCACCCTCCCATGACGCACCCCCGGCCGGACTTTGTCCACAGCCCTGACGAAATGTATGACCGGAGGGTCCCAGGAAAGTGGAGGCTTTGGTTCGGTCACATGCCCGGAAGGTGTGCAGGTCAGCGCGCGATCGCGGGGCATTGGAGCGGCGGCGAATCGGGAGAGATCGGCCGCGTACTCCGATCGGGGGGCGCTCTGGACGGAACTACCCCTTCATTCTTGACCTGGGCTCAACTATGTTCGTACTTCGTCGGGGTGTCGACACAGCCCCGGCAGCCAGGGCGGGGAGTCTCCGGGGGGAGACGTTCATTACCGGGGGATCGGTTATGCACATTCAGAGTTCGCATTGGTCATCCAGCGTTGCCACGACGGACGGGGGCAATGGCCGTAATACGCCGCTGCGCGTAGACGCGCAGCGCAATCTCGAACACGTGCTGCGAGCTGCCCGTGAGGTGTTCGGGGAGCTGGGTTACGGGGCGCCGATGGAGGACGTGGCGCGCCGGGCCCGAGTCGGGGTCGGCACGGTCTACCGGCGGTTTCCCAGCAAGGACGTGCTGGTCCGTCGGATAGCCGAGGAGGAGACGGCGCGCCTCACTGACCAGGCGCGCGCCGCGCTCCGCCAGGAGGACGAGCCGTGGTCGGCGCTCTCGCGCTTCCTGCGGACCTCGGTGGCGTCCGGCGCGGGCCGGCTGCTGCCGCCGCAGGTACTGCGGGTAGGCGTCGACGTCGACGCGGAGGCGGAGGCCGAGGAGGCCCGTGTGCCGCACCAGCGGCAGTCGCCGCCGGCCGCACCGGAGTTGCGGCTCGTGGAGCAGCGCAGCAGCACAACGGACCCGCTGGAGGGCGTCGGGCCCGACGTCGCGGCGGGAGCGGGCGCGACGGGGGCCGGCTCGGGCGCGATAGCGCCGGTGGCCGCCGCGCCGACGGGGCCCACGGCGGTACCCGGCACGGCAAGCAACGGAACGGCGCAACAAAGCCCGGACGACGGCGGTGCCACGGCGCTGCTCGAGGTCGTCGGCAAGCTCGTGGACCGCGCGCGGGCCGCGGGTGAGCTGCGGGCGGATGTCACGGTCGCGGACGTGCTGTTGGTGATAGCGACGGCGGCCCCGTCGCTGCCCGACGCGGCACAGCAGGCGGCGGCATCGGCCCGGCTGCTCGACATCCTGCTGGACGGGCTCCGCTCGCGGCCGGTGGGCTGACCGCACCGTCACCCACCACCGCGACGAGCACCCGCCGGGTACGGGCACGTGCCTGTGCCCGTACCCGGCGAGATCGACGGTCGCCCATGGGCCCGCGTTCCGTTCCGACGGCACGCGGGCCCGTGGGCCGGCGCCTGACCCGGCTACGGACCAGCCAGCCAGTCGGGCGAGCGGGCCAGCGCTCTCCATCGGCTCGTGCCCGTGGGCCGCTGGGCCGGCCAACCCACCGCCGGGCAGGGCCTTGCCAGCCGGCCATCACTCGCCCGGCACGCGCTCGGCCAACCTGTGCTCGCCAGCCCGCGCCGAGCCAGCCGTAGGCGGAGCCAGCCGTACGGGCGGCCAACCCTGCGCAGAGCCGCCCCGCCGCGAGGCCAACCTGCCGCGGGGCCATCCCCGCCGCAGGGCCAGCACCGCTGCGGGGCCGCGCTCAGCCGTGAGGCGCCGCCACCGGGGCCGACTCGGCGCGAGGCGCACCCTCACGGACCAACCCCGCACGGGGCCAATTCCGCACGGGACCGACCCCGCGCGAGGCCCACTCGTCGTGACGCCCAGCCCGGCACGGTGTCAGCGCCGCGCCTGAGCAACCCTTCGCTTCGGCAACGCTTGCCGTGGCCAACACATCTGGTCCGTTGGCCGTTCCGCGCGCCGGCTACCTGACGAGGCACCCATCTGACGGGGCGTGCGTGGGCCAGGGATTGCCGTACGGAGGGTGGTGCGGGGTGGGTGGGGCGGCGTGGGGAGTGCAGAAAGGGTTCCCCATTTGGGTGAAGAGTGGGGGCTCAGCCTTGCGAAGCAACCCCGGGAGGGTGGTTGCTGGAAGGGACAGGGCTAGGTCAGCGACGGCTGTGGCACGCTTGCCGCGTGTTCGGGTCTGAAGGTGTGTACGGGGGCTACGTCCATGGGCGTTGAGGGGCCGGACGAACGATGCGGTCGTGAAGAGGACGGGGTGACCGACGCCGAGTCGCACCCCTCCGGGGGCGGCCTCCCGTCTGGCCAGATACCCGGTCAGGGCGGCCCGTCCGGACGCGAGTCCGTCCCCGGTCCGCCGCCACCCAGGAACCGGCCGGCCGAACCCTCACCGAGCGAATCCCGTCCCGCCGAACACCGCTCGGCCGAGCCCCGTCCCACCGAACACCGGCCCGAATCCCGGCCCCCCGAACCGCGACCGGCCGAGCCCAGCGTTCCGCAGCAGCGGGCCAGGGCCGGTCAGCAGGGGCGGACGGGGCGCGGTGGGGCGCGGCCGGACTCGGACGGTGCCGAGTCGGCGGGTGGCGCAGCCGGTGCGGCTGGTGGGCCGGGTGCGGCGACCGGGGCCGAGGGGGCGGGCGGGAGCGGTGTGTCGACAGGGGCCGACGCGGCGGCCGGGGCGGGTGCGGTCGCCTCGGGGACCGGGGAGGCCGCCGGGGCCGAGGGGCGGGTCGCGGGTGAGGGATCCGATGGTGGCTCGGCGGGCGATCCGCCGCTGGCCGACACGGAGTTGCTGGACCGGATGCGGGCCGGCGGGGGTGAGGCGTACGGGAGCGCGTACGAGGAGCTGTACCGGCGCCACGCGCCGGCGGTGCGCCGGTACGCCCGTAGCTGCTGTCGGGACGCGGACACCGCGGACGACCTGACGGCCGAGGTGTTCGCCCGTACGTTGCAGGCCGTGCGGGGCGGGGCCGGGCCACGGACGGCGGTGCGGGCGTACCTGCTGACGACGGTGCGCCGGGTGGCGGCGGCGTGGACGAAGACCGCCAAGCGCGAGCAACTGGTCGAGGACTTCGCGGTGTTCGCGGAGACGGCGGCGGCCCGGGCGGCGGCACGCGGCGAGGGGACTCCGGGGTTCGACTTCGACGCGGGCGCGGACGTACGGGCGATGCACGAGGCGGAGCGGACGTTGGCGGTGCGGGCGTTCCGTAGCCTGCCCGAGCACTACCAGACGGTGCTGTGGCACACCACGGTGGAGGACGAGCCGTTGCGCGAGGTCGCGCCGCTGCTCGGGCTGACGGACAACGCGACCGCGGTCCTCGCGCACCGGGCGCGCGAGAAGCTCAAGCAGGCGTATCTGCAGGCACACGTCAACACGGCGCAGATGGCGAGCGGGGAGTGCGCGCGGTACGCGGACCGGCTGGGCGCGTACGCCAGGGGCGGGCTGCGGGTGCGGGCCGAGCGCGGGTTGCGCAAGCATCTTGAGGAGTGCGCCGCGTGCCGCATGGCGGCGCTTGAGGTGGCGGACGTGAACGCGCGGCTGCGGGCGGTGCTGCCGGTCGCGGTCATCGGCTGGTTCGCCGCCGGGTACGCGGCCAAGGCCGCGGGCGTCGCGGCCGGCGCGGCGGGCGCCGGGGCGGCCACCGGCGCGGCAGCGGCGGCGAGCGGGTCGGCGGGCGGAGCGGCGGGCGGTCTGGCCGGCTCGGGCGCGGCGGGCGCCGGCGGTGCGGCGGCCTCCGGCGGTGGCGCGGCGGGAGGCGGCGCGGGGGCCGGGGCCGGCGCCGCCGGGGAGGGGGCTCGGGGCCGCGGCCAAGGTGGGCATCGCGGCGGGCGTGGTGGTCGTGGCGGGGGCGATCCTCGCGTACGCGCTCTCGGGCGGTTCCGAGCCGAAGCCGGAACCACAGGCCAAGGAACCGACGATCGCGGTACCGGGCACCCCGCACAACCCACCGCCGGAGCCGAGCCCGCCGCCGCCCCCACCGGCCGAGCCCGCTCCGCCACGGCCGACGCCGGCCGCGGCCAAGCCCACTCCGGCCCCGAGCCCCAAGCCCACGCCCACGCCCAGGCCGACGGTGACCACGCCGGCGCCCCGGCCGACGCCGACCACCCCGGCCCCGCAGCCACCTCCGCCGAGCCCGACGCCGCCACCGGCGACCACTCCCCCACTCAAGCCGACCCCGACACCCACGCCCACGCCGACCCCCAGCCCGGAGCCGACGGTCTACCAGGTCTACCGGTTGGAGTACGGGGGCGTCGGTGACGGCACCAAGCCGGAGCTGCGGCTCGTCGAGAGCAGCCCGCTGTGGCAGCGCGAGGGGCTGTCGATCGGCGGCAGGCGGTACGCGCACGGGGCCACGATGCACGCGCCGGCGTCGGTGACGATCGACCTGAACCGCGCGTGCACGACGTACGAGGCGCACGTCGGGCTCGACGACCTGACGCAGGGTGTGGGCGCGGCGCGGTTCGCCGTCTACGGCGGCCCGACCAGGCTGTGGCGCTCCGGCATCGTGCGGGCGGGACAGCCGGCCGTTCCGGTGCGCGTCTCGCTGGTCGGGCAGGAGTCGATCCGATTGGTGGTGGAGCCGCACTCGGTCTTCGGCCGGGTGGCGCTCGGGGACTGGGCCCAGTCGCGCATCGGATGCCGGTAGGGCGGCAGGCGGCGCGGGCGTACGTACGGGTTGGTGGCCGTGCGGGGCCGTGGCTGTGCCGGTTCGCGCTAGTACCGGCCCGTGTCCGTGCGTGGCCTTAGCCGTGCGGGCGGCGGGAGGCCGGCTTTCCGGTTGTCGACCTTTTCGCCTGATAGACCCGTCTGGTTCATCAACGGGGGTTAGCTTGCCCGGCAGCGCGACCCCCGGGTCGCGGCGTCCCTCCCCCGTGTCCCCGCAGGAGTTCCCATGCGCCGTCATCTCTCCGTGCCGGTGGCCGCCGCCGTGCTGGCCGCCGCCGTCCCCGCGCTCACCGGCAGCAGCCCGGCCACCGCCCGCTCCGGCGACGCGGCCCCCGGCCACGCCCGGTCGAAGCCGCTGGTGATCGCGCACCGCGCGGGTACGGCCGACGCCCCGGAGAACACGCTGGAGGCCATCCGTACCTCGCTGCGGGCCGGGGCCGACGGGCAGTGGTTGAGCGTCCAGGCGACCCGGGACGGCGTTCCCGTGCTCTATCGGCCTACGGACCTCTCGTCGCTCACCGACGGTTCCGGGGCCGTCGCGGACCACCGGTTGCGCGACCTGGCCCCGTTGAACGCGGGGTACCACTTCAAGGACGAGCGGGGCGGGTACCCGTACCGCGCGCGTCCGGTGCGCATACCCACGCTGGCCGCCGCGTTGGACGCCGTCCCCGCGGGCAAGCAGGTCTACCTCGACCTCAAGCAGGCGCCGGCCCGGCACGTCGTGGACGCGGTGACGCGGGTGCTGGACGAGAAGCGGGCGTGGGGGCGGGTGCGGTTGTACTCGACCGACGCGGAGGTCACCGGGCTGCTGGCCAAGGACCCCCGGGCGCGGGTGGCCGAATCGCGGGACGCGACGCGGCAGCGGCTCGCCGAGGTGGCCCTGGAGCACGCGTGCAAGAGCACGCCGCCGGCGGGCTCGTGGGCCGGGTTCGAGTTGAAGCGACAGGTGACGCTCCAGGAGAAGTTCACCCTCGGCACCGGGGAGTCCGCCGTCACCGCCCAACTGTGGACCCGCGAATCCGTCGACTGCTTCCGCTCGGCCGACAAGGGGCGTACGCGTACCAAGGCCCGCACGCCCATCGTGATGCTCGGCATCAACACGCCGCAGGACCTGCGCACCGCCACCCGGCTCGGCGCCACCGCGGTCCTCGTCGACTCGCCCCAGCAGATGGTCGGGACCCGGCACGGCCGCTGAGCCCCGCTCGGCAGGCGAAGACGAGCTGGAACGGGTCAGGACGAGCCGGAACAGGTCAGGACGAGCCAAGACGCATCAGGACGGGCCAGGACGGACCAGGACGGGTTACGGCTCGGCCGGGGTGGGCCCGGGCGGTGGCGGGTCGGACGCCGCCAGGACGTCGCTGACCAGTGCGACCGCCGCGGAGACCGACAGACCACGGCCCGCCGCGCGCAGGGCGGCGCACTCCGCGTCACCGATGGCCTGCCCCACCGCGCGGGCGGTGCCGTCCGTCGTGGCCTGGGCCAGCGGGGTGCGTGGCAACCGGTCGCGCCAGCCGTCGGCGGCGCCGAGCAGCTGGGCCGCGGCGCGCTGCTCGCCCTGTTTGACCAGCACGTACGCGGTGGTCTCGGCCGCGTGGGCGAGCAGCACCTCCGTACAGTTCGCCGCACTGCCCTCGGCCAGCGCGTCCCGCAGCCGGTACAGCCCGCCGCGCGGGTCGCCCTCCTCGGCGGCGATCCGCCCCTCCAGGCTGCTCAGCGCCACCGCGAACTGCGGGGGCGGAGAGGCGTGCCGGGCCGCCACTCGCGCCTGGTCGGCCAGGGCGCGGGCGCTCGCGACGTCGCCGTACGTCAGCTCGATGGACGCGCGCAGCGACCCGTTGAACGCTCGCGCCTCCACCCCGCCGAACCGCTCCGCCTCGGCGTCCGACTGGTCGAGCAGCACGGTCGCCGCGGCGGGGTCGCCGCAGGAGAAGGTGAGTTCGGCGAGGCGGGAGATGAGGAACGGGGTCTCCGTGTACGCGCCCAGCTCGCGCGCGAGGCGCAGCGCCTCGTGGTAGTGGGCGCGGGCCTCCGCGTACCGGCCGTACACCGCCGCCAGCTCGCCGCTGGCCTCGTTGACCTGGATCAGCATCCAGCGGTCGCCCACCCGGCGGCTGAGCTCCTGTAGTTCGGCCCAGTCGCGGTTGACGCGGTGGAGGCCGCTGGTCATGTCGATGGTCAGGTGGGTGCGGAACATCAGCGTGACGCCGAGCGCCCAGTCGTCGCCGTGGCTGCGGCAGTTCTCCGCCGCCTGGTCGAGCAGCGGCGCGACGCCCGCGTGCCCGTCGATGAGGTACCCGGCGAACGGCCACAGCAGCCCGGGGAACCGCGTGCCGGCCTTCCCCCGCTGGCCGGCGTACGCGTCGCGGATGGTGCGGGCCGCGGCCAGCGCCTCCGGGTCGCCCAGCACCTCGGCCGACCGGTGCTCGGACAGCAGGAGGTAGAGGAGGAGTTGCAGGTCGAGGCGGCGCCAGTAGCGCGCGACGGCGGCCGGGTCGTCCGCCGACGGCGCGCCGTCGAACTCGGGCTGCGCGCCGGAGCCGCCGGGCGAGTCGGGCTCGTGGATCGCGGGCCAGGCGCGGGTACGGGGCCGGACGGCCGCGCACTCGGCGGGATCGCGCCCGGCGGGGTCGCGCTCGTTGCCGTCGGTTCCGTGGGGGGCGTCCTCGTCGGAGGCGTACGTGTCGGGGACGTACGCGTCGGAGGCGTACGCACCGGGGCCGGGTGTTCGGGTGGCGGGCGGCTCGTGCGCCGAGCGGTGGTGCGCCGACTCGAAGGCCAGGGCCCGGCGGACCCATCCCGCGCCCTCGGCCCGGTAGTCACGCAGCCACCAGAACCAGCCGAGGGCGAAGACGAGGTCGATCGCCATCTCCACGTCGGCGACGCCGTTGCCACGGTCGTGGTCGTGACTGTTGTGGCTGTGGCCGTGGCCGTTGTCGCTGTGGTCGTGATCGCTGTGGTCGCGGTCGTGAGGGTCGCTGACGCTGCCGCTCGCCGGGTGGCCAGGACTGGTGGAACTGGATGGGCTGGTGGGACGCGTGGTGGCGGTGGTGGATGGGTGCTCGGTCGGGGTGAGGCAGCGGTGCAGCACCGCGCGGAAGTTGTCGAGTTCGGTCTCCACGCGGCGTAGCCAGGGCAGCTGGTCGGCGGAGCGGAGGCGGGGTTCGGCGGTCTGGGCCAGGTCGCGGAAGTAGCGGGCGTGCCTGCGGGCGGTCGCGGTGCGCTCGGCCCGGCCACGCGGGCTGGCCAGCGCGCGTTCGGTGACGCGCTCGCTGACGTACTCGTGGATGGTCTCCAACATGCGGTACCGCGCGTCACCGCCGGTGCCGTCGGCGGCCACCGGCGTGTGCGTGACGACCAGGAGCGACTTGTCGACCAGCGCGCCGAGCAGGTCGAGCACGTCGGCGGGGTCGATGGCGTCGGCCGACGCCATGACCGGGGCGGGGGCGGATGCGGGGGCGGCGGAGCGGGGCGCGTGGGCCGAGCCGGGGGGCGGCGCGGACGGTTCGGGCGGCGCGTCCGAGCAGACCGCCTCCGCCGCCGGCAGGTCCCATCCGCCGGCGAAGACCGAGGCGCGGAGCAGCACGGTGCGCTCGCGCTCGTCGAGCAGGTCCCACGACCAGTCGACCACCGCGCGCAGCGTCTGCTGGCGCGGCAGTACGGTCCGGCTACCGCTGGTGAGCAGGCGGAACCGGTCGTCGAGCCGGTCGGCGATCTGGCGCGGCGACAGCATCCGCAGCCGGGCCGCGGCGAGTTCGATGGCCAGCGGTAGCCCGTCCAGCCTGCGGCAGATCTCGGCGACCGCCCCGGCCGTCTCCGGGTCGCGCGCCGGGTCGAAGCCCGGCCGCACGGCCGCGGCGCGCTCGGCGAACAACTGGTGCGCCGGCGCAGGCGCCAGCGGCTCCACGGGGCGCACCGCCTCGCCCGGCACGCCGAGCGGCTCGCGGCTGGTGGCGAGCACCGTGACCTGTGGGCAGTGCGTGAGCAGGGTCTCGGCGAGTTCGGCCGCCGCCTCGATGACGTGCTCGCAGTTGTCGAGGATCAGCAGTAACCGGCGGTGCGCGCAGTGTTCGACCAGGCGCGCGGTGGGTGACGCGCTCTCCGGCGCGGTGCGCGGTTCGAGCCCCCCGGCGTGCAGGGTCGTGTCGCGGCGGCCGACGGCACTGAGCACCGCGCCGGCCACGTCGGCGGGGCTGTCCAGCGGGGCGAGTTCGGCGATCCACACGCCGTCGGGGTAGGCGGCGGCGACGGTGGCGGCGGCCTCCTCCGACAGCCGCGTCTTCCCGGAACCGCCGGGTCCGGTCAGCGTGACCAGCCGGGCCCCGTCCAACTCCGCCCGCAGCGACCGGATCTCGGCCCGCCGCCCGACGAAGCTCGTGAGCCGGGACCGCAGGTTGCCCCGTGGCACCCCGGCGGACCCGCCCCCCGCTCCGGCACCCACTCCTGCCTCGGCTGCCTCTGCCGCCTCTGCAACCTCACCCGCCGCGCGCGGGCCACCCGGAGCACCCTCCGCTGGTGTGGCCGGCCCGGCCGACCCCACCGGCGGCTCGGGCATGACGGAGGCGCCCCGGCCGGCTCGTACGGCCTGCTCAGCGGATACGTGCTCCGCTGCCGTGGGCCACTCCGCCCGTACGGACTGCCCTGCTTGTTCGGGCTGCCCTGCTTGTACGGGCTGCCCCGCCCGTGCTGACTGCCCCGCCCCTACAGGCGGATTCGCCCGTACGGACTGATCCGTTCGTACGACCCCCGCGGCCGATGCCGTGTTCGGCTCGTCGGGCTCGGTGGTGCCGAAAGGGGGCGGTGGCGTGCCCCGGCGGTGGGGTGGGTCGGTCGGGGGTGGTGGGGCCGTGAGGAGTTCGGCGTGCAGGTGGCGCAGTTCGCTGCCCGGGTCGGTGCCGAGGCGGTCGGCGAGGGTGCGGCGGGCCTCCTCGTACGCGGCCAGGGCGTCCGCCGAGCGGTCGGCGGCCCGCAGGGCGCGGATGAGCTGGGCCCGGAAGGGCTCGTCGAGCGGGTGCTGGGCGATGAGTTCGCGCAGCTCGGGTATGACGTCGGTGCCGTGGCCGAGCGCGAGTTCCGCGTCGATCCGCTGGTGCAGCGCGGTGAGGTGGAGCGCGTCGGCGCGGGCCGCGGCCACCGCGCGGTCCGGCAGGTCCGCGAGGGCCGGCCCGCGCCACAGGGCCAGCGCGTCGCGCAGCAGCGCGGCGGCCGTCGCGGCGTCGCCGGCTTCGAGGGCGCGCCGCCCGGCGCCCGCGCGCTGCTCGAAGACGGCCAGGTCGATCTCGTCGGGCGCGGCGGCGAGCCGGTAGCCGCCGGGTGCGGACTGGACGGCGGGCTTGCCCAGGTTGCGGCGCAGCCGTCCGACGAGCGCCTGGAGCGCGGCGGGGGCGTCGTGGGGCGGCTCGTCGCCCCACACGTCGTCGATCAGGGCCCTGGCCGGGACCAGCGCGGTGGCCGGCCGGGTGGCGTGTGCGGCGAGTGAGGTGAGCAGCGCGCGCAGGCGCGGGCCGCCGACGGGCAGGGGTTGCCCGCGCTGGTCGTACGCCTCGGTGGTGCCCAGGATCAGATACCGCACTGGCCCATTGTCCTCGTATCGCTCGTCGATCCTTCGCTTCCGCCCTCGCCGTCGCCCCCGGCGCCACCCGCCTGACGTGCGCCGATGCCGGACCGCTCGCGGGCCGGGCCCGGCGGTGGCGGCGGGTCGGGCCCGACGACCACGAGGCGTTGACCATACGTCGGCTCGGCGCGACCCGCCGGCCACGCCACGGCCCGCCGGCGGCGGGTCGGCTGCGGGTCGGCTGCGGGGCCAAGGGCGTGTGGGCGGTCGATCGGCGGCGGGGCCGGGGCGCGCCGGCGGCGGACCGGAGGCTGAGGTGAGGTCAGAGGCTGAGGGCAGGTCAGAGGCTGGGGCGCGGGACGACCCCGCCCGCCACGGCGCGCTGGCGGGGGGCCGCGCTGCCGGTCCAGCAGGTGCCGCGGCGGGCCAGCAGGCGGCGCAGCCACACCTCGGTGGAGACGAGTTCGGCGATGCCGTCCAGCGGGAGACGTTCGCCGTCGGCGGCGGCGCGCAGCGCCTTGCGCACCACGCGGGCCTCCACCAGGCCCGCGTCGGCGAGCAGTGGGGCGTCGAAGAGCGCGATCAGGTCGTCGATGGCGTGCCGCAGGCCGGCGCGTGCGGCGACGGTGTGGCTGGCGTGCGAGGGCGTGCCCCAGCCGGGCGGCAGGTCGCGGATGCCGGCGCCGGCCAACACGGCGCGCAGCACCGAGGCCCGCGCCCCCGGCTGCACCCGGAGCGCTTCGGGGAGCGCGCGGCAGGCTCGTACCACCTGGTTGTCCAGGAACGGCGCGTGCAGCCGCTGGCTGCGGATCTCGGCGGCCTGCTCGAAGACGCGGTGGTCGGCGGCGTGCCGGGCCAGCGCGGCGTCGGCCCGGCGCTCACCGGGGCGACGCAGGAGGACCGGGCGGGCGGCGGCCGTCTCCAGGCGAACCGATACTTCCGCGAGCGCCTCGCCGGTCAGCCAGCGCGCGGCCGGCCCCGGGCGGCACCAGGCGAGGGCAGCCAGCGACGCCCCGACGGCGCCGCCGACGCCGTCGCCCTCCGCGCCGTCGGCCTCGGCGAAGTGGCGGTCGAGCAGCTTGCTGGCCACCGCCTCGACGCCCTCGCGGTAGGGCGTACGGGCCAGCTTGCGGGCCGCGCGGTAGACGGTGAAGGGGACGAAGAAGGAGTGCGCGGAGGGGCCGTCGGCGCGGGCCAGGGCCGTGGCCGGGCGCAACAGGTGCCGGCGGCGCCGGTCGAGCAGCAGGTCGGCGAGGCGGGCCGGGTGGGCGTCCAGGACCTGCCGCGCGCCGTGCCCGACGAGGTGGTCGGCGCTGCCGGCGGAGAGTCTGCGCCGGTGCCGTTCGGCGCTGACCAGGGCGGGGCCCGGTTCGTCGGTGAGCGGGCCACGGTCCAGGGCCGCGTACGGCAGGACCTCGGCGCCGGCGGCGACCACGACGTGGTGCAGGCGGGGGTTGGCGGCGATGACGCGGGCGCGTTCGAGTTCGGCCTCGCGGACGCGGCCGGGAACCGTCGCCAGGTCGTTGAAGGTGACGGCGAGCAGCCGCTCGCCGGCCTCGGTGCCGTGCCCGAGCGGGGTGCCGGGCACGCCGGGCAGCCCGGCCGCGAGCAGCGCGAGGGTGCCGGAGGCGCTGCCACCGGACAGGTCGGCGCCGACGCCGGCGGCGGGCGCGCCCCGGGCGGCGCGCCGCTCGGCGGGGCCCATGCCGGGCACGGGCCCGGGGTCCAGGCCGGGGCCCTCGGCCTCGGGGGCGTACCGGGGCGCGGCCAGGCGCACCCGTACCGCCTCGATGAGCGCCTCGCGCACGCCCTCCACGGCCTGGCCGGGGTCGAGTTGGGGCGCGGCGACGGCGAGCGAGGCGGTGGGCTCATAGCCGATGACGTCGCGCGAGCCGCCGCGCCGCGCCCCGCGCGAGCCGGTGTGCCCGGCGCCGTGGCCGGCGTCGCGGTAGGGGCCGTCGCCGTAGGCGGCGCCGTACGCGCCGTCCGCCCGGTTGGAGGTGGCGTACGGGCCGTTCGCCTCGTACCCACCCGGCCCGTGACCGCCCGGCCCGTCGCGGCCGTAGGCCCGACCGTCCCGGTCGGAGAAGCCGTCGGTGGCCGAGCCGCCGCGCAACACCAGCGCGTGGCCGGGCGGTACCCGGCGCACGCCCTGGTACGGGGTGCCGTCGCCGATCGCCTCGGGTGAGTCGGGGCAGGCCAGCAGGGCGGCGAGGTGGCCGATGTCGAGTTGGGCCTCGATGAGGTCGGCGAGCGGGAGCGCGGCCGTCGCGTACGCCGTGCCGCCCTCCCAGGGCGTGTAGAAGACGGGGCGCGCGCCGGCCAGGTCGCCGGCGATGGTCAGGCGGCGGCCGATCTGCGCGACGGCCGTGTAGCTGCCGGGCCAGGCGGTGAGGTGGCGCAGGGCTCCGCCCCGGGCCGCGAGGAGTCCGGTGCGCAGCTCGTCGTCGCTGGCGCCGCAGCAGCCGAGCACGGCCAGCCGCGCCGCGCCGTCGGCGTGCACGACGCGCACCTCGTCGGGGCGCCAGTCGCCGACGGCCCACAACGGATCGGGGCCACCCCAGATGAGCTGGGCGCCGACCGGTTGCAGGGCGCCTCCCTGGGCGAGGGAGGGCCCCGAGGCGATGTTGCCCCACCCCACCAACCACCGCATCGCCGCCTCCCACAGGCTGTGGACAACTAAGAAGGAGCAGCCATCATGCACAGTAAGCCCGCGCTGTCCGCATCGCCGGAGCCAACACGCGGGCACCGGGAGCGCGCGGCCACTCCCCCAACGGGCCGGCCACCACCGCGTGGTGCCTCTCCGTCGAGGGCAATGCTGCCACGTCCACGCGGTTCGGTCGGGATGCGGTACGAGCCGTCACAGCCGAGCCCAGCGAAGCGAGCGACAGGCGAACCCGGGCCCACGCCACCACCACGACGGGGCCAACTCCCGTCGGAATCCGGTCACTCATGCGCCATCTGGAGGGCCCGCCACCACCCCGCAGCGGGGCCTCTTCGTCACGCTGCGTACACGTTGGCGGGCCGGGCGGGACCGAAGCGGAGGCACCGCGGAGCATGCGGGCGCGCGCTCGGAGCGGGGCAACGGGGCGTCGCGGCAGGGCGATTCGCGAGGGGCGGCCCCACCGCGACACGGGCCCGGGCGGCCGGCGCGAAGGCGAGGCCGGCCGCCGGGGTGGGGTGCGCGGCGCGCCGCGTACGGACCGCGCGGCCGGAGCCGGGGAGCCTTGCGGCTACGCGGCCGGCCGGGCCTCGGGGGGCGTCCCGGCGGCGACTGGCAGGCGAGGCGACCATGGCCCGAGACGCACGGACATCGATGCCAGCGGAGGCCGTGCCGGCCGAAGTCCGCGCCCTTCGCGGGCGGGTGCGGAGGACGGGCGACCGGCCGCCCCCGAGCGCCTGACCGGCGCGGCCTGGGCCCCGGGTCGACGCTAAGCGGAATCCGGGGCGGCGAGCCCGGCGCCTTGAGCGAGGCCGGGCAGCCGGGGATGTGAATCGGCCAATCTCGTCGCGGCGTTCGGGGCGTCCCGCGCCCCGGCCGGGCCAACCGCCCGGGCCGCGCCGCCGACCGTGGCGCGCGACGGGGCCGCCGCGGCGGCCCGAGAGGCGCACCACGCCTCCCGGACCGCTCCGCCACCCGCGGGGAATGAGGCGGCGGCGTCCCCCAGCCCACTCAGCCAGCGCACAGCGGGCCGACCCACGCACCCCAAGAGAAGCGCTCCCACCCAGGAGCGGGCAGAGCGCACGGCCGGGCGCACGGCCACACATGACAGGAGCACACGCCAGACCTCGCACGCCGTAACGGACCACAATCCCGCCATCCAAGACATCGCCCCTTAACGGTCGGGATGCAGCGAACTACGCTGGGTTTACGAATGCCCCGTGCCTATGCCGGGGCGGCCGTCGGGTGCTGTCGAGGGGTGCGCATGTCCAGGGAGCTACGCGGGCCGAACGAGAAGCTCGGCACGGTTCTCGCCCTCGCGGGAATCAGCAATGCCGGGCTCGCACGCCGGGTCAACGACCTTGGCGCGCAACGGGGTTTGACCCTTCGCTACGACAAGACGTCGGTGGCCCGTTGGGTGTCGAAGGGGATGGTGCCGCAGGGCGCGGCCCCGCACCTGATCGCGGCGGCCATCGCGAGCAAGCTCGGGCGCCCCGTCCCACTCCACGAGATCGGCCTCGCCGACGCCGATCCCGCGCCCGAGGTGGGGCTGGCCTTTCCGCGCGATATCGGCCAGGCGGTGCGCTCCGCGACGGACCTGTACCGGCTGGATCTCGCCGGTCGGCGCGGCGGTGGGGGCATCTGGCAGAGCCTGGCCGGATCGTTCGCCGTCACCGCCTACGCCACACCGGCCTCGCGCTGGTTGATATCGCCGGCCGACAGTTCCGTGGCCCGCGATCCGAAGCCCGAGCGGCCCACCCCGCGCGCCGCACCCACCCAACCCACCCAACCCACCCAGTCCGTCCCAACCAACCCGCGCGCCCAACCGACGCCGCGCTCCCAGCCCACCTCACCCGCCGCCCGCGCCCAACCCACCCAACAGGGTCAACCGGGCCAAGCGCACCACCCGCGGCAGCCCGCCCAGCAGCACCAGCACACGGTCCCGGGCCAGGACGGCGCGCCGCAGCGGGTCGGGCACAGCGACGTGCGGAAGCTGCGCGAGGCCGCCGAGGACGCCCGGCGCTGGGACTCCAAGTACGGGGGCGGCGACTGGCGCTCCTCGATGGTGCCCGAGTGCCTGCGGGTGGACGCGGCGCCGCTGTTACTCGGCGCGTACACCGACGAGGTGGGCCGCGCGCTGTTCGGCGCCGCGGCCGAGCTGACCCGGCTGGCCGGCTGGATGGCGTTCGACACCGGCCAACAGGAGGCCGCGCAGCGCTACTACATCCAGGCGCTGCGGCTGGCCCGGGGCGCGGCCGACGTGCCGCTGGGCGGATACGTGCTCGCGTCGATGAGCCTGCAGGCCACCTACCGGGGCTTCGCCGACGAGGGCGTCGACCTCGCCCAGGCGGCCCTGGAGCGCAACCGTGGCCTGGCGACGGCGCGCACCATGAGCTTCTTCCGGCTGGTCGAGGCCCGCGCCCAGGCCAAGGCGGGCGACGGTCCCGCGTGCGGCGCCGCCCTGCGCGCCTCCGAGGGCTGGCTCGAACGCTCCCGCGACGGCGACCCCGACCCGTCCTGGTTGGACTTCTACTCCTACGAGCGGTTCGCCGCCGACGCGGCCGAGTGCTACCGCGACCTGAAGCTGCCCCGCCAGGTGCGCCGCTTCACCGAACGCGCGCTGGCCTGCCCGACCGAGGAGTTCGTGCGCTCGCACGGGCTGCGGCTCGTGGTGTCGGCCGTCGCCGAACTGGAGTCCGGCAACCTGGACGCGGCCTGCGCGGCCGGCACCCGCGCGGTGGAGGTCGCCGGCCGCATCTCGTCGGCGCGCACCACCGAGTACGTGCGGGACCTGCTGCACCGGCTGGAGCCCTACGGTGACGAGCCGCGCGTCGTGGAGCTGCGCGAGCGGGCGCGGCCCCTGTTGGTCGCCCCGGCGTGAGCCCGAGTCCGGCCGCACGCCAGGCCGCCGACCGCCCGCCCCGCCGCGGCCCGCGCGGCGGGGGGATCGGACACGGCCCCGTCACGTGCGCGTCGCCTTTCGCACACCCGGTCGGAACTCAAGCGCCGCTTTGGTTTCGGCCGGTTGTCAGTGGCACAGGTCATGATGGTGAGCGTCGGTGAAGTGGGCGGATGTCGCGGCGGTGTTTTGCTCCGTGCTGGTACGGATGCCCTGGTTTGTTCGGGCCACCCGGCCCGCGCGGGCCGGGCGTGCGGGGCGACGGTCGGACGCGTAGGGGAGGTGACGTGGTGAGGTACGACGCTGACGTGCTGGTGATCGGGGGCGGGATCATCGGCCTGTCGACGGCGTACGCGATCACGCGCGCCGCTCCGGGGACCCGCGTCGTCGTGCTGGAGAAGGAGGGCGGCCCGGCCCGCCACCAGACCGGCCACAACAGCGGCGTCATCCACAGCGGCGTCTACTACCCGCCCGGCTCGCTCAAGGCCGCCTTCGCCCTACAGGGTTCGGCGGAGATGGTGAAGTTCTGCGCCGAGCACGGCATCGCGCACGAGGTCACCGGCAAGCTCATCGTCGCCACCGACCGCTCCGAGCTGCCCCGGCTGCACGCGCTGGCCCAGCGCGCCCGGCAGCACGCCATCCCCGTGCGCGAGCTGGGCCCCGCCCAGATAGCCGCGTACGAACCGCGGGTGCGGGGCCGCGCCGCGCTGCACATCGGGACGACCGGGATCTGCGACTTCGGGGCGGTCTCGGCCCAGCTCGCGCAGCTCGCCCAGGACGCGGGCACCTCGGTGCGGTACGGGGCGCGGGTGGAGGTCATCGGGCGGCGCGCGAGCGCGGTCGCGGTCCGCACGGCGGCCGGCGACGTGCTGCGCGCGCGGGCTCTGGTCAACTGCGCCGGCCTGCACAGCGACCGGGTCGCGCGCCTGGCGGGCGACGACCCGGGCATGCGGATCATCCCGTTCCGTGGCGAGTACTACGAGCTGCGCCCGGCCCGCGCCGACCTGGTGCGCGGCCTGGTCTACCCGGTGCCCGACCCCGCCTTCCCCTTCCTCGGCGTCCACCTCACCCGGGGCATCGACGGCGGCGTGCACATCGGCCCCAACGCGGTGCCCGCGCTGGCCCGGGAGGGTTACGACTGGTTGACCGTGCGCCCCGGCGAGCTGGCCCGCACGCTGGCGTACCCGGGCTCCTGGCAGATAGCCCGCCGCCACTGGCGGTACGGGATGGGCGAGCTGCACCGCTCGCTGTCCCGCCGCGCCTTCACCCGCGCGGTGCGCCGGTTGCTGCCCGACGTCACGGCCGACGACCTGATACCCGCCCCGGCGGGCGTGCGGGCCCAGGCCCTGCTGCCGGACGGCACGCTCGTCGACGACTTCCTGTTCAAGGAGTCGCCCCGCATGGTCCACGTGCTCAACGCCCCCTCCCCCGCCGCGACGGCCTCCCTGGCCATCGGCCGCGAGGTCGCCCGCCGCGCCCTGCGCCACCTCTGACGCGGGCGGGCGCGGGGCCCTTCGGCGGAGTGCGGTCGCGTGTACGGGCACGCGTACGGCAGGGGCACAGGCACGCGTACGAGCGCGGTCGCGCGTACGGGCACAGGTACGCGTAAGGGCATGCGCACGCGCGCAGGTGCGGGAGCGGGCGGGTCAGCGGGGCGAGGTCTCCCGGACGTGGTCGCCGCCCACCCGTGGGCGGCGCTCCTCGCGCTCCTCACCGAACGCGTCCCCGGCGGCGCACAGCAGCGTGGTGGCGATGGCCCCGGTGATCAGTCCGGTCAGCAGGCGGGCCCAGCGCGGCCGGGACGGCGACAGGGTGGGAAGGGGCCGGCGCTCCGGCGGCGGGCTGAACCACAGCGATCCACGCCGGGCCCCCACCGGCGCGTCCGGTACGTCAAGCCTCTCCCAGGCCATCCCTCGCCCCCGTATGCTCGCTTCCCTGGCCGCCTCGCCGGCGCACATGTTCCTGACAAGTGCACCGTCTATGTTCGCCTCACGAGGCCACTTTTGTCACAGCCGTCACGCGAGTTTCGTAGGACGGGTGGGCCGGACCACCGCCCCGTGACGTGCTCGGCGCGGGGTGTACGGGGACGCGCGGACCGGCTAGGCAGCACAGGCGGGGCGGTGAGCGGGCCGTACGGATTCCGACGTTCCGCGGGCACGGGGAGCGGGCCCCGTGGCCGGACGGGGCGGGCCGAGGTGCCCCGTAGAATCGAACCACTGTGTCCGAGAACCACACCGCCCCCCAGCAGCCCACCCCGCATGCCCCACACGTCCCAGGGAGCACGCGCCCATCGGGTGATCCCGATGCGGCCGGCGCCGCGAGCGGGGGCGCGGCGGGGGCCACGCGGGTGTCGCGGTTCCCCGACGGCCCGGCCGTCGATCCGGCCGGGTCGCACCACGAGCGGCGCATCCGCTCCTTCCGGCCACGCCGCGGCCGGGTGACCCCGGGCCAGGGTGAGGCGCTGCGCCGGCTGTGGTCCCGGTGGGGGCTCGACATCGACGGCATGCACCGCCTTGACCTGGGTGAACTCTTCGGCGACCGCGAGTTGCCGGTGGTCCTTGAGATCGGGTTCGGCATGGGCGAGGCCACGGCGCGGATGGCGGCGGCCGACCCCGGCACCGGCATCCTGGCCGCCGACGTGCACACCCCCGGCCAGGGCAACCTGCTCGCCCTCGCCGAGCGCGCGGGCCTGACCAACGTACGGGTGGCCAACGGCGACGCGATCATCCTGCTCCGCGAGATGATCGAGCCCGAGGCGCTGGCCGGGCTGCGCGTGTACTTCCCGGACCCGTGGCCGAAGAAACGGCACCACAAGCGGCGGCTCATCCAGCCGGAGTTCCTCGCGCTCGCCGCGTCCCGCATGGCCCCCGGCGCGGTGCTGCACTGCGCCACCGACTGGGAGCCGTACGCGGAGCAGATGCTGGAGGTCCTGACCGCCAGCCCCTACTTCGAGAACACCCAGGCCGACGGCGGATTCGCGCCGCGGCCCGAGTTCCGGCCGCTGACCAAGTTCGAGGGCCAGGGCATCGACAAGGGCCACCCGGTGCACGACCTGCTGTTCCGGCGCGCCCAGGCCCTGCCGGCCGGCGCCGACGACGCGCACGCCGGGCACGCGGGCGAGCGCGCCGGCGAGGGCGGGCGGCCCGTTCACGCCGACGCCGGAGACGACCCCGCACGACCGTGAGGGGCCGGGCATAATCCGGAGAGCCACCACTGCCCCCTTCGTTA
Organism: Streptomyces sp. 71268; assembly: GCF_029392895.1. NCBI lineage: Bacteria > Bacillati > Actinomycetota > Actinomycetes > Kitasatosporales > Streptomycetaceae > Streptomyces > Streptomyces sp. 71268. The sequence continues at coordinate 3,704,017 of NZ_CP114200.1, forward strand.
GGGTCGCCGAGTGCACGAGTCCTCGTCCCCGCATCACCCCGTTCCACCGGACCACGCGAGCCACCACCCGGCCGCGGCCCCTCCGGAGGGGGTGACCGAGGGGGCGCAGCAGTCCGACGCGGTACGGGCCGAACCACCCGCCCCGCGCGAGACCGGCGCGCCACGGCCCGAACAGGACCGGTCGCGACAGCCCGCGCCCGCCGAGCCACGTCCCGTAACTCCGCCGCCGGCGGCGGAACAGCCGCAGCCCGCGACGGCACGGCCGGAACCAGAGCCCGAGCCGCGACCGCGGCCTGAGACGCAACCGCAACCGCAACAGACGGCCGCCCCTGCCACACCGGCACCGGCTCCGGCCCCGGCAGCCGAACCACCAGCACCAGCTCCAGCATCGCCAGTACCACCGCACGCCCCCGCCCCGCCTCCGTACGCACCCGAGTACGGAACCGGCCCCGGCACCGAACCCGGGGCCGGTCACGGATACGGATACGGGTACGGGTACGGGCTCGGGAGCACGGCGGCGGCACCGCCGCACGGTGACGGCGGCCACGGCGGTGGCCGGTGGCAGCGGACGTGGGCCGGCTGCCGGGACACGTGGGAGCGGATGCGCCACAGCCGGGCGCTGCGCGCGGCCGCGCTGATCGTGCTGCTCTCCCTGTCCGGCCTGGTCATCCTGGCCCTCGTCCGCGAGCAGACGGGCACCGAGGGTTTCCTGGTGGGCCTCGGCCTCGCCATCCTGCCCGTACCGCTGCTCGTCGCGGCGTTCCGCTGGGCGGACGGCGTGGAGCCCAAGCCCTGGCGCAACCTGCTGTTCGCGTTCGCCTGGGGTTCGTGCGCCGCGACGCTGGTCGCGCTGCTCGCGAACAGCCTGGCCACCGACTGGCTGATGACAACCGTCGTCGAGTCCTCGTCGGCCGACCGAGATACCTGGGGCGCGACGCTGGTCGCGCCCGTGGTCGAGGAGACCGCCAAGGCCGCCGCCGTACTGCTGCTCTTCCTCTACCGACGGCGCGACTTCAACGGCGTCGTCGACGGGGTGGTCATAGCCGGCATCACGGCGACGGGCTTCGCGTTCACCGAGAACATCCTGTACCTGGGCAACGCCTTCGTCAGCGACCAGGAGTTCGGCTACTCGGGGCTCCAGTCGACGACGGCGGCCACGTTCTTCATCCGGGCCGTGATGTCGCCGTTCGCGCACCCCCTCTTCACCGCCGTGACCGGCATCGGCTTCGGCATCGCGGCGGCCCGACCGCTGCGGCAGCGCACCCGCCGGGTCCTGATCCCGATCGCCGGGCTGCTGCTGTCGATGGTGCTGCACGGCGCGTGGAACGGTTCGGCCTCCATGGGTGGCTACGGCTTCCTGGCGGTGTACGGGCTGTGCATGGTGCCGCTGTTCGCGCTGCTGACCTGGTTCACCATCTGGTCCCGTGGCAAGGAACTGCGCACCATTCGGGCCCAGCTCCCCGCGTACCAGGCGACGGGTTGGATAACGCCCCCGGAGCCGGTCGCGCTGTCCTCGATGCGGGCCCGGGCCATAGCCCGCGACCTCGCCCGCCGCACCCGGGGTCCGGCGGCGGCGCGGGCGGTGGCGGACTACATCGCGAGCGCCACCTCCCTCGCGTTCCTCCGCCACCGCGCCTACCGTGGCACGGCCGGCCCTGACTTCCCCGCACGGGAACAGGCCCTCCTCGACCGCCTCTGGCAACACCGCGACATCGCCCAGCCGGCCCTGGCCCACGCCGCCCTCTCCGTCCCGACCGCGCCACCCCCACGGCAGTGCCCGTACGGCCTCCCACCGGGTTACGCCTACCTGCCGGCCGCCCCCCTGCACGGCCCGGGCCCGGTGCACAGCCCGGCTCCGATCCACGGCCCGGCCCCGGCGTACGGCTGGCCCCTGCCCACGCCCGGCCCCCCACCCCGCCCCGGCCTGGCCTCACGGCGCCCCCGCACCGGTCCCCGGCTGGGCCCCGCCCCCGGGCGGACAGGCCGCCCCCGACACCCCGACTGGCCCGGCTGGCCCAGGCGCCCCGGGCCCGTGGCAGCAGCACCCGTACCCGCCGCCGTACGGGGGCCCGCCGTGGGGAACGTGGACATACGGCCCGCAGGGGCCGTACGGTGCCCCGGGCGGCGGCGCGCCGGCCGCGCACCCGCCGGCCTGGAACGGGCAGCAGCAGCCGGGGCAGTCGTAGGCTCACGCTCTGCGCGGGGCCGGCCGAGCGGCGATGACGCGGGACGGCGCCAGCCGGGCGGCTGAGGCGACGGAGCCCAGGTGCGTACGGTTAATGGCTCACCAGTCGGTGAGGTCTACCAGGTACCGGCAGTGCGGGTCCTCGACCGCGTCCGAGATCCGCCATTCGTCGCCGAGCAACGAGGGCAGCGCTGCCAGGAGGGCGGTCAGCGCACCGCCGGGGCGTACGTCGGCGGCGATCACGCCGGGTACGTCGTCGCTGTCCAGGTAAAGCCGCAACACGCCCCCTTCCTTGAACAGGAACCCACGCAGGCCCGCCGCCCCCCGCTCCTGCGCTGGATGGGCGAGGCACCGCAGGAATGTGGCGGCCCAGTCGTCCGTGGTGAACGGTGCCTCTTCCACGTGCGCCGGATCAACCAGGTACAGGTCCATACCCAGGACAGAAGTGACCCTGTTCGACGGGTAGATATGTGTTCCGGTGTGCACCGCGCGAAGCAGACCGACGACGTCGTGAGAAGTCCGCAGCTCGTCGCCAGCGCCCAACGGGATCTCGTACGCCGTCAGTCGCGATGGCTCGCACTCGTTCCTGTCACCGAGGGCCACTCGAACCGCCGGAGCCCCGGCAGGGGCGGGTAGAACGCCCCGGACGTGCTGGTCTTCCAACAACGGGGCGTATACGTGGTCCAGCAGCAGGCTGGCTACTTCCCGTTGCAGGTCCTCGATCTCGTGCTCTTCTCCGCTCACCGGACTACTCATTGACCCAGTGTGGGCACTTCTGCATACCGTTGCAGTACGCGGTGATCACACCCACCACCTGGCCGGGCCCCGCGTCGTACCTTCCGTCTGCGGTCTTACGCGCGTACCGCGCCTTGACGACGACTTTCACTCGCCCGTACGCACGATTGGAGACCCACCCCCAGTACTGCAAGTCAGCGCCATTCTTCTTGTCGACATCGCCCTGGAGTGGGACGTCGACGAGTGCGCACTTCTTGATGTTGTGCTTGCCAGAGAAGTGGTTCCAACCAAGCTCTCCGTTGCCCACACGGGTGGGGATCGTGCGGCCGTCAGGGTCAGTCGCGCTGCACTTGGTGCTTTTGTTCCAGTACGGGCCAGCATGAGCCGGGGCGGCGAAGCCGATGAGGAGCGTAGTTGCCACACCGACCGGCAACGCGAGCTCAGTGATGTGCTTCATGGCATGAGCGTCGCATCCCGCAGCGGGCGAGGTGTCTCGCTGCACTCCCGTTACTCCTATCGGTTGTTTCCCACACCTCACCCCGCCGGCGCCGCCGGCCCGATGTCCTCGTGGGGTGTGATGTGCCAGTGGAGGGTGACGGTGGCCGTGTAGCGCAGATGCCGCCCGTCGGGATGGTCCCGGGCCGCGTGGGAGGTACACCAGCGTTGCGCCTGGTGGTGCATGCCGGTGATGGTCTCGGTCGGCTCGGGGACGGGTGACTGCTCACCGCAGGTGGTGCAGGTGGCGTGGACGGTGTACGGAGTGGCCTCCGGGTCGGGGGCCAACGTCATCTCAACGTAGCGGTAACGCCGCCGCCCGTGCTGCCGGGCCGGGCGAGGCTGGTGGTTCATACGCGCGGCTCCTGGCTGCCGGCGCGCAGGCGGGCCGCGCGGGCACAGGCCGGGTGCACGGACAACGGCTGGGGCACGCCATCACCGCCCTCGCGGTGGTCGTGCACGGTCACCGCGTACGCCGGGTCCAACTCCCGCTCACACCACGCACACTGCCCCGGCAACGCCCCAGGCCCATGCGCCAGACAGACAGCCGAGGTCAACACCGCACCCAGGTAGTACGGCTGCGCCAGATACCGCCCCGACCACTCCCCCGTGATCCGCCAGTGCAACCCCGGCCCCGCACGCCAATGCGCAGGCGGCACCCCCACATAATGCGTGCCGCTACCCGCCGTGAGCAGAGTGACGTACCGGCCCAACCGCTCCCAGTACGCGAACCCACCCCGCTCCCCCGGCGGCAACAACCAATACACCCACCCCGCCCGCCCATCCACGATGGCCGCACAGTTCTCCGTACCATCCAGAATCGGAAACGCGGCCGACGCCACAGCCGTCGAGACCCGCACCACATCCCACTCACAGCCCGCCGGCAACACCACCACATCCCCACCCACCGGCGGAGCCCAACCCAACTTGATCACGGCCGACCCCCCGTCCTCGGCCGCACCACCGCGAACACGTCCGCGAGCAACTCAGCGCTGGTGATCAACCGGTCGGACGCAGGCGCGACCCGCCACCACACCGTGTGATCACGCGCCATCCCGGGGACGAAGAGGTAACTGTCGTCATCCCCGGCGAGGGTGACCTCAGGATGATCGCGCAGGTGCCACACAGCCACCGCGTCCGGCTCGACGAGCCAGGTAAGCCGCTCCTCCACATCCTCCTGAATCACCGCCCCACCCGCCTCACCGAGCGCCGTCAGCACCCGGTTACCCAGATGCAACGACAACGTCAGGCTGTGCCACCCCAACTCCCCCACCCGCGTCCACCGAACACCACCACCAGGCGGAATCCAGTCGTGGGGTGGGGGCGGGGGCGATACGTCTAGCACGGCGCTTCCTCCAGCAGTGAGTGGGTCATCGCTCAATGACCATCACGCTATGCACTCACGCCACTACCGAACAGCTTCTGCGGCGCCCACTTCCCGAGGTCGGCGGACGCGAACTAGGACACCGTGTCCCACCTCGCTAGAGGGTCGGATCGACACCAAGGCGCGCTGCCAGTGCGCGTAGACGTCCGTTGCGGCGTCGCTCCCTCTCCAGCATTTCTCGCACCGTGACAGCCGCGTGCACCTGATGTGCGATCCACTCAGGCTGAGCCTTCTCGACGGAGAGCAACGTCTCCAAGGCGCCTTCCAGGTCGCCAACCTGATACTGCGCCTGTGCTACGTCCAGCCGATGGGAGGCGGCATGCACCGGGCGGGAGATAGCCTTGGGGGAGACTCGACTAGCCCGCGTGAGCGCCTCCCTCGGCCGACTCGTAGAGCCCGCCAGCGCCACATTGACCATCTGGGTGCGGACATCGTGGACGCCAAAAGCGGTTCCGTAAGCGCGCACGGCCCCTGAACGAGTGGCTGCGGCCTCAGCGACGTTCAGCAGTTCGTCCGCCTCGTCACTCCTGTTCAAGCGGGCCAGCGGAGTCGCCGCAGCCAAGAGGAGGTTGCCGTAGACGGCGAACTGACGCTTGGTGCCCTTGCGGAACGATGGTTCCAGTGCCGCTGCCTTACGTTCGGCGACGGCATGGGCCTGGTCCCAACGACCCTGCCGAAGTAACACCCACGACAGCGTGGACACGCCCATTCCCTCTATGAGTGGGTCGCTGGCGCGTTGGGCAGCACTCAACTGATGCGTCACCGCCTCAAACGCCCAATCCGTATGACCAGCCTGCGTGGCCAGCGACGCCGCCAACTGGTACACCAAGGCGAGCTGCCCCCAGACCTCTTCCGCCGACCGCCCGGTCACCTCGCGGGCAACAGCCTTGCCTTCCCTGATCAACAAGGGCAGATCGTCCGTGAGGTCGCCATACCGGCCCTGCCAGTAGGCCGTGACCGCTTCCCGGACGGACAGCATCCAGGCGGTTGCGGTGCGCGGCTCCGCTACGCCCTCTTCCGGCAGCACGCCGGTCAGGTCACTGACGTCCTGGATCGCGTCACGCAGGGCGAGCAATCCGCCGCTTTCGGACTGCTGGCGCATCACGGCGGGTTGCCCGACGAGCCGTTCAAGTTCGGTGTCCAGTGCGCTCGCGAGTGCCCGCAGTGTGGATAACTGGGCCGACTGCCGCTGGCCTTGTTCCAGTTTCCGCACAGTCGCTACGGCTACGTTGGCTCTCGCCGATAGCTCTTCTTGGGTGAGATTACGGAACTCGCGTAGTCGCCGGATTCGTTGGCCGATGCTCTGACTCGTCATGGCGCACCTCTGGGAGAAGGTCTCCCGAGCACGGTACCGCCGCCGCCCGACAGCGAGACGCACCCGGCATCGCCCCCTGTTCGCCAGGACGCCCCCGGGAGCGCTCAATGCGCATGCCCTTTGACGGGTTCACCGTCACGTGACTCCGTCACCGTTTTCACCGCGTCACGATCACGCGACTGACCGTGCAGCGGTAGCGAAGCGACCGAAAGAAGACAACGGGTCGCTTGTGGTTCCGGCTGTGCCTATGCCAGCACGCCCACGTGCTCGGCGATCCGGTGCAGCTCAGCGCGCATTTGCGGGCGCGAGCGCTTCAGCAGGGTCTGCAGCGTTCCCTGCACGAGCGGGAAGTACTTGATCTCTTCGGGGGACAGTTCCATGATCTGGCGCAACGTCCACAGGGCCCCGAAGTCGTCGCCGCTGAGCCGGTGCGCGTGCATGACCTCGACCTGGTAGCGAGTGGTGCGTTCCAGCGGGAGGACGCCGCCCGGATCGGGTACCTCGACGTCGTCTGCCAGCCGAAGCGCCTCGCTGACGTCCCCCTCCTCGGTTGCCAGGTGTACTCCGTGCATCCGCACGTTGGTCGGGCCGAAGCTCGTGTGGAAGTCGTTCCGGTCGGCGCCCAGTCGGGAAGCCACCGAGTCCGCCGACCGGAGCAGATCCCAGGCGGTGGGTGCCTTACTGTCACGGACAGCGGCGATCACGGCGGCGAGATGCAAGGCTCCGTACGCCGACAGGTGCTCGGGGGTGGCGTCATCACCGGGGCGGCAGTGCGCGATGGTCTGACGGGCGAGTTCGAGCGACTCGGCCACCTCACCGCTGGAGGTGAGGATGCCGCAGACGTTCCACGCGGCGGCGGCGATCAGGGTGCGGTCGCCCGTTTCGTCCGCGATCTGCATCGCACGGTCAGCCGCGCGCAGCGACAGCTTGCGCTCGCCGACCCGGCGCAGGAACACCTGATGCAGGTGCAGCAGTGACACCAGCGCCCGAGTCGCCAACAGGTCGTCATCGCCGCTCGTCTGCCGGAGCGTGGCGTACGCCTCGGCGAGCAGTCCGGGCAGCATGTCGCCGACCGGACCGTAGCGCTCGGTCTGGGTCTCGTAGATGTCCCACGCCTCCACGACGCGCTCGGTCAACTGCCGCGCGGTGAGGGCGTCGCCGGGCAGCCCGAGCCCGAGCAGTGAGGGTGGCGTGTTGAGCCCCTGTCGGATCGAGGGCACGGACGGGTGTTCAGGGCCGTTCCGCAGGCTCACGTCGAGGGTGGGCCCGACCAGGTCGCCCACGTTGTCGAGGCCCAGCTCGCGGGCGATCCGGGTCAGCATGCTCAGTGAGTCGATCTGATGCACACCCCGCTCGACCTTGCTCAGCCAGTCCTCAGAACGGGATACCAACCCGGCGACAGCGGCCTGGGTACGCCCCGCCTTGGTGCGGTAATACGCGATCCGCTCCCCGGTGGTCATGCCAGATGGATTGATCATGTCTTCCCCTTGATGGGTGCGAACACTCAATATCCAGCGTACGGGGGAGCGTTGACGCCGTCCGGTTCATTCCGGGTGCCTCCGCACTGGTGGGGCCGACGGGGCGAGAGGCCAGGACTGAGTCGGCTGAGGCTCCAGGTCCGGCCTCACGCCCCAGCCCACCGCGCGAACGCCGCCAACTCCTCGTCCCGGGAACGGTCGAGGCGTACCAACGTGCCGGACACGGACCTGACCGTGGGGTGGAAGCGGGTGTGGTTGGGGCTGATCGTGCGTGCGCGGCGTAGCGAGGCGAAGGAGCGGGCGCGGTCGCCCTCGGAGAGCTGGGCCGAGGCCACGTCGATGTGGTGGTGGCTCGCGCGCTCGGCGGCGATGGCGCGCGAGGGTTGCCACTCGTCACGGCCCCGTTCACCGCCCCACTCCGCGAGTCGGGCGAGCGCCTGTTCCGTGTCGCCCCCGTCGATCAGTGCCGCGATCTCGTGGATGCGTACGTTCGTCGGCCCGAAGCTCATCTCGTAGTGGTCCGAGTCGCGTTCGCCCATGAACAGCGCCACGGCGTGCGCGTCGGCGAGACGCTCCGCAGACCGCTCCGGACGGCCGTCACGGGCCTCCACCACCGCCAGTTTGAGGAGAATGGCCCCTTGCACGGCGAGTTGCTGGTCGGACAGCGATTCCTCAGGCGCCAGCCGCGAGACCTCGGCCTCCAACCCCTCCAGCACGCGCCGCGCGGAGGGAAAGCTGCCGACCCTCAGCATCGCTCCGGCCTTCAGGTACGCGGCCGTGACCTGCATCAACGGGTCGGCCGACCGGTCGGCCGCCCACTGCACGCGCTCGATCGCCGTCATGCTCAGATCGTGGTAGCCCAGCTTGTGAGCCAGCGAGTTGGAAGCCCGGTAGCAGCGGGCCAGCCACCAGTACGCCCGCTGTTGTTCCGCTCCGCGCGCGCTGAGCGCGACGTGCGTCAGCTCGGTCAGCAACCCCGGCAGCAGCGGCCCCATGGGAACGTACCGGCCGTCCTGACGCATCCGGGCCACATCCCCCGCCTCAGCGGCGAGTTCGGCCAGGGGGCGCGGTGCGCTCGGCAGCGCGTCCGGGTTGTCGCACGTGATCATGATGCGGCGCAGGTCCGGGATGACGGCCTGGATCTGTTCGTCTGCCTCCGCGCCGTTGAGGTACGGCTGCCCGGTGATCCGCTCGGGCCCCACCGCCAGCGCGCTAGCCAACTGGGCGATGACGCCTGGTGGGACGGTGCGGGTGCCACGCTCGTACTTCTCCATGCTGGAGACGGAGACGTTGACCCGCGTGGCCAGTTGTCGTACGGAGAGCTTGCGAACCTTGCGGAGCTCGGTGATGTTCTGCCCGATGTGCCTCGTCATGATGCTCCCAGCGTGCTCGGCGACGCGGCCAGCGTACGGCGGACGGGGTTGGCCGAAGTCGGTCTTCCCTGAAGACTGGGGCGCCAGGCGTCTTCGTGCCGCACCGCGTACCTGGCCCGTTCGCGAACCGTGCCGGCCGGCCGAGAACTTTCGGCGCGCGGGCGCCGGGAGCTGGAGAGCATTCGGTATGCGATCCGCCTCGCTGAGGCGTGAGAGGAGTCCGACGGTGTCCGAAGACCTGTCCGCGGTCGCGCGTTTCCTGTACGAGGCGGGGACGCTGAAGCAGACCAAGCGCACCGGCTGGTGGATGGCTGGCGTCCGCGACCCCGAGTCGGTGGCTGAGCACTCCTGGCGCACCGCCCTGCTCGCGACGGTCATCGCCACGCTCGAAGGTGCCGACCCGGCGCGGGCCGCTTTCCTCGCGGTCTGGCACGACTCGCAGGAGACCCGCACCGGGGACGTCAACTACCTGGGGAAGAAGTACGCCCCGCAGGCGGACCCGCGTGCCGTCACGGACGACCAGGTCGCTGGCATGCCTGAGGTCCTGGCCACCGCTGTGCGCGACATCGTCGCCGAGTACGAGGCCAAGGAATCCCCGGAGGCCATCTGCGCACGGGACGCCGACAAACTGGAGTGCCTGATCCAGGGCGTCGAGTACAAGGCACAGGGTTACGAGAACGCCCAGCGTTGGATCGACAACAGTCGCGGCCGGCTCACCACCGACACAGCCAGAGAACTCGCCGACGCGGTCCTGGCGACCGGCTCCCTGGACTGGCTACGCGCGGCCCTCGGCGAAGAGCAACCCTGAACCCGAGATGGGCCGCTGCCTGGCCGTGTTCGGCCCGAACGACAGTCGCTGCCACTCCCGCTCCCAGTAGCCCAGGGCCGCGCGCCCCTCTCGCACGCTCCCCACACCGCACGCCCGCCGCCCGTGGCGGCTACTCGGCGCCGGTGGCCGCGCAGGCCAGGGCCACCTCGGCCCACGTCCATGCCTGGTCCTGCGCGTCGGCGGCGTGCCAGGACCCCTCCTGTCGCCGCGCCGCGTCGAGTGTCCGCTCCGCCGCCTGGACGGCGAGCGGGGACGGGGCGGCGGCGACGGCCGTGCACGCCTGTGCCACCAGCGCCCACAGCCGGGCCCGCGCCCGGGCCATGTCGCGGCCCGTGCCCGACGTCTCGCCGTCCACCTTCACCGCCCACTCGTGGGCGCGGCGCGCCGCCTCCGCCGCTTCCGTGGAAAGGTCGTCCATGTCAGCCCTCCTGGTCCCGGCCCCCACCTCGCGCGAGACGCCGTCCCGGCATCGAACCCGAACTGTCCAACACCCCTGACCCTAACCAGGCTTGGCTGGTTCGACTGCTCGGCCGCTGATCTGGTGCCAGCCGGGACGGCGGGCGTGCCCCGGCGACGCGCCCAGCCACCCAACTCCCCAGCCAGTCAACCAGCCTGATCAGCCAGGCCAGACAGGGTCAGGCAGGCCACGCACATGGCTGCCCGCAGGCCCGTGGCCGGCGCTCACCGTTCCCCAAGCACCCCCGCCACCCGCGCGGCCTGCGCCGCGACGCCCGCGATGCTCGACGTGAGGAACGGGCCGCCGCCGGCCAGGTCGCCGACCACGTGGAGGCGGGGGTCGGTGGGGACCAGGCCGCCCGCCGGGTGGGGGGTGGCCAGGCCGGCGTGGGTGAGGGAGTGGGCCAGGTCGCGGGCCCCGGCTGGGACGGCCTGCGGGGCCGCGTTCACGGCGTTGACCAGGGCACTCGCCGTACGCTCGCCGGCGGCGTCGCGTATGCGGAACCGCCCGTTCACCGGCTCCACGGCGCGCACGCCGGAAGAGATGGTGAGTTGCCCGGAGTCCAGGAGCCGCAGCAGGACGGACGCGTTCACCGGCACCATGGGCGAGACGACGCTCGCGGCCGTGCGCAGGTGGCGCCGCAACCAGGCGCGGTCGGGCTCGCGCAGCAGGCGCCAGGCGTACGGGCCGACGGAGTGGGCCGTCTCCTGCAACACGCGGCGCCCGATCCGGGCGTCGCCGACCTCGGCGAGCTGCTGCCGCAGGCGGGCCACCGGGTCGTCCGTACGCGTGGCGCGGAGGTGGGCCGCGAGGGCGTCGAAGTCCTCGCCGGCCTCCGCCATCTCCGCGCGCAACAGTCCGGCGAGGTCGGTGAGCGCGAGCTGCCCCCGCGTGTCGCGCAGCTCCGCCACCCGTTCCACGGTCACGTGGGTGGGCCGGCGGCCGGTCGGGCGCTGCCAGACGTACGGGAGCACGCCGCCGCGCGACAGGAGCGAGATCCGGCCCTGGTAGCCGCGCGCGGCCAGCGCCACGACGACGTCGACGGCGGTCAGGCCGCTGCCGAGGACCGTCACGTCGTCGCTCGCGGCGACGGCGTCGAGCGAGTCGGCGAGCGGGTACGGGTCGGCCGTGAAGCCCGGCGCGCCGGCGAGCCCGTACGGGTCGGGGGGCGTGCCCCCGCCCACGCACAGCGCCACGCGGTCCGCCGCGTACTCCAGCCCGTCGTCCGTGCGCAGCACCAGCCGCGCGCCGGTGTTGACGACGACCTCGCGCACCCGCGCCCGTACGACACGTACCGGGTGGCCCTGTTCGTCGAGCGCGGCCACGGCCTTCTCGGCGGAGTGGACCAGGTACTCGCCGTAGAGCGCCCGTGGGACGAGGGGTTGGCCGAGGAGCGGATCGAGGTGGTCGGCGACGCGCTGGCCGAGCCAGGCCGCGAAGTGGTCGCGGTCCTCGGCGCGGACCGACATGAGCGCGGGTGGCGTGTTGACCAGCACGGCCGCCAGGTCCGGGCCGTACGGGCGGCCCCGCCACAGGTGCGGGGACGGTTCGAAGACGGTGATGGTGTCGACGCGGCCCACGGCGGCGTCCGTGACGCCCGTGGCGTGGGTCGGGTGGGTGGCCAGCGTGTCCAGCAGTCCGACGGCCGCCGCGCCTCCCCCGACGATGGCGATGTCCATGGTCTTCCCCTCCGAGCGGTCGGTGTTCGTGCGTCACCGACCCTGCCGGCCCGGCGCGGCCGGCCCCATCCCCCGTCTCCGGGGGTTCGGCGGACGCCGCCCCCCTCAGATGAGGGGTTCTGTTCGGTGGGGTGACGAGGCAGGCTGAGGGGCGTGGACCAGGCGCGACGCGGGGCCGCGACAGGCGCCAGGCGACGGGCGACAAGTAGCGAGCAGCGGGCAGCGGGCGGCCGAAGACAGGCGAGGGGGTCCGCGTGAACGATCACCACCGGCACCACCAGTCGGTGCTGGCCGCCGCCGACGAGGCGACCGACGCGCTGGAACTCTTCGGCCGCGTCTCGGCCCGGCTGCGCCGCCTGGTGCCGTTCGACTCGGCCGTGTGGACGGCGGCCGACCCGGACACCGGCCTGATCACCGCCCCGATGCTGGTGGAGAACCTGGGCCAGGGCGAGGGCTGTGCCGCCTACTGGCGCAGCGAACTCCTGGAGGAGAACGTCCTCCCGTTCCGCGAGCTGGCGCGCGCCGCCGTGCCGGCGGCCGGGTTGCGCGCGGCCACCGGCGACCTGCCCGCGCGCAGCTCCCGGTTCCGGCGGCTGCTGCGGGACCAGGGCATGCACGACGAGTTGCGCGCGGTGTTCCAGATCGGCGAGCGGCCCTGGGGGCTGCTGAGCCTGTTCCGTACGGCCGATTCCTTCGAGCCTCGGGAGACCGCGCTGCTCGCCGGCCTGTCGCTGCCGTTGGCCGAGCGGCTGCGGACGTTCGCCCGGCCGACCGTGACCGCGCGTGGCACCGACTCGCCGGCGCCCGGTCTGATCCTCTTCGACGAGAACGGCGAGGCCACCTCGGTCAACGACGAGGCGCGACACCACCTCGCCCGGTTGCCGAACGGGCCCTCGTTCCCCACGGCGTTGGGGCTTGAGCTGCCCATCTGGGTGATCGGCGCGGCGCTCCAGGCGCGCGCCGTCAGCGACGGGCACGACCGAGGCGGCGCCCGCGTGCGCATCAGGACCACCGAGGGCCGCTGGCTGACCTGCCACGCCTCCTCCCTCACCGGCGCCGGCGGCGGGCCGGGCCCGGTGGCCCTGGTCATCGAGCCGGCGACCCCCGCCGACCTGGCGGTGCTGGTCGCCGAGGCGTACGGGCTCACTCCTCGCGAGCTGGAGATCACCCAGCTCACCGCGCGCGGGCTGACCACGGCCGAGATCGCCACGACGCTGTTCATCTCGCCGCACACCGTGCGCGACCATCTCAAGGCGGTGTTCGCCAAGACCGGCGTCGCCAGCCGGGGCGCGCTGGTCGCCCGCCTGTTCACCGACCACTACTGGCCCGCGATGCCCGAGTCGTCGGAGGTCCGCCGCCCGGGGCAACCGTCCGTCTGGGCCCGCGCCGTCTGACCTGGGCGGTACGCCGCCACCCGCGCTGGGGCCGGTACGCCGCCACCCACGCCCGTGGGCGGTACGCCGTCACCCGCGCCCGCCGGTCCGGGCGGGCCGCCGTCATCCGCGCTCGCCGGCCTGGGCGGAGCGCGAGCGGCGGCCCTCACTCCCCGGAGCGGGCGCCTGCGGCAACGGTGAGGTGCGCGTGGTCCGTTGTCCGGTCGGGCCGGAACCGGCGGCGGACCAGCGCGATCAGGGAAGGCCCGCCACGGAAGCACCACAGGGCGATGACCGGATCGCAGATGGCACATGCCAGAGAGGCGTCGTGGTAGAAGGGCAGGATCGGGTTGCCCTTGAGGTGGTGGGCCACGTCCCAGGCCGTGTGGAGCAGCCAGCCGACGCCGACGAAGGCCCAGGAGTTCAGGCCACGGTAGGCAACGTAGGCCACGAGGGCGACGAACGGGAACTCCCACGGGCCGAAGCCACCCCCGCTCAGATAGGCGGCGCCGGCCCCGCCCACCATGATCGCGTTGAAGTGGCGTCGGTGCGGTTCCTTGATCAGGGACATCAGCAGGCAGTAGACGATGCCGACGATCACTGGTGACACAAGGCTCATGAGGGCGTGACTTCTTCCTCCTGGGGCGGGCCGAACCGCCGCGTACGAGCTGTCGCGGCGCGTGCACCGGCGTCATCGCCGTGCGCGGTCCCGGGTGGGCGGGTTTCGAAGTCAACCGGCTCCCCGGGTGGTCTCCCAGTGGCACGAGTGACAGGTTTCAACGGGATAGTGCCAACGCCTTTCCACCGCCTGTGAACCGCGATGACATGGGCCTTCGCAGTGAGCGGACCAGGTGCGTCACGTGGGTGGGGAGGTAGGTTCCGGCCATGCATACGGTTGCCGTGCTCGCGTTGGACCAGGTGATCCCGTTCGACCTGTCCACCCCGATCGAGGTGTTCTCGCGGGCCCGCCTGCCCGACGGGCGGCCCGGCTACCAGGTACGGGTGTGCGCCGAGCGCGACGAGGTCGACGCCGGAGCCTTCACCCTGCGTGCCCCCTGGGGCCTGGAGGGTCTTCGGGACGCGGACACGATCATCGTGCCGGGCGTCGCCGACATCGCCGCCTCGCTCCCTCCCGCCGTGCGCGACGCGCTGCGGTCGGCCGCCGCCGACGGCACCCGGATCGCCTCCATCTGCGTGGGCACCTTCCCCCTGGCCGCCACCGGGCTCCTCGACGGGCTGCGCGTGACGACCCACTGGCGCGCGGCCGGCCTGCTGGCCGCCGCCCACCCGGACCTCGACGTCGACCCGGACGTCCTCTACGTCGACAACGGCCAGTTGCTCACCTCGGCCGGCGCCGCCGCAGGCGCGGACCTGTGCCTGCACATGATCCGCCGCGACTACGGCTCGGCCGTCGCCGCCAATGCCGCCCGCCTGTCCGTCATGCCCCTCGAACGGGAGGGCGGGCAGGCGCAGTTCATCGTCTACGACCACGCGCCCACACCGCAGGGCTCCGAGCTGGAGGCGCTGCTCACCTGGCTACGGGAGAACCTGGCCCGCGACCTCACCCTCGCCGACATCGCCGAGCGGGCCGGTACCAGCACCCGCACCCTGATCCGGCGCTTTCGCGAACAGACCGGCACCACGCCGCTCCAGTGGCTGCACCGGGCCCGCGTCCGCCAGGCACAGCACCTGCTGGAAACCACGGAGCACTCCGTGGAACGCATCGGCGGCCAGGTCGGGTTCGGCTCACCCACCGCCTTCCGTGACCGCTTCAAGCGCACCACCGGCGTCAGCCCGCAGACCTACCGGCGCACGTTCGGTTCAACGGCCACCTGAGACGGCCTCGTGGACTCCGACGACGGCCCACGTCACCGACGTCACCGACGTCACCGACGTATCCGACGCCCCCGACGTCACCGAGCCCCGCACCCGCCCCACCCACCGGCGGGACGGGCGGGGCCGCGTCAGGGGGTCACAGCGAGGTCAGGCTGATCTGCTCGCCCTGAACCGTCCAACGGTGCTGCGGGTCGGAGGAGGCGCACGACTCCACGTTGACGATGCGGGTCCGGGGGAAGTCGGTGGCCAGACACATGCCGGGGTGCGCGGACTGGGAGATCAACTCGCCGCTGACCGTCCACCGCTGCTTGCTCGAACCGGAGTCACACGACTCGACGTTGACCACCCGGGTACGCGGATAGTCGCTGGACAGGCACATGCCCCAGTGCGCGGAGAGCCGGATTAACTCGCCGCTTCTGCTCCAGCGGTGCTGTGCGTCCGAAGGGTTGCACGACTCCACGTTGACGATGCGGGATCTCGGATAGTCGTGCGCCAGGCAGGTGGTGCCGGCGGCAGCCGACACCGGATCGGCGGGCGCCGTGGTTCGTACGACGTTCGTGGGCGCGGCGGGCGCGGTCGCCGCCACGGCGGTCGACGGCAGCGCCAGGGACGCGAGGGCGAGGAGCACGGGCACGGGCAGCTTGCGGAACGCATGGGTCATGACGGGAGTCCTTCGGGTAGGCCGATCCGCGAAAACCGTGGGCGCGGTGCGCGCCCGGCCAACGGACCGGGTCAGTGAGGGCGTTGAGAACGTCCCCCGTCGTCCACGCCGTATGCGTCGCGGTCCGATACGTCGGACACGCCACTGCCCTGGGTGAAGAGAACAGACTTCCGCCGACTCCTCCCTGTTCGGCACTCCGCACGGGTACGATCTCCCTCGATCCCAGGAACCCTCCGGCGCGCGTTTCACCCCCCACCGCCTCCGTCGGGGCGGGAAACGTTGCGAGCAGTGTTTCTGAGGCAGGTAGGCCATGAGCGACTGGCATTTCGAGGTTCCCACCACCGGCAGCAAGCGGCTTCCGCCGGACCCGCGCTTCATCGACGCGTTGAGCAGTCAGGGATACGGGTTCGAGGTCGCGTTGGCCGACCTGATCGACAACTCGATCGACGCCGGCGCGAAGGACGTCGTGATCCACGTGCTGCGCAACGGTGACGAGTTGGTCAGCCTGCTCGTCGTGGACGACGGGCGCGGCATGGACGAGGAGGCGCTCGACGTCGCCATGACGGTCGGCGGGCGGCGCGAGTACGGCGAGAAGTCGCTCGGCATCTTCGGTACGGGCCTGAAGTCGGCCTCGCTCAGCCACGCCGAGTCGGTGACGGTCATCAGCAAGACCAAGCGCAGCCGCGCGGTGGGCCGGCGGTGGGTGACCGCGCAGGCCAAGGAGAGCTTCCAGTGCGACATCGTGGAGTCCGGCTACGCGCAGGACCTCATGGACCGCTACTACGACCGGCCCATCACCTGGCAGGGCACCATCGTGCGGTGGGACGGCGTGCGGGACTTCCCCAAGCACGGCGGGGGCGGCCAGACGGACCGCTACCTGACCCGCATGATCCCCAAGCTCGGCCTGCACCTCGGGCTGTACCTGCACCGGTTCCTGGCCCGCGACGACTTCAACATCACCATCGCCGTCGAGGACGTTCAGACGCGCACCGTCTACATGGACTTCGGCGTGGAGCCCCTCGACCCGTTCGGCTACCCGGTCACCGGCGCCGCCGGCTTCCCCAAGGTGTTCACCGCCCACGTCGAGGGCGCCGGCGCCGTACCGCTGACCGGGCACGTGTGGACGCCGAAGTCGAACCTGGACGAGTACCGCGCGGTCGGCACCGTCCTGGACAAGCAGGGTTTCTACTTCTACCGCAACGACCGGCTCGTGCAGGCCGGCGGCTGGAACGGGTTCCGGCAGCCCGAGCCGCACCTCGCGCTGGCCCGGGTCGCGGTCGAACTGCCGGGGGACGGCGGCGACGCGTTCCGGCTGACCGTGAAGAAGGCCGGCGTGGAGGCGTCGCCCGCGTTCGCGGCGGCCCTGGGCGAGGCGACGGACGCGGAGGGTTACGCGTTCAAGGAGTACCTGGACGCGGCCGAGGCCACCTACCGCGAGGCGCGCAAGCGGGCCGGCGTGGACCGCAAGCCGGTCATCGCGCCGGGCAAGGGCATGGCGGCCGAGGTCAAGCGGACCGTCGAGGAGGAGCTGCCGCTCATCCCCGGCGAGGAGCCGGTGGCGCTGCGCTGGGAGAAGCTGGGCAGCGACGTGTTCTTCGCGATCGACCGCGAGGAGCGGGCGATCCTGCTGAACAAGACGTACCGGCCCGCGCTGCTCGGCGGCCGGCGCGGCGGGCTCAACGACGCGCCCATGGTCAAGTCCCTGCTCTACCTGCTGCTGCACCAGGTCTTCGAGAAGGAGTACAGCGGCTCGCGGGAGAAGGACAACCTCCAGCTCTGGCAGTCCATCCTGCTCTCCGCCGCGCGCACCGAGCTGGACCGCATGGACGAGCAGTGACGAGCGGGCCGCCACCGCCCGGCACCCCGCACGTCGAGTGGCCCACGGTCGCCGGTTACGTGGACGACGGCACACCGACCGTCATCCCGCTGGCGGGCGAGCCGCGCATCGAGTTCTTCGTGGACGCGTACGGGGCGCGCACCGGGCTGCGCATCGCGCTGGAGCCGAATGACCGGGTGCCGCTGTCGAGCCTGACGGCGGTGGTGGTCCGGCCGGTGGCGGCCCAGGGGCGGCGCATGCTGGAGATCGCCACGGCGGAGCGGGCGCTGTTCCGCGACTTCCACGACCTGCTCCAGGGCGTGGCCGAGCGGGTGCGGCGGGCGGGGCACAGCCCGGCCCGCGCGTTCACCGAGACGCTGGCCTCGTGGACCGAGCTGCTCGCGCGCAACCGGGGCATCAGCGAGGAGAAGCGCGTCGGGCTGCTGGGCGAGCTGCACGCGCTGGAGTGGTTCGCGCACCACTTCGGCTGGCCGGTGGCGGTCGCGTCCTGGCGCGGCCCCGCGAGCGAGGAGCACGACTTCGGGCTGCCCGGCTACGACGTCGAGGTCAAGAGCACGGCCAGCGAGCGCCGGCTGCACACCGTGCGGGGCACCACGCAGCTCGTGCCGACCGGCGACCGGCCGCTGTGGCTGCTCTCCCTCCAGTTCACCCGGGGCGGCTCGGCCGGCCACACGCTGGCCGAGCGGGTGCGTTCCGTACGGGACCAGGTCGCCGAGCACGCGCCGGACCTCGGGCCACGGCTGACGGAGATGCTGGCCCGGTGCGAGTGGCTGGGCCCGCTGGCGGCGGCGCCCGACCCGGAGCGGTGGTCGCTGCGCAGCGCGCCGCTGGTCGTGAGCGCCGCCGACGAGCGGGTGCCGAGGCTCGGCCCCGAGGCGCTGGCCGCGCTGTCCGGCGAGGCCAGGCAGCGGATCGTGGCCCTCACCTACGGCGTGGACCTGACCGGCCTGCCGGGCGCGGCCGACGCGCCCGAGGCGCTGCGACTGCCCGCCGCCGACGGGCCCCCGCTCGCCGGTCCGCCCACCAGTCCGCCACCGGCGGGCGTCCCCCCGCTGGCCACCGCCTCTCCCCGTACCACCCGGAGCGCCTGACATGAGCGACGACCCCACCCTGCGGCTGCACACCATCGTCCTCGCCGCGCTACGCCAGGCCGGGCCTCAGCCGCTGGCGCGCGGGCTGGGCTACTGGGCGCAGGGCGTGGAGCCGGCGCCGGACACCACCGAGGAGGGGTTCCGGGACCGGCTGCTCGGCGGGTACGCGGGCCACCCGCTGGTGGAGCTGTGGCGGCGGGCGGTCACCGCGTGGGACTTCGCCGGGGCACCGGCGTGGTCCACGTTCCCGCCGTGCACGGACGCGCGCCGGGCGGACATCTACGCGCTGCTCGCGCTGGACGAGCGGACCCGCAAGGTGCTGACCGAGCTGGTCCCGGTGGCCGTGGCCGACGCGCCGACCGTCATCAGCACCGAGTTCACCCCCTGGTACACGCCGGCCGCGCAGCAGAGCCGCAACTGGTACTGGCCGGCGTACGAGCGGGTGTTGGAGCGCAAGGGGTGGCCCGCGGAGGCGCTGGCGGCCCTGGACGAGGCCACCGACCGGGTGGTGGAGCGGTTGGCGGACCCGGCCACCGGCACCGTCTACCAGTCCAAGGGGCTGGTCGTGGGGCACGTGCAGTCGGGCAAGACGGCGAACTTCACCGGCGTCATCGCCAAGGCCATCGACTCCGGCTACCGGCTGGTGATCGTCCTCGCCGGCACCCTGAACCTGCTGCGCCAACAGACCCAGCGGCGGCTGGACATGGAGCTGGTCGGCCGCGAGAACATCCTGCGCGGCGGCGACGAGACCGAGTCGGACTACGCGGACGACCCGGAGTGGCACCGGGGCGGGTTCCTCACTCACGGCGGGCTCCCGTCGGTGCTCGGCGCCTTCGACATCATGCGGATGACCACGCGCGACAACGACTACCGGCGACTCCTCCAGGGCATCACGGCGCTGGAGTTCGAGAAGCAGGAGCCCGCGCTGCCGCTGTACGACCCGCGGAACCTGCACCGCAGCGCGGCCCGGCTGATGGTGGTGAAGAAGAACAAGACGGTATTGACGAAGCTTCTCAAGGACCTGAAAAAGATCCGCACGCCGCTCGCCGAGATCCCCGTCCTCATCATCGACGACGAATCCGACCAGGCGTCCGTCAACACCTCCGACCCTCGGAAACTCCGCGAGGGCAAGGCCGAACGCACCGCCATCAACGGCCTGGTCTCCAGCCTGTTGGCGCAGTTGCCACGGGCGCAGTACGTGGGGTACACCGCGACCCCGTTCGCCAATGTCTTCATCGACCCCGGCGACACGGCCGACATCTTCCCGAAGGACTTCATCGTCTCGCTGCCGGCACCCCCGGACTACATGGGCATTCGGGCCTTCCACGACCTCGATTCCGGAATTCCGTGGTCGGAGCGCACGTACGCCAATTCGCAGGGCAAGGCGCACGTGCGCGATATCCCGCCGACCTCGGGCGAGGCGGACGGCGCCTCGCTCCAGCAGGCCATGGACGCGTTCGTGCTCTCCGCGGCCATCAAGCTCTACCGGGAGCGACACGACCCGCGCGACGTGTCGTACCCGCACCACACGATGCTCGTGCACGAGTCGGTGCGCACCGCCGACCACCGGGCGCTGGCCGAACGGCTGACCGCGATGTGGCATTCCGCCGGCTATCTGGGCCCGGTCGGGCACGCCCGGTTGCGCGCCCTGTTCGAGACCGACTTCGCGCCCGTCTCCGCCGCCCGCCACGCCGGATACGCGACGCCGGCCAGCTTCGCCGAGGTGGCCGAGCACATCGGCGCGGCCTACATCCGCATCGGCGGCGACGAGAACCCCGTACTCGTGGTGAACAGCGACAAGGACATCGAGCAGGGCACCGCCGACTTCGACAAGCGGTCCCTGTGGAAGATCCTGGTCGGCGGCGCGAAGCTGTCCCGTGGCTTCACCGTCGAGGGCCTGACGATCTCCTACTACCGGCGCACCACGACGCAGGCCGACACGCTGATGCAGATGGGCCGCTGGTTCGGCTTCCGCAAGGGCTACCGGGACCTGGTGCGGCTGTACATCAGCCGTGGCGAGGCGTACGGCAAGAAGGAGATCGACCTGTACGACGCGTTCGAGGCGGTCTGCCGGGACGAGGAGAGCTTCCGCGCCGAACTGGACCGGTACGCGCCGCTGATCGACGGGAAGCCGCAGGTCACGCCGGCGCAGGTGCCGCCGCTCGTGGCGCAGCACCTGCCGTGGCTCAAGCCCACGAGCGCCAACAAGATGTACAACGCCGAACTCATCGAGATCCGCTCCCCCGGCACCTGGATCGAGCCGTCGGCCTACGCGGGCCAGCCCGCGTCCGTACGCCGCAACGCCGAGCGCTGGCAGCCGCTGCTGGCCGAACTCGGCGGCGACGACGTGCCGTTCACCAACCCACCGGACAGCTCCAGCGCGCTGGTGCGCCGCTTCCCGGCCCGTACGACGATGGTCGAGCACGGCAGGCTGGTGGGCGTCCTGGAGAGCCTGGAGTGGGACCGGCCCCACCTGTTCCAGCCGCACCTGACCTACCTCAAGCAGTTGGACGGCAGGCTCGCGCGGGTGGACGACTGGCTGCTGGTCGCCCCGCAGTTGGTGGCCAGGGACCGGTTGCAGGCCACCATCATCGACTCGCCGCCGCTGTCCCTGGCCCAGCGCAGCAAGGCCCCGTTCCGCGACTCGTTCAGCCGCGTCACCGGCTTCGAGCACCGGGTGGCGGCCGAGCGGCTGATCGCCGACGCGGGTCGGGCCGGGTCGCTGGTGAGCCCGTCGCAGGGGGTGGCGCTGCTCTACCCGGTCCTCGACATCACCGGCGACCGCCCCGTACACGACGCCATCACCGACGGCGTGGCCGACGCCTCCCGCGTGATCATGGCGTTCGCGCTGCTGCCGCCGCGCAGCGCCATCGACACCAAGCGGCGCCTGGTGCACTTCCGCGCGAAGATCTCCGCGCTGCGGGACGCGCCCATCGTGGACGTCCACGGCGCACCGGCCGACCGCTGACGCGAACGCCCCCCGGTCCGCCCGGGCGGACCACCCGCCCGGGCTACTTCATCGCGGTGGGGCGCGCGTTCCTGTCGTACGCGTGGAAGACGGCGGCCAGTTGGGCGCGGCTGCGGCAGCCCAGCTTGCGCAGCACGTTGGAGACGTGGAACTTCACGGTGCTCAGCTCGACGCTCAGCCGGTCGGCGATCTCGGGGTTGGACAGGCCCTCGGCGACGAGCACCGCGACGTCCTCCTCGCGGCCGGTGAGCCGGCCGGCGGTGGGCGGCTGCGGGGCCGGCGGGCGCTGGGCCGCGCCGGGGCCGGCGAGCACGCAGGGCACCAGTTCCGGGGAGATCCAGCCCCGGCCGCTGAGCACCTCGCGCACCGCGGCGACGTAGCCGTGGTCGGGGTCGTCGCGGCTCACGACGCCGGCCACCGACTGCCGCGACGGCGAGCGCCAGAACGGGTCGCTCACGCCGTTGACCAGCGCGATCACCCGCGTCCCGATGCGGGCGAAGGAGGGTTCGGCGGCGAGGGCGCGAGATTCCACGACGGCCACGTCCACGGCGGGCGCGAGCCGGCCGCGCTGGGTCTTGGTCCAGGAGGCGACACCCCAGCCGGGCGCTGTCAGCGCGTCACCCACGCGCCGGTGCAACGAGGGAGAACTGATGACGAGAACAATGCGACCCATGGCTTCCCCTTGCCTGGATTCAGGTCGACGGCCGCGCCGCCGATGCGCCTGAACAGGGCAACCAAACCGACAGAAACGCCCGGCGAGCGCATACTTTTCGTAGTCGAACGCTTCCGGGAAGTCAGCGTGAATAGCCGCTCGACGTTGGTCAGACGTCGATCAGCGCCGGCCATCGGCAGCCCCATCGAGTAGCCGGAACTTAGCACATCCGGTTGACGAGACTTAGTGCGCGTGCACAATCCCCCGCTGTAGTCGGTGAGTAGCGGATGCGTAATCGCGGGCAATGACGCGTAATACTTCACGCCCCGGCGGGGGTTTCCGCCCGCGCCCGGGCCGCGTTCGGCGGCGGGTAATGCCCAGGCAATGGCGGAGTTATGGATGGGCGTCGCGACCCCTTCCACGGTGCCCGGTTCGGCGCTTTCTCTTTGCCCGAAAAATGCCCGGAGTTGAGAACCGGGGCGGCCGTTTTCCCCTCCGCGTCCGCGGGGTTGGGCGCGCGCGGCGTCGCCGCCACCCGTCCGGGCAGGTAGGCGAGCCCGCTGGCGCCCGGCCGGCCCGACGGGCGCCACCGGGTGCGCGCGGAGGTCGGGCTGACCGAACGGGAGCCGGCCGTCCGGCAGTTGAGGCCCGGCCCGCGCGGCGCCCGCCAGGAGATCCCGCTCGGCGCCCGCCGACGAGATCCCGTCCAACGCCCGCCGAGGTCCCGTTCGGCGCCCGCTCGCTCGGCGCAAGCGACGAGATCCGGCGCGGGGGCCCGGCGGCGCCGGCGGCTACCGGCTCAGGTCGACGCCTCGGTCAGCGCGGCGATCTCCGCGGCCGTGAGTTCCAGGTCCGCCACGGCCAGCAGCGGCGGCAGTTGCTCCAGCGTGCGGGCGCTGGCGATCGGGGCCACCACCGTGGGCTGCGCGGCCAGCCAGGCCAGGGCCACCGTCGCGATCTCGACGCCGCCGTGCGCCGCGGCCACCTCGTCGAGGGCGGCGAGCACTCGCGGCCCCCGCTCGCTGTCCAGGTACCGCTGGACCGACTCGGCGCGCACCGAGCCCTCCGGCGTGCTGCCGGGCCGGTACTTGCCGGTGAGGAAGCCGGCCGCCAGCGCGAAGTACGGGACCGTCGCCAGGCCCCGCTCGGCCGCGACGCGGGACAGGTCGCCCTCGTAGGTGTCCCGCGAGACCAGGTTGTAGTGCGGCTGGAGCGCCACGTACCGCGCCAGGCCCTCCCGCTCGGAGGCGTCCAGGGCCTCGGTGAGCCGGGCGGCCGTGATGTTGGAGGCCGCGATCTGGCGGACCTTGCCCTCCCGGACCAGGCCGTCCAGAGTGGTGAGGAAGTCCTCGACCGGCAGCGACTCGTCGTCGTAGTGCGTGTAGTACAGGTCGATGTGGTCGGTGCGCAGGCGGCGCAGGGAGGCCTCCACGTCAGCCCTGATCACCTCGGCGCGCAGCCCGCGCCGCTCCGGCGAGCCGCCGCCCACCTTGGTCGCGATGACCACGTCGTCCCGCCTGCCGCGCGCGGCGAGCCAGTTGCCGATGATGGTCTCCGACTCACCGCCCGAGTTGCCCGGCACCCAGGCCGAGTAGACGTCGGCGGTGTCGACGAAGTTGCCGCCGGCCCCCGTGTAGGCGTCCAGGATGGCGAAGGACTGCGCCTCGTCGGCGCCCCACCCGAAGACGTTGCCCCCCAGCGAGAGGGGGAAGACCTCGACGTCACCGATCCGGCGCGTCCGCGTGCTCTGTGCGTTCTCGACCATGTGCAGAGCCAACGGCCCGGCCCGGGGCGCTATTCCGCGCGTGCCACGTACGGCGGGAGCGCGCCGGGGAGCGCGCCCCCGGCGTGCGGGCGGACGGAGGGTCGTGCGGAGGGGGCGGGCCGTGCGGGGGGCAGGCGGGCGCGGGACCCGGGCCCGCCGCTCTCGTTACGGCTGGAGGCCGTGCTCCCGCAGCCACGCCATCGGGTCGACCGGCGCGCCGCCGCTCGGGCGCACTTCGAGGTGCAGGTGCGCGCCGGTCACGTTGCCGGTCGCGCCCACCCGGCCGATGACGTCACCGGTGGAGACCTCGCCCGAGGTCTGCGTCATGGACGACAGGTGGCAGTACCAGACCTCGGTGCCGTCGGGGAGCGTCAGCACGATGCGGTAGCCGTACGAACCCGCCCAGCCGGCCTGCGTGATGGTCCCGCCGTGCACCGCCTTGACCGGCGTGCCGGTCGGGGCGGCGAAGTCGAGGCCGGTGTGGTTCGCCGACCACATGTCGCCGGCCTGGCCGAACGTGGAGGTCACCGTGTACGAGCTGAGCGGCATCGCGTAGCTCGCGGCCAGCTTCGCGCGGCGCTCGGCCTCGGCCTTACGCCGGGCCTCCTCCTCCGCCTCGCGCTTGGCCTCCGCCTCCGCGGCCCGCTGCTTCTCGACCTCGGCGGCCTTCTTGCGGGCCGCCTCGTCCGCGGCCTTGCGCGCCGCCGCCCGCTCGGCGGCCTCGCGCTCGGCCTCGTCGGCGGCGCTCTGCTGGGTCTCGGCCTGCTGGAGGATGCGGGCGCGCAGCACCTCGCCCGCGTTGGTCGTGCCGTTCGCGGACTCCTCGGCCGTCAGGCCGGCCTGACTGAGCGGGGCCTGGCCGGCGGCCCGCGGCGCGGCCTCGTACCGCTGGTCACCGCTCCCGCCGTCGGATATGAGGGACCCGACGCCGGGAAGCTCGTCGACGTCGGGCAGGGAGTGCGTGACCTCGTCGGCGACGTGGCCGAGGTCGGGCATCGATATCGGGGCCTTGGGGCGGTCCTTGGCGCTCGCCATGCCGCCGGCGCCGACCGCCGCGATGACGCCCACGCCGAGCACGGCGCCGCCACGGGCCATCGTGGTGCCGCGCTGTTTGACCACGCGGTGCCGGCCACGGACCGGGGCGACGGATTCGGCGGTGGGGTTCCACTCCTCCCAGGGGCCCTCGCGGAGGTCGTCCCGGGGCTCCCCCCAGGGAGGCCCGGCGAGGTCGTCGACCCCGTCGTGCGCGGGTGAAGCCTGGTCGAGGGCAGACCTGTTGGACGCCACGGAGGCGTGCTCCTTTCCTTCCTTCTCGCCTACCGGGTTAGCTGACGGGTTCGGAGCAGGAAGGTCTCCTACGGGTCGCGCACGATCCGATTCACCCCAAGGGTTGGTTCCCCGGTTCCCTCGCCGCGGCACCGCCCTGATCTGCGATGACGCGCCTACGGGATTCGGCGACGGCGCACGGTGCCGCCTCTGGCGACGGCTGTGACGACCGCGCTGCGTTATCGAACGTTAATAGAGGGCCGGGTGTGATTCCAAGCCGTTCCGGGGAATAAGGGCCCCGCTTTGACGAGGTGCCAGCACATCGTCAGCACAGTGGTCAAGATCGGCTACCCAGCGCGTTCGTCGGCCGCCCGCTGGCCGCGTCGGACGGCCACCATGCCGGGCGCGCCGGCCCGGCGCAGCGCGAGCAGTGCCATGTCGTCGGCGCGCTGGCCCTCGGTGTGCCGCATGACGTCGGCGATCAGCGCGTCCAGGAGGGCGTCCGGGCTGGCGAAGCGACGGCCGCTCAGCCGCCGCGCCGGCTCGTAGAACCGCCCGCTCGCGTCGCGCGCCTCCGTCACCCCGTCCGTCAACAGCAGCAGCGCCGCCCCGGCCGGGAACGGCAGCTCCTCCACGGTGTCCCGCCAGGCCGCCACGTCCCGCATGCCGAGCGGCAGGGCGTTGGCCTCGGGGCTCAGCTCACGCACCTGGCCCGTGGGGAGCAGCAACAGGGGCGGCGGGTGGCCCCGGTTGATCAGCCGCAGCCCGCCGCTCCCGTCGCCGATCTCGGCCAGCACGGCGGTGGTGAACCCCTCGAACTGGTCGAGGCCCACCCGCCGATCACCCTCCCGGTCGAGCGCACGCTCCAGCCGGTCGGCCAGCCCCTCCAGGGTGCGCTCCTGCTCCGCGGCCTCCCGGAAGGCCCCGATCACCACGGCCACGGCCTCCACGGCCTCAAGCCCCTTGCCCCGTACGTCGCCGATGATGGCCCGCACGCCGT
This sequence comes from Streptomyces sp. 71268, assembly GCF_029392895.1. Classification (NCBI taxonomy): domain Bacteria; kingdom Bacillati; phylum Actinomycetota; class Actinomycetes; order Kitasatosporales; family Streptomycetaceae; genus Streptomyces; species Streptomyces sp. 71268. The sequence continues at coordinate 3,730,396 of NZ_CP114200.1, forward strand.
GCGGCGACTCCTGCACGGCGAACAGGTCGCCGCCGATCCGCGCGTCGGTCTGCGCCGCGACGTACCGCGCGGCGATCCGCAGCGAACCGATGCGGCTCGGGGGCGTGGGCAGCACGGCGCGCTGCGCGGCCTCGGCGACGACGCGTACGGTCGCGAGTTGGCGGAAGTTGCGCCGCACCACCCGGTTGATCGCCAGCGCCAGCAGCGCGACGGTGCACACGGTGACGACCTCGGTCACCGACAGGGCCTGGTCGTCGCCGCTGTGGAAGGTCGCGAGCAGCACCGACGCCACGGCGGCCGTGGCGGCCACCGCGGCCGTGCCGCGCAGCGAGAACAGCGGCGCGGCGACCAGGGAGGCGGCGGACAGGAAGGGCGAGGCGGTGTAGTGCATCGGCATCAGGAGGTCGAAGACCACGCCGCCGACCAGCAGGAACGCGGGCAGCCAGCGGGCGACGCTCCGGGCCCACGCGGCTCGCGGCGACTCCGCGCCCGCACCGGCCCACCCAGGACTCCCCACGCGTTCGCTCCCGCTCTCGGCTGGCCCGCACCCGGCACAGCGCCCCGCCAGGTGCGTCCGTCCCAGCCTGGGGCTCGCGCGCCGGGCGAGCGACCCGGAGGCGGCCAAGCGGGCGTACGCGCGCCCGCCGTAGGGCGGGCGGCTGGGCCGGGGGCGGGTGGCCGGTCTTCTGGCTTGACGGCTGGGCCGGGCGGGCCGGGGCGGGGCCGGCCCGGTGCGTTGTTACAGCTCGACGCCCAGGGCGCGGGCGTGGCGGTCGGCGGCGCACTCGGCCGCCGCCTCGTCCAGGTACACCTCGCACACCAGCCGGCCGTCCGGCGTCAGGTTGTGCTCCAGCTCCCACAGCACCACCTCGTCCCCACCGGCCAGCAGGAACGCGTGCTCGTAGAACCGGCACCAGGTGGCGTCGGGGCCGCCGGTGCGCAGCCGGGGCTTGGTCGCGAGCGCGATGTCGTGAGCGAACGCGGTGCTCAGCCGGGCGCGCACGTCGTCGCCCGGCCGGTCCGGGTTCTCCGCCCGGCGCAGCACGCGCCGCGCGTGGTCGGCGGAGTCGTCGACGGCGTACGTCCGCCGCGGCGCGAAGGGGCCCACCGGCGTACGTAGTTGCTCCGGCAACCAAAAAGGAGCGCTGTCCAGCTCGTCCCAGAGCGCGCCGCCGATGCGCTCGTGCACCCGGCGCTCGGCGATCTCCAACGCGCGCTCGTCCGCGTACACCTCGTAGTACACCTGCCGCGCGGCGACCCGGTCGGCACGCGGCCCGCCGCCGGGGCCGACCGGCGGGCCTGCCGCCTCGCCCGCACCGGCCTGGCCTGCGCCGATCCACCGCTCGCCGGGTGCCTCACGCTCCGCGCACGGCTCGCCCGGCGCGGCGGACGGGCGCGGCCCGGCGGCCGGTGTCGTGTTGTGCTCCAGCTCCCACAACAGCTCGCTGCTGCCGTCCGGGAGCAGGAAGACGTGGCGGTAGGTGTTGCACCCCACGGAGGCCGAGCGCCCGTTGCACTGGCGGCAAGAGCGCAGCTCAGACTGGTGCATCAACGCGCCGCGCAGCCGCTCGACCTGCGCGTCGGCGATCTCGAACCCGTTCTGCGCCCGGGTCAGCAGCCCGTCGAGGTGCGCGGCGGAAGGTTCTCCGCCCGGTTGTGCGTGCCCCACGTCCCTCTCCTCCCGACCATTGCCACGCCGCGCCCCCCAGCGACCCCCTCGCCACTTACGGTAGCGAAGTGGATACTGCGGGCGCGGCGGGTTTCCCGGATGCGGTGCGGGCGATGCGCTCGTACGTCGGTTCCGCGCCACCCGTGAGCCGCCCGGCGCGCGCGGCGCCACGGTCGGCCGGCAAGCCCCCGCGACGAGCGCTGAATGCGCCGGCGCACGCTTCCAGCCCGTCATGCGCCCCCTGTGCGCCCCAAGAATTTGCCCGTACTCACCCGCAAATCCCCGGCGGCTCACCGGGCCCGGGCGCCGCGCAACTGTGACGCGAAATCGGCGTTCACCTCCGGACCGCACCAGCCCCAGGCTTCGCAAACATCTCAGATATCCCAGGTGTCCCAGCGGCGCTCGGGCCCCGCCCGGGGCACCCGGGGCTGGCCGGGCCCGTGCCGACCGGTCGCGAGGTGGCGTACACAGACTGGTTCCCGCTGGTTCCCGCGCGCGGGCACACTTGGCGACGGACGGCCGGCCGCACCACGGGGCGCACTCACGCACGCGCACACCGGCGGCGCGGCGCGGCGCCTTCGCGTACTACCGGGCCCCACCGCTTTCCGGCGGTCCCACCTGGTACGGGGTCAGGAGCGCCCGGGTGAGGACGCGTCCGCGCCCACGGTGTCGAACGGGCCGCCGGGGCCGAAGGCGAGGCGGGCGAAGCGCTCGCCGATGCGTCGCTGGGCCGCGTCGTCGGGGTGGAGCTGATCGGGCAGCGGCAGCTCGGCGAAGTCCCGCTCGCCGTACAGGGCCAGGCCGTCGAGGTAGTACAGGCCGCGGTCGGTCTCGGCGCGCTGGGCGACGACGCGGCCCAGCTCGCGCCGGATCGTGCTGAGGGTGAGCGCCCCGCTCGCGACCTCGGCCGGGTCGCCGAAGCCGCGGTAGCTGACGCCGGGGCCCGGGGCGTCCGGGTCCGGGTACATGGGGCCCGGCACCCGCTCGACCACGGGCGCGTGCAGCGGCGAGATGACCAGCAGCGGCGCCTTGGGGTGGCCCTCGCGCACGGTGTCCAGGAAGCCGTGCAGCGCCGGGCCGAGCGTGCGCAGCCGGAAGGCGTCGAGGGCGACGATGTTGATGCCCACCTTCACGCTGATCAGGTCGGCCGGCGTGTCCCGGATGGCGCGGGCCGTGAACGGGTCGAGCAGCGCGTTGCCGCTCAGCCCCAGGTTGACCAGGTCAGCGCCGGCGAGCCGGGCCGCGACCGCCGGCCAGGCCCCGGTCGGGCCGGCCGCGCCGGCGCCCTGGCTGATAGAGCTGCCGTGGTGCACCCAGCGCGGCGGCGGGGCGCCCGGCGCGCGCGGCGGGCGCAGCGGCGCGTCCGCGCGCAGCGCGACCAGCTCCACGATCGCCGCGTGCGGCAGCCAGATCTCCACGTCCTGCTCCCGCCCGGAGAGCCCGTCGAACCGCACGGCGACCACCCCGTCGCCCCCACCCCCGGGGCCCCGCCGCACGCCGGGGCGGGCGTCGGGCCGTACGCCGGTGGGGGCGTCAGGGCGTACGTCGGTGGGAGCGTCGGGTCGTACGTCGGTGGACGCGTCAGGGCGTACGTCGGTGGGAGCGTCGGGTGGTGTCTCGGAGCTGGCCTCGGGCGCGCCGAGCGGGGCGGCGATCCGGGCCGTCAGGCGCCCGTCCACCACGAGGTCGTACACGCCCGCGCGGGGGCCGGGCGGGCCGAAGACGCCGGCCGCCGGGTCCGCGCCGGCGGGGTCGTCCGCGTCGGCCGGGTCGTCGGCGGGCGCCCCGGGGAAGGGCACCACGTCCAGCTCCACGACGGTCGCCTCGGTACGGAACGCGAGCCGCACCCCGGACGGCTGGGCCTCGGCCAGCGCGCAGAAGCCGTCGGAGACCTGGGCCCGCGCCGCGGCGGGCAGCCGGTGCGGGAGCACGCCGCGCGCCGTGGCCTCCACCTCAAGGGCCCCGCGCAGGGCGACGGGCCCCTCGCCGGCCAGCGCCCGCGTCGTCCACGTACCCACCGCCGCTCCCACCTCTCCCGGGTCCACGCCACCGTCGGCCCCCAGCCAAACCGCACCCCACCGCCGGAAGCAAGGACATCGCCCCGGGTCAACCCCCATGCACCGGCTCGTCTACCCCGACTACCCCGTCTACTCCGGCCCCCTCATCCGCACCACCGCCCCAGCGCTCAGGCCGGGAGCGTGGTGTCCACCACGAAGCTGATCTCCACGACCTGGCCGGGGAAGGTGAGTTCGGTGACGCCGACGGCGGTGCTGACCGGGCGGTGGTCGCCGAAGTAGCCGAGGTTGCCCGCCGCCACCGCCGCGGCGTTGCGCACCAGGTCCACGACGTACAGCGTCTGCGTGATGATCTGACGGCGGGTGGCGCCGTAGTGGTCCAGGACCCGGTCGATGTTGGCGTGGGTCTGTCGGAGCTGGGCCGCGAAGTCGCCCGCGTGCCGGAACTCGCCCGCCGCGTCGAACGAGAGCTGCCCCGACACGTGGATCAGCTCGCCGGACCTGATCGCCTGTGCGTAGCCGAACTCGCGCTCGGCCGGTATCTGGTACGCGAAGACATCGTTGGTGGTCACAGTGTCGGTCCCTCACTCGTGTGCCGCATGGTCGGTCACCGCCGGGGGCGCCGCGCGCCCCGTGCTCTCTTGCGGTTACTCGGGAACTGTAGGAAAGTGGTGGCCGACCTGGAAGTACGCACTTATTCGTGACTGGGGAACCTGATGGTGACCAAGCACTTCACGGGCTCGCCCGAGGATGCCGACCTGCGACGCGTGGACTCCCTGGCGCGGGAGATCTTCTCGGACGTCGCCAACAAGTGGGCCCTGCTGATCATCGAGGCCCTCGGCGACGGCACCCTGCGCTTCAGCGCCCTGCGCAACGAGGTCGAGGGCATCAGCCACAAGATGCTCACCCAGAACCTGCGCATGCTGGAGCGGTACGGCCTCGTCGACCGCACGGTGCACCCCACCGTGCCCCCGCGCGTCGAGTACACCCTCACCGAGCCGGGCCGAGCCCTGCGCGCCACGGTCGACGGCATGTGCGGCTGGACGCACCGCTACCTCGGCCACATCGAGGCGTCCCGCAACCGCTTCGACGCCTGACGCCCCACCACTCCCCCTCGCCCACCCGGCCCCATCCATCTCCACCCGCCTCAAGCCGGCCTCATCGCCCCCAGCAGGTCCCAACCGGCCCCGCCACCCGCTCGTGCGCCCCTGGTACGCCCACCACCGGCCATCCCATACGTCAACAGTCGTACGCCGCCCCCGCCTGCTTACCCCCGTACGCCGACGCCCGTACACCAACCGCCGTGCGCCACCCGCCGTACGCCAACACCCGTACGCCGCGCGGTCCGGCCGGGTCAGGTCAGTTCAGGTCAGCGCGCGCTCGAAGCACCAGGAGTCCGGCAGGCCGGCGTACGCGCCGAAGTTCGGTATCCGCGCGTACCCGCGGCGGGCGTAGAAGCGCACGGCGGCCGGCTGGCGGTCGCCGGTCTCCAGGCGGAGGGCGTGCCACCCCTGCCGCCGCGCCCACTCCTCCAACGCGCCGAGAACGTCCCCGGCAACCCCCGTACCGCGCCAGGCCGGTTCGACGTACATCCGCTTCACCTCGCCCAGCCCGCCGCCGAGTTCACGCAGCCCACCGCAGCCGACCGGCTCCCCGCCGCCCGGCCGTCCGCCGGCCGCATGGTCCGCACCGCGCGCGTTGGGCCCGGCGTACGCCACCACGAACACGGCGCAGTCCGCCGCCGACGGCGCGGGGCCGGGCTCGCTCTCCGTGGTGCCGTAGACCTCGGCGATCTCGGCCCGCTGCCGCGCGCGCAGCGCCTCCGCGTCGGGATGTGACCACGGGACCTCCGTCAGCCACGGGTGGCCGGCGGGCGTCGCGGGCCGCCCGCCCGGGGCGCGCGGGGCGGGTTTCAGGGGGTACTCGATGCTCATGGGGCGGATTGTGCCGAGCGCCTGTTTCCTCCGCGTAACGCCGTGTTACGCGAGCGGGCGGCCGGGCGGTGCGGCCGGGGCGGCCCGCTCCGCTCGTGAGCCGGGTGGGGCGGGTGGGGCGCTGGGGCCCGGGGTCGGCAGGTCTCGGTGACCCCCATTCGGATAAATTCCGGTTCCCGCGTGAGGATCGGGGCATTGGGGGGTCCAAGTCACCGTAGCCGCCCACCGGTCGGGACGCCGGGTCACCGCGACCCGGCACCAGACCGACACCCGGCGTCGGTCAGACGAACACGGCACGAACACGGCAGGACGACGGACCGAAGAAGCCCCGGCACGCGCCACGGGCGGCAGACAAAGGAACCACGACCGCGGCAGCCAGCGGGACCGGCACCCCGCAGCGCGCCACCACCGCACGGTCACGCCGCGGCGGCACCGAGACACCGAGGAGAGGACCCGACCCCATGACGACACCGAAGACGGCCACCCCCGCCATCAACGAGCCCCGCACCGGCGCCACCAAGCCCGCCGCCGGCTCCGCCTCCGGCACCACCACCCTCAAGGACTCCTCGGGCGCCGACAGCCAGCCCGCCACCCGTGGCAAGACCTCCATCGCCGACGGCGTCGTCGAGAAGATCGCCGGCATGGCCGCCCGCGAGGTCTCCGGCGTCCACGCACTCGGCGGCGGCCTCGCCCGCACCCTCGGCGCCGTCCGCGAGCGCGTCCCGGGCGGACGCCCGAACGTCACCAGCGGCGTCAAGGTCGAGGTCGGCGAGCGCCAGACCGCCATCGACCTCGACATCGTCGTCGAGTACGGCGTCCCCATCACCGACGTCGCCGCCGACATCCGCGAGAACGTCATCGCCGCCGTCGAGCGCATGACCGGCCTTGAGGTCGTCGAGGTCAACATCGCCGTCATCGACGTCCACCTCCCCTTCGACGAGGAGGACAACGACGACGAGGCCCGCGTCCAGTAGCCCCGGCCGTCCCCGCACCGCCGGCCCGCGCCCCCGGGCAGCGCCCGGGGGCCGGGCCCGTCACCCTCGTCCCGACGCCGCACAAGGAGGTAGGACATGAGCACAGCGATCGTGGGCCTCGCGGTCGGCATGGCGCTCGGATTCGCCGGCTACTTCGGCGGGTTCACCGCCTTCCTGCTCGTCGCCGCGCTCGGCGCCATCGGGTTCATCATCGGCAAGCTGGCCGACGGTGACCTGCACTGGAGCCAGTTCGCCCGCCCCACCCGTGACCGTACGCCCCAGGACCGCACCGCCCACCGGACCCGAAGCACCCATCGCAGCAGGCTCAAGTGACCATTCCCGCAGCCCAGCGCGGCGCCACCATCATCGCCGACCGCGTCATCGCCCGTACCGCCACCGCAGCGGCCCGCGAGGCCCTGCACGACCTGGCCCACCCGACGGCCACCGCCCGCGCCACCGGCACCACCCGGCGCGGCACGGCCCGGCTCACCCTCGCGCTCGACCTGCCGTACCCCATCGACATACCCGCCACCACGGACGCCGTGCACCACCACGTCAGCCACCGCACCGCGGCCCTCATCGGCCTGCCCGTCGGCACCGTCCGCATCCGCGTGGAGCGCCTCCACCTGCCCGGCGCCGCCACCACGGACGGCAGGCAGGTGCGGTAGTGAGCACACTGTCCGAACCCGAGCCGCCCAAGAGCCCGGCGCGCGGCCGGACCCCCCACCGCGCCTGGTCGGCCCGGCGCGGCCCGGCCGCCGTACTCGCCCTGCTCGGCTCCGCCGCCTGCGGCATGCTCCTGTACGACCAGGTGGCCATGGGATACGGCCAACCCGCCGCACCCTGGCGCACGCACACCAAGGACTGGCTGGCGGACACCCCCGGCACCAGCGGCTGGGTGATCGGCGCCGCCGCCATACTGGCCGTCCTCGGCGTGTACCTCATGGTCATCGCCCTCACCCCCGGTGGCCGCCGCCGGCTGCCGATGGCGCCCCCGGCGCCCTCCGTACGCGCCGTGCTCGACCGGGCCGGCGCCGCGACCCTGCTGCGCGAGGCGGCCCTGCGCACGCCCGGGGTCACCTCGGCCCGGGTGCGCGTACGCGGCCGGCGCCGGGCCCGCGTGCGGGTGACGGTGGCCTACGGCGAGGTCGCGGCGGTACGCGCCGCGCTCCACGAGGAACTACTCGCCGCCACGGACCGCCTCGGCCTGGCCGACCCGCCCCGCATCCGCCTCCGCCTCACCGCCGCCCCCACCCCGGCCCCCGCCCGGCACGGAAACGATCCGCTCGCACACGGCGCACCGCCGGCACCCGAAGCGCGGTAGGCGCCGCCCGTACGAAACGAAGGACGCGGACGGAGAACACGGAACAACACCGAAGAACACTGGAGAACGCCGAAAGACGCCGAAAGGCGCCAAAGAAAAGGAAAAACGGAAAAAGAAGGAAGAAGGAGGAGGAGCCGATGGAGGTCAGTCGCGGACGCCACTGGCTGAACAGGACCCTGCTGGCCCTGCTCGGGCTCGCCGGCCTGGCCGCCGGGTGCTGGGTGGCGGTGGCGGGGCTCGACGCCCGCGGCCAACTGCCGTTCGCGCTCCCCTCGTGGTGGCCGAGCGGGCACCCGCGTGCCGCGCTCACCGACCGGCTGGAGGCGGCGGGGTTGCGCGACCACGCCTGGTGGCCGGCCGCCGTCCTCGGCTGCCTGACCCTCGGCCTGCTCCTCCTCGCGGGCTGGCTCCTCGCCCAGACCGGCCCGCGCGAGCCGCGACGCCTCCCCCTCCACCACCCCGCCCCCGGCGCGCCGGGCCGCGCCGAACCCGCCCCGCACGCCCCGACGCTGCGCACCTCCGCGCTGTCCGGGGTGATGGCCGCCCAGGTGACCGACCTGCCCGGGGTACGCCGGGCACGGGTACGCCTCACCGGCGGCCCGCGCCGCCCGCGCGCCCGCGTGACGGTGGTGCTCGACACGGGCGCCGACCCGCGCGCGGTACTGACCGCCCTGTGCGCCGGCCCCCTCACCCACGCCCGCCACAGCACCGGCCTCCCCCACCTCCCCTCGGGCCTCCGCCTACGCGTCGCACCCCCCGGAACGCGTCGGGCCCGGTGAGGGTTGGCGGGTACGAGCCCCGGCCGCGAGCGCCACACGCTCACCCGGGGCGGACTGCCGCCCGCGCGCGCTGCCGCCCCGCGCCACTCGCCCGACCGGACGCCCCGGGAAACTCGCCCCACGGGCCGACTGTCAGTGGTCGCTGCGAGACTGCGGCGCCATGACCACCGACTCCCTGCGGCTACGGCAGGTAACCACCGCCACCGACGTCGAACCGGCCCTGCGGCGGGCACTCGTCAACTGCTGGGTGGACGTGACCAACGCCGGCGGGGCGGCCGGTTTCCCCTTCCCGTCCATCGACGCCCAGCACGCCGCCCCGGCCCTCGACGCCCTCGTCGACGGCCTCGGCGCGCGAACCTCCCGACTCCTGGTGGCCATGGACGGCGGGCGGGTGGCGGGCTGGCTGACCATCCGTCGCGACACCTTCCCCCTCATCGCGCACTGGGGCACCGTGCACCACGTCCAGACCCGCCCCGAGGTCCGCGGGCGCGGCATCGGCGGCGCGCTGATGAAAGAGACCCGTCGGATCGCCCGCGACGAGATGAGCCTGGAACAACTGCGTTTGGCCGTACGCGGCGGAGCCGGCTTGGAGACCTTCTACGGGCGGCTCGGCTGGCAGGAGATCGGCCGCTGGCCCGCCGCCCTGCGGCTGACCCCCACGGACGACCGCGACGAGGTCCTCATGCTGCTCAGCCCCCTGTGACGGCCCGCCCCCGCGCCCCGCGCGAAGGACGCGAAAAACCCCGGCCAAGGGTTACTTGACCGGGGTTCCGGGCGGTCCGACTGGTGGGCCATCAGGGGCTCGAACCCTGAACCAATGGATTAAAAGTCCACTGCTCTGCCAATTGAGCTAATGGCCCGCACCACGCAGCATAGCCCGGCCGTCTGCCGAGCCCCGAGCGCATAAGGAGTTCGGCGCCGCACGAGGCCGCGCGGGGTTCGTACGCGTACCGCCGCCGCGCCCGTGGCGCGAGCGACGGGGCCCGTACAGCACACCACCGTGCCATACGGGCCCCGTCACTCACTCACCGGTCAGCCGTTGCGCTTCCAGCGCGGCTTGTCGTCGCGGCGACCGAAGGAGCCGGTGCCACCACGGTGGTCGTCGCGGCGGCCGTGCGGGCGGTCGCCGTTGGCCGGGCGGTGGCCGCCGGCGGGACGCTCGTCGCGGCGGTCGCGGTTGTACGGGCGGTCCGAGCGGAAGCCGCCGGAGGGGCGCTCGTCGCGACGGAAGCCACCCTGCGGGCGGTCGTCACGGCGTTCGAAGGAACGGCCACCACGGTCATCACGCCGGTCGTCGCGGCGGAAGCCACCCGACGGGCGGTCGTCGCGCCGGAAGCCACCGGAGGGACGGTCATCGCGGCGGAAACCACCCTGCGGACGGTCGTCACGACGCTCGAAGGAACGGCCACCACGGTCATCACGCCGGTCGTCGCGGCGGAAGCCACCCGACGGGCGGTCATCCCGACGGAAGTTGCCCGAGGGACGGTCGTCCCGGCGGAAGCCACCGGAGGGACGGTCATCGCGACGGAAACCACCCTGCGGACGGTCGTCACGACGCTCGAAGGAACGGCCACCACGGTCATCACGCCGGTCGTCGCGGCGGAAGCCACCCGACGGGCGGTCGTCGCGCCGGAAGCCACCGGAGGGACGGTCATCGCGGCGGAAACCACCCTGCGGACGGTCGTCGCGGCGGTCGCGGCGCTCGAAGTTGCCCCGGTCGTCGCGGCGGTCGTACCCGCCGCGCTCCTGCTCCGGGCGGCTCGGCGCGGCGTCCGCGGCCTGCTGCTCGGTGCTCTCCCGCGTCGCGGGAACGGCGGCGGACGCGTCCGCGTCGCCGTCCTGGACGCCGGCCGTGGCGGGCTCCGTCGCCGAGGTGGCCTCGGCGGGCGCCGCCGCTGCCACGGCCGCGGCCGGGTCCTCGCCGCGCTCGCGGGCCGCGCGGGCCAACAGGCGGTCGGCCTCCTCGCGCAGCTCGGTCGCGCGCCGCTGCACCTGCTGCAACTGGCGGGTGAGGTCCTGTACGTCGCGCTCGGCCTGCTTGGCCGCGTTCGCCGCCGACTCGGCCTGCACCTCGGTGAGCGAACGGGCCCCGGTGATGCGCGCCACGTCGTCGTCGAAGGCGCCCGCGCCGCCGACGATGTGCCGCGAGGCGTCGACGCCCGCGTCCTCCATCAGCCGGAAGATCTGCCGGCGCTGGTGCGGCAGGGCCAGCGAGACGACGGTGCCGCTCTTGCCCGCGCGGGCCGTACGGCCGGAGCGGTGCAGGTAGTCCTTGTGGTCGCCGGCCGGGTCCACGTTCAGGACCAGGTCGATGCCGTCGACGTGGATGCCGCGCGCGGCGACGTCCGTGGCGACCAGGACGTTGACGTAACCGTCCTTGAAGTCGGCCAGCGTGCGGGTCCGCGCGCCCTGCGTCATGCCGCCGTGCAGCGCGTCCGCCCGTACGCCCGCGTCCACGAGCTGCTCGGCGACGCGGTCGGCGCCCATCTGGGTGCGGACGAAGATGATGGTGCGGCCCTTGCGCGCCGCGATGGCGGCGGTGACCGGCGCCTTGTCCTTCGGCTTCACGACGAGCACGTGGTGCGTCATGGTTGTGACCGCGCCCTGCGCCGCGTCCACCTCGTGCGTCATCGGGTTGGTCAGGTAGCGCTTGACGAGGGTGTCGATCTCGTTCTCCAGCGTCGCGGAGAACAGCATCCGCTGGCCGCCGGTCGGCACCAGGTCGAGGATCTCGGTGACCTCGGGCAGGAAGCCCATGTCGGCCATCTGGTCGGCCTCGTCGAGCACGGCGACCTGCACCCGGTCCAGCGTCGCGGCGCCACGGTTGATGATGTCGCGCAGTCGGCCCGGGGTGGCGACCAGGATGTCCACGCCCCGCTCCAGGGCGTAGATCTGATTGCCCATCGAGGTGCCGCCACAGACCACCTTGAGCTTCAGGCCGAGCACGTCACCGTACGGCTGGAGCGCGTCGGAGACCTGCATGGCCAGCTCGCGGGTGGGGGTCAGGATCAGGCCACGGGGACGCTTCTTCTCCGTGTGGCCGCCGGCGAGTTGGGCCAGCAGCGGGAGGCCGAAGGAGAGGGTCTTGCCGGAGCCGGTACGGCCTCGGCCCAGGATGTCCTTGCCGGCCAGCGCGTCCGGGATGGTCGCGGCCTGGATCGGGAACGGGGTGGTGACGCCGTTCTGCTTCAGCTTGCGGACGACCTGCTCGGGCAGCCCGAGGGTGGCGAACGTGACGGACGTCTCAACGTCCTCGTCGGCGGCGTCGTCGGTCGCGGCGGCGTCGTCAGACGCGGCGGCCTCGTCCTCGTCCACGGAGGCGGACTCGGCGGGCTGCTCGGCGGGCTCAGCGGCAGCGGCGGGCTCGGGGGCCTCGATGGGCTCGGAGGGGGCCGCGACGGAGGCGTCAGCGGCGTCGACCTCGGCGACGAACGTCGCGGTGGCCTCGGGGATCATGCCGGCCTCATCGACCTCGGGCATGACGGTGTGCTCAGCAGAAATGGACATGCGAAACGCGAAACCTTCCGGAGTTACGGCACGCGCCCAGACTCCGTGTGATTTCGCAAACGACCGCCTCGATGCGGTCAGCCACGGCAAGGAAAGGAACGCGCCACGCGGCGCGCTCCGGGAGGGTTCTCCGAAGTCGGCCGGGCAAATGGGATCAAACGATCTACCACCATACGCACCCCGCCCCCCGGAAGGCAAATCCCACCCTCACACCCCTCCGCGCCCCAGGCCAGGCGGCTCACCGCTCGCGCAGCGGTCTCGGCTGGGGAGCCGGTTCGGTGCCCTCGGCCGGCGGCGGCGTACTCGGGGGCGGCGAGGTGGTCGGCGCGGTCGTGGGGGCGGGGGTGCTGGGCTCCGGCGGCGGGCTGCTGGGCCGCGGCGCGGTCGGCCGTGGCCGGGGGATCGAGCCCGTGGGAGACGGGGCGGGCACGTCGGGCCGGGTCGGCGGGTCCGCGGCGGCCGGCGGCGCCTGCGAGGGCCGACCGGCCTCCCCCGGCCGGCCCTCACCCTCGCCGTCGCCAGGCTCACGCTCAGCGTCCGACCGCTCGGCGTCCGGCTCAGGAGACGAGGAAGCGCTCGCCGAACCGTCCGGCCGTGGCTGCGCGGCCCCCCGGCGCGCCCCGTCGGGGAGCACGGCACCGCCGTCGGGGCCCGGCAACGCGCCGTCCGGCTGCCCGCTCCTTCCCTCGCCGCCGGCCGGTTGCGAGCGGTCCGGCTCGGAGACGCTCATGCAGCCCGCCAACGCCATGGCGGCGAGCATCACGGCCGCGGCACGCGCCGGAGTACGCGCCACAGCACGGGACGCGGAGCGCGGGGCGCGGGGAGCGCGAGGAGCACAGGCGGACATTCCGGGCATGAGTGGGTTACCTTCCGGCGCACGGTGCGGGCCATCTGCCCAACTGGCGCCGCCCCACCCAGGACACGCGCCGCACGAGCCACGACACCCCCACACCCCGGAAACCCCCCGGACCGCGCACCCGGGCCGCGCCGAGCCGCGCCTGACCGCACCCCGTGACCGCCGCCGACGCGACGCCGCACCACACCCAGGCCGCGCGCCGACCCGGCCACCGGCGGGCCGGGCGGCGCTGTTCGGGGCCGCTGTGCGGGCCGCTGTCCGGGGCCGAGCGGCGCCGGCCCGGCCCGAACGGGGCACTACCCCCAACCGAGTTCGTGCAGCCGCTCGTCCTCGATGCCGAAGTGGTGGGCGACTTCGTGGACGACGGTGATGGCCACCTCGTCACGTACGGCGTCCCGCAGGGCGTCCGACGGCCCGCCGGACCCCCCGGCCGGAACACCCCCCGGCCCGACTCCGGGCCCGGCTCCAGACTCGGCTCCGGGCTCCGCCCCCTGCCCCACACCGGGCTCGCCCGACACGGGCGCCTGGGCCCCCTCGGGCGCCTCCCGCGCGCCCGGGGCCGCCCACTCGGATGGCTGGCCGGTCGGCTCCTGGCCCGCCACGTCCTCGCGGCCCGCGCACATCCGCAGCGTGGGCCCCCGATAGATGGTGATCCGGTCCGGCAGCACGCCCGCGTACCACTCGCCCCGGTCGGTCAGCGGCGTCCCCTCGTAGAGCCCGAGCAACTCCGGATCGTCCGCGGGCGGCTCGTCCTCCACGAACACCGCCACGTTGTCCATGAGCCGCGTCAGCTCGGGCGGAATGCGGTCCAGGGCCTCGGCGACCAGTTCCTCGAACTCCTCGCGCGTCATTTCCAGCACCCGGCCATTGTCGGGCAGGCGCCCCGCCCGCGCCCCACGCGTGCGTCGAACACCCCTCGCACACCCCAAACCATCCGGTCCCCGCTCCCCCTCCGCGACACCCCAGGTCACCCCCGCCCCCACCGCGCGGCAAACCGTTTTGGCGATCCCCGTCGGCATCCCATATGCTTCTCACGTCCCCGACGGCGCCGGAAGGCGCTCAGGTGGGCCATCAGCCCTCATCGTCTAGTGGCCCAGGACGCCGCCCTTTCAAGGCGGTAGCACGGGTTCGAATCCCGTTGGGGGCACGCAAAACTCTATGCATTCTCGCTTGTGCATAGATTCTGGTCCTGTGGAGCAGTTTGGAGTGCTCGCCACCCTGTCAAGGTGGAGGCCGCGGGTTCAAATCCCGTCAGGACCGCTGCAACCGCGAGGTTGCGTGGCTGGGTAGCTCAGTTGGTACGAGCGATCGCCTGAAAAGCGATAGGTCGCCGGTTCGACCCCGGCCCCAGCCACCACGACGAAAGAGCCCTGGAGCACATGCCGCCCAGGGCTCTTTCGCATTCCTCAGGACGCTACTGCTTTACCTAAGAATCCCGCGAGCCTCCCCGCCCCGGCGCCCGGACCGCGGCGACAACGGGACGAGCATGCCGACGCCGATCTTCGAGTGACCCGACCATCCCCGTGCCGCTTCCGTCCGCGCGCGGTCCGGCGGGCCCCGCTATCGTGAGGGTGCGCGGGCACGGGAGGTGGCATGTCAGCAGGCGCGCTCAACGCACCGGGTGCCGACCTCCCTGAGTTCCTGAGCTGGGACGAACTCCAGAGACTTCCCGAGGACGTCGCGGCTCAGATCGAGCTCTGGGACCGGAAGGTTGTCTGGACCCGGTGTGGCCCCCTGGAGCACCAGCGCTTTGCTGTACGGATGCGCAACGCCCTCGAGGCCGGCGCCCGCCAGGCCATGCGGGGTGCCGCTGGTGACGGCGAGCAGCGCTGCTGGCAGGTCGAGGTGGAGACCAACGTGTTCTTCGCCCCGGACAAGTCCAGCTACCTCACCCCGGACTTCCTCATCCGCCGCTGCCTGCCCCGCGGCGCCGACACGTTCGCGAGCGACGTCGTACTGGCAGGCGAGGTCTTGTCAGGCTCGGATACCCCCAAGCGCAGAGCCTGGAAGATGGACCGGTACGCCGAAGCCGGCATCCCCTGGTACTGGGAGGTCGAACTCGACTCGCCCGGGACCTGGGACATCACCGCGGTGCGGGCCTACGAGGTCGCCTCGGCACCAGTCGCCGGGCTCGTCGTCAAGCCACTCCGCCAGGCCCTGTACGTCCCCGTGGGGGAATGGGAGCCGGCAGGCCCGGGAATCGCCTTCCCCGAGCCCTTCAGCCTGGACATCACCTGGGAAGACCTCGCGTTCTGAGACGGCGTTCCGCGCCTGGAACACGATGGGTGGTCTCAGGCCACACCGGAGACCGAGGGATCGGGCAGCACCAAGTCGAGCCCTGCCCAGCTTTCCCACTCGCGGAAGCGCTGGGCTCCTTCGTCTGGACAAGCCGCTACCGCGGAGCCGGCCGCCGTAGCCTGACCTCGCCCGGGAAGGAGTCGTTGATGAGTGTCGACGCGATCGTGCACACACAGTTCCCCGAGGGATACACGGTCTTCTTCGGTGTCGACGGGAAGGTGATCATGACTCCACGGAGCGAGGAGCACTCCGGCACGCTCCGCTCCCTGCAGATCGACACGCTCGCCCTGGGCCGTCACGCGAAGGTGACGTCCGATGTGTACATCGACTTCCCCGCCGACGAGAACTCCGCCCCCGACCTCGCGATCCTGCGCGAGGACGCCCAAAAGCGGGGAAAGCGGTACAGCTTCGAGGACGTCCTGCTGATCTCCGAGGTCGTCTCGACCTCCTCGGCCCGGAAGGACTACGACGACTGCACGGCCAAGTACGGCCGCTACGGCATCCCCGTCTACCTGATCGTGGACCCGTACGCGCGGGAGGTCGTCGTCCACACCCAGCCGAACGGCACCGGCTACATCGCCGCGCACACCCACCCGTACGGCACCGGCAGACTCCCCGTCCCCCTGGCCGACGGCCGCGTCTTCACCCTCGACCTCGACGAGCTTCCCCGCCCCGAGCCCGGGCCGGCGGAACCGGGGGTCGCGCGGTAGCGAACCCGGCCTCGCATCCCGTTGGGGGCACGCGACACCATGTGCGAGACTGGGCTCGCACGTGTGCTGGGTCCTGTGGAGCAGTTTGGAGTGCTCGCCACCCTGTCAAGGTGGAGGCCGCGGGTTCAAATCCCGTCAGGACCGCCGCAACCGCGAGGTTGCGTGGCTGGGTAGCTCAGTTGGTACGAGCGATCGCCTGAAAAGCGATAGGTCGCCGGTTCGACCCCGGCCCCAGCCACCGCCGCACAGAGCGAGAAGGCCCCGGCCGGGTTGACCGGCCGGGGCCTTCTCGCTGCGCGCCCGTGGCGGCCACGGGCCGCCCCGCCCGTGCGCGGGCGGCCCGGGCCTCAGGTCACCGTGACGACGACCTTGCCCCGCACGTGGCCCTCGGCGCTCAGGCGCTGGGCGTCGCCCGTGCGCTCCAGCGGGAAGGTGGCCGCGACCGGCACCGTCAGGGCACCGGCGTCGACCATGGCGGACAGGGCCGCCAGGTCGGTGGCGTCCGGGCGGACCCACAGGTAGCGCCCGCCCAGCGGGGTGACCGCGGGGTCCACGATGGAGGCGATCCGCCGGGGGTTCTTCACCACGTCGGCGGAGACCGTGACCGCCTCCCCGCCCACCAGGTCGAAGGCCGCGTCCACGCCGTCCGGCGCCAGCCCGCGCACCCGGTCGGTCAGCCCGTCCCCGTAGGCGACCGGCTCCCCGCCCAGGGAGCGCACGAAGTCGTGGTTGCGGGGGCTGGCCGTACCGATCACGCGGGCACCCAGGTGCCGGCCGATCTGCACGGCCAGCGAGCCGACCCCGCCCGACGCCGCGTGGACCAGGAGCGTCTCGCCCTCCCGTACCCGCAGCGCCTTGGCCAGCGCCTGGTACGCCGTGAGCCCGGCCAGCGGCAGCCCGGCGGCCTGCTCGAAGGTGAGGCTGGTGGGCTTGTGGGCCAGGGTGCGCACGGGGGCCGCCACGTACTGCGCGAACGTCCCGCCCGACAGGGTGTCCTTGCGCACGTAGCCGATGACCTCGTCGCCCTCCTCGAACTCCGGGGTGTCCAGGCCACCGCGGACCACGACCCCGGCGACGTCCCAGCCGGGGATCACCGGGAAGGCGACGTCGAGCAGCGAGTTGAGGTGGCCGGCCTGCGCCTTCCAGTCCACCGGGTTCACCGAGGCGGCCTTGACCTGGACCAGTACCGAGTCGGGCCCCACCTTCGGGTCGGGCAGTTCGCCGTACTCCAGGACCTCGGGTCCGCCGTACGCGCGGTAGCTCACAGCCTTCACGATGCTCCTGCTCCTCGGGTTCGCGTGGCCGGGCCACTCTCGCGGCGGCCCGGCGGATGGGCGCGGGTGGGTTGCGTGCGGGGTGGGGTGCGGGTGGGTCGGGTACGGGTGGGTGGGTGGTGGGACGGGTGGGGCGCGTGCCCGGTGGGCTCCTGCCACGCTAGGCCGCCGGCGCGTCCGATGGCGCCGGCGCCGCACGGCCGCCCGGGTGGCGGTGGCGCCAGACCCAGAAGACCGTGCTGGCCACCACCGCCCAGCCGGCCAGCACGAGGAACGGGAAGGCGTGCTGGTGGCCGCCGAAGTAGACCGCCGTGTGCTGGGCGTTCACCGACGCGCCGGGCGGCAGCCAACGGCCGATGTGGCCCAGTACGGAGGGGAGCAGCGGCCAGGAGACGGCGCCGCCCGACGACGGGTTGCCGAGCAGCACCATCAGCCCCCAGGTGGGCAGCATCGCCCAGCGGCCGAAGAGGGTGTTGAACATCGTGAAGACCATCCCCGACGCGAACAGCGTCAGGGCCAGGATCAGCCACGACTCCACGAACGGCAGGCGCAGCGCGTCCAGCAGCCAGTCCACCACCGCCGCGATGGCGAACCCGCCGAGCAGCGCGTACGCGGCGGTGAAGCCGATCCGTTCCGCCGGGTTCAGGGTGCGGGCGTGCACGCTGAGCTGGATCGCGCCGACGAAGCCGATGATCACCGCGGCGAGCGAGATGTAGAAGATGGCCAGCCCGCGCGGGTCGCCCCGCTGGAGCGGGTTGAGGTCCCGGACCGTCACCGGCACCCCCACCCGCGCGCCGACCCGCGGCCCCGCCGTCGTGAAGATCTCCGCGACCGAGGCCCCGGAGGCGCCGGAGACGTCCAGCTCGACGCGGTCCCCGGCGCCGCCCGGCCGGTCGCCGACGGCCTGGCGCACGTACAGCACGGCGAACACCCGCTGCTCGTCCACGGCCCGCTTGGCCCGCGCGTACGTGGCGTACTCGCGCAGTTCGAGCGAGGCGTCCAGGGCCTCCTCCATGCCGCGCACGAACGCCTTGCCGCGCGGGCTGTCGCTCGCCCCGACCACCGCCGTCGGCACGTGGTGCGGGGTCGGGTTTGCCATCACGTACGTGTACGAGCCGGCGAACAGGCCGGCGGCCGCCGCCAGGATGACCACCAGCACCGTGGCCGGGAAGAACGGCGAGTCCTTGAACACCGCCCACCACGAGCGCCCGCCGGGCGCCCCGCGCGCCTGCGGGTGCGCGCCCGTCGACGCGGCCGGGTCGGCGGCGGGGCCGCCCCGGGCGTCGGCGGGGCCCGAGGCATCGGCGGGGCGGCCCGGGGCGTCGGCGGGGCGGCCCGGGTCGGGTGCGTCGTCCGGGACGGGCCGTTCACGCGGGTCGTCCATGACGTCACGCTAAGCCACCCATCGCGAACATTCCTCCCGAGTCACCCGTACGTTCCGCATCGCGGCCGTCACCGCCGGGGGGCGCGCCCCCGGGAATCCGGCGGATGGCCGGGCGCTGGCCCCGGGGCGGGGGCGTGATTCGGCCGCGAGCGGCCGTTCCTCGCCCCGGCGCGGGCGCCGGGGCACAAATGGTTCGCCAGCTCTTTCGGCGAGGTGAGATCCTTGGCGGCGTATGTCCACTCAGCCTGCCCCTGCCCTGCCCGCCCTGCTGGAGCGGCTTCCCGAGCTGATGCTGCGCGACGCGCAGCGGCTGGGGCGCCGACTCGACGGTGCGCGCCGGATTCGTCAGCCCGAGGCCCGCGCGGCCGTGCTCGCCGAGATCGCCGGCCAGATCGAGCAGGCCGAACGGCGGGTGGCCGACCGCCGCGCCGCCGTCCCGAAGATCACCTATCCCGAGTCGCTGCCGGTCAGCCAGAAGAAGGACGACATCCTGGCGGCCATCCGCGACCACCAGGTGGTGATCGTCGCGGGCGAGACCGGCTCCGGGAAGACCACCCAGATCCCCAAGATCTGTATGGAGCTGGGCCGTGGCGTGCGCGGGCTCATCGGGCACACCCAGCCGCGCCGGATCGCGGCCCGTACGGTGGCAGAGCGGATCGCCGACGAGCTGGGCACCCAGCTCGGCGAGACGATCGGCTGGAAAGTGCGGTTCACCGACCAGGTCGGCCCGGACACGCTGGTCAAGCTGATGACGGACGGCATCCTGCTGGCCGAGATCCAGACCGACCGCGAGCTGCGCCAGTACGACACGATCATCATCGACGAGGCGCACGAGCGCAGCCTCAACATCGACTTCATCCTCGGCTACCTGGCGCAGTTGCTGCCCCGCCGACCCGACCTCAAGGTCGTCGTCACCTCGGCGACCATCGACCCGGAGCGGTTCGCCCGGCACTTCGCGGCCTTCGCCACGGTCGGCGGCGGCGCGTCGGGCGCGGGCGGCGACCGGGACGCGCGCGGCGGCGGCCGGCCCCGGCGCGGCGCGAGCCGGCGTACGCGGGAAGGCGCGCCCAGCGCCCCGGACCAGCCCAGCGCCCCGGACGCGCCCAGCACCCCGAGCGCGCCCACCGCCGCCGCGCCCACCGCCCCCGGGACAGCCACCGACCCCGGCACCGGCCCCGGCGCGGCGCCCGCCGCCCCCGGGGCCGCCGGCGAGCCGGCCGGCGCGCCGATCATCGAGGTCAGCGGGCGTACGTACCCGGTCGAGGTGCGCTACCGGCCGCTCCTCGAAGAGGGCGGCCAGGACGGCGACCGCGACCAGGTGACCGCCATCTGCGACGCGGTGGACGAGCTACAGCGCGAGGGCGAGGGCGACATCCTCGTCTTCCTCTCCGGCGAGCGGGAGATCCGCGACACGGCCGACGCGCTGGAGAAGAAGAAGCTGCGCAACACCGAGATCCTCCCGCTGTACGCGCGCCTCTCGCACGCCGAGCAGCACCGGGTCTTCCAGCGCCACACCGGCCGCCGCGTCGTGCTCGCCACCAACGTGGCGGAGACCTCGCTCACCGTCCCCGGCATCCGGTACGTGATCGACCCCGGCACCGCCCGCATCTCGCGCTACAGCCACCGCACCAAGGTGCAGCGGCTGCCCATCGAGCCGATCTCGCAGGCCAGCGCCAACCAGCGCAAGGGCCGCTGCGGCCGTACCAGCGACGGCATCTGCATCCGGCTGTACTCCGAGGACGACTTCCTCACCCGCCCCGAGTTCACCGACGCGGAGATCCTGCGGACCAACCTCGCCTCGGTGATCCTGCAGATGACGGCGGCCGGGCTCGGCGACATCGAGCGCTTCCCCTTCATCGACCCGCCGGACCGGCGCAACATCAAGGACGGCATCGACCTGCTGCACGAGCTGGGCGCCATCGAGCCCCAGCGCCAGCCCGCCGACCAGAGCAGCGCCGACCAGGGCAGCCCCGACCAGCTCACCGAGCAGGGCGCGCCGGGCGGCGGCGAGGAGCCAGCCGACGCGCGACATCCCGCCGACGCCCGGGGTGACCGTGGCGGCGACCGTACGGACCGGCGCGGCGGCAAGAGCCGGGGCGGCGAGCGCGGCCCGGGCCGCAAGGGCCGTGGCCAGCAACTGACCCCGCTGGGCCGCAAGCTGGCCCAGTTCCCGGTCGACCCGCGCCTGGCCCGCATGATCCTGGCCGCCGACCGCAACGGCTGCGCGCGCGAGGTGATCGTCATCGCCGCCGCGCTGTCCATCCAGGACCCGCGCGAGCGCCCCGCCGACAAGCAGGCCCAGGCCGACCAGCAGCACGCCCGCTTCAAGGACGAGACCAGCGACTTCCTGGCCCTGCTCAACCTGTGGCGGTACGTCCGCGAGCAGCAGAAGGCGCTGTCCTCCTCCGCCTTCCGCCGGATGTGCCGCTCGGAGTTCCTGAACTACCTGCGCATACGCGAGTGGCAGGACATCTACAGCCAGTTGCGTACGGTGGCCAAGTCCATGGGCATCGAGGTGTCCGCCGCCGACACCGAGATCCCCGCCGACCAGGTGCACCAGTCGCTGCTGGCGGGCCTGCTCTCGCACATCGGGCTCAAGGAGATCGCCGAGGACCCGGCCAAGGCCGGCGCCAAGACCCCGGCCAAGGGCTCCGACAAGCCCCGCGGCAAGGGCGACTACCTGGGCGCGCGCAACGCCAAGTTCGCCGTGTTCCCCGGCTCCGCGCTGTTCAAGAAGCCGCCACGGTGGATCATGTCGGCCGAGCTGGTGGAGACCTCGCGACTGTGGGCGCGGGTCAACGCCAAAATCGAGCCGGAGTGGGTCGAGCCGCTCGCCCAGCACCTGGTCAAGCGCACCTACAGCGAACCGCACTGGGAGCAGAAGCAGGCCGCGGTCATGGCGTACGAGCGGGTGACGCTGTACGGCGTGCCGATCGTCGCCCAGCGCAAGGTCAACTACGGCAGGATCGACCCGATCACCAGCCGTGACCTGTTCATCCGCAACGCCCTGGTCGAGGGCGACTGGCGCACCCACCACCAGTTCTTCCACGACAACCGCAAGCTGCTCGGCGAGGTCGAGGAGCTGGAGCACCGGGCCCGGCGCCGCGACATCCTGGTCGATGACGAGACCCTTTTCGACTTCTACGACCAGCGCGTGCCCGAACACGTCGTCTCGGGCGCGCACTTCGACTCCTGGTGGAAGCACAAACGCCGGGACGAGCCGGAGTTGCTCAGCTTCGAGAAGTCGATGCTCATCAACGAGCGGGCGCAGGGCATCTCCAAGGACGCCTACCCCGACACCTGGTGGCAGGGCCGGCTGAAGTTTCGGGTGACCTACCAGTTCGAGCCGGGCGCGGACGCGGACGGCGTGACCGTGCACATCCCGCTCCAGGTGCTCAACCAGGTCGAGGACCATGGCTTCGACTGGCAGATCCCGGGCCTGCGCCAGGACCTGGTGACGGAGCTGATCCGCTCGTTGCCCAAGCCGATCCGCCGCAACTACGTGCCGGCCCCCGACTACGCCCGGCGCTTCCTGGAACGGGTCAACCCGACGGCGGGGCGCAGTGGCGCCGAGCCGCAGGGCCCGCTCACGGCGGCGCTCGGCCGGGAACTCCAACGCATGGTGGGCGTGACGATCACCCCCGACGACTGGGACCTCACCAAGATCCCCGACCACCTGAAGATCACCTTCCGGGTGGTGGACGAGCGGCGCCGCAAGCTCGCCGAGGACAAGGACCTGGTCGCGCTCAAGGCGTCCCTCCAGCCCAGGACGCAGGCCGCGATCACCAAGGTGTTCGCCACCTCGAAGGAGAGCGCGGGCATCGAGCAGCGCTCGGGGCTCACCTCCTGGACGATCGGCTCGCTGCCGCGCACCTTCGAGACCCGGCGCGGCGGCCAGCCCGTCAAGGCGTACCCGGCGCTGGTGGACGAGGGCGCCTCGGTGGCGGTCCGCCTCTTCGACACCGAGGCGGAGCAGGAGCGCGCGATGTGGGCGGGCACCCGTCGGCTGATCCTGCTCAACCTGCCGTCAAATCCGGCCAGGTTCGCGCAGGGCAAGCTCGACAACGGGGCCAAGTTGGCGCTGTCCCGCTCCCCGCACGGCAGCGTGCAGGCCCTGTTCGACGACTGCGTCGCGGCGGCCACCGACCGGCTGATCGCGGCCCGTGGCGGCCCGGCGTGGGACGAGGAGTCCTTCCGCAAGCTCTTCGACGCCGTCCGCGCGGACGTGACCGACGTGACGATGGACACCGTCCGCAAGGTCCGCGAGGTGCTGGCCGCCTGGCAGGCGTGCGAACGCCGGCTGAAGGCCACCACGAGCGTGGTGCTCGCGCCGTCGCTGGCCGACATCAGGGAGCAGCTCGCCGCGTTGATCAAGCCGGGCTTCGTCACCGAGCACGGCGTACGGCGACTGCCCGACCTGATGCGCTACCTGGTGGCCGTCGACCGCCGCCTCCAGCAACTGCCGCACCACGCCGAGCGGGACCGCGCCCGGATGGCGAAGGTCCACGACATGCGCGACGAGTACCTGTGGCTGCTGGAGCAGCTTGAGCTCAAGCACCCGGGCCGGCCCGTGCCACGGGAGGCGCTGGAGATCCGCTGGATGATCGAGGAGCTGCGGGTCAGCTACTTCGCCCACGCCCTGGGCACGGCGTACCCGATCTCCGACAAGCGGATCGTGAAGGCCGTGGACGCCGCCGCGCCGTAGCCCCGCCGTCCGGGGGTGGAGCCGCCTCCCGAGGCCGCGCGGGGGCGGCCGGGGGCGCGGTTCGACCCCACCCCCTGACCTGCTGTAGAGTCTCTTCTCGCGGCCGGACAAGCACAACACGGCGCGAAAGCTTGGTCCTGTGGAGCAGTTTGGAGTGCTCGCCACCCTGTCAAGGTGGAGGCCGCGGGTTCAAATCCCGTCAGGACCGCGTAAACGATGAGGCTCGCACCCCAAGGGTGTGGGCCTCATCGCCGTTTCCACGCCCTCTCCCGTACGCCTGCCGTACGCCCCCATCCGCTCACCCAGGCCCTACGGGACCGCCCCGTACGCACCGGCCCCGTGCGCACCGGCCCGGCAGGCCCGTGCGCACCGCCCCCGGCCCGAGCGCCCCGGGCCGCCGCCCTGGGGCGGCGGGACCGCGACCAGCCCGGCGCGAGGGCGCGGGGCGCGCCGTGGGGGCCTCGTCAGCGCCCGCGAGCGGGCCGGCGCACGCGGGGCGGCCAGCCGGCCCCCGGTGCCGGCCGCGCGGGGGCGAGGCAACAAGCTGACAGGCGGCCCACCGGGTGCCCCGAAAGCCGCGCCGGGGTCTTTCTCAAACGTTCCTGCCTGCCTTTCGGCAGTTCCGGCGAGTCGCCAACACCGCGCCCCGGCCGACCGGAACGGGTCGGCCCGCATGTGTTACTCCCCGGTGCACCTTGACTGGGGCACGCGCCGGCGGTACCCAGTCAGGAAGGCCGTGGGGGCCGGGAGGTACGCATATGGCGACGTCGGCGAAGCACGAGACGAGGGCGTTGCTGCGCGCCCATCTATCCGCAGCATCCGGTTACCGACATCTGACCCGGCACTGCCCGGTCTGCCACCGCCTGCTGCGGCTGGCCCTGGAGCAGCCGGGGCAGCCCGACGCGGCGGCACGCGGCGGCGTGGGGTTCGCCCGTGGCACCGAGCCGGCCACCGGGGCCGGCCGGGCGGCGCGGCAGACGCCGAAAGGGGACGAAAGTCCTCCGGAGCGGTGACCAACGGCGCTGTGTACGCGCCGTGTCCGGTGACAGGGTGGAGGCGTCCGGATACGGGGACCGCATATCGCACTTGAGGCATAGCAGACAAGTGCGGCGCCCTGTGATGGGAGTCACCGAAAGAGTTTCCGTGGCGGGGGAACTCACACCCCGCTTACGCCCTCTCAATTTAATATGTGCAATTGCACCCGGGACTGGCCGCGACCGTGCCATCGACGCGAGCCCGTGACACCGAGCCGGTTCGGCCGCTTCTCCACCCCGGCGGGGACGGCTCCACACCCCCCGGGTCCTCGCGATCGGACAGCCCACCGCCCGGTGCTGGCCGCCGCGCGGGCGCCCGGAACAGAGTGCCCCGAAGGGGCCTGGGCGAACGTATCCGGGCATAAAAAAAGACCGCGCTGGACCCGGCGGAGTCCAGCGCGATCGACGACGCACCCAAGTCAAGCGGGCGTGGCGCCTGTTGGGGCAGACGCCGGTCGTGTGGAGCGAAACGGGCGAGGACCGGATTGGGGGACCCGGAAATGCCCGGTTATGCGGTTGTTTCAGGCTTCGCTGCGCTGCTGCGGAATGCCCGCCAGAAGTGCACGGACCTCCGCTTCGCGGTAGCGCCGGTGCCCTCCGAGCGTGCGGATGGACGTGAGCTTGCCTGCCTTGGCCCACCGTGTGACCGTCTTCGGGTCCACGCGGAACATCGTGGCAACCTCAGCCGGGGTCAGCAGCGGCTCGGCATCAGGGGTGCGAGCGGTCATGAGCGGCCTCCTCGGGAGAACCGAACCATCACGGTTCTTTCCTCTAAATTCTGCACCTTGACCCGCGTTGCCCGAAATGGCGGACGCGGGCCGAGTCGGTTATAGGACGAACGGCTTGTCCTCGGCACTACAACTACACCATCTGTCCAGCCACGTCGGCCAAACCGATGGAATTGCCCTCTCAGGTGTTCAACCTCGACGGAAGCCGATGGACTATGCCATAGCGGACAGTCACGCCGCCGTGACGATCAGTCACAGAAGGACCACGCGTCACCAGACCCACCAAGGAGCGCAATACCGATACATCCGCCCTTAGTTGGACGGAAGGAGCCCTTCGTGGACTCCTTGTCCTATTTTGACACGAGGATGGGGGATGGCCGCAAGGCCCGAACTCAGTGCTTTAGATCACGGTTGAGGCAATCGCCCGGATCGGGACCTACGTCCCGATCCGCCCGCGCCCACGCCCGTCCCCTCGTGGCAGCGCTCCCAGCTTGACCCCGCGGCGCCGCGCGCAACACCCCGTAACGGCTCTAAACCGCTGTCTGTGACGTTACTTCAGCTAGATCGTTGCCGATCCCGTACAGAGCTCCAACGGTCCGTCAGGCGCTCGTACGCGACCCCGGCCCGCGCGCCGTCGCCCGCGCGCAGCGCCGCCAGGCCCTCCGCGACGTCCGCCGCGGAGTGGTCGTCGGCCAACTCCCCCTCGGGCAGCGCGTGCACCAGGCCGCCGTAGTCCAACTCCACGAGCGAGCGCGGGTGGAACTCCTCCAGCCAGCGGCCCACGTCCACCAGGCCGTCGATCAGCGGGCCCTCGTCCAGCGCCTCCTTGAGCGCCTTGAGACCGCGCGCCACGCGGCGCCTGGCCTCGACCATGGGCGTGCGGTACCGCAGTACGAGGCCGTCCTCGCCCTTGGTGTACTCCCGCTCCGCGTCGGCGAACAGGACGAACCAGCGCACCGGCACGTGCCAGGTCGCGCTGCGGATCCACGGCCGGGCGTCCGGATTGCGTTCCGACCAGCGCTCGAAATCGGCCACCGCCTGTCGGCGCACCACCGGCGGCAGCACGGCGTCGAGGAGCGGCCCCGGCAGCCGCTGGGAGACCTCCTCCAGCGCCAGCCAGCCGCGCAGCCGGGTGCGCCACGGGCAGACACAGGTGACGCCGTCCACCGTGGCCACGAACGCGTCGTCGCTCTCGTGCACCGGGACCGGCACCGGCGGCACCGGAAGCAGGTTCGCCAGCGACCGGCGCAACTCGTCCTGCGCGCTGGGCGTGCGCTCGCGGCGCGCGTACTCGGCCCAGTGGCTCCGCTCCGGCTCCGGAAAGGCGACCAACGGCTCATAGACCCGCAGGTAGGCCGCATACGGGACAACCACCGAAGACGCCAAGGTCACGCCCGCTCCCTCACGGCCGGAGTTCGTCGCCGGGCGGCGCCGTACCGCGTCTCCCGGTCGTTCGCATCGTCCCACGCCCATGGTCCCCGAGTGAGTGATCCTCCGCACTGTGCTCAACCTCTGGCGCCCCAGGTCTTACGCTCTTGCCGTCCAGCCCTCCCCCACCCCCCGGAGGGCATCCACCGCGACATATGGGAGTCACCACCGTGACTGACGTACGTCATACCGTCAGCGTCGACGGCCCGACCGTGCGTGCGAGCGATCCGCTCTCCGTGCTCTTCCAGTCGGAACAGGGCGGCCACGAGCAAGTCGTGCTCTGCCAGGACCGCGAGAGCGGCCTCAAGGCCGTGATCGCCATCCACTCCACCGCCCTGGGCCCGGCCCTCGGCGGCACCCGATTCCACGCCTACGCCTCCGATGAGGAAGCCGTCCTGGACGCGCTCAACCTCGCCCGCGGCATGTCGTACAAGAACGCCCTCGCCGGGCTCGATCACGGTGGCGGCAAGGCCGTGATCATCGGCGACCCGGCCAGCGTCGAGCAGGGCGGCGTCAAGAGCGAGGAACTGCTGCTCGCCTACGGTCGCTTCGTGGCCTCGCTCGGCGGTCGCTACGTCACCGCCTGTGACGTCGGCACGTACGTGACCGACATGGACGTGGTGGCCCGCGAGAACCGCTGGACCACCGGCCGCTCCCCGGAGAACGGCGGCGCCGGTGACTCCTCGGTGCTCACCTCCTTCGGCGTCTTCCAGGGCATGCGCGCCTCGGCCCAGCACCTGTGGGGCAAGCCCACGCTGCGCGGTCGCCGGGTCGGCGTCGCCGGCGTCGGCAAGGTGGGGCACCACCTGGTGGCGCACCTGATCGAGGACGGCGCCGACGTGGTGGTCACCGACGTCCTGGACGCTTCCATCGACCGGATTCGGGAACGGTTCCCGCAGGTCACGGTCGCGGACAGCACCAGCGACATGATCACGGGCGAACTCGACGTGTACGCCCCGTGCGCGCTCGGCGGAGCCCTCGACGACGTCAGCGTGCCGGCCCTGACCGCCAAGGTGGTCTGCGGCGCGGCCAACAACCAGCTCGCCCACCCCGGGGTCGAGAAGGACCTCGCCGACCGCGGCATCCTGTACGCGCCCGACTACGTGGTGAACGCCGGTGGCGTGATCCAGGTCGCCGACGAGCTGCACGGTTTCGACTTCGACCGGGCCAAGGCCAAGGCGACCAAGATCTACGACACGACGCTGGCCATATTCGAACGGGCCAGCTCCGAGGGCATCCCGCCGGCCGAGGCGGCCGACCGGATCGCCGAGCAGCGGATGGCCGAGGCCCGCCGCAGCTGATCCCACGCGGGGCCCACGCCCCGCCGGACGCGCCCGCGCGGAAACGTCCTCACCGAGGCGACCGCGCGGCAGCGACCTCGCGGAAGCGGGGGCGCAAGCCGCGGCGACACCCCTGCCGCGGCTTGCGTCGCCGCTTCCGCCCGCCCCGGCGCCCGGGCGCGCGGCGGCCGTACGCCACCCCTGTCACGGCACCGCACGCGCCCGAGCGCCGCGGGCCCGCCCCATCCCGTACGTACCGGCGGCCCATCTCGTACGTGCCGGGTACCCCATCCCGTACGTATCGGCGGCCGAAAGTCGACGGCCCGTGCGCCGAGGTTCGGCCAACTCCCCGCCGAGGAGCGGGCCGCTCACTCAGGAGCCCGCCCGTACGCGCACCGCACCGCACCGCACTCCACCGCGGCACGCGCTCCCGCCGCCCACCCGGTCCGCGCCCGCGCGCGCCGCTGGGCCGCACACCGGCCCGCGCTCGCGCACGCCACCGCTGGCCCGAACCGTCGCCCCGGTGGCCGACGTCAGGTGGCCCACCCCAGGTGGGCGCGGCCAGCCGAGCGAATCGCGCCACCCGCCGCGGGCCCGACCGAGACCGGATCGAAGAACCTGGCCGCCGGCCGAACACCGCCCCCGTTGGGCCGAACGTCGCACCCCCGTCACCCCGCCGCCCCTGTCCGGCCACCGCACGGCAGCCGGAGGCCGCCGAGGGCCGGCGACGGCGGCCCGCGCCGTGTCCCGGGAGGCGGCAAGGGAGAGATCGCTCACGGCCCGTCGGCGGGTCGGCGCCCAATACGCGTTAAAATCGCTGCTGACCAGCGAGGACGGGGCGCCTCGTAGGTTCTGCCAGGTGGCACGTGCCGTGGGCGACGTACCGTATGGCCAGAGAAACAGGTACCGTTGAAGCCCTACGGACCGGTCTCTCCGTCGAGAGTCCGCTCCGACTCATGAACGCGTGTCAAGACTCTGGGGCCGTCGAGCCCCGTCACCGAGGGGGTCGAGCCATGGGGCGCGGCCGGGCCAAGGCCAAGCAGACAAAGGTCGCCCGCCAGCTGAAGTACAACAGCGGTGGGACGGATCTCTCACGCCTGGCCAACGAGCTAGGCGCATCGACGACGAAGCAGCCGCCGAACAGCGAGCCGCTCGACGATGAGCTGGAGGATGACGATCCGTACGCGGAGTACGCGGATCGTTACAACGACGAGGGTGATGATGAGCCCTCGGACTCTCCGGCGCATCGTCGTCGCGCTTGACGTCTCGCGTCCACGGCACGTCTACGGCGTTCACAGCACCAACATCAACCCGGTCCAGGGCCCAGTGCCCCGGACCGGGTTCTGTGCTGCCCGCGTGGGACTCAGCTCGCGTAGTCACCGGTCAGGGTCACGGCCTCGGCGCGGTCGCCGCGCTCGGTGATCTCGCCGGCGACCCAGGCGTCCACGCCCCGGTCGGCCAGGGTGGTGAGCGCCACGTCCACGGACTCCTGCGGCACGACGGCGATCATGCCGACACCCATGTTCAGGGTCTTCTCCAGCTCGGCGCGCTCGACCGAGCCGGCCCGGCCGACCGCGTCGAACACCGGGTCCGGCGTCCACGTCGACCGGTCGATAGTCGCGTGCAGCGCGTCGGGGATGACGCGGGCCAGGTTGTTGGCGAGCCCGCCGCCGGTGATGTGCGAGTACGCGTGCACCTCGGCGGTACGGGTGAGCGCCAGGCAGTCCAGGGCGTAGATCTTGGTGGGCTCCAGGAGTTCCTCGCCCAGCGTGCGACCGAACTCGGCCACCTCGCGGTCCAGGCTCCAGCCGGCCCGGTCGAACAGCACGTGCCGCACGAGCGAGTACCCGTTGGAGTGAAGTCCGGAGGACTCCATCGCGATGGCCACGTCGCCGGGGCGGATCCGCTCGGCGCCCAGCAGCCGGTCGGCCTCGACCACACCGGTGCCGGCGCCGGCCACGTCGAAGTCGTCGGCGCCGAGCAGGCCCGGGTGCTCGGCGGTCTCGCCGCCGACCAGGGCGCAGCCGGCGAGGACGCAGCCCTCGGCGATGCCCTTGACGATGGCGGCGACCCGCTCCGGGTAGACCTTGCCGACGCAGATGTAGTCGGTCATGAACAGCGGCTCGGCGCCGCACACCACCAGGTCGTCCACGACCATGCCGACCAGGTCGTGGCCGATGGTGTCGTAGACCCCGAGGCGGCGGGCGATGTCCACCTTCGTGCCGACGCCGTCGGTGGCCGAGGCGAGCAGCGGGCGGTCGTAGCGCTTGAGCACGGAGGCGTCGAAGAGCCCGGCGAAGCCGCCGAGGCCGCCGACGACCTCGGGTCGGGTGGCCTTCTTCACCCACTCCTTCATCAGCTCGACGGCGCGGTCGCCCGCTTCGATGTCGACACCCGCGGCGGCATAGCTGGCGCCGCCGCCGACGGGAGATGTCTCAGGCATGGCTGGAACCTTCAGGTTGTGATCAGGAAGTGCGTGCGGGTCACGGGCGACGGAGCGCGTCGGCCCCGCCCACACCCGCGGTCAGCGTCGCGACGCCGTCCGCGTCGGGCTTGGCCACCCCGGCCGTCTCCGACTCCAGGAGGTGCTTGCCCAGCAGCTCCGGGTCGGGCAGGTCCATCGGGTACTCGCCGTCGAAGCAGGCGCGGCACAGCTTCGGCTTGTCGATCGTGGTCGCCTCGATCATCCCGTCGATCGAGATGTACGAGAGCGAGTCGGCCCCCAGCGACTTGCCGATCTCCTCGACGGAGAGCCCGTTGGCGATCAGCTCGGCGCGGGTGGCGAAGTCGATACCGAAGAAGCACGGCCACTTGATGGGCGGCGAGGAGATGCGGATGTGCACCTCGGCGGCCCCGGCCTCGCGCAGCATCCGGACCAGCGCGCGCTGGGTGTTCCCGCGGACGATCGAGTCGTCCACGACCACCAGGCGCTTGCCCCGGATGACCTCCTTGAGCGGGTTGAGCTTGAGCCGGATACCGAGCTGCCGAATGGTCTGGCTCGGCTGGATGAACGTACGGCCCACGTAGCTGTTCTTGACCAGCCCCGACCCGTACGGGATGCCGCTGGCCTCGGCGTACCCGACGGCCGCCGGCGTGCCGGACTCCGGCGTGGCTATCACCAGGTCGGCGTCGGCCGGCGCCTCGGCGGCCAGCCTGCGGCCCATCTCCACGCGGGAGAGGTAGACGTTGCGGCCGGCGATGTCGGTGTCGGGGCGGGCGAGGTAGACGTACTCGAAGACGCAGCCCTTGGGCCGGGCCTCGGCGAACCGGGACGCGCGCAGCCCGTCCTCGTCGATGGCGACCATCTCGCCGGGCTCGATCTCGCGGATGAAGCTGGCGCCGCAGATGTCGAGCGCGGCGGTCTCGGACGCGACGACCCAGCCGCGCTCCAGGCGACCGAGGACCAGCGGCCGGATGCCCTGCGGGTCACGGGCCGCGTACAGCGTGTGCTCGTCCATGAAGACGAGGCTGAACGCGCCCTGCACCTTCGGCAGCACGCGCTGCGCGGCGGCCTCGACGGTCAGCGGCTTGCCGTCCTCGTCGACCTGGCCCGCGAGCAGCGCGGTGACCAGGTCGGTGTCGTTCGTCGCGGCGACCTGGGTGGCCCGACCGCCCTCGCGGGGCAGCTCGGCGACCATCTCGGCCAGCTCGGCGGTGTTGACGAGGTTCCCGTTGTGACCCAGCGCGATCGAGCCGTTGGCGGTCGCGCGGAAGGTCGGCTGCGCGTTCTCCCACACCGAGGCACCGGTGGTGGAGTAACGGGCGTGCCCCACGGCGATGTGGCCGCGGAGGGAGCCGAGGGAGGTTTCGTCGAAGACCTGGGAGACCAGGCCCATGTCCTTGAAGACGAGAATCTGGGAGCCGTTGCTCACTGCGATGCCCGCGGACTCCTGTCCACGGTGCTGCAGCGCGTACAGCCCGAAATAGGTGAGTTTGGCGACCTCTTCACCCGGAGCCCAGACACCGAAGACGCCGCAGGCGTCTTGGG
Organism: Streptomyces sp. 71268; assembly: GCF_029392895.1. NCBI lineage: Bacteria > Bacillati > Actinomycetota > Actinomycetes > Kitasatosporales > Streptomycetaceae > Streptomyces > Streptomyces sp. 71268. The sequence goes on from NZ_CP114200.1 coordinate 3,762,283, forward strand.
GGCCCTTCTCGCCGGGAAGGAGATCGTGGCTGAGTAGTCCGTCACCACGCACAACACACACTGTACCCGCGGTCGGGGGTCAGGCGTTCGGTCGACCTTGAGAGTGGACGGTTACATTCCGTTACGGGCGTGATGTTGGGGCTCGGATGTGGAAGGCACTGAGGCGGGCTGGATGGGGCGTGCGGTGCGGTGGGGAGGCCGTGAGACCGCGCCTCTGCGGCGACACGGTGACCCTGCGGTGACGCTGTGCGGTGGCCGAGTTCGGGGGCCGAGTGGGCTCAGATGAGATGAGGGACACATCAGGGGAGGGGGTGTTGTTGCGGGGAGTGGTGGGGGTGAGGAGGTGTGGAGGTGGGTGTCGTGGGGTGGAGGGCGGCACTGTGGGTGACCGGGTGGGGTGCGTGGCGGGAGGGGCGGCTGCGGGTGCGGAGGGTGGGTTGGCTTTGGTTGAGCGCTTCCCCTGGCCGTCGGTTGAGCCGGCCCCGTGCTGGCGGGGGTGGCCCGCAGTGACGCGGGGTGTTTGGGTTGGTGGTGGCGTGCGTCCCCGCAGCGGTGCGGGGGTGGTCCCTGGGAAGTCGATGTTCTGTGGGTGGAGGCGGCCTGGGCCCCGCGCGTGCGGGGGCGTACTCGCTCCGTGAGAACTGGTCCCCGAGCGGACGGGGTTGTGTCACGGGCCACTCGATACGCTCGGCCCGTGATTCGCGTAGTGGCGCTCGATGTCGGGGAAACCCTGATACGCGACGATCGAGGCTGGGCAGCATGGGCCGATTGGCTTGGCGTACCTCGGCACACGATGTCCGCGCTGGTCGGGGCTGTCGTCGCGCAGGGTAGGGACAACGCCGACGCGGTACGGATGCTTCGCCCGGGCATCGACATCGCGGCCGAGCGCGCCGCCATGGAGGCAGCGGGGAGGGGCGCCTCGCTGGATGAGGCCGACCTCTACCCGGACGTCCGCTCGGCCCTCGCGGCCCTGTGCGCGGCTGGGGCGCGAGTGGTCGTGGCCGGGAACCAGACGGCCGAGGCGGCCGAGCGGTTACGTGCGCTGCGCTTGCCGGTGGACGCGGTGGCGACCTCTGGTGAGTGGGGTGTCGCGAAACCGTGCGCGGAGTTCTTCGCACAGGTCGTGGACCTGGCGGGTGTGCCGGCCGACGAGGTTCTGTACGTGGGCGATCACCCCGCGAACGACGTGGCTCCGGCTCGCGCGGCAGGGCTCCGCACGGCGCATCTGCGGCGGGGGCCGCTTGGGTATCTGTGGGCCGATACGGCCGGTGCCGACTGGAGCGTCGGCTCGCTGCAGGATCTGGCGAGCATCGTGGGGCTCGTGGAGCACCAGCGTCGGTTGGGCCGGCAGGGCGCCACGGGCGAGGGAGCGCGGTGAGACGGGAGTGGCGGGCGGCTTGCGCAACTGGGAGGGCGCACGGGCGAGATGCCAGGGTTGAGCCTGATGAGCCCGCGGGTCAGTTGCTCTGACATTCCCCGCGCGTGCGGGGGTGGCCCTGAGGCGGCGCTCGGGTCGACGAACGACCGCTCCTGATCCCCGCGCATGCGTGGTTCAACGCTTCCTCTGCGACCCAGCTTGTACTCATACGGGCACAATCAGGCGCGGCTTCCCCAGGTATGCGGCGTAGTTGAGTGTCTGCCACGTGCCCGAGCCTTCGGTGCTCTCCGTAAGCGGAAAACCGATCACCATGTCGGCCCGGTCGACCATCCAACAGTTACGGGCGTGGAACGCCGCAGTACGGAGTTCCGGGGCCCGTAGTGCGACGATTTCGGCGATGCGGCCCCGCCTTCGGCATTGTTCGATGGTGTGCTGCGCCTCGGCCGGCTGCTGCTCGACCGTACCGGGGACGACCACCGTGATACGCGAGCGGGATTTCTCGGCGAGATGGCATAGGGCCAGGCTGTCGATACCTTTTGCGCCACCAATGTAGAACTGTGCGTCCTGGGTCGCCCACGGAGCGAGATATACGCGGAACAAGGCGGAATACCAGGTGCCCTCGCGATGCCTCGTGTCCCTGGTGCCCGTGATCGCCACAGCCAGCGGTCTTGGCGCGCAATGGATCACAGGCGACCCGTCATCGGCTGGGCTTCCTCAAACCAAGGATCATGACGTCATGCAAGGCCGCGCCGTCCCACGGATACGCCTCGCCGATCTTCTCGTAGCCCCAGGAGCGATAGGCGGCCTGCGCTGCGGGAACGTCCGGGCGGGCGTTGAGCAGGACGCGCTCTTCTGTGGCGTTACCGAGAATCGCGTCGTGGAGGCGCTTGGCCACTCCCTGTCTCCGCCAGGGGGCGCGAACCGCCAGTTCGATAAGGCCGAATGTACGGTGCCCGTCCTCACGGCGTAGTTCATCAGCCACGGGAGTAATGAGGCGGTTCCACCAGCCGGTCGACGCGCTGAGCGGATAGCCGTAGGCGATGCCTACCGGCTCCCCGTCGTCACTGCGGGCCAGGGCAGCTCGGAACGTGGCCTTGCGTACCTGCGACCGGAAACGGCGGAAGTTCGCCTCGACATCCCGCACGGTCTTCTCGTAGGGAGGCTCCGCGAACGCCTCCGCATAGACGAGTGTGAATGCCTCTTCGGCGCGGGCTGCGGCGTCTCCATTCATCCGCTCTACGTGGACGGCACTCTGCGGGGTCATCGGACGCGCCACCTACCCCTTCGCGGATACGAGCAGCATATGCGGGACCCTCTGCACCTAGAAACGGCCTTTCCCGGGCTCGTATCGATCTGGTACGAAACGGGTTAGCCTCGTGGACCGTTGCTTCGGCCACGGACTCACCTCTCCACGCCGGGCACGCCCTTCGCTCTAATGGTGCACACGGGCTAGCGCAGATAGGTACGCTGCCAGTCAACCGAAGACATGTTCTGGGCTGCATTGGCCAGTTCGATCGCCGAGGCTGTCTTGAGCTTCGCCCGTGTGCTGTCGACCCACTCACGAGCGTTGCTGTAACCCTGTTCCACGTATTCGAGGCCCTGGATCATGCATTCCAACTTGTCGGCGTCATGCGCGACGAGCACTTCGAGGGAATCGCCGTGCTCGTACTCCTCGACCACGGCTTGGATGCCTGCGGCCACTGCCGGGTGAGCTTCGGCGAGCTGGTCCCTCGTGACGTCCTCGTTTTTGGCTGCCGTGAGGTACCGTCGCCCGATCCACGGGATGTCACCAACCCGCGTCTCCTGGGTGTCGTGGAAGGTACACAGCAAAGCCACCTTGGCGGGGTCCGCACCCTCCATCATTGCCAGCACGGCTCCGACGACCGCGACACGGAAGCTGTGCTCAGCGATGGTTTCGGGGTCCTTGACACCCGCAATCCACCACCCGGAACGCTTTCCGCGCTTCAGCGCGCCCATCTCCATCAGATAGCTAACGGAACCCTTGGCGTGCTGATCGTCGTCAGGCATGCGAGCTGTCCTCTCGGTAGGTCACGGGGCGTTCAGCTTCAGACCGTAATGCACGGCATCCAACTCGCGCCTGGACCTTGTGGACACAACACCACCATCCAGTAGACGCGCTACCCGCTGCTTGAGGTCGCGGCACAGTTCATGGTCCGCCGCTAGCGCACCCGGGCGTACAGCGAGCAACGACCACACGGAGTGGATGTTCAGGTCGATGCAGCCGAGTTCTGGTGACATGCGACCTACCAGGCTGCGAAGTAGCGCCTTCGCGTCCCACTCCGCACGCCCAGCCATGAACGCGTCGTCGGACCGAGGTAAATTGTCGAGCCCCAACCAGTAGGCCCAGTAGTTCAGGTTGGCCAGTTCACCCGCGTCATCACTCATGCCCCGCTCGATGAACGCGTGCAGTGCGTCGCGCTCCCCGTGCCGCGTGAGCGATGTCGCCAACGACCGAGCGTCAGCCCAGTTCCAAGCACTGCGTTGGGAAGCTCGAGCCTGCCTACCCCGCATGTCAGTCATCCACGCATGCGTATCCGATGCCACGTCGTAGCTGCACAGGTAGAGCGCTTGCCGTCGCAGCAAGGCACTCTCTGCACCCGTCCAGTCCGCCACTTCGGCACTTCGCCGCAGGCCGTCGAAGAACGCTCGGCGTTCAGGGTCTCCCAGCAAAGGCCCGTTCGGCGTGGGGCCACGTCGCCGAGGCATCCCTGGGGGCGGGTGAGGGAGCGCTGCGGGAGGAGTTCCCGTCAGCGCCCAAGCGATCATGTGCGTGGCCGAGCGAGTGAAGACCCAATTGGCCAAGGGATGGCCGTGTACGTCACTCGATCGGCGATCGCGAAGGCCATGGCTCAGGACGGCGTCGGCATCCATCGCGGCATCGAAGAGGACCAGAAGAGCGGGGTCGGCCCCGCTGCGTAGCAAATGGCGTCGCATCTGTCGGAACTGCGCGGACGGGATCGCCGTGAGGGAACGGCGCCCCGATTCCCACCCCTGCACGGTGGTGACGTCGACCGCGATCGCCTCGGCCAGGGATTGCTGGGTCAGCCCTGCCCGTTCTCTCGTGACCTTGAAAAGGTGCCCGGTGACAACCCCTTCACGGGCCCGCCCAGGTGATCCCGGACCTGTGGTCAGGGTTCCGCACTTCGACACCTTTTGCCGTGACGCCATGCCATGGGCTCCTGCTGGCTAGGTCTGCTCAACTCGTACTGGGCGTCAGTTTTTTCGAGGTTCCGCTCACCGTACGTTACTGCCAAGAGCGACACCGCCCTACGGATTTCGACCATAGAGGCGACGTGCGCTGAATCCCAGACGCATAGGTCAGCTGAACGCTCACGAGTGACACGTGGCATCGATGAGACGGGAACTCTCGACATGAGCAGCAGTAAGCACGTTGCGGCGCGTCCGCATGCCGGCGGACATGCGGGTGTCCGTGAGGCAACCCCTGATGGAGCGGCCGCCCCCCACGACTGGATTCCGCCTGGCGGCGGCGTGCGCTGGACGCGGATCGGGGAGCTGGGTTGGCACGCACTGACGGTGCCGACACATCTCGGTGACCTGGTGCTCGCCGCGCTCGGGGACGCGTCCGGGGCGGTGATTGAGGAGGATGTCGAGCGTCGTCAGACCTGGCTCATCGAGCCCAACGCGGCGGCCGTGCAGCGCTTTCACGGCCACCCGGTGGTCAGCGTTCGGGGAGACGACGACTCCTTCCTCTTCGTCCCCGGCATGACGCGTGACCACACGGTGTGGTGGCGAGTGGCCCCGACGGGCGACCGCCTGCTCACCGACGCGGAACTGCTGGCGACTGCGGTCACCAACGCGCGCGGCCGGGGGCGGGGACGGGCGTCGTGATCGACACGAGCTGGGCTCCCCCGCTCCACGACGAGGTGCTGCTTCTCCCCGCAGGACGCCAGTGGGACGCCGTGCGCACTTCTTCGGCCGTGGCGAAGTGGGCCTTTCAGATCCTCGACGGTACGGAAAGCTGTGCCGCGATCATCGATGAGCGGATGGCCTGCGCGTACTGGTTGATGGCGGTTGATGATCAGTCCGCGTACGTCCATTGGGAGCGGTTGCGCGGGCACGTTGCCGTGTTGGGTGCCGGGCCTGGCACCCACTACGTCGGTGTACCGCCCACGCACCACCGCGCCGGGCCCGGGCTGCACTGGCGGTTCCCTGCTGACTGGTCGGGGCGGTACCTGGCTCATCCGTACTACCTGGGGGCGGTCCTCGTCTCCGCCGTACGGATCGCGCATGGGCCAGATGCCGTTGCCGCTCAATGCCCGTTGTGCGAGCGGGAGTTGGAACGTGCCGACGCGGTGACTGTGAGTGGACGTTCCGGCCCCGCCAACTCCACACCTCGCACCCTGGAGGTTCACCCCGCATGCGCCCGCACCGCCCGCCTCCGCGCCCACCAGCCACCACCGACATGACCCACCGCCGCCGTTACCGTTACGTCGAGATGTCCCTCGCTCCTGATCCCGAGGCCACGCCGTACACCGTCCGGGCCAGGTGTCTCGCGTGCGACGACCTGTCTCCGGAGCCCGAGACGTCGGAGTCCATCACGGCCCAACACGAGCGCGCGCAGCGCTGGTGTACGCACCACGCGGCCCGCGACCATGCGGACGGGCGCCACTTCCGCTTTGCCGCGACGGTCACCTTGCGGTGGCGCGTTACGCCGGCTGAGGACATTGGGCCGGCGGCATTGTGAGGGAGTGTGGGGGGGGCTGGTCGGCGTGGGGCCGGGGTGCCCGCTGTGGGTGGCTTGTCGCCGCCGGCCTTCGCCGCAGGTGTCGTCGGAGCTCGTCGAATCGGCGGAGTTCGGCGATAGCCTGTTGGGCCTGGTTAGGGGGCGGGGCGTCTTGGGTGAGATGCGACGAGTGACGAGTTCGGGCGAATGGTCGGAGTTCGCGGAAGTTGCAGAAAACCGGGGTTCGGCCTGACAAACCCGCAGGTCAATCGCTCTGGTCCCCGCGCGCGCGGGGATGGTCCCTGGACCCCGGCCGCCTTCAAGCAACTCGGCATCTGGTCCCCGCGCGCGCGGGGATGGTCCCTCTTCCACGACACGACCTTCCTGTCCGGGTACCTGGTCCCCGCGCGCGCGGGGATGGTCCCTCCGCGCTCGTGACCTTGCAGCCCAGCGCCGACTGGTCCCCGCGCGCGCGGGGATGGTCCCTGCCGGTCGATGGCACCGATGCTGCGGGCGCTCTGGTCCCCGCGCGCGCGGGGATGGTCCCTCCGCGTCTCCATGCTCGACGCTGTGGGGCTCCTGCGTCCCCGCGCGCGCGGGGATGGTCCCAGCCACTGCCCGGCCGTCGCCAGCGCGAGGGCCTGGTCCCCGCGCACGCGGGGATGGTCCCAGAATGTCCGCACCTGGGGCGAGCGGGATCACCTGTCCCCGCGCGTGCGGGGATGGCCCCAGCAGCCCGACCCCGACCGGCCCATCGCCTTGCTGGTCCCCGCGCGCGGGGGTGGTCCCCCGGGCGGGACCCGCGCGGCAGGTACGTCACCGCTGGTCCCCGCACGCGGGGATGGTCCCTCGTCGGCCCCTGGGTCGATGCTCACGACGCGCTGGTCCCCGCGTGCGGGGATGGCCTCCGACTGCTGTCCCACCCGGACGAAGATAGGAGACCGAATGACCTCATCGGGATCATGGGGCGACGCGGCGAGGACGCTGGCCGACAAGGTGGCCGCAAACGCTCTGGAGTGGCACGAAGCAGTCAGTGAGACCCCTCGCCACCTGCTCGTCCCCCGCTGGTGGGAACGCATGGCGAACAGCCCTACTGAAGAGTGGGAGTTGGTAGCCCACGCTGAAGATTCCAGGGCGCGGATCGCAGCGGCCTACAGTGACGAAACCCTTGTCACGCGCGTCGGCCCCCTGCACGCCGACCACGCGAAGGCGGAACAACGGGCGGCGGGTAGTCCCACCTCGTCCTCGACGCTTCCGAGTCTGATCGTTTCGATGATGCACCGGTTGAACGCCGACCCCGGACATCGGGTCTTGGACGTGGGCACCGGCTCCGGTTATGCGCTCTCTCTCTTCGCGCAACGTCTCGGAGACGAGCACGTGACGAGTGTGGACGTGGACCCGTATCTCGTTGAGGCCGCTCGCGCCCGCCTCGCTGAATTCGGCCGCATCCCTCGGATCGAAGCAATCGACGCGACGGGGGAACTCCCCGAACCCGCTTATGACCGCATCATGGCCACGGTGTCCGTCCGCCCTGTTCCGAAAACGTGGCTCCGCGCGCTGCGTCCAGGTGGCAGGCTCGTGACCACCATCGCCCACACGGCCCTACTGATCACGGCCGACATGGGAGATGACGGCATTGCGCGGGGAAGCGTCCAACCCGACCCGGCAACGTTCATGGAAACCCGACAGAGCCCCGACTACCCGCCCAAGCTCAACGACGTATTCACAGCCGCCCGGGACGCCGACGGGTTGGATGTGCGCTCCCCAGACGGCCCTATTCCGAACCTCTGGCAGGAATGGCCACTTCGGTGGTTGTACGAGCTGGACACCCCCGGCGTAGAAACCCGTATGGCCACCATGCCGGACGGTCGGCGCGTGGTCTGGCTCCTCGCGGCGGACGGTTCGTGGGCACGCGCCGAGGAGAGCGGTGACGCGTCGCAGCGCACCATGCACCAGGACGGAGCGCGCCGACTCTGGGACGACCTGGAGCGCGTCCGGCGTAAGTGGGAGGAGCGGAATCAGTTCCCTCTGCACTCGATGAGCGTCGAACTCAGTGCGGATAGCAGCAGGCTGATCGCCCCAGACGGCGCATGGACGTTCTCCATCTGAGCTGGTTCGCGGAATTGCCCCGCCATCCGCCTAGCGAAGGGCCCTCCTGGTTCCCCAACCGGGAGCCAGCCCCCGTACACCGCCCCCGCCACGTGTCTGGGCCTGCTGAGAACGCGAGGGCGGGGGCACTAGCCTGTTGCGCCTGCTTGAGAGGAGGACGCGTTGGGCGAGATGTCGTGGCCATCACGTTCGCGCGGAAGGTCGGAGTTCGCGGAAGTTGCAAAAAACCAGGGTCGAGCCTGACAAACCCGCAGGTCAATTGCACTGGTCCCCGCGCGTGCGGGGATGGACCCGTCTTCACGTCGCGACCGACCAGAGTGCCGGACTGGTCCCCGCGCGTGCGGGGATGGACCCGTCTCGGTCGGCTTCACGTCGCGGAGTTGGGCCTGGTCCCCGCGCGTGCGGGGATGGACCCCCTTGTCCGGGTCCGCCGACTTGTACATCAGGCTGGTCCCCGCGCGTGCGGGGATGGACCCCTTCGACATCGACTCCCGTTTCACTCTCGAGGCTGGTCCCCGCGCGTGCGGGGATGGACCTGTCCAGCCGCGCCTTGAGGCGGAGAACGCTTTCTGGTCCCCGCGCCTGCGGGACTCCCCACCGCCCCCCGCCCCACCCTCACAACCCCCGCCCCCACAGCCCGCCAAGGCCACCTCACCCCCGCACCACCACCGCATCGAACTCCACTACCACCGTCGGGCTGACCATCGCCGAGGTGAAGGCGTTCCAGTTCACGTTCCAGTCCTTGCGGTTGATGGTCGTCGTGCCCTTGAGGTGGGCCCAGAGGTTGCCCTGGGAGTCGGGCTCGGTGTCGGTGAGTTCGACGTTCAGGGTGACGGATCTGGTGGTGCCGCGGATCGTCAGGTCACCCGTGAGTTCGTAGTGGGTGGCGTCGGACTGGAGGACGTCGGTTGAGGTGAAGGTGATGGTCGGGTGGTTCTGCGCGTCAAGGAACTTGCTGCGTACCAGGACGTCGCGCTGGCGGTTCTTGGTCTGGACGTCCTGCGCCTGGATGACAAGCCGTACGGAGGACTTCCAGGGGTGCTCGCCGTCGAGGTGCACGCTGCCCTCGAACGCGTCGACGTGGCCGCGCACCCGCGTGGACATGGTGTGTCGGGCCACGAAGCCGATGCGGGTGCGGGTGGCGTCGATGACGTAGTCGCCGGTCAGTTCGCTGGGGCGGGTCGGTGACATGGTGGTTGCTCCAGGGTGGGCGCGGGGATGGCGGGCAGGGTGGCGGCTCGGCACCTGACGCGCGACGGCCGAGCCCCGGACGCGCGCTGCGGACGCGTGCTGTGGGCACGTGTCGCGAGCGCGGAGCCCGTACGCCGGGCTCGGCCGTCGTCGTCGTGAGGTGGTGCCGGGCACTGGAACAGTGCTGGGCTCCGGAACTGCAGGTCAGCCGAACTGGCCGGGCTGGTAGTCACCCGCGGGGCGCTGGGTGATGACGTTCAGCCGGTTGAGGGCGTTCATGACCGCGATGGTCGATATCAGGGCCCCGAGCTGCTCCTCGTCGAAGTGCTTGGTGGCGTTCGCCCAGACCTCGTCGCTGACGCCGCCGGCAGCGTCGGCGAGGCGGGTGCCCTCCTCCGCCAGTTCCAGGGCCGCGCGCTCGGAGTCGGTGAACACCGTGGCCTCCCGCCAGACGGCGACCAGGTGCAGGCGCTGTTGCGTCTCGCCGGCCGCGACGGCGTCCTTGGTGTGCATGTCGACACAGAATCCACAGCCGTTGATCTGGCTGACGCGAAGTGCCACGAGTTCCCGCGTCGAGGCCGGCAGCGACGATTCCATGAGCGGCTTGGCCGCCGAGACGAGTTGCTTCAGGAATTTGCTGGAGACCGAATGAGCGAAGAAGTCGTAACGCATGTCCATGGCGTTTTCCCTTTCCTGCTGGTCCCTTCCGCCGGCGATGGCGGAAGGGCGGTAGGCGGGACCGTGTCCGTTCCCAGCAGTACGACGAGACAGCCCCGCAGAATGTGAGGCGACGCGTCGTGACCTCACATTTCGATGGGCTGTCTCGTCGTAAGGGAGAAGCAGGGACGACGCAGGCGCCGGAACGGACGACGAGGGAGCGGCGACACCATGGGGACCCAGACCGAGCCAGGAGAGGGCGGCCCGCTCGACCCGAGCCTGGGCGCGATCATGAGCGAGCGGCGGCAGTTGATCAACCTCGCGTACCGACTCCTCGGCTCCCTCGCCGACGCCGAGGACGTCGTCCAGGAGACGTACGCCCGTTGGTACGCCATGACGCCGAGGCAGCAGGCGGCCATCGAAGCTCCCGGCGGTTGGCTGATGAAGGTCGCCAGCCGCATCTGCCTGGACCAGTTGGGCTCGGCGCGCGCCCGGCGCGAACGTTACGTCGGGGAGTGGATTCCGGAGCCGGTGCCCGATCCCGCGGAGTGGGCCGACGGGCGGCCGGGGGGCAGCGCCGCCGACCCGGCCGACCGGGTCACGCTCGACGAGTCGATCAACATGGCGTTCCTCGTCGTCCTCGAATCGATGACGCCGGCCGAGCGCGTGGCGTTCGTGCTGCACGACGTCTTCCGGTACTCGTTCGCCGAGGTGGCCGAGATCGTCGGCCGTACGCCGGCGGCCTGCCGCCAGCTCGCCTCGTCGGCCCGCCGCCGGCTGCGCGGCGCGCAGGCCCCCGCGACCTCGGCCGAGCAGCGCACGAACGTCGTCCGCGGCTTCAAGCAGGCGTGGGACGCCAAGGACATCGTTGCCCTCATCGCCATCCTCGACCCCGACGTCACGGCGGTCAGCGACGGCGGCGGCCGCGCCAGGGCCGCGCTCCACCCGATCACGGGCCGGGAGGACGTCGCCCACCACCTCATGACCATCGCCACCCAGGCGCCCGACCTGATGATGGTGGAGCGCACGGTCAACGGCCAGCCCGGCGTGGTCCTCCAACTGGACGGCGTCACGGTGTCGGTGATGTCCCTCGACGTCAGCGGCGACCGCATCACCCACATCTGGGGCATCCGCAACCCGGACAAGCTCCGTCCTTGGACGGCGGGGTGAGTTGTGGGGGGGGGGGGGCACCGCCCGGGGCGGGCCCGATAGCCTGGGCGTACGGCTTTACGGGGAGGCGTTGTGGGCGGTTTGTGGGGCTTGGGCGGTAAGTCGGAGTCTGCGGAAGTTGCAGAAAACCGGGGTTCGACGCGGTAAAGCCGCAGGTGAATTGCTCTGGTCCCCGCGCGCGGGGATGGTCCTTCCGGCCCGGTCTGAACGAGGTTTGCATTGAGCTGGTCCCCGCGCGGGGATGGTCCCGCTCGGACGAACTCCAGGGTGGGGCGTCCGCCCTGGTCCCCGCGCGCGCAGGGATGGTCCCGTTCGCTGGCGCCCGTACGAGTGGCACGAGGACTGGTCCCCGCGCGCGCGGGGATGGTCCCGCCGCCTATTTGGCGGCGCTTCTGGTGCACCTCTGGTCCCCGCGCGCGCGGGGATGGTCCCGTCATGCCTCCTGGTATTCGATACGAGCGGTGGCTGGTCCCCGCGCGCAGGGATGATCCCGCCTACGACACGCCGCGCCTACAGGTACGCGTCTGGTCCCCGCACACGGGGATGACCCCAAGTCCCTGCGCACCAAGTACGCCGCGCGGACCTCGTCCCCGCCCCTGCGGGGCCCCCGCCCAGCCAGCCCCTCATCCGTCCCCGAACGCCGCCCCCGTCACGTCCCCCACGAACTCCGCCCGGTGGTAGTCGTACGTCGTGATGCCGGACACCTTGATCAGGACGCAGTAGCGCTCCACCGTGGCCAGTTGCGCGGCCACCTGCGCGTACTCGCGGCGGAGGAAGTGGATCGCCGCCTGGTTCGCGACCGCGCTCTGGCCGCAGACCAGGATGATCGGGCGGCGGAACTCCCGCGGGGTGAACTTGGCGACGAGGGCGTACGACTGGTTGCCGGGGTCGAAGCGGTAGCGCTGGCCGGCGACCTCGATGGCTACCGAGTCGTCGTCCTCGGGGCCGTAGGGGTGGAAGGTCACGCCCGGGAGGTGGGCGGAGAGGTGGCCGGCCGTGCGGGCGTTGGCGCCGCCAAGGGGGCCGCCGACGCAGAACTCCGTGTGGTCGCCGTTGCTGCCACGGAAGTCGTCGGACTCGACCGTCACCGTGCAGCCGAGTTCGCCGGCCAGCATGGCCAGTTCCACGGTGGCCCGTACGTCGCGGTGGTGGGCGGCGCCGGGGGCGTCGTGCTTGTTGCCCAGGACGATCAGGCAGGTGCCGCCGGGGCGTACGCCGAAGAAGGCGCCCTTCCTGTTCAGCGTGCGGGTGTGCTTGCCGCGCTCCCACAGCCAGACCAGGCAGCCACCGAGCACGCTCGTGAGCAACCCGATCGAGACGTTGGCCAGCACCGAGAGGACCACGTCACGCTCCCCCGTCCCCGTACGCCCAGGCCCCCCACCGGCCCGGCCCTCCCCGTCAGTCTCCCGCACCCGGGCGACCCGCCAGCATGCGGATGCCCACCGGCCTCAAGGGGCCGGGCCCACACCACAGCGAGCCCGATCCCAACACCCCCGCGCTGCGCGCGGTCAGCGCACCACGTCGTAGATGACCTTCTGGATGCCGTTCGCGTACGCCTTGTGCTCGACCAGCTTCAGCTTCTGCGTGTCCTTGTCCGTGTCGCTGAACAGGCGCTCGCCCGCGCCGAGGAGGAGGGGGAAGACCATCAGGTGATAGCGGTCGATCAGGCCGGCGTCGGAGAGGCTGTGGTGGAGCCTGACGCTGCCGTGCATGATGATCGGGCCGCCCTCGGTCTCCTTCAGCGCGGCCACGTCGTCCAGCGAGCGCAGGATCGTGGTCGGGCCCCAGCCTTCGACCAGGGACGACTCGGGGAGGGTGGTGGAGACGACGTACTTGGGCATGTCCTTGTACTCCGCGAACTCCTCCATCGCCGGCCAGACCGGGGCGAAGCCCTCGTAGCTGACCCGGCCGAAGATCATCGCCGTGGCCTCCGACTGTTCCCGGCCCTTGATCTCGTACGCCTCCGGCAGGAACTCCACGTCCTTGAAGGTCCAGCCGGCGTTGCGGTAGTCGGACTCGCCGCCCGGGGCCTCCACGACGCCGTCGAGCGAGACGAAGGCGGTGCTGATCAACGTACGCATGTCAGGTTCTCCCAGTGAGTGTCTGCTGTGGCTGGTTCGGGCCGCTGTCACGCCCGCGCCCGTGCCGTCGCGGGCGCGAACCGGGCCCGGTGGGCTCGGTGGCCGGGACGTCGTACGAACTGTGCGCCGGAGCCCGTCAGTCGGGGCGGTAGCGGAGGTGGAGGACGCCCGTCGGGGAGGCGGACGCCGCCACGAGGGTGAGCGGGACGCGGGGGCCGGTGTCGGGGAAGAGGCGCTGGCCGTGGCCGGCCACCAGGGGGTGGACCCGCAGGTGTAAGTCGTCCACCAGACCGGCCTGGAGCAGGGCGCGGATCGCCGTGTCGCCGCCGGTCACCACGATGTCCCGGCCGGGCCGCCCCTTGAGCGCGGCCAGTTGGGCCAGGGGGTCGTCGGTCGCGACGATGTCGGAGTCGCCGACGATGTCGGAGTCACCGACGACGTCGGCGGCAGCGTGGGACTCGGCGGGCCGGTCGCCTCGCAGGAGCCGTAGTGGCGTCAACCCGGCGTCTGCCGCCGCGCGTTGCCACTCCTCGGGTGCCACGAGGACGCCGTCCAGCGTCATGAAGGCGTGGGCGACGATCCGGCGGGCCGCGCGACGCGGCCCAGTGCGCTGTGTCGCGCGCTCGGGTGGCTGCATTTCGACGGCCCTCCTTCCTGACGTACCCGATGGCTGACGTTGGTCCGGCCGCCGCGCCGCAGGTGGCGGCGTTCGCGGGCCGGGTCGGCCCCGGGGCGTCTCCCCCGGTGATCACTACGATGCTCTGCCGGAACCGCGTCATCAAGCCACGATCACGCTACGATCGTTGCCTCTCGGGAAACGAAACAGGAAACGAAACGGGCGACAACGCCGAGGGGCGGCGGGCCGGCCGGGTCGCGCGCGGTGGCGCCGTGGGGCGCGGACGCCGGGGCCGGCGGCGCGGGTCGTAGGGCACGGGGCACGGGGCACGGGGCACGGGGGCGAACGTGTGGGAACGGCACGAGGTGGAGACCTTCCTGCTGCTCGCCGACGAACTGCACTTCGGGCGCACCGCCGTCCGACTCCACCTCACCACCGGCCACGTCAGCAAGACCATCAAGAGGTTGGAGAGCCGCGTCGGCGCCGCCCTCTTCGAGCGGACCAGCCGCCAGGTGCGGCTGACGCCGCTGGGTCAGCAACTCGCCGATGAGCTGGGGCCGGCCGTGGCGGCGGTCGAGGCGTCGTTGCGCCGGGCCGTCGACGCCGGCAAGGGCGTCACCGGCGAACTCCTCATCCACTTCCTCGGCCCGGCCACGGAGCAACTGGCGCTTCGGGCCACCGCCCACTTCGCCGCCCGCCACCCCGACTGCGCGGTCCACCTCCAGGCGGGTGAGCTGGGTACGAGTGCCACCCGGCTCCGCAAGGGCGAGATCGACATCCTGGTGGCCGCCTATCCGTTCCCCGGTGCGCGCAACGGGCCCGTACTCCTGGCCGAACCGCGCGTGTTGGCCATCGCCGCCGCACACCCGCTGGCCGGCCGCGCGTCGGTCTCCCTCGACGTGCTGGCCGAGGTCCCGCTGATCCAACTGCCGGACGAGGTCTCGCGGGAGTTCCGGGACGACCGTACGCCCGGCTTCACGCCGAGCGGCCGGCCCACGCTCAAGGGGCCCGAGTGCCACGGGCTCAGCAACATCCTCACCACGGTCGCCCTGGGCCGGGGCGTGTACCCGGTCGGCGCGCACTTCGCCCAGTACCACGCCCGCCCCGACATCGCGTACGTCCCGCTGCACGACGCCCCGCCCGTCACCTGGGGGCCGGTCTGGCTCCCCGCAAACGAGACGGCCCGCGTCCGCGCCTTCGTCCGAAGCGCGGTCGAGGCCAATCCGCCGGGCGCCTGAGCCCCCGGTCCCACCCTGGCGCCCGGTCCCACCCTGGCGCCCGAGCCCCGCCCTGGCGCCCGAGTCCCACCCTTCGCTCGTGGCGTCCCCGCTCGCTGTGGCGTGTCGCGCGATGCCGGGTCTCCCCGTACGACCGCGAGCGGATGCTCAGCCGTCCCATGGGGCCCCAACTCCGGCCGCCGCGCGCCCTGTTCGCCGAGTGGGAGAGTCGCGTCGGCGGGGCGCGCGGCGGCTGGGGAGAAGGTGGCGACGGTGGCGAACGGGCGGCGCGACACGCCGCGTTGGCCGCCGAGGGTGACGGGCCGTCGCCCGAGCTGGCTTAGCCAGCCGCGTTCGGGAACGCCTTCCGCAGGTTCTCCTCGGTGGCCATCTCGTCGGCGGCGCTGCCCGGCCGCTCCTGGGCCTCCTGGCGGGTGGACTGGGACGTGTCCACGCTGTCGAGGTCCTTGTCCAGGCCGAGGGCCTCGCGTACGTCCTGCTCCTCGTCCAGGTGGAACTGGCTGGTGACCCGTGCCAGGGTCTCGCCGCGCTCGAAGGCGTCCGTGCCCGTCACGCGGTTGAGCCGCTCGGCCGCGCGTCCGGAGAGCCGGACCGGGGAGGTCAACCGCACCTGTCGGTCGGCGACGTTGAGCGTCTCGCGCGTGATCCGCTGGCTCGGGGCGCGGCCGATCGCGATGGTGTCCGACTGGTTGACGGTGGCCAGCACGGCGTTGCGCGTGAGGTCGCTCTCGAACTCGGCGAGCCGGGCGACCTGCCGGGTCCTGGTGTTCACCACCGCGAGACCCCGGTCCTCGTACAGCACCCGGCCGCCGATGCGGCCGTCCATGTTGGTGACGACGCCGCTGGTCACGTCGAGCCGCAGGGGCACGCCGGCGGGCACGGCCTCCCGGGTCTGCCCCTTGGCGTCGAGGCGAACCAGGCGCAGGTCGTGCTGCTGGAGCCGCTTCAGGGCCTCCGGCGTCACGGCGAACTGGGTGGCGCCCTCAACGACCGCGATGGCGCCACGGGGTGCGGCGACGGGCGCGGTGGCCTCGGTCGACTCGGGGTCGGCGGCGGCGACGCCGGGGACGATCGCGAGGCCGAGGGCGACGGCGGCGGTGGCCACCGCCGCGCCGGCGCGGCGGGCGACGGAACGGGGTCGGGCGGCGGAGGTGGAGGGGAGAGAAGACATCGCGTGACGTTCCTTTCTGAAACGGTCGGATCGCAATGCCCAGACAAGGCGACTTCCCGTGAGCGCGCGACCTCAGCGGGTGATTCGGGTGGCGGGTGTCACCCGGTTGGCCAGACATCGCAGTACAGGCCGCACTTCCCGGGCGTGGCTCACCTGGCATTGACAGGCGGGCATGTCGTCAGACAGGCTCCTGGACCATGCCGCTCGCCCTTGATCCTTCGATCTTGTTGGTAGCGCGCCGCCACGTTGACCTGGTCCGTGTCGCGAGCGCGATCTGTCGCCACGCCTGACCACCCGAGCGGCCCCGCGGTCCCGACCCCGGTTTTTCCCGGGGTGCCTCCCGCGATCCGGCCTGCGGCCCGGCCCACTGAACGGCTCGGCGCCGGTTCGTTCCGGTGCGCTTTCCGTACGACGCGTTAGCGCGGTGCGCCGCTACGGCGTGCCTTCGTGAGCGTTCTCGTTCGCCTGGCCTTCGCGGGTGTTCGCCCTCCGCTCGGGTTCCCGCTCTGGATTTCCCTCCGGATTTCGCTCCGGTCGTGCTCCGGTTCGCGCTCTGGTTTCTGTGCCGATCTCCCCGGTCGGTTGGCCAACTGGCGTTGCGTCGCGCGGCTTTGACCGACGCGTTTCCCAGGGCTCCCACCCCTTACGACCTTCCGGCGCCTGACGGGTGCCGCCCCGCCACCGAGCCCGCCGGGCTCCGCCGTGCGCCGGGCGACGGCCGTCGCGCGCCCCCACCCACGCGAAGGACCCGCCATGCCCACCTCGCCCCAGCCCCACCCCGCCGAGCAACCCACCAGCGGCGCCGAGCAACCCCACCCCGCCCAGCACCCCGACCCCGCCGGCCAACCCGAGCGACCGCTGCCCAGCCGGTTGAGCCGGCGCGCCTTCGGCGGAGTCGTCGGGGCCACCGCGGCGACCGCCGCCGCCGGGCCCGCCGCTGCCGCCACCAGCCGCGCCGCCCGTGATACGGGCGAGGCGGCGGCCGGCACCCGCGCGGGGCGGCCGAGCCACGAAAACGAATCGGAGGTCGAGTTCGAGGCCGCCACCGACCGCCGGTCGCGGCGGCCCAACATCCTGTTCATCCTGGCCGACGACCTCGGCTGGGCCGACCTGTCCTCGTACGGCTCCCCCGACATCCACACCCCGCACCTGGACCGGCTCGCGCGCCAGGGCGTGCGGTTCACCCAGGCGTACTCCGGCTCGGCCACCTGCTCCCCCACCCGGTTCAGCCTCTACACCGGCCGCTACCCGGGGCGTACCAAGGGCGGGCTCGCCGAGCCGATCGCCGACAAGAGCGTCGGGCTCGACCCGAACCACCCCACGCTCGCCTCGCTGCTGCGCGACGCCGGCTACGCCACCGCACTGATCGGCAAGTGGCACTGCGGCTACCTGCCCGACTACAGCCCCACCCGCTCCGGTTGGGACGAGTTCTTCGGCAACTTCGGCGGCGCCCTGGAGTACTACTCGAAGCTCGGGCTCAGCGGCGAGTACGACCTGTACGAGGGCGACGCCGAGTACAAGGACCTGCGGTACTACACCCGGATCCTGACCGAGCGGGCCAGCGACTACGTACGGCGCGGGCACGGCGGGAAGCCCTGGTTGCTCAACCTCAACTTCACCACCCCGCACTGGCCGTGGATAGCCGAGGGCGACGAGGAGGAGAGCGCCCGTCTCACCGCCCGCATCAGGGCCGGCGAGAAGGGCGTGCTCAACCACCGCGACGGCGGCTCGCTCGCCAAGTACCGGCAGATGGTGCGGGACCTCGACGCGTCGGTCGGCACGGTGCTGGCCGCGCTGCGCGACTCCGGTGAGGAGCACAACACCCTGGTTGTCTTCTCCAGCGACAACGGCGGCGAGCGCTGGTCGTACCAGTGGCCGCTGTCCGGCAACAAGTTCACCCTCGAAGAGGGCGGCATCCGCGTCCCCAACCTCGTACGCTGGCCCGCCCGGCTGCGCCGCAACCAGGTCAGCCACGAGCCGGTGGCCTCGTACGACTG
This sequence comes from Streptomyces sp. 71268, assembly GCF_029392895.1. Lineage (NCBI taxonomy): Bacteria > Bacillati > Actinomycetota > Actinomycetes > Kitasatosporales > Streptomycetaceae > Streptomyces > Streptomyces sp. 71268. The sequence continues at coordinate 3,780,596 of NZ_CP114200.1, forward strand.
GACGGCGACGCTGCTTGAGGTCGCCGGCGCCCGGCCGCACCCCGCCTACCCGCTGGACGGCGTCAGCCTCGCCGGCTACCTGCTGCGCGGTGAACGGCTCGCGGAGCGCGACCTGTTCTGGCGGGTGCGCGGCGAGCGCGCGCTGCGCCGGGGCGACTGGAAGTACTACCGGGGCGCGGACGGCCGCGACAAGCTGTTCCACCTCACCAACGACCCGCGCGAGCAGGCCAACCACGCCACGACGGACAGGGCGCGGCTGGCCCGGTTGCGCGCCGCCTGGGAGAAGGTGGACGCGGGACTGCTGCCGTACGAGGACTGAGGCCGTACGGCGGCTCGGGGCGGGCCCGGCCCCCGGGGCCTGCGGCCTACCCCATCACCGGCAGGTACTCCGACAGATCGGCGCGCTCGCCGCTGGCGCTGACCGTGCCCGCGTCCACCTCGTGCTCCCACACGGTGCGGCCCGCGGCGAGGCGGAGCCAGGTGAGCGCGTCGGTCTCCACCACGTTGGGCGGGGTGCCACGGGTGTGCCGAGGGCCCTGCACGCACTGCACCACCGCGAACGGCGGCACCCGCAGCTCCACCGAGCCGCCCGGCGCCCTGGCCGCGAGCGCGTCGGCCAGCAGCCGCGCGACCGTGGCCAGGGCCTGCCGGTCGTGGCTGATCGCGGTGCCGGTGGCGGCGGTCAGGTCGTCGCCGTGTACGACCAGTTCGAGCAGCCGGGTGACGAGGAAGTCGTCCACCGTCAGCCGGCCGAACCGGGTGCTGATCAACTCGGTGCCGGCCGCACCCGCCACCGCCTCGGCCAGGAGCGCGGCGGCGGCGTCGTAGCGGTCGAGGAGTTCGGCGGGCTCGCCCGCCCCGGACAGGTCGTCCGCCTCGGCGATGGTGGCCTGGGCGATCTCGCCGGCCTGCGAGCCCAGCGAGTTCACGTAACCGCGCAGGTCGAGGTCGGCGGTCGCGCCCCGGGGCGCCGGGTCGGCGGCGAGGCGGCGGGGCAGGGTCTCCATGCAGACGGCGATGTGCACGATCAACTGCCGCACCGTCCACGCTTCGAGCCGCGAGGGCGCGGCGAGCAGCGGGGTGGCGTCGGGGGCCGCACACAGCACCGCGACCGCGTCCCGCACGGCCCGGACCTGACCGTCGAGCGCGGCCCGCACCTTCACGGGGTCGTAGCTACGGGCTCGGGGTGTACGCGAAGCGGAAGCCATGATCCACAGGGTAGAGCGTGCGCCCCCGCGCGGCTCGCGCCCGTACGCGCCCCGGCCCGTACGGCGCCCCCGGCCGTACGACGCCGCCGCCCGTTGCGCGCGCCGGCCCGGGCCAGCGCGCGGGGCGGACGCCGGGAGCACGGCGAAGGGCCCGTACGGAGCGTTCCGTACGGGCCCTCGCCGGCTTGCCTCACCCGCGGCTCACCGCGCGGTTCACCAGGTGCTCAGGCGCCGCTCAGGCCACCAGCGCCGGGATGGTCGCCTCGTGCGTCTCGCGCAGCTCCGTCAGCGGGATGCTGAACTGGCCCTGCACCTCCAGCGCGTCCCCGTCCACGACGCCGATGCGCGTGGCGGGCAGCCCGCGCGCGCCGCACATGTCGGTGAAGCGCAGCTCCTCGCTGCGCGGCACCGCCACCACCGCGCGGCCCGCGGACTCCGAGAACAGCGCGACGAACGCGTCGTCGGTCGCGTCGCCGGAGGCGGCCGGGCCCTCGGGCAGCACGATCCGGGCGCCCTTGCCGCCCCGCAGGCACGACTCGACCAGCGCCTGCACCAGGCCGCCGTCGGAGAGGTCGTGCGCCGCGTCGATCATGCCGTCGCGGGAGCCGGAGATCAGGATCTCGGCCAGCAGCCGCTCCCGCTCCAGGTCCACCTTGGGCGGCAGCCCACCCAGGTGGTCGTGGACGACCTGGGACCAGGCCGAGCCGCCGAACTCCTCGCGGGTGTCACCGAGCAGGTAGAGCAACTGGCCCTCGGTGCCGAAGCCGATCGGCGTGCGGCGGGCCACGTCGTCGATGACGCCGAGCACGGCGACCACCGGCGTCGGGTGGATGGCCGCCTCGCCCGTCTGGTTGTACAGCGAGACGTTGCCGCCGGTCACCGGCGTGCCGAGCTGCTGACAGCCGTCGGCCAGGCCACGGATGGCCTCCACGAACTGCCACATGACGGCCGGGTCCTCGGGCGAACCGAAGTTCAGGCAGTCGGAGATCGCGAGCGGCCTGGCGCCGGCCGCGGCCACGTTGCGGTACGACTCGGCCAGCGCGAGCTGCGCGCCGGTGTACGGGTCGAGCTTGGTGTACCGGCCGTTGCCGTCCGTGGCGATGGCCACGCCGAGACCGGTCTCCTCGCTGACCCGGATCATGCCGGAGTCCTCGGGCTGCGCCAGGACCGTGTTGCCCTGCACGAAGCGGTCGTACTGGTCGGTGACCCAGGACTTGGACGCCTGGTTCGCCGACCCGACCAGCTTGAGGACCTGCTCGCGCAGCTCGTCGGCGGAGCCGGGGCGGGGCAGCTTGCCCGCGTCGTCGGCCTGGAGCGCGTCCTGCCAGTCGGGGCGTGCGTACGGGCGCTCGTAGACCGGGCCCTCGTGCGCGACCGTGCGCGGGTCCACGTCCACGATCTTCTCGCCGTGCCAGAAGATCTCCAGCCGGTCGCCGTCGGTGACCTCGCCGATGACGGTGGCCAGGACGTCCCACTTCTCGCAGATGGCGAGGAAGCGGTCCACCTTGTCCGGCTCCACGACCGCGCACATGCGCTCCTGCGACTCGCTCATGAGGATCTCCTCGGGCGAGAGCGTGGAGTCGCGCAGCGGCACGTCGTCCAGCGAGACGCGCATGCCACCGGAGCCGTTGGAGGCCAGCTCGGAGGTGGCGCAGGACAGGCCCGCCGCGCCCAGGTCCTGGATGCCGACGACCAGCTTCTCGGCGAACGCCTCCAGGGTGCACTCGATGAGCAGCTTCTCCTGGAACGGGTCGCCGACCTGGACCGCCGGGCGCTTGGACGGCTTCGAGTCGTCGAAGGTCTCGGAGGCCAGGATGGAGGCGCCGCCGATGCCGTCGCCGCCGGTGCGGGCGCCGTACAGGACGATCTTGTTGCCGGTGCCGCTGGCCTTGGCCAGGTGGATGTCCTCGTGCCGCATCACGCCGATCGCCCCGGCGTTGACCAGCGGGTTGCCCTGGTAGCAGGCGTCGAAGACCAGCTCGCCGCCGATGTTCGGCAGGCCCAGGCAGTTGCCGTAGCCGCCGATGCCCGCGACGACGCCCGGCAGCACGCGCTTGGTGTCCGGGTGGTCGGGGGCGCCCATCCGCAGCGGGTCCACGACGGCGACCGGGCGGGCGCCCATCGCGATGATGTCGCGCACGATGCCGCCGACGCCGGTGGCCGCGCCCTGGTAGGGCTCGACGTACGAGGGGTGGTTGTGCGACTCGACCTTGAAGGTGACCGCGTACCCCTCACCGATGTCCACGACGCCGGCGTTCTCACCGATGCCCACCAGGAGCGCGTCGGTGGCGGGGGCCTTCTCGCCGAACTGGCGCAGGTGCACCTTGCTGCTCTTGTACGAGCAGTGCTCGGACCACATGACGGAGTACATGGCCAGCTCGGCGCCGGTCGGCCGGCGCCCGAGGATGTCCCGGACGCGCGCGTACTCGTCTTCCTTCAGGCCGAGTTCGGCCCAGGGCAGTTCGACGTCGGGCGTCTCGCCCGCGTGCTTCACGGTGTCGAGGGTCACGCTCGGTCGCTCCTTCGCGGCACAGGGCCAGACGCGCTGGGGTAGGGAATCTCAGTCGCTCCCTCGGCTGTTCCGGTGTCGAGCGTCATGCGGAGACCAACTTCTTCAAGATCGAGGTGAAGAATCCGAGCCCGTCGGTGCCGCCGGTGCCGACCTGCGGGTCCACCGCGTGCTCCGGGTGCGGCATCAGGCCGACGACGTTGCCGGCGGCGTTGGTGATGCCGGCGATGTCGCGCAGCGAGCCGTTGGGGTTGACGTCCAGGTAGCGGAAGACGACCCGGCCCTCCGCCTCCAACTCGTCGACCGTGCGCGCGTCCGCGACGAACTGGCCGTCGATGTTCTTCAGCGGGATCTGGATCTCCTGGCCGGCCGTGAAGTCGGCCGTCCAGGCGGTGTTCACGTTCTCGACCCGCAACTTCTGGTCGCGGCAGACGAAGTGCAGATGGTTGTTCCGCAGCATCGCGCCCGGCAGCAGATGCGTCTCGGTAAGAACCTGAAATCCGTTGCAGATACCCAGGACCGGCATGCCGGCCTTGGCCTGTTCGATGATCGATTCCATCACCGGCGAGAAGCGGGAGATCGCTCCGGCCCTGAGATAGTCGCCATACGAGAAGCCGCCGGGCAACACCACGGCGTCGACCTGATGAAGATCCTTGTCCCGGTGCCACAGCGGCACGGCCTCAAGACCCGCGATACGGACCGCGCGCTGAGTGTCGCGGTCGTCGAGGGTGCCCGGGAAGGTGACAACTCCCACGCGTGCGGTCACGACTCGACCTTTACGACGAAGTCCTCAATGACGGTGTTCGCGAGGAACGTTTCCGCCATCTCGCGGATACGGGCGAGGGCGTCGTCGTCGACCGGTCCCTCCACCTCAAGTTCAAAGCGCTTGCCCTGACGTACGTCGGAGATCCCCTCGAAGCCCAGGCGGGGCAGCGCGCGCTGCACGGCCTGGCCCTGCGGGTCAAGGATCTCGGGCTTGAGCATGACGTCGACTACGACGCGTGCCACTGGCACTCCCGGTGGTGTGGTGCGGCTGTGAGTTCTGGGGAGCAACCCCCAGGGACCCGAAGGCAGATGACATAACCCTACATCCCTGCAAAATCTACGCGCATAGATAAGGTGAACCCCCGGTCACGTTTAAGCATCGGGGGTGTCGAGCCCTGGGGGAAATCGAGGGGAAAACGTATCGTCCGGATTGCGCGGGGACACGCGGACAGAATTACCGGGGCTTCACAATGCAATGCCCACCGCTGTACAAATGAAAAAGCATTGATCCCTGACCTCCGGAACCCATGCACCGCGGCACGTCAACTGGCGGCAGCTAGTGACGGCCAGGCGATGCAGCTCGAAAGGACCGATATCCGTGGCACAGCGTGTAGTGGTCACAGTCTCTGACGACATCGATGGCGGAGAAGCCTCGGAAACGGTCACGTTCGGTCTCGACGGCAGGTCGTACGAGATCGACCTCAACTCTGCCAATGCGAAGAAACTGCGCGGCACTCTCGCCCCGTACGTCGAGGCGGGCCGCAAGCGGTCCCGCTCCGGCAAGACCTACCGGCGCACCGCCGTCGCCCCCGACCCGGCCACCGTGCGGGCCTGGGCCCAGTCGCACGGCATGGAGGTGCCGCCACGGGGCCGCATCCCCAAGAAGGTGTACGAAGCCTTTAACGCGGCGAGCTGATCGAAGCCGCCCGCTCCGGGGCGGGCGTCTGCGCCGGCCCCGGAGCGGAAAAACCCCTCCCGTCTCGCGTCCCACCCACCCACTCACTCGCCTGCTCGACTGATCGCTCGCTCGCCCGGTCGCGGAAGCGCCTCCGGGCCGGCGGGGAAGAGCCGCGCGTGGCGCCCTTGCGCACCGAGTTGCGTCGCACCCCCATTGATCCGCTAGAGTCTGGAGCACGCCGAAGGGCACGGGCCGAAAAGCCCAGAACTTCGATCATGCGGGTGTAGCTCAGTAGTAGAGCGCCCCCTTTCCAAGGGGGAGGCGCAGTGTGCGATCCCTGTCACCCGCTCCACTGCTCAACCGATCCATTCGGGTCAGGTAGAGTGGTCCCCGCGCCGATGAGTGAAAGCTGATCGGTCGCAAACGCGGACGTGGCTCAGTTGGTAGAGCATCACCTTGCCAAGGTGAGGGTCGCGAGTTCGAATCTCGTCGTCCGCTCAGCGAATATGGCGAAGGCCCCGATCATTACGGTCGGGGCCTTCGTCATATGTCACCGCGCGCTATCCGTGATCGCTCCGGGCTTCTCTGCCCCACCCGCCCCACCCCGTCCCGTCGCGAGCGTCGGCGGTCGTCCGCCGTCCCCGGCCGCCCTCCGCGCGGGTGCGCTACGCCACTCGGGGGCCGGACGCCGCCGGGGCTCCCCCGCTTCCCCTCGACCCGGAGCGTGTGGCGATGGCCACAACGTCGCGGCGCCCGGCCTGCAATGCCGGGCCGACGGGCGGTCGCGTGGCACGCGGGTGCTTCGCTCGCCCGAAACGTTGGCTATAGTAGGACCCGCACCAAGCGGAAACGCGCGGTGCGTGCGGACGTAGCTCAGTTGGTAGAGCGCAACCTTGCCAAGGTTGAGGTCGCGAGTTCGAGCCTCGTCGTCCGCTCGGTAAAGAAGGCCCCCGGTCATCGACCGGGGGCCTTCTTCATGTCCGGGCACTGGCCAGCGTGCCGGCCCGGCGGCGGGCCGGCACGCTGGCCTGGGCGTGTCAGGACCAGGACAGGCCGGTGAGCCGCTCGTACGCCTCAACGTACTTCGCGCGGGTCTGCTCGATGACCTCGGCGGGCAGCGGCGGCGGGGGGAGTTCGCCGGTGCGGTCCCAGCCAGAGGCCGGCGAGGTGAGCCAGTCGCGGATGAACTGCTTGTCGAAGGAGGGCTGGTCGCGGCCGGGCTCCCACTGGTCGGCGGGCCAGAACCGGGAGGAGTCCGGGGTCAGTGCCTCGTCGGCAAGGACCAGCCGCTCGCCGTCGTAGCCGAACTCGAACTTGGTGTCGGCCAGGATGATGCCGCGCTCGCGGGCGATGTCGCGGCCCCGGCTGTACAGGGCGAGGGTGGCCTGCCGCAGCTCGGCGGCGCTCTCGGCGCCGACCTGGCGGGCGACCTCCTCGTAGCTGACGTTCTCGTCGTGGTCGCCGACGGCGGCCTTGGTCGCCGGGGTGAAGATCGCGGCGGGCAGCTCGGAGCCGTTGTCCAGCCCCTCGGGCAGGGCGAGGCCGCAGACGGTGCGGTTCTCCACGTACTCCCGCAGGCCCGAGCCGGCCAGGTAGCCGCGCGCGACGCACTCCACCGGGGCCATCCGCAGCGCCGTGCACACCACGGTGCGGCCGGCCCAGTCGGCGGGGGCCCCGGCCGGGAGGTCGTCCGGGGTGTCGCAGGCCCGCACCACGTGGTTGGGCATGAGGTCGGCGAGCTGGTCGAACCACCACAGGGAGAGCTGGGTGAGGACCCGGCCCTTGTCCGGGATCTCGCTGGGCAGCACCCAGTCGTACGCGGAGATCCGGTCGCTGGCGACCATCACCAGCTCGCCGGCCGCGTTCTGGTACAGCTCACGGACCTTTCCGGTGTGCAGATGCTCAAGGCCGGGCACCCGCACGGGCTCGGGCTTCTCGACGAATCCGGACACGGTTCCTCCCGGTGGGTTGGTCCAAGAGCCTCGATTCTCGCGTATCGGGCCGGGCGGGGCCGACGTGGGCCCGGTCGCCGGGCACTGTGGCGGGCGCGAGGGTGTGGTGGGGGCCGCCGGGCGGGGCGCGGAAGCGCCGCTGGTCAGGGGCGGTGGGGCGCCGATTCGGAGGCCGTGCGGGGTGGCGGGCCGGGGCCGGGGCGGCGGCCGGTGACGCGGTTGGTCGCGCTGCGCTGCCCGGGTCGGCCGCGCGGTCAGTCGCGCTTGCAGATGCGGTCGAGCAGGTTGGCCGTGGCGCGCTGGATGCGGGTGTCCACGTGACCCGGGCGGTCCAGCGCCGGCGACCAGGCGAAGGTGCCGGAGGCGAAGACCAGAGCCCCGCTCGGCGCGCGGTAGAGCGAGGTCTCCTGGTGGCGGGGCACGCCGTCGCTGTCCTCGTACGGGGAGTGCGCGAGCAGGATCCGGCGGATGTGCTGCGGCAGGCTGGTGCGCGGGAAGTACCGGTCGGCCTCGCCGGCGACCAGACCCGGCAGCTCGTCGCCCTCGCCGGCGCCCGTCGCCTCCCACAGCCAGTGGTCGGCGTTGCGGACGACCAGCGGGGCCGGCTCGGGGACCCGGCCCGCGTACTGGATGCCCATCAACTGCTGCTCCGGGCTACCCAGCTCGCGCCAGAGCGCCGGCCGCCCTGGACCGCGCCGCTTGCGACAGGACAGCAGCCGGTCGGGGCCCATGGGCGAGGGGACCAACTCCACCTGCCAGTACATGGTGTTGGCCGAGAGGAAGACCAACGAGGTGCCCGCGTCGCGGGCTTGCTCGACGGTGCGGCGCATGGGAACGGACCAGTACTCGTCGTGCCCGGGGAAGACCAGGCCCCGGTAGCGCGTCGGATCGACCCGACCGGCGTGCAGGTCGCGGGTGTTGGCGTACGCGACGTCGTACCCGTAGCGCTCGGCCCAGCGGATGAAGTCGTAGGCGTGACCCACGTGCAGCGGCAGCCCGGCGCTCGCGTACGGGCGGTCGAAGGAGAGCGTGGTGGCCGCGTCCTCCTCACCGAGCAGCCGGCCGTCCGCGTCCCACGCGTGGTAGAGGCTGGCGCCGGAGCTGCCGTCCTCGGGGTAGAGGTTGTACGCCTGCCAGGTGACGTCGGGCAGCACGAGCAGCAGATCGGCCGGGTCCTGGTCGCGGACCGTGAACGGGATGTGGCTGCGGAAGCCGTCGCGGATGGTGGTGAGGACGGCGACGTACGCGCCGACCTGCCAGTACGTGGGGACCTGGAGCCGCCAGGAGAGCCACCAGTGGTGGCAGGAGACGGTGCGGTCGGCGGCGAGCGGGGCGGGCTGGACGATGCCGGCCAGCCGGGGGCTGGTGGTGATCTTCGATGCGCCCTCGCCGGCGTAGTGGCCGATGCGGTAGATGTCGACGCTGAACTCCTGCGGCGGGTTGACCGTCACCCGGAAGTCGATGGCGTCGCCGGGGGCCACGGCGCCGGCGCTGGCGAACCCCTTGATCTGCCGGTGCACGTCGTCGGCCATCCGGGGGCCGCCGCGTTGGCCGGAGCGGCGCGCGGCGGCGTACGCGCCCCAGCGAGCGTGCAGCCGGCCGTCCGCGTTCCCCGGGGCCGCGTCGTGCGCGCGGGGCAACGGGAAGGCGCTCGCGCCGGGCGCGTCCACGTGGTCGACGTACCAGGGCACGACGTGCCCGGTGTCGTCGAAGTAGTGCTCGCTCCCCCGCAGCCAGGGCAGCGGGCCCATGCCGAACGGGTCCGACACGGCGTGTGCGAGGGCGCCGGACTCCCAGCGCCGGATGTGCTCCGTCCCCACGTGCGCTCCCTCCCTGCGTGCCGCATCCGCGTCCGCACGACCGAGTGCGCCGTACTGTCGGGTCGATGCGGACCAGGCCCCCGTACGGGAACTCTTCACTCCCCGTCGTCCGGTGTGAGTCACCCCGTCCACCGGCCGGCCCCCGGTAAGCCCCTGCGCTTATCCCTCGAATGACAACGACTGATCCCAGCACATCACATTTCGCGCCCACACCGTCACTGTTCGTCGCGTAATGAAGCAGAGAACTGGCCGACCGACGCCCCGTCGACCGCGCGTACGGAAGCCACGGGGGCGCACGTCACCACGGCAAAAGCGCCCCGAGCGCCTCAGCCCCAGGTACGAGCCGCACGCCCCAACGGGCCACCAACCGGCCAGAGGCACGGGGGCGCGCGCGGGGGGCGGCCACCTCGCCGAGTGGGTTGTCAGAGGGACGGGGGTGGTTGGAGTAGTGCGGGTGTCGTGGGTGCTGTGAGAGTCGCGAGTGTCGGGTGGGTGTGGTGGGGCGGTTGTCGCGTTCGGGGTGTGTGGCTGGAGGTGGGTGGGAGTGGGTGAGTGGGTGGGAGTAGGTGGGAGTGCGGCAGGTGTGTGTGGGGCGGGCGTGGAGGTGTGGGTGGGGGCGGGCGAGCGCCCTGTGTGTGGGGAGGGTGAGGGCGCGGGCCGGCGCCTTACGTGCGGGGTGGCGCGGGTCGGCGCCGTACATACGGGGCGACGTGGGGTGGCACGGCGCGGGGTGTGGGGTGCCGCGCCGTGGGTGGGTGTGTGGTCCGCGTGGTTGCGGGTGCCGCGCTGGGGCGCTGGGGCGTGGCGGACCGGCGGGTGCGTACGCGGGGGTGGGTGTGCGGGTGGCGGGTGCGGTGGGTTGGGTTAGACCAGACGGATGGGCTTGTCCGGGCGGACGCCCACGCCGCCGAGCCAGGCGCGGAGCGGGTCGGGGTCGCCGTCCTCGGTGAGGCTGAGCACCGGGGCGGTCAGGTCCGTCTTGCGGCTGCCGTCCACCAGGAGGGCGGGGCCGTCGAGCCAGTCGAGGCCCGGGGCGGCGCCCGCGGTGTCCATGGCGGCGCAACAGACCATCGCCGTGACGTGGTCGGCCAGGAGTTCGCGGCCGGTCCGGGGCGGCTGGAGCGGGAAGAGCGGGGCCAGGCTGTCCAGCCAAGGTTCGCCGGCCACACCCTGGCCGCTGGCCGCGAGGCCGGGCGCGCCGCCCGCGGCGGCGGACCGGCGCTGTGCGGCCTCCTCGCGGGCCAGCTCGGAGGTGAGCCGGGCGGCCAGCCGCTCGGCTATCGCCTCCGGGTCGTGCTCGGCGCCGCCCGGCGTGCTCAGCCGGTCGAGGACCCGGTCGAGCGTGGGTTCCGCGCCGAGGTCGGGCTCGAAGCCCGGGTCGAAGCCGCCGCCGGGCCCGGTGGGGACCGGCTCGCCGGCCGGGCGCGGCAGGGTGTCCAGGGCGGCGTGCAGCCGGGCCGCCTCCAGGCGCCACTTGCGGTCCACGACCTCCTCCGGGTACGCGCCCCAGTCCACCGGCGACCAGTCGGGCCCCGGGGTGGCCGGGCCGCCGTGGAACAGTCGGGCCGCGAGCAGCGAGATCGCCTCGTCCACCGTGCCGGGCTCCTCCAGGAGGTCGCAGGCCGGGCGCTCGCCGAGCCGGGAGGCGAAGCCCTCCGCGAGCCGGTCGCGCCGGGACAGCTCGGTGAGCGCGGCCACCACGCCGGCGTCCAGTTGCGCGGGCCAGCGGCCCATCCGCCAGGCGGGCAGCGCTACGCGCGTCAGCAGTCGGTCCCAGCCGGCGTACGCGAGGCCCACCTGCTCCTGGGCGGCGATGCGCAGCCCGTAGTCCACGCCCTGGGCGCGCTGGGCCGAGGCGGCGGCGACGCCCCGCTCCATCTCGGCGGCGTCGTCCCGGCAGGCGCGCAGCAGCAGCCGCGCCACCCAGCCGACGAAGGCGAGCCCGGGCCGCCGGAAGGCCCGGCCGACGGCGGCCAGCGGCACCCGGCGGGCGGCGGCCCGGCCCGGCGCGCCGGGCTCGCGGGCGGCGGGCTCGCGGGCGGCGGGCTCGTGCGCGCGGGGGTCGCCGTCGGCGGACTGGCCCGGTGCGGCGCTCGGGGCGTGCGCCGGGGGCGCCGCCTCCGCGACCCGTACGGTCCCGGTCGCGTACGGCTCGCGCTCGCGCTCGGCGGGCCACGGGGCGTGGGCCGGTCGCGCGGCGTACGGAGCCGCCTCGCGCGGGTCGGGGGCGCGCGGGTCCAGGTCCCCAGCTGCCAGGTCGCCCGATGCCGGGCCGTCCGGCTCCGGGGCGTGCGCGGCCGGGTCGGGGTGTGGGTCGGTCGCGGCCAGGGCCACGGCGGCGTCCAGGGCGCGCACGAAGCGGCGGGCGGCGGCGATGTCCGGGTGCGCGGCCGGGCCCGTGCCCGCCACGACCGGGGCGAGCAGCGCGCGCAGCTCCGCGACCCGCATCCACCACAGGAAGGGCGAACCGATCACGAGCACCGGCCCCGCCGGGCCCGGGGCGTCCGGAGCGTCGGCGGGCGCGGGCGGTACCGCGACCTCCAGGCCGAGCCCCGGGGCGCGGGACGGGGCCAGCCGGAGGCGGCCGAGCAGGGCGCTACGGCGGTCCCGGGCGCCGGCCTCGGCACGGCGCCGGGCGCGCGCCCGGCGCACCCGCCGCGCTCGCCGCTCCTCGTGTGTGCGGTCCTCAAGCCAACTGTCGCAGTCCGGCGTCAGGGCTATCGCCGAGGGCGGCGGGACGCCCAGCCGGTCCGCGAGGTCGCGCACCATGCGGTAGAGGTCGGGGGCCGTCTCCTCGGGGACGGGCACGGTGGGGCTCAGCGCGGGGCGGGCGCGGGCGATGACCACGCCGACGGCCACGGCCACGGCCAGCGTCAGCGCGGCGACGCCGATCGCCACCCAGCGGACGGTCCGCCAGCCGCTCCCCGAGCCGCCGATGTGCCCGGTGGCGCCGCCGGCGACGAGGACGACCGCGACGGCGGCCGGCAGCAGCGCCACGGCCTGGGCCGTGCCGCGCACGCGCAGCACCGCGAGCGCCCGCGCTCGGGCCCCGGGTGTCTCTGCTTTCGGACCTGCCATGAGTCTGACCACCCCCTACTGCCCTGCGGTGAGTGCGACAGCGGATGCCGCCGGCGTGCGTACCCCACCACTGTCGCACCGGCTACTGACACCGCAATGTCGGTGTGCGAAGGGCCCCCTGTCCGTACGGAAGCCGCTGCGCCAGTTGCCGCAGCGTGGCTCCGCGGCAGACTAGTTGGGGCGGGCAAACGCGTCACCCGGATAGCCAGCCGCTCACTCGATGGAATGGCATCGGCCAGGGGTAGGAACCATTCCGGTCAGTGAGCGGAGCCCGCGCCCCGTAAGGCGGACGGCGGCCCACTCGGCCCCCGCGCGGGCCCCGGGGCGGCGCCCACCGGGCGCGGGGCGGCGGGCACGCCGCCGCCGGGCGCCCGGACGGGCGGGCACGCGGGCGCGCGGGCCGGTAAGCGGAGGCGCGCCGCGAGCGGGCGCGCGGGCGAGCGCGGAGGGCGCGCGGACGGTGACCCGGCGGAGAACGGACTCGGGCAGGGGCCCGGAGAGCGGTTCGGGCGGTGGCTGCGGGGTGCGAGTCGCCGTGTGGGGCGCGGGCCGTCGAGTGGGGCGTGGGCCGCGGGGCGGCTACGCGCGGGCCGCGCCGGCGCGTGGCGCGGGCGTGCCCGCCCCCGGCGGACGGGGGGCGGGCACGGTGGGTCTACTCGGGGACGGTCTCGCGGACGGAGCTACGCGGGGTCGGCCGCGCGGGCGGCGATGTCCGTCCGGTGGTGGGAGCCGTCGAGTTCGATCAGCTTCACCGCGTCGTACGCGCGCTCCCGGGCCTTCGCCAGGCTCGATCCGGTGGCCGTCACCGACAGCACCCGGCCGCCGGCGCTCACCACGCCGCCCGACTCGTCCCGCCTGGTGCCGGCGTGCAGCACGTACGTCTTCTCGCGCCCGTCGGCCTCGGCCAGGCCCGTGATCGGGTCGCCGGTGCGCGGCGTGCCGGGGTAGTTGTGCGAGGCGATGACGACGGTGACCGCCGCGCCGTCGCTCCAGCGCAGCGGCGGCTCCATCTCCAGCGTGCCGGTCGCGGCCCGCAGCAACACGCTGGCCAGCGGCGTCTTGAGGCGGGCCAGGACGACCTGGGTCTCCGGGTCGCCGAAGCGGGCGTTGAACTCGATGACCCGCACGCCACGCGAGGTGATCGCGAGCCCGGCGTAGAGCAGCCCGGCGAACGGCGTGCCGCGGCGGCGCAGTTCGTCGACGGTCGGCTGGAGGACGGTGGTGAGCACCTCGTCGACCAGCTTGGGGTCGGCCCACGGCAGCGGCGAGTAGGCGCCCATGCCGCCGGTGTTCGGGCCCTCGTCCCCGTCGTAGGCGCGCTTGAAGTCCTGCGCGGGCTGGAGCGGGAGGACGGTCTCGCCATCGGTGATCGCGAACAGCGACACCTCGGGACCGTCAAGGAACTCCTCGATGACCACGCGGTCGCAGGCCAGCGCGTGCGCGCGGGCGGCGGCCTGGTCGGAGGTGACCACGACGCCCTTGCCCGCCGCGAGGCCGTCGTCCTTGACGACGTAGGGCGGCCCGAAGGCGTCCAACGCCTCGTCCACCTCGGCGGCGTTGACGCAGACGTAGGCGCGCGCCGTGGGCACGCCGGCGGCGGCCATGACGTCCTTGGCGAACGCCTTGGAGCCTTCGAGGCGGGCCGCCGCCGCGGACGGGCCGAAGCACGGGATGCCGCGGTCGCGCACGGTGTCGGCGACCCCGGCGACCAGGGGCGCCTCGGGGCCGACCACGACGAGGTCCACGCCGAGCGTGCCGGCGAGCTCGGCGACCGCGGTGCCGTCGAGGGCGTTCACCTGGTGCAGCTCGGCGACCTCGGCGATACCGGCGTTGCCGGGGGCGCAGTGCAGGGCGGTGACGTCGGGGTCGAGAGACAGTGAGCGGCACAGGGCGTGTTCGCGGGCGCCGCCGCCGATGACGAGGACCTTCACGGGCCCCACCCTAAACGTCACGGCCACGGGCCCTTAACCCGCGGCGCGGCAACGACCGGCCGGGGGCGGCGCGGAACCCGCACGCCGGCGCGGCTCCGCACGCCCCACCGGACCGCCGCGCGCCCCGTGCCCCTTGCGCTCCGTCACCGCGCCGCCGCGCCACCAACCCGTACGCCACCTCGCCACGGGCGGGCGCACCGCCTCGCGGCGCATCGCGGCGGACCGCCGTACGGAAGGCCGCACCCCGTCACGCGCGGGGCCCACGGTCCGCCGCGCGCGGCCCCCGTGGACGGACGTACGCGGCGGGCTCGGCCCGTCGCACGACGGAGGCTCGGCCCGTCGTACCAGGAGGATCGGCCGGCCGTACGGGGGAGGCCGGGGTCCGTAACGCGGGGGTGGGGCCGCGCGTTACGAGGGGGCCGGGGGTCGTGCCGAGCGGGGGCGGGGCGGCCCGGGTGCGGGCTGGCCACTCTTTCGAGTGAGACGCACTCGACCCTATTTCCGACATAAAGCCGGTTCTAGCCGCATTTTGGGGTGATGTTCCCCGTTCTGGGGCGCGATGCCAGCCGTTCGGCGGTAGGAAGATGGCTGCGCTCCGCCTAGGGCCTCGGGGGCGCGCCGCCCCGACCGGGCGGTCCACCGCCGGGCCCGGCCGCCCCGGGGCCACCGCTCGCGGGGCGAAGTGCCGACGGTAGGTACGAATGTCGCGTGGCGAGCGTCGCGTACGGACGTCGGGTACGGACATCGCGCGCGGCCGACTGTGCGGGCGGCGTGCGGGCAGAGCGCGTACGGGCGCCGCGCGGGGAGCCGAGCGGGCGTCGGGGTCGGCCGTTGGCCGGGCGCCGGGGGTACCGGGCCCGTGGCGCGGGCGGCAGGCGTACGCGTCGGCATCGGGCCGGCGGGACGAACGGGCAGAGGCGACGGACGCGAGCGACGAGCATGGGCGGCGGGCAGAGGGTCGCGGGCACAGCACGGGCAGAACAGCAGCCATCGAGGGCGCGGGGCCGGTGCCGGCGCGCGCCGCAGGGCTGGCCGGTCGGCGGGGCGGCCGGCCGGAACGCAGTCAGCCAGGACGCAGGGAGTGCACGGGTGAGTCAGCCGGAGATGCGACCCGAGGGGCTTCCGCGCGGTGAGGGTGGAACGAGCGGGACCGGTGCGGCGGGTGGGGGCGGTGAGTCCGGTGGCGGCTGTGGTGGCCCGGGAGCGCCGGGCGGCCCCGGTGGCCCGACGGGACCCGGCGGGCCGCTGGGGCCGGGCGGGCCGGACGACGGCTCGGGGGCCGGCGAACCCTGGCCGCCCGGCGACGACGGCCGGGGCCCGCACGCGGGGCGGCCGGGCGGCCGGACGGCGCGGGCCGGCGGCGAGCCACACGGCGGGTGGCGGGCGGCCCGGCGGCGCCCGGCCGACCTGTCGGGCCGGCCGATCCCGCTGGGCGACTGGGGTGAGCCGACGGAGCGCCTGGACGAGCTGTACCGGTGGGCCGAGGAGGGGGCGCTGCGGGTCGCCGACTGGTACCTCGCCGACCGGGCGTGGAAGCGGCGCGCGGCACGGGCGTTGCGCGCCGGCGCCGCGCTCGCGGCCACGGTGGGCGCCGTGCTCCCCCTCCTGGAGCTGACCCACACGTTGAGCGCCGGCGCGGCCTGGGGCTGCCTCGCGCTGGTCGCCGCCGTCGCGTGCCTGGGCTGCGACCGCTTCTTCGGCCTCACCTCGGGCTGGATGCGGGACATGGCCACGGCGCAGGCGGTGCACCGGCGGCTTGAGGCGCTCCAGTTCGACTGGTCCGTGGAGAACGTCCGCGAGGTGCTCGGTCCCACCGACGGCACCGCGAGCGAGGCGGCGGAGCGCTGCCTCGGGGTGTTGCGCCGCTTCGTGGAGGACGTGACGGAGTTGGTGCGGGCCGAGACGTCGGACTGGATGATCGAGTTCGGCTCGCGCTCGGCGCCGCTGAGCACCCAGTCGCTGGCGTGGCACGCCCGTCCGGAGTCGGGCACTCCGCTCAGTCGGCTGCTGCTGCCCCCCGGCACCCGGCCCAACATGCCGCGCCAGCGCCCGCCCGAGTCCCCCCGCTAGCGCCGCCCCACTCGCTACCCGCCCGCCACCGCCGCCCGCGCGAGCGCGACCGGCCGTCCGAGGGGACGGCCGGTCAGGCGCCGGGCCGGCGGCGCGCGGTCAGCTGAAGACGATCATCGAGCCCTGGCCCAGGCTGCGGGTCGCGGCGGCGTGCAGCGACAGCCACACGTGCCGTTCCCGCGCGAACGGGCTGTCCTCGTACGGGATCGGGGCCGCCGGCTCCTCCAGGTCGGTGGGGCGGGCCGGCGGGGCGGGCGGCGCGGGTGGGTTGGCCGGGTCGATGCCCAGGGCCGGGCCCACTTCGAGGAGTTCGCGCAGCAGGCCGTGGCTGGAGCCGAGCGGGCCGCCGCCTTCGAGGAGACCGTCGTTGGACAGCGGGCTCGCGAAGTCGACCGGGACGTACGCGCCGGCGTGGTCGTAGTGCCAGACCAGGTGCGACTCCTGGGCGGTGCTCTCGAACATCTCCAACAACTGCTCGTAGTCGCCGCCGAGTTCGTCGACCGGCGTGACCTCGAGCCCGCAGACCCGGAGCAGGTAGGCGCGGCGCAGGTAGTGCAGGGCGTCGTAGTCGAACCCGGCGATCGGCGCGACCGCGCCGGAGAGTCCGGGGGTGTAGCCGAAGACGGGCACCGGGGGCAGTCCGGCCTCGCCGAGCGCCTGGTCGTACGCGGCGATCTCCTCGGCGAACGGGTTGTCCGGGCTATGGCAGAGGACGTCGACGAGCGGGACCAGCCAGAGGTCACATGCCACGTGTACTCACTCTCGTTGGCGGCGGTCGAGCCAGCGTAATGCCCGTTCACCGCTGCGCGAAGGGTGCCGACGGACAACGGCCCGCGCCGGCCCCGCACCGCCCCGGAGCACGGTCCCGCCCGGCGGCCCCACCCCGCGAACGCCGTACGAACGCCGGGCGAACGACGCCCCGCACGCCACCACCGCTCCCCCACCCGCACCCGAGCCCGACCGCACGCGAGCCCCCCTCACGCACGAGCCCGGTCCGACCGCGCGGGAGCCCGGCCGCGTCCGAACCCGGCCACCCGCGGGCGTGCTCAGGACGCGGTGGCCGGGCGCGGGCCCGGGAGGGACTCGACGAGGGAGAGGCTGTGCGCGTTGTACGCGGCCACGATCTCCTCGGCGCTGCGCACGTCGCGCCGGGTGATCGCCTCCACCAGCTCGCGGTGGCCGGCCCACAGCCTCCCGCGCAGGTCCGGCGCGCGCCGCAGGTACGGCACGCTGAACACCCAGCTCTGCACGCGCACCCGCTCCAGGATGCCGGAGATGTACGAGTTGCCCACCAGCCCGCTCAGCTCGCGCCAGAACCGCAGGTCGTAGCCGATGAGGATGTCGAGGTCGCCGCCACGGGCCGCCCGCTCGGCCTCCTCGGCGCGGCGCCGTACCGACGCGAGCGCCTGCGGCGTCGTGGAGTCCATGGCGGTGGCGACCGAGCGCCGGAACATGCCCTCCACGATGAGCGTGCGCGCCTCGACCATGTCGCGGTAGTCACCGATGGTGAACTCGTGGACCCGGTAGCCGCGGTGCTCCTCCACGTCCAGCAGGCCCTGCGCGCACAGGTCGAGCAGCGCCTCGCGGACCGGCGTCGCGGAGACCCCGTACTGCTCGGCCATCTCCTTGACCGTGAACTGCTGCCCGGCCGGTAGCCGCCCCGCCAGCACCTCGTCGCGCAGCGCGTCGGCTATCTGCTGCCGCAGCGTGCTGCGCTTGACCTGGCTGGTGCCGGGCATGGGTCCGTCTCCTTCCACGGCCGCCCGCGTGATGTGGGGTTCCGCCGGCGCACGAGCCGGCGGACAGGCGAGCGGCCCCCGCATCACGATATGCGAGGGCCGTTGCGCGGAGTGTGGAGGTGTTGCACGGAGTGCAGTGCTTTGGCCCGAGGATGGGCCGTCTGGCGAAGATCTCCGTGGGATTGTGTGCGAGCCGGTGTGGGGAACGTTACGTCCCCGCACCGCCCCCTCGTACGCGCCGTACGGGCCGTACGGGCAGCCCGCGCGGACCGCTCGTACGGCTCGGCTCGTACGGCTCGTACCGCTGCGGCTAGCCGACGACGTGCGCGTCCGCCACGGCGAGCGCCTCGTCCAGGATGGCCAGGCCGTCCTTGGCCTCCGCCGCGGAGATCGTGCACGGCGGCACCACGTGCGTGCGGTTCATGACCACCGACGGCCACAGCCCGCCCCGCTTGACCGCCGCCGCGAAGTCGACCATCGGCTGGTTGGCCGGCCCGCTCGCGTTGTACGGCACCAGCGGCTCCCGGGTCTCCGGGTTCCGTACCAGCTCGACCGCCCAGAACACGCCGAGGCCGCGCACCTCGCCGACCGACGGGTGGCGCTCGGCGATCTCGCGCAGCCCGGGGCCGATGACCTGCTCGCCGATGGCGGCGGCGTTGTCCACGATGCCCTCCTCCTCCATCGCGGTCAGCGTCGCGACGACGGAGGCACAGGCCAGCGGGTGCCCGGAGTAGGTGAGCCCGCCCGGGTAGGGCCGCTGGTCGAAGGTGGCGGCGATCTCGGCGGAGATGGCGACGCCGCCGATCGGCACGTAGCCGGAGTTGACGCCCTTGGCGAAGGTCAGCAGGTCGGGCGTGACGTCCCAGTGGTCACGCGCGAACCAGCGGCCGGTGCGCCCGAAGCCGGCCATGACCTCGTCGAGGATGAGGACGATCCCGTACTGGTCGCAGATCTCCCGGACGCCGGCCAGGTAGCCGGGCGGCGGCGGCATGATGCCGGCCGTGCCCGGGACGGTCTCCAGGATGATCGCGGCGATGGTCTGCGGGCCCTCGAAGGTGATGGTGTCCGCGAGGTGGCGCAGCGCGCGCTCGCACTCCTGCACCTCGGTCTCGGCGTGGAACGGCGAGCGGTAGAGGAACGGCGCCCAGAAGTGCACGACGCCCGCCGACGCGCTGTCCGAGGCCCACCGGCGCGGGTCGCCGGTCAGGTTGATCGCCGCGTTGGTGGCCCCGTGGTACGAGCGGTACGCGGAGAGCGCCTTGGGCCGACCGGTGTGCACCCGCGCCATCCGTACGGCGTTCTCGACCGCCTCGGCGCCGCCGTTGGTGAAGAAGATCTTGTCGAGGTCGCCGGGCGTGCGCTGGGCGATCAGCCGGGCCGCCTCGGAGCGCACGTCCACCGCGAAGCCGGGCGCGAGCGTGCACATCTTCGCCGCCTGCTCCTGGATGGCGGCCACGACCTTCGGGTGCTGGTGCCCGATGTTGGTGTTGACGAGCTGTGAGGAGAAGTCGAGGAAGCGGTTGCCGTCGTAGTCCCAGAAGTAGGAACCCTCGGCCCCGGCGATGGCCGGCGGGTCGATCTGGCCCTGCGCCGACCAGGAGTGGAAGACATGCGCGCGGTCGGCGGCCTTGACCGCGGCACCGGCGGTGGGATCGGGGGCGGGGGCGGAGTGCGTGGACACGTTTCGGTACCTCAATCGCTCGCGACTCGGTGGACGGCGC
Source organism: Streptomyces sp. 71268 (assembly GCF_029392895.1). NCBI lineage: Bacteria > Bacillati > Actinomycetota > Actinomycetes > Kitasatosporales > Streptomycetaceae > Streptomyces > Streptomyces sp. 71268. Next base: position 3,800,287 of record NZ_CP114200.1, read on the forward strand.
CGGCGGTACGGCGGGGTGGGGGGCCGGTCTCCTCAGACTAGGGAGGCCGGCGCGGGCCGGATACCGGCACTTCGTATGGCGCTCGCCACCCGCCTGGACACGTTGCCGGGCCCCGGCACGGGCGGCGCGGCCCGGGCCTGAGTACGGGTACGGGTACGCGCACGAGTACGGATACGGGTACGCGGACGGGGGCGGGCGCGGGCACCATCGACCCAGCGTCGCGCACCGACCCGGTGCGGCGGGAGGTCCCGGGACGGATTACCGGCCGGTTTCCGGGGCCGCCTGTCCCACAACCCCGCCCGCGCGGGCCGGAACCCGCGTACCGGTGGATTCCGGGGCGAGGCGCGGGCCGCTTTTCACCACCCGACCCTTATTCTCTGCGGGGCGGGGGAAGACCGGGGGTAGCGGGCGGCACGGACAGCGGGCCGGGCGCCGGGAGCCGGCCGGCCACCGCCGCGGCAGGGCGCGGACGGGGGTCACGCGCACGGCCACGACCGGACGACACGACTGACACCGCGCGGCCCCCGCCGCGAGGGGCACGGCAGCACGGCAGGGGTGGCGGTCCGCTCGCGCACGCGGCGGGTCGAACGCGCAGACACGGCAGCGCGCACGGGACGTCGCGGCGGCAGCAGCGGCCGGCGGCACCGCGCGGAACGAGGGGCAGGAGCCACAACAGCATGGAAGACCTGGGGGCCGACGATCCTCGCTGGATCGGCGAGTACCGCCTGCTCAGCAGGCTCGGTGAGGGCGGGATGGGCCGGGTCTACCTGGCCCGCTCGGCGCGCGGCCGTACCGTCGCGGTCAAGCTGGTACGGGGCGAGCTGGCCAGCCAGAGCGACTTCCGGCGCAGATTCCAGGCCGAGGTGCGGGCCGCCCAGCGGGTCGGCGGCGACTGGACCGCGCCGGTGCTCGACGCCGACACCGAAGCCGCCACCCCCTGGGTCGCCACCGGTTACATCGGCGGGCCCTCGCTGCACCACGTGGTCACCGAGGACCACGGCCCGCTCCCCGAGACCTCCGTGCGCGCGCTGGCCCGCGGACTCGCCCTGGCGCTGCGGGACATCCACGGCGCGGGGCTCATCCACCGCGACCTCAAGCCGTCCAACGTGCTGGTCACCATCGACGGGCCGCGCGTCATCGACTTCGGCATCGCCCGCGCCCTCGACTCGGTCGGCGACACCGGCCTGACGATGACCGGCGCGGTCGTCGGCTCGCCCGGCTTCATGTCGCCCGAGCAGGTGCGCGGCGACCCGATCACGGCCGCGAGCGACGTGTTCTGCCTGGGCTCGGTGCTGGCCTTCGCGGCCACCGGGCGCTCCCCCTTCGGCACCGTCGACAGCGGCGTGCACGCCCTGATGTACCGGGTGGCGCAGGAGGCGCCGGACCTGGCCGGGCTGCCGGAGGGACTGCGGGAGCTGATCGACGGCTGCCTCACCAAGGACCCGGCCAACCGCTTCACGCTGGACCAGGTGCTGGCCCACGCGGGCGGCGCGAGCCCGGACGGCGCCGGGCTCGCGGCCGGCCAGGTCGGCGGCGACGCGGGCCCGTGGCTGCCGGGCGAGCTGCTGGCCCGGCTCGGCCGGGACGCGCTGCGCCTGCTGGAGGCGGAGATGCCGCAGACCGGGGTGGGCTTCGCGCCGCTGGGCGGCTCCACGCCGCCCGGGGGCCAGCCGCCCGTGGGGCCGCGGGCGGCGAGCACCCCGCCCCCGAGCACCCCGCCGGGCACGCAGTTCGGCCCGCCGATACCCCCGGGCCCGCGGATATCCGGCCAGCCGCCGCTGACCACCACGCACGCCGCGTACGCCGGACAGCCGGCGGTGGGGCCGCACGTCGGGCACCCGCACACCGGCGTCGCCGCGCCGCTCTACCCGACCACCAGCGTCGGCTACCGCCCACCCGCCGTCTGGCGCTCCCCCCGGGGGCTGGCCAACGCCACCGTGGTGCTGTTCTCCCTCGGGCTGCTGGTCATGCTGATGGACCTGATCTTCAGCCTGCGGCTCTACGGCACCTACGACGACTACTTCTCGGACACCGTGGACTCCGCCACGCTGAAGGACCAGGAGAGCGTCACCGACGGGTTCGACGCGCTGTGGTTCTTCCTCTCCATCCCCATGGTCGTGCTGTGGGTGATCTGGTTCCGCCGCACCTACGTCAACGCGCAGGCGCTCGCGCCGGGCCGACAGCGGTTCGGCTCGGGGCTGGCCGCCGGGGCCTGGTTCATCCCGGTGGTGCACCTCTGGTTCCCCAAGCAGATGGCCAACGACGTCTGGACCAGCAGCGCCCCACCGACCCCGGCCGGCTACCCGCCGCAACCCGGCACCGGGCGCGGGCTGCTGAACACCTGGTGGGTGCTGTTCCTGGTGATGCTCGTGACCAGCACCATCAGCTTCTTCGTCTTCGCTGAGGCCGAGACGTACGGCGAATACCAGTCCTCCGTCGCCTGGTCCATCCTCACCGACGTGGTGTCCATCCCGTGCGCCGTGTTCGCCATCGCCGTCGTGGTCAGGCTGTCCGCGTTGCAGGAGCGCCGGGTCACCGGCCAGCCGATGCCGGGCCAGGGCCCGGTCCCCGGCGGCTACGGCACGCCGTACGGACCCGGCCCGCGCTAGCCCCACACGCGCGTGCGCCGGGCGGCTGGTCGGCTGACCAGCGCGCCCGGCGCACGTTCACTCATTCGAGACCCGTGGGCGGGCCCGACGTGGGGCCTAGAGGAAGGAGTTGACCTGAATCGTCTCGTCCCGGCCCGGGCCGACACCGATCGCGGAGATCGGCGCGCCGGACATCTGCTCCAGCGCCTTCACGTAGGCCTGCGCGTTCTTCGGCAGGTCGGCGAAGGTCTTCGCCTTGGTGATGTCCTCCGACCAGCCCGGCAGGTTCTCGTAGATCGGCTTGGCGTGGTGGAAGTCGGACTGGCTGTACGGCAGCTCCTCGACCCGCCTGCCGTCGATCTCGTACGCCACGCAGACCGGGATCTGCTCCCAGCCGGTGAGCACGTCGAGCTTGGTCAGGAAGAAGTCGGTGAGGCCGTTGACGCGCGTCGCGTAGCGCGCGATCACCGCGTCGAACCAGCCGCAGCGCCGGTCGCGCCCGGTGGTCACGCCGCGCTCGCCGCCGATGGTGCGCAGCGCCTCGCCGTCCGCGTCGAACAGCTCCGTCGGGAACGGTCCGGCGCCCACCCGCGTGGTGTACGCCTTGAGGATGCCGATCACCCGGTTGATCTTCGTGGGGCCCACGCCCGCGCCGGTGCAGGCGCCGCCCGCGGTCGGGTTGGAGGAGGTCACGAAGGGATAGGTGCCGTGGTCCACGTCGAGCAGCGTGCCCTGGCCACCTTCGAAGAGGACGACCTTGCCCTCGTCGATGGCGTTGTTGAGGATCAGCGTGGTGTCGGCGACGTAGTCCCTGATCTGCTCCGCGTAGCCGAGGTACTCCTCGACCACCTGCTCGGCGCTGATCGCGCGCCGGTTGAAGAGCTTGACCAGTATCTGGTTCTTGTCGTTGAGCGCCGCCTCGACCTTCTGGATGAGGATCGACTCGTCGAACAGGTCCTGCACCCGGATGCCCACGCGGTTGATCTTGTCCGCGTAGGCCGGGCCGATGCCGCGCCCGGTGGTGCCGATCTTCCGCTTGCCGAGGAAGCGCTCCGTGACCTTGTCGACCGTCTGGTGGTACGGCGTGATCAGGTGCGCGTTGCCGCTGATGAGGAGCTTGGACGTGTCCACGCCGCGCTCGTTCAGCCCGCTCAGCTCGGAGAGCAGGACCGCCGGGTCCACCACGACACCGTTACCGATGACCGGCGTGCAGCTGGGGGAAAGGATTCCGGAAGGGAGCAGGTGCAACGCGTACTTCTGGTCACCCACGACGACCGTGTGACCGGCGTTGTTGCCGCCCTGGTAGCGAACGACGTAATCCACCGAACCACCGAGCAGGTCGGTGGCCTTTCCCTTGCCTTCATCACCCCACTGAGCACCGAGCAGCACAAGTGCGGGCACAGGCGTACACCCCTTCCGGGCGGGGCATGTCCCACGTGCGTGACGGTGCGCGATGTCGCGCTTCCGCCAGCAGAGCCGTCGAACCGGTGCCCCGGAATAGACCAAGCCCCTGGCGCAATAGCGCAAGGGGCTCTTGCACCGAGATGCTACCTGAGGAAGGACCGAGGTGTCGGCTCCAGAGCCCCGCGTGAGCGCAGCGCCACCGTTGCTCATGATCATCGACCCGGGCGCCCGGCGCGTCGACGGGGAGTCCGTGCGCATCGCCAAGGACGTGCTGTGCGCCCGCGCGACCACGAAGATCTGCCTGCCGGACGGCCTCGACGAGGTCACCCGCGCGCTGGCCCGGCGCGGCGGCAGACGGCCCGTCGTGGTGGGTGACGACCGTGCCCTGTTGCGCGTGGTCACGCTGCTGCACCGGGAGCGCACGCTCGCCACGACGCCGCTCGCGATGGTCCCGGTCGGGCCGCCGGCGGCGGTCGCCCTGGCCAGCGCCCTTGGCATCCCCACCGACGCGGTGCACGCCGCCCGCACCGTCATCGACGGCCTCGACCACCGCCTCGACCTGCTGGTGGACGACAGCGACGGCGTGGTGATCGGCGAGCTGAGCGTGCCGTACGGCGCCGCCGGCGCCCACCCGGTCGACGCCGCGGGCCCACCGGGCCCGGCGCGCGCGGGCGAGACGGCCTGGCCCGCCGGCCCCGCCCACCCCGGCGCCTCCGGCGCGGACGCCGGCCCGGCCACGGGCCCCGGCGCCGCCCAGGCCCCGGAGCTGGCTCCGGACCGCGCGGCCGGGGACGCGGCGCCTGGCGCCGGGCGCGCGACGGACACCGGGGACGACGCGCGGGGCGTCACCGACGACGGCAGGGTGCCCCGCCAGCGGCAGGGGCGCGAACCGGTGGCGGACCGGCCGCAGCCGTGGTGGTCGCCGGCGGCCCGTACCGCCAGGACCGCCCTCACGCTGCTGACCACGCCGGTCGCGGGCCGCACCGGCGCCGGCGGGCCGCCGGCGCGCCGGGCCAGGCCGCCGCTGGTGCGGCTGCGCGTCGAGGCGGACGGCGTGCTCCTCGCCGACCTGGACCACCCGGTGGAGCGGGTCTCGGTGGCCACCCGGCCGCTGTTCGGCGACGCCCCGGCCCGCCCGCCCGACGGCACCGCGCGCCCGCGCGGCCTGGCCGAGGTCGTCGTGTACGGCCACGCGTCGGGCGGCCCGGTCAGATTGGGCGCGCGGGCCATCACGGTCTCGGGCCCCGACTTCCACTACCGCGCCGACACGGTGACGGCGGGCCCGGTCCGCACCCGCACCTGGCGCCTGCTGCCGGACGCCTGGTCGGTCACGCTGCCGGGATAGCCGGCCGGGCCACGGCTTCGGGCCGTGACCTCGGGCCCTGTGCCAGCACGGGCTTCGGGCCCTGGCACCGCGCGGGCTACGGAGGCTCCGCCTTCTGGCGTGGGGTTCGACGTCGGAGGCCCCGGCCGGGGTGCGGAGGTCCCGGTGCGGGGCGGTGGGGTCGGGGCGGTGGGCCCGGAGCCGGCGCGGGTGGTCGGGCGGTGGGGCGGGCGGGTGCAGGAACCATTCGCCTCGCTCTCACCCGCCCGGCCGGAGGCCGTCAGCCGGCTACCGCGCGGCCCTCGCGGCGCGCGATCTGCCGCTCCCGCCAGCGGTCCATTATCGCCAGCATCTCCCCCTGGAGGTATTCGAAGAAGTCGGCCGTCTCGGCCATCCGCGCCCCCGCCGGCGTGTGCCGCCCGAGGGCGTCGGCGCCGTCCCGCAGGGTCTGCTCCCAGCGGGTGAGGACCTGGTCGCGGCGGGTGATCGTCTCGTACCAGAGTTCCGTGTGCACCTGGTAGCGGTCCCGTCGGGAGCCCGGTTCGCGCTCCCGGCCGACCATGTGGACCTGCGAGAGGTAGCGGATCGCGCCGGAGACGGCCGCGGGGCTGATCCGGAGCTGCTCGGCGAGTTCGGCCGAGGTGAGCGAGCCGGTGTCGGAGGCGAGCAGCGCGGCGAACACCCGGGAGGCCATGCGCTGTAGTCCCGCCTCGACCAGCTCCGCCGCGAACCGCTCGATGAACCGGCTGACGGCGTCCTCGTCCCGCCCGGCCAGCTCCTCGGCCGCCACGCCCGTCAGCCCGCCGCCCGGCGCGGCGGTGGGCGCGCCGGTGGGCGCGTCAGCCGACCCGTCGGCCGGTGCGCCGGTGTCCGCCGTCCCCCGCTCGGCGGTCCGGCCGGCCGCCCCGTCCACGCTCGCCCCGCCCGCCGGTCTGCCCCCGGTCGCGGCGACCCCCGCCGCCGTCGCGCCGTCGACCGCCACCGGATCGGCCGACGGGCCGGCCAGGTCGGTCGGGTCAGTCGACCCGCCCCGCCCGGCCGGCCCGCCCGGCTCCGCCGGCCCGACCGCCCTGAGTCCCGTCATCTCGTACTCCGTCGTCTCGCCCAACACCCACCATCCCCGCTTCTCAAAGCCTCCTCACCGATTATACGTTTCCTTAACTTCACAAATTTCTGAAAGAAGAGTAGCTTCGGCCTCATGACGACGGCAATCACCGTGTCCGACCTCCACAAGTCCTTCGGCCGGACGCACGCGCTGGACGGCCTCGACCTCGACGTCGCGACGGGCGAGGTGCACGGCTTCCTCGGCCCCAACGGCGCGGGCAAATCCACCACCATCCGCGTACTGCTCGGGCTGCTGCGAGCGACCAGCGGCACGGTCAAACTCCTCGGCAAGGACCCGTGGCACGACGCGGTGGAGCTGCACCAGCGGCTCGCGTACGTCCCCGGCGACGTCACGCTGTGGCGCAACCTCAGCGGCGGCGAGGTCATCGACCTGTACGGGCGGCTGCGCGGCGGTCTGGACAAGACCCGGCGCGCCGAGCTGCTCGACCGCTTCGACCTCGACCCCACCAAGAAGGGGCGCACCTACTCCAAGGGCAACCGGCAGAAGGTCGCGCTGGTCGCGGCGTTCGCCTCGGACGTCGAGCTGCTCATCTTCGACGAGCCGACCTCCGGGCTCGACCCGCTCATGGAGGAGGTCTTCCGCGAGTGCGTCTCCGAGGAGCGGCAGCGCGGGCGCACCGTCCTCCTCTCCAGCCACATCCTCAGCGAGGTCGAGGCGCTGTGTGACCGGGTCAGCATCATCCGCAAGGGCAAGACCGTCGAGTCCGGCTCGCTGGCCTCGCTGCGCCACCTGACCCGTACGTCGGTCACGGCCGAGCTGGACAGCGAGCCGGACGGGCTGACCACGCTGCCCGGCGTGCACGACGTGGACGTGCGGGGCCGGCGGGTCAAGCTCCAGGTGGACACGGACCACCTGGGCCCGGTGCTCAAGCGGCTCGGCGAGGCGGGGGTGCGCAGCCTCATCTCGACGCCGCCCACCCTCGAGGAGCTGTTCCTGCGCCACTACCAGAGCGACGGCGCCGACTCCGCCGACTCCGCGCAGGGGGCGATCGCGCGATGACCGCCGTAGCCGACGCGCGGATCGCGGCACCGCCGAAGGGCTCCTCCCGCGACCTGGCCGGAACGGGCACGCTGCTGCGGCTCGCGCTGCGCCGCGACCGGGTCATGCTGCCGATCTGGGTGCTATGCCTCGGCCTGTCCGCGAGCAGCACCGTGAGCCGCCTGGACAGCGCGTACGACACCCCGCAGAAGCGCGCCGACCTGGCCGCCGACATGAACGCCAACGGGTCCACGCGGGCCCTGTTCGGCGCGGCCTTCGACGACTCGCTCGGGGCGCTGACGGTCTGGCGCGTGGGGGCCTTCCTCACGGTCTTCGCCGCCATCATGAGCCTGCTCATCGTCATCCGGCACACCCGCGAGGAGGAGGAGACGGGCCGGCAGGAGGCGCTGTCCTCCGGGATGGTCGGCCGGCGCGCGGGGCTGACCTCGGCGCTGATCACCGTCGGCATCGCCAACGCCGCCGTCACCCTGCTCATCGCGGGCAGCCTGGCCGGCGAGGGCGGCAGCGGCGCGCTGGCCCTCGGCCTGGCGGTGGGCCTGAGCGGCATGGTCTTCGGCGCCATCGCCGCGGTCGCCGCGCAGGTCACCGAGAACGCCCGGGTCGCGCGCGGCCTGTCCGCCGCCGCCGTGGGCGTCGCGTTCGTGCTGCGGATGGGCGGTGACGCGGCCAAGGACGGCTCCGACGGCTCAAGCCACGTGCTGGTCTGGCTCTCGCCGCTGGGCTGGGCGGAGAACGCCCGGCCGTACGCCGACGAGCGCTGGTGGACGCTGCTGTTGCTGGCCCTGCTCGCGGTGGTCGCCATCGGCGTCGCGTACGCGCTGGCCGGCCGCCGCGACGTGGGGGCCAGCTTCTTCGCCTCCCGTCCGGGGCCCGCCGCCGCGGGTCCGGGCCTCAGCACGGTCTACGGGCTCGCCTGGCGGCTCCAGCGCGGCACGCTGCTGGCCTGGGTGGCCGGTCTGGCCTTCGCGGGGGCGGTGTTCGGCGGCATCGCCGACGGCGCCGACGACTTCCTCGGCGACAGCGAGAGCACCCGCGACACGTTCCTGCGGATGGGCGGCCAGGAGGGGCTCACGGACGCCTTCCTCGCCTCGATGGTCGGCATCCTGGGCCTGGTCGTCACGATCCACACGGCCAGCGCCGTGCTGCGGCTGCGCGGCGAGGAGACCGACCAGCGCGCGGAGCCGCTGCTGTCGAACGCGGTCAGCCGCGTGCAGTGGGCGGCCAGCCACCTGGTCGTCGCGCTGCTCGGCCCGGTCGTCATCCTGGCGGCGGGCGGCCTGGCGCTCGGCATCGCGTACGGGGCCGCCTCCGGCGACCTCGGCGGCGAAGTGCCGCGGGTGCTCGGGGCCACGCTGTTGCAGGCCCCGGCGGTGTGGGTGATCACCTCGATCGCGGTGTTCCTGTTCGGCGTGTTGCCCAAGTTCACGTCCCTCACCTGGGGCGTGGTCGGGTTCGTGGTGGCCATCGGCTGGCTGGGCCCGGCGATGGAGCTGGACCAGTCGGTGATGAACCTCTCGCCCTTCGGACACCTGCCGAAGGTGCCGGGCGGGGACATCACGGCGACCCCGTTCCTGTGGATGCTCCTGGTGACCGTCGCCCTGCTGGCGGCCGGCCTGGCCGGACTGCGGCGGCGCGACATGAGCAACTAGCCGCGGCCACCCGGCGGCGCCGACCAAGCGGAACAAGTGAGAACAACCGAAACCACCCGGGCCAACCGGCCCCCTGGCAGCGCGGCCACGTGACGACGCGGCCGCGCGGGCACTCGCCAGGCCCGCAGGATGTGCGGCGTCGGACTCCGATCACCCCCGTATCGGAGACCGGCGCCGCACGCGCGTGCGCCCACGGGCGCCGGCCGGAGCGTCCACGGTGGGCGGGGCGGTCTGGGTGACCGGGATGGCCGGGGTGGCGGGGCGGCCTGGGTGACCCGGGGCGGCAGAGTTATCCACAGGCTGTGGATGAGCCTGGGTATGCCGAGAGCAAGTACCCGTGCGCGGCGCCCGGTTCACCGGTCGGCGCGTTACGCCTCGACCCGCAGTTCGCGCAGGCCTCGCTGGACGAAGCCCGGCTTGCGGGGCGGCTCGGCGACGGCGCGCAGTCGGGGCGCTCGGCGCAGCAACTCCTCAAAGATGGCCCGCAGTTCGACGCGGGCCAGCGGCGCGCCGAGACAGTAGTGGATGCCAGCGCCGAAGGACAGGTGGGGGTTGTCCGTACGGGAGAGGTCGAGCCGCGTCGGCGCGGCGAAGCGGGCCGGGTCGTGGTTGGCCGAGCCGAAGAGCAGGGCCACCTCGCTGCCGCGCGGGATGAGCGTGCCGCCCACCTCGATGTCGTCCAGCACCCAGCGCTCGAACAGGTGCAGCGGCCCGTCGTAGCGCAGCAACTCCTCGATCGCCGTGGGCAACAGGCCCGGGTCGGCGCGCAACGCGGCCAGGTGTTCGGGGTGTTGGAACAGCGTCCACCAACCGTTGCCCGTCGCGTTGACGCTCGCCTCGTGGCCCGCGTTGAGCAGCAGCACGCAGGTGGAGACCATCTCCTGCTCGGTCAGCCGGTCCTCCGCGTCGTGGGCCGCGATCATCGCGCTGATCAGGTCGTCACCGGGCGCCGCGCGCCGCTCGGCGATCAACTCCCGCAGGTAGGTGGAGAACTCGACGCTGGCGCGTACGGCGCGGCGGGCGGTCTCCGGGCTCGGGTTCAGCTCGTACATCGCGCAGATATCGGCCGACCAGGGGCGCAGCGGGCCGCGTTCGGCGGGTGGCACGCCGAGGAGTTCGGCGATGACGGCCACCGGCAGCGGCTCGGCGACCTCGGCGATGAGGTCGCCGCCACCGTCCGCGAGCAGCCCGTCCACCAGGCCGGCGGCCAGTCGCCGCACGACGGGTTCGAGCCGGTCGACGGTGCGGGGCGTGAACGCCTGCGAGACCAGGCGGCGGACGCGCGGGTGCGCCGGCGGCTCCAGGTCGAGCAGGCCGTTGCCGTCGAGGGTGAAGAACGGCTCGTACTCGGGCGGCGGCGCCGGGCGGCCGAACTCCTCGTGGCTGAAGCGGTGGGTGTAACTACGCCCGAGCCGCCGGTCGGTGAGCAGCGCCCGTACGTCGTCGTGGTGCGGGATCAGCCACTGGTCGGTCGGCGCGAAATAGTGCGCCCGCCCGCGCTCCCGCAACTCCGCGTAGGCCGGGTACGGGTCGGCGGCGAATCCCGGGTCCCAGGGGTCGAAGGCCGCTGCTGCCTCGGTCATGCCCCCAATGTGCCGGACGGCCCGGGGCGGCCACCAGGTACCGGGCCGGGTCGGGCCGGCGCGTCGGTCGGCCCGGTGGATCGGGCCGGATGGTCGGGTCGCGCGCGGGCCGGGGTGCCGGGTCGGGGATCGATAGCAGGGGCCAGGGTTCGGGGGCCGGGGTCAGAGGTCGGGGATCGGGGTGGTCAGGTCAGGCGGGCGATCTCGGCCAGGACGGTGCGGGCCGTGGGCGTGGCCGGGTCGATCGGTGGGAAGTGGCCGACGCCCTCGACGCGGACGAGCCGGACCCGCTGCCCGGCGCGGTCCGCCGCCGCCACGAACGCCTCGGTGACGGCGGGCGGTACGTCGATGTCCGCGCCGCCCTGCACCAGCGTGGTGGGCACGCCGTTCGGCACCAGGGCGGACGGGTCGGTGCAGGCCAGCCGGTGCGCGAGCAGCGCGGCGCGCTCGGCCGGGCCGGGGCCGGGCGTCGCGGGCGGGTGTTGCGGGGCGAGCAGTTGGTCCACGGCGTGCGAGCAGACGCCGAGGGCGCGGGCCGTGCCGAAGTCGGCGATGGCGGCGAGGCCGACCACGCCGCGCAGCGCGGGCGGCGCCGGCAACCGCCACCGGGAGCCGACCGGCAACCGGTGCCGCGCCGCCGCCCACAGCACGGCGTGCCCGCCGGCCGAATGCCCGACGAGCACCGGCCGGTCGGCGTCCACGTCGGCCCAGCGGACACGGCCGGCGGCCGGGCCGGGCGGCCCATCAGCGGACGGGCCAGGTGGCCCATCGGCGGCCGGGCCGGCCGCGAGGCCGCGTACCAGCGAGGGCAGCGCGTCCAGCGCCGCCGCGATGTCGTCGAAGGTCTCCGGCCAGCGGCCGGCGCGCGGCTGCCCGGGCCCGGCGGCACTCGCCGCCGGGCCGTCGGCGAGCGGGCCGTCGGTGAGCGGGCCGTCGGTGAGCGGGCCGCGCCGGTACTCGACCGACGCGACCGCGAGGCCGTGGCCGGCCAGGTAGGCGGCCAGCGGGGACAGGTGCCGCCGGTCGTACGGGGCGCGCCAGGCGCCGCCGTGGAACAGCACGACCAGCGGCACGGGCGCCGCCACCCCGGGGGTGGGCGGCGCCGGGTCGGCGATGACGCGCGCGGCGGCCCCGGACGGCGGGGCACCGCCACCGGCCCGGGCTCCGCCACCGGCCCGGAACTCGGGCTCGGCCCGGGGCTCGGAGGCGGCCCCGGGCTCGGGCAGGAAGAGGTCCACCACCTGGTCGGGGTGCGGCCCGTAGGCCACCGTGGCGGTCGGTGGTGCCTCGGCGTGGCCGAACGCCGAGGCCTCCTCCCGCTCCGCGCGCGTCATCGCGGGGTTCATGCGGCGCTCAGCACCTCCCCCAGCGCCCACGCGGCCCGCTCCACGTCGGCGTAGCCCGTGTACAGCGGCGTGAAGCCGAACCGCAGCACGTCGGGCCGGCGGTAGTCGATGACCACGCCACGGGCGAGCAGTCGCTCCGTCACCTCGCCGGCGTCGGCGCAGCGCAGCGCGACCTGGCTGCCGCGCTCCGCGTGCGCCACCGGTGTCAGCGTCTCGACCGCGCCGGCCGGCACGTACGCCGCGACGCAGGTCAGGAAGAAGTCCCCTAGGGCGAGGCTCTTGGCCCGTACGGACTCGATGCTGACGCCCTGCCACGCGTCGAGGGCGCTCTCCAGGGCGAGCATCGACAGGATGTCCGGCGTGCCGACCCGGCCACGGACGGCCCCGTCGGCCGGGGCGTACGCGCCGGCCATGGCGAAGGGGTCGGCGTGCGAGTTCCAGCCGGGCAGCGGGGAGTCGAAGCGCGGCTGGTGCCGGGCGGCGACGTACAGGTAGGCCGGCGCTCCGGGCCCGCCGTTGAGGTACTTGTACGTGCAGCCGACGGCCAGGTCGACGCCGTGCGCGTCCAGGTCGACCGGCAGCGCGCCCGCGCTGTGGCACAGGTCCCAGACGGCCACCGCCCCCGCCGCGTGCAGGGCGGCGGTGGTGCCCGGCAGGTCGTGGAGCCGGCCGGTGCGGTAGTCGACGTGGTTGACCAGGGCCAGCGCGGTGCGCGGGGTGGCCTCGGACGCGATGGCGTCGGCGGGCACGGCCCGCAGCGCGCAGCCGGTGAGCCGGGCCGCGGACTCGGCGATGTAACCGTCCGTGGGGAACGTGCTCACGTCCACCAGGATCTCGTCCCGCCCGCCGGCCGTCGCGCCGGCATCCGTGGCGCCCGCGCCCGCCTGCTCGCCGCCCTCGGCGCCACGGGCCAGCCGCACGCCCGCCACCACCGCCTTGAGGACGTTGACGCTGGTCGAGTCGCCGACCACGATCTGGCCCGGGGCGGCCCCGACGAGCGCGCCGACCCGGTCGCCGATCCGCTCCGGCGCGGTCCACCAGTGGTTGTCCGACCAGGAGTTGATCCGGTCGCGGCCCCACTCGCGCTCGATCACGTCGGCCATCCGGGCCGGTACGCCGCGCGGCAGCGCGCCGAGCGAGTTGCCGTCCAGGTAGACCGTGCCGTCCGGGTCGTCGACCGCGTCCACCACGAAGCGTTCGCGGGTCCCGGCCAGCGGGTCCTCGCGGTCGCGCCGGGCGGCCTCGGCCGCGTGCGCGCGCCCCACGGCCGTGGCGGTGCCGGCGGCCGGGGCGGCGGCTCCGGCGGTGGCGGGCGTAGCGCCCGGTGGCACGGTCTCGGTCCGCGAGTGCTCAGACATAGCTACGCGCCGTCCACAGCTCGGGGAAGACCTGCTTGCCGGCGCGCTTCTCCAGCCAGGCGACGCCCGCCGAACCGCCCGTGCCGGTCTTGGCGCCCATCGCGCGCCGGGTGGCCACCAGGTGGTCGTTGCGCCAGCGCCAGACCAGCTCGGCGACCTCCGTCAGCGCCTCGCCGAGCGCGACCAGACCGCCGCCCGCGCCGCCGACGGCGGCGGCCACGGCCACCGCCCGCGCGGCCTCCGGGGACTGATCGCCCTTCCTGGGCCGCGCCTTCGGGTCAGCGGCGTCCGCCGCGCCCGCCGCGTCACCGTCAGCCGCGGTCGGGGCGCCGGCGCCGGAGTAGACGCGCTGCCAGGCCCGCTCGACGGCCGGGTGCGCCTCGTAGCGCTGGGTCACGTCGCGGTGCAGCACCTCGTCCGGGATGTCGAAGCCCTGCCGGGCGAGGTAGCGCACCACCTCGTCGTACAGGCTCGGCTCGGCCAGCGCCTTCTCCAGCTCGGCGTACTCGCGCGGCGCGCCGCGGTGCGGGACCAGCATCGAGGCGGACTTGTCGCCGAGCAGGAACTCCAGCCGGCGGAACATCGCGGACTGGAACCCGGAGCCCTCGCCGAGCGCGCCGCGGTAGGCGTTGAACTCGCCCGGCGTCATGTGCGCGAGCGGCTTCCAGGAGGCGTTCAGCGACTCCAGCTCGTACGTGGAGCGCTTGAGGGCGGCCAGCGCGGTGGGCACGTCGTCCCGGCGCAGCGCGTCGGCCGCGGTCTGCCACTCGTGCGTGATGACCGTGAACCACAGCTCCATCACCTGGCTGGTGACCAGGAAGACCATCTCGCCCGGGTCGTCGGAGAGCGGGTGCTGGAGGTGGGTGAGCACGGACGCCCTGACGTAGTCGTCGTACGGCGTGGTGCCCTGGAAATCGAGGTTGGGAGTCTCGGGCTCAGCCTCGTTCGTACCGGAATGTCCAGTGTGCTGGGACATGGCGTCTCCTCAGTCCTGCTTCCGGGTAGCGGTCCGCCCCTTCCTGTTCGGCATCGGAGCCCCGGTCCCCTCTTGAACCCACGATCGCTGATCATCGGGTCCTGCGCGCATCATGCGGGGTGCGCGGCGCGGACGGCAAGGGCCTGCCGGGTCGAGGTGCGCGACCGGCAGGCCCTGTATTCGGACACCCGCGACGGGTGAACGCCTGGGAATCTCGTCCCGTATGCCCGAACCGCCAACGGTTCAGGCGGCTCGGGTCAGCTCACGCCGGCTCAGCTCAGCGTGTCCGCCGCGGTCGGCGAGGAGTCGCGCAGGAAGGTCGAGCAGCGCTCGTACTCCTCCGTCTCGCCGATGGCCTGCGCGGCGCGCGCCAGCGCGTGCAGGGCGCGCAGGAAGCCACGGTTCGGCTCGTGCTCGAACGGCACCGGGCCGTGGCCCTTCCAGCCACTGCGGCGCAGCGCGTCCAGTCCCCGGTGGTAGCCGGTGCGGGCGTACGCGTACGACTCGACGACGCGCCCCGCCGCGAACGCCTCGTCGGCGAGCTGCGCCCAGGCGAGCGAGGAGGCGGGGTACTTGGCGGCGACCTCGGCGGGCGCGGCGCCGCTGGCGAGCAGCTCGCGCGGCCCGGGGTCGTCGGGCAGGTGGGTCGGGGGAGGTCCCCCGAGCAGGTTCTCGTGAATGGCCATGGGTTCCAGTCTGCCGGACCGCGCCACGCGGAGCCGCCTCGCGGGCGCCCCCGCGACTGGCCGGTTTCTTACGCCGCCGACCCGCACGGATATGGCCCGTTTGTGCCCGTGCGGCCGGGCTGGTTCGCGTCCGTGGGGCCGGGCCGGTTCGCGTCCGTGGGGCCGGGGCTAGCCGGGCCGCGTGGGGGGCTCGCCCGGGTCGAGCGGGGGCGCGGCCACGCCGCAGTGGTGGGTGCACTCGGGGTGGCAGGGCTCGGCACGCTCCTGGCCCGCCGGGTGCTCCAGGGTGTCGGCGCGGACCGTCGTCCAGGCCAGCGCGGAGCCCAGCAGCAGCACGCCGGCGCACCAGAGCATCGCGCGCCGGAACGCCTCCTCGAACTCGCCCGCCGCGCGGTACGCCTCCGGGCCCATGCCCGCCAGCAACGGCAGCGCGGCCACCGCGACCAGGCCCGCCGCCCGGGCCGCCGCGTTGTTGATGCCGCTGGCCAGGCCCGCGCGGCCGACGTCCACCGAGGCCAGCACCGTGGCGGTGAGCGGGGCCACCAGCGTCACCATGCCCGCGCCGAGCACCACCAGGGCGGGCAGCACGTCGCGCCAGTACACCGCGTCCGGGCCGACCCGCATCATCAGCAGCATCCCCGCCGCGCACAGCAGTGGCCCGACCGTCAGCGGCAGCCGGGGCCCGGTGCGCTGGGCCAGTTCGCCGGAGCGGGCCGAGAACAGCAGCATCAGCACCGTGGTCGGCAGCAGCGCGGCCCCCGCTTGGAGGGCCGAGTACTCCACCACCACCTGGAGCTGCACCACCGAGAGGAAGAAGAACCCGCCGAAGGCCGCGTACACGCACAGCGTGACCAGGTTGATCGCGGTGAACTGGCGGATCGCGAACAGGCCCAGCGGAAGCATCGGCTCCGCCCGGTGCGCCTCCAGGTAACAGAACCCCGCCGCCAGCAGCAGCCCGCCCACGGCCGCCCCGACCACCAGCGGCGACGCCCCCGCGTCCGGGGCCGCGATCAGCGCGTACGTCACGGCGCCGAGCGCCAGCGCGCCCAGCGCGGCGCCGGCCACGTCGAACCGGCCGCCCGCCCGCGGGTCCCGGGACTCCGGCACGTGCCGCAGCGCGACCGGCACGCACACCGCGGCCAGCGGCACGTTGAGCAGGAACACCCAGCGCCAGCCGGGGCCGTCCACCAGCCAGCCGCCCACGAACGGGCCGACCGCCGCCGCCACGCCGCCCAGCCCCGACCAGGCACCCACCGCCCGCGCCCGGTCCTCCTGCCGGAACGCGGACTGGATGAGCGCCAGCGAGCCCGGCGTGAGCAGCGCCCCACCCACGCCCTGCAACGCCCGCGCGCCGATCAGCACCCCGGCGTTGGGGGCCAGCCCGCACAGCAGCGAGGCCAGCGCGAACCAGACCACGCCGACGACGAAGACCCGCCGCCGCCCGTACCGGTCGCCCAGCGCCCCGCCGAGCAGGATCAGCGCGGCGAGGGTGAGCATGTACGCGTTGACGGTCCACTGGAGCCCGCCGAGGTCCGCGCCCAGGTCCTCGCCGATGCGCGGCAGCGCGACGTTGACGACGGTGCTGTCGAGCATGGCCATGCCGGAGCCGAGCACCGTGGTCAGCAGCACCCAGCGTCCGGTGGGCGTCCCCATCGCCACGGCCCCGGCCGGCTCCACCGGCTCGGCGGCGGGCGTGATGTCGGGGGCGGGCTCGGGGCTGGGTCCGGGGTCGGGGTCGGGTTCGGGGCCGGGGCGTCGCGGGTCCGTCATGTCTGCGATCTTCCGCGTCGGGACACCGCCCGGCCACCCTGACACCCGGCCGTGCCGCGAACGCGCCACCGCAACCTCGCGTACGCGAGCGCGCGAGCACCCCGACCGGGCCGCCCGGACCGTCTGGGGCGCCCGGGTCTTCCGGGGCGCTCGGGGCATCCGGGGGCGCTCGGGCCCCGGGCGCCACCGCCGCCCCCGTGCTCGCACGCCGAAGGGCCCGGCCCCTCCACCTGGGCGAACCAGGGGGGAGGCGCCGGGCCCGGAAAGGCGGCGCGCGCAGGCCGGCCTGGTGGCCGTCGGCCGGTGGGCCGGGGCCGCCGGGGGCCGGCGGTGCGGGACTACTTCAGCTTCGTGCCGGTGGAGCGCAGGTCGGCACACGCCTTGGTGACGCGGGCGGCCATGCCGGCCTCGGCGAGCTTGCCCCAGCTCCGCGGGTCGTAGGTCTTCTTGTTGCCGACCTCGCCGTCCACCTTGAGCACGCCGTCGTAGTTGCGGAACATGTGGTCCGCGACCGGGCGGGTGAAGGCGTACTGGGTGTCGGTGTCGAGGTTCATCTTCACGACGCCGTTGCCCAGCGCGGTGCGGATCTCCTCCTCCGTGGAGCCGGAGCCGCCGTGGAAGACGAAGTCGAACGGGTCGGTCTTGCCGGAGCTGGCGGCCAGGCCGTCCTGGAGGTCGCGCAGCAGCTCGGGGCGGAGCACGACGTTGCCCGGCTTGTAGACGCCGTGCACGTTGCCGAAGGAGGCGGCCAGCAGGTAGCGGCCGTTCTCGCCCAGGCCGAGGGCCGCGGCGGTCTTCTCCACGTCGGCGACGGAGGTGTACAGCTCGTCGTTGATCTCGTGCGTGACGCCGTCCTCCTCGCCACCGGTCGGGGTGATCTCGACCTCAAGGATGATCTTCGCCTTGACGGCCTCGGCGAGCAGCTCCTTGGCGATGGCCAGGTTCTCGTCCAGCTTCTCGGCCGAGCCGTCCCACATGTGGGACTGGAAGAGCGGGTTCTGACCGGCGGCGACGCGCTCCTGGGAGAGGGCGATCAGCGGCCGGACGAAGCCGTCCAGCTTGTCCTTCGGGCAGTGGTCGGTGTGCAGCGCGATGTTGACCGGGTACTTCTTGGCCACCACGTGCGCGAACTCGGCCAGCGCCACCGCGCCGGAGACCATGTCCTTGCTGTACTGGCCGCCCAGGAACTCCGCGCCACCGGTGGAAACCTGGATGATGCCGTCGCTCTCGGCCTCGGCGAAGCCACGCAGCGCCGCGTGCAGGGTCTGCGTCGAGGTCACGTTGATTGCCGGGTAGGCGAACTTGCCTGCCTTCGCCCGGTCGAGCATCTCGTTGTAGACCTCGGGGGTTGCGATGGGCATGGGTCCGCTCCTTGTGAAGTGCCGGTTGCGTTGTGAATGCCCTGACCTAGGGGGCGACGTCATCGTCGCCCCCATCCTTCCAGACTCGTCTGGCTCGGCTCCACGGCGTGTCGCGCAGTGGACGCCGAACGCGCCGAGGGCGGGGACCGTTTCACGTGAAACAGCCCCCGCCCTCGACAAAAGCGCAGGTCAAGTGATCATTTACGGCGGTACGACGGTCAGTTGAGGCCCAGCTCCGCCAGCCCGTACGCCTGGTAGTACGGCAGGCCGGCGGCCTCGATCGCGGGCGCGGCGCCGCGCTCGACGATGACGGCCACGGCCACCACCTCGGCGCCCGCCTCGCGCGCCGCCTCGACGGCGGTCAGCGGGGAGCCGCCCGTGGTCGAGGTGTCCTCCACGATCAGCACGCGGCGGCCCTTGATGTCCGGGCCCTCGATACGCCGCTGGAGGCCGTGCGCCTTGTTGGCCTTGCGGACCACGAAGGCGTCGAGGCGGCGGCCCCGCGCGGCGGCGGCGTGCATCATCGACGTCGCCACCGGGTCGGCGCCCAGCGTGAGCCCGCCCACCGCGTCGTACTCCAGGTCGGCGGTCAGGTCGAGCATGACCTGACCGGCCAGCGGCGCGGCCTCGCCATCCAGGGTGATCCGGCGCAGGTCGATGTAGAAATCGGCCTCGAGACCGGACGAAAGGGTCACCTTGCCGTGCACCACGGCCTTGTTCTTGATCTGCTCCAGGAGGGCATCACGCGCGTCGCTCATACGCACGAGGTTAGCCGTGTCCAGCGGCGACGCCCGCTGGCGGCCGGCTCGGGTCAGCCTCGCGGGGCCTGGCCGGCGCGGTCGACGGCGGCCTTGGCGAGGATCGCGGAGGTGCCGAGCACGGTCCCGGCCGGGCCCGCGTCGCCGGCCTCGGTGCTCACCGTGCGCTCGCCGAGGAACGCGTGGCTGGTCCGGTCGAAGATCCACTGCGTCTGCTGGCCGCGCGCGGTGCGGGCCACGGCCACGCCCTCGCGCCCGGCCGCGTCCTTGGCCGAGCGGACCACCGTGACCCCGGGGATCTTCCCGGCCGCCCGGTAGAGCGCGGCGTTGACCTTCGGCGGCGCCCACGTCTCGGCCAGCAGTTCGCCGATCGCGGTGAAGGCCCGCTGGTCCGGGTCCTGGCCCTGGCCACGGGTCTGCTGGCGGATCAGCTCCAGCAGGGCGACGGGGTCGGTGGGCAGCGTGGCGACGTAGGTGTGGGTCGGGTTGGTCACCGACGGGCCGGAACCGGTCGCGCTCGGCCGGGGCTTCGCCCCGCGCCGGTCGATGGTGTACACCGGCGCGTCGTCGCCGAGCGTGCTGTCGGGCTTGCCCGCCTCGCGCAGCAGGCCCGGGCGACTGCCGTCGGCGGCCAACCACACCTGCCGGGTGTGCGCGGGCGGCAGCGTCACGGCACCGCCGCCGGCGCTCTGCCCCGCGTAGGCGACCTTGCTCCTGACGTACACGAACTGCTCCGCGCCGACCGCGGGTTGCTCCCCCTCGGCGGCGGCGAGCGCGACGCGGTCCAGGAGTCGGGTCGCCTCGGGCGTCTCCTGGGCCTCGACCCGGGTGCCGTCGCGCGGCTCGTCGTCCGTGGACGACAGGTTCACCGCGACGATGGCGCCGGCCACGGCACAGGCCAGGGCCGGTGCCACGAAGCGGACCTGGAAGCGGCGCCGCGTGGGGCGGGCCGCACGGGCCGTACGACCGAAGCCGCGCGCGGCGGCCGGCTCCTCGCGGGCGGCCTCGCTGAGCACGGCCTGCCGCAGCGCGCGCTCGCGCTCGGGGGCCAGGTCGGGGACGGACGGCGGGGGCAGCAGCGCGGCCATCTCCTGGCGCTCGGCCTGCTCGGGCCGGTTGGACGTACGGCGTCGCGGGGTGACGTTCATCCGTGGTTCTCCTGGGTCAGCGACGGGGCCACGGAGAAGCGGCCCGGCAGGTGCGAGTCGGGGGAGGGAGCGGGGGCGGGCGTCGCCGGGGCGGGGGCGGGCGTCGCCGGAGCGGGGCCGGGCACGACGGTCGGCCACCGGGTGGCGGCCCGTGGCGCCTGCGGGCCCCGCGAGGACGGGCCGCCGGGCGCGGTCGGCGGGGCCTGCGGAGCCGTGACCTGGCGCCCCTGGCTGTCCTTACGGCCCCGGCTGTCCTCGCGTCCCTCGCGGGTCTCGGCGGTCGCCAGCTCGCGCAGCCGGCCACGGGCGCGGGACAGCCGCGAGCGGACCGTGCCGACCGGCACGCCGAGCACCTCGGCCGCCGCCGCGTAGTCCAGGCCGGCCCAGACGACCAGCGTGAACACCTCGCGGTCGCGGCGGCGCAGCTTGCCCAGGGCGATGCGGGCGACCCGCAGTTGCTCGGTGTCCGCGAGGTGCGCGACGAGGTCGTCCACGAAGTCCGGGACCGCGCCGCGCTCCGGAACCCGGGCGAGCGCCACGTCCCGCCGGCGACGGGCCCGGGCGTTGCGGCGCATGACGTTGGTCGCGATGCCCAGCAACCACGGGCGCAGGCTCTCCTCGCCCGGGCGCACCTTCTCCCGGCCGCGCCACGCCTCCAGGAACGTGGTCGACACGACGTCCTCGGCCTCGGCCCAGTCGCCGGTCACCCGCAGGGCGTACCGGTACAGCACCTGGGCGTGCTCGTCGTAGAGCTCCCCCAGGGCGTCACGGTCCCCGCTACGGAAGCGATGTCTCATGAGTGATTCCACACTGAGCACTGCCTCCCGGGCCGCCCCGGTTCCGGTGACCTGCGCCACAGGCCGCGCCGCGCCCCGCCCGACGGAGAGTGACGCGGGTCACGGGAACTCCGGCGCGCGGACGCGCAGTGCTGATCATGACTACTTCTCCGTTGCCCCGGTCCCCCCGGATGCCCCGCCGGACCGCCCTGCGGTCGCTGGCCGTGGCCGCCACCGTCATCGCCAGCACCCTGCCCGCCTGGAACGCCTCGGCCTCGGGCACCCAGTCCGCCGGCTCGCCGGCCGCCGGCCGGACCAGCACCACCGCCGAGCAGCCGACGTACACCCTCACCATCCACCACATCGGCCGCGACGGGCGCGCCTCGCAGTTCTACAAGACCATCCTCACCGAGTTCGCCGGGGAGGGCGAGCGCCACGGCTTCGAGCCGGAGGGCGACACCGGCACCACCACGGTACGGCTCCCCAAGGGCCGCTACCTCCTCGCCTCCATGGTGTGGAGCGGCAAGTCGGAGGAGGGCACGGACTGGGTGGTGCAACCCAGGCTCGACCTCGACCGCGACCTGTCCGTCACGGTCGACGCCCGGACCACCAAGCTGGTCGACGTGCGGCCCCCGGACAGCACGGCCGACTTCCGGCTCGGCAACATGGGCCTGTCTGCCGAGTACGACGGCGTCGTCCGGGAGACCAACATGGCCATCGCGACGCCCACCCTGCGCGTCGCCCACCTGGGCCCGGCCGCCGAGCCCGGCTCGATCAGGCAGTGGTACGACGCGTACTGGACCACCAAGCGGCACAGCTACGCGCTGGGCAACGTCGTCACCGGCGACCGCGCGCTGAACGGGCTCTTCCGCCGGCCGGCCGCCAAGGACCTGGGCGAGATCAAGATCCGGGGCGCCGCCCGCCCGGGCACCGAGGGCACGTCCGTGCTGGACATCACGCCCAGCAACGACCTCTCCACCGCCTACCCGCTGCCGACGCCCACCCCCGGCACCACCAGCCTCCTCGTCGAACCGGAGCGCGGGCCCTACGACATCGGCTACACCACCCCCCGCGACGAGGAGGGCCAGGGCGGGGTCACGTACCAGGCGAAGCGAGTTACCACCAGCCGCGGCCACACCACCACGCGCACCTTCAACAACGCCGTCTTCGGCCCCAGCCTCCCGGGCGGCTCCGGCGTCACACGCGACGGCAACCGCCTCACCGTGGACGTTCCGCTGCTCACCGACGGCGAGGGCAACGTGCCGTCCACGCCGGAGTACGACACGGCGCGGGTCACGCTGTACCGGAACGGGACCCGCGTGAAGACGGTGACCGGCGAGCCCGGCCAGGCCACCTTCGACGTGCCGGCCGACCGGGCCACCTACCGCGTCACCGCCACCGTGCGGCAAGCCGGCACGGCCGCCACCACCGTGACCGCCTCGTGGACCTTCGCCTCCCAGCGCACCAGCGGCGAGGTCGCGGTGCCGGTGAGCGCGGTGCGGTTCACGCCGACGCTCGACCTGACCGGCGCCGCGCCGGCCGGCACGGCGCTGCGCGTCCCGGTCGCCGTGCAGGGCGCCGCCAAGGGCCACACGCGCGCGCTCGACGTCGCGTTCTCCGTCAACGGCGGCACGACGTGGCAGCGGGCCTCGGTGGTACGCGGCGTCGCGACCATCCCGGCGTTCCCGTCCGGCACCGGCGTCTCGCTGCGCGCCAAGCTGACCGACACCGCGGGCAACACGCTCATCCAGACCGCTATCGGCGCCTACCGGACGCGGTGACCCGCCCCGGCCCGGCCGGTCGCCGCCCCCGCGCGACGCCCGGCCGGGCCGGACTCCGCCGCTCGGTCCGCGCGCCGGCCCGGCCTCGGCTCAGGTCCGGCGCCGGGCCCGCGCGTGGCTCAGAACCGCTTCCAGCGCCAGGTCGTCGAGACCTCCAGCGGGTCGATCGGCGTCACCAGGCGCGGCACCGTGTTGAGGCCGTTCGGCGGGCCCGACTGCGGCTCCACGCACACCGCCTCCTCCTGCTCGTCGTAGACCACCACCCACTGCGCCCCGCTGGTGATGGTCAGCTCCAACTGGGTGGGCCAGGTCAGCGTGACGTCCACGCCGTCCGGCATCCCGAAGCAGTCGTCCCACGGGCCGGGCCCCGGCTCGACGCGCCGCCCGGTGGGCAGGTGGTCCACGCCCCGCTCCTCCTGCCACGCGGGGTCGAACGCGATCTGCACCGGCGCGCCCGTCGGGCCGAGCTGGCGCAGGAACCACGGGTGCCAGCCGGCCTGCGCGGGGAAGGAGTCGCCGCGCGACTCCACGCCCATCGTCAACGTCAGCGCGTCGTCGGCCAGTTCGAAGGTCTGGGTGACGCGCCCTCGGTACGGCCAGGGGTCGGTCAGGTCGCAGTAGAAGGTGGCGGACTGGTCGTCGACCGTGGCGGTGCGCCAGGGCTGGTCGCGGACCGTGCCGTGAATGGCGTGCGGCGTCGCGTTGATCGGCATCTGGTGCCGTACGCCACCGCCGCGGCCCGCCCCGTCGCCGCCGCCCGGCGCGGTGACGAAGCTGCGGAACTGGCCCAGCTCGATCCGCCCGCACCAGGGCGCCATCGGGAAGGAGCCGTACCGGTCGCCCTGGCGCAACACCTCCAGGTCGTTGATGATCAGCGAGCTGATGCGGCAGCCGTCCTCCGGACGGATCGTCAACTCCGCGAATCCGGGTGCCACCAGGCGTACGTCGCGCGCCCCCGGGGCGCCTTCCGTGGTCTCTTGGGTGCTCACCCCGCCGACCTTAACGGCGCTCCCGGGTCCGGACCCCACTGCCCACCGCGTGCCGCTGCACCTCAGCCGCCCGGCGCCCTCCCGACCCCCGCCGACGCCCGCCCGCTCCGGCGCACGCCCCACGGTCCGCCCCGGGTGGTGATCCCACCGGACAGCGGTTCAGGAGCCGGTACGGCGCTACTTGCGGCGGCGCAGCACGCGGCCCACGACGACCGCCGAGGCGAGCACGGCCGCCGCGGCGGGCGCGGCCCAGCGCAGGGTGGCCACGGTGGACGCGGTCTCGGGCGCGGGCACCGGCGCGTACCGGCCGCGCGGCGGCGCGTGGTCCACCTCCTCGGCGCTGCGGCCGATCATCGTGCGCCGAGCGTGCGCCGCCTCGGCCGGCGGCACCTCCGCCGGGGCGCCACCGAGCGCGTCCGGCTCCAGCGAGGACGGCGGCACCTCGGTCTCGAACAGCGAGGACGCCGTCGCGTCGGAAGGTTGCTCGACCACCCCGGCGTCGCCGGCCGCGTCGTCCCGGGCCAGGTCGTCCGAAGCCAGGTCGTCCGGAGCTACGTCGTCCCCGGCCGGGCCGTCCCCATGCGCGTCGCCACTGGCCGCGTCATCTCGTCGTACGTCGTCCCGAGGTGCGTCGTCCCGGCCCGGGTCATCCCGGGGTGCGTCGTCCGGTGTCGGCTCCGGCGCGGCGGCGGCTGCCTCGTCCGCCGACCCGGCCAGCCCGTCCGACGCGCCGGCCTCGGCCTCCCCGTCGGCGTCCACCGGTCCGTTCGGGGTCGGTTCGGCCGCCAGGTCCGTGGCCAACTCCTCGGCGAACCGGTCGAGGAGCCGGCGGGCCGCCGAGGCCACCGTCTCCGCGTCGAACTCGGTCAGCCGGCCCTCGCCGTCCGTCAGCTCGACCTCGCCGGCGCAGCGCAGCGTGGTGCCGCCGTCAGTGGCCCGCGGGGCCACGGCCAGGGTCACCGTCACGCCGGCGCCGCCGCGCGACTCGGCGCCGTCGCCCGCGTACTCGACGCGGTCGCCGTGCTCGGCGATGTGCAGCACGCCCCGGTAGGTGATGGAGGAGCCACCGATGCGCAGCCGCAGCCGCCCGGCGATGGCGTCTGAGCCGGCGTCATCGTCCTGCTGGAGCCCGGGCAGGCAGCGGGCGATGCGCGCGGGCTCGGTGAGCGCGCGCCGTACGTCGTCTACGGGAACCGGGACGAACACCTCATGCTCCATGACCCCCGAGCGTACTCACCGGTCCCGGGATCAGACATCGCCGCGTCCACATTCGCCGCACCGCGTCGTCGCCGCGACCACCCCGCCGTGGACGCACCGTCACGGGCGCCGCCCCAACCGCCACCGTACGTGACATGGCTACGACAATGCGCGTCCCGACCGGCGCCGTCCCGGCCGCCCCGGCCTCCTCGCGCCCGCGCGGGTCCCGCCTCAGCCCGTCCCGTAGCGCGGGTGCATCAGCGTGGAGGTGGGCGCGCCCGGCCGGTGCAGGCGCTCCGCCCGTCGGTGCGCGGCGCGCAGCGCCCGAGGGGTGAGCCAGCGCAGCGCGGGCCGCGCCGCGGGCAGGCGCAGCGCCGGCCGGTCGCGGGCGGCCAGCACGAAGCCCCAGTCACCGGAGGCGCCCGACCCCCGCACGCCGCCGGGCCGCTCCGCGTGGCGCGCGTGGGGCCCGACCACCCCGTACGGCACCGTGCGCAGCCCGACGGAGCGCACCGTCGCGTCGACCGTCCAGTACGACCGCGAGCGTCCGTCGAGCGTCCCCGCGTGTACGGCGAGCCGCGCGCCGGGGCGCATCACCCGCCGCACGAGGCCGTAGAACTCCTGCGAGTAGAGCTTGGTGCTGGCCGTCAGGCCCGGGGCGGGCAGGTCGGAGAGGACCACGTCGTAGCCGCCGCCCGGCTGGTCGCCGGGGCTCGGGCCGCCGGGTCGGCCGCGCTCGCGCAGCCAGCCGAAGGCGTCCGCCCGCACCACCCGCACCCGCGGGTCCTCGAAGGCACGCCGGTTGAGCCGGCTGAGCCCGGGGTCCGCGCGCGCCAGGTCCACCACGTCGCCGTCGAGTTCGACCACCGTCACCGTGCGCACCCCGGGGTAGCGCAGCACCTCGCGCACAGCGAGCCCGTCACCGCCGCCGAGGACGAGCACCCGCCCGTGCGGGCCGGCCATCGCCGGGTGGGCCAGGGCCTCGTGGTAGCGGAACTCGTCGCGCGCGCTCACCCGCAACTCGCCGTCCAGGTACAGCGCGAGCGGCGCCCCGGCCGAGCCGGCCCCGGGCTCGGCGCCGGCCCCGCCCGTGATCACGACCTCCTGCACGTCGGTGTGGACGGCCACCCGCACGTCGGGCCCGTACACCGCGCGCCGCGCCGCGTCCTCGAACTGCCCGGTGAGCGCCGCGCCGCTGGCCAACAGGGACAGCACCAGGCCGTTGGCCGCGATCAGCGTGCCGCGCTCGCGCGGTGACAGGTCTCGGCGGAAGACCCACAGCACCAGCGCCCCACCCACGACGACGTTGACCGCGCCGGTCAGCAGGGCGCCCAGTAACTGGCCGAGCCTCGGCAGCAGCAGGAAGGGGAAGGCCAGGCCGCCGACGAGCGCCCCGACGTAGTCCGCGGCGAACAGGTCGGCGACCGCGCCGCCGGCGTCCTGCCGCCGCACCCGCTGGATCAGCGTCATCAGCAGCGGCACCTCGGCGCCGATCAGCACGCCGATGGCCAACGAGAAGCCGACGATGACCAACCGGGTGTCCCCGTACCACGCGAAGCACGCGTACAGCGCCATCGCCGACGCGCCGCCGACCAGCGCGAGCAGCGACTCGACGACCCCGAACGCCAACGCCGCCCGCACCCGCAGCCGCTTGGCCAGCAGCGAGCCCGTGCCCATCGCGAAGACCATGACGGACAGCACGACGGACGCCTGGGTGACCGAGTCGCCCATCAAGTACGAGGCGAGGGCGACGAGTTCGAGTTCGTACACGAGACCGCAGGCCGCACAGACGAACACGGTGGCCAGGACGGCGAACCGCCCGACCGGGGCCGGTACCCGGGACGGCCCCGCGGGCCCCGTCGGCGGTTCCTCGGCAACGGGCACAAGGGGCACCGGCGGGTCGATCATGGGGTGAACGTTACGTTACCAACGTCTCACTATCGGTCACTCACACGGGGGGAACGCATCGCATTCCAGGGCATTAACGGTTCAACCGCGCCTCTCGCGGGCACCGTTGAACGCCCCGCGCGCGACTACAGCGCCGCCACCACGCGCGCGCCCAGCCGCGTGCGGGTGGCGACCAGACACCCCTCCTGCGGGTACGCGTGCCAGGTGCGCCAGCCGATCTGCCCCTCCTGCCGGTGGGCGACCATGGCCGTGAACGCGTGCGGGCTGCCCGGGAAGGTACCGGCGAGGCCGTGCGGATGGTCGGCGACCAGCGCCAGCAACTCCTGCGCGCGCCCCGCGAAGGAGCCGCGCGAGAGGGTCTCGATGCGCGCCGCGAACTCGTACTCCCGCCCTTCGAGCAGCTTGGATACGCCGAGCGGGAGGGGGGTACTACTTCCGGGCATGCACGCCACCGTCTCCGAACAACGCCCGTCGCTGCCCTCAAGGATGACTTGGTGCGAGGCGCCGAGCAGCCGTAACTGCACGGCGGAGGCGCCGAGTCGCAGGTCGAGGACGGCGAGCGCGGGCTGCGGTTCGCGGCCCAGGCACCAGGCGAGGTCGGAGGCGCGGGTATCGGTGTAGGAAGTCTTGAGGATCGTGAGCATGGGTCGGCTCCGGAAGCACGCAGTGGAAGATGGGCCGGCCCTTATCCCCCATAAGGCAACCCCCATCCCGAGGGGACCAAGGGGTCACTATGCGCCGGCTGCTGACCACGTGGGGTCCGTGGGGTCCATAGGGTCCGAGAGACACGGAATCATGAAATGCGTGGCGGCACAGCCTTTTTACCCATCTTCGCCAGGTTTCCATCCCCCCGAGCGCCCCCCAGATCAATTGTTCAACGTTTGAGCGCCCGGCGGGGCTCAGCCCGCCGGGCGCATATGCAAAATCAGCACGAGCCAGCCGCATTACCGGCTTTTAGCAGCCCCCGCCCCCACCGCCGCCGCAGCCCCCTCCGCCACCGCCGCCGCCACAGGACGAGCCCCCACCACACGAGGACCCGCCACCGCACGAGGCGCCGCCACCACCCGACGAACCACCGCCGGCCCACCAACTCCCGCCGCCCCCACGGCGCTTCCTGCCGCCCCGGGCCAACTTGCTCACCCAGGCGAGCACGATCGCCACCATCACCACGATGTACAGGAAAAGTGCGAATCCCATGCCCTCACGCCCTTTCGTTCCCCGTTATCCCCCGGAGCGAGGCGCGGCCGCCGTGAGGTGACCGGAAGGCGCGGTCCCGTGTGCCGCGCGGCGGCACGGCCTTCGCGGCCCCGCTGGCGCGTGGCGTGCGCGCCGGGTGGGTCATTCCCGGCGCCCCCGTCCCCCCGTTGTCCCCCTTGCTCCCCCGATATCCCCGTTGCCCCGTAGATCCCGCAGATTCTGTAGTTTCGGTAGATTCCAGCGTTTCTGTTGATTCCGGCGCTTCGCTCTTTATCGATGCCTGTGCAGTTATTGCTGGTGAGATCGTCCGCGAAACTCCGCACGCGATGGGTGCGCCGCACACACGGTGCGGCGCGACGAAGTCCGCAAAGCCCCCTCATGCGCTCCGGGGCGCTTGTCCCGCGTCGCGCACGCGCGAACTCCCCGCGTGTACCGGTCTGATGCCCGGGGCCATTCCAGGCCAAAGCAGAGTTGAGCAAATCCAGAGGTTCGGCGGAGGATGTGACGTATGAAGCGACCTCCGCTCAACCGCCGCCTCGCCGAATTCGGAACGACGATCTTCGCCGAAATGGCAGCCCTCGCCATCCGAACCGGCTCCATCAACCTCGGTCAAGGCTCCCCCGACGTCGACGGCCCCGAGGAGGTCAGGGAGGCTGCCGTGCGCGCGCTGCGCGACGGGCGCGGCAACCAGTACCCCCCGGGCCCGGGCGTTCCGGAACTGCGCGCGGCCGTCTGCGCGCACCAACAGCGTCGGTACGGCCTGGAGTTCGACCCCGACCGCGAGGTCCTCATCACCGCCGGGGCCACCGAGGCGCTCGCCGCCTCGCTCATCGCGCTCCTGGAACCGGGCGACGAGGTCGTCGCCCTGGAGCCCTACTACGACTCGTACGCGGCCGGCATCGCCATGGCCGGTGGCACCCGGGTCCCCGTCACGCTGCGCCCCGACCCCGAGGCCGGCCGCTACCGCCTCGACGTGGACGAGCTGCGCGACGCCGTCACCGACAACACGCGGCTCATCCTCCTCAACACCCCGCAC
The DNA here is from genome assembly GCF_029392895.1 of Streptomyces sp. 71268. Classification (NCBI taxonomy): domain Bacteria; kingdom Bacillati; phylum Actinomycetota; class Actinomycetes; order Kitasatosporales; family Streptomycetaceae; genus Streptomyces; species Streptomyces sp. 71268. The sequence continues at coordinate 3,829,247 of NZ_CP114200.1, forward strand.
AACCCCACCGGCACCGTGCTCACGCGCGAGGAACTGTCCGCGATCGCCACCATCGCCATCGAGCGCGACCTGTACGTGGTCACGGACGAGGTCTACGAGCACCTGGTCTTCGACGACCACGAGCACATCCCGCTGGCCTCGCTGCCCGGCATGCGGGAGCGCACGGTGACCATCAGCTCCGCGGGCAAGACGTTCTCCTTCACCGGCTGGAAGGTCGGCTGGGTCACCGCGCCGCCGGAGCTGCTGGCGGCGGTCCGCTCGGCCAAGCAGTACCTGACGTTCGTGGCCTCCGGCCCGTTCCAGCACGCCATCGCCGAGGCCCTGACCCTGCCCGACTCGTACTACACCGGCCTGCGCGACGAACTCGCCGTCAAGCGGGACCTGCTCGCGGACGGCCTGACCACGGCGGGGTTCACCGTCTTCCGGCCGGCCGGCACGTACTTCATCACCACCGACATCCGCCCGCTGGGCCCGGAGATCTCCGCGGGCGGCGACGGCCTGGCCTTCTGCCGCGGCCTGCCCGAACGCTGCGGCCTGGTGGCCGTCCCCAACCAGTTCTTCTACGACAACCGCGAGGCGGGCGCGCCGTTCGTGCGTTTCGCGTTCTGCAAGCAGATGAGCGTGCTGGAGGAGGCGGTGGACCGCCTCAAGCAGTTGACCCCCTGACCAGCACGGCACCCGTTCCACCGATAGCCGCAGCCGGGCCCGCACGCCGGGCCCGGCCCCGTCACGCCCTCCGGCTTCCCCTGCCCCCAGCTCAGCGGCGTCGGACAGCGCTCCAAGAAGCTCGTCGGCGAAGGCCCGGGTCTCGTCCGCACCGCGAAGTGGCCAGAGCCCTCGATCCGCCCCGCGAACGTTCCCCGCGCGGCCCGAGCGCCCGGCGTACGCCCCGCTCCCGCACGCCCGCACATCTCGGCCAGAGTCCACGGAGTACCCCGACCGCGCGCTGGCCGGGAGTGGGCCCCGGACGCCGGCACGCCTCGCCTAGCGCCCCGCGTATCCCGGTGCGCGGCCCGTGCGCCGTGTCCGTGCGCGGGGGGCGGGGCGCACGATCGACCGGCCGAGTGCGCCGGCTCGCTCCCGCCCATCGAGGTGGGGCCGGTCACCGCTGGACCGGGGCGCGGAACGCTGGATACGCGTCGAACGGGTGCGGAAGGCCGGACCTGGGGTACCCGTGGCGCACCCCCGTACGTGCGGTTCAGGGGCGGGGCCGGCCGCCTGGACGCCGGGGCCGGTGGTCCACCGGCATACGCCAGCGGCGAAGGGAAGTAGACGTGCCGTGGGCCTGCGACGTACGGCCGGGGCGCACTCGTCCGCACTGGCTTAGACGGGGGCGTACGCCGGGCGCGCTCCATGGGCGTACGACGTCACATGATCGTTCCGTAGATCTCACAGCCGCCTCAGCCGACTCCTACCGCCGCGTCGTGCGCAGCCGACACGCGCGCAGGACAGCCACTCGGCAGCGCGCCTCGGGCGGGGGGCCGCCGGGAAGGCGTGAACCCGTTCGGCGGTCTCCGGTCGCGGGCGCGGGCGGGGTGGCGCATCGTGAAGGAGGCCGGGCTCCCGCCTGCATTCCCGGGAGCCCGGCCCCCTGTTTGCCCCGCCTCCGCCGTACAACAGCCCGTACGCCCGCGTACATCCGTGTACGTACCCCGTGGCACGCGAAAGGCCCGGTGGGCGGCGGCCGCCTGGTGGGGCGGGCCGTGCTCACCGGGCCTTACGGACTCGCTCAGCCGCGCGCTCGCCCGGGCCGATGGGCTGTGCCAGCGGCGCCGGGGGGCCGGCCTCGTGCTGGGGCGGAGGCTACTCCGCGCCGGGGGCGGCGTCGTCGCCCGGCGTGCCCTCGATGTCAGCCTCCAGGCCGAGCTGCTCCACGAGCCACTTGTCGAACTCGATGGACGCCCGCACCCAGCTCACCGTCGAGGAGACGAAGTGCTCCAGGCTGACGCCGGTGCCGATCAGCATCTGCGCCTCGCCGATCAGCCGGACGCTGCCGTCGTCGTTCGTGTGGCTGTAGACCTTCGGCCACAGGGTGCGGCGGTTCCAGTCGTCGGTCAGCTCCAGGAGCTGGGCCTTGTTCTCCAGCTCGTGCGGCCGGTCGTAGAACGTGCGCACCGAGAAGACCTGCTGCTCCTCCTCGCCGCGGAACATGAAGTACGTGCGGAACTGCTCCCACGGAGCGGCGAGGTCACCCTCGTCGTCCACCACGTACTTCAGCTCCATCTGCTCCAGGAGCTGCTTGACCAGGTCCTGGTCGGGGAGGACGGGGCCGCTCGGCCCAGCCTCCTGAGGTTCGGGCTGGCCCCCGAAATTCGGAATCGAGGTCGGGTCGATGCTCACCGTGTTTTTCCCTTCGTACGGATTCCGCCATCCTCCCTCATCACCGCCCGGTCACCGCAACCCCGCACGCGCCACCGGCCCAGCTCACCCCGGGTGCCCCGGGTCGGGCGATTCCGCTCATCCGGCGGCACACCCGGCACCGGGCCACCCGAGCGCCCCGGTGCCGGGTCGCGCGACTCAGCCGGCCGCGGCGGACCCGGCCGGTTCCCGCGCGGCGTCCTGCGCCTCGGAGCCGGCCGACACCGTCAGGCCGTCGCCGCCCAGCTCGTGGTCGACGCGCACGGTGTCGCCGTCGCGCACCCGGCCGGCGAGGATGGCGCGGGCGAGCTGGTCGCCGATCGCCGTCTGCACCAGCCGCCGCAGCGGCCTGGCCCCGTACGACAGGTCGGGCCCGCCGCCCGCCTCCGGCGCGTCGATCGTCGGCTCGTGGCCGAGCCTGGCCAGCCACTCCAGGGCCGCGTCCGAGACGTCGAGGACCAGCCTGCGGTCGGCGAGCCGGCGCTGGAGGTGGTCGATCTGCAGTTCGGCGATGCGGCGGAGCTGGCCCGTGCCGAGCGCGTGGAAGACGACGAGGTCGTCGAGCCGGTTCAGGAACTCGGGCCGGAACGAGGCCCGCACCGTCTCCAGCACCTTCTCCCGCTTCTGGTCCTCCTTCAGCAGCGGGTCCATCAGGAAGGCCGAGCCGAGGTTGGAGGTGAGGATGAGGATGGTGTTGCGGAAGTCCACCGTGCGGCCCTGGCCGTCCGTCAGCCGGCCGTCGTCCAGGACCTGGAGCAGGATGTCGAAGACCTCGTGGTGGGCCTTCTCCACCTCGTCCAGGAGCACCACCGAGTACGGGCGCCGGCGCACCGCCTCGGTGAGCTGGCCGCCCTCCTCGTACCCGACGTAGCCGGGCGGGGCGCCGACCAGGCGGGCCACCGAGTGCTTCTCGCCGTACTCGCTCATGTCGATGCGGATCATGGCCCGCTCGTCGTCGAAGAGGAAGTCCGCGAGCGCCTTGGCCAGCTCGGTCTTGCCGACGCCGGTCGGGCCGAGGAAGAGGAAGGAACCGGTGGGGCGGTCGGGGTCGGCGATGCCCGCGCGGGTGCGACGCACGGCGTCGGAGACCGCCCGCACCGCCTCGTGCTGACCGATCAGCCGCCGGCCCAACTCGTCCTCCATGCGCAGCAGCTTCTGCGTCTCGCCCTCAAGGAGGCGGCCGGCCGGGATGCCGGTCCAGGAGGCGACGACGTCGGCGATGTCGTCCGGGCCGACCTCCTCCTTGACCATCTTGTCCCGGTCGTCCTTCTTGGCCTCCTCCTCCGCCTCCGCGGCGGCGGTCAGCTCCCGCTCCACGGCCGGAATCTCGCCGTAGAGCAGCTTGGACGCGGCGTCGAAGTCGCCGTCGCGCTGCGCGCGTTCGGCCTGTCCGCGCAGGTCGTCCAGGCGTTCCTTCAGCTCACCGACCCGGTTCAGGCCCTGCTTCTCCTTCTCCCAGCGGGCCCCGAGGCCGCGCAGCTCCTCCTCCTTGTCGGCGAGGTCGCGGCGCAGCTTCTCCAGGCGCTGCTTGCTGGCCTCGTCCGACTCGTTCTTCAGGGCCAGCTCCTCCATCCGCAGCCGGTCCACGGCGCGCTGCAACTCGTCGATCTCGACGGGCGAGGAGTCGATCTCCATGCGCAGCCGGGACGCCGCCTCGTCCACCAGGTCGATGGCCTTGTCGGGCAGGAAGCGCGAGGTGATGTAGCGGTCGGAGAGCGTCGCGGCGGCGACCAGCGCGGCGTCGGCGATCTGCACCTTGTGGTGCGCCTCGTACCGCCCCTTGAGCCCGCGCAGGATCGCGATCGAGTCCTCCACGGTCGGCTCGGCGACCAGCACCTGCTGGAAGCGGCGCTCCAGGGCCGGGTCCTTCTCGATCCGCTCCCGGTACTCGTCCAGGGTGGTCGCGCCGACCATCCGCAGCTCGCCACGGGCCAGCATGGGCTTGAGCATGTTGCCCGCGTCCATCGCGGAGTCGCCACCGGCGCCCGCGCCGACGACGGTGTGCAGCTCGTCGATGAACGTGATGATCCGGCCCTCGCTGGACCGGATCTCCGCGAGCACGGTCTTCAGCCGCTCCTCGAACTCGCCGCGGTACTTCGCGCCGGCCACCATCGCGCCCAGGTCCAGCGATACCAACTGCTTGTCCTTGAGCGACTCGGGCACGTCGCCCTTGACGATGCGCTGCGCGAGCCCCTCCACGACGGCGGTCTTGCCGACGCCCGGCTCGCCGATGAGCACCGGATTGTTCTTCGTGCGCCGCGAGAGCACCTGCACCACGCGCCGGATCTCCTGGTCCCGGCCGATGACCGGGTCCAGCTTGCCGTCGCGCGCGGCGGCCGTGAGGTCCGTGCCGAACTTCTCCAGCGCCTTGTACGTGCCCTCCGGGTCCCGGTTGGTCACCCGCGTTCCGCCCCTGTTGGTCTCGAAGGCGTCGAGCAGCCGCTTGGCGCTCGCCCCCTGCTGGTTGAGAAGCTCCCCGCTCGGCCCGCCCTTGGCGGCGATGCCGATGAGCAGGTGCTCGGTGGAAATGTACGCGTCGCCCAGCTCCTTGGCCCGCTGGGAGGCGTCGGCCAGCACGGCCAGCAGGTCCCGGCTCGGCTGCGGCGGCGCGACGGTGGAGCCCTGGACGCTCGGCAACGCGGCGAGCTGCTGCTCGGCGCCGGAGCGCAGCGTGGCCGCGTCGGCCTCGGCGGCGGCGAGCAGGTCCATCAGGTTCTCGTTGTCCTGCCCGCTGAGCAGCGCCAGCAGCAGGTGGGCGGGGGTCAGATCGGCGTGTCCGCCCGCCACGGCACGCTCGTTCGCGGCGCTCAGCGCCTCCTGGCTCTTGTTGGTCAGCTCGGCATCCACGGTCGCGCTCCTCCTCGCTCCTCGACCACGGTCCCACCATCTTGCTTATTACAGCCTACGGTAAGTTGAGTCTATTCCACTCAACTTAGTTTTGGTTCCTCTGTTCAGTGCTCCGAGGCCGCCCCGGCCGACCACCCGCCGATCCGCTGCGGCTCCAGCACCTCACCCGCCCAGGCCCCACTCCGGCCGCACCCCGCCCCTCCAACCCGAGTGCCCACCGTCCCGGTTCCACCGACCCCGGGCCCAGCATGGCCGCCCCATGTGTCGCGGGCGTGTCGGGCGGCGCGGGCCGTACCGGGGCGGGCGGGGGCGGCCCGCTTCGCGACCTCCGGTCGGCGCACGGGACACCGGCGGGCGCGTACGACGCCGCCCGTGGGCGCGCGGCCCGGCCGCGCGCGGGCCCCACCGCACCGGCCCGACCGGACGCACTGGACCCGGTTGCGGGGCAGACGTACGACAATCGGCCAGACGGGTGAGGGTCAGGCGGACTACGAGGGCGGGTCAGAGCCATGAGTGAGGACGCGAGACGCGAGACGCGCGGCCGACTGCGCACGCTGGGCGGACCCCTGGCGGCGTTCGGACTGCTGCTGGTGCTGATCGGCGCCGTGGCGCTGTGGGTCGGCACGAACGCGCACCGCCTGATCACCGGCGAGACGGCCACCGTACGCACCCTCGAACGCTGCGCCGAGGGCGTCGGCACGGCCCCCGCCGGCTCCTGTGGCAGCGAGTGGGTCTTCCCCGACGGCAGCACCGGCCATGGCGAGATCAAGAACCCGCCGGTGGCCGTCGGCGACCGGATCTTCGCCGGTGACGACTGGGCGTACTCCTCGACCGCCCCGCTACACCGCGCGGTCTGGCTCCCCGGCGCCCTGCTCTGCCTGCTGGTCCTCGGCGCCATCGCCCTCGCCATCGGCTACCGCATCGACACCCGCCGCGCCCGGGCGGCCCCGCCGCCCACCGCGCCTCCCCAGCCGACCCGGCACCAGCCCCCGGGCCCCGGGCCGACCGCCTGACTCCTTCGCGCGGTATGTCCCGGTGCGACCCCACCGCCGGGGCCGATTACGCTGCCCGGCATGGCCATCGACCTCGACCACCCCGACCCCGCCTACGTCGCGTTCTGGCACGAACGCCACCTGTGCACCTTCACCACGCCGCGCCCGGACGGCACCCCGCACGTGACGCCGGTCGGCGTGACCTTCGACCCCACGGCCCGCGTCGCCCGGATCATCTGCCGCAAGACCAGCACCAAGGCGGCCAACGTCCAGGCCGCCGGCCCCGACGGGGCCCTGGTCGCCGTCTGCCAGTTCGCCGGCGCCCGGTGGGCCACGCTTGAGGGCCGGGCCCGGGTACGTACGGACGAGGCCAGCGTCGCGGAGGCGGAACGCCGGTACGCCGAGCGCTACGGCCGCCAGCCCAGGCCCAACCCGGAGCGCGTCGCCATCGAGATCACCCTGACGCGGGCGATGGGAAACGTCTGACCGACTCTTACCGGACCTGGCCGGCTCGGACCCGCTCTGGTCTGCTCTGGTCTGTTCTGACCGGCCCCACGACCATCGGTCGCCACGAGCCGCCACGAGCCGCCCTACGCCGCCGCCGGCCGGCCGTACGAGGAGGTCGCGCCCCGTCGCGCGTTGGCGGGGAGCGCGCGCCCCGCGCGAGCGCCATCGCCCCGCACCGCTACGCGCCGTCGCAACAAGCTGCCAACAGCGGCCGCCGGCTGCCCACCAACACCGAAATCCCCGCCCCGAGCGCGGAACGTACCGCCGCACGAGCGACGAATCACCACGAAATTCCACGGCCCGTCAGCCATCGCCCGGCGCCCGTCAAGCACCCCGACGGGCGCCTCTCGTCCCGCGCGTCCACATGCCGGGACAAAGCCCTGGTTAGCAACCGCCGTGCCGTGGCAAGCTACACGTACCGAAGGGGCGTAGCTCAATTGGCAGAGCATCGGTCTCCAAAACCGAAGGCTGTAGGTTCGATTCCTGCCGCCCCTGCTACAGCAGTTGAAAACGGCACGGCACGGGCCAGCTACTGACGCCACCTCAGGCGCCGGAGCTGGCCCTCTCGCTGCGCGGGCCACGGCTGACCGCACCCGAAGACGCCCGCGACGAGAACGCGTGTCGGCCATCACGGCACTCCACCAGCGCCCCCAGCGGCCCAACCCCGCACCCGCGTGGTCGGGCTGGTCAGGCGGTCAGCTTCCACATCCAGCCGAGTTGGCGGAGTCCGAGGCGGCGGGTGACCCACTGGGAGGCGTGGTTGGTGGCCGTCGTGCTGTAGAACAGCCGCCTGCCGTCCCCGGTCGCCGCCATGACGCGAGCCCAGGCCGCCGTGACCGTCGCCGCGTGGCCGCGCCCGCGGCAGCCCGGGCGGGTCCACACCCCCGCCTCCGCCGCCCGCGCCGACCAGCACGGGGTGTGGCAGATGGCGATGACCCGGCCCGCCGCCACGGCCATGGCCCAGGGCCCGAGCGCGCCGTCGAGGAGATCGTCCCACTCCTCCGCGCCCCAGTTGCCCGGATTCGCCGCTCGCAGCGCCGCCGGGTCGCCCCCGTCCGAGGTGACCACGCGGGCGGTCGGCGCGTACCGCACCTCGGGCGGGATCAGGTAGCAGGGCCCCGCCGAGAGCGTGACCGGGCCGGTGGCCTCCTCGACCAGTTGCCGGGCCCGCCGCACACCAGTCGGCACCGCGGGCGACGAGGCCGGTCCATCCGCCGCGCCCGACGGCCCCGGTTCCCCGGTCGCGCCCGCTGCCCGGGGCGCGCGCCAGGTCGGTGGCAGCTCCGGGCGTACGCCGACCACGGCGGCCCGCGCCCCGGCCACCACCGCGTCGGGCACCCCCGCGCTCGCCGCGACCACCACCCCGTCGGCCGCCGCGGCGACCACCAGCCGGGGCGCGCCAGGCCCGGTCAGCCGGCCGTTCTCGGCAACCGGCCAGTTCGCCCCCATTTGGAGGGCCAACAGGCCCCGGTCACCTGGGACGAGTTCCACGCTCGACACTCCCCTCACCGTACGAAGACCGCCCCACGGCCCGTCGGCCACGCCCCGTCGCCGATCCCGGGCCCTGACCACCCGCGCTCACCCCCCGCCGCCCCATGTCGACACCGCGCCGCCTCCCCCCGACGGCCTCGTCGTACGGCTCGTGCGACCCGTGCGACCCGTGCGACCCGTGCGACCCGTGCGATTCTCGCGACTCGTACGTCTCACGCGCGTCGAGGAGTTCGTCCCAGTGGTCGGCCGCCCACGCGCACGCCGCGTGCAGGGGGTCGAGCATGCTGCGGCCGAGTGGTGTCAGGGCGTACTCGACCACGCGACGCGGGGCCACGTGCTCCGTGCGTGTGACGAGGCCACCGCGCTCCAGGCCGCGCAACGACTGGGTGAGCACCTTCGGGGTCACGCGGTGCAGTGGAACGCGGAGTTCGGAGAAGCGGCGCGGGCCGTCCTCCAGACAGCGCAGCACCAGGGCTCCCCACTTGTCGCCGAACCGGAACGGCAACAGCGGGGACGGACACACCTCCTCGAACAGGTCGGCCGGCAGTGGCTCGCGGTGCGTCACGGGGCCCCCCTCCTGACTCTGCTCGCCGCCGCGTACGGCCACCCAGCGGCAGCACCCACCGGGCAGCCCCGACGAGCGGCCCGGCGGCAACACCCGTCACAAGCCCTGGCCGTCACGGCCCGGCCCGCGATCCCGTTCGTGATCCCGGCGGTATCCGGAAGGTAACCACCCGCCCGGATACCTTCCCGAGCACCAACTCTCCCGGAGGTATTCCGACATGAGCAGGATCGTCATCTTCGGCGCGGGCGGCCGGGCCGGACGGCAGGCCGTCGCCGAGGCCCGGCGGCGTGGGCACGAGGTCACCGCCGTCGTACGGGACGCCGCCCGCTACCAGGGGCCGGCGGACGCGGGCGTACGGATCGCCGTCGGCGACGTCACCGACACCGCGCGCGTGACCGCCCTGGCCGCCGGGCACGCGGCCGCGATCAACGTGACGGCGGTGTACGGCGCGGGCACCGACCCCGGCGCGTTCTTCCCCGCGAGCGCCCGCGCCCTGGTGGCGGGGTTGGGCGCGGCCGGCGTCGGTCGGCTCGTCGCCGCGGGCATCGCCACGCTCCTGCCCGGGCCCGACGGCAGGCCGCTGCTGGACGCGCCCGGCTTCCCGGCCGAGTTCCGGCCGTTCTGCCTCGCGCACGCGGCCGGCCGCGACGTACTGCGCGCCGCGGGGGACGAGGTGGACTGGGTGTACGTGAGCCCGTCCGGCGACTTCGACCACGACGGGGCGCGCCGCGGCCGGTACGCGGTACGCCCGCACGGCGATCTGGCCGACCAGATCTCCTACCCCGACTTCGCCATCGCCCTGCTTGACGAGGCCCTGCCCGACGAGGCCACCGCGCCGCGTCACCACCGCACCCACCTCGCGGTGACCTGAGCCCGACCGGTGCGTGCCGGCGGCGCGGGAGCCACGGCGCCCAGACAGCGGTGGGCCCGCCGCCCCCTGGAGAACGCCAGGGGCGGCGGGCCCACCGCAGTGACACACGGGGTGTCGGCTAGTCCTGCCCCGGCCTGCGGGGGCGCCACACCACCAGGGCGCTGGTCTGTTGCACCTGGTCGTAGGGGACCAGGTCGCGACGGTACGAGGCGTGCACGGCGGCCTCGCGCTGCTGCATCGCCGCCGCCGCGCCCTCCACCGCCTGCTGGAGCTCGGCGACCCGCTGCTGGAGCGCGGCCACCTGGTTCTCCAGCTCGATGATGCGCTTGATGCCGGCGAGGTTGATGCCCTCGTCCTGGCTGAGCGCCTGCACCTGGCGCAGCAGGCTGATGTCGCGGGCGGAGTAGCGGCGCCCGCGGCCCGCCGTGCGGTCGGGCGAGACCAGGCCGAGGCGGTCGTACTGGCGCAGGGTCTGCGGGTGCAGGCCGGAGAGTTGGGCGGCGACCGAGATGACGTACACCGGTGAGTCGTCGGTCAGCTCGTAGTAGGGGTTGCTGCGGCTGCCGCCGCCTGGGCGTGCGCCTCGGCCGTCCATCTCATTCTCCCTTCGCGGCCTGGAACAGCTCGGCCCGCGGGTCCACGTCCGCCGTGGCCTCGCGGTAGGTCTCCAGCGCCTCGCGCGCCTTGTCGTTCAGCTCCGTCGGCACGGCCACCTCTATGGTGACCAGCAGGTCGCCCCGGGTGCCGTCCTTGCGGACCGCGCCCTTGCCACGGGCGCGCATGGTGCGCCCGCTGGGGGTGCCCGCCGGCAGTTTCAGGGTGACCGGCGGTCCGCCCAGGGTCGGCACCCTGACCTCGCCGCCGAGGGCCGCCTCGTCGAAGGTGACGGGGACGGTGACGGTCAGGTTGTCGCCCTTGCGGCCGAAGACCGGGTGGGCGCCCACGTGCACCACCACGTACAGGTCGCCGGCCGGGCCGCCGGTCTCGCCGGGGGCGCCCTTGCCGCGCAGCCGGATGCGCTGCCCGTCGCTGACGCCCGCCGGGATGCGGACCTGCATGGTGCGCGAGGAGCGGGCCCGCCCGCTGCCCTTGCACTGGTCGCACGGGTCCTGGGCGATCAGGCCCCGGCCTCGGCAGTCCACGCACGGGTCGGTGAGCGAGAAGCCTCCCCCGCCGCCCCGGCTGACCTGCCCGGTGCCGACGCAGGTCGGGCACACCCGGGGGGTGCCGTTCTTGTCGCCGGTGCCCTGGCACGCCTTGCAGGGTGCCTGGCTCGACATCCGCAGCGGCACGGTCGCGCCGTCGACCGCCTCGGTGAAGCTGAGCGTCACCTCGGACTCGATGTCCTGGCCGCGTCGCGGCTGGGTGCGGGTGCCCGCGCCGGTGCGGTTGAACAGGCCGCCGAACACGTCCCCGAGTCCGCCGCCGAAGCCGCCCGCGCCCGGGCCGCCGGGCTGCGGGCCGCCGCCCCCGAAGAGGTCGCCCAGGTCGAAGTTGAAGCTCCCGGTGCCGCCGGGGCCGCCCGGGCCCGGGCGGAACCCGCCGTTCCCGAACAGCGCCCGCGCCTCGTCGTACTCCTTGCGCCGCTTGGGGTCGGCGAGGACGTCGTTGGCCTCGGAGATCTCCTTGAAGCGCTCCTCGGCCTTGGCGTCACCGGTGTTGGCGTCCGGGTGGTACTCGCGGGCCAGCTTCCGGTACGCCTTCTTGATCTCGGCTTCGGTGGCGTCCTTGGGGACGCCGAGGACCTTGTAGTAGTCCTTCTCCACGAAGTCCTTGGTACTCATCCTCGACGTCCCTCCTCTCCGTACGTCACGTCAGCCCTCGTCCGGGCCACCGTTCTCCTCGTCAGACGCGTCATCGCCCTTGCCCGCCTGACCGCTGCCGGGCGTCGCGCCGGGCTGCGGTTCGGCGACGGCGACCCGCGCGGGGCGGATCGTGCGCTCGCCGATGCGATACCCCGGCTGCAGGATCGACACGCACGTGGTCTCGGTGACGTCCGGCGCGTAGCTGTGCATCAGCGCCTCGTGGATCAGCGGGTCGAAGGGCTCGCCCTCCTTGCCGAACTGCTGGAGGCCCATCTTGGCCACCACCGTCTCCAGCGACTCCGCGACCGACTTGAAGCCGCCGACCAGCTCGCCGTGCTCGCGGGCCCGACCGACGTCGTCGAGGACCGGAAGCAGCTCGGAGAGCAGGTTGGCCGCGGCGATCTCCTTGACGGTGACCCGGTCGCGCTCCACCCGGCGGCGGTAGTTCTGGTACTCCGCCTGGAGGCGCTGCAGGTCAGCGGTGCGCTCGTTGAGCGCGGTGCGGACCTGGTCGAGCTGAGCCGTCAGCGCCACGTCGTGCTGTGCTTTCTCGTCGAGGCCGGCATCTGGTGCGTCCCCGGCCGAGGCCGCCGGGCCCGCCGCGTCGGCGGACCCGGCCCCCTTCGCCGCGTCGGGCTTCGACGCGGCGTCGGAGGTGGCGTCGGAAGGGACGTCGGGCTGCTCGTCGAAGCCCGGAGTCTCTTCCGTCACGCCGCACCGCCCTGGCGGTTGTCCTTCTCGTCGTCGACGATCTCGGCGTCCACGACGTCGTCGTCCTTGGCCTGGCCCGCGCCAGCGGCGTCGGCCGCGCCCTCGGCACCCGGCGCGCCGGCAGCCGCCTGGCCGTCGGCGTACATCGCCTGGCCGAGCTTCTGGCTGACGGTGGCGACCTTCTCGGTCGCCTCGCGGATGGCCGCGTTGTCCTCGCCCTTCAGCTTCTCCTTGAGGTCGGTGACCGCGGCCTCGACCTCGGACTTCACGTCACCGGGGACCTTCTCCTCGTTGTCCTTGAGGAACTTCTCGGTCTGGTAGACGAGCTGCTCGGCCTGGTTGCGGGTCTCGGCGGCCTCGCGGCGCTTGTGGTCCTCGTCCGCGTACTGCTCGGCCTCGCGCATCATGCGCTCGATGTCGTCCTTCGGCAGCGCGGAGCCGCCGGTGACGGTCATCCGCTGCTCCTTGCCGGTGCCCAGGTCCTTGGCGGAGACGTGCATGATGCCGTTGGCGTCGATGTCGAAGGTGACCTCGATCTGCGGCACGTTGCGCGGCGCCGGCGGCAGCCCGGTCAGCTCGAACATGCCGAGCTTCTTGTTGTACGCCGCGATCTCGCGCTCGCCCTGGTAGACCTGGATCTGCACGGACGGCTGGTTGTCCTCGGCCGTCGTGAAGATCTCCGAGCGCTTGGTCGGGATCGTGGTGTTGCGCTCGATCAGCTTGGTCATGATGCCGCCCTTGGTCTCGATACCAAGCGACAGCGGCGTGACGTCGAGCAGCAGGACGTCCTTGACCTCACCCTTGAGCACACCGGCCTGCAGGGCGGCGCCGATGGCGACGACCTCGTCCGGGTTGACGCCCTTGTTGGCGTCCTGGCCGCCGGTCAGCTCCTTGACCAGCTCGGCGACGGCGGGCATGCGGGTGGAGCCACCGACGAGGACGACGTGGTCGATCTCGGAGAGCTGGATGCCCGCGTCCTTGATGACGTTGTGGAACGGCGTCTTGCAGCGCTCCAGCAGGTCGGCCGTGAGCTGCTGGAACTGGGCGCGGGTGAGCTTCTCGTCCAGGTGCAGCGGGCCCTCGGCGGACGCCGTGATGTAGGGCAGGTTGATCGTGGTCTCGGTGGACGAGGACAGCTCGATCTTCGCCTTCTCCGCGGCCTCGCGGAGACGCTGGAGCGCCATCTTGTCCTTGGACAGGTCCACGCCGTGCCCGTTGTTGAACTGCTTGACCAGGTAGTCCACGACCCGCTGGTCCCAGTCGTCACCACCGAGGTGGTTGTCACCGTTGGTGGCCTTGACCTCCACCACGCCGTCGCCGATCTCCAGGAGCGACACGTCGAAGGTGCCGCCACCGAGGTCGAAGACGAGGATGGTCTGGTCGTCCTTCTCGAGGCCGTAGGCGAGAGCGGCGGCCGTCGGCTCGTTGACGATGCGCAGGACGTTCAGACCCGCGATCTCGCCGGCCTCCTTGGTGGCCTGGCGCTCGGAGTCGTTGAAGTACGCGGGGACGGTGATGACCGCGTCCGTGACCTTCTCGCCCAGGTACGCCTCGGCGTCGCGCTTCAACTTCTGCAGGATGAAGGCGCTCATCTGCTGCGGGTTGAAGTCCTTGCCGTCCAGGTTGATCTTCCAGTCGGTGCCCATGTGGCGCTTGACCGACCGAACGGTGCGGTCCACGTTGGTGACCGCCTGGCGCTTGGCGACCTCGCCGACCAGCACCTCGCCGTTCTTCGCGAAGGCGACGACGGACGGCGTGGTCCTGGCGCCCTCGGCGTTGGTGATGACGGTGGGCTCACCGCCTTCGAGAACACTGACGACGGAGTTCGTCGTACCCAGGTCGATGCCGACCGCACGTGCCATGTCAATCCTCCAGCCAACTTGAGTGGAACAGGCTCAAGCGTGCCTGATCCACTTTTCCCTGTCAACAGAGGTGAGTCAGGCAGGCTCAACTTTTATACGGCCCTTATTCGCACGCGGCCGAAAAACAGCGCCCACGCCCCGCGCGAAGCCGCCACCACGGCCACCGGGGGCCACTCGCGCGACACCCGCCCCACGCCCAGCCCGCCCGACGCCCCCTCTCCATGAGACATCCCGCGCCGGCCCCCCGCACCCGCGCGCGCCCGCCCTCGCCCCTCGCCGTCCGGCCCGACGCCAGGCCGGACCCCGCACCGGCCGACCCCCACCCCACGGGACCAGGTCACGGGACCCACGGGGGCCAGCCCACGAAGCCGCGCCACGGAACCGCGGAACGCAGGGCGAAGCCCGTTCCGGCCGGGGAAAGAGGGAGACTGGAAGACGTCCAAGAGGGCATCGAAAGGCGATAAGGCAAGCCTGAGCGACGCATATCACCGGCTCGTCTTGTGCACCGCTCTCGTGATCCTCGGTAATCTCGGCGAAGACCAGATAAGTTACTGCTTAGTAAGCCCGCTCTCGAAGGTTCGAGGAGCCGCCATGCAACTCGCCGCGATCATCGTGTCGCTGGTCCTCATCGCGGTCGGCGTCGCGCTGTTCGGCCGTGCCCTGCTACAGATCTTCCACTACCTACGGCTCGGCCAGCCCGTACCCGCGGGGACCAGGACCGACGAACCCGCGCAACGCACGATCACCGTGGTCAAGGAGTTCCTCGGCCACACCCGCATGAACCGCTGGGGCGTCGTCGGCGTCGCGCACTGGTTCGTGGCGGTGGGCTTCTTCTCGCTGCTGCTGACCATCGTCAACGCCATCGGGCAGCTCTTCCAGGCGGACTGGCTGATCCCGGTCATCGGCGACTGGCTGCCGTACGAGGTCTTCACCGAGTTCCTCGGGCTGATGACGACCCTCGGCATCCTCACGCTCATCGTCATCCGCCAGCTCAGCAAGCCCGGCAAGGCCGGCCGCAAGTCCCGGTTCACGGGGTCGAACTTCGGCCAGGCGTACTTCGTCGAGGCCGTCATCCTGATCGTCGGCCTGTCGATCATGACGCTGCGCGGCCTGGAGGGCGCCCAGCACCACGTCACCTCGTACGAGGCCGGGTTCTTCGCCTCGTACCCGCTGGTCGCCGCCTTCCGCGACCTCGACGTCAGCACGTTGCAGAATTTGACGTACCTGGTCGCGATGATCAAGATCTCGACCTCGTTCATCTGGATGATCACGGTCGCCCTCAAGACCGACATGGGCGTGGCCTGGCACCGCTTCCTGGCCTTCCCCAACATCTGGTTCAAGCGCGAGGCCGACGGTTCCACCGCGCTCGGCGCGCTGCCGCCGATGGTCTCCGAGGGCAAGCCGATCGACTTCGAGGACCCGGGCGAAGACGACCAGTTCGGCGTCTCGCAGGTCGAGCACTTCTCCTGGAAGGGCCTGCTCGACTTCTCCACCTGCACCGAGTGCGGCCGGTGCCAGTCGCAGTGCCCGGCCTGGAACACCGGCAAGCCGCTCTCCCCGAAGCTGCTGATCATGGGCCTGCGGGACCACGCGCACGCCAAGGCGCCGTACCTGCTCGCCGGCGGCGGCAAGGACGCCGAGGGCGCGGAGAAGGGCAGCGCGGAGCAGCTCGCGCAGGTGCCGGCCGCCGCGCTGGCCGAGGCCGAGCGGCCGCTGATCGGCACGCTCGAGGAGAACGGCGTCATCGACCCGGACGTGCTGTGGTCGTGCACCACCTGCGGCGCCTGCGTCGAGCAGTGCCCGGTGGACATCGAGCACATCGACCACATCGTGGACATGCGCCGCTACCAGGTCATGATCGAGTCCAGCTTCCCCAGCGAGGCGGGCACGATGCTCAAGAACCTGGAGAAGAAGGGCAACCCCTGGGGCCTGGCGAAGAAGCAGCGGCTCGCCTGGACGAAGGAGGTCGACTTCGAGGTCCCGGTCGTCGGCAAGGACATCGAGGACCTGACCGAGGTCGACTACCTGTACTGGGTCGGCTGCGCGGGCGCCCTGGAGGACCGGGCCAAGAAGACCACCAAGGCGTTCGCCGAGCTGCTGCACATCGCGGGCGTGAAGTTCGCGATCATGGGCGGCGACGAGGCGTGCACCGGCGACTCCGCCCGGCGCCTGGGCAACGAGTTCCTCTTCCAGCAGCTCGGTCAGCAGAACGTCGAGATGCTGAACATGGCCTTCGGCGAGGACAGTGACGACGAGTCCACCCGGAAGCCCAAGGCGAAGAAGAAGATCGTCGCGACCTGCCCGCACTGCTTCAACACCATCGCCAACGAGTACCCGCAGCTCGGCGGCGAGTTCGAGGTCATCCACCACACCCAGTTGCTCCAGCACCTCGTCGACGAGGGCAGGCTGGTCCCGGTGACCCCGGTCGAGGGCCTGATCACCTACCACGACCCGTGCTACCTGGGCCGGCACAACAAGGTCTACACGCCGCCTCGGGAGATCATCGCCAAGGTGCCGGGGCTGCGGAACGAGGAGATGCACCGGCACAAGGAGCGCGGCTTCTGCTGTGGCGCCGGTGGTGCCCGGATGTGGATGGAGGAGCGGATCGGCAAGCGGGTCAACGACGAGCGGGTGGACGAGGCGCTGTCCCTCAACCCCGACATCGTCTCCACGGCCTGCCCGTTCTGCCTCGTCATGCTCTCCGACTCGGTCAACGGCAAGAAGAACGACGGGAAGGCGAAGGAGTCGCTCCAGGTCGTGGACGTGGCGCAACTCCTCCTCGACTCGGTCAAGACGCCCGAGCAGCCGGACCCGGGCGGTGACGGCGAGCCGGCGACGGCGCCCGAGCCGGAGCCCGTGAAGTAGCCCGTCGGCCCGCACCGGGCCAACGGAAGCGCCAACCGCCGGTGGGCGCGGACCATGCGAGACGGTCCGCGCCCACCGGCGTTCTCGTGCCCGGCACGGGGGCGTTCTCGTGCCCGGTACGGGCCGAGTCGCCAGCCGCCGAGGTAGCGGGGGGGGCAGGCGCTTCCAGCTTCGGGGTGGGGGTACGTCGACCCCGGGGGCGGAGGACGCGTCCGCTTCGGACGGAGGGGTACGTCGGCCTCGAGGGCGGAGGACGCGTCCGCTTCGGCTGAGGCCACGTCCCCACAAGGGCAGCATCGGCTGCCCCTAAGGTCCCTTTGGCCTCGGTTCCCGTGCGTTCGGCGGACAGATGTCCGACCCGACTGTCACTATCCGTACATGAGTTTTTTCGAAGGGTTGATCAGCGCCGACCCGACCGAAGAGCCCCAGCCCCCCAACGAGCCGTCGTTACCGGCCTACGAAGCACCCCATGACGAGCCGCTTCCGCCGGACCGCTGGTTCATCCCCGCCCGCCTACCGCACACCGCCGAACTCGGCGCGGGTCCCGACACCCGGCTCATGCTCAGCGGCTGGCACGTGTGGCCGAGGTCGGTCACCATCCGCGTGGAGGTCTTCCGCCGCCGCCTCGCCCCGCCGAACTCCCCCCGCCGGGCCGCCCGCACCGCGGCCGGCGCCCTCCGCTGCGGGATGCTGCTCGGCGACGGCCGCAAGGTGACCACCCTCGACCCGGCCCCCACCTCCGCGACCAACGGCTCCCCCGGCCCGAGCCTGCGCCTTGAGGGCGGCGGCGACGGCTTCCACGAACACCTCGTCCTCCACCTGTCCCAACTGCCGCCCGAGGGCCCGCTGGAACTGGTCGTGGAATGGCCGGACGAGGGCATTCCCGAGACCCGTACGACCTTCGACGGCACGGCCGTCCACGCCGCCGGCGCCGAGGCCGTCCCGATCTGGCCCGAGGCCGAGTTGTTCGCCACGTCGTCGACGAACGGGGCGGCGCCGGCCGCGCGCTGACCGCGCCCCCTGAGCAGTGGCCCACCGGGCCGGCGCCACGCGCCGGCGGGTGCGCACCCCGACGTGGGCCACTGGTCGGGCCGGCGACCGCGCGGGCCCACCCAGCACCCGGCCAGCCAGCCACACGGTCAGCGTTCCGCGCGCTCCTTGAGCCGGCTGAGGGTGCGGGCGATGTTGTGGTCGTTGACCGCGGTCCGTTCGCGTACGCCGGTGGCCAGCGCGGTGAGCCCCCTGAACCACCGCGGGCGCCGGTCCCAGGTGCTCTCCACCACGAGGCAACCGCCGTCCGCCACGGCCCGGATGTCGTACCGCCACACCGACACCGGCAACGGCCCGCTGCGCACCTCGAACGCGAAACATCGGCCCGGGTCGGCGGCGGTGACGCGGGCGGTGGTGCACCAGCGGCGCGCGCCGCGCCGGTTGCTCCCCCTGAACCGCGCCCCGACCACCGCGGCCCCCGGTCGCCCGACCCAGCGGTGCGCGCTCACCTCCTCGCCGAGTTCGGCGAGCACCCGCAGGTCGGTGACCAGCGCGTAGACCCGCTCGGTCGGGGCCGCGACCGCGATCTGGCCCGTCGCGTCGGGCTGCCCGAGCCCCGTCGGCCCCGTCGGCCCCGTGTGCGCGTCGGACGGTGACATGGCTGTCATCCCCTGCGTCTCCCCTCGCGTCGGCTCGTGCGGTGGCCGCCTGGCCCCGCCGGATCATGCCACCGATCACTGGCATGACACAGAGGGCACCGAGCCCCCTCGGCCACACCGGTGGCCTCCACCGATAGCCAAAGGGGCATCGATACGCGCGCAAGACCTATCAAGATTCACTTCCCCCGCCGCGCGGTGACCCGGCACAGTTGCTGGCACGGCGCGGAAGCGTCGCGTTCGCCGCTAACTCCGGTGTTCTCAGGGCTACTTGCGACCACCGGCCATGGCGGACGAACCGCCGCCCGGCGCGCCACCGGTGCTCCGGCGCCCCGTCCTGCCGACGGGCGCCGCCGGGGCCGGGTCGGCGGCCCGCCTCGTCGGGGGGTGGGCCGCCTCGGGCATCCGGTCCCCGCGGTCGCTGGCCCGCCGCGGGGGCCGACCTCGGACGCGGCCCGTACGGTGTGGCGTGCCCGTACGGCGTGGCGTGCCCGTACGGTGTGCCCAGGCGGGCACCGGGCGGGCGCGCGCGAATCGGCCATCAGCCACGGCGCACACCAGTCGCAAAATGGTCCTGACGTGGTCAAAAAAGCGGATGCCTGTGCGACCCTTCGCGGCTACCGTCCGGAATATGGAACAAAGCTCCGCCCTACGCTTCGGTGAGGTGCCCGAAACCCGCCTCGACGAGGCGCTGGCCCTCTCTTATCTCGCCTTCCTCGAAACCCCCGAGAACGACGAGCGCAAGCACCACTACGAGACCCTGCGCGAGTGCGCGCGCGTGGGCGCGTACGACGGCGACCGGCTGGTCGGCCTCATGGCCACCTACGA
Source organism: Streptomyces sp. 71268 (assembly GCF_029392895.1). NCBI lineage: Bacteria > Bacillati > Actinomycetota > Actinomycetes > Kitasatosporales > Streptomycetaceae > Streptomyces > Streptomyces sp. 71268. Next base: position 3,848,595 of record NZ_CP114200.1, read on the forward strand.
CTTCACGCTCTCACTGCCCGGCGGCGAGCTGCCGGCCCCCGGGCTGACCTTCGTCTCCGTGGCCCCCACCCACCGGCGGCGGGGCGTGCTGTCGGGGATGATGGCCGAGCTGTACCGCGGGTTCGGCGCCGCGGGCACGCCGCTGGCCTGCCTGTGGGCGTCCGAGGACGCGATCTACGGCCGTTACGGCTTCGGGACCGGCACCCGCGGGCTGACCGTCGAGATCAACTCGTCCCGGCCGCTGGCGCTGCGCATCGCGCCGGACGAGCGCCCCCTGCGCCTGGTCGACCCGGCTGACGCGCCCGCGCTGCTCGGCCCGTACTACGAGCGCACCCGCGCTGTGCGCGCCGGCCGGATGGCCCGTACGGAGCGCTGGTGGCGCGAGGAGTGGATGGTCGACAAGGACCCCGATGACGACGACATGAGCCCGCCGCGGATCGTCGCGCTGGGCGAGCCGCTGGCCGGGTACGTGATCTACCGCACCAAGTCCGACGGCCACGGCCCGGGCAGCGTGCACATCGGCGAGCTGGAGGCCGACACCCCGGCGGTCGCCGCGGCCCTGTGGCGCTACCTCGCCGGCATCGACCTCTCCCACAAGGTGACCGCGTGGGCCCGCCCGCTCGACGACCCGCTGCTGCACTTCTGCGCCGACCGCGACCAGGTGCGCGTCACCGGCGAGGAGACCGGCCTGCGGGTGCGCCTGGTGGACGTGGGCGCCGCGCTGCGCGCCCGCTCCTGGGCCGCCGACGTGGACGTCGTACTCGACGTGCGGGACGCGTACGTCCCGGCCAACGCGGGCCGACACCGGCTGTCGGTGCGGCAGGGCACCGCCACCTACGAGCCGACCGACGCGCCGGCCGACCTCGGTCTGGACGTGCGCGAACTCGGCTCCGGCTACCTCGGCACCATCCCGCTGCGCGAGTTGGCGCACGCGGGCCTGGTCACCGAGCACACGCCGGGCGCGGCGGCCGCCCTCGACGTCGCGCTGCGCACCGACCTCGCGCCGTACACGGTGGACGATTTCTGATCAGTCCCACCGACTCCTGACGTCGCCCGCACCGTGCCCGTGCCGTCGTACGCTGTCGTGAGGTGCGCCAAACACCAAGGTCAGCAGGGGGTTAGCCCCCCGGGGTTCCCCTAGGGGATGTCACAGCTCGGCCGCAATGGCCCCGGTATTCTCCGCTGCCCTGTCACCGAGGTCCGCGGGACCAGGTACGTTCGAATCGTGGCTGGATTCAGGATCGGACGCGGACGCGACTCCCGCTCGGGACAGCAGGGACAACAGGGACAGCAGGGGCCGTACCCCGGCCCCTCCGGGCGCCCCAACCCCGGGGGGCACCCGGGGCACGGCGGGCACCCCGGACAGCCCGGCCCGCGGCAGGCGCCCCCGCCGTACGGACAACAGGGCGGCCCGCCGCCGTACGGGCAGCACGCCGCCCCGCCGCCGTACGGCCAGGCCGGCGGCGGCCAGGGCTACCCGCCCGGCCCGCCGCAGGGGCCGGGCCCCGGGGCGTACGGACCGAGCGCGGGCCGCGTCCAGTGGCCGCACCCGGCGCAGGGCCGGCCGGATGAGCCGGAGTACTTCGGCGACGGCGGCCACGACCCGTACTACGCGCCGGGCGGCGGCCAGGGCGGCTACCCCGGGCCCGGCGGCGGGGGCGGCCAGCCGGCGTACGACCCGAACGACAACCCGGGCCACACCCAGCAGTTCAGCCTCGCCGACGATCCGGCGTACGGGCCGCAGGGCGGTTACGGCGACGACGGGTACGACGACGGCACCGTGAGCGCCTACCGCGCCGGCCAGCCCGCGCCCCCACCCGCCGGCCCACGGCTGCACTGGAAGGACCTGCTGCGCGGCATCGTGCTGCGCCCGGGCCCGACGTTCTGGCAGATGCGCGACTACCCGATGTGGCCCACGGCGCTGACCGTGACCTTCGTCTACGGGCTGCTCGCGGTCTTCGGTTTCGACCAGGCGCGCGAGGAGGTGCTGAACGCCTCGCTGTCCAACAGCATCCCGTGGATGCTGAGCACCGCGGTCGCGGTCGTGCTGAGCGGCCTGATCCTGGGCGCGGTCACCCACACCCTCGCCCGCCAACTCGGCGGCGACGGCGCCTGGGCGCCGACCATCGGCCTGTCGATGCTGATCACCTCCATCACGGACGCGCCACGCCTGCTGTTCGCGATGTTCCTGGGCGGCGACAGCACCCTGGTGCAGCTCCTGGGCTGGGCGACCTGGCTCGCGGCGGGCGCGCTGTTCACGTCGATGGTGAGCAAGTCGCACGACCTGCCCTGGCCCAAGGCCCTGGGCGCCAGCGCGATCCAGCTCGTCGCGCTGCTGTCCATCATCAAACTGGGCACGCTGTAGGGCGCGACGGCCCCACCCACACCACCAGGGGCCCGGAACCGCGACGGTCGTCGCGTGTTCCGGGCCCCTGGTGGTGGCCGGTCTCGGGTGTGCGGACGGCTCAGGCGTCGAGCACCTGTCCGTCGCGGCGGACCACCGGCGGCTCGACCGACCAGGGGAAGTTGATCCACTGGTCGGTGCGCTTCCACACGTACTCGCACTTCACCAGCGACTGCCTCTTCTCGTAGATCACCGCGCTGCGCACCTCGGCGACGGTGCCCACGCAGAAGTCGTGCACCAGCTTGAGCGTCTTCCCGGTGTCGGCGACGTCGTCGGCGATGAGCACCTTCTTGTCGGAGAAGTCGATGGCGTTGGGCACCGGCGCGAGCATGACCGGCATCTCCAGCGTGGTGCCGATGCCGGTGTAGAACTCCACGTTCACCAGGTGGATGTTCTTGCAGTCCAGCGCGTAGGCGAGGCCGCCGGCGACGAACACGCCGCCGCGCGCGATGGAGAGCACTATGTCCGGCTCGTACCCGTCGTCCGCGATCGTCTGCGCCAACTCCCGGATCGCCCGACCGAACAGGTCGTACGTCAGGTTCTCCCGCACCGCACTCATCTCACTTCGCCCCGCTGTCTCTCGTAACTCCCTGGCCGCGCGACCGCCCCGCCCCGAACCCCGAGGCCAGGACCGCGCCGCCGCACCACCGCACCACCAGACCGCTCAGACCGTGGTCCGGTGGAAGTTTATGAAGGAGCGCGACGGGGTGGGCCCGCGCTGCCCCTGGTAACGCGACCCGTACCGCTCGGAACCGTACGGGTGCTCGGCCGGCGAGGTCAGCCGGAACATGCACAACTGGCCGATCTTCATCCCCGGCCACAGCTTGATCGGCAGCGTCGCGACGTTCGACAGCTCCAGCGTCACGTGCCCGGAGAACCCGGGGTCGATGAAGCCGGCCGTGGAGTGCGTCAGCAGCCCCAGCCGCCCCAGGCTCGACTTACCCTCCAGCCGCGAGGCGATGTCGTCGGGCAGGCTCACCACCTCGTACGTGGAGGCCAGCACGAACTCCCCGGGGTGCAGGATGAACGCCTCGTCCCCCTCCGGCACCACCTCGCGCGTCAGGTCGGACTGCTCGACGGCGGGGTCGATGTGGGGGTAGCGGTGGTTCTCGAACACCCGAAAGTAGCGGTCCAGCCGCACGTCGATGCTCGACGGCTGCACCATCTGGTCGTCGTACGGATCGATCCGCACCCGGCCGGAGTCGATCTCGGCCCGGATGTCCTTGTCTGAGAGAAGCACGCCACGAGGATACGCGGACAAACAAACCCCAAGGGCCCGACCCAACCGGGCCGGGCCCTCACTGAATGTGAGCTACCGCTTCTCCAGCACCACAGGAACCGCATGCCGAAGCCGGGCACACCGCGGACAGCGCAACAAGCGTCCGGGCCCGAGACGGTCGGCGGTCAGGTTCTGCATCGGGAACGAAGCGGTGCTGAATACGTGCCCTTCGGCACAACGGACGACGGTGCGCTCCATCGGTCCCCTTCCCCAGCTGCGTGAACGACAAAAGCCACATTAGGGGATAGATCAGGCGGCCCCGAACCCGGCACTCCGCGCCCCCACCGTACGCCCCAACTCCCGCCCCCACGTCCACATCCCCACCCCCTCACCCCGGTCCCACACCTCCCGCCCCGCGCCCCGAGCCCAAACAGCACGAAGACCCCGCGGTCCATGCACCGGGGGTCGAGGATGAGGTAGAGTGATGCGCGATGCGAGGCCCTGTTGAGGTGCCCCACGGTGACGTGAGGCACGCAAGATCGGGCGGCTCGTTTTCGCGGGTGTAGTTTAATGGTAGAACATGAGCTTCCCAAGCTCAGAGCGCGAGTTCGATTCTCGTCACCCGCTCCATGACAAACCCCCAGGTCAGAGACCCGGGGGTTGTTTGTTGTTCGGGCCTTTTGCGGGGTGGCGCGTCCTCCGCGTGCCCTATCTCGTACGGCTACCCTGCGTGAGGCACGTCCCGGAGCGCGCGCCAGGAGTTACGGCCCGAGCGCCGCCAATTCCTCAAGCCCAGAGGGCGAGTTCGGTTCTCGCCACCCGCTCGCCTACGCAGCCCCGGATTGGTCGACCGGGCGGCATGTGTCGCACGGCGCGCCACCGGCGGCGGGCACCCGGAACCGCACGTGCCGCTTTGGGGCGAGCTCGCGTGGGGCGGCTGGTCGTCACACCAGTTGTGCGCATACTCCAGTATGCTTCCCGTATGTCCTCAACGACTCGCATCACCGTCACCCTGCCCAGTGACCAGGTGGCGGAGCTCCGCAAGCTCACGGACAACGTCTCCGGGTACGTGGCGGAGGCGGTCGCCCGGCAGATTCGACACCAGCTGCTGGGTGATGATCTGCGACGCCATGAAGAAGAACACGGGCGCTTCAGTGACGAGGAGCTGGCGGAGGCCCGCGCGAAGATCTTCGGTGCCGGCGGCGCCTCCAACGGCGCGGACGCGGCGTGAGTGAGCGCGTCGAGAGCGTCGTCCTGGACTCGGAAGGGCTTTCCGCCTGGATCGCGCAGGACCGTAAGTTCCTCGCGTTGTTGCAGGTGTTCCACGACATGGGGGCCGACCTCGTCGTCGGGGCGAACACCATCGTGGAAGTCATCCACTCCCGTACCAACATCCCGCGCCTGAACTGGGCCCTGTCCCGCATCAAGGTGGAGCCGGTCACCGAGCAGGCGGCGAGGGCCGCGGCGGAACTCCTCAAGGGCGCCGGGCTACACGGGCACAAGTACGCCATCGACGCCACGGTGGCCGAGGTCGCGCTGCGTCAGCCGAAACCGGTAGCCCTGCTGACGTCCGACAGTGACGACATGACAAAGCTCTGCGGCAGCCAGGTTCGGATCATTCCGCTCTGACGCGCCGACTCACACTGAACGCCCCCCTGGCAAGGCCCACCGCGCCGCCCCCTACCCCGCTGAGGCGGTCGGCCGCGACTTGAGCCGCCTCCCTGGCTGGGGCCCCGTGTCGAGAGGTCAGCAGGCAATGCCCATCAGCCTCGCGCCACTGATCTGCAGCACGAGCGAACCGGCGATCCGGCCACATACTGCTGCCCGAGATACTATCGCTGGAGATACTATCTTCGACGGGAGCGTAGGGGATGCATCGATTCATCGGGCGCGAGCGGGAGCTGCGGGTGCTGGGCGCGGCCCTTGCGAAGGTCCGCGAGGGGGGCGGGTCCCAGAAGCCCGGCGAGTGTGTCCTGCTGCGTGGGCGGCGTCGCGTCGGGAAGTCGAGCCTGGTCGAGGAGTTCCTCGGGCGGGCCGAGGTCCCGTACCTCTTCTTCACCGCGGCGGGGGGATCAGCCGAGGATGAGCTGACGGAGCTGCTCGACGCTGTCGCCTCCTCCACGCTGCCGGAGCGGTCCCTGTTCGCCGAGGAGGCTCCGACGCAGTGGAACGCCGCGTTTCGCCTGCTGGCGGAGATCCTGCCCGACGACAGCCCGAGCGTGGTCGTGCTGGATGAGGTCCCCTACCTCATGGACCGGATCGACGCCTTCGAGGGGATGCTGCAGCGGGCCTGGGACCGGCTGCTCAGCCGCAAGCCGGTGCTCCTGCTCCTGGTCGGCTCCGATCTGTCGATGATGGAGGCCCTGAACAGTTACGACCGCCCCTTCCACCAGCGCGGGCGCGAGATGGTCCTGGGCCCGCTCAATCCCCACGACATCGCTGACATGCTCGACCTGGAGCCCGCGGCCGCGTTCGACGCGGCGCTGGTGACCGGCGGCCTGCCCCTCGTCTGCGCCGAGTGGCCCCGGGGTGCCTCGCTGTGGGAGTTCCTCCGCGCCTCGCTCGACAATCCCATCTCCGCCCTGCTGGTCTCCGCCGAGCGGTCACTGGCCGCCGAGTTCCCTCCCCAGGCGATGAGCCGGGAGGTGCTGCGTGCGATCGGGAGCGGTGAGCGCACGTTCACCAACATCGCCCGGGCGGCCGGTGGTATCGCCCATACGACCCTCACCCGGGCCACCGACCTCCTGACGGCCAAGCGCGTGGTCGCGGCCGAACTCCCCGTCTCCCTCAGGCCGTCCAAGGAGCGCCGCTACCGGGTCGCCGACCCGTACCTGCGCTTCTGGCTGGCGTTCCTCGACCCCCACATGGCGGAGATCGAGCGCATGCGCGGTGACCTGACCCTGCGGCGGATCCAAGAGCAGTGGACCAGTTGGCGAGGGCGGGCCGTCGAGCCGCTCGTACGAGAGTCCCTCGCCAGGCTCCTGCCTGACAGCGACCTGCCCGCCGCCCCGGCCGTCGGCGGGTACTGGACCCGCAGCAACGATGTCGAGATCGACCTGGTCGGCGCCGACCGTCAGCCGGTGGCCAGGGAACTGCTCTTCCTCGGGTCGGTCAAGTGGCTGGAGAACTCGTCGTTCGACAGCCACGATCTCGCCGCACTGCACAAGCACCGGGCGGCGGTCACCGATGACCCCGTGCCCCTGATCGCGGTTTCTCGCGGCGGCGTCGCCTGCGCCGGGCTTCAGGCGACGTACGGCCCGGAGGAACTGCTCACCGCGTGGCGCGGAGACTGAGTCACGGCTCGCCCCCTACCCCGCCCACGTCCCCCGAGCCGCCACCCGGTGGGCCCAGGGGGTCAGGTCGGTGGGGGTGTGGCCCAGGACGCGGTGGACGTCGTCGGTGACGTTGGCGGAGTGGCCCGCGCGGTGGAGGGCGAACATGGCGTTCAGGGCGTCGGCGGCGGGCTCCGGCCAGCCTTCGGCGAGGAGTTGGGCGCGATAGGCGGCCGGGGTGATCTCCTCGTAGCGGATGGGGCGGCCGGCGGCCTCGGCGATGGTGTGGGTGGCCTCGGCGAAGGTGAGGGCGCGGGGGCCGGTCAGTTCGTAGGTGTGGCCCGCGTGGCCGTCCTCGGTGAGGACCTTCGCGGCGACCGCCGCCACGTCGTCGGCGTCGATGAACGGTTCGGGCGTCTCCCCGATCGGCAGGGCCAGGCGGCCCGCGCGCAGGGGGGCCAGCCACAGGTCCTCGTCGAAGTTCTGGAAGAAGTTGTTGGGGCGCAGCACGGTCCACTCGACGCCGGACTCCCGGACCGCCTCCTCGCCGACGGCCATGCCCCGGCCGAAGTCGTCGCCCGCGTGCTCGATGCCGTGGCCGGAGAGGGCCACGAAGCGGCGTACCCCCGGACGCCGTGGCCTGGCGTACGAACTCGTCGATGGGGGACGGGTCCTCGGGCGCGACGAGGTAGACGGCCCCGGCGCCGGCGAGCGCGGGCTCCCAGGTGTCGGGGAGGGTCCAGTCGAAGGTGACCTCGCCGGACCGGGAGGCGGCTCGGACCGGGGCGGTGCCGGCCTCGCGCAGCCGGGCGACGAGGCGGCGGCCGGTCTTGCCGGTGGCGCCGAGGACGAGGATGTCGGAGGGGGTGCCGTGGGTGCGCTGCGTTGTCATGGGGCAAGTCCACCGCGTGGCCGGTGGCCGAACCATGGCCGTCCGTCCGTCGTCCATAGGCGATCGTCCGGGGCGCTGCCCGGACCTGCTTATCGTTGGCGCCATGGACGTGTTCGACGAACTGCTGCGGGGCGTGCGGGGCAAGGGTGCGGTGTTCGGGCGTTCGGTGTTGTGGCCGCCGTGGTCGCTCCGGTTCACCGACGGCGCGTACCTGACCCTGTGCATCCCGATGCGTGGCGCCGGCTGGATCGTGCCGGAGACCGGGGACGCACGGCACGTGGCGCTCGGTGAGGCCGCGATCGTCCGGGGGCCCGCGCCGTTCACCTTCACCGACGACCCGGCGAACGTCACGGCGGCGGCGGGCGCGTCGGGGACGGCGGGCGTGTCGGCGGGGGCGGGCGCGGCGGGCGTACGGGAGGTGCGCTGGGGCGAGGACGCGCCGGACGCCGTGGACCGGGGCCTGGAGTTCGACTGCGCCACCGTGCTGTTGGCCGCCGCGTACGACGTACGGGAGGAACTTCCGCAGCGGCTGCTGCGGGCCCTGCCGCCGGTCCTGGTGGTCCCCGACGAGCAGGACTGCTCGCCGATGCGTGACTACCTGGAGGCGCAGATCGGCGGCGGCCGGCCGGGGCACCAGATCGTGCTCGATCGGCTGCTGGACTGGTTGCTGGTGTGCACGCTGCGGGACTGGTTCGACCGTCCGGAGGCGGAGCCGCCCGGGTGGTACGGCGCGCTCGGTGACGCGGTGGCGGGGCCCGCCCTGCGCGCGATGCACGAGGACCCGGCGCACCCGTGGACGACGGCGGAGCTGGCCGGCCGGGCGGGGGTCTCGCGGACGACGTTGGCGAAGCGGTTCACGGAGCTGGTCGGGACCGGGCCGGTGGCCTACCTCACCGAGTGGCGGATGACGCTCGCCGCCGATCTGCTGACCCGCCCGGAGCTGACGGTGGCGGCGGTGGCCCGCCGGGTCGGGTACGCGGACGCGTTCGGCTTCAGCGCGGCGTTCAAGCGGCTCCGGGGCGAGAGCCCGAGCGCGTACCGGCGGGCGGCCGCCGCCGCGCACGCGGCGGAGCGCGTCGTTCCGGCGAGTTGACGTGGTCGGTGGCCGGCCGAACACGGGTGCCACGTGGGCGAGTTGGCGCGAACACGCCTGGCGGCGGCCCGAAACCTGGCAGGGTGCGGATCATGCGGTACTGCGAACGCCATGAGATGCACAACTGCGCGGACTGCGCTCCCCGCGGCGGCGCGCCCACCAGCGAGTGGGAGGGCTGGCCGGCGGCCTCGATCATCATCCACGCCAGCGGAAAGGCCCACCTTCCCGGCTGCACGCACATCGACCCGGCCGACATCCGGCCTCCCGTCTACGGCTGGGTGCCCGCCCCCTCCCCCGGCGCGTGGCGTCGCCTCGCGCCCTCCAACCCGCTCCGCGCCGTCCAGGGCAACACCGAGCGGACGGCCGTGAGCCGCTGTGAGACGTGTGACGCGACGCGGTAGGGCTGCGCGGGAGGCAGCCGGCGCCATGAGTGTGCGGGGGCGTGGGTGTGTCACCGTGGGCGCGCGCACGCCACGGCACTCGCAGCGGGCGGCCCGGGGCTCGGCGATCAGTCCTCCCGGGAGGCGGCGGCCTGGTCGGCCTGGCCGCCGGTGCCCAGGGGGCCGGTGGGGCGCCAGGGGGCGGTTGCCTGGAGGCGGGGGAGTTCGCGGCGGGAGAGGCGGAGGACGGCTGAGGGTACGGCGGCGCGCACCGGCTGGGTGAGGCGGAGCCAACCGGGCACGTAGACGGCGGTGCGGCGGCGTTCCACGGAGCGGATCAACCGGGCGGCCACCGGCTCGGGCGGCGTGCTCCGGCGGACCGGCGGGGGCATGCGGGCCCGCAGTTCGCGCAGGACGGCGTACTCGTCGAGGTCGCGGATCATGTCGGTGGCGATCCAGTTGAGGTACGCGATGCCCACGCTGACCCGCTCGTGCGCCACCTCGGCGCGGAGCGCGTGCGCGAACGCCTCCACGCCCGACTTGGCCGCGCAGTAGGCGCTCAGCAGGGGCGCCGCGCCGATGGACGCCAGGGACGCCACCTGGAGGTAGTGGCCCGCCGTGGTGAACAGGTCGGGCAGGAAGGCCCGGGCGGTCTGGGCGCTGCCGACGAGGTTGACGTCGATGACGCGGTGCCACGACCGGGGATCGGATGTGGCGAACGGGCCGCCCTCGGCGATGCCCGCGTTCGCGATCACCACCGAGGCGGGCCCGAGTCGTCGGCGTACCTCGCGAGCCGCCGCGTCGAGTGCCGCCTGGTCGGTCACGTCGACCGTCAGCGGCAGGGCGGCGGTGGGCAGGGAGTCGGCCACCGCGCGCAGGGCGGCCGGCTCGTGCCCCAGCAGCGCGAGGCGGGCGCCCCGGTCGGCGGCCTCCCGGGCCAGGGCCGCGCCGATGCCGCGCGCCGCCCCGGTCACCACCACCGTGCGGTGTTCGAGCGGACTGCCGCCCATGGCCACCTGCTCCTTCTGTGCGTGCTGTCGTTCTCCTCGGGTGTGTGCTCGCGCGGCCGGTCGTGCGGGCGGTCGTCTCGGCGAGAGTCGCGGCGTACGGTCAACTCGGCTGCCGCGTGCGGGGGTTCAGCGTTTTCGGCCGGTGCGGTCGCGGGCCGTGAGGAGGCGTTGGGCGCGAGCCAGGCCGGGTGGGAGGTGGCGGCGGAGGGCGGCGCGGGCGGCGTTGGCGCCGGGGGCGCCGTGTACGCCGCCGCCCGGGTGGGCGCTGGCGGAGGCGAGGAACAGGCCCGCCACGGGGGTCTCGGGGCGGCCGAGGCCCGGTACGGGGCGGAAGACCAACTGTTGGTGGAGGGCGGTCGTGCCGCTGTTGAGGGCGCCGTTCATCAGGTTGGCGTCCATTGCCTGGAGGGTGGGCGGCGCCAGGACGCGGCGGGCGCGGATCAGCGCGCGGAAGCCCGGCGCGAACCGCTCCACCTGCTGCTCGACGCGGTCCGCCATGCGGTTGCGCGCGTCGGGGTGCCAGTCGCCCGTGATGCCCTGGTCGCCGGCGTCCCCGGTGATCTTGTGTGGAACGTGGGTGTAGGCCCAGGCCGCCTCGGTGCCCTGGGGCGAGCGGCTGGGGTCGGACCGGGTCATCTGGCCGAACAGCAGGAAGGGGCGGTCGGGGACCTGGCGCATGGCGATCTGGGCGGCGAAGCGCGTCAGTTCGTTCACGCCGTCGGCCACGTGCACGGTCCCGGCCCGCGCCGCCTGTTCGGCCCGCCAGGGCACCGGGCCATCCAGCGCCCAGTCCACCTTGAAGGTCGCGAAGTCCCACTGGAAGCGTCGCAGGTCGGACAGGAGTTGGTCGGGCAGGTGCGCCGGGGCGACAAGGTCGCCGTAGAGGGCGGGGGCGGACACGTCCGCGAGCACCGCCCGGCCGGCCTCGACGGTCTCGCCGCCCGCCGTCCGTACGCCCACCGCGCGCCCGTCCCGTACCACCACGGACTCGACGCGCTGCCCGCAGCGAACCTGCCCGCCCAGCGACTCCAGGCGCCGGACCAGGGCCCGAGTCAGGGCGCCGGAGCCGCCGACGGGCACGGGGAAGCCGTAGGTCTGGCCGAGCATGGCCATCAGCCAGCCGAAGCCGCCGCTGCCGGCCGATTCCGGGGCGAGGTCGGCGTGCAGCGCGTTGCCGGCCAGCAGCAGCCTGCCGCCCTGGCCGGTGAACTCCTCCTCGCCCATCCGGCGCACCGGCAGCGTGAACATGCGCGCCAAGCGCAGCCCGCCGGCCGCGCGGAGCCGCAGCGCCAGCCGGGCGCCGGCCCGCACCGGTGGGAACGGGGTGAACAACGCGTCCAGCAGGTCGGGGCGCACCCGGTCCCACGCGTCGTGCAGCCGCCGCCAGGCATCCCCGTCGCCGGGCGCGAAGGCGTCGAGGGACGCGGCGGTGGTGTCGACGCGCCGGTCAAGCACGGCGCACGAGCCGTCGCTGAGCGGGTGCGCCAACACGTGCGGCGCGTGGCTCCAGCGCAGGCCGTGGTCCTGGAGCCGGAGCCCGGCCAGTACGGGGGAGGCGGCGGCCAGCGGGTAGAAGGAGCTGAACAGGTCGTTGGTGAACGCGGGGTCGACCCCCTGGTCGTGGCGGACCGCCCCGCCGGGTTCGGGCTGTTCCTCCAGGACCAGGACGTTCCAACCGGCGTCGGCCAGCAGGTTGGCGGCCACCAGGCCGTTGGGCCCGGCGCCGATGACCACGGCGTCCGTCGTCGTCCCCGGCGTCACCCGTGTCGTCCCTTCCGTCGCGGCCCCGTCGTGTTCCCCCGCCATCACTCGCCCTGCGGGCCGGCGGTGGTGGCCGGTGTCGTGGTCGGCGCCCGGCCGTGTTCCCGCCGCCGGTCGTCGTCGGCCTCGCAGAGCCCGGCGAGCCGGCCGAGCATCGCCCGGTGGCGCAGGTGGATCAGCGGCTCGAACGCCGCGTTGTGCAGCCAGCCGCCCGCCCCCTGCAACGGGTGTTCGTCGACCAGGACGAGGCAGTGCTCGCCCCACGGCCGCAGCTCGATCGCGATGCGCGCGGTGCCCAGGGCGCCGGCGTGGGCCTCCAGCTCCAGCCGGCTGCCCTCCTCGCAGAAGCGGACGGTCGTCCGGTTGTTCAGCGAGACGGGGCCGATGCGCACCTCGTAGCCGATGGCCGCGTCCGTCTGGGGCCAGTGGCCGTGGATCGGGCGTGAGGAGGACGTCCCCACCACCCATTCCGCGTAGCGGGAGCCGTCGGCGAGCACGGCCCACACGGTGCTCGGCGGGGCTTTGATCAGGCGATGGCGAACAGCCAAGGCGCCTCCTCGGTTCGTCTGCCGTCGGATGCCGTCAGATGCCGTTCGACGCCGTCCGGGGTCGTCGGACGCGTCAGCGCTCCACGAGTGCCCCGCTTCGCCTCCGTCCAACCAGCACGTTCGTCCCGGGCTCTTACGGATGAGTCCGCCGCGCCCCCGTGCGCGGCGGCCGGCCCGGATCACGGGCACGGAGGACGCCCCGGTGAGCCCCGGTGGGCGCCTGGTGGCCCGGCGCGACTACCTCGGAGGGCGCAGGCGGGCGCGGTACTCCCCCGGGGCCGTGCCCCGGGCGCGTCGGAAGGCGCGGCTGAAGGCGTGCGGGGAGGCGTAGCCGACGGCGCCGGAGATCGACTCGACCGGCTCGTCGGTGTCGCGGAGCCGGACGGCCGCCAGGTCGAGCCGCCACCGCGTCACGTACGCGCCCGGCGTCTGTCCGAGGGCGGACCGGAAGTGCCTGGTCAGTGTCGCCCGGGAGACGCTCGTCGCGGCGGCCAGGGAGTGGGTGGTCCAGGGGTGCTCCGGCCGGGCGTGCACGTGTGCCAGGGCGTCGCGTACGACCGGGTCACGCATCGCGCCCAGCCACGAGGTGGACCGCTCCTCGGGGTGGCGGGCCAGCCAGGCGCGTACGAACTGGACGAGCAGCAGGTCCACGATGCTGTTGATCGCGGCGGTGGTGCCGAGCTGCGGCTCCGCCAGCTCCGCGGCGAGGAGTTCGACGGTCCTGCTGAACTGCGCGTTCTGGCCGGCCGTGACGTGCATCGGCCGGGCGAGCGAGGTGAGCACCGGCGTGCTCACCTCCGGGTCCTGCTCGTAGTGCAGGACGATCACCTCCGTGTGCGGCGGCGCCGAGCCCAGCCGCAGCGCCCGGCCGTCACCCATGGCCCGGGCCGCCGCCTCGCGGTCGCAGGAGCCCATCGTCACGCTGGCGGCGCCGGCGAGTCCGTGCGCGGTGCCGGGGGGCGCGAGTACGGCGTCCCCGGCCCGCACCTTAAGTGGCCGCTGGCCCGTGGTGTGGAGCCAGACCGTGCCACGGGAGACCACGTGCAGCGCCGCTCCCGGCGCGCCGTCCAGCCACAGGCCCCAGCTCCCGCCGGCCTCCACCACGACGCCCAGCGCGCCCCGCGCGCCCGACACCCGCAAGACCTCCGCCAGCACGTCCATGGGCCCATCCTCGTCCACCCCGGCCGACCGCCTCCCCGGGTGGGGAGGCGGCGTACGTACCACGCTCTCGTACGTGTCCCCGCCCACCGTGTCCCCGCCCACGGCCTCAGGCCACGTCGAGCACGACCTTTCCGTGCACCGTGCGCGCGAACAGCGCCCGCACGGCGTCGCCCACCTCCCGCCAGTCGCCGCGCAGGCCGACCGGGACCGTGAGCCGGCCGGCGGCGACCAGGCCCAGCAGGTCCGTCAGCTCGCCGCTGGTCGAGGTCCGGTCGCCGTAGGTGGCGATGGTGCGGGGTTCGCCGAAGCCGAACAGGGCCTCCGGCGGGAACGTGGTCGCCTCCCCCGACGAGCAACCGACCAGGTGAATGGTGCCGCCCTCGGCGAGCCGGTTCCACGCCTGGGCCACCAGCGGCCCGCCGACCGTGTCCAGGACGAGGTCGAACAGGTCCTCGGTGGCGGCCAGCTCGGCCGGGTCGGTCAGGACCGCGTCGGCGCCGAGTTCGCGCAGCCCGGCGGCCCGGCCCGGCGAACCGACGAGCGCCGTCACCCGGGCCCCGGCCAGCGCCGCCAACTGGACGGCGAAGTGCCCCACGCCACCGCTGGCGCCGGTGACCAGCACGTTCCGGGCCAACAGGGACCGCTTGCGCAGCACCCGCAGCGCGGTGACCCCGGCGATGCCCAGCGCGGCGGCGTCGGCCAGCTCCACGCCGTCGGGCACGGTGCCGAGCCAGCCGGGGCTCACGGCCACCCGCTCCGCCCACGCGTGGGGCGTCATGCCCAGCGCGACGCGCGCCCCCACCGGCGGCCCCGAGCCGTCGGCGGCGGCCCGCACCACGACCCCGGCCGCGTCGTGCCCGTGCACGGCGCCGTCCGGCCACAGGTGCAGGTAGTTCAGCTCCCCGAAGTTGAGCGCGATGTGCCGCACCTCCACCACCGCCTCCCCGACGGACGGTACGGGCTCATCGACATCGGCGAACCGGACAGGCCCGGCTTCACCCCGGGCAACGACAAGTGCGCGCATGGGATCAACTTCCTTCTTTTCGTGGCGCTTTGGGGGTGCCGTACGTGTCGCGCTTCTGGTGTGACCGCGGGGCGGCGTGACCGCTCGGCGGCGTAGTGACGTGGTGGCGGGGCCGTGGATCGAGGGGTGTTGACGCCGCGCCGGACGCCCCGTTGCCGCCCTCCTGGAACCCTACGCAGCGACGGGGCGGGGACCCAGTCCCGTGTGGATCAACCAGTTGGCCGTCTGTGTCAGTGCGGCGCGCGACGGGGGGCGGCCGGCGCATCCGACAGGGCGCACGGATTCACGTCCGGTTCCACCAGCCCGTACCGGTGGTGTAGTTGCCCGGGCAGCGCAAGGCATGCCACGCCCTCGCGCGGGCGGCGGACCGGGACGGGGTGAGGGTGGATGGCGTGGGTGCAGACGTTGAGTTGGGTCGTCGCGGTCTCGCTCGGCGTCCTCGCCTGTCGGTGGGCGTCCTATCCGGGCTCATGGGTCGCGATGTTCGGCGCGGAGTACGCGAAGCCACGCGGTGAGCTGCGCCGCGTCCGCGAGGAACTCACGGCCGCCAGGCGCGCCAGCGCCCACCGACTGGAAGCAGCCACGGAGCGGCTCAGGGTGGCCAGGGCCGCGTACCAGGCCGAGGTGGACGGCGCCGAGCGACGGCTGCGCAGCCTGCGCGCCCCCGCGCCCGGGAGCCGGGTCACCTGGCTGGGCCGGATCGCCGTGCACGAGGAGGCGCTCCGACTCTTCGACGAGGACGGCCCACTCGACGAGACGGGCCGCCACCGCACGCCCGCCAGCGGGCCCAGCACGGACCTCCCGCTCGCCACGCTCACCGTCGACTGCGCCCCGTCGGACGACCCACCGGAGACGTGCGTGACCCTCACGTCCGGTAACTCCGTGTCGTACGAGGTCGGCTACGCCCACCGCGAGTACCCGGAGGCGAACGTGCGCCAGTTCGTGTCGGACGTACGCAGCGCCGTCGCGCGGGCGCGGGAGGCCCAGGCGGCGCGGGAGCAGCACATCGCGGCGGCCGAGGCCGACCTGGCGGCGGCCCGCGCGGCGACGGAGGACGTCGACGCCGCGCGTACGCGCGTGGAGCGGGTGAGGACGGCCGAGCGTGTGGACCCGGAGGTCAGGCGGGCCGCGGACGCGCTGGAGGCTCAACGCGACAGGTGGCACGCCATCACCGGGCGTCGGCCCTGGCGGTAGGCCGCTGGCGGCCGGTTCCCGGGTTGCGGCGTCGCGCGGCGGCGCGTCAGCGCGGCGGCGCGTCAGCGCGCCAGCGCCCGCGCGTCGTACGGCGGCAGGGGGACGGTGCCGGGTGCCAGGTCCGGCGACGGCATGTGCCAGTGGCCCGCGCGGCCCCGTAGCACGCGGGCGCGCTGGGCGGTCCACGGGGCCCTGTCGGTCAAGAACGGCACCGTACCCGGACTATCGCGAGCCACCTAGATTTGCGACCGAGCAGGATCGGGCACGAGCGAGGCACAACCGAGCAAAGCCGAGCGGGGCCCCGGCGGGGTCGGGATGCGACCCGGGGAGAGGGCTCGCGGGCGGGCGGTGCCGGGCCAACCACGAGGCGTCCGGCTGGTGCGCACGGCCCCATCTGCTCAGGTGGGGGTGCGCGGTGCGAACGGAGAGAGCTGCCGATGGCAACCGTTGGCGTGGAAGAGGAGTACCTGTTGGTTGATCGGGTGACGGGACAAACGGCACCACACGCGAAGGCCGTGCTGAGAGCGGCCGAGTTGGAGCCCCTGATCGCCGCGGAAGAGGTGCAGTTGGAGCTGTTGCAGGCACAGGTCGAGGTGGCCACGCCGGTGTGCCACACGCTGGCGGAGGCGGGAGGGCATCTGGTGCGATTACGGGGCGCCGTGGCGGCGGCGGCGCGGGAACACGGGTGCGGTCTCCTGGTCAGCGGCACGCCACCACTCCGCGATGACGCCCCCGTGGCGGTCACCGACGAGGCCCGGTACCGCGCCATCCAGCAGCAGGCCCCGCAACTGGTCGGGGAACAACTAGTCAACGGCATGCACGTGCACGTCGCCGTCCCCAGCCGGCGGATGGGCGTCGAGGTGCTGAACCGGATACGGGTGTGGCTGCCCACGCTCATCGCGATGGCGGCGAACTCGCCGCTGTGGAAGGGCGACGACACCGGCTTCGCCAGTTGGCGCACGATCGTCTTCGGCCGCTGGGCGGTCGGCGGCATGCCGCCGCACTTCGCCGACGAGGACGACTACGCGCGGCGCGTCCGGCAGTTGCTCGACACCGGCGTCATCCGCGACGTGGGCCAGCTCTACTGGCAGGCGCGGCTGTCCGAGCGCTACCCGACGGTCGAGGTGCGCTCCCTGGACGTGCAACTGCGCCCGCACGAGGCCATGTTGTTCGCCGGCCTGGTGCGCGCGCTGGTCGACACCGCGATGCGGGAGGCGGAACTGGGGGTCGCGGCGCCGGAGGCCAGCGCCGAGTTGCTGCGGCTCGCGGTGTGGCAGGCCGCCCGGCACGGGCTGAGTGGCGACCTCATCGATCCGGACGGCCGGCGCCGGGCCGCCGGCGACGTGGTGCGGGACCTCCTCGCGCACGTCACGCCCGCGCTCAAGGAGGCCGGTGACACGCGTGAGGTGACGAGCCTGACCCACCGGCTGCTCAGCGAGGGCACCGGCGCCGACCGGCAGCGCCGGGCCCTGGCCGCCGGCGGGCTGCCCGCGGTGGTGGAGATGATCGCCGCGGCCGGCGACCTGCGCTGACGGCTCCGCCACCGGCGCTACCCCCGGCCCCGGTGCCGCCCCCCGCCGCACCACCGTTGATGGCCGCACGCGCGCGCCCTGTTGGCGGCGCACGCGTGCGGCTGGTGGTGGGGCACGTGTGCGGCTGGTGGTGGGGTGCGCGGGCGCTGACTGGCGAGGGGGCACGGGGGCTGGCTGGCGGGGGGCGCGGGGGGCGGTTCGTACGCGCGCTGCGGCTACCGCCGCTTGAACTCCACCGGGCCGCCGTTCATCTCGACCGTGCCGTCCACGTGCAGGACCGGGCGCCGCTCGGTCATGCGGGCGCTGCACGCCTCGACGTGGTGGATGGCCGCCCCGTCGGGGGAGCCGAAGTCGATGAGGGCGATGGCGACCCAGTAGCGGGTCATGGTGTTCTCGAAGAGGGGAACGGTGACCGTGGAGCCGCGCCCGTCGGTGATGACGACCTTCGCGCCGAAGCTGCGGAAGGAGCCGTAGCCGTTGCTGACGGCGGAGTACGCGCAGAGCAGTACGTAGCCCTGCTCGTCGGGCCGTACGATGCGCACGGACTCGCGGCCGGGGGCGCGAGCGTCGCCGTCGAGGCGGATGTAGGGGCGCTGCTTGAGCGAGCCGAGGTGCTTGTAGTAGACCGCCTCACCACCCTTGCCCTGCTTGTTCTTGCTGTTCTTGACCTTCTTGGGCTTGCCCGTAGGCTGGGCCTGGTCCGGCTCGGCGTCGCTCGGCGCCACCAGCGGATCGCCCTGGGGCTTGTGGCCGGCCTTGACGAGGGTGCCGGGCGTCTTGGGGCCGCGCAGCGCCTTGGTGGCCGGCACGAACAGCGCGTACAGGTCGAGATCGGCCCCCAGCTTGCGCCGCCGCTCGCTGCCGCCGTCCCATTCCAGCGCGGCCTCGACCACCAGCTCCCGGTCGTGCTTGTCCAGGTCGATCGCGGTGCGCCCGCCCTTGTCCAGGCTGATGCTGCCCAGCGGCGGCTTCCGCAGGTTGGCCCGGGCGGGGACCGGGGCCGGGCTCGGTGTCGGAGACGGGGCCGGGGACGGTGTTGGCGTCGGGGCGGCCGGGTTCGCGGCGGGGGCGGGTGTGCCGTTGGTGGCGCCGGCTTCGGCTTCGTCGTGGTCAGGCTCGGCCTCCTCCGCCACGGTGATCCCGTAGTCGGTGGCGAGTCCCGCGAGGCCGTTGGCGTACCCCTGGCCGATGGCGCGCAGCTTCCAGCCGGGACCACGGCGGTAGATCTCGGCCAGGAGTACGGCGCGTTCGCCGTCGGTGAGGTCCGGCTGGTGGAAGACGATGGGCTCGGCGCCCGACTGCTCGACGCGGATCGTCACCTGCTTCACCCCGTGGAAGGTGCGGCTGGCGTCGTCCGGGTCGCAGCTCCCCACCAGGACGACCCGGTCCACGTCGGCGGGCAGCCCGGCCGGGTCCACCTCGACGCGCTCGGGTCCCTCGGCGTCGGCGGCGAGGTGGCGTACCGCGTCGGACTCGGCGGCGGGTTGGTTGTAAAAGACCATGTCGTCGTCCGACCTGACCTTGCCGTCCGCGGCGACCAGCAGCGCGCTCAGGTCGACCACGTCGCCCTCCGCGTGCAACGCCGCGACGAGCCGCCCCGTCGCCACCGCCGTGTTCCCGCCCTTGCCAAGCTCCGGCATGCTCCCCCGCCTCCGCTGTCGCTCCACGGTCTGTGACGGGTCAGCCTGTCACATAGCACGACAATGTGGCACACCCGCCCCATCAACACCATGGGTATCGTGTGTTTCAGATACCTGGTCAGGCGGGTTCAGGAGGGTTCAGGCGTAGGTCAACGCCCGGATCTGCCGGGAGCCGAGGGCCGCGCCACGAACCCCCTTCAGTCGCCGAGTGGGTCAGTGTGTACGGGAAGCAGGATGCGGAACGTGGCGCCCTGGCCGGGGGAGGTGTGGACCTCCATCCGGCCGTGGTGGGCGGCGACCAGGGAGTGGGCGATGGACAGGCCCAGGCCGGCGCCGCCGGTCCGGGTCCGGCCTCGGGCGGTGTCGGCGCGGTAGAAGCGGTCGAAGACGCGGGCGGCCTGTTCGGCCGTCATGCCGGGGCCCTGGTCGCCCAGTTCGAGGATGGCCAGCGCGTCGTGTGTGCCCACACCGATGCGGACCGGGGTGCCGGCCGGGGTGTGGGCGATGGCGTTGCCGATCAGGTTGGACATGACCTGGCGCAGCCGCGCCTCGTCCCCCAGCACGGGGGCGGCTCCCGGCGGGCCGCCGCCGGGGCCGGTCAGGGTGACCGTCCGGTCGGGGGCGAGGGCCCTCAGGTCGTGCAGGGCGTCGGCCGCCAAGGTGCGCAGGTCCATCGGGGTCGGCTCCAGCGGCAGCTCGGTGCGCGCGGTGGGGTCCTCGTCCAGGCGGGCCAGCAGCAGCAGGTCCTCGACGATGTGCGCCAGGCGGGCCGATTCGCGCTCGATGCGGTTCATCGCGGTGTCGACGTCGGCCCGCTCGGGCATGCCGCCCATGCGGTACAGCTCGGTGAAGCCCTTGATCCCGAACAGGGGGGTACGCAGTTCGTGGCTGGCGTCCGCGACGAAGGCGCGCATCCGGTCGTTGGTGGCCGCCCGTGCCGCGTCACCGGCCTCGATGCGGTCCAGCATGCCGTTGAGCGCGGCGGCCAGGCGCCCCAGTTCCGTACGGGTGGAGGAGGCCAGGTCGGGGACCCGTCGGGAGAGGTCGCCGCCGGCGATGGCGGCCGCGGTCGTCTCGATGCGGCGCAGGGGGCGCAGCCCGGCGCGTACGGCGAACCAGCCGATGACGCCCAGCAGGACGAGGACCAGGGAGTCGATCACCAACATCCGCACTCCCAGGCCCCGGATCGTGCCGTTCACCTCCTCCAGTGAGCCGGCCACGACGATGCTTCCCGTGGCGGACGTGTCCCCGTCCGTGTTCCTGTTCCTCTCCTCGCCCCTGTCCTTGTCCCCCTCCCTGCCCCCGTCCCCGTTCTGGCGTGGCGGGGAGGGGGCCGGTTGGGCGATCACGCGCCAGTCGTGGCCGTCGCCCGACGCCTCGAAGGGGGCGCCGCCGCGGGCCGCGACCGCCGCGGCGTCCAGGCGCGGCAGCTCGGGTACGTCGCCCACCGCCGGGCGGGGGCGCTGCGACAGACTGCCGTCGGCGTTCAGACGGACCACGTAGACGTCCCCGGTGAGCTGGCGCTCCACCGCGTCGCGCTCCGGCGGCGCGGTGGCGTCGGGGTGCGTGCCGGGATCGGGGAGCCGCACGGCCGCCGCGGCGGCCGTGCGCAGCCGCTCGTCCATCTGGTCCACCAGTTGCCGCTGGAGGAGCGTGATCAGCAGGGCGTTGCTGGCGAGCAGGGCGGCCACGACCAGCAGCAGGCAGATGATCACCAGCCGGGTCCGCAGCGACAGACGCGCGGCGCCACGGCGCGGGGACGTCGTGTTCACTTCCTCGGCCCGCGCAGGACGTAGCCGATACCGCGCACGGTGTGGATGAGCTTGGTCTCGCCGGTGTCGATCTTCCGACGGAGGTAGCTCACGTAGGAGGCCACGATGGAGTCGTCGCCGCCGAAGTCGTAGTGCCAGACCTGGTCCAGCAGTTGTCCCCGGGACAGGACCTGTCCGACGTTCTCCATCAGGACGCGCAGCAGGTCGAACTCGGTCGGGGACAGCGGGACCGGCACGCCGCCCCGGGTTACCTGGTGGCTGTCGACGTCCAGTTCCAGATCGCCGACCGTGAGGCGGTTCACGGGTTGGTGGCCGCTGGTGCGGCGCAGTACGGCTTGGATGCGCAGGACCAACTCCTCCAGGTTGAACGGCTTGGTGACGTAGTCGTCCCCGCCCACCCGCAGCCCGCTGATCCGGTCCTCGGCCGCGTCCCGTGCGGTGAGGAAGAGGATCGGCGTGTGCCCCGTACGCGCGTGCGGGCGGGCGCGCAGGCGGCGGGCGACCTCGAAGCCGTCGATGTCGGGCAGCATCACGTCCAGCACGACCAGGTCTGCGGCGTGCTCGCGTACCGCGTCCAGCGCCTGCGCGCCGGTCTCGGCGGTGTCCACGTGGAAGCCGGCCAGCCGCAGGCTCGCCGACAGCAGCTCGCGCAGGGTGGGCTCGTCCTCCACGAGGAGCAGGCGTTGTCTCGTTGTCATGGCATCTGCCCCCGACCGGCGATCTACGGCGCGCCCAGTGTCCCCGCCGCGTCAGGCGTCGCGCCCGCGGAACACGACGAACGCCGCCGCGAGGAGTGCGGCCACGCACCCGGCCATGACGCCGAGCCCGGCCCAGGGGGCCAGTGCGTCCGGGTCCCGGACGGCGGTGATGATCCGTCCGCCCGCGAGGGGCGGCCAGAACTTCGCGACCCCGTCGCCGAGCGCGCCGGGCAACGCGGGCGCGAACGCCCGCACGATGAGCATCACGCCGAACAGCGTCGTCACCGTGGCGGTCGTGGAGCGGATCACCGCGCCCAGGGCCAGTCCGAGGAGGGCGGCCAGGGTCAGGTACAGGCCGCCGCCGAGGACGCCGCGCGTCGCCGCGCCGTCCGACAGCGCCAGGTGTGGGGCGCCCGCCCCGGACAGCGCGGCCTGTCCGACGAGGAAGGCGCCGAGCGACACCACGATCCCGACCGGCAGCGCCACCCCCACCAGCACCAGGGCCTTCGATCCCAGGACCCGGGCCCGCCGCGGTACGGAGGTGAGGGTGGGCACGATCGTGCGCGCCCCGTACTCGGAGGTCATCACCAGGCCGCCCAGCAGGCCGAACGCGATCTGCGCGACCAGGTAGCCCATCAGGCTGGTCTCCAGCGGGTCGAACTCGGCCCGGTCGGCGGGTGACAGGTCCGGGTACTCGTCGCCCGCCGACGAACCGTTCAGCGCGGCCAGGCCCACGGCGAAGGCCAGCGCGCCCAGGATCACGAACAGCGTCGAGCGCATCGTCCGGATCTTGACCCACTCGGCGCGCAGGCTGTGCCAGAAGGTCGCCCGGTCCGACGCCGCGCTGTTCGACGCGGGCCGCCGGCGGCCCGCGCGGGCGCGCCGCCGCGCCGGGGCCGGCGCCGGCTCGGGGTGCGCGAGAGGCTGGCTCATCGGTTCGTCTCCTTCTCGGCCTGGTACTCCACCGCGTCTCGGGTCAGGTCCATGAACGCCTTCTCCAGGGACGCCTGTTGTGGGGTCAGCTCGTGCAGCTCCACCTCGACCGCCGCGGCCAGGGCCCCTATCGCGGCGGCTTCCAGGCCGGTGACCACCAGCGTGTCGTCGCCCTCGGTCCGCACGTCGGCGGCGCCAGCCAGCAGCGGCCGGAGCTTCTCGGCCTGGGGGGTACGCACCAGGACCCGGCGCTCGGAGTGCGCCGCGATGAAGTCCTTCATCGCGGTGTCGGCGATCAGCCTGCCGCGCCCGACGACGATGAGATGGTCCGCGGTCAGTTCCATCTCGCTCATCAGATGGCTGGACATCAGCACCACGCGTCCCTCGGCGGCCATCGCGCGCATGAGCGAGCGAATCCACACGATGCCCTCGGGGTCGAGACCGTTGAGGGGCTCGTCGAAGACCAGGACCGGCGGGTCGCCCAGCAGCGCGGCGGCGATCCCCAGGCGCTGGAGCATGCCGAGGGAGAACGTCCCGGCCCTGCGCCGCGCGACCTTCTCCAACCCCACCTCGGCCAGTACCTGGTCCACGCGGCCGCGTGGGATTCCGCTGCCGGCCGCGAGGGCGAGCAGGTGGTGGAAGGCGGTGCGGCTGGGCAGCACCGCGCCGGGGTCCAACAGGGCCCCGACCGCCTTGAGCGGGGCGGGCTGGGCGGCGTACGGGCGGCCGCGCACGGTCGCGGTGCCCGAGCTGGGGGCGTCCAGACCCAGAATCATCCGCAGCGTCGTCGACTTGCCGGCGCCGTTGGGCCCCAGGAAGCCGGTGACCTCGCCCGCGCGGACGCCGAAGGTCAGGTCGTCCACGGCGAGGACCTCACCGTAGCGCTTGGTCAGTCCACGTACTTCGATCATCAGGTCTCCACGGGCCGACGGTGGCGGGGTGCCCGCGATGGCCGCGAGCACCACGCCACCGTCGCCCGCGGACATGGGAGCGCATGGGAGAACATGAACGCCGCATGCCGCCCCTGCCCCGGTGACCTGCGCCGATCGGGGCGTCAGCCGCCTTCGGGGCGGGGACCTCACATGAAACTCACACGAAGGCCCGCTCCCGCGCGGGTACGGAGGACGCGGCAGCGCTCCGCGCGCGGTCGAGTCGGCCGCCGGCCGTCCGTTCACCACCCCTGTCGCCGGACGGGCGCCGGACGGACGCCGTGCGGGCGCCGTGCGGGCGGGCGCTGCGGCGTCGCTACGCCTGTCGCCCCCACGTCGCCGGTGACCACAGCGACGAGCGGTTCAGGGACTGGGGGCAGTGGCGGTAGACCTCGTCTATCTCGATGAGGACGGCCAGGCTCGGGCGCCCGCCCTCCGCCGTCAGGGCGTCGAAGAAGGGGGCGTCGGTGAGGACGCGGGCCCGGCCGTTGACGCGCAGGATGGTGCGGCTGCCGGGGAGCAGGTAGAGCAGTCCGGCGTGCGGGTTGTCGACGATGTTGTGCAGGCTGTCGCCGCGCCGGTTGCCGGGGCGCTCCGGCAGCACCAGCGTGCCGGGGTCGAGGACGTGCGTGAAGCCGGGGTCGCCTCCGCGCGGCGAGGCGTCACAGGTGCCGTACGCGTCCGAGGTGGACAGCAGGCAGAACGGGGAGCGGGCGACGAAGTCCCGGTCGTCCGGGTCGAGGCGGTCGTGAACCTTGTCGATGACGATCGGGTGCGGCTCGCCGAGCAACTCCCGTAGCTCGGCGTGCGAGTCGAGGGTGACGTAACCCGAACCGCTCGCGGTGGGCGTGGCCGTGGCGTGCTCGTGCTCGTGCTCCGGGGCAGCGGCGTCGGTCCTGCTGGGCAAGGCGTCTCCCGGTGGTGGTGGGTGGTGCGGGGCTGTCTGTGGTGGCCGGCGTACGGCGGTGGGTGTACGGCCGGACGGCGGTGGGGCGGGCGTACGGCGGTAGGCCGGGGGCGTACGGCGTCTCAGTGGGGGCTTGGCCGCCGGGGCCGGGGCGGGGGACGTGGTGGGTTCCGGGGCCGGGGCGGAGGGTGCGGTGGGGTCCGGGGTGGTGGCCGGTGGTCGGGTGCCGTGGCGGCCGATGGGGAGCATGAGGGGGCGGCCGGAGACCGGGTCCTCGATGATGCGGCTGTTGAGGCCGAAGACGGCGCGTACGGACTCCTCCGTGAGGACCTCGTGCGGCGGGCCCGCGGCGTGGAGTCGGCCGTCGGCCAGGGCGACGATGTGGTCGGCGTAGCGGGCGGCGAGGTTGAGGTCGTGCAGGACCATGACGACGGTCGTGCCGCGCTCGTGGTTGAGGTCGGTGAGCAGGTCCAGGACCTCGACCTGGTGGCTGGCGTCGAGGAAGGTGGTGGGCTCGTCCAGCATGAGGATGTCGGTCTGCTGGGCCAGCGCCATCGCGATCCACACCCGCTGGCGCTGGCCGCCGGAGAGTTCGTCCACGGAGCGGTCGGCGAGTGCGGTGGTGTCGGTGGCCTCCAGCGCCGCCGCGACCGCCGCGTCGTCCTCGCCGCTCCAGCGCGAGAACATCCGCTGGTGCGGGTGGCGCCCGCGGCCGACCAGGTCGGCGACGGTGATGCCCTCGGGCGCCACCGGCGACTGCGGCAGCAGGCCGAGGGTGCGGGCCAACTCCTTGGCGGGCAGCCGGTGTACCTCCTTGCCGTCCAGGACGACGCGGCCGGCGCGCGGGGACAGCAGCCGGGACATGGACCGCAGCAGCGTCGACTTGCCGCAGGCGTTCGCGCCCACGATCGCCGTGATGCGGCCCGGCGGCACAGTCAGGTCGAGTGAGTCGACGACGGTGCGGTCGCCGTAGCCGAGGGTGAGCCCTTCGGCGGCCAGGGAATGGGGCTGGGTCACAGCGAGCCTCCCGCCCGGTTGGTGCGGATGATCAGGTAGACGAGGTAGGGCGCGCCGAGCACGCCGGTGACGACGCCGACCGGGTAGCGGGTGTCGAAGGCGTACTGGCCGGTGAAGTCGGCGACCAGCACCAGCAGCGCGCCGACCAGGCCGGCCGGGACCAGCAGCGAGCCGCCGGGGCCGGTGATGCGGGCGGCGATGGGGCCGGAGAGGAAGGCGACGAAGGCGATCGGGCCGGCGCCCGCCGTGGCGAAGGCGATGAGGCCGACGGCGGCGATGATGACCGTGATCCGGGTGCGTTCGACGCGTACGCCGAGCGCCGCGGCGGTGTCGTCGCCGAGTCGCATGGCCGACAGGTTCCGGGCCTGCGACAGGAGTACGGGTCCGAGTACGGCCAGGGCCAGCGCGGCGGGCCTGGCCTGGTCCCAGGTGGTGCCGTTGAGGCTGCCGGTCAGCCAGCGCATGGCCTCCTGGAGGTCCCACTCGGCGGCCTGCGAGAGCACGTACGCGACGACGCTGTCGAGCATCGCCGCCATGCCGATGCCGATCAGGATGAGGCGGGTGCCGACCACGCCGTCCTTGAACGCCAGCGTGTAGACGAGCAGGGCCACGGCGAGGGCGGCGGCGATGGCCAGGGCCGACACCTGGGTCTCGCCGAGCGAGAGCATGACGATCGCGACGGCCGCCGCCGCGCTCGCGCCCGAGCTGATGCCGATGACGTCGGGGCTGGCGAGCGGGTTGCGCAGCATGGTCTGGAAGGTGACGCCGGCCAGGCCGAAGCTGAAGCCGGCCACGGCGGCGAGCGCGGCGCGCGGCAACCGCAGCCGCCCGACCGTGAACGTCGCCCCGGGCACCTTCTCGTCCAGGACCACCCGGACCACGTCGGCCAGCGGGTAGTTCGTCTGCCCGTACATCAGCGAGCCGACGAACGCGAGCAGCACCAGGACGGCCAGCAGCGCGATGACCGCGCGCCGGCGCAGCGCCCGGCGGACCCGGCCGCGCGCCACGGCCCGCACGGCCTCCACGGCGGACGGGGCGAGCGGGGCCGGGGTGGGTGACGTGGTGGACGAGGTGGTGGGGGCGGTGGGGGAGCCGGCGCTCACAGGGCACGCACCTTCTGCCGACGGACGATCCAGATGAAGAAGGGGGCGCCGACCAGCGCCGTCACGATGCCCACGTCGATCTCGGCGGGCCGGGCGACGACCCGGCCGACGACGTCGGCGGCGGTGAGCAGCGCCGCGCCGAGCAGCGCCGAGAACGGCAGCAGCCAGCGGTGGTCCACGCCGACCAGCAGCCGGCAGGCGTGCGGGACGACGAGGCCGACGAAGCCGATCGGGCCGGCGACCGCGGTCGCCGCGCCGCACAGCACGACGGCGCCGAGCGCGGCCACGCCCCGGGCCAGCGCGACCCGCTCGCCGAGCCCGGCCGCCAACTCCTCGCCGAGCGCGAGCGAGTTGAGGGCCTTGGCCGACAGCAGGCAGATCGCGAAGCCGACGGCGAGGAAGGGCAGCACGTGCCCGATGCGCTCGTACGAGGCGCCGCCCACGCCGCCGATCTGCCACAGCCGGAAGCTGCCGGCCAGGTCGTTGCGGGGCAGCAGTACCGCGGTGACCAGCGAGGCGAAGGCGGCGGAGGTGGCCGCGCCGGACAGGGCCAGCTTCAGCGGCGTGGCGCCGCCGCGCCCCAGCGTGCCGACGCCGTAGACGAACGCGGCGGCGAGCGCGGCGCCCGCCATCGCGACCCAGATGTAGCCGGTCGGCGAGGTGAGGCCGAAGTACGCGACCGAGACGGCCACGGCCAGCGAGGCGCCCATGTTGACGCCGAGGACGCCCGGGTCGGCCAGCGGGTTGCGGGTCACGCCCTGCATGACCGCGCCCGCCAGCCCGAGCGCCGCGCCGACCAGCACCGCGAGGAACGTGCGCGGCACGCGCTTGACGACCGCCGCCCGCTCCAGGGTGTCCTCCGCGCCGCCGATCCCCGCCCAGACGTCGGACCAGCCGACGGTGCGGGAGCCGAAGGCGACGGAGGCCACCATCAGCGCGGCCAGCACCACGACGGCGACCAGCAGCCACAGGGCGCGCACGCGCGCCGGACGCCGCACCACGGCGACGTCCGGCGTACGAGGGGTGGTGTCCGTGGTCACTTGACCTTGTCCGCGGCCTTGGCGAGCGCGGCGACGTAGTCATCGAGCACCCACGAGATCGACAGCGGCGTCGGGTTGGCCGCGGTCGCCAGCGGCGAGGTGCCGGGCAGCAGGTACATCGAGTCGCGCTTGATGGCCGGAAGCTTGGAGACCAGCGGGTCCTTGCGCAGCGTCTTGGCCAGGGTGCCCTTGTCGTCGCCGTAGCCGGTGACGATGTCGACGTCGTTGAACTCGTCGATCTGCTCGGCGCTGCGGGTGAGCGCGAACTTGTCGGTGCCCTTGGACGCCTTGGCGACGCTGTCCGGGATCTTCAGGCCGAGGTCCTCGAAGAAGAGCGTGCGGGTGTCGTTGGCGGTGTAGAAGCCGACCTCGCTGACGTCCCCGGGGTCGATGTGCGTCATGAACATCGCCGACTTGCCCTTGAGCTGCGGGTACTTGCTGACGGTGCGGGAGATCTGCCCTTCCAGGTCCTTGATCATCGCCTCGCCCTTGCCGGCGAGCCCGATGGCCTTGCTGTTGGACCGGATGATCTCGCGCCACGGCGTCGCCCACGGGGCGTCCGGGTAGACCACCACGGGGGCGATCTCGCTCAGGGTCTCGTAGTCCTGCTTGGTCATGCCGGAGTAGGTGGCGAGGATGACGTCCGGCTGGGTGTCGGCGACGGCCTCGAAGTCGATGCCGTCGTTCTCGTCGAACAGGACCGGCGTCTTGGCGCCCAGTTCGTCCAGCTTCTTCTCCACCCAGGGCAGCACCCCGTCGCCGTCGTCGTCACCGAAGTCGGCCTTGGCCATGCCGACGGGGACCACGCCGAGCGCCAGCGGCACCTCGTGGTTGGCCCAGTTGACGGTGGCGACGCGCTCGGGCTTCTTCTTGATGGTCGTCTTGCCCAGGGCGTGCTTGATGGTGATCGGGAACGTGCCGTCGGCGACGGGCCCGTCGCTGGACGCGGAACCGTCGGTCTTTGCGGAGGCCGAGCCCTTGGCGCCGTCGGCCTTGGCGTCGTCGCCGTCCGACGAGGAGCCGCCGCAGGCCGCGACGGTCAGGAGCGCGGCGGTCGCGGCCGCCGCGGTGAACAGGCGCAAGCGAATGGAACGCATGATGGTCGAACCCCACTGATCCGGATGGCCAGGTGCCGGTCCTCGCACGCCTGGGTCCGGGGAGGCCGTCGTGGAGTAGTGCACCACTGTCGAACACAAGCACTTAGGTAAGCCTTGCCTTCGCACCTTAAGAGGTCGCCGATCACTGTCGCAACCAGTCTTACGAGACAGCCGATGTAGCGATCCGGACACGAACCCAAGGCGCGCATGGGGAAATAGGGCGTGTGGACGGGTCGGTGCTGTCCGAAAAAGTGGTGCCGGGGGCCGGGGGCGGGGGCCCGGGCTGGGCGGGGGCCCGGGGCGGAGGCGGCGGGCGGGGCGCGGGCGCGGATCGGGGTCGACCGGGGTCGATCGGGGCCGGTCGGGGGCCGACCTCGGAGTCCGCTCCCGAGGTCGGTCTCAGAGGCTCGGGGCCGATCTCGGGGGCCGCTCCCCCGGCCCGGTCAGGAGACCTGGAACGCGCCCGGCGTGAGGCCGGTCGTGCGCCGGAAGGCGGCGCCGAAGGCGCTCGCCGACCGGTATCCCACCTCCACCGCCACGGCCTCCACCTCCCAGCCCCGGGCCAGCAGCGCCACGGCGTGCTGCGCCCGTACCGAGGCGACCCAGCGCGCGAAGCTGGTACCGGTCTCCGCCGCGAAGGCCCGGCTGATCGTCCGCGCGCTCACGGCCAGTTCGGCCGCCCACCGCGACAGGGTCCGCTGGTCGCCGGGGTCCGCGCGCAGCGCGTCGGCGATCGGGCGCAACAGGGCCGAGGTGGGCGCTTGGACGAGCAGTTCGCGCGGCGAGGGTTCGAGGACGTCGAGCACCAGCGCCTCGGTGACCTTCCGCGACGACGCGGACAGGCCCGGCTCACACAGCCGCTCAAGCAACAGCCGCAGCAGCGGGGTGATCTCGACGGCCACCGGTGTGTCGGAGAGCGAGGGCGTGGTGTGGAAGCCGAAGAAGCTCGCCCGGAACCAGGTCCCCGCGATCGCCGACCCCGAGTGCAGCGTGCCCGCCGGCATCCACAGCCCGAGCGCGGGCGTGATCGTCCACACCCGCGCCCCGACGACGGCACTGGACGCGCCCCGCTCGTTCCACAGCAGCTCGTGGAACGGGTGCGAGTGCTCGCCCCAGGTGGTGTCGTGCGCGACGACCTCGTCGTACGGCTGGATCGCGAACGGCACCTCGACCGCCCCTGCGGCCACCACCGGCAGCGACCGCGTCTCGCGCACGGTCCGCCCGGCCGGCGCACGGGACGCCCCGGCCGCGCGGGACACCCTGGCGGTACGGGGCGCGCCGACGGGGCGGGCCCCGGTCGGGTGGGGCACCCCGGTCGGATGGGGCACCCCGGTCGGATGTGGTGCGGCCGGGTACGGGGCGGCCGGGTGCCGGGGGGACGACATGGCCTCACCCTAAGACCCGGCCTCCGGTGGCATCACCGCCCCTCCGGCGGTCGCGGACGGTCGCCGCTGCCGCGCCAGGCGGCGTACAGGCCGGAGACGGCGACGGCGATCGCCGCCAGCGACTCCGGCGCGACGCCGCTGAGCACGAGCCCCACGGCGGTGCCGAGCACGGCGAGGAAGACGACCAGGTCGTGCACCCGGTGGGCGCGACCGATGTGGCTGGTACGGCGGGTACGGCGGACGCCGGGGGCCCGGCTGGCGCGCCGGGTCTGGCCGGTGTGGCGGGCCTGGCCGGTATGGCGGGATCGGCTGGTGCGGCGGGATCGGTCGGTGCGCTGGCTCATGGTGAAGTCCCCGTTCACGGTGGGCGAGGGCGTCTGTGACGATGTGGTCAAGGCTCGCGGCGGGTCGGGGTGCTGCGGCAGGCGCAGCGGTGCTGCCGGTCAACTGGCAACACGCGCGTGTACGGGCGGACGTGCGGCACGGGGTCTGGCACGGGTACGGGCCGCGTACAAGATCGGGGGCTACGGGGCACGATGAGCGAACTGAAGCCGGTCAACCAGGGCATGGGGCCCGACGTGGCGGCGCTGGCCGTCGCGTTACGGGACCTGTTCCAGGGGCTGGGCGTATCGACCCGGCGCTACGCGGCCCGCCGCGCGTACGACTCCTCCACCGTCTCCCGCTACCTGAGCGGCAGCCATATGCCGCCCTGGGAGTTCGTCCTCAACCTGCTGCACGACGTGGCCGAGGAGCGGGGCACGGTGCCGACCGAGCAGACGATCGCCATGCTCCGCGATCTGCACAACGCGGCGCTGAGCGGCAGCAAGTCCCCCGCACACAAGGTGCAGTTGCTGGAACGGAAGCTGGCCGAGGCCGACCAGGAGGCGCGTCGGGCGGCGGCCCGCGAGCGCTGGTTGGAGGACGCGCTCCAGGACCGCGAGCACCGCGTACGCGACCTCCAGACGCGCTTCCACGAGTTGCAGGCGTCGGCCAGCGCGTCCGCCTCGTCCGAGCCACTGGGCGACGCCGCCGCCGGCGAGCGGGCCGACGAACAGGCCCGGCTGCGCGAGGAGGTGCGCGAACTCAGGGAGGAGCTGGCCCGCGTGCGCGAGCGGCACCAGCGGGCGGAGGAGCGCTGCGAACAGTTGGAACGCCAACTCGCCGACGCGGAGGGCGGGTCGACCGAGGCGAGTGAGGACGCGCTGCTGCCGGAGGTGGTGCACCGCGCGACCGAGACGACCCGCGTCCCCGAGGACACCGGGCCGGCCGGGTCCGCCGGGACGGCGGAAGCCGAGGTGCACAACCGGTTCATGGCGGCACCCGGCTCGGCGCCGGTCAACTCGGTGTACCAGATCGGCCACGTACACGGCAGCGTCACCGTGAACGCTGACGACTGGCAGGTGGACGAGGAGATCGTCGCGGCGGTCAGCGTCCGGGTGTGCGAACTCGACGGACACCTGGGCAACGGCCTGCTGCTGGATGCCCGGACGGTGATCACCTCGGCCCGGTTGCCGGCCGACCCGCTGTTCAGCGGAGTGCACGTCGTCGTCGCCGGGCGCCTGGTGGAGGTGGCGGCGGTGGTCGAGACGCTCGCCCTTCCCGAGCTCGACCCGCTCTGGTTGCGATACCCCGCTCCCCTGGTGGTGCTGCGCCTCGCCGAGCCCGTCCCCGTGCCCGAGCAGCCGCTGACCTTCGACTGGCGCCCCCGCCCGGGCCGACAGCTCCTGGTCAGCGCGCACGCGGCGACCGGCCCCTACTCGTGCGTCCTCGACGTCAGGGGCCGCACGGGCGACTGGCTGCGGGTGGCCGGCGAGGTGGTGCGCGGCCTGATCGGCGCGCCGGCCTTCTCCAGTACGGGCGGGCTCGCGGGCCTCGTCCTGGCCGAGGGCGGGCAGAGCGGCCTGCTGCTGCCCGTCGCCGCGCTGCGCGCCCTCACCTCGGTCCGGTTGGAGGACCCGACGACCCAACTGGACGACGATCCGGCCGGGTCGCGGCCGGGGCCCGCCGGGCCGACGTCGGCCTAGGACCGCGCCTGACCCGCGTACCCGAGGCGTCGCGACGTGACCACCCGGCACCCGTTCCCCCCGCCCGCCCCACGCCCAGGACTCACGCGTTAAGGGCCCCACGCGCAAGGCCCCGCCCCGACCCTGGTGTGTGGTCGGGGCGGGGCCCGGGGCGGGCTGCCGGGTGAGGGTCAGCTCAGGGCGGCGAGCGCGGCGTCGTAGTTCGGCTCGTCGGCGATCTCGCCGACCAGCTCCGTGTGGAGGACCTTGTCGTTCTCGTCGAGCACGACCACGGCGCGCGCGGCCAGGCCCGCCATGGGGCCGTCGGCGATGGCCACGCCGTAGGCGTCGAGGAACTCGCGGCCACGCAGCGTGGAGAGGGTCTTGACCTGCTCCAGGCCCTCGGCGCCGCAGAACCGGCCCTGCGCGAAGGGCAGGTCGGCGGAGATGCAGAGCACCACGGTGTTGTCGAGCTTGGCGGCCCGCGCGTTGAACTCGCGCACGGACTTCGCGCAGGTCGGGGTGTCCACGCTCGGGAAGATGTTCAGGACCTTGCGCTGGCCCGCGTAGTCGGCCAGCGTCTTGTCCGCCAGGCCCTCGCCCACCAGGCTGAACGCGGGTGCCTGGGCCCCCGTCTCGGGCAGTTCGCCGGTGACCTGGACCGGGTTCCCCTTCAACGTAACCTGCGCCATGAAAAGCCTCCTGCCAGCGGTGTCCATCGTCGGTGCAGCACGCCCGATCCTAGTGCGGAGGCGGCCCCCGGAACCGGGCGCCCCCCGCCGGCGCCCGCATCGCGGACGGGCCCGCGTCACACCTGACGCGCCGTTTCGAACCGGCCCGCTACCCCGCCAGCCGGACCGGTGACTACGACCGTGGGACCAGTCGGCCGCCCTGTCGTCCGCCCACGGGTGGAGTTCGGCCCCGTCCGACAGACGGTTTCGTCCGAACTGTCGTACGCGAGAGGGTCGATCCGTACGACCACCACCGACAGGAGGGCCCCCACCCGTGCGCAACAGACGACCAGCCGCCTCCCTCATCGCAGCGAGCGCGGTCGCCGCGCTGATCCCCGCGCTGGCCCCGGCCACGGCCACCGCTGCGGACACCGCCAGCGCGCCACGCGTCGCCCAGCAGCAGTTCGCCCCGCAGAAGCTCAACTGGAAGCGGTGCGCCCCCGACGCGCCGGCCGCCTTCCAGTGCGCCACGGTCAAGGTGCCGCTCGACTACAGCCGGCCCCAGGGCAAGAAGCTCGACATAGCGATATCCCGCGTCAAGGCCAGCTCTCCGGACCAGCGGCGCGGCGTGCTGTTGCTGAACCCCGGCGGGCCCGGCGGCGCGGGTCTGGACATGCCGGTGTACATGGCCGAACAACTGCCCAAGTCGGTCAAGAGCCGCTACGACCTGATCGGCTTCGACCCGCGCGGCGTGGGCCAGAGCGCGCCGGTGACCTGCGGCCTGTCGTACGAGGAGCAGGTGTCGGACCGCCCGTACAAGGCGGCCACCTTCCCGAGCGACGTGCGGTGGGCCCGCATCGTCGCGAAGAAGTGCGCCACCAAAAACGGGGCGAAGCTGCCGCACCTGACCACCCGTAACACCGCCCGCGACATGGACGCGATCCGCGCCGCGCTCGGCGAGAAGAAGGTCTCCTACCTGGGGTACTCGTACGGCACCTACCTCGGCGCGGTCTACGCGCAGATGTTCCCGGCGCGCGCCGACCGGTTCGTGCTGGACAGCGCGGTGGACCCGCAGCGGATCTGGCGCGGGATGATCCAGATCTGGGCGGAGGGTGCCGAGCCGGCCTTCGACCGGTGGACCCGCTGGACCGCCGAGCGCGACGCGAAGTACAAGCTCGGTCGCACCGCGCGCGAGGTGCGCGGCACGTTCTGGAAGCTGGTCGCGCGGGCCGACCGCGACCCCATCGTCATCGACGGCCAGAAGATCACCGGCGACGACATCCGGGCCGGCCGCGCCGTCTTCTTCAGCGTGCGCGAGGCCGCCGAGGCCGTCGTCGAGCTGAAGAAGGCCGCCGACGGCGGCAAGGCGCGCATCGCCCGGCTGCCCGAGATCGTCAAGCCCGCGACCCCGCCGACGTTCAGCCGGACCGCCGCCGCCGAGGACAACGGGACGGCGGCCTTCTGGTCCGTCGTGTGCGCCGACACCCGCAACTGGCCGCACGACCCCGAGACATACCGCCGCGACGCGATCCGCGACAAGGCGAAGTACCCGCTGTACGGCGACTTCGCGTCCAACATCACCCCGTGCGCCTTCTGGGGCAAGGGCAGCGAGCCGGCCACCAAGGTCAACAACAGGGTGCCGTCGCTGATCCTGCAGAACGAGTGGGACTCCCAGACCCCGCTGCCCAGCGGCGTCGGCGCGCACAAGGCCATGAAGGGCTCGCGGATGGTCACCGTCGCCGGCGGCGAGGGCCACGGCATCTACGGTTCCGGCTCGTGCGCCGACAAGACCGCCACGGCGTACCTGACCACCGGCAAGCTCCCGGCCAAGGACCTCACCTGCAAGGCCCCCGAGCCCAAGCTCCAGAAGTCGGTCCGCCTCCCGTCCCCGACCGCCGCCCCGACTGCGGGCCGCTGACCCGTACCTGGCATCTGATCGCCTGAGTTCGGCCACCCCGCCCCCGTTCCCGACCGCGCCGCCGGTGGGAGCGGGGGCGGGTGCGTGGGGGGCGTTGGGTCGGTCAGGGGTACTGGGCGAGAATGCCCGCATGACGGTGGGCGGGGAGTTCAGGGACGGGATCGCGGAGCGCATCACGCGCTTCGACCGGGCGGGTACCAGGCGGGCCGACGAGGCGGAAGTGGATCGCCGCCGGGTGCTGGACATGTTCCCGCTGGAGTCGTGGCCACAGTTGCGCCTGGAACAGTACGCGCTGGGCCCCGCCACCCACCGCACCACGACGTACACCTTCTGCCGCCTCCTTGAGTACGGCACCAGCGCCTTCGGCAGCATCCGCGGCGGTAGTGCGGCCAAGCACATCATCTTCCAGCACCGGACCGGCGAGTGGCGCGTGGTGCCCGCCGCACTGCGCGCGCTCGGCGTCGAGGAGGCATGGAGGCGGTTGCGCGGGGAGTTCGTGGCCGCCTTCGAGGCTGCGCGCGAGGGGGCGTACGAGCGCATCGACGAGTTGGAGGCGCTCTCTTACGGACAGGCCCTGACCACCAAGGCGTTGGCGCTCTACTTCCCCGACGCCTTCCTGCCGATCTTCTCCGCCGCGCACGTGCGGCACTTCACGGAGCTGCTGGGCGGCAGGCCGCGCCAGCACTCCTCGGGCGTCCGGACCTGGCAGGCCAACCGCGAGCTGCTCACCCTGGTGCGGGCGGTGCCGGAGTTCGACGGTTGGCGCCCGCATGAGGTGATGGCGTACCTGTACGCGTTCCACGACCCGCGCCCGCGGGACCGGGTGATCTGGAAGATCGCTCCGGGCAGGGCCGGCAAGCTTTGGGACGACTGCCTGGCCAACGCCCGGATGCGGACTGGCTGGGACGAAGTCGGCAGCCTGGGTCAGTACGAGAGTGACCTGGAGCTCAAAGAGGCGCTGGACCAGCACTGGCCGCACAGCACCGGCGGCAACCTGCGGCTGGCCCGGCAGCTGCTCGCCTTCCGCGACCTGGAGCCCGGTGACGTGATCGTCGCCAACCGGGGCAAGTCGGAGGTGCTGGCCGTCGGTACGGTAACCGACGGCTACTCCTACGCCACCGACGTGCCCCGTTACCGGCACGCGGTGGGCGTGGTCTGGGACACCTCGTACGCCCAACACTTCGACTCGCCGCGGCACGCCTGGCAGCAGACGTTCGCGAAGGTGCCCGCCCCGTTGTGGCAGGAGATTCGGCGCGGACGCGGCAGCATGGCGGAGGGCGGTGCCGAGCCGACGGCCGGTGCGGACGTCGAACTGCCCGCCGCCGTGCGCACTGTGCGGGACCTGCTCCAACACAAGGGGCAGGTCATCCTGCAGGGCCCGCCCGGGACGGGCAAGACACGACTGGCGCTCAGCGTCGCACTCGCCATCGCCGGGCGGGCAGACCAGATCGACGCCCCGCCGCAGGAGCGCGCCGCGGCGCTGGCCGAGTTGTCGGAGGTGCCGCCCGGCGCGCCGGCGGCCCGGCTGACCATGGTGACCTTCCATCCTTCCTACGGGTACGAGGACTTCGTGGAAGGGTTCAAGCCGGTGGCCGTGCAGGGCGCGGCGGGGTTGCACCTGGCCATGACGGATGGGCTGTTCCGACGGGTGTGCGCGGCGGCCCAGGCCGCGCCGGACGAGACCTACCTGATCGTCGTAGACGAGATCAACCGCGGCGACCTGCCGCGCATCCTCGGCGAGTTGATTACTCTGCTCGAGCTCGACAAGCGCGACTCGATCCCGATCACCTTGCCCACCAGCGGACGGCAGCAGACCGTACCAGCGAACGTCCGGATCATCGGCACGATGAATTCGGCCGACCGCAGCGTGGGTCACATCGACTCCGCCATCCGGCGCCGGTTCGCCTTCGTTGACGTACCCCCGGACCTGGACGTACTCGACGGCGAGGTGGGCGGCCTCGGCCTGGCCAGCCTGCTTGAGGGGCTCAACGACAAGCTCGAGTCCGCCTTCGGTCCCGACCACATGCTCGGCCAGTCCTACCTGCTCGCCGACGACCAGCCGATCGGCACCGCTGAGCAACTCGCCCACGCCTTCCACCACGAGATCGTCCCTTTGGTGGCCGACTACTGCCTGGGCCAGCCCGATCTGCTGCGCAGCGTGCTGGGCTCGCTGGTGGACGACCACAGCGGCCGGGTCGTCCACACCAACCCGCAGGATCTGCCCGGAGTGCTGGCCGACGAGTTCGTGGCCGGGCGCGTCGCCGGTGAGGACGACGACACCGTGTCGACCGGAGAGTAGAGGCGTGCTCCCCTTCGTGGACCGACCCGAGGTGAAGCTGCGGGAACACTCCGCGGTCACCGTCCCTCACGCCAGACTGAGCGACCGCGACCTGAGCGTGCTGGAGGAAACGAAGGCGGTGCGCGTCATGGACACGCGCGACGGCTACGTACTGCGGACGAATGCAACCACCGGCGTGCTTCAGCTCGACCGGATGCGACTGGTACTGCAGCCCAAGTTCACCATCGACGGCAAGCGGCTGATCGACTGGCTCTGTTACGCGCACGGACAACGCGAACCGGTCGACTCGCTCCGCAACTGGCCCCTGGGCAAGGACGGGTACGCGGGGTTGGTGCCCGCGGCCCTGCTGCACGAGTGCCGGCTCCTGCTCCGCCGGGGCCTACGCCGGGACTATGTGCGCCGCAGCCGCGTGGACACCGCCCTGCGCGGTCGGCTGGATGTGATGGCCCAGGCCACTCGTCGCTTCGGCGCGATCGACCGCCTCCACCTGCGCACTTTCGAGTACGAGGACGGTGGCTGGGAGAACCTGGTGTGCGGGGCCGCGCTGGCCCGCGCGGCGGAGACCTCGACGGACCCGCGCACGACCCAGGCTCTCCTGGACGCCGCCGGCCAGTTCCCCGCGCTGCCACGCACACGCGACGCGCTACCCCTGCTCGCACGCGGGCAGTACACGCGGCTGAACGACCATTACCGCCCGGCCCACGCCTGGGCCCGGATGGTGCTGGGCGGCGGCGGGGTACGTGACCTGCTGGACCCGTACGGGTTCGCCGCCAGGAGCCTGCTGCTCAACCTCAACGTACTGTGGGAGCACGTGGTGCGCCGCATGGCCGCCGACGCGGCGGTGGCCCACGGAGGTCGGTACGCACGGCCGCACGAGGGGTGCATCCACACCAAGCGTGAAGGGGCCGTCCCCGTGGCCACCGACCAGAGGACGATGGATCCCTTTCGACCCGACGCGCTGCTGGCGTTTCCCCCGTCACCCGACACGGCTGATGTGGCGCGATACCTGGTCGTGGACGCGAAATACAAGGCGTACCAGGACGGCACGGTCAAGCCGAGCGACCGGCATCAACTCCTCACCTACATCGCCGGGTACACCGACCCCTCGACCCCACTGGCCCTGATCGTCCACCCCGCGCCTGACGGGCCGACGCGTCACCTGTTGCGGATCGAGGGCCCGCGTGGAGTGCTGGGGCGCATCGAGGTGCTGGGGTTGGACACCCGCACCACACCCGAACAGGCGGCGGGCCCCCTCCGCGCGGCCATCGCCCGGTTCGCCGCCAACCAGCCGCCACCTCTCCCCTAGCGGCGCGAGTGCCGGCAGGACCGCTACTCACCCGCCGCCCGACCCGCCACCGGTCGGCGGCGCTGGGCCGGGTCGGTGAGGGAGGTGGGGCGCCAGACGCCGTCGGCGCGGTAGCGGTCGGTGCCGGGCGGGACGATGGCGTCGATGCGGTCAAGGGTCGCGTCGTCCAGGGTGAGATCGGCCCCCGCCAACAGGCTGTCCAACTGCTCCTGGGTGCGCGGGCCGACGATCACCGAGGTGACGGCCGGGTGGGCCAGCGGGAAGGCGATGGCGAGTTCGGGGAGGGTGCGGCCGAGGTCGTCGGCGACCTCGACGAGTTGCTCCA
This sequence comes from Streptomyces sp. 71268, assembly GCF_029392895.1. Taxonomy (NCBI): domain Bacteria; kingdom Bacillati; phylum Actinomycetota; class Actinomycetes; order Kitasatosporales; family Streptomycetaceae; genus Streptomyces; species Streptomyces sp. 71268. The sequence continues at coordinate 3,887,128 of NZ_CP114200.1, forward strand.
CCACCTCCAGCTTGGCCGCGTTCTCCGGCAGCGCCGGGTCGAAGCGGGCCGGGTGCAGCGCGGGTCGGCCGCTGGTCATGTCGATCGGCCGGCCCTTGCGGTACGCGCCGGTCAGGAACCCCGAGGCGAGCGGACTCCAGGTCAGGACGCCCATGCCGTACCGCTGGCAGGTCGGCAGCACCGAGGTCTCCACGCCACGGGCGAGCAGCGAGTAGGGCGGCTGCTCGGTGCGGAAGCGGGGCAGGGCGCGGCGTTCGGCGACGTGGTGCGCCTCGGCGATCTCCTCGGCCGGGAAGGTGGAGCAGCCGAACGCGCGTATCTTGCCCTGTCGCACCAGGTCGCCGAGGACGGACAGGGTCTCCTCGATGTCGGTGTCCGGGTCGGGCCGGTGCACCTGGTAGAGGTCGATCCAGTCGGTGCCGAGCCGGGTGAGGCTCTCCTCGACGGCCCGCGTGATCCAACGCCGCGAGTTGCCGCTGCGGTTGCGGCCCTCGCCCATCTGGAAGTGCACCTTGGTGGCAAGGACGACGTCGTCGCGGCGGCCCCGCAACGCCTTGCCGACGATGGTCTCGGACTCGCCGGCGGAGTACATGTCGGCGGTGTCGACGAAGTTGATCCCGCGATCGAGCGCGGAGTGCACGATCCGCGCGCACGCGGCGTGGTCCGGGTTGCCCACGGAGCCGAACATCATGGTGCCCAGGCAGTACGTGCTGACGTCGATCCCCGTACGCCCCAACGGGCGGTAGCGCATGTCCATGCGCCGGCACGCTATGCGTTGGAGTGGGCTCTAGGGCAAGGGCTGTGCCGGCGGCGCGGTGGGGGTGTTCACCGGGCGCGGCAGCACGCGAAGCCGCACCGCGGGGCCAGGGGCCGCGCGAGGGTGCCCCGTGCGGTGGGCGTCCCCGGGCCCCGGCCTTGTGGCACCCCGGCGGGGCGGGCGTCAGGCCCGCGCGTAGTCGGCCAGGGCCGGTTCGAGGAGGGCGAACGCCTGGACGGCCTCGGGCTCCAGGAGGGCCGCGATCTCCGCGTTGTCGCGGCCCGCGAGCGTGAGTTCCTGGATGCGGCGGAACAGGACGCGGTGCACGCCGCCGATGAGGGCCGCGGCCGTGCGCGGGGCGATGGCGTCGGGCGCGGCCCCGGTCGCCTCGGCGAGGGCACCGGCCAGGGCCTCCTCGCGCTGGTCGTGCAGGCCGCGCAGGCAGGCCGTCAGGGCGGGACTCTCGGCGATCATGCGGGTGAAGGCCGGCCCGGCGAAGCCGGCGATCGGGTCCTGGGCGGCGACGGCGGACAGGAACGCGCGCCGCAGCGCCGCGAGGGCCGACTCGCCGGGTTCGCGGTCCGCGACGCGGCGGGCGAGGGAGGTGACGAACGCGTCCTGGTGGTCTAGGGCCAGGTCTTCCTTGCGCGGGAAGTAGTTGGTCACGGTCTTCTTGGCGACGCGCGCGGCCTCGGCGATCTCGGCGATGGTCGTGCGCTCGAAGCCGCGCTCGACGAAGAGTCTGGTCGCGTGGTCGGAGATGGCCTGCCGCGTCTCGCGCTTCTTCGCCTCGCGCAGGCCCGGGGCCGCGCCCTTCGTCGTGCTCGACTCGATACCCATGGGCGAATCTTACCCTCGTTCTATAAATACGTTGACATCCCGCATGAGGCGTGCGTAAGTTTACCTCCGTCGTAAGTTTCACCGGCGGGCCGAGTGCCGCGTAGCCGCGCGTCGCGGACGCCTGCCGGGGCCCCGAGCCACGTCCACGACACACCCAGGCACCACGTCACGCACCACGTCACGCACCACACACCCCCGGAGGACTGTTTGCTGAACGTCACCGCCATTCCCGCGGCACCCGGCCGAGCACGCGCGGACCGCGAGGGCCCGGACCCGCTCCGCTCCGGTTCGCTCGTCGCCGGGCCGCTCCCGGCCGACGCCGACGTCCGCGACGCCACGGCGGGCGACGCCGACGGGCACGACACGGACGTACGCGAGGCAGGCGCGCGCGAACCAGGCGTACGCGAGGCAGGCGTACGCGAGGCAGGCGTACGCGAACCGGGCGTGCGCGGGGACTGGGTGCGGGCGCCCGGTGCCCGGGGCGGCGCGGTGATCTACGTACACGGTGGCGGGTTCGCGCACAGCAGGCCCGAGGCCGAGCGCGTGCTGGCCTACCGGCTGTCGCGGGCGACCGGGCGGCCGACGCTGCGCGTCGACTACCGGCTCGCGCCCGCCCACCCCTACCCCGCCGCCCTGCACGACGTGTTGGCCGCCTGGCGGGCGGCGCTGGACGCCGGCGTGTCCGCCGCCGACATCGCCCTCGTCGGCGAGTCGGCCGGGGCCACCCTCGTGCTGTCCGCGCTGCTGGAGATCGGGCGGACCGGCGGGCCGATGCCGGGGGCGGCGGTCGCGATCTCGCCGATCACCGACTTCGCTCTGACCGGCGCCTCACTCGACGCGGCCGACGGCCGGGACGTGCTCAGCCGCGCCGTCCTCACCGCCGTCACCACCGACTACCTCGCCGGCGCGAGCCCGCGCGAGGCGCCGCAGTCACCGCTGTACGGGGAGTTGCGCGGACTGCCGCCGCTGCTGGTGGCCGTCGGCACGGACGAGGTGCTCTACGACGACGCCCGCCGCTTCGCCGAGGCGGCCGACGCGGCCGGGGTGTGCGTGCGCCTGGACGCGTACGAGGACATGCCGCACGCCTTCCACCTGTCGGAGCCGGGCGAGGTGGTGCTCGACCGGATCGGCCGGTGGCTGGCCGACCCGGTCCGCGCGTACACCGTGAGCGGCCCGGACGCCGGACCGTACGGGGTGGCGAGCGGGCCGGACGGGGCGCTCTGGTTCACCCTCGTCCACCAGGGCGCCGTCGGGCGCCGGGACGCGGCCGGCCGGGTCACGACCCACCCCGTCGGCGCGGGCCCGACGGTGATCACGCCGGGGCCGGACGGCGCCCTGTGGTTCACCGAGTACGGGACGCACCGGGTCGGTCGGATCGCGGTGGGCGGCGACGCGGGCGACGTGGACGACACGAGTGGCGCGGGTGACACGGGTGACGCGGGTGACGCGGGGGCCCCGGGCGGTGCCGGCGCCGTCAGTTGGTACGCGCCGCTGACCGCCGACGCCGGCCCGTACGGCATCGCGGCCGGCCCGGACGGGGCGATGTGGTGCACGCTCTCCGCCGTCGACCGCGTCGCGCGGATCGCCCCGGACGGCACCGTCAGCGAGTACCCGGCGCCCGGCGCGTTCCCGTCCGCCCTCGTCGCGGGCTCCGACGGGGCGCTGTGGTGCACGCTCAACCAGGGCAACGCGATAGGCCGGATCACCACCGACGGCCGGGGCACCGCCTACCCGCTGCCGACCGACGGCGCGGGCCCGGTCGGCATCACCGCCGGGCCCGACGGGGCGCTGTGGTTCGTCGAGATCGGGGCCGGGCAGATCGGCCGGATCACTGTGGACGGCACGATCACCGAGTACCCGCTCCCCGACCGCGCGGCCCGCCCGCACGCCATCACCACGGGCCCCGACGGCGCGCTGTGGTTCACCGAGTGGGGCAGCGGCCGGGTCGGGCGCATCACCACCGACGGCGACATCACCGCGTACGACCTGCCGAGCCGCACCAGCGAACCGCACGGCATCACCGCGCACGACGGTGCCGTGTGGTGCGCCCTGGAGACCGGCGCGCTGGCCAGGGTCGCCCCCGGCCGCCCCGACACCCCGTAAGCCCCACCCTCCCGCCAGTTCAACCCACCCCACCCACTCCAGCCATTCCACCCAGCCCCGTCCGGAAGGAACCTCCTTGCCCCGTACGCCCAACACTTCCCCCGACGCCGCGGCCGCCTTCGACCGCCAGGTGAGCACCCTGGTCGAGCTGGGCTACCCCGCGGCCTCCGGGCTCGACGTCGAGCGGTTCACCGCCCTCCTCGCCCCGCTGCGTGAGGCCGCCGTGGCCGCCGTGGCGGACACCGCCAACACGGCGGACGCGGTGGACGCGGCGGACACCACGGACACGACAGGCGCGACGGACGCGACCGATCCGGCGGGTGAGCCCGGGGACGAGGCCGTGACCGGGCGGGTGCCGTTCGTGCTGGTCGTCACCCGTGACGTCGTCCCGATCGAGGAGACGATGCCGCGCACCACCCTGCACCGTGGGCGGCTGCCCGGCTTCGTGGACCGCAGCTTCGAGCCCGGCGCCCTGGAACGGTTCGTCGCCACCGACGAGGTCGCGCTGCCGGGCCACGACGCCTACCTGGTGCTCGACGTCGAACGCGGCGAGGAGTTCTGCGGCGCCGTCCCCGACGACGCGTTGCGCACCATCGCCGACCGGGGCCGCACCCCGCTCACGATCGAGGAGGGCATCGCCCTGGTCACGCACTTCCCGCGGGTGCTGGTCAAGAACAAGTGCTTCTCGCTGGGCGGTTCGCGCAGCGGCGACCGCCGGGTCCCGGCCCTGTGGATCAGCCAGAGGGCCCCGAAGCTGGGCTGGTGCTGGCAGGGCAACCCGCACACCTGGCTGGGCGTGGCGTCGGCGGGCGGGCGACGCGCGGCGGCACCGGCGGCGTGACCCGGCGCCCGGGGCGGTCCCCCGCCCCGGGCGCGCCCCGCCCACTGGGCCCCGACGGCCGGGGCCGGGCGGCGGATATCCGCCGCTGTTTCGGCCGGGATGCATCCATCGGCCCCCGTACGACGTCCTAGGCTGTCGCGAGGGCTTGTGGGGGGCTAACCATGCGTAAGCCAGAGGGAGTTGGAGCCGGGCGCGGCGTCGTGGTCGCGCTCGTGCTGGTGCTCGTGACGGCGGGTTGCTCGTCGTCGGACGACCCGCCGGACGCGCGCCGGGAGGGCGGGGAGCGGACCTCGTCGGTGACGACCACGCCCCCGGGCGGTCAGCCCACCGGAACGGACGGCCCGACGCCTGGCGCGACCCGGTTCACCCCCGCCCCGGAGCGGCTGCCGCACGACCGCGCGGGCGCGCTGCGGCTGGCCCGCGCGGTCTCGGTCGAACCCGCCTCCTTCGGCGCGGACTTCGCGCGGCACGCGTCGTACGAGAGCGCGGACACCACGTGGGCCGTGCTCGACGACGGCTGCGTGTGGCAGCGCGAACGGCTGCCGGCCGAGGTGCTCGCCAGCCTGACGCGGCGCAGCGTGCTGCCGGCCCGCGCGGGCAGGGGGGCGGTGGACGCCCGCACGGTCGTCACCGTCCACCGGGACGTGTACGGCGCCGACCGGGAGATGGCCGCCACCCTGGAGGAGGTGTTGCGCTGCCCACGCCAGCGGCTCAACGCCGACGAGACGATCGGCGAGCTGACCTCCACCAGCAGCCTGTGGGGCGAGCGTGGCCAGGCCACCGCCGACGACCTGATCTGGGAACGGGGCAGCTACCGCGGCCGGTTGGCCGGCGGGCCGCACCCGTACTCCTGGGCCACCGCGCGGATCGGCCCGCTCACCCTGACCGTGACCGTCAAGGGCGGCACCGGGCACGCCGACGACGCCCTCACCGGCATGTTGCAGAAGCCGTTGGTGGAGCTGGTGCAGCGGACGCGGGAGGCCCTGTCATGAGCGCGCGAGGCCCGGCACCCGTGCCCGACCGCCGTACCGCCGGCCCCGGGTGCCGCCGTACCGTCGGCCCCGGGCGCCGCCGTGCCGGCCACCCCGCGTGCGAGGGGCCCCTGTGATGCGGCCGCTGCGACCCACCGACCCGGCCAGGGTCGCCCGTTACCGGCTGCTCGGGCGCCTCGGCGCGGGTGGCATGGGCGTGGTCTACCTCGGCCGCTCGCCCGGCGGCGGGCTCGTCGCCGTCAAGGTGATCCACCCGGAGCGGGCCGGCGACCCCGGCTTCCGGGTCCGCTTCCGGCGCGAGGTGGCCGCCGCGCGGCGGGTGGACAGCCCGTGGGCGGTGCCGGTCGTCGACGCCGACCCCGAGGCCCGGGCGCCGTGGCTGGCCTCCGCGTACGTGCCGGGGCCGGCGCTGAGCGACGCGGTGGCCGAGCACGGGCCGCTGCCACCGGCCACCGTGCGCACGCTCGGCGCGCTGCTGGCCGAGGCGCTGGCCTCGGTGCACGCGCTCGGACTCGTACACCGCGACGTCAAGCCCGGCAACGTGCTGCTGGCGCTCGACGGACCACGGCTCATCGACTTCGGCATCGCCCGGGCGCTGGACGACACGGCGATCACCGCCACCGACATGGTGATCGGCTCGCCCGGTTTCCTCTCCCCCGAGCAGGCGCGCGCGGAGGGCGCCGGGATCGGGCCGGCGAGCGACGTGTTCTCGCTCGGCTGCGTGCTGGCGTACGCGGCCACCGGCAGGCGGCCGTTCGGTGACGGGGACGCGGCGGCGCTGCTGTACCGCATCGTGCACGACCCGGCCGACCTGGACGGGGCGCCCGAGGCGCTGGTGCCGCTCCTGGAACGCTGCCTGGACAAGGCCCCCGGCCGGCGCCCGGACGCGGCCACCGTGCGGCGCGCGCTCGCGGGCGCGGCGGGTGACGGTTCGCGGAGTGACGGGGCGGGCGCGGCGGGCGGAGCAGGTGAGGCCGGCGGGGCGGACGGGCCCGGCGCGGGCGGCTGGTTGCCGGGGCCGCTCACGCACCTGGTGGCGCTCCGTTCGGCCCGGTCGCTGGCGCTGCCCGGCATCGACCCGACGGCCCCGGGCACGGCGGGTTCCGCCTCCGCCGACGGGGACGGAGGCGGGGACGGCGCGGCCGACGGAGCGGACGGAGCGGACGAGGGTGACGGTGCCGGCGGGGGAGATGGTGCCGGCGGGGACACCGGGCAGGGCGCGGCTGGCGAGACGGCGTCGGGTGCGGTGGGCTCCGGGTCCGCCGGGCCGGGGCGTCGGCGGTTCCTCGTCGCCTCCGGGGGCGCGCTGCTCGCCGCCGGCGGCGGCCTGGCGGCGTGGGCCGCGCTGCGCGGGAGCGACGGCGAGAACGGTGAGAACGGCGAGGGAGGCGCTGCCGGCTCCGGCCTTCCCGTGCACCGCATCGGGCTCCAGGCCGCGCTGAGCGGCGCGTACGCCCCGCAGGGCGAGGCGCAGCGCACCGGTGCCCAGTTGGCCGTCGAGCAGTTCAACGCGCGCGCCGACCGGCGGTTCGAGGCCCGGCTGCGCACCGCCGACGACGGGGGGCGCCCGGAGCGGGCCGCCGCGGCGGCGCGCTCCCTGGCGGCGGACCGCTCGGTGCTCGCCGTGATCGGCACCACCACCGACGAGAGCGCGACCGAGGCCGCCCCCGTCTACGACGAGGCGAACCTGGCCATGGTGGGCGTCGTGTTCGGCGCCTTCCTGCCGGGCCTGCCACGGCCCGCCCGTACGGTGCTCTACGCCCGGCCCGAGCACGGCTCGGACGTGGCGCCCGTCAGCCTGTACCTGCGCGAGCGGACACACGCGGGCCCGGTCGGCGTCATCTCCGACCGGGCGACCGACTTCTACAGCTGGTCAACCGCGCGGATGGCGATCGGGGTGCTGCGCGCGACGGAGTTCACCCCGCTGCCCCGCGTACAGCCCGCGCTCTCCCGCGACTTCCGGCCCCTGGTACGGGAGTTGCTGGACCGCGAGGTAGGCGCCCTGGTCTTCGCCGGGGGCGCGCGGGGCGCGGCCGAGGTGGCCAGGGAGGTGGCCCGCACCGGGTTCACGGGGCCACGAGTGGCCACCCAGGCGGCGTTGGACCCGCTGTTCCTCAAGGCGGCCGGGGAGGCGGCCGACGGCTGGGCGCTGACCTCGACGTTCATCGACGCCGAGGCCGAGCCGGCGGCGGCGCGCTTCGCCGCCGCCTACCGCGCGCGCTTCGGCCGGGCCGCGCCGTACCACGCCGCCGAGGCGTACGACGTGGCCAACCTCATCCTGCGCACGGTGGGCCAACTCGTCGGCGACGGGCGGCGACCGCCCCGCGGCGGCGCCCCCACCGGCACCGGCACCAACGCGCCGGCCCGGCCCGATGCCACGCCCACTCCCACACCCCCGTCCGCTCCCAGCCCCACCCACACACCCACGTCCGCTCCCGCCCGGCGGCCGGGCGCGCGGCCGAGCCGCGCCGAGGTGCTGGCCGGGCTCCGCGCGGCGACGTACGACGGCGTCGCCAGGAAGCTCGCGTTCCGCGCCGACGACGGCCGCTACGACGCGGACGAGGGCTCCTACCTGTACCGGGTCGAGCGCGGGCGCTTCCGCTACCTCGGTTCGGCCTGGAAGGCGTGAGCGTGGAGCCGCTGTGGCCCACCGATCCGCCACTGGTGGCCGGGCACCGGCTGCTCGGCCGCCTGGGCGCGGGCGGCATGGGCGTGGTCTACCTCGGCCGCTCCCCCGGCGGCAGCCTGCTCGCCATCAAGGTCATCGCGGCCGACCGCGCCGACGACCCCACCTTCCGGGTCCGCTTCCGCCGCGAGGTGGCCGCCGCCCGGCGCGTGCGCAGCCCCTGGGCCGCGGCGGTCATCGGCGCGGACCCCGAGGGCCCGGCCCCGTGGCTGGCCACCGCGTACGTACCGGGCCCCAACCTCGGTGAGGCCGTGGCCGCGTACGGGCCGCTGCCCGAACCGGCGCTGCGGGCCCTGGGCGCCATGCTGGCCCGCGCGCTTGAGGCGGTGCACGCGGCGGGCCTGGTGCACCGGGACGTGAAGCCGGGCAACATCCTGCTGGCGTTCGACGGGCCGCGCCTCATCGACTTCGGCATCGCCCGCACCGCCGACGAGACGGCCCTGACCGGCCGCGGCATGGTCGTCGGCTCCCCCGGTTTCCTCTCCCCCGAGCAGGCCAGCGCCCGGGGGCCCGAGGTGGGGCCGGCCAGCGACGTCTTCTCGCTCGGCTGCGTCCTGGCCTACGCGGCCAGCGGGCGGCGCCCGTTCGGCGCGGGCGCCCCGGCGTCCATGCTCTACCGCACCGTGCACGTGCCCGCCGACCTGCGCGCGGTGCCCGTGGGTCTGCTGCCGTTGCTGTCGGCCTGCCTGGACAAGGACCCGCGGGCCCGCCCCACGGCCGCCGAGGTCCGCGCGCGCCTGGCCGCCGACGCCCCGGCGGACGGCGCGCCCTGGCTGCCCGAGCCAATCAGCCGCCTGATCGCCGAACGCTCCGTCGCCGCCCTGGCCCTGCCCGACGCCCCGCCCACGGACGCGGGTACGGGCCCGGACGGGCGTACGGGCTCGGGTACGGGCACGCGTACGGGCTCGGGTACGGGTGCGCGTACGGGCTCGGCGCGCGGTGGCCCGGGGGCCGGCGCGGGGCCCGGTGGTCCAGAGCCTGACGGAGCGGGCCGTGGCCGAACGGGACGGGACGGAACAGGCCAGGACGGAACAGGCCGTGGCGGAACAGGCCGGGACGGCACGGGGCGTGCGGGGCCGGCCCGGCGGCGGCTGCTGGTCGGCTCGGCGGCGGGCGCGGTGCTCGCCGCCGGCGGCGGCATCGGCGCCTGGGCCGCGCTCGGCCGCCGCGCGGGCCGCGCGACCGGGGCCGGGGCGGCGCCCGTGCCACGCCGTACGCTCGCCGTACACGCCGACCTGACGGGGCCGACGGCCGCCGCGGGGCACGCCCAGGAACGCGGGGCGCGGCTCGCCGTGGAGGCGCACAACGCGTGCCCGGAACGGGCGTTCACGCTCGCCCTGCGGGTCTTCGACGACGGCGGCGACCCCGACCGGGCGGCGGCGCTGGCCCGACGGATCGGGTCGGACCCCGCCGTACTCGCCGTCATCGGCCCCACCTCGGACGCGACGGCCCACACCGCCGTGCCCGGCTACGAACGGGCTGAACTCCCGTTGGTGAGCGTCTCCGTGGGCGCTCCGGAGACCCGCCCCGTCGACGGCCGCGCCCACCTGGCGACCCGGCCCGACGACGGCTACCTGACCGTGCCGCTGCTGGCCTACCTGGCGCGCGAGGCCCGCCCCCGCACCGTCGGGCTCGTCGACGACCGGTCCGCCGGCGACTTCGGCTGGACGGCCGTGCGCGCCATGCGGCAGGCGCTGCGCGGCACCGACATGGTCGTCCGCACCGCCACCGCGCGCCGGGGAGCGCGCGACATGCGCGCGGCGGCGGCCGAGCTGCTGGCGGCGGGCGCGGACGCGGTGGTGCACTGCGGCGAACTGGACGGCGCGGTACCGCTGGCGCGCGCCCTGCGCGCGGCCGGCTTCCACGGCCCCCGGCTGGCCCTCCAACCCGTGCTCGACCCGGAGTTCCGACGCGCGGCGGGACCCGCCGCCCAGGGCTGGATCATCAGCGCCACCTTCGTCGACGCGACCACGGCCCCGCGCACCAAAGCCTTCGCCGCCAGCTACCGGTCCCGCTACGACACCCCGCCCCCGCGCTACGCCGCCGAGGCGTACGACGCCGTCGGCTACCTGGCCCGCGCCCTGCGCGCCCTGCCCCCGGACGGCGACCTGCGCCGGGCGCTCACCGTACGACTACCCGCCACCGTCCACCGCGGCGTCACCAAGGAGATCCGCTTCCAGAGCGACCGCACACCGTCGCACCAGGGCCTCTACCTCTACCGCGCGGACCCGGACGGCTTCCGCTTCCTCGGCGACTACCGGAGCGTGGTGGGGGGCGGGGGGTGACGGGCGGGTCCCGCGCCCGCGCGCACGGCTGAGCGCCACTCGCCCTGTCCGCCCGAACCCGACCACCCCAGCCCACCCGCGACCACATACCGATCAACTCGCCGCACCCTCCCGCCCGTTCGCGGCGGAGCCGGCCCCTCCGGGACGCGGGCCCGCGAAAGGGGTGGGGGCGAATACCGGCCGCGCGGTGGGTGGGGCGGTGGGGGTGCGGCCAGGGGTGGAGGGCGGGCGGAAATGCCACCGCTCCGTCGTGCAGCCTGAACCAGCACGTCGCCAGCGGGAACCCGAGTTTTCGCCAAGCACACCGCGACTGTCCGAATTCTTGCGGCGTGTGAGCGGTATGCCCGCCGCATGGGGTCTGACCTGGGGAGAGTGGGTGAACCCTGGATGTGATCGCGGGGGGAGTGCGGGGGCGCGTAGAGGGCGCACAGGGGGCGTGAGAGGGGGAGCACGGTTCCGGATCGGCCGGCGGCAGCCGCTCTACCTGGGGGTTTGCCGTGCGTTCGGCGGGTGAGCAATGTGGCGGATTCCCCTCCCAACCAAGCTTCACTCTGCGAGCATCTAGGCCAGTGGAATCAGGCCATACGGATTGCCGTGGGGGGAGTGGCCATGGGGCTGCTCGGCGATGAGGTGGGGTTCGCACGCGCTCTGACCGCTCAGGAACACGAGAGCGTGATGGCCCTCGGAGGCCAACGGAAATATGCGGCTGACGCCCACCTTCTGGCAGAGGGGGACCGAACCAGTCACGTAATGATCGTCTTGCGCGGATGGGTGACCGTATCCGTGGCCACGGAACGCGGTGGCACCCGGTTGATACTGGGGCTGCGCGGGCCGGGTGAACTCCTCGGCGAGATGGCAGCGTTGGACAGTCATCCGCGCAGCGCGACGGTGCGCGCCCTCGGGCCGGTGGAGGTCCAGGTCATCTCCGGGGACGCGTTCCGGCGCTTCCTCGCCCTGCACCCGCGGGTGAGCGGCCTGGTGATACGCCAACTCACCTCCCGGCTGCGCAGTTCCGACCAGGAGCGGTCCGCGCTCGCCTCGCTCACCGTGTTGGAACGCCTGGCCGCACGGCTCACCGAACTGTCGCGGGCCAACCCCACCGGCCCGTACGCCCCCGCGCTCCCGGGCGCGCGCCCCACGCGGGCCGTGGTGCGGTTGGCGCAGGACGAGTTGGCCGCCACCGTCGGCGCCACCCGGGAGGCGGTGGCCAAGGCGCTGCGGCTGCTGCGCGACCAGGACGTCGTACGCACCGGCAACCGGATGGTGGAGATCCTCGACCCCGCGCTGCTCGCGCTGCTCGCGGACGGACACCAGGAGTGAGGCGCGGGGCGGGTCCGTGGCGGGCGGGCGACGGCGTGGGCGGGCTTGTGTAAACGGCTACAGACGGCCTCCGGCCCTCGGCCCGAAGCTGAGGGAGCCGGCAGACGAGAAGACGGGGGGCACGGCGTGGACGACGACGCGAGGGACGCCGCCGAGGCGCGCTACGAGCTGGTGATCAGCGTCGACGCGCGGCGGTCCGGGGAGTACGAGGACGCGGACAAGCCGTCCATGCGGGCCCAGCTCTACCGGGTGCTTGAGGCCGCGTTCGGGCAGGCCAGGGTGGCCCGGGACGCCGTCCACCTGGAGGATCGCGGCGACGGGGTGCTGGCGTCGGTGGCCAGCCGGGTGCCGGTGACGCGGCTGCTCGGGCTGTGGCTGGTCGAGGTGCACGAGCACCTGCGGCACGAGAACCGCGGGCTGAGCCGGCCGCTGGGCCTGCGCGTCGGCCTGCACGTCGGCCCGGTCCGCCACGACGAGCGGGGCATCAGCGGGCGCGCGGTGGACCTCGCGTGCCGGCTGGCCGACTCGCCGGTGGCCCGCGCGCTGCTGGACGCCGAGCGGGCCGACCTGGTGCTGGTCGTCTCCGACGCGCTCTACGAGGACGTGGTGCGCGGCGGCGGCAAGTACATCGACGCCGCGCACTACTCGGCGACCCGGCTGCGGCTCAAGGAGGGCGAGGTCACCGCCTGGTTCCGGCTCCCCGGCCGGCCCGCGCCCCGCATCCCGGCGACGGCCGACACCCCGCCGGCGACCGGAGACGACGCCACCGGGAGCCCCGCCGACGCCACCGGCCACGAGCGCGCGTACGACGACCGGCAGACCGGGGACGGGGACGGAGACGACGGCGAGGGAGCGTACGGGACCGGTCCCGGCGACGTTCGGTACACCGTTCACGGCGACCTCTCCAACAACTGGGGCAACCACTACCACCAGGGCGTACACATCGGGCGCACCGTCGGCGACACCGGACCGCGAAGGGGCTGAGGGGCATGGCCGATGAGCAGCAGGCGGGCGGCGCGGCCGAGCCCGCGCGGGACGACGCCCCCGCGCCGCGCGCCGACCAGCGCGAGCGGGGCGGCGAGCGCGGCCGGGACAAGGAACGCGGCCGGGAGCGGGGCGGCGAGCGCGGCCAGGGGGAGAAGGACGGGGACGGTCAGCGGCCCGGCGCTGAGGGCGGCGACTCGGGCTCGGGCGACGACGAGGCCGCCGAGCGGGAGCAGGAGCGCGAGCGCGCGGCGGGGCGGTTCAAGGAGCACACCCGGGACCCGCTGGCCGGCGAGGAGAGCGAGGACGGGCCCACCGACCTGGCCGCCGCCTCGCGGGCCCGGCAGATCAGCCAACAACTGTTCGAGACCGGGCGGGACTGGAACAGTTTCGACCGTTCGTTCATCGGCAGTGCCCACATCGGCGATATCCATCTGCGGATGGACGCCCGGCAGCCGCTCACCGGGGTGCGCGGCGGGCCGGTGCCCGAGGAGGAGTTGCGCCGGTTGCGGCGGGTGCACGTGGAGCCCGAGGGGTACGTGCGGCTGCGCACGGCGCTCACCGCGCGCCGGCTGCTGGTGCTCGGCGCGGCACCGGGCACCGGCCGTACCAGCACCGCGCTCTCGCTGCTCGACGAGGTCACCGCGCAGGCCAGGGACGCGGCGGGGGCGGACGGGGAGGGCACGGCGCGGGTGCGGCGCGTCGACCCGGAGGGCGGGGTGCGGCGGCTCGCGGACTCGCTGACCGGCGAGGGCGCCGAGCAGGCGGCGCGGGGCACCGGCTACCTGCTGAAGCTGGAGCTGAGCCGACCCGGCGCGGTGCCGCCGGAGGCGATGGACCTGGACCAACTGGCCGCGACGCTGGCCGCGTGCGACGCGTACGCGGTGCTCGTGGTCACCGTCGGGTCGGCGGCCAACCCGCTGCTTGCCGGGCGGTACGGGATGCTGTGCCCACCGGCGGACACCCAGGAGCTGCTGACCACCCGGCTGCGGGAGCGCGTCGAGGACCACGTCGCGGCCGTGCCGGACGAGGAGGCGGGGGACGCCGGGCGGCGGGTCGCCGAACTCCTGCGCCGGGCGGAGGCGTTGGCCGCGCGCGACGAGGTCACCGAGGCGGTGGGCCTTGCGGACCTGCGGCCGGCCGAGGCCGAGTTGCTGGCGTCGCTGCTGGCCGGGCACCTGCTGGAGGAGTTGTCGTACGAGGAGCTGTTGGCCGGCTGCCGGAGCCTGGCCGCGCGGCAGGCGCAGGAGTGGTTCGCCGGCGTGGACCGGGCGCTCACCGCCCGGGCGGCCGGCGTGGGCGAGCAGCCGACCCGGCCGGAGGCGGCGGCCCTGTTCCACCCGGTGGCCTCGCGGATCGCGCTGGCCGTGCTCGGCGGGGCGACGCGGAGCGCGGTGGCGGCCGCGGCGCACCTGCTGACCTGGGAGCTGTCCGTCCAGAGCGACCCGGACGCCACCCCGGCCAGGCCGCTGTTCTGCGACGACCCGGAGTCCGAACTCGCCCTGTCGCGAGCCGAACTCACCGACGGGCACGTGGAGATGGCCGGTACGGAGTTCGCCGCGCGGCTCATCTGGTACCGGGGCACGGCGCTGCCCGCCGCGGTGCTCAGCGAGGTGTGGGACCGGCACTTCCCGGTGCGGGCACCGGTCGTGCGCTGGCTGCGGCTGCTCGCCGACGACCCCCGGGCCCAGGTGTGGGTGCGGGCGGCGGTGGCCGCGGGGGAGCTGTGCGTACGGGACTTCGACCACGGCCACGCGGAGCTGGTCCGGCCGCTGGCCGAGGCGACCACGGCCCGCCGCCGCGTCTTCGCCGCCACCCTGCTCGACCAGGCGGCGGGACACGCCTCGCACCGCGCGGTGGTGCGCGGACTCGTGGGCGACTGGGCCAGGAACGGCACCCGGGAGCTGCGCTGGACGGCGGCCATGGCGCTCGGCTATGGCAACGCCGCGGCCAGCGTCGGCGACACGCTGGACGCGCTGGCCCGGATCGGGGTGCGGGGCGAGGGCGAGCAGATGGCCGTTGCCTCGTTCAACGTCGTACGGCTGCTGACCCGGCCCGAGAGCGCCGCCGTGCTGCGCCGGATGTCGGACTGGACCCGACACCGGAACCCGGCGTACCAGGACCTGGGCCTGGTGACCACGGTGCGGCTGGCCGGGCACGAGGTGGCCGACGTGCTGGCGGACGACCCGAACTCCGAGCTGGGCGAGCGCGGCCGCTGGCCGCTGATGCTGGCCCTGGCCGCGACCCGGCCCGAACTCGTCGCCCCGATCGCGGACTTGATGTGGACGGCACTGAACACGCCGCGCTCCAAAGAAGTCGCGACGGACGCGTTGGAGACCTTGCTGCGGTCCGCGGTGCGCAAGGACAGTAAGGGCAGCGCGGAGGGCACGGAAGCCGGCCTGGCCGCTCTGCTGCCCGCGCTGCTGGGTACGGAAGCGGACCGACACCGCCTGGACTGGCTGTTGCGCCGCATGATGAACGATCCCGACGACCCGCTCCCCGACGCCCTGGCCCGCCGGTTGTGGTGGCTGGCGACGCCGCGCGACGGCGCGGACCGGGCACGCCGGCCGGAGCGGCACGAGGTGGAGGAGAGCCATGGTTGAGGACGCGAGCATGGCGGCGTACGGGGGCGGCGCCGGGCAGGCACTGGCGGGACCGCTGCTACGGGACTACACGCCCAACGGCCCCTTCCGCCACACCAGTCCCCGCACCGCTTCGGTGCTCTTCTACCGCAACGGCGGCTACAGCATCGTCACCGTCGCCGGCGCCCAGCACGTCGACAAGCGGGCCCTGGCCCGGCCGACGGCGGTGTGCGAGATCGCCCTGGGCACGTACGTGACCACGCTGACCATGGAGCTGCCGGCGATGGGCGGCACGACGTTCTTCAAGGCCGAGGTGGACATCCACTGGACGGTCACCGACCCGCACCTGGCCGCGACCAAGGTGGTCACCGACGTGGCCCAGCGGCTGCGGGCGCCCGCCCTGGAGCGGCTGCGCGAGGTGTCGTCCGCGTACCGGGTGAGCCAGGCCGAGAAGGCCGACCGGGCCATCACCCAGCAGTGCGCCAGCGGGCGCTGGGACGACCTGGGGGACGAACTGGGGCTGCGGGTGCGGCTGTACGTGCGGCTGCGCGTCGACGACCGGACCATCCAGCACAGCGACGGCATCCGGGACGCGCACGCGTCGGCCGAGCTGACCCGGGTGCACCAGGCCCAGTTCCGGGACATGTTGCGGGGCGGCGAGCTGGACCAGCTCAGCTACATGCTGGCGGCCGAGCCGGAGGAGGCCAAGGCGTTCCTGGAGAAGATCCGGCAGGAGGGCAGGCAGGACGAGAAGGAGCGGGTGGAACGGCTCTTCGCGATGGTCGAGAGCGGCCAGATCCAGTCCACCGACATCGAGACGCAGGCGCTGAACCTGCTCAACCAGGGCCGGCAGCAGGTCCAGGGCCCCATCGGCACCCGCCCGGCCCACCGCACCCCGCCGGAACTGCCCGCCGAGCCGCCGTTCACCCCCGACTGGGTGCTGGACGAGCCGGCCCAGCCACCGCGCCCCGCCGAGCCGCCGCGCCGCCGCCCGGCCGACGACCCGTACGAGCCGCATGACCCGTACGACCCGTACGAGCCGTACGACGCGCACGGGACCCGGGCCGACGCCGATCCGGAGCCGCCGCCGCGGCGGCGCCGTCGGGACGACGGGTGGGCGTGGGCGGAGGAGGAGTGATGACGGCGGACGGCGGCGCGCGAACCTCCCCCGACCCGGTCGTGCCCGCGCCGGACGGGGGTCAGCGCGGGCTCGACCGGGCGGGGGAACGCATCGCCGAGCGCCTGTTGAACACGGTCCGCGAGGACCTCGGCCGGGCCGACTCCAAGGCGGGCGTGCTGCTGTCCGGGGCGCTGGCGATGCCGGCGTTCCTGATCGGCTGGCACGGCACGCCCGACTGGAGCGGCCTGGGCGACGTCGCGCTGGTCGTCGCGGGGGTGCTGTGGGTGGTCGCGGTGGTCGCGCTGGTGCGGGCGCTGCTGCCGCGCACCGGCACGCTCCGCCCGCGCGAGGGGGTGACGTACTTCCGCGACCTGCTGCCCCCGCACGATCTCGGACGGCTCTCGACGCAGCTCAGCGAGGCCGGCCGGGACCCGGTCCGGTGGCTGCTCGTGCAGGCCGTGGACGTCAGCTCGATCCTGTCCGCCAAGTACCGGGCCATCCGCTGGGGAGTGAGCACGCTGGCGCCGTCCGCGGCGCTGGCGTTGGCCTGGAGCCTGACCGCGCGCTGAGTCGCGACCGCGCGAGGGGCGACGGCACGCGCCGGCGCCACACATGAAGTAGACATGACACGAGGGGACGGCCGTGGGAACACTCAGGGGAAAACGGCAGACACCAGGGGGTTGGGCGCGGCGCGTCGTGGTAGCCGCGCTGGGCGGCACGGCCGTGCTGGCGTCCCTGCTCACACCCGCCAGCGCGCGGCCGACACCGCCCGAGGCACCCGAACCGGCCTTCAAGGCGGTCAACTACGCGGTGGCCGTGGACGAGTCGGCGAGCCTGGCGCCCGAGGACATGGCCGCCGAGAAGGCCGCCGCCTCGCGCATCGCGCTCGGCGACGTCTCCCCGTCCTCGCACGTCACCGTCTTCGGCTTCGCCGCCGCCGAGTCCGCCGACCAGCGGGCCGTCGACCCGGTGTGCCCGCGGACCACGCTGGACGCGGCGGGCCGCGACTCGATCGGCGCGTGCGTGAGCAAGCTGCGCGGCCGCAAGAAGAGCGAGGGCACCGGCACGGACTTCCCGAGCGCCATCCGGCAGGGCGTACACGACCTGACCCGTGGCACCGACCCGACCGAACCCCGGGTGCTGTTCCTGCTCACCGACGGCAAGATGGACGTCTCCGGCAGCCCGCAGTACGGCGACCCGGCGCACCGGGCGGCCGAGGGCGAGCGGCAGTTGACCCGCGAGCTGAAGAACGCCGCGGCGCGGAACGTACAGATCTGGCCGCTGGGCTTCGGCTCCGACCCGGACAAGGCGCAACTCGACCGGATCGCCGCCGGCGGCTACCAGAAGGGCTGCGTGGAGCTACCGTCCGCTAGGCCCACCGCGAGCAAGGTCTCCGGCGCCGAGGACGTCGGCCCGACGCTGGAGAGGATCTTCGCCGCCGCCCACTGCCTCCGCTACGAGCAGGGCACCAGCGAACGCCCGCCGGCCACCCTCGAGGTGGAGATCTCGCCGCTGGCGACCGTGGGCAGCATCGTGGTCGACAAGGGCGACCCCGAGGTGACCATCAGCTACCGCGACCCGAGCGGGCACAAGGTCCCGACCAGCGGCACCGACCGCGACTCGCGGTTCGAGCTGGCGGGCGCGGGACACACCGTCGAGGCGCTGAAGATCACCGACCCGATGCCGGGCACCTGGAAGATCGTGGCCGAGGCGCCCGAGGGGCACCGCTCGCTGCCGGTGGGCGTCAGCGTGCTGTGGCAGGGCGAGCTGCGCGGCGCGATCATCCTGGACCCGCCGTCCCCGCTGCCCGGCGAGAAGGCGACCGTCACCATGCGGTTGCAGACCCGCGAGGGCTACGAGATCAAGGACCCGGACGACTACGCGGGGCTGCGGGTGCGCAGCGAACTCACCGGCGCGGGCTTCGACCCCCAGCCGGTGACCCTCGCGGACGACGGCGAGGGCCCCGACGAGCGGGCGAGCGACGGCTCGTTCGCCGGCACCGTACGCATTCCACGGGGCGCGGACGGGGCGGTGAAGGTGAGCGGGACGCTCACGGCCTCCGGGCTGAGCGCCGACACCCGCAGCGCGACCGGCAACGTCGCGCTCGGCACCCCGGACGTCACGGCCGCGCTCACCGCGCCCACCGCCACCGCGCACCCCGGCTCCACGGTCGACGGCACCCTCTCGGTCCACAACAACAGCAAGACGCCACACACGCTGCGGCTGTCCGTCACGGACGTGCGGCCCGGGCTGTTGTCGATCAGCCCGGCGGAGATCACGGTGGGGCCCGGTGACTCCGCCAGCCACAAGGTGAGGTTCAAGGTCGCGCCGGACGACATCCTCGGCAACCGGCTCGGCGACGACGGGCTCCGGCTCGCCGGCACGGTCACGGTCGCCGACGCCACCGCCGACAACCGGGTGCTGGCGCGCACCTCGGTGTCGGTACGGGTCACGCCCGAGCCGGGCTTCTGGGACCGGTACTGGTGGGTCTTCGTCACCGGCGGCGCCGTGCTGGCCGCCCTCGCGCTCGGGGCCGCCGTGTGGACGCGGCAGCGCCGGGGGCGCCGCGACCCGCGCGGCCTGGTGCTGCGGCTGGTCTCCGCCGAGGGCGACGTGCTGCACGACCACACGGCGGGCCCCGGCCGCAACCAGTGGTACGAGTTCGCCATCGTCGAGCCGCACCGCAACCCGCGCATCCAGCGCAGCAACCACGGCCCGTACGCCGTCCAGCGCAGCCCCGAGGGCGGCGCGGTGGTCCGCCAGCGGGGCGGCCAGCGGCAGCGGCTGACCGCGACCGGCACCGTCCCGCTCACCGACGAGCTGAGCCTGTCCCTCGGCGAGGAGACCCGCACCCCACGGGGCCGCCGCCCGCGCACCGCCCGCTCCCGCACCGCGCCGCCGCCGGCCCCCACCGCCGGCGACGGCGGCGCGAGCACCTACGACGCCTACCGGTGACGCCCGGGCGGGCCGGCCCCACGCCCGGCCCGCCCCGCCCACCAGCCACCAGCCACCAGCCCACGAGCACCAGCACGAGCACCGTCCCACGAGCAGCGGAACCACAAGAGCCGTCCACGCACCGCCAGCGCAGCGCGAACGCACCGAGGACAACCGGCCGCCCAACCGGCGGCGAGCGGGGAGGAAACCCATGAAAATCTTCCAGCCGATGCTCTTCGTCGGCCTGGGCGGCACCGGTGGTCTCGTCGGTGCCGAACTGGAGCGCAAGCTCCGGGCCGAGCTGTGCGGCCCGGACGGCGTCGCGCTCACCAGCCGGCTGGCCGGCCACGCCCCGTACCAGCTCCCGGACTGCCTCCAGTTCGTGTACGCGGACTACAGCGAGTCCGACCTCCAGCGGCTGCCGCAGTTCAACGTGGACGCCTCGATGCGGGCCGCGTACGCGCACACCTCGCGGGCCACCCACAACCTGCTGCCGAACTTCGACAGTTCGCCCGAGGTGACCAAGATGCTGCGGGCCAGCCTGCGCGAGGAGGTCGCCGACTGGCTGCCGCCGCGCGTCGACGAGCCCAAGGTGGCCCCGCTGCACAACGGCGCCGGCCAGTTGCCGACCGTCGGGCGCGCGGCCCTCTTCGCCACCCTGCGGCACAGCCTGGCGCCCGTACTCGAACCGCTGCTCCAGGCCATCGACGCGATCGCCAGGTCCGCCGGCGAGCTGAGCGAACTCGGCGGCGGCAAGGTCAACGGCTGCGACGTGTTCGTGGCCTTCTCGGTGGCCGGCGGTACCGGCGCCGGCATCTTCCTGGACTACCTGCACCTGATCAACCACGCCTTCCAGCTCCGCCGCTTCGACGGCGCGAAGATCTACCCGCTGGTCGTGATGCCCTCCTCGTTCCCCACCTCATCCGGTGGCGGCCGGGAGGCCGACCTGAACGCGGCCCGCGCGCTCGTGGACCTGTTCCGCATGGTGGACGCGCAGAACGCGCCGACCGAGGGCGCCGAGATCGGCGACCTGGACCACGACGCGGGCATCGGCATCCGCTACCCGGGCACCACCACCATCCGGCTGCGGACCGGCATCCTGCCCACCGCGTTCCTGTTCAGCCCGACCGCCGGCATCCGCCAGGACGACCTGCGCCGCTCGATCGTGTCGCTGGTCATGTCGCTGGTCGGCACCGAACTGGGGGACGGCTCGTCGCGGGGGCGGGCCCTCGCCTCCGACGACGACTTCCAGACCTTCGCCGCCAGCTTCATCAACCGGGGCGTGCACCGCAGCGCCATCTCCCCCACCGGCATCGGCCGCCAGGGCGTGTCCACCAGCCTCGTCGCCTCCATGACCGCGCCCATCGACCAGCTCGCCGACCTGGTGGCCGGCCGGCTGCTGCGCGAGGCGGTCACCGACCTGGTGGAGCAGCCGCGCACCTCGCTGCGCGCGGGCGCCGTGCCGCTGATCCGCCAGCTCTTCGCCGACTCGCAGCTCGAGGAGCTGTGGGAGCGGCGGCAGTTGGCGGTACCCGAGCCCGATCCGCTGCCGCGCGGCAGCCGGGCCATCGAGCAGGCGCTCGGCGAGCGGATCTCGGACATGCAGCGGCTGCTGTTCGACCTGCAGGCCGTCGCGGAGCGGCAGTGCGCCTCGATGGCCGACCGGTTCGCGCCCCGCCCGGCCATCGACAAGCTGCTCCAGACCGCCGACCCGTTCCTGGCCGAACGCGTCTTGCGCGGCCTGCCCAAGAGCGACGAGCCCATCGCCAGGCTCGGCTTCCTCGGCATGCTCGGCAGCCGCTCGGTGGCCCCGCAGCGCCCGCCGGGCCAGACCGAGCAGCCGCCGAAGACGCCCCGTATCAAGGGCCGGCTCGCCGGCATGTCCCCGGCCCGCTGGGGCGACGCCGACGTGCAGGCCGTGCTCCAGGAGCAGGACGCCTGGTACCGGTGGCGCAGCCAGACCGTCTGGCACGAGGCGTGGCGCGAGCAGCAGCAACGCTGGCAGCCGCAGGCCGAGGCGGCGGCGGCCGACCTGCGCCGCCTGGTGGACGCCTTCCTCAAACACTCCGAGCGGGAGCGGAAGGTCTCCGCGCAGAAGGGCCTCGAACTGTACGAGGACCGCACCGGCATCTCGTACCTGCTGCCGCCGCAGCGCACCCTCAACCACTTCTACGAGGACCTGGTCACCCGGCTGCTGCGGCGCGAGGGGCTGCGCGAGCAGGACACCGAGGCCGCGCTGTTGCTGAAGCTGGTCGACGGGGACACCTGGCGCCGGGTGCAGGCGCTGAGCCGGCGCAGTCCGGACAACGCGGTGGCCATCGTCAAGGCGCAGTTGGAGGGGCGCATCACGCGGCTGTTCGCCGAGAGCGGCGAGCAGTTGGAGGAGCGCCCGTTGCTGCCGTCGATGAGCACGCTGCTGGCCGCCGCGGCGGGTGACTCGGACGCGGCCGAGCAGGTCAGCAAGGAGGCCCTGGACCTGTTCGGGCGCAAGCTGACCGGGTTGCTGCCGGTGGGCTTCACGCCCGAGGGCACCGGGCCGCTGCGGGTGCTCGTCACCTACCCGCGGGTGCAGGCCGTCGAGGAGGTGCAGGAGCACCTGAGCAAGGCGCTGCGGCTGCCGTCGGACGCCAAGAACTCCGTGGAGTACCGGGGCGTGGAGAGCGACTCGATCACCGTGGTCCTCTTCCGCAGCGAGATGAGCCTGACCCAGGTGCCCGAGGCCCGCAAGGTGCTGCGCCAGTGGGCCAGGGCGAAGGACTCCGAGCAGGCCCAGGACGTGCTGCGGTGGCGCCAGCGGTTGGGCTACCGGGACAGTTGGATGGTCAGCGGCGAGGATGACCGGCGCGTCATCCTGCACCGGCTGCTGTGCTGCATGTGGAACGGCCAGGTGGACGTCGTGGACGGCGACTCCAGTTCGCCCGAGCGGGTGCGGCTGCGGCTGTTCCCGGAGACCGGCGACCAGGTGCCGGGCGTGCGGCTGCGGCTCGGCGACTTCCCCGGCGGCGTGTCGAGCTGGGCCGAGCTGCTGCGCGCGTACGAGCGGTGGACGGTCCTGGACGACGAGCGCATCGTGGAGGACTACTGCCGCGAGCTGATGGGCGCCCAGCCGCTGGGCCTGGCCCGCAACGGCAGCGAGCCGCACCCGCTGTTCGTGGAGCTCGTGGAGAAGATCGCGCCGCGCCAGCTCGACCTGCTGGAGGACCGGCGGGAGCGCGGCGGCGAACGGGTCGAGGGGTGGGTGCGCCCGCTGTGGGAGTTCTGGGCCGAGACCCTGCCGGCCGCCCTGGACACCGAGTTCACTGACCAGCGGGCCATCCAGCCCACCCTGCGCACGCTCCTTGAGCATGTCCGCGGCGGTACCCCGCACACCCGCCGCGACCGCGAGGAGGCGCCCGATCCGCGCCGCCCGCTGGCCGACGACGACTGGGGCACCGGGCCACGCACCGAGCCGCCCGGCTACCCGGACACCGACGAGCGCCCGCGCCGCCCGCGCCCCGACCCCCGCTTCGACCCGCGTTCCGACGAACGGGCCGGTGACCGGTCGGACTACCGGGCGGACGACCGAGCGGACGACCGGGCGGACGAACGCCCCGACCCCGACGACCGGTTCGGCGGCCGGTCCGAGCGGCGGGGCGGGGACCGGTACGACGACGCCGACGGGTTCCGCGACGAACGCGACGAGCGGTACCGCGACCGCGAGCGGCACGGGCGCGGCGCGGGCGGGGCCCGCCACGGCCGGTCGGCAGCCGGCCGTGGCGCGCGGGACGACGCGGACCGCGCGGCCCCGCACGGGCCGGGGGCCGGGCCCGACTCCGAGTACGGGACCGCGCCCGGGGCCGGACGCGCCGGTGGCTACCCCGACGACGCGTACGACGACGAACGCCGGCACGCGGCGGACGACCGCACCGGCGAGCGCGCGGGCGACCGCTCCGGCGACCGCCTCGGCGACCGTTCCGGTGACCGCGAGACGCCCTGGGCGCCGTGGGACGATCCCGCCGACCCCCGCCCCGGCGCCGACGAGGGCCCCCGCGACCGCACCCGCGACAACCCGTGGGACGGTGACGCGGAATGAGCGCGGCGGAGGAGATCGGCGCCGTCGTCCACCTGGACCTGCGCGCCCTGGCACCGGAGCTGGACACCGCGCGGGCCGTGCGCGACACGGTCGGCCGACAGCTCGGCCTGGCCGGGCTGCCCGAGCCCGACCACCCCATGTTCCTGGTGGTGGACACGCCGGCCGGGCTCAGCGCCCACCAGCACCAGTACGAACTGCTCACCACCTACCGCGCCGTGGGCGAGGTCAGGATCATCGTCCTGCTGGTGGGCAGCGCCCCCGGCTCGTACGACGACGGCGAGTCCGACGGCGAGGCCGAGGACGCGTACCAGGCCGACCGGCGGCTGATCCGGCCCGCGGTGCTGCGCTCGTCCGGGACGGCCCTGCTGTGGGCCGGCGACCTGCGTTCGGCCCGCACAGCCCTGGAGCAGCCGGCGCCGGACGACCCGCGGGCGCTGGCGGTCCTGGTGGACGTGTTGTCGGTGCCCGACGTCTTCCTGCGCGTGCTCGCGGACGCCGGGGCGCTGCCGGAGGCCGTCGCGGCGCCCGGCGTACGCCTGCTTGAGCAGGACCTGCCGCCCGAGGTGCGCGACCGTGCCTGGCGTGACGCGCTGACCCGGTTCGCCGGCGAGGACACCGAGTTGGCCCCCGGCATGGCCGGCAGCTCCTGGTCGGCGGCCGACCTGCCGGAGCCGCTGCGCGGCCTGGCCACCGGCCGGGCCGGGCGGACCCGACAGCACCGCGAGGCCGGCGGGGTCGCGGACGGCGCCTACCGGGCGTGCGCGGGCGCGCTGGACGACGCCGACGCGGCGCTGGCCGAACTCCAGGCGCTACCGGGCCTGTTGGGCTCGGCGCGGCGGGACGTGTTCGAGGCCGACATCGCGCAGGCGCACCGCTCGCTCGACGAGTACCGGGACCTGGTCGGCACGGCCCTGCGCAGCGGCAGCTCCACCGGCACCGCCCCGCAGGCCGCCGAGGCCACCACCCGGCTGGCCGCGCTCGGCCTGCGGGTGCCGTCGGCCGACGGCGTGGGCGAGCGGATCGGCGAGGGGCTGCGCGAGTTCGCCGGCAAGCTGCTCGGGCAGGGGCTCGCGCTGCGCGCGGTCGCCCAACGCTTCACCGGGCTGGCCGGCCGCGTCGAGCCGGTGCCGGGCTCGGCGCTGCTGCCGCGCCTGGCGGAGCACTCCCCCGAGGCGGTGGCCCACCGCACCCGGGGCAGCGGCGACCCGGTGCCGGCCCCCGCGATCGGCATCGCGGCGGCCGGCCTGGCGGGCGCGTTCGGCGGTCTGTGGCAGGGCCCGCTGATCGCCCTCGCCGCGCTCGTGCCGCTGGTGTTCATCGCGGTGGTGGTGCTCGGCGCCGCCCGCCTGTGGGGCTCGGGCCACCCGGACCGCTGGGCCGTGGGCCCCCGGGTCGCGGTGTGCGCGGGCGCGGCGCTCGGGGTGGCCGCCGGAGCGCTGGCCGACCCGCCGCCGTGGCTGGGCGCCGCGGGCCTGCTGCTCGGCCTCGGGCTCGCGGTGGAGACGGCGCGCCGGCTCTGGTACGCGGCGGCCGACGCCTGGGCGCTCGCGTACGGGATAGCCGAGCTGCGCCAGGCGTTGGAGGGGCTCGACGCTCTGCTGGCCGACGCGGTGCGCGAGCACTGGGCCGCCGACGAGCGGCTGTACTGCGCCGACGCGGCCCGCTCGGTGGCCGGCATGCTGCGCGCGACCGCCGCCGCCGCCGAGGCCGAGGCCCGGGCCGAACCCACCCCGGCCGCGACGCCCGCCGCCGACGACGCCGGCCCGTCGGCCGGTGACGACTGGCTCACCGGTCCGTCCGCGCTGGAGACCGAGTCCCTCGGCGTGGTCGACGGCGCGGACGCCGACTGGGCCAGCGACTACGACTGGGAGGGCGCGGACGCCTGGGGCCCGGTGGCCGACCCGGCGCCGGAGGCCGCGCCCGGCGCGGCCCGGGGGTCGGCCGCCGACCTGCCCGCCGACCCGTGGCGGTCGCCGGAGACGCCGCGCTGGCTGGAGCGCGAGACCGGCGAGGGCGGGGCCGACCTGGTCGCCACGCTGACCGCCGACCTCGTGGACGCCGCCGTGGTGGCGATGGGCCCCTACTGGGGTGCCGTCGAGCGCGGCCAGGCCGGCGCGTTGGCCGTGCGGCGCAACGACGAGCGGGTGCGCGACCTGCTCGGCACGGCCCGCCGCCACCTCCAGCGCAACGGGGTGCTGGCCCCGCCGCCGTTCGCCGACCGCCACCGGGCCCGCCCGACCTCGGCCAACCTGCTCGGCACCGACCCGCACCGGGTGGCCGAACTCGTCGGCGCCGAGCCCGAGCGGCACGCCGTGGTGCAGCTCTCCTCGCCCGAGCAGGCCACCTTGCTCAACCGCGACCCGCAGGCGGCCGTGTGGCTCAGGTTCGCCCCGGACGCGGTGCGCGGCGACGTCGAGCGCGCCTGGCGGGCCAGCGGCGCCCCGCAACCCGACGACGCGCTGTGGACGGCGACGGGCCGCTACGCGGGCCTGATCCGGCTCACCCCGCTGCGGATGGGCGTGGTGGACACCGTACGACCCCGGCAGCTCGCCGACGACGACGGCGCCGATGGTGCCTACAGCGCCGACGGAGCCACCGGTTACGGCTTCGCCGGCCTCGACGGCCGGGCCGGCCGCGACCGGTTCGCGGACGGCGCGCGCCCGTACGACCGAAGGGACGGCGACCGCCGGTGACCAGCACCTCGCACCCGCACCGGGTGGAGCAGGCCGGGGCGCATCGCGCCATGCTGGCCTTCAACACGCCGGCGGGGCGGCGGCACACCGCCCCGATCCGGTTCGGCCGCGAGTCCCGGCGCGACCCCCAACTGCCGCAGCGTGTGCGCAACGGGCTGCTCGGCGACGAGGAACAGCAGGTCGTGCAGGTCCGGCTCGCCGCGTCCGAGGCGGCCAACCCGGCGGCGCGCGCCCTGCTCGACACCGAGGCCGGCACCGCGCTGCGGCTGCACCAGCTCCTGGAGGACACCGACTACGCCGGCCTCTTCCCCCGCGTCGTCGGCCACGAGCTGGACGCGGCCGAGCCGTTCCTGCTCTACGCCGCGCCGCGCGGCACCGCCGCCCTGCGCACCCACGTGATGTCCGCGACCGACCAACGGACCTTCGCCCGCGACCTGGTCCTCGCGCTGTGCCTGCTCGACGCGCAGGGCCTGGTGCCGCGCGGCGTCTCGCCCGGCACCGTGCTCTGGGACGGCACCTCGGTGCAGTTGTGGGGCCTGGAGGGGGTGGCCCGCGCCGGGCGGCGGCGCACCCGCTGGGGGCGGGCCCCGTACTGCTCGCCCGAACAGCGGCGCGGCGAGGGCCTGGTGGACGCGCGGGACGCGGTGTGGAGCGTGGCCCAGGTGCTCTACCAACTCGTGACGGGCCGGCCCGGGCCCAGCGACCGGGCGCCGGCCGACCTCGGGGAGCACCGGGTGCTCGCCGAGACGCTGCGCGGCGCGTTCGCCCCGCTGGCCGCCGACCGGCCCTCGCCGACCGACCTGCTCGACCTGCTGGCCCCGGGCGCGGCCGGGCGCGTCGCGCTCGCCGCGGCCACCGACGGCGACGAGCCACACCGGGCCGCGTTCGACCACGCGCTGCGCCTCAAACGGCGGTCCCCGCCCCCCGACCGGCCGCCGGGGCCCGAGCCCGCCGGCG
The DNA here is from genome assembly GCF_029392895.1 of Streptomyces sp. 71268. Classification (NCBI taxonomy): domain Bacteria; kingdom Bacillati; phylum Actinomycetota; class Actinomycetes; order Kitasatosporales; family Streptomycetaceae; genus Streptomyces; species Streptomyces sp. 71268. The sequence continues at coordinate 3,914,294 of NZ_CP114200.1, forward strand.
GCGAGGTGCTCTGCCCGTACTGCCTGGAGCCCATCCGGCTCGACCTGTCCGCGCTGTACGACACCGACAGCCGGATGCAGTACCAGAAGCTGGACATCTCCGGCATCTCCAGTCCGGTGCGGCGGCAGGACGTCATGCGCGGCGCGGTCCAGAAGTGCGCGGCCGACCCGGACTTCCCCGCGCACTACATCCCGGTCCCCTACCTCACCTACGGCCGGCCGCTCACGGTCGCCATGGTCGGCCAGTCCTCGACCGGCAAGAGCCACCTGCTCACCCAGATGATCGCCGAGATCACCGACGGCGGCCTGGAGCCGTACGGTCTGAGCTGGCAGTCCGTCAACCCGGCCCAACACGCCAGGTTCGTACGGGAGCGGGTGCAGCCGCTGCGCAACGGCAAGGTGCTCGGCCACACCGAGGGCATCGGCCTGGACGGCTTCGCGCGGTTCGTGGAGTCCCTGCTGATCACCGACGCCCGCGGGCAAACCCGGCCGGTCGCGTTCTTCGACCTCGGCGGTGAGGACCTGGTGCGCACGGACGCCGCGTTGCGCTTCCTGCTCGGCGTCGACGCCGTCGTCTTCGTCGTGGACCCCGCGCTCGCGCTGCCGCTGCCCCACCTGGACCACGCCAGGGAACGCTGGGGCCTTGAGGTCAACCGGGACGGCGACCTGGCGTTCGGCACCGTGCTCGACCGGCTGCCCAAGAGCGGCCCCTACCTGGAGGTGGCCGGCGCGGTGGTGCTGGCCAAGGCCGACCTGCTGCGCTTCCAGCCCCCCGTGGGCCGCTGGCTGGACGAGGTGCCGCGGGCCCCGCTCGACCCGGCGCTCGCGTACGCGGAGAGCCGGGACGTGTACGGGCTGCTGCGCCAGCACGCCGGCCAGGCGTGGTTGCGGCCCTTCGACGCGATCCGCCGGTGCACGCTGCACGTCGCCTCGGCCACCGGCGGCCAGGAGGCCGGCGGGCGCTACCCGGCGGGCGCGAGCCCGCGCCGGGTGCTGGAGCCGCTGCTGTCGCTGCTGGCGATGCACGGGCTGATCGACGTTCCGGGCGGCGTCGACGCGCACGCCGTGGGATGGGCGCGGGACGCGGGACCGGCGCCGCGAGGCAGGGGCCCGGTGCGGCCCGACGGAGAGGACAGGCTGTGAACGACTTCCACGAGCGCCGGCCCGCCCAGCGCGTGCCGGGCGACGGCACGGGCCCGAGCGCGGGCGCGGGCGCGGGTACGAGTGCTGGCGCGGGCGCGGGCCCGGACCACGTGCACCAGATGGTCTTCCGCTGGGAGGGCAACCACGGCCGCCAGGACACCGGCATGAAGGCCGTCGCGCACTCCTGCTCCGCCGAACGGGCCGAGGAACTCGGCCGCGAACTGGGCCCGTTGCTCTGGGTGTCGGGCGCTTCGGACACCCGGTCGAGCGTCGTGCGCACGCTGTCCCAGGACGGCGACGTCATGCTCGTCCAGCGCTGGCCCACCACCGACCGGGGCGGCCGGCCCAGCACCGTGAGCCACGTCCTGCTCGGCGACGCCGGCAGCCTCAAGACCCGGCTGTGCCTGGGCCTGGCGTACGGCGGCTGGGGACGGCGGGAGAAGGCCGAACAGGCCGTCGGCGAGCAGCCACCGGTGGCCTGCGCGAGGCTCGACGCGGTGGCCCGCGAGCGGCTGCCGGCGATGACGGACCGGCTGCGCCAGGTCCGCAAGGAACTCCTCACGGTCACGGCCGAGTGGCTGCGCGACCCGGAGCCCCGCGTGTCGCTGCGCTCGGACGCGCTGCCGGTGGTGGCCGACCAGGACAGCGCCCCGCTGGTGTACCTGGGGCTGTTCCTGATCTTCGGCCACTGGCTGAACCGCGAGTGGACGTTCGCCACGTACGACACCGTCGACACCCACCCGCTCCGGCTGACCTGCGTGCCGGACTGGAAGCCGGACACGGGCGGCTCGGGCCCGCTGGCGCGCGTGGTGACGGAGCCGCCGACGAACCCGCGGACCGAGCACAAGGCGGCGATGTGGCTGCTGGAGTACCTGCTGGCCCACCCGGGCCAGCCCGCGGGGGTCGCCCCGCTGGCCGACCTGCTCCGGGGCGCGGCGGCGCTGCCCTGGCCGCAGCGGGAGGCCGAGCTGCGGACGGTGCTGCGCAGGCTCGGCCCGCCCGCCACCGCCACCACCGACCCGCGCCGCGACCCGGCCCGACCCGCCGACCCGGCGCCGGCACCCGCGCGGGCCACCCCCGCGCGGGCCGAGCACGCCACCGCGCCGGCCCCCCCGCGTCTCCCTCCAGCGCCCGGCCCGGCCCCCGGCGCCCCAGGCCCCCGCGCCCGACCCCGCCGTCGGCGCGCCCACGGGGTACGCCGCGCCGCGGCCCGACCCCGCGCCCGGCCGGCCCGCCAACGACCCGACCACCGCGCCAACCGACCACCCGGCCGCCGTACCGGAGGACCACCCGGCCGCCACGCCCCCGGCCCGACCGGACGGCGCGCCATCGGGCCGACCGGCCGCCACACACGACCCCGCCCCGGCCGCCCCGCACGGCCCCGCGCCAGCCGGTCCGGGCGGTACCGGGCAGCAGGGCCGGGTCGCCGGGGCCGTCTCGCTCCACGAGGACCTGCACCTGTACCGGCGTACGAACACCCTCCAGCACGCCGCGCTGACGCGGCGGCTGCGAGCGGTGTCGGACGCGACGCTCATCGCCGAGCTGAAGGAGCCCGCACTGCCCGCCGACGCCCGGGAGTTGCTGCTTGGCGAACTCCGGGACACCGGCCGCCTCCGGGATCGCACGGCCGAACTACGACACGACCTGTGCGCCGAGGTGCTGCGCCGGAGCCTGTACTACGACCCGAACCCCGACGAACGCGAGCACCGCACGCCCCAGGAGCGGATCCACCAGGCGGCCGACCTCTTCACCTGGGCCGTCGCCCCGGTGGCCCACGACGAGCAGCACCGGCACGCGCTGCTGGAGGTCTTCCACTGGTTCTGCCGACAGCAACCGCCCGCCTCCAACCTGTGGATCGAGCGCACCGTCCTCGCCCCCGTCAGCGAACTGCCCCCCAACCTGCCCGTCGCCCTGTGGCAGGAGCTCGTCCGCGACCTGCTGCGCCGCCCCGGCCCGACCCCCCGCCATCCCCGGCAACGCCCCACCTCAGCCCGCCCCGACCGCTCCCGCCACCCCGGCCACCCAGCAGTCCGCCGCGCCTGAACGCCCCGAGCGGGCCCGCCCGGCCTGGCTGTCCAGGCTGCCGAAGGGCGACGGACAGGGCACGTTCTGGGTCCTGTTGGCCATGGGCCTCACGGTCGTCGCCCTGATCGTGCTGTTCACGATCCTGCTGGCGAACATGGCCTGAGGAGCCACGCCCCGCCCCGCGCCCCGCGCCCGGGCACGGGCTGACCGGGGCGCGGGTGGGTGCACGCGCTGGCGTACGCGGTCGGGTCGGCGTACCCGGCCGGGTCGGCGTACGCGCCGGCCGGCGCGGCCGGCGTGCGGTGTGGCCGGCGTGCGGTGGGCCGCTACGCCAGCCCGGGCCGACCGTCACCGTCCGAGCCGTCCGGGTCGTCCGGGTCGGTGAGGTCGGTTGGGTCCTCGGGCTCGTCGTCGGGCTCGTCCTCGGGCTCGTCGTCGGCCGCGTACGGGTGGACGTAGCGGCCCGGCGCGAAGGGCGTGAACCAGCGCGAGATGCCCATCGGGGCGACGCCGAGATAGGCGCCGACCGGGCTCTCGTCGATGCCGTCCATCGAGTCGTCGTAGAGCCACTCGTGGTTCATGTCCTCGTACACCGAGTCGGCGAAGCACTCCAGGGCCAGCGAAACGCCGTCGTCCAGCAGGCCGAAGAGGTCGAGCGCGATCTCCGCCTCGCGCAGCAGCAACCGCAGCGCCAACTCCTCGGCCACGCAGCTCGGCCGCTCGAAGGTGCCCTGGGTGAAGCGGGTGGTCAGGGCGATGGCGGTGACCAGGAAGCGGCGGGCGAAGCGGGCGTCGTAGCGCAGCGCGTAGCGCCGGGGCAGCTCGTCGAGGAGCCACATCGGCTCGTCGCAGTCGGCGACGCTGCCGCCGTCCTCGTCCAGCGCGCACACGTCCTGGAACAACTCGTCCAGCAGCAGGTCCGTCCCGTACACCAGCGCGCCGGCCGCGAGCCGCGCGTCCGCCGTCGAGACGACCGGCCCCTGTCGGTCGTGCGCCCCGCTCGGGCCACCGGCCGCGTCCGGACCGCCGGCCCCAACTGTCTCATCCGCCCCGGCCGACTCCGGGGGGCCGCCGAACGCCTCGGGGCCGAACGCCCGCAGTTGGTCGGCCAGCCCGCGGAACGTGTCCCGCATGGCGGCGGAGTCCACGGGATCGCCCGGCGCCTCGGCCGCCGGCCCGTCGCCGCCCTGTCCGCGCAGCCGCGCGCGGCGCGACGCGAGGTCGTCGGGCGGGGCGCCGGGGCCGAGCGCGGCGTCCAGGCTCTCCTTCGCGAGATCGGCGTGCAGTTCGACGGCGCAGCGCGCGACGGTCCACCCCGCGAGCAGTTCGGAGCGCTCCAACAACTCGTCCACCAGCGAACGCACCGCCTCCTCGGCCAACTCCAGCATCGGAGCGTCCACGAAGACCTTCATCAGCGCCCCGCCGGGATGCACGCCCACGAAGGTGTCGAGGATGTCCACCTCGACGCCGTCCGGCCCGTCGATCGCCTCCACCGACTCGAACCCGCGCTCCAGCAGGGCCACCACGCCCACCCGGTGCAGGGCATCCAACTCGGGGTCACCACTCGGTATCTGAGCGTCCACACTCACCGCGTACTTCACGATGCCAGCGTGGCAGGCCGAGCCTGTCGATGCGCCCGCAATCGTCACTTCGCCCCGCCCGCCCGGCGGTTGTGGCCGGCCCGCGCGACCCGGTGCCGGGCGGCGGTGGCGGTTCCGGTGCCGGACGGTACGCCGCAGGTCACGGAGGGCGAGCGCGGCCGTGGCCGCCGCACCTCGGTCACCGGCGGCGTCTATCCTGCCTCCGAGTTCGGTGATCTTCCGCCGGACGACGACACAGGGGCGATCGGGGGATCAGTCCGTCATGCGCGACGACCACGACGGCGGCCGGGGCGACGGCATCAGCGGCATAGAGCCACTGGCACCGACCGATCCACCCCGCGTCGGCCCCTACGTGCTGCTCGGCCGGCTCGGCTCCGGCGGCATGGGCCGGGTCTACCTGGCCCGCTCGGCGGGCGGGCGGACCGTGGCCGTGAAGGTCGTACACGAGGAGCACGCGTCCAACCAGGAGTTCCGGGCCCGCTTCCGGCGCGAGGTGGCCTCGGCGCGGCGCGTCGGCGAACGGTTCACCGCCCCGGTCCTGGAGGGCGACCCGGACGCGCCGCGCCCATGGGTGGCCACCGGGTACGTGCCGGGCCCCTCCCTGGAGCGGGTCGTACGCGAGCACGGCCCGCTGCCGACGGCCTCGGTGCACGAGCTGTTCGACGGCCTGACGCGGGCGCTACGGGGCATCCACGAGGCCGGGATCGTGCACCGCGACCTGAAGCCGTCCAACGTGCTGCTCACCATCGAGGGGCCGCGGGTCATCGACTTCGGCATCGCCCGCGCCCTGCAACCCTCGGTCGAGTCCCTGCTGACCAGCACCGGCATGGTGATCGGCTCGCCCGGGTTCATGGCCCCGGAGCAGGTCGTCGGCGATGCCGTGGGCCCCGCGGCCGACGTCTTCGCGCTCGGCTGCGTGACGATGTACGCGGCCACGGGCCGGCTGCCGTTCGGCCACGGCGCCCCGAACCAGCACGCGGTGATGTTCCGCATCGTCCAGTCGGCGCCGGACCTGACCGCCGTCGAGGACGACGCGCTGGGCGCGCTGATCGCCCGCTGCCTGGCCAAGTCCCCCGCCGACCGCCCCACCGTGGCCGACCTGCTCGCGGACCCGGCCCGCGCGCGGCGCACGCCCGGCGACGGGGCGTGGCTGCCCCCGGCCCTGGTGGCCCGACTCGCCCAACAGGCGGCCCGCCTCCTCGACGCGGAGGCCCCGGACACGCCGTACGTCCCCGCCCCGGACACGCCGCGCGCCTCCGTACCGGACGCGCCGCACGCTTCCGTACCGCCTTCGGACGCCGTACCGCTGGCGGATGCCGTGCCGTCTTCGGACAGGGCCACGGTTGGCCTGCTCCCCAAGGCTGCGGAGGGCGCGGGGGCCGCGAAGGCACCCGAGGCACCTGGGACACCCGAGGCACCTGAGACGACCCCGGCGCCCGCCGAGGCCTCCGCCGCCGAGGGGTCGGGCTCGACCAACAAACCGGCCTCCGCCAAGCCCGCCGCCGAAGCCCGCGTCACAGACCGCCCCGAAGACCGCCCGGGAGGCCGCCCCGAAGACCGCCCCGAAGCCCCGTCGGCGGCCCGCTCCGACGGCCGTGCGGCGGGCCGCTCCGAAGGTCGTCCCGAGAGCTGGCCCGAAGGCCCCGCCTCCGATCCGGTCGGCAGCCCTCCCGGCGCCACCGCCGGCGGCCCCGCCCGGGACCGGGGCGGACGGGCGCGGCGGCGCGGGGGCTGGGTGATCGCGACGGTGGTGCTCGCCGTGATCGCCACCGCGAGCGTCGCGACGCTGCTCGCCCGGGGTGGCGGCGACTCGGACGACCGGGCCCGGGGCGGCACCACGGCCGGCCCCAGCGCGCCCGGTACCGCCGCGCCCACGCCGTCCACGGGCAAGGCCGGGGACGACGCGAAGCGCGACCCGAAGGACGCGGGAAACGCCGAAGACAAGGACGAGAAGAAGGCCAAGGACGGGGAGGACGACGCGAGTCGGGACGAGACGCGCGCCAAGGACCCGTCGCGCGAGGGCGGGGACGCGCCCGCCGACGGCGGCGACGCGGCCGACAAGCCCAGCGGAAACGACTCAGCGGACGACGACGCCGACCCGCCCACCAAGCAGAAGCCCGGTTCCGGCGACGCCCAACGGCCGCCGTCCTCCCGGCCCACCTCCTCGGGCGCGGTCCCGCAGCGCTACCTCGGCACCTGGGAGCGCAAGAACTACGCCGGTCCCGTCTCGCAGCGGATGGTGGTCCGTCAGGCGTCACCCGGCCAGCACGTGATCACCCTGAGCTACGACGGGGCCGGGCACTGCGAGTCGACGGCCACGCTCGTCGCGATGGAGGACGGCGGCAAGCGGATGTCGGTCGGCCCGACCGACGTGGACACGGTCGCGTCCAACGGCTACTGCCCCTCGGACAACGCCTCGTCGTTCGCCTTCGGCAGCGACGGCAAGCTCTACCGGACCGTGGGCTTCCAGCAGGACATGACCCCCTTCACGCGCATCCGCTGACACCCCGTCCGGAACCCGGCCCTACGGCGGTCCCGGGGCCGGCACCGTCGTGGGCGTACGCCGGTACGAGGTCGCGCGGCGTTCGGAAAGTGTGGCGAGGGAACCTATCGCCACCCCTTCGACGTCAACTCCCCAAGGAATGCAATTCACCCGGCGGACGCGTGCGGCGGATACCTATCGATTGCGGAGGCTCCCCGACTACCTATCGCAACCACCTCCCGCTTTCCCGCCCAATAAACGCACATCCGCTCTCTGGAAACAGAAATCCCCTTACGGCGGGACGTCACGAGATAGCGCGGTTCTCACGCCTTTCCGCCCTTTGCGCCGCGAAGGAGGGGAATGGCGGGTCCCCACTCCAGGCCCGCGAGCAGTCTTTCAAACAGCCAGTGACCTGCACTTATATGCGAGCGGCAGTCAATCGAGGCCGCCCCGCGAACGCCGCCCGAAGCGGGCCTTGCGGCAGCCGAGCTATAGCCGCGCGTTATGGAAAATTGTTACTACCCGCTTCAACAAGGTTTCGGAATCCTGGTAGCGCCCCCTGGCAAACCGACGCACGAGAAATCGCGCGTCTTCGGAAACGAGGAACCTTGCGTATATCCAGGTTGATCCCCGCACTCGTAGCCGCTTCGGCATCCGTCATGTCGCTCGCCGGTACCGCCACGGCGGCCGAGCCGGCCCCCAAGCCCTCGACCCCGTCGAGCGTCGAAACCAAGATCATTGGTGGCGGGTACGCGCAGAGTGGCCCCTGGGCCGCTCGCCTGTTCTCCAACGGGAGGCAGACCTGCACCGCCACCATCATCTCGGCCAACTGGATTCTCACCGCCAAGCACTGTGTGACCGGCGGTGGCCTCTCGTTCCGCATCGGTAGCCTCGACCAGACCAGCGGCGGCACGATGGCCAACGGCGCGCAGACGGTCACGCACGCGTCGTCCGACCTGGCGCTGGTCCGCCTCGACCGCTCCGTGTCCGCCACCTACGCCAAGCTCGGCCAGCCGGGCTCGGTCCAGACCGGCCAGAGCGTCCAGGTGTACGGCTGGGGCGCGACGTCCCAGTGCGGTTCGGAGATCAACTGCCAGTCGCAGTTCCTGAAGGTCGCCAACGTGACCGTGACCGGTGGCTGCCGCGACGCTTACCAGGGCCAGGCCATCTGCGCCCGCCGTGGCAACGGCATCACCGCCGGCGGCGACTCCGGCGGCCCGATGATGGCGGGCGGCGTCCAGGTCGGCGTGGCCTCCACCAGCGACCGCCAGACCACCACGGCGTACACCAACGTGACGGCGTACCGCTCGTGGATCCAGCAGGTCGCGGGCGTCTGAGCAACGCCACCCTCCGCCGTGCGCGTTGACGCGCGCTGACGGAACGCCTCGGGACGGGGGCGCTGCCCCGCGCGGTCACACCGCCGCGGGCGGCGCCCCCGCTCCCGTCCGGGCGCCGGCCGTTCGCCTACGCGACGGCCGGCGCCCTTCGGCGTTCGGCGCCGAGGTGTCGGGACGGGCGGGCCCGGGACGGCGCGGCCGGCGGCCGGGACCGCGCGGGCCGACCACTCCCAACCACCGCCGACCACTGCCAACCACCGCCGTCCGCCGACGGACACACCCGGCGTTCACGGCAGGCCGGGCGGAAAGTGCCACGGTAAGAGGCAGCGGAAAAGCGGCGAACGGTGCACACTCATGTGGGGGGTGGTAAGCGCTCGCTGTCCCCGTCGTGCTCTTCGCCGCAGCGCACCCACCAGCGAAACCCACCCCCACGCGGGGGCGGCGACCCGCTGTCGTACGGGTGGCAGGGGGCGGGGGCGCGGGTCGTCCGCGGCGGCACGGGGGCGATCCCAGGGGCCCGCCGACCGGCGCGGCCCGACCGGGCAGGCATCCACGGGCGCACCCCGTCGAAAGGGCATGTATCCGTGGTGGCAGCGCATCGGCCGTCCCGCGTGCTGAAGGCGATCCCGTACGTGGTCATGGTGGTCGTGGTCGTGGTGGACCTGACGGCGGGCGCGGGCGTGGGGTTCCTGCCACTGATGTCGCTGGGCCCCGCCTTCGCCGGCCTCGTGGGCGGTTGGCGGCGCACCGCGTGGATCGGCTCGCTCGCGCTGGCCCTGACCGTGGGGCTCGGCGTCTACGACGACCTCCTCGCCCACCGTCGCGGGATCACCGCGCTCGTGTCGGTCGCCGGCGTCACGGTGGCGGGCCTGGTGGCCGCGGTGATGCGCCAGCAGCGCGAGGAGGAGTTGGCGAGCGTGCGCTCGATCGCCGAGGTCGCGCAGCGCGTGCTGCTGCGCCCGGTACCGCTCGCCGCCGGGTCGCTTCGCGTCGCCGTGTCGTACACCTCGGCGGTGGCCGACGCCCGGATCGGGGGCGACCTGTACGAGGTGGTGGCCACGCCGTACGGGGTGCGGACCATCGTCGGCGACGTACAGGGCAAGGGCCTGGAGGCGGTGGAGACGGCGGCGGTCGTGCTGGGCGCGTTCCGCGAGGCCGCCTACGACGAGCCCACCCTGACGGCCGTCGGGGAGCGCCTGGAACACGCCCTCGAACGGCACCTGACGGCGGAGAAGTTCGTCACGGCCGTGCTCGCCGAGTCCGGTACCGGGCCCGAGCCGGACCCCGGCTGCGGGTCCGAGCCGTCGATGACGCTGCTCAACTACGGTCACCCGGCCCCGCTGGTGGTACGGCGGGACGGCACCGCGGCGTTCCTCGCCCCGCCCGAACGGGCCCTGCCGCTCGGCCTCGCCCTGCACGGGGTGAAGGGCCCGCACCCGCACACCGTGGACTTCGCCGCCGGCGACCAGATGCTCTTCTACACCGACGGCGTCAGCGAGGCCCGCGACCCCGAGGACCGGTTCTACCCGCTGGAACAGCGCGCCGCCCTGCTCCGCGACCGCGACCCCGAGGCCGCGGTGGAGGCCCTGCGCCAGGACCTGGTCGCCCACACCCAGGGCCCGCCCCACGACGACGCGGCCATGCTGCTGGTCCGCTACCGGTCCGACGAGCCCTGCCCGCCGCCCGCCCCGGACGCGGTGCGCTGAGCGCGGGGGCGCGGGGCGCGAGCGGGCTCGGACGCGGGCGCGCGCGGCGCGGGCGCGGGTGCTGAGGCAGGGGCGGGTGCGGACACGGGAGGCGGGCCCAGGGAGGGCGCGGTGGCGCGGGGGCGCGTGCCGGGGCGGGCCCCGGTGGGTGGCGCGGCGAGCGACGGCTCAGTGGTGGCCCACGGTCGTCCGCCGGTAGGCCCGCCGCGCGTGGCTGACCCGCGCGATGGCCGTGCCCAACACCGCGGCGGCGAGCAGCACCCCGATACGGCCCGCCTCCGGGTAGCCGGCCCAGCTCAGCCGCCCGCGGGGGGTGACGGCCACGGTGTTGAGGAAGATCCAGCACACGACGGCTATGCCCGGGGCGGCGACCAGCCGCGCGCACACGCCCAGGCCGACGGCCAGTGCGCCCAACACGACCAGCACGGTGACCGGGTCCGCCAACAGGCCGAGCGCCCCGAGCACCGCGACCGACACGAACGCCCCGGCGTACGCGCCGGCCAACACCCGCGGCGTGTCGAGGGGTTCGGGAACGGGCCTGACCTGTGCGTGAAAAAGGCGCCACTCCACCCTCATCGCGGATTCCCCCGATGGTCCGGGCCGCGCCAGCCGGCCAGCTCACGTCGGCACCGGGGCACGGCTAAGTGTCTGCTTCAGGAACAACAGCGACCTCACGCACCCGCCGGCACCAGGCTTCCCCCGCCCCGCCGCGTGAGGTGCCCCATCATGATGCCTGCCCCCGCCCCGCCACACCCCGCGGGCCCCACACCCGCCACGACACGAGCCCCCTTCGTACCCCCTTCACCGAGACGGGCGCCCCCTACCCACCAACCCTCCCCACGGCCCGCCCCGGCGGGGGAACGGGCGGGGCGACGGAGCACGGCGGTGCGACTAACCCCGCGCCGCGTCGTCCGGGGGGCCTGGGGTGGGGGTGGGCGACGCGGCCTCGCGCAGGTGGGTGACCAGGTCCTCCAGGGCACCCCAGCCGGCACCGGGCTCGGTCTCCGCGAAGGGGTAGTAGAAGGCAGCCCGGTCCAGCGGGCCGAGCTGGATCGGGCGTATCGGCAACGGCGGGCGGCGGGCCCGGGTGAGGCCGGCGGCCCGTACGTCCTCGCGTCCCACGGCGAAGCCCAGCACCGTGGGCGCCCCCTCCAACCAGGGCGGCACCGTCAGGTCGGCGCGGGCCGCGCGGCGCTGCACCAGCATCGAGACCAGCCCGTGTTCGGCCGCGAGTAGCGCGGCCAGGTCGGCGAAGCGGGCCGGCGCGAACTCGTCGGCCTCTTCGGCGGGTTCAGACGCTGTGCGGGCGGCGGCTCCCTCCCCCGGTACGCGGTAGCCCAACGTCAGGGTCAGCTCCTCCTCGACGCCACCGGTGGTCAGCTCCGTGCGGAGCGTCGCTACGGCGGGCCGGTCCGGGTCTCCGACGGCGACGGTCCAGGTCGGTGCGGGCGAGCGGTCCCGTACGAAGTCCGTCAACTCCGCCCGCGACCAGGGCTGTCCGGCCGGCTCGGCGGTGCCCCAGCCGCTTGGCGGCCCGCCCAGCAGGTGTCGCCAGGCGGCCTCCAGCGCCCCGCCGAGCAGCAGTTCGGCCTCGGCCGGCTTGCGGGTACGGATGGACAGGGCGAACTGCCTCTCGCGGGCGGACCCGCCTTTCGCCGCGTCCCCGGGCCCGGCCGCCGGCGCGGCCCCTCCCGCCGCGCCGGCCCCTCCCGCCGTGAAGGCGGACGCGGTCGCGCCGGCCGGCACGAAGGCACCGTCGGACCAGCGCAGTTCCGTACCGGACAGGCCGTCGTAGTAGCCGCTCGCCCCGTCCCCCACGACCCAGCGGTTCGGGGCCCCCGCGAGCGCGGCCCGGGTGGCCAGGGTCAGCCGGGCGGAGGCCGGGGTCACGAGCTGGAAGCCGCGGTCGCTGTCCGCCGCGGCGCGCAGCGCCTCGGCGAGCCACGAGGTCATCGCCACCAGCGGCCGGTCCTGGATGACGACGGCCGCCCGGTCGCTCAGCACGTCGACGGCGGGCTGGGCGGCGGCGGGCTGGGCGGCGCCGGTCAGCCCGCTGACCGGCCGGCCGAGGTCGGTGACGAACGCGTCGGCCGGCCAGACCCGGCCGCCCAGTTGGGACACCAGGCGGGAGGCGAGGACGCCGGCGAGCCGGTCGGAGCCCTGGCCCGCCGTGGCCGCCCTGACCTCCGTCCACCACACCGGCCCCTCCGCGCGGATGCCGAGCAGCCGGCGCACCTCGCCGGGCACCCGGACCAGCGTGGGTGTCTCGACGGAGGCCAGCGGGCGGCCCTCGGCGTCGAAGAGTTGGATGACCGCGTCGTCGGCGGCCGTGCCCATGGTGACGTCGGGCCCGCCGGACAGCAGTCCGGCCAACAGGCTCCAGGTGTCGGGCATGCGCTCGGTGAGCGCGATCACGTCCTTGGTCATGCGGCGATCACCTGTGCTCGTCCCCTTGCTCGTGCGCTGCGGACGCGTGGTCCCTGGCTGTGGTGGGCGGGGCCTGGGCGGTCTGGATCAGCCGGGGCGGCGCGCCCCGCCGGACCAACGTGCCCCGGCCGACCGGCTGGTCCTGGGCGTAGACGCCGGGGAAGAGCTGGCCTTCCGCCCGGTCGCCGGTCATCACCAGGGCGGCCGTCCCGCTCTCGCGCAGCGTCATCAGGAACGGTTCGTACATCGCCCGCGAGGCGCCCGCGACGCGCCGGGTGATGACGAAGTGCAGCCCGATGTCGGGAGCGGACGGCAGGAACGGCAGGAACGCCTCCAACGGCTGCTGACCGGCCACCGCCAGCACGTCGTAGTCGTCCACGAGCACCACGATGCGCGGCCCCGTCAGGTCACCGGCGCCCGCCGCGAGCACCTCGGGCGCCAGCGCGTCGTCGGGCATGCGCCGGGCCAGCTCGGTGGCGATGGCGCCGGAGAGGCCGGCGGCCAGGTTGGTGTTGTACGCGTACCCGCCCCGGTACGCCTCGGGTATGAGGCTGTGCAGGCCGCGGCGCGGGTCGAGGACCGCGAAGACCACCTCGTCGTCGGTGTAGCGCTCCATGAGGCCGTGCGCGACGAGCCGCACCACGTTGGTCTTGCCGCACTCGCCGTCGCCGAGCACCAGCAGGTGCTGGTCCCGCCGGAACAGATCGAGCAGCGCCGGCTGGAGCGCGTTCTGGTCCAGCCCCAGCGGCACCCGGCGCGGCTCGGCCTCCGGGCCCGGCAGCCGGTGGGCGCCGAGCTTGGCGGGCAACACGCGCACGGGCGGCGCCGGCGGTCCTGACCAGGCGGCCCGAACGGCGCGCACGGCCTGCTCGGTCGCCGCGCCCAGCTCGTCGGCCGAGGCCAGCCCGTCGATGCGGGGCAGGGCGACCTGGGCGAAGAGCTTGGCGTCGGTCAGCGCCCGGCCCGGCTCGTCGGGGGTGAGCGTCTCGGCGAGCCGGCGGCCCACCGTACTGTCCGACGGGTCGTTCAGGCGCAGTTCGACGCGGGTGCCGAAGGCGGACTGGGCGGCGATGCGCACCTCGTTCCAGCGCAGCATGCCGGCCACGACGTGGATGCCGTACCCGCTGCCGCGCTTGAGGAGTTCGACCACGGCGTCGTCCAGCTCGTCGAACGCCTCGCGCAGTTCTCCGAAGCCGTCGATGACCAGCACGACGTCCGTGGAGCCGAGTTCGGGCAGCTCGCCCTGGGCGCGCAGCCGGCGCAGCTCGTCCACGGAGTCGATGCCCCGCTCGCGGAAGACGTCCTCGCGGGCCGTGAGCATCGCGCGCACCTCCTCCACCGTGCGGGCCGCGCGCTCGCGGTCCGAGCGGCCGGCGACGCCGCCGACGTGCGGCAGCCCTGCCATCGCCTGCAACCCGCCGCCGACGAGGTCGAGGCCGTAGATGCCGACCTCCTGCGGGGTGTGGGTGAGGGCGAGGCCGAGGACCAGCGTGCGCAGCAGCGTCGTCTTGCCGGCCGCCGGGCCGCCGATCACGGCGGCGTGCCCGCCGGCGACGGTCAGGTCGAGCACCCACTGGCCCTGCCACTGCCGCGCCGGGTCGTCCAGCAGCCCCAGCGGGACGCGCAGCGCACCGCCGGGCGGGCGCCCGGCCAGTCGCAGGCCCCGTGTCTCCGCCCGCACCGGGCCGGCCGTGGCGTCGAGCGTCAGCGCCTCCGGCAGCGGCGGCAACCAGATCTGCTGGACCGGCGCGGCGGCCCCGGCGAGCTGGTCGACCATGGTCGACAGCAGGGTGGGGCCGACGGTGCGGCGCGGCGGTGGCGCGGCCGGCGCCCCGCCGCCCTTCTCACCGTCACCGGTCTCGCCGCCTCGCGCGGCGAGCGTGTTGTACGTGGGGTAGGGCAGCGCGGCCGGCCCCGCCTCCGCGTCCGCGTCGAGCCGGGCGGGGCCACGATAGGGGCCCGAGACGTACCCGGCCTTGAACCGGTCGTACGCGCTGGTGTCCACCTTGAGGTAGCCGAAGCCGGGGATGGGCGGCAGGTGGAAGGCGTCCGCGGTGTCCAGCACCGTGCGCGACTCGTCCGGCGAGAAGGTGCGCAGGCCGAGCCGGTACGAGAGGTAGGTGTCCAGGCCCTTCAGCTTGCCGCCCTCGATGCGCTGGCTGGACAACAGCAGGTGCACGCCGATGGACCGGCCGATCCGGCCGATGGACAGGAAGAGGTCGATGAAGTCCGGCTTGGCGGTGAGCAGTTCGCCGAACTCGTCGATGACCACGAACAGGTGCGGCAGCGGGTCGAGTCCCAGCTCGGGGCGCTGGGCGCGGGTGGCCGCGTACGTGGAGATGTCCGCGATGTTCCCCGCGTCCTTGAGCACCTGCTGCCGGCGCTTCACCTCGCCCGACAGGCTGGCGTGCACGCGCTCCACCAGGCCGGCCTTGTTCTCCAGGTTGGTGATGACGCCGGCGACGTGCGGCAGCGACGCGAAGGGGGCGAAGGTGGCACCGCCCTTGTAGTCCACGAGCACCATCGCCAGGTCGTCCGGCGGGTGGGTGGCGACGAGCGCCAGCACCAGGGTGCGCAGCAGTTCGCTCTTGCCTGAGCCGGTGGCGCCCACGCACAGCCCGTGCGGGCCCATGCCCAGTTCGGCCGACTCCTTGAGGTCGAGGAGCACCGGCTCGTGGGCGTCGCTGAGCCCGATCGGGACCCGCAGGAAGTTCTGGTCCCGGCGCGGCGCCCACAACTTGGGGATGTCCAGCGCGGCGGGGTCCGGGACGCCGATCAGCTCGGGGAAGTCCACCGGCCCGGACAGCGGCGTACCCGACGCGGCGGACTCGGCCGAAAGCCGCAGCGGGGCGAGCGCGCGGGCCAGACCCATCGCGCCGGCCGAGGTCACCTCGTCCAACGTGCCGGTCACCGTGGTCGGCGCCTCCCCGCGCAGGTCCTCCACGGTCACGGTGCGCCCGTCGTCGCTGACGGTGACGCGTACGGAGACCTGCCCCGGTTCGTCCACCCGGCGGGCCAGCAGGTGCAGCGCGGTGACCCCCATGTCGGGCAGTGAGACCGCCTCGTCCGGGCGGGGCGGCTCGTGGGCCGTCGCCCCGTGCGTGTCGTGGATGAGCAGCAACCGCTTGCCGAGCCGCAGCGCCTCCCGTCCGGCCAGGCCCCGGCGGACCTCCGCCGCGTACCCGGCCCGCTGCCGCAGCTCGCCGGTGAGCGCCGAGGCCAGCTCGCGCGGCGAGGAGGCGATGCGCCGGGCGTGCACCGGGCCGTCCCACTCCTGCGGGTCCAGGAAGTGCGGCAGCCACTTCGCCCACGCCCAGTCGTCGAGCCGCTCCTCGGCAGCCGCCAGCGCGAACGCCACGTCGTCCGGCGCGTGCAACACCGCCACCTGCACGGCGATGGTCCGCGCGATCCGCAGCACCTGGGCGCGCTCCCCGATCACGCTCACGTTGCCCGCCCGGTCCAGCGGCACGGTCAGCGGCGCCTCGGGCACGGAGGCGAACCGCTCCTGGAGCCCGGCCGCCTCGTTGAGCATGAACGGGTCCGGCGGGGACAGCACACTGCCGCTCTGCTGCTCCATGACCAGCGACCGCACCGGCGCCTGGCCGGTGCCCAGGCGCACGTCGAGGAAGTCCCGGTCGAGCCGCCGCCGCTCCCACCGCCTGGCCGGGTCGTTCACCAGGTCGTACAGCGCCTCGGGCGGCGGCGCCAACACCCGCGCCACGGCCCGCAGCTCGCGGTTCTCCCGGCTCAGCTCCTCGCGCAGCCCCTCCAGGTACTCCAGGTACCGCTCGCGCTGCGCGCGCCGCGTGCGCTGGGCCCGCCCCCGCTGCGAGAACAGCAGGAACACGCCGCCGATCACGGCCACCACCAGCACCACAGCCCCGATCGCGGCGAACTGGCTGTTGCGCACCACCGTCATCATCACCACGGAGCTGAGCACGCCGGCCATCGGCAGCAGCGACGTGGCCACCGAACCCGCCTTGCCCTCGGGCAGGTTGGGCGGCGGCTCGATGCGCCGCTCGGCCGGCGCGGGCAGCGGGCGCGTGGTCCGCGCCGGCCGGTGCACGACCCGTACGCTCATCGCCGCCGCTCCCGCGCCATGGACCGCTCCAACACGGCCGCGGCCAACCGCGCCGTGGCCTCCACGGTGCGCTGCGCCAGCATCCGGGTGCGCACCTCACCGCCCGGCGCCAGATGCCGGTCGTACGGCAGCGTCACCACCCGCGCGCCGCCGGCCTCCAACCGCTCGACCGCCCTGCCCACCTTCACACCGCCGTGCGGCACCGTGTGGTTGAGCACGACCACGGTGGTGGGCAGCATGCTGCGGTGCAGCCCGCCGACCCAGTCGAGCACGGCCCGCGTCGCCGCGACCCCCTCCACCGTCGCGGGCGCCACCAGCACCCGGGCCTGCGTGGTCGTCAGCGCCGTACGGGCCACCGTGGCCGGCAACGTCTCGCAGTCCACGACCGTCGTGCCGAAGTAGCGCCGCACGGAGGTCATCACGGTCCGGTACGTGTCGACGTCGAGCTGGGCCCCCACCGCCCCCTGGCTCCCCGGCAGCAGCCAACCGCCGCTCGCGTGCGGCACCAGGTAGCCGGTGAGGTCGGTGATCCGCATCGAGGGGTCCACGATCCGGGCCAGGTCGGCACAGGTCCAGCGCACCTCCGCCGCGCCCAGCCGACGCGGCAGCGTGCCAAGCGCCGGATCGGCCTCCACGGCCAGCACGGGGTCGGACCGGTAGTGCGCGTACGTGAGCGCCAACAGCGCGGCCACGGTGGACTTCCCACTGCCCCCGCGGATGCTGGTCACGGCGATCTGCCGGCCGGTGGTCACCGGCTGCTGGATGGCGCGCACCGCCTCCGTGAGGGCGGCGCTCTCCCGGGCGGCCGACGACACCAACCGCACCAGCACCCGCCCCGCCCGCCGAGCCGGCCCGTCCCCACGCCGCACCGGCCCCTCGGCGCCGGCCAGTTCGGGCGGCACCAGGGACACGGACTCGGGCGTGACCAGGGGCCGCGCGTCGGCGTACGGGGCCGGGGGGCCCGGGCGGGGTGTGCGGATCCGAAGATCCGGGAGAGGCGTGCGGTGCCGGGGGCTCGGGAGAGGGGTGCGGGATCGGGGCCTGCCTCGGCTGGACCGGGGCTGCCTGCTCCGGCTGGACCGGGACCGTTCCTGACCGCACTGAGGTCTGTCCCGGCTGGCCCGAGGCGACCTGTCCCGGCTGGCCCGGAGTCGCCGGTTCCACGGTGGGGCCCGCCTCGCGCGGCCGGGCGTGCCCGGGCTCACCGCGCGCCGGCGGCTCCGTCGCTCCCGCTCCCGCTCGCGCCGGGGCGCCGCCGCCCGTCGCCGGAACGGCCGGACTCGCCGACGACTCAGGCCGCTCGGACTCGGTGTGCCCGCCGCCGCGTCGGGCCACCTCGGCCGGAGCCGCCACGGGCGGCACACCGCCCCGCGGGCCGCCCAACTCCCGGAACACCTCGTGTTGCCAGTCCCCCTGCGCCGCCGCCATAGCCCCTTCTCAGAACGTGCTTCACAGCGTGTCCCACGCCGTGCTTCACCACGTGCCTCAGAACGTGTCCAACAGCCGCCCGTACACGTCGAACGCCCCGATGGCCACGGGTATGAGCACGACGACGCCCACCGCCTCCACCAGATTCGCCAACCGCCGCAGCCGCACCCGCACATGATCCGGTGGACGCACCGCGAGCACGACCAGCGGCACCAGGGCCGCGCCCGCCAGGGCCAGCAGCGGGTACGTCGTACCGCGCTCGGCCCACAGCACCAGCAGGCGCGTCACCAGCACCACGGCGGCGGCCTGGAGCACCACCACCTCCACACCCAGCGGAAAGGCCCGGGCCCGTGAGAGCAGCACGACACCGAGCAGGGCGGCCACGCCCACCGTCCACGCGTCGGCGTGCTCGACCGCCAGCCAACCACCCGCCGCGGCCGAAGCGGCCGCGGTCACCGTGGCCAGCGCGAGCCCGCGGTGCGTGGCGGCCAGCGCCACGTCCACCCCGTGCCGGCTCACCGAAGCGCCCCCCGCCCGCTGGTCGTCCAGGCGGGTCAGCCCGGCTCCCATCAGCGCGAGCCGCGGCAGCAGCCCCAACGACAACACGGACCCGACGCCCAACACCACGCCGACCCGGTACCCGTCCGTGAGCGCCCAGCCCAGCTCCCAGCCCCCCACGGCGG
Organism: Streptomyces sp. 71268; assembly: GCF_029392895.1. Taxonomy (NCBI): domain Bacteria; kingdom Bacillati; phylum Actinomycetota; class Actinomycetes; order Kitasatosporales; family Streptomycetaceae; genus Streptomyces; species Streptomyces sp. 71268. The sequence goes on from NZ_CP114200.1 coordinate 3,933,206, forward strand.
CGGCCACCGCCCCGGCGCCCACCAGAGCGCCCCGCCCCATCGGCGTGCTGAGCCCGAGCAGAGCCAGCGTCCCCACCACCGCGCTCCCGACGGCTGTCAGCCGCAGGTCATGCGCCCCGGACGCACTGGTCACGGTCCAGGCCCCGAACACCCCGAGCCCGCCGGCGAGCAACACCAGCACCGTCCCGACCGGCCGCGCGACCCACCGCGCCACGGGCGCCCCTACGGCCGCGGCCACCAAGGCACCCAGCACGAGCGGGACACCCGTCTCGTCGGCGCCCAGCCAGTGCCGCGCGTACGCGGCGGCGACCAGGGCCAACACCAGGTGCGCGGCCCCCGCCGCCCACACCCGGGTGCGCTCGTCCCAACGCCACCCGCGCACGTCGAGATCGTCCGCCGTCTCGTCGCTCACGTCGTGCACCACCGGCGCGGCGGGCGTCTCCACCTCCCGCACCAGCCGCACCACGGCGCCGTCCGGCACCCCCAGCGAGGCCAACGTGTCGTCCTGCGCCAGGACCGCCCCGTTGGCGAGGACGAGCCGCCGCAACATCGGCTCCCTGCCCGGCCGGTCCCCCACCATCTCGATGATGCTCGGCAACAGTTCGCCGACCGGCTCGTCCGCCGGCAGCAGCATGTCGATCCGCCGCCGCCCACCGACCAGCGTCACGCGGCTGAGCCCCGCCCGTCGCTCCGTGGACGTCACCACGACGCACCCACCCGAACCACCGGACCCAACGCCAGCCGCTCCCCGCCAGCGACCGCCACCGACACCACCCGCGGCGCCTCCCGCTTCTCCTTCTCCCGCTCCTGGTCGGCCAGCTTGTCCGAGATGAACGACCACCCCACGCACCCGGCACACACGACGGCGGCCAACGCGATCCCCCCGAGGATCTTCCCCACGTTCTCGTCGAGCGACCGCCGAGACCGCTGCGCCCCGAACAACGCCGCATCCCGCAACCGCCGCCGCCGCACGGCCACCGACTCCAGCAACTGACTGTCGTAGTCCCGCGCCAAGGCTCCCCTCCCTCACGCTCCGTGCTGCGTTGCCTACACCTTACGGGGTGGGTGTGACAGTGGTCGGGGGGAGTGGTGGTTGGGTGGCCCTACTTGAAGCTGACCACAGCTTGGGCTGTTGGGGTCGCTGGACGATCGTAAAAGGGTGTCAGCCCACACGACTCCTCAGCCCACGCACCCTACTGGGGCGTCCATCGCGGACGGAGAGCTTGAACCTCAGCGCCGCGCTCCTGGAACCAGCTCTCCAGTAGCGGCCCGGATAGTTCGCGCCTCTCCTCACCCTCGAGAACCGAGATCGGCCCGAAGAGCGTTCCACGGAACCCGTCCAACCTGGTGGAATCATCCACCAGAACCTTGAAGGAGGTCTCAAACGCACTGGCCTCGGAAAGATCCGCACCCGTGAGGTTGACCTTCAGGAAGGAGGCCCCATTCAGTTTGGCGCCTTTGAAGCAAGCCGCCTTCGCGGTAACCCCCCACAAGGAGGCGCTGCCCAAATTCGCTCCTTCCAGGCGCGCCCCATCCAGAACCGCCTCATCGAGAACCGCCTTAGCCAGGGTGGCGGAGGTAAAGTCCGCCCCTATCAGGTCAGCACCCTCGAAGTGAGCATGGTACAAGTCAGACCGACTGAACTTAACACGCGGCATTTTCGCGTCCGTGAAAAGCCCGTCACCCAGATCCATGTCGCTTAGGTCTGCGCCCGTCAGGTCGAGACCCGCCACGTCCAGCGATTGCTGCTCCGGCGCATCCATCCAAGCCCGTACGACAGCTGCGGCCTCCGCAGCCTCCGGCAAGGATTTAACCGCTCGAAACCCCTTAGGGATACCAGACAATTCGGTCACTCCAACCATGCCGCTCAACTAGGGACTTGATATCATTGATAGCTGCCTGATTCGCGTTGCGCACATCAAGCACAACAATGCGCCCCAAATTCAATTGATCCTGGATTTTATCTGCCCACCTTTGGTTATTGGCAGGGTTATAGGCCCCTCTGAACGGCAGCGATTTATCGCGCTGATTGTTGAACGGGGGCCAGTCAGAGTGCACGCCTTTGAGGTCATAGTACTGGTCCTGGCTGGGCGAGTAGAAGTCACCCTTATCCGCCTCGGAGGGGCGTCGTATATCTGCCGGAAGCACCCCTCGCTCCCGCAGGTCGAGGGCGACCCGGGCCTCGTCCATGGCCGAATCCTTCACTCTGCCCTTATTGTCAGGATCCAACTTGAACTGATCGAAGTCGGCAGTATTCCTCCGCTCAAGCTCCTGCAGCTTAGCGTCGTGCTCTGCGCGCTCAGCAGGCGTCATCTCGGGAGGTGGGTTGTTCGCGAGTTGTTCTCCCTCATCCGCCACCCCACCCGGCACACCAGACTCCGCCTCATCCCCAACCCGCCCCACAGGCTCCCCAGCCCCGGCCTCGGGCCCACGCCCGCCGCCAGACTCCGGCAGGTCACGCCCGGCACCACCGGTGCCCGGCAACTCACCACTACCCCCGCCCGGCACCTCACGCCCAGCGCCCGCCGGCGCACCCGGCACCTCGCGCCCGGGCCCGCCACCCGGCCCCGCATCGGGCCGCGGACCCGGTCCGGCATCCGGGCGCGACCCCGGACCGTCACCCGGCCGCACGCCGGGCCCATCACCCGGACCGGAGCCAGGCCCACGGTCAGAACCCGAACCAGGGCCGTCCCCAGGACCGGAACCAGGCCCATTGCCCGGTCCGGAACCGCCACCGCCCGGCCCGTCACCGCCCGTGTGCGCCACCGGCCCCATCGGCGGCCGGTCGCCCACCGCGCCCACGCCCGGGCCCGTACCGCCCCGCGACACATCGTCGCCCACGCGCCCCGCATCACCGCCGACGCGCGACGCGTCATCACCCACGCGCCCCACATCACTGCCAACCCGCGACGCGTCGTCACCCACCCGGGCCACGTCGTCCCCACCACGCGCGCCCACCACAACCAGATCGCGCTCGGGCACCCGCACGCCAGTCGCCTCGTCGGGTGAACGGCCCAGCGGAGCACCGTCACCCGTACGCGAGCCGGCGCCGGGACCAGTGCCGTCCAACGCCGCGCGATCGTTCGCGCTCAGTTCATGCTGTATCTGATCCCGGGACTGCTTCACCGTGCCGTCGCCGTTGAGTAGCGTGCCGTCCCGGCACAGGTACTCACCCTCCGGTGTGAAGATCGCGCCCTCCGGCACGTCCAACCGAGGCACGCCGTTCGGCAGTTCCACGCCCGACTTGCCCGGGGGCAGCTCCGGCCGGTTCGGGCTCACCGGGTCGAAGACCTGGCCGTCGGGGAGGCGGATGCTGCCGTCGGGCAGCTCGACGCCCTTGACCGTCGTCAGGCCCGTCAGGCTCGCCGTCACGTCGCCAATCTTCGGCATCTTGCCGAGCCCGGCCGCACCGGCCTTGACGATGTACGTCATGGGGTCCACGGCACGGCCCACCTTGCCCGCCGTGGCCGCGATCTTCCCCGCCGTACCGGTCTTCGTTGCCGCGCCGGCGCCACCCGTACCGACGGTCGTCAGGACGTTGTAGCCGACGAGGCCCGCCGCCTTGCCCGGGTTCTTGCGCCACTCGTCCCAGGCCACCATGGACTTGCCGACTTCCTTGGTGGTCTTGAGGCTGTCGCGGGCCCAGTTCTTGACGCCGCCCTCCGGCAGCAGGTCGTACGCGATGAGCCCGCCCGGGACGGTCAGGATGGCCAGCCCCGTGGCGAGTTGGCCAAGGCCCTTCCAGGACTGCTTGAACGTCTCCCAGCCCTGGAGGCCGACGAGGCCGCCGAGACCCTTCAGGGTTCCCCACAGGCCCTCGACGATGAAGCCGTCCCACACGAAGCTCTTGGCCCAGTGCCCGATCTCCCAGGCGTGGTGCTTCTCCTCGACGGCCTTGCCCCAGGGGGTCTCGCCCGCCTTCTTCATGTCCTCGACGCTGTAGCCGTACATGTTCTTGCCGCCGGAACCGTCGTCTTCCCGCCACACGGTTCCGCCGTTGACCAGGCTGGTGATCTTGTTGGCCGCGGCCCGCTCGGCGGCCCAGAACTGGGCCACGGTCGCGGACACGTCCTTGACCAGGTCGTTGTTCTTGTCGACCTTGTCGCCGTCGTACCGCCAGTCGTCGTCATCCTCGATGTCCTCGACGAAGGCCACGGCCTCGGCCCGGAGCCGGTCGAGCTTCTCCTTGATCGGGCGGACCTCGGTGGCGTACCCCTCCAACGCCGAGGCCACCGCGGTCAGGTCGTCCGCGAACCGGTCGGCGGTGTCCCGTACCGGCTGGGTGGTGGCGAAGAGTTGGTCGGCCTCCGGCGCCTTGTAGAAGGACGAGAGCTTTTGGAACTCGGTGTGCGTGTCCGCACCCGTCTTCCGCACTTTGCTCGCGTCCCCGCGCAGGCCCGCGATGTGCTTCTCCAGCTCCGGCAGGTTCCCCGTGAACGTCGGGATGCCTGACGGGTCGATCCGGTCCGGCGTGTCACCCATGACGGCCCCCCACCTACTTCTTCTTCTCCCCCGTGGGCTTGCCGAAGTCCGGATCGGGGGCCTTGCGGGCCTCCCGCTGGGCGTCGGCAGCCATCTGTAAGTTCCCGTTCATGTACGCGGTCGTCGCCTCGCTCGCTCCCTGTACGGACTTCGCCGAGCGCGCCGCGACGAACCGCAGGTCCTTCTCCGCGTGCGGGGCGAACTCGGAGAGCGCCAGGCCCACCAGGCCCGCCTCCGGCTTCTCGCCGCCCATGGCGAGCGTGCCCGCGGCGGTCGCCGCGCCCTTCAGGTGCTCACCGAACGACTTCGCCTGCGGCTGCAGCTCCTTGGCGATCTTGACCGTGTCCTGCAGTGTCCGTCCGATGTCCGGCGGCTGTAGGTCCCAGCCCGTCATCGACTGCCTCCCCCACCATCTGTGTGTTGCCCGCACCCCACGACAGGGCGTACGGATGCCACCGCGCCACCGCTCGCCCGGAGCGCGCCGGCGCGTGCCACGTACCGCTGTCCGCCCCGCACGGCCCCGCCCTGCGGGCCCGCCGGCCCGCGCGCCGGGTTCCGCTCGGTCGGCTGGCCGTGCTCGACGCGCGTACTCAGCCGATCCCGTCCACGGCCGACTTGGCGCGGCTCAGGGCCGACTGCGCCGTGCCGTCGTTCTTCTCCAGCGTCGTACGAACGAGCCGGATGATCTCCCGCACCTCGTTCGCCGAACGGTTCCACCGCTGCTCGGCGGCGTGGTACTGGTCGGAGACGCCGTCCGCCTGAAAGTCGGCCATCGCGGCCTTGACCTGGCGGTCCCGGTCGGTGATGACGGCTTCTAGCCGGGCCACGATGCTGCCCAGGCTCCCCTGCACCTCGCTGGAGGCGCCGCCGTCGTAGCTGTTGCGATCAGAATTCGCACCCATGGTGCTCCCCCTCAGTTGCGTCTGGCTGCGGCTGCCGAGTGGCGAGCGCCGGCTCAGCGACCGCCGAAGCGCGCCGCGTCGAAGTTGGCCGAGGCCATCGACTGGTTGGCGTTCTCGGCCGCCTCCTGGTCGCCGGAGGTGAACGCCTTGTCCATGCCGGTCTGGCCGCCGAGGATCTTGGCGAGTGCGGCGTTCAGCCCCGCGGTGACCTCGTCCGACCGCGCCTTGAACTGGTCGAAGGCCGCCTTGCCCTGCCCGTTGAACTTGCCCTCCAGCGGCTGCGCCGCGTCGACCAGCTGCCTGATCAGGCCGCCAAGATCGTCCGACGAGTACCGCGACTGGCTCGTCAGCGTGGAGAGTGTCTGGCTGCCCATGTCGAACTTCATGCCCATTGGTAACCCCTCCCGTGCGGTCTCCGCCCCCACCGACGGACACGCCCCGTTGATCACCTGCCGCGACGAGACAACGACAGTGTGCTGATCCGAGTACACAGTGACGCACCCCTGCGGTGCAACGTGTATCGAACACCTGAGACACAACACATACATTCGTGGGCAGGCAACCCCCCTGCTCACCAGGGAGGTTGATGCTTCAAGGGTGGCTCGAATTCGCTCCGGGGCCCAGGCGGCTGCGTGGGGTCCCCTGCCCTCCTCCAGCGCCGCCCGAGCGGCGGCACCAGCATCCCGCCCTCAGGCTCACCCCGACCCGTTCCCCACCCCCGCCACCGGCGCCAAGGTCAGCAACCCGCACCCGTACGCCTTGGCCGGGCCGATGCCGCCGAGGAGACGGGCGGTGAGGGCCTCGGGGTCGGTGACGCGGAGGTGGCCCTCGAAGGTGGCGCTGTGGAAGGTGACGTGGGCGCCACGGCCGCCCTTGGGGAAGGAATGGCGGTGGCGGGCCGTGATGCGGACCTCGTGGGCGTCGGACGCGTGCCCCGCCGCAGGCGGAAGCGTGGGCGGAGTGTCCGGGGTGAGGCCTGGGGCCGCGAGGTCGGTGCGGGACTTGGGTACCTCGAAGCCCCAGCGTTCGGCGCGGTCGAGGAACCAGCCCAGTTGGGCCGCCGCCGTGCGGTGGGCCAGGCGGAAGCCGCGGGTCTTGGTGCCCTCGGGGAGCTCGGCCAGGCGTTCGGCCTGGGCGGGGGTGAGGGCGAGGGGCGTCGTGGTGTTCTGGACCGGGTTGGCGGTCAGCCGGAACGCGTACTCACGGCCGGTGGCGATGTGGGCGAGGAGCGGGGCGTAGTCGCGTACGAGCGCGTGCTCGCCGTCCGCATCCGGCCAGCCCGCCCGCTCGACCACGTGTGTCCAGTCGGGCTTGGAGCGGGTGAGGACGATGAGGTGCGGCCGGCGTGGGTTGTCCGCGTCCAGGCGCCACAACACGCGCTCGTCCGACTCGCCCGGCAGGCCCCCCTGCACCGCTCCGTGCATGGCGCGGGGGTTGGCCAGCAGGCGGCGGCTCTCCGCCCGCAGCGGGTTGATGCGTACGCGGGAGAGGTAGGTCATCGCGGGTCACCTGTCCAGCAGGGCGAACGGGTCGTGCCCAGCGTCGTCGTGGGCGGCGGGATCGGCATCGGAGTCGGGGTCGGATCCGGGGTCGGGGTCGGGTTCGAGGTCGGCTTCGGGGAATCCGGTGGGAATCTCCCACCAGTCGCGACATACCCGGCGGGTGGTGAAGCGGCGGGCGTGTGGGTCGAAGGAGACCGGGGCGTCGCGGAGTTCGTCGTCGCCATCGGGGCTCTCCACGGTCACGGACACGTCGGTGGTCGCCGTGTAGACGGGGCGGTTGACGCCCCGTTCGCGGCCGATCCGCGCGGCGTGCTGCGTCCGAGCCCGCTTCGACGCCAGCCACGGCTCGTCCCGTATCACCCGCGCCAACTCCCCCTCGCGCAACCCGAGTGCCAGTGGCTGGGACGGCGGGCAGGAGCGGCGGCCCAGGGCCAGCGGGAACGCGGGGGCGCGGACGGCCGTGTCGAGGCGTTCGAGCAGGTCCCGAGGGCCGGCCAGGGCCGCCAGGAACGTCGCGTCCTGGAGGTAGTAACGGCTGGTCACATGGGTGTACTTGGCCGGCTGCGTGGGCCGCTGCACGCCCTTGGCCGAGACGCCGGACTGGGGCAGCGGACGGCCCCGGTAGTCGGAGACGGTGTGGTAGTCGCGCAACAGCGTGCCGGGCACGTCGACGCGTACGCCCAGGCGCAGGTCGAGCAGGTCGCCCAGCGGTTCGTCGCGGTCGCGGCCCAGGGCGGCGGCCAGCAGGCCGACCACGCCGGACTTGGTGGGTTCGGAGTGCGTGTCGCGGCGGTTGTTGGCGGTGACGTGGTAGCCCCAGGCTTGCAGCGGACCGGCCAGCCGCAACAGCAGGACGGCTGGCTCGCCGGCAGCGTCGGCGGACGTGGCGGTGGCGTGCGCGGGGTCGGGGACCGTCATCGGGCGGCCGGGACGCTCGGGGCGACGAGGGAGGACAGGTGTTCGCCCAGACCGGTGAGGAGTCGCGGGAAGGTCACCGCGTCGCCGAATGCTTCCCGGATGACGCTCCCCGTGTCGGAGCTCTCGTCGAACGCGTGGCACACGGCGGTGTGGTCGGGGGTGTCGCCCCACTGCTTGAGCGCCTTGGTGTGTTCCTTCGCAAGCTGGCGGGCCGACTCGGCGGCGATGCCCGAACCCGGCGCGATGGGCTCCTCGAAGGCGGAGACCAGGTTGACCGGCTGGTCGGAACGGACCACGACGGCCACCAGGCTGGGCAGCGTGCGGTGGGCGAAGGAGTTGCCGTAACCGCTGGGTACGGAGCGGGCGAACGAGGTGACGAACGACTGCACGCCCTTGATCGCGTCCTCGTCGGTGTCCAGGTTGTGCCGGAGCTGGTGCAGCCCGACGCTGGCGTACCGGTAGAGGGTGGCGGAGTTGAAGCCGATGGTGCCGATCATGCCGGCGCCCGTCTCCTGGCCCTTGCGTGCCTCGTCGTCCACGGCGGTGAAGTAGTCGAATTCCAGCTCCACGGCGTGCGTGGACAGCGCGTGCGCGACCTGGACGGCGGCGTCCACGCGCAGCGCCGGGATGTCGGCGACCATGCGCCCGAAGAGCGCCACGTCCAGCGGGTGTCCCGAGGTGAACACCTCCTGGATCGGCAGCTTCTCCATCTCGGCGGCCAGCGCCTTGTCACCGAGGCCGACCAGTTCGGCGGCCCGGTCCCGGACGAGCGCGGCGACGGCGTCAAGCTGGCGGTGCCCGTAGAAGAAGAGGTACGCCGTGTCGCCCTCCTTCTTGCCCGCGCGGATCTTCAACGGGGCCAGCAGCGCCGTGGCGAGACGCGCCGCGCCCTCGTCGTCCAACCCGGTGGTGTCACCGATGCGACCGGCGAGCGCGGCGGCGACGCGGCGGGTGCGCGTCGCCTGGTCCTGGTCGGGCTCGCGGTGTTCGGTGAAGTGCAGGCGCGTGGCGCGCTTCCACGCCTGCGACGAGACGCGGGAGCGACGTACCCCGCCGAAGAACGCCTCCTTGGGGTTCCCCTGGTCGTCACGGTTGAGGTTGGCCGGGGGGACGGTCTGCAGGATGTGTACGTCGACGTACGCGCGGGGAGCGGGCAGCTCCACGGGACCTCCAGGGGTCGGGTAAGGGACCGGACGGTTCTTCCGGCCTGGTGGGTGAGCGGGTCTGTGGGTGGGGCGGCGGGGGCGTGCCCGGTATCAGGGGCGTGCCCGGTGTTACGAGCGCGCCGGACCTTCGCCGTCGGTTCCGGCGCCTTCGGTGTCCTGGTTGGCGGGCTTCCACACGTGGTAGGCCAGCCCCCACGTCCGGCGGACGCGTTGCCGCTGTTCCGGGTGGGTCCACCGCTCCAGGTCCCGCATCAACCGGTCGTAGTCCAGGGCGATGCCCTCGGCCCGCAACTGCGGAACGAGGCCGCGCAACCGGTAGAGCAGGGCCCGTACCGAGGTGGCGTTCACGGCCGCCGCCACGCGCCGGTCCAGCGCCTCCGGACTGAACCGGTCGGCCACCCGCAGGGACCGCAGGGCGGAACCGAGGCCGACCTGCGGCTTGTGCATGGGGCGCTGTTGGCTCTGCTGGTGGAGGCCGTAGAGCGCGAGCGCGCCGTGCTCGGCTTCGAGGGCGTGCGTGACCTCACCGTCGGTGGGGCTCGTGTAGTACGGCCACATCGCGGGCACGGTGCCGGCGTCGTGTCCGAGGCCCGCACGCAGGTCCGCCAGTTCCTCGCCCGGAGGGCCGGTCGGTGCGAACCGGTGCCAGCTCCCCTTCCTGACGTCCAGGTACCGGTGCCAGTACCGGGTGACCCGGGCGGGCCCCGGGTCCGGTGCGGTCGCGGTGTTCGGCGCGGTCGCGGGGTCCGGTGCGGTCGCGGAGTTCGGCGTGGCCTGGGGTGGGATGCTCACCGCGAGGGCCCTTCGGTCGTCGGGTTGTCGGGGTCGGGGGTATCGGGCGTGTCCGGGGTGTCGGGAGCGTTCGGGGTATCGGGCGTGTCGGGGCTGCCGGCCTCGGGAGCGGTCTCCGGCTGCTGGGCTTCCGCCTCGCCGCCCTCGGCCTCCGCCTCGGCTTCGGCGGCTCGGGCGCGCCGCTCCTCGGCGCGGCGCTCGGCACGGCGCTCGGCACGCTGCCAGAGGATCTTGTCGAGGCTCTTGCGGAAGGCTGCTTCCGCCTCGCTGAGCCGGTACACCCGGCTGGTGTCGTTCCGCGTCACCACGCGGCCCTGGAAGAGACCGGGCGCGGCGGCGTTGCTGAGCAATTGCTCCGCCACCTTCCACGCCTCCTTCCCGGCGCGCTCCTCCCACTTCGCCAAGTGTGCGGTGATCTTGTCGATGTCCTCGTCGGCTTCCCGGAGATCCAGCAGCAGCATCCGTACCAACGGGTCGAGGGCGTGCAGCAGGGCCTCGCCCGGGTACTCCCAGGCGCCGCGCGGCAGGGGGTCGGCGCCGGCGGCCCGGCGCAGGTCGGCGCCGAGCCGGTTGACGGCGAGGGAGAGCTGTTCGGCCTGGCTGACGGCGCCGAGCAGCGCCCCGCGCGTCTTGCCCTCCCGGTCCAGTGCGGCCAGCGGCAGGGGCATCTCGTCGAAGAACAGGTCCTCGATGGAGCCGAGCTTGGAGCTGTACGCGACGCCGGTCAGCTCAAGTTGGAGCGGGTAGTCCGAAGTCGGTGTGTCGTAGTCCTGGCGTGTCGTGCTGAGCTGTTTCAGCAGTTCACTCGTGATGTAGGTGTGCTGGTCGGCCGGGGCCTTGGTCGGGTCGGACGAGCGCCGGTCCACGGCCAGCAGGGCGTCGAGCCCGCGCCACGCGGCGCGCCCCACCCGGTGCCGGAGCGGGCGGATCTGCGGTACCTCGGCCGCCTTGCCCTTGCGCCGCGCGTACGACACCGGGCTCTCGTGCCGCCAGGCCGTGTGGGTCTCGTGGTCCTGGGAGACCTGGGAGAGGCGGTCCCCGGCGGCCACGACGGCCCGGGTGACGCGTTGGCTCCCGTCGGCGGTCTGCTCACGGACGAGCAGGACGCGCCGGGCCTGCCAGGTCCACGTCTCCAACGGGCCCTCCGTCGGACGCGTTCGCCAGTTGGCGGTGGCCGTCGAGCGGGACACGTTGCCCTCGCGCTCACGCCGACGCCACTGGGGCAGGTCATTCTCGAGACGGGTCTTGCCGTACGGGACGTTCAACAGGAGCGTCTCGTAGAGCGTGGTGCCCCGCGGCATGACGACGCCCAACTGACCCAGCGGGCCCACCGGGTTACCCGTGGTCTTGCCGCTCTTGGCCTGGCCGTCGCCCTCGACCCCGGTCTTGATGGCGCCCGTGTCCCAGCAGTGCGTGTGCAGCAGCCAGCGGGCGGCCTCGGCCGGGGTGAGTTCGAGCGGGTCGGCGTCGGTACGGGACGAGAACAGCGGGACGTTGTTGCCCTGCGCCGCGGTGGCGACCAGCAGCGCGGACGTCTTCGTCTCGCCCTTCGCCGTACGCAACCCCGCGACCTGCGCGAACGGGTCGGTCTCGGAGAACAGGTCGAAGCACTCGCCGTAGGTGTCGAAGTAGCGAACCAGTCCCTCGCGCTCGGCGTCCGAGAACGTCCCCCGCGCGAACCGCTCGGCCCAGTCGGCGGCGTCCTTGGGGAAGCCCAACGCGTCCACCACGATGGGCAGCAGAAGCTGTCGGAAGATCGCCGGCTTCTGGGTGGGAATGTCCACCTCGATGTCCCGGAACCGGTGGGCGTCCAGGAGCAGTTCTCGTACTCCTACGGCGCGTTCCGCCGACCGCGCCCCGGCTTGCGGCCTAGCCGTCTCCCCCTGGTCCGCAGTGCGCGCGAGCAACCACGGTTCATCGAGCAAACTCCACAACCCAGCCTCCGGGGAACTTTTCACGTCTTGGGTGGGGGGAGTGACCAGACTGGCACAGACGGCTACGGTGCGCGGGGCGAATGCAAGGATTGCCCAACACGATTGCTGAATGGTGTCGTCCGCGCCCCCGGCACGCCGGGGATGTTCCCTTTTCTCGTCTCGCGGCGAAGGTTGGCCCCGCGTCCGTGCGGGGGCGTTCGGGCACGTCCGGCGCGTGCGCGACCCGTGCGCGCCGGGCGGCGCCGTGCCGGCTGTCGCCCTACTCCGCCCCGCCGGTCACCCGGCGGGCCCCTCGTCCACGAGCCCCAACACCTCGTCGTAGCGCAGCCGTCGGCCGGCCAGGACCGCCGTTCCGTCTGGCGAGAGGACGAGGGTCCGGGTGTGTTGGAGGGACGACTTCTCCCAACTGCTCAGCGGTGACAGAGCCTTGTACTCCTCGGCGTGGCACGTCGGAGGCAGGCTCACCGTGTCGGCGATCACCGCGTCGCAGGTCGCGGTGGTGGGCTTGCCGGCCGGCAGCGCCGTACCGGACACCGTTCGGTGGCCCGTGCCGTCGGCTACCAGCAGGGCGGCTCGCCGGTTCGTGTGGTCGCGGACCAGGTCGTCGAGCCCGTCGGCTCCGTTGAGGTGCCGGTGCGCGAGGTGGTGTGCCCCCTCAAGGGTCACGGCCTCCCGCTCGCCCTGCCGGGTCAGCAGGTGGTTCCCCGCCTTGTCCAACCGGGCGCGCAAGGTCTTCTCCCAGGTGACGCGAGCCGCCTCCCACTCGTCCCGCCAGGCCGCCGGGACCGCGTCGGCGCCCGCCCCGTATCCGGTCGCCACGAGGGCCGGCGCGTCCACGGGGTAGGACCACGGGCGGCCCGGCCCTGCGGCGCGCAGGACCTGGGCGGTCGCGAGCAGCAGGGCGTGGCGCCCGTACCGTTCCTCGGCGGCGGCCGGGAAGCGGGGCGGCGCTGCCTCGGGCCGGGTGGCGTCCCCCTCGGCGTACCCGGTCACGATCACACGGGGCGTGCGGAGTCGGGCCGGGCGGGGCGTGCCGTCCCCGCGATGCACCCGGCCGATGCGCTGGAGCAGGAGGTCCAGCGGGGCGAGGTCGGTGATGAGCAGGTCCGCGTCGAGGTCGCAGGACTGCTCGGCCACCGGGGACGCGATCACGATCAGGCGCTCGGGGCGGGACGGCGGTGCGGACTCGCCGGCCCGTGCGGGCCGCAGCACGCGCAGGCACTCCGCCATGCGGTGTGCGAGCTGGGCGGCGGTCAGTTGCTCGTGCAGCAGGACGACGGGGGTGTCCGGGAGGCGGCGGCGTACCTCGGTGCACAGAGACTGGGCCCGGTCCGCCGTGGTACGGATGACCAGCGCGCAGCCGCCGTCCGCGAGTTCGTCTCCCAGTCGGTCGGCCACGGCCGCGTCGGCGGCGGCGTGCGCGGCGGCCTCCGTGCCCGCTCCCGGGACGGTCTCCGGCATCAGCTCGACCGCCAGCGGGGCGGACGGGCGGCGCGGGGTCGTCGTACGGGTCAGGCTTCGTGGGCCGTGCGGGGTGTGCCATACGGCGGTGACGGCGGGCTGCCGGTCCGGGTGGACCAGCTCGGGGTGGCCGTACTCCTCCCGTCGCGCGGCGCCGGCCAGGTACGCGTCGGCCAGGGCCTGGCGCTGGGCCGCGGGCAGCGTCGCCGAGAGCAGCACCACCGGCATACCGGCCTCGCCGAACCAGCGCAGGCCCTCCAGGAGGAAGAGCGAGCCGCTGACGTCGGCGGCGTGCACCTCGTCGAGGAGGATGACCTTGCTGAGCAGGCCCGGCATCCGCAGCATGGCGAACTTGGTGCGCGTCATCGCGCGCAGCAGTGTGTCGGTCGGGCTCACCACGAACGGGCACCACAGACCGCGTTCGTACTCGAAGAACCACTCGGCCGGTGTCTGCCCCGGCCCCGTCTGCGGGGGCGCGTCGCTGTCCTCGTCGCACGTCCCCACCGCGTCCCGTTGGCGCTCGGCGGAGGCGCCGATCAGGGCGCTCCACTCCGGCATGAGGTTGCGCTGGCCGTGCAGGAGCGCCACGTGGGGCGCCAGCTCGGGGTCGATGCGGCCGACCCACTCGCGTACCCGGGCGAAGGTCGGGTCGTTGGCCGACCACTGCGGCATGCCGACGAAGACGCCGTCGGCGCCGAACTTCGCCGCCAGGATCTCCGTCGCCATCAACCCCGCCCACGTCTTGCCCTCGCCCGTGGGGCCCTCGATGACGAGCAACCCGGGGGCCGCCATGTCCCGCGCGGTCTCCATGGCCAGCCTCTGCATCGGGCGGGGCGGGTGCTGGAAACGGCGCTCGAAGGCGTCGGGCGGTGGGGTGGGGAGCGCGCCCCAGCCGCCGCGTAGGCCGATCCGCGACCAGGCCGCGGCGGCCCGCTCGCGCGCGCCGGCCATGCTCACCTTGGCGAAGTCGTCGATGCCGACGAACGCGCGCCCGCCGCTGGCGATCCAGTCGGCCATCACGACCAGGCCACTCACCGTGAGTTGCAGGGCGCGCGAGGGGACGGTCGCGGGGGCGGCGTCCGCGAGGGAGGGCAGGCCGAGCTGCTCGGTGACGTAGCGGACGTGGGCCAGCCGGGCCCGCTCCCAACGTTCGTCACCCTGGGGCCCGCCGAGGCCCTCGGGTGGCGGTTCGAGTTCGTTCGCGGAGTGCAGGAACCCGTGGTGCCCGGCCACCAGCGGCCACACCCAGGCGATGTGCTCCCTCGGCCAGCCGGCGGCGCGCAGCATCGGCTTGAGGAGGAACCCGCCGGCGGCCCCGTGCCGCCAGGGGAACCGGTGGACGCTCGGGCGCCAGGTCAGGCCGGCCGCGCGCAGCGACGCGGCGTAGTCGGAGAACCTGCACTGGAAGGCCGGGGTGACCTTGCCGATGTCGTGCAGCCCGCAGATCCAGGCCAGGAGCGTGCGGCCCCGGCCGGGGCCGCCGGCCGCCGCGTCCAGTTGGCGGCGGGTGGTCGGGCCGAGGAAGCCGTCCCAAAGGCACTCGGCGACGGCGGCGGTGTCCAGCAGGTGGGTGGCTACCAGGCTCATGGTGCCGCCGGCGTGGTCCGGTGTCTTGGCCACGCAGACGCGCAGCGAGGCGGTCGCGTCCCAGGTGTCGCGGTACGCGTCGCGCTGCGCGTCACCGTGCGTGTCGCGGCGCGCGTTGCCGTGCGCCTCGCGCTGCGCGTCGCGGCGCGCCCCCCGATGCGGGCCGTCGGCCATGCTGGCTCTCCTAGCTGTCGTCCGTGGCCAGGGCGGCCGGGCCGGGACGGCCCCACCGCCGCCCGGTGGCATCATGCCGCCGTGACGGACGACGCCCCGGCCCTGCGCGCGAGTTTCGGCCACGACCTGTTGACGGAGTGGATACCCGACGCGCTCGGCGCGGCCGACGTGCTGCGGGACCTGGCGCGCGGGCGGGTTCCGCCGCCGGCCGCGCTGGACGTCGGCTGGCTACGCGTGCCGCTGTCCCGCCGTACCGAGGCCGTGCCCGTCGTACCGGTCGCGGTCCGCGCCCATCTGCACCGTACGGTCGAACGCGCCCTGCGCGGCTACGAACCGGCCGCCGAGGTGTTCAGCTACCGCGCGCTGACCTGGGACTACCGCACCGCCTTCGGGGCCCGTGGGGCGCGCATGCGCGCACTCGCCGAGCGGGGCGACCTTCCCCTGGTGCTGAGCCTGGACGTGCACCGGTTCGGCCGCTCGCTGCCATTGCCCACGCTCCTCGACGCGACCTGGATGACGGAGGAACTCGGCACCCTCCTCGGGCGCTTGACCGCCGAGGCCGGGCACTGCCTGCTCTCCAGCCACCACTGGGCCAACCGCCTCGGCAGCGCGGCCCTGGCCCCAGTCGACGCGGTGCTCGGGCGACTGGTTCCGGGGCGGTGGCTGCGCTGGGCCGATGACTGGCACGTCTTCGTACGGGACGCGGACGAGGCGGATCGGGTGCGCGCCGCCGTACGGGACGGGCTGGCCACTCTCGGGCTCACGCTGTCGGCCGACAAGAGCGGCCTGCGCCCGGCCGCGACGGTGCTCGCAGGGCCGGCGCGGGACGTCGCGGGTGAGCCGGCGCGGGTGTGGCGGGCGGGTGTGGCCGGGGGCGATCTGCGCGCGCTGCGGTACGCGCTGCCGCGCCTCGCTCCGGACGCGCGGATCTCCGCCGAGGTGCCCTCGGTGGTACGGCGTTGGCCGGCGCTGCTGCCGCGTGCCGTGCGGTACCTGGACGGGGCGGCGCGGTCGGCGCACGGGCGGGCGGTGGTGGCCGAACTGCTCGGCGGTGCCGAGCGGGACCCGTTCGCGGCGGCGCGGCTGCTGGCGCTGACCGGGCGCCACGCGGAGTTGGCCGCGCTCGTGCCTGGTGCGGTGCTGGCGATGGCCGGGGACGACGGCTCGCCCGCCGCGCTACGGGAGCTGGCGACCCGGGTGGCCGTGGTGGACCGCCGCGCACACCTGGCGCCCGAGCCGACGCCGCGCCTTCGCGCGTGGGTGGCCGACGGCGGCCACGCCGGGGCGTCACAGCCATCGGTGGCTACCCTGCTCTGACGCCCACGGGGCTCGTGCACACGGCAGACGCGGCGAAGGGGGCGGTACACGTGGCGGGGGCGGACGGCGTACGAGGAACGTGGACAGCGGCGGACTGGGCGGGCCTGCCCACGGTCGATCGGCACCAACTGCGGTCGATGGGCCTGGCGTTGGCGGCTTTCGATCGCGCGTTACGGGGCGTGAACTGGCACCTCAAGGGCTCGACGGCACTCCTCGGCTGGCTCGGGCCGACGGCGCGCATGCCGGGTGACGTGGACCTCGCCGTACCGGCCGGGATCGGACGCGAGCTGCTGCGCGGGGCGGGACTGCCGCCGGGGCCGGATGGCGCGCGCGTACGGCTACTCCGAACGGAGCCGGTGGTCTTCAGCTCGCCGGGGCGCGCGGCGGTGCACCGGGCGCTGGTAGGGGTACGGCACGAACGTGGCGACGACCGTGTCCTGTTGAACGTCCTCCTCGTGCCGGAGAACAGGGCGGCGCGGGACGCGCGTACCGCCCCGCTGGCCTTCCCCGCCGACACGGGACCGGTCACCGTTCCCGCTGCGACGCTCAGCCGGTGCCTGGCGCAGAAGCTGCTGCGGTATGCGCGGCGGCGCGAGGCCGGGAAGATCAACACCCGCTGGGCCGACCTCGCCGACTTCCTCATCGCCGCCACCAGCCTCCGCGCCCCGAAGCTGGTGTTGGACGAGTTGCGCCGCGACGTGGCCGTCGAGTTCGCCGCCATGGGCCGCGACTGGCCGACCACGCTGCCTCCGCCGCCCCTGGAGTGGCTGGACTTCTGGGACGCGGCCACCTTCCACGCCGGCTGGCCCTTCGGCCGGCTGCCGGAGGCGGCGGCCCGGCTCGCGGGGTTCTGGGAGCCGGTGCTTGAGGTGCCGGCGGAGCCGTACGGGCCGGCGGGTGCCACGGTGTGCGGGCCGGCGGGCGCCACGGCGTGCGGGCCGGCGCGGGTGTGGTCGCCTGACGCGTGGGAGTGGGGGGTGGGGGGTGGACATCCGCGTATCGGCGCCTGACCACGCGACGGCCGGGCACGGTACGTCCCAGGAGTGGATGAGAGCACGTCCACCCTGGGTGCGATGGTTCGTCGCCGCCCGACGGTGCACCGAAAGGGCAGCCGACCGTGCGTCTCCGCCTCTACCGCACACACCGGAGCCGTTGGTTACCTGTGCGGAGCGGACATGAGCAGGAGCTCACCTGTCGAACCACGCGAAGGGAGCACTCCCGTGCACACCCATGCCGCCGGCGGCTCACCCGAGGCTTCCCGGGCCCGGACTACCCGCCAGGCTCCGTCGGTGTCCCGCACCAGTGCACTCCGGCGCGGCGTAGTCCCGCCCTCGGCGCTCCGATCCGTGCAGCGCACCGCGGGCAACGCCACGGTGACCCGCATGCTGGCGCGGGCCCAGCGCGCGGACGCGCCCGAGGTAGCCCAGCGACAGACCGGCCGGGAGACCACCGTGGCGGGACGCACTGCGGTCACCGAGGTGCTCCGTTCACCCGGCCATCCGCTCCCTGCCGGGCTGCGGAGCGAAATGGAGCAGCGGCTCGGCTCGGACTTCTCCGACGTGCGCGTGCACACTGGCCCCCGCGCCGAACGCTCGGCCGACGAGATCTCCGCACGCGCCTACACCTCCGGCAGCCACGTGGTGATCGGAGCGGGCGGCGCCGACAAGCACACGCTCGCCCATGAACTCACGCACGTCATCCAGCAACGCCAGGGGCCGGTCTCCGGCGTCCAGAACAGTGAGGGCCTACGCGTCTCCGACCCCTCCGACCGCTACGAGCGCGAGGCGGAGCGCAACGCCAAGAGGGTGATGAGCCTCGCCGTTCCACCGACATCCGCCGCGACCTCACCGGACCACGGTCACACGCTCGCCGGCCATCGGCACAGGCAGAACGCCGGCGCGCGCCTCGTGCAACGCATGGCGGGGCCAGGCGCCGGGGCGACCACGACCGGCGTGGATGCCAGCACCATCATCGAAGGGATCAAGCGGCAGGGCGAAGTGTTGGAACGCTGGCACCCCGACTACGACGTGGCCTTCGCCAGCTTGGCGGGCGAGCTGCCGTCAGGTTTCACGGCAGACGCCAGAGGTGACCTCTTGGCCCAGGCCCAGCAGATGCTGACGGCGCACTCCATCGCGAACCCACAGCACACACCCGGCCAGGGACTGCCGGCACGGATCGTGGAGTACGTGCTGGTCCAGGAAGACGCGGATTCCCCGCCCGGAATCGGCGGCTTCAACACCCTGTCGATGAAGGGTAGCGAGATCACCGGCCGCCCGAACTTCGCCAAGGCGACCACGCTGGCACTGCCGATCAGACCGGGGATGCACCGGCGCCACATCATCGCGTGGCACAACATCAGTTCGCTGCTGAACCGCGCCTATGCCACACACCCGTCACCTCTGATCGATTACCTCACGGCGAAGCTCGATACGAGTCAGGTGGCCGCGGACCTGACGAGCGAGTCGGACAAGGCGATCGGCAACATGCCGGCCGCCAGTTTCGGCCAGGCACCTCCAGACGTACCCCAACACGAGCAGCGAGCAGAAGCCGAAGTCCTGCTGCGAGCGGCATACGTGATGAACAGCTCCGTGAAGAACCTGTGGGTGGGGTCTGGCAAGGAGAACTCGGAGATCAACCAACTCAGCCGGACGCTGCAGGGAAAGCTCACGGACCTCACCCCTGAACGGCTGGCTATCTGGGAGAAGGAACTGTCGAACTCCACGCCCAAGACACCCATGGCCCAGCAAGCGACGACACTCGTCCTCCACCGTCTCCGCGGTATCCAGGGAAATCCGCCCACCGACCAGGACGTGGACGATGTGAAGTATTACGTCTGGAACGAGGTGATCCGGCACCTGGAGACGGACGCCTCACAGGACGCCTCCCCTTCAGCCGGGAACCAGCAAGCCGTCGTGGTGGGCGATGCCGTGTTCGATGCCGTCTTCGACCCGTCCAACAACCCCAGCTTCGACGTCGTGCGTCAGGCCATCGACTTCCTGTGGACCGGGCCTCGTCCCACCGGCGCGTGACGTCGGGCAACGGGGCTTTCGCGAGCCCCTGAGAGCCGGGCCTCACGGCCCCGCGCCTTGACGGGACGCTCAGCCGGCGGGCAGCGTGCGCCCCGTCGCGGGCAACAGCCGTTCCAGGCAGGCGAATCGCCGTGGCGGCAGGTGTCGCCGCCAGTCGTCCCGCCAGCGCAGGGCGTGGGCCAGGTGGTGGGTGCCGGGCGCGCCCGGGCCCGCCGCGTCGAGGTCGGCCAGGAACGCGACGGCCGCCTCGGCGGCGTCGGCGCCCAACGGCTGTCCGTACACGTGCAGGACGCGTTGCGCATGCCCCGTCCCCTTGAGGGTCTTGGTCACGTGCAGGCTGAAGTGCGCGCGCCGGCGGGCGGCGTCCAGGTCTGGTCCGTCCAGCGGCGCGGCCCCGGCGCCGCTGTGCATCTGCCCCTCGCTCCACCGGTTGGCCCCGGCCACGGCCGTGCGCAGCGCCTCCGCGTCGTTCACCACGCCCGACAGGCCGTCGCCGAGGGTCGCGTACAGCCGGCCCGCGCCCGCGACGCCGTCGCTGAGGGCGCGCAGATGGCCAGCCAGCAGCGCCTCGCGCCGGGCCCGCAGCGGGTAGGCGCGGCGTACCAACTCGGCGACCGGCAGCGGCGCCGCGTGCCACGCCTCGGCCAGGGGCAGCAGCTCGCGGGCGTTGCCCTGGGTGAGGCGGGCGCCGTCGCCCGCGCGGGAGCGGGTGCCCCACTCGATGTCGTGCACGTCGGTGACCGCGTACAGGCCGCCGGTGGGCCGCGTCGCCGCGAGGGCCGGCAGGCCGTCCGCCGACGCCACCCCGGGCAGCCGTGGGTCCTCCCCGTCGGCCACGCCCGGCCGCGCGGGGCATCCGTCCAGCGGGCGTACGAGCACGCCGGCGAGGAGGGAGGCGGTGGCCCGGACCGACAGCAGCTCCGGAACCCGGGCGAGCGCGTCGGCCGCCCTGCGCTGGGGCAGCCCCGGCCGGTCCCGGCGCAGTCGGGCGGCCATGGCGACGGCGTAGCAGGCTCGCAACAGGGCGGTGCGCCGTTCGCCCGCGTCTCCGGCCAGCGGCACACGGTCCCAGGCCCAGCCGTGCCGGACCCCGCTGTCGCCCGCGGCCAGTGGTGCGGGCGGTGGCTCGTCGGGGCCGTCGGTCGCCGCCCGTACGAGGACCAGATCCTTGCCGTAGTACCCGGGCCACCACCCCTCGCCAGCCGCGCGGCCGACGGCCGCCAGGCTGCGGCGCACCCGGTCGAGCCCCGCCTCGTGGTCGCCGCTGTCCTCCACGCGGGCCCGCAGCCCGCTGGTGACGACGACCAGCGTCGCCGCCCGGTCACCGCCGGCGGCGAACCGCGCGAGCGCGTCGCCCGCGTCGGGGCAGTCGGGCGGGAAGCCGGGGGCGTGTCGGGGCGGCCAGCGGTACGCGGGGGTCATTCGCGCCTCCGATCGCGCCAGAGTTCGAGCAGGAGCCGGCGCAGTCCGGGGAAGATCACCAGGAGCAGCACGATGGCCACGCCGATGCCACCCAGGGACCAACCGAGCCCGGTCAGGCTCGAACTCGACAGCCCCTGCCAGATGGCGAGGCCCACGCCGAACGGCAGGCCGATGGCGGCGAGCAGCCCGAGTATGGCGTTGCTCATCTCCGTCTCCTCCGCCTGCACCTGGCGGGAGAACTCGCCAAGGTCGTCCTTGAGGGACTGGAGCGTTTCCGGCAGGCCCGCGGCGCGCTGCCAGGTGCGGGTCACGGCGTCCACGGTGTCCTGTCGGCCGAAGTCCGGGCTCCAGTAGCCGCGGCGGAAGACCAGCAGGTCGCGCTCCAGTTGGCCCACCTCGCGACGCTTCGGCTCGCCCTCGGCGATGCGGGCCACCTCGGTGCCGAACGCGGTCAGCACGACCTGGTGCAGCCGGGCCAGCGCGAGGGCGTCGGCGTACAGGCTGATCAGGTGGTGCGTGGTGCCGTTGTAGTAGTTGTCCGATACCTCGCGCCCGGGGTCGGGTTTGGTGCCGACCAGCACCAGGCCGCGCAGGCCGAGCACGCCGCGCACGTTGTTGCGCAGCCGGAAACGCAGGGAGGCCAGTTCGTCCGGTGCCTCCTCTCCCGGCTCGAAGTCCGACGCGTGGTACATCTGCCACAGCCACTGGTCGACCGCGGACCAACTGGCGTTTCGCTCACCCTGGTTGAGCCGTGGCAGGTCGTCCCGGGCGGTGATGAAGGTGCAGTAGAGGGCCTCGCGTTCGGTGGCGGAGAGACGGCAGCCGGGGGGAAGCTGCCGAGCGGCCCAGTCGCGATACGCCCCGCCCGCGTGGTGTGCGTCGACGTCCGCGCAGTGCCGCAACGCCGTGGGCATCTGCTCCGGTGGCAGCGCCGGCAGGTGCCCGTGCAGCAGGGCAACGCCGTTGGCCTCGGGACTCGCCCCCATCCGTCGGAACATGCCGAGGACCGTGTCGTTGAGCCGGATCAGCTCGACGGCGGTCAGCTCGAACCCGTGCGGGGCGGCGTCGGGGTCGAGCCGCTCGTCCGTGTGCCAACGCACCGCCGTCTCCCACAACAGCGGCGCCAGTCGCTGACTGGTGTACTCGGCGCGCCGGGTGGCGGTGGAGTACACGTCGTTCCCGTCGGCGCGCTGCCAGCGCCGCACCAGCGGCCCGGCCGCGAAGGGCGCCGGCGGCGGCGCGTCGATCTGTACCGCCACGATCAACACGGTGTCCCGCCGCACCAGGGCGCCCGGGTCCCGCGCGCTCCCGCTGTCGGGCGCGGCGCCGCTCACGAGAGGACCTCCAGGGCCGCGCGCAGGTACCGGCCCCGCTCGTCAGCGCCGGCGTCGGCGTCCACGTACCGCCAGCGCCGGAACCCGCCGGTCACCGGGCCGCGCACCAGCACCCGGTTGTCACCGCGCACCGGCCGCCCCCTGGCGACGAGCGTCAGCGTGCCGGGCGCGGCGCCCGCGCGGTGCAGGGTGTACGCCGACATGCCGTACCGGCCGCCGGCGGACACCGTGTGGGTGCGGGTCCCGGTCACCCGGACCCGGTAGGCGTCGCTGGTGTCGAAGTGGAAGCCGCCGTCCTGGGGCCGGTAGCGCACGACGTGGTACGCGTCCGGGTCCGGGTCGGGCGCGCCGGCCGGGGCCCGAGGCGCCTCCTCGGGGGTGGCCTCGACGACGGTGTTGTACAACTCGCCGGTCAGCACCGTGGCGGCGAAGTGCCAGCGGTGGTCGTGGATCTGCGCGTCCTGGCCACCGGCCCGCCACACGTGCAGGAACAGCCGACGGCCGTCCGCGCGGAGCTGGGCCAGGGGCAGCTTGACGAAGCCGTTCGGGTGGGCGATGGGTGTGCGGGCGGCGGGCGGCCGAAGCGGTCCGTCGAAGCGGCCGAGCAACGCCGCGGTGAGCGCGGCCCGCGCGAGTTCGGTCGTGACGGGAGCCGGCGTACCGGTCGGGCCGCCCCGACCGCCGGACTGGTCGACCACTCCGTGTTCGCCCGGCCTCGCCCGGACGATCTCCTCACCCGTCACGCTCACCGCAAGCCCCTCCCCACGGCATCGCCGCACTTGCGGCGCCCGGCCCCCGCGCGCCGAGCGTAGCCAACCGGCGCGCCTCGTCGCCGGCCGTCCGGCACATCCCGGCCACGGTGGCGAACGCGGCCCGGCCAGCGGGTGTCACGCCGCCCATCGCACCCACAGCGCCCCGCCCCACCCCGCCGCCCGTTACGCTCTCCCGGATCGGTCGGGACGGCGCGCGGGTCCCTCCGGGCGCGGGCGCCGCCGGGCGTGCGCCCGGGCGGTGGGGCGTGGCTCCGGCGATCGAGGACGGCGCGCGGGAAGGAGCGGGACCTGTGGGTGACGACAAGGGCGAGGACGCGACCCGGCCTTCGCCGCAGCGGGGGCGCCGGCGTGGCCAGGGCGAGTTGGAGGCGCTGGTGATGCGGGTGTTGCAGGGGGCCGGTGAGCCGGTCACCGCGGCGCGGGTGCAACAGGAGCTGGGTGGCGACCTGGCGTACACCACGGTCGTGACGATCCTGACCCGGCTGCACGGCAAGCACAGCGTGACCCGGCACCGCGCGGGCCGGTCCTTCCGGTGGGCCCCCACGGCCGACGAGGCGGGGCTCGCGGCGCAGCGGATGCGGCGCGTGCTCGACGGGCACAGCGACCGGGACGCGGTGCTCGCCAGTTTCGTCTCGGGCCTCTCGGCCGACGACGAGCGGCTGGTGCGCGAGCTGCTGCACGACGCGCCCTCGGAGGCGGAGGCGCGGGCGGAGCCCGGCGACGCCCCCGTACCCCTCGATCGCGAACGGGAGCCGTGACCGGTGGGAGTCTTCGTCGTCCTCCCGCTCGTGCTGCCGCTCACGGCGTGGCCGATGTCGCGGCTGGCCGAGCGGCGGCTGCACCCGCGCACCGCGACCGTCCTGCTGACCGCCGTCGGGGCCATACTCGCCGTGTGCAGCACGCTGTGCCTGGCCCTGCTCGGCGTGGTAGGCACCGCGCAACTGCCCGGCAACCCGCTGCCCGACGGCTGGGCGGCGCCCGAGGTGCGGGCGGCGGTCCCGTACGACGAGAACGTGGGGTTCGCCGCCATCGGCGTGCTGGCCCTGGTCGCCACGGCCTGCGGGCACACGCTGTGGCGGCACTACCGGGTACGCAACGGCGCCTGGCGCGCGCTCGGCGACCTGCCCGCCGAGCCGGCCCCGACGCCAGCACCCACCACGACTTCCGCGATCAGGGCCACGTCTACGGAGCCGCCCGCGCCACCCGCGCTGACCGTCCTGCCCGACGAGGTGCCGTACGCGTACGCCCTGCCGGGTCGGGCGGGCTCCGGGCGCGTCGTCGTCTCGGACGCCATGTTGGCCGGGCTCGGCGCCCCGGAGCGGCGGGCGCTGGTCGCCCACGAGCAGGCCCACCTGGCCGGGCGGCACCACCGCTACCTGCTGGCCTCGCGGTTGACCGCGAGCGCCAACCCGTTCCTGCGCCCGCTGTGGACGGCGGTGGCCTTCAGCGCGGAGCGCTGGGCCGACGAGGAGGCGGCGCGCGAGGTGGGCAGCCGGCGCGTGGTCGCCACGGCCGTGGGCAAGGCGGCGCTGATCTCCGGGCCCTCGCCGGCGCCCGGCATCGCGGGGTTCGCGGCTGTCGGCCCGGTGCCGCGACGGATCGCCGCGCTGCTCGGACCCGTCCCACCGGCCCGGCTGTGGCCGCCCGCCGACGGCTCGCTGTACGCTGCGGCGCTCATCGCCGCGGCCGGCACCGCGGCCTCGGCGCTGTCGTCGCTGAACGCGGCGGTGGCGCTGTTCGTGGTGCTCAAGGCGGCCACGCCGCTGTAGGCCCGGCCGCGAGGCGCCGGCGGACCACGTCGTAGAGGAGGGCTGCCCGGCCAGGGGGCGGGTCCGGGCAGCCCCGTACGAGGCGGGGCCGGCGACTCGCTACGGAGTGCGCGGCCCCGGGGGCGGGACGCTGGGCGCGCCCCGCGCGATCAGACGTTGACGCCGAAGTCGGCCGCGATGCCGGCCAGGCCGGACGCGTAACCCTGGCCCACCGCGCGGAACTTCCACTCGGCGCCGTGCCGGTACAGCTCACCGAAGACCATGGCGGTCTCGGTCGAGGCGTCCTCGGTCAGGTCGTAGCGGGCCAGCTCCACGCCGTCGGCCTGGTTGACGACGCGGATGAAGGCGTTGCGCACCTGGCCGAAGCTCTGGCCACGGGCCGCCGCGTCGTGGATCGACACCGGGAAGACGATCTTCGTGATCTCGGCGGGCACGCCGGCCAGGTTGACCTTGACCGCCTCGTCGTCCCCGTCGCCCTCGCCGGTGAGGTTGTCGCCGGTGTGCTCGACGGAACCGTCCGGGCTGGTCAGGTTGTTGTAGAAGACGAAGTGCCGGTCGGACGCGACCTTCCCGGAGTCGTCGCACAGCAGGGCGCTGGCGTCCAGGTCGTAGTCGGTCCCGGTCGTCGTCCGCACGTCCCACCCGAGCCCGACGACCACGGCGGTCAGCCCCGGCGCCTCCTTGCTCAGCGAGACGTTGCCACCCTTGGCCAGCGATACACCCATGTTGTGCCCTTCCCCTGTCGCGCCTGCGTTGGCTGCTGCCGCAAATCTACAGCACTGTAGAAACTATCGACCGGCGATCGACGCGGGCCCCGGGCCCTGGGGCGCGGTAGCGTCGCACCAGGTACGCCACGGCGTTCCGCGCGGGCGGGACCGGCCCCCACCGAGTGGGCCTCCGCGACCGCGGGGTTGGTTCGGTCTACACCGCGCTGTTGACGGACGAGGGTTGGTCGTCCCCGCGCGTGCGGGGTCGCACGGGCCCGCCCGCGAACTACTCACACCCCCACCCCTACACCCCCTCCTCCGGCCACCCCAGCAACCGGGCCCCGATGACCGCGGTCTGAAGGGTGTAGCGGTGGACCGGGTCGCCGGGGTCGGAGCCGGTGAGTTTGTGGATGCGGTCCAGGCGGTAGGTCATGGCGCGGACGCTGAGGGACAGGCGGCGGGCGGCCTCGGCGGCGACGCAGCCGGTGTCGAAGTAGGCGGTCAGGGTGTCGATGAGGGGCTGGGCGCCGCCACGGGCCTGCTGGAGGGGGCCGAGGACGGTGCGTACGAGGTCGGCCATGGCCTGCCGGTCGCGGGTGAGGACCGGGTAGACGAGCAGGTCGGCGGCGTGCAGGACCGGGTCGTCCAGGTGCATGCGGGCGGCCAGGTCGAGGGTGTTGAGGGCCTCCTCGTAGGAGTGGACGACGCCGCCCACGCCCGGGTGGGCGCGGCCGATGGCGACTTGGCCGCCGTCCGTCGCCGCGTATGCCTGCTTCGCGAAGTAGCGGAGCACGTCGGACTCGTCGCCCGGCGCGATGCAGATCAGCCGGCCGTCCTTGGTGGTGAGCAGGATGCGCCGGTCGCCGAAGCGGGTCAGCAGCGACGACTCGACCCGCCGGGTGACCGGGTAGCCGTCGTCGTACGGTTCGGCGCCCTGGGCCACCGCGACCGCGTGCGCGTGGGCCAGGATCAGGCCGAAGCGTTCGGCGCGTTCGGCGAGGCGGCCCAGGTCGCTGCGGCCGTAGAGCAGGTCGTCGATGAACTCGCGGCGCGCGGCCTCCTCCTGGCGGACGGCGAGCCGCTGGGCCCGCTCGTACCCCTCGGCGAACGCGTCCACGGCCTGGGTGATGGCGGCCAGCAGGTGGTCGGCGGCCGGGCCGCGCAACTGGGGGCGGACGGCCTGGGCCGTGACCAGGTGGGCGTGGATCAGGGTGCGCAGGCCGATGCCGGCCTCGGCGGCGCGTTCGCCGCGACCGCGCAGGGCCTCCAACTCGTCGCGGACCAGCCGCCGGCCCGTGGCGCAGGCGCCCGTGAGGATGTCGGCGTAGCCGGCCAGGTAGTCCCCGTATTCCCCGTATTCCTGGTAACCCTCGTAGCCCTCGTAGCCCTCGTAGCCCTCGGATATGTCCAGCTCCGCCATGGTCCCTCCGGTCGTTCCGCGCGTCGTTGCCGCCTGGCCGACGTGCGGGGATCAAGGGTGGCACGCGGCACGGCGGGGGCGGCGGGCGGCATTAAGGCGGCGTAAAGATTGCCGGCGGCCGGCAGTGCGGGAACGCCGATCGCGCTGCCAGGATGGCGTCACCAGGGCGGCCGGCTCGCTTCGATGCCGGTGGCCGGAAGTGAGTGTCCCGCGCGGTGGGACACGGGAAACCGCGGTCGTGGGCGGGCGACGCGCTGAGGGGGCAATGACCATGGCCGAATTCCTGAGTGTGGCCGCCGGGCTCCCCACGGTGGTGTTCAGCGCCGCCCTGATGGTCGTCGTCGGCTTCTGGCTGCTGGTCCTGTTCGGCGCCGCCGAGCACGACACCTTCGACGCGGACGTGAACGCCGACGCGCTGCACCTGGGCGGGGTGCCGGTGGCGGTCTCCGCCTCGCTCTTCGTCGTCTTCGGTTGGTTCCTCAGCTTCGCCGGGTCGGTGGCGCTCGCGGACACGGGCCTGCCCGGCGCGCCCCTGCTGTCCCTCGAAGCCACGCTGCTCGGCGCCTCGGTGTTCGGCTCCTGGTGGGTCACCCGCCGCCTGGTGCGCCCGCTGGCGCGCCTGTTCCCCGACGAACCCGCGCCGTCCCGGCAGGACTTCATCGGGCTGACCTGCACCATCCGTACCGGCCGGGTGGACGCGGGGTTCGGTCAGGCCGAGGTCACGGCCCGCGACGGCTCCACGGCGCTGGTCCAGGTCCGCCAGGTCGCGGGCGAGGCCCGGGCCGCAGGGAAGGGGCTCGGGCTCGGACTCGGCAGTACGGGGTTGCTGTACGCGTACGAGGAGTCGGGCGAGTTCTTCTGGGTCGCCCCCTTCGACGCGGCCCTCGACCCGCGCGGCTGACCCACGCCGCCACTCCGTCTTTCGTACGGCGGGACCGCCCGCCCCGTACGCCCGACCCGCGCCGCTCCCCCTCTCACATCCCACCTCTCACACGCACCGCACCGCACCGCGCCGTCGCGCGCGTGCCGTGGCCCGACGTTCGCCCGTTCCATCTCTACTTACGGGGACTCTCATGGATGCCATCTCCCTGGGCATCGGCGTGCTCATCGCCGTCGTCCTGCTCATCACCCTGACCCTGCTGTTCGTGATCAGTCGGCTCTTCCGCAAGGTCGAGCAGGGCAAGGCGCTGATCGTCTCCAGGATGCGCAAGGTGGACGTCACCTTCACCGGGCAGGTCGTGCTGCCGGTGCTGCACAAGGCCGAGGTGATGGACATCTCGGTGAAGACCATCGAGATCTCGCGCACCGGGCGCGACGGGCTGATCTGCCGCGACAACATCCGCGCCGACATCCGCATCTCGTTCTTCGTACGCGTCAACAAGACCGTCGAGGACGTCATCAAGGTCGCCCAGGCGATCGGCACGGCCCGCGCGAGCGACAAGGCCACGTTGCAGGAGCTGTTCAACGCCAAGTTCTCCGAGGCGCTCAAGACGGTCGGCAAGCAGCTCGACTTCACCGACCTGTACACCAAGCGCGAGGAGCTGCGGGACCGGATCATCGAGGTCATCGGCACCGACCTGAACGGCTACAGCCTGGAGGACGCGGCGATCGACCACCTGGAGCAGACGCCGCTGAACCAGCTCGACGCCCACAACATCCTGGACGCCCAGGGCATCCGCAAGATCACCGAGCTGACGGCCGTCGAGCACGTGCGCACCAACGAGTACCAGCGCCACGAGGAGAAGGAGATCACCCGCCAGAACGTGGACGCCCGCGAAGCCATCCTGGAGCTGGAGCGGCGCCAGGCGGACGCGGAGATCAAGCAGAGGCGGGAGGTCGACACCGTACGGGCGCGCGAGGAGGCCGAGACGGCGCGGGTGGTGGAGGAGGAGCGGCTGCGCGCGCAGGCGGCGTTCCTCAAGACCGAGGAGCAGCTCGGCATCCAGCGCGAGAACCAGGCGCGCGAGGTCGCGGTGGCGCAGAAGAACCGCGAGCGGGTCATCGCCATCGAGAACGAGCGGATCGAGAAGGATCGGCTGCTTGAGGTCATCGCCCGGGACCGGGAGACCGAGCTGACCCGGATCTCGGCCCAGAAGGAGGTCGAGGCCGAGCGCCGGGAGATCGCCGAGGTGGTGCGGGAGCGGATCGCGGTGGACCGTACGGTCGCCGAGCAGGAGGAGTCGATCAAGCGGCTGCGCGCGGTCGAGGAGGCCGAGCGGGAGCGGCAGGCCCTGGTCATCGCGGCCGAGGCGGTGGCGCAGGAGCAGTTGGTCAAGGACATCAAGGCGGCGGAGGCGGCCGAGCAGGCGGCGGTCCACCGGGCCGCCGAGGAACTGACCCTGGCCGAGGCCCGTACCAAGACCGCCGACATGGACGCGCGGGCCAAGATCCGGCTCGCCGAGGGCGTCCAGGCCGAGGCGGCGGCCGAGGGCCTGGCGGCGGTGCAGGTACGGGACAAGGAGTCGGAGGTCATCGAGAAGGCCGGCCGCGCCGAGGCGCAGGCCACGGCGGCCCGGCTGCGGGCCGAGGCCGAGGGCACCCGGGAGCAGGCGCTCGCCGACGCGGCGGCCATCGGCGAGAAGCTGAAGGCCGAGGCGGCGGGGCTGACCGAGAAGGCGGCGGCGATGGCCGCGCTGGACGAGGCGTCCCGGGCGCACGAGGAGTTCCGGCTGCGCGTGGAGGCCGACAAGGACGTGCGGCTGGCCGGCATCGAGGCGCAGCGGCAGGTGGCCGAGGCGCAGGCCACGGTCATCGCGACGGGCCTGGAGAGCGCGGACATCAGCATCGTGGGAGGCGAGAGCGCGTTCTTCGACCGGCTGGTCGGCGCGATCTCGCTGGGCAAGAGCGTGGACGGCTTCGTCCAGCACTCGCGGACCGCCCAGACCCTGGCCGGCCCCTGGCTGGACGGTTCGGCGTCGTTCACCGACGACCTGACCAAGGTGCTCGGCTCGACGACGACCGCTGACGTGCAGAATCTGACCGTTTCGGCGCTGCTGATGAAGCTGATGCCGTCGGGTTCCGGCCAGCTCGACCAACTGCTGGCGTCGGCACGCCAGTTGGGGCTCGCCGACATGCCGGTGGCCGAGCTGGTCGGGCGCGGCGGGGTGGCCGGGCCGGCGGCCGGTACGAACCCGCCAGCGGACCCGCGCACCGGCCCGGCCGCCGCCTCGGTCAACGGCGGGCCGCTGGCCTGAGCCGAGCCGGCCCACCGAGCCGACCGTACGGAGGGGGACGGTCGAGGTGCCCGGAGCTGCCGCGCGGGGGGCGGCAGCTCCGGACACGCGCCCGGGCCCGGGCCCATGGACGAACTCGTACGGGTGGACGTACGCGTACGGGTGGACCTACTCGTGCTCGTACGCCACCCACCCCCTCCACCGACCCATCTCCTCCACCGACCCACCAACCCGCCAATCCGCCAACCGCGCCACCAGCCGCAGCAGGGAGTAAAGCCAGATGGAGACCGGGACGGGGAGCGGGACGGGGAGCGGTATGGCCGGCGAGAGGGGCAGTGGGACGGGCGCCGAGGCGGGGAACGGGCTCGACGCCGGCACGTACGAGGTGCTGCGCGGCCGGCTCGGGGCGCGGGCGACCGAGCTGGCCCGGCGTGCCGAGGCGCTCAACGCGTCCCGTACCGCCGCGTTCGGCTCGACCGAGCTGACGCTGACCGGGACCGAGCCGGTGCGCACCGAGCGCGCGAGCGTGCCGCGTGATGTCGTGGCCGTCGGCGAGTCGCTGCTGTTCGGCTACAACACCAGCGCGGGGCCCGAGTCCGGTGCCACGGCCGTCGGCGACGTGTTCGCGCTCTACGACCGCGAGCTGAACCCGCTGCCCCCGGGCGCCGTGCCCGGGCTGCTCGACGACCCGGCCTTCGTCCACGAGTTCGACGCACTCTACCGCTACTACCGGGCCGCACGACTGCTCCAACTGAGCCTTACCGACGGCAAGTTGCTGGCCGTCTTCCAGACCGGCGAGAAGGCGGACGACCTGCGCGTGCTGCGCTGGGCGCTGCCCACGGCCGACGGCGGTCCGGCCCGGTTCCTGGACGCGCGTGGCGAGCGCGACCACACCCTGCCCGCCCCGCACGACGTCACGTGGACGGCGACCACCCGCGAGGACCACGTGCTCGGCCGGTTCCCGCACATCGCCGTCGACGGTGGCACGGTCTACGTCGCGACCGTCGGTGGGGCGCTGACCGTCAAGACCGAGAACACCACCGAGCGCGGCGACGGCGTCTACCGCGAGCCGGTGGACGAGCCACTCCAGTCGTTGGCCGACGCGGACGTGGCGTACGCGCGAGTGGGACCGCTGGTTCTGCTACGAATCCGCCCGTACAAGGAGGAGGGTTGGCGGTACCTGGTCTTCCACACCGTCACGCAGGCCGTGGCCCGGCTCGACGGCATCGGCCAGTCCTGCCAGCGCCTCCCCGATGACCAGGGCATCGTGTTCCCCGGCGGATACTGCCTGGCCACCGGCGCTGTGAAGACCTTCGACGCGGACACCGACGGCCTCGCGTTCACGCACGCGGTGCGCTCGCCCAACGGCGAGGACGTGCTGTACGCCTTCCGCGCCCGGGCCACCGGGCGCACGCTACTCCTCTCGTACAACACCATCCGTGAAGAGATCGCGACGCCGCTGCCCTGCCTCGGCTACGCGCTCTTCGAGGACGGCACCCTCGTCGCGCTGCGCGCCGGCGCGTCCGCCGCCGACGACGGACCGGGCGAGCCCGCGCGCGTGCACCCTGTGCAGCTCTGGCGCACCCCGTACGTCTCCGACACGTACGCCGCGGGCTCCGCCGCCGGCGCCGGGCCGCTGGCCCGGATCGGCAACGCGGACCTGGTGCGGGGCATCGCGGAGTGCCTGTCCATCGCGCGGCAGGTGGCCGACACGGAGCCGACGGCGGAGCGGTACCGGTCGCTGGTGGCCGCCTGTGCGCGGGCCGCTGACCGCTTCCACTGGCTCGGTGACGCGGAGGTCGGTGACCTGCGCGGCCCGCTGGTCGAGGTGCGGGAGACGGGCGAGCAGGTGCTCGCGGAATTCGCGACCGTCCAGGACCTGACGCGGCGGGCCACGGACGCGCTCGCCGACCGCGCGGCGCACATCGCCCGGCTGGTGCGCCGGGTACGCGGCGAGGCGCCGGCCACCGCCGAGGAGTGGGTGGCGCGGATCGGCGAGCTGCGCCAGGCGCAGGGCCGGCTGGTGACGCTGAAGGAGATGCGGTACGCCGACGTCGCGCGCATCGACACGCTCGCCGACGATGTCGAGTCCGACATCGCCGGCACCGCCCGCCGGGCCGTCGCCTTCCTCCACCGCGCCGACGCGTTCGCCGGCTACCGCGCGCAGGCGGAAGAGTTGACCGCCGCGGCCGAGGCGATCGACACCGTCGCGGCGGCCGACCCGCTGGCCGAGCGGATCGCGGAGCGGTCGGCCGGGCTGCGCGAGGTGACCGAGGTCATCGCCCGGCTCGACATCGGCGACGCGACCGTACGGACCGCCATCCTGGAGCGGATCGCCGAGGTCACCGGCGGTCTGAACCGCGCCAGGGCGACGCTGGACGCCCGCCGCCGGGAGCTGGCCGACCGGGAGGGGCGCGCGGAGTTCGCGGCGGAGTTCGCGCTGCTCGGCCAGTCCGTCACGGGCGCGCTCGCCGCCTGCGACGAGCCACGGGAGTGCGACGCCCAACTCGCCGCGCTGCTGCTACGGCTCAAAGACCTGGAGGCCCGGTTCGCCGACCACGAGGAGTTCCGCGCCGAGATCGACGCCCGGCGCACCGAGGTCAGCGACGCGTTCGCGGCGCGCCGGCAGGCGCTGGAGGACGCGGCGGCCCGGCGCGCGGCGGCGCTGGCGGACTCGGCCGCGCGCGTCCTGGAGACCCTGACCCGCCGCGCCGGGGCGCTGCCCGACCGGGAAGCGGTGGCCACCTTCTTCGCCTCGGACGCCCTGGTGGTGAAGGTCCTGCGGACCGCCGACCAACTGCGCGCACTCGGCGAGGGCGTACGCGCCGAAGAGTTGGCGGGTCGGCTGGCTGCGGCCCGGGAGGACGCGCTACGCGCGCTGCGGGACCGTACGGAGCTGTACGCGGACGGCGGCGAGACGATCAGGCTCGGCGAGCACCGGTTCGCCGTCACCACCCAGACGCCCGAGCTGACGCTCCTGCCAGACGCGGACGGGCGCGCCATGGTGCTCGCGCTGACCGGCACGGACTATCGCTCCCCCGTCACCGACCCCGCCTTCGCCGCCACTCGCGCCTACTGGCGGCAGACCCTGCCGTCGGAGTCCCCCGAGGTCTACCGGGCCGAGCACTTGGCGGCCCGCCTGCTCGCCGAGCACGGCGCGCCGGCGCTGTCCGCCGCCAGCCAGGAAGAGTTGGCGGAACTGGTGCGGCGGGCCGCGGAGGAGGCGTACGACGAGGGGTACGAGCGCGGGGTGCACGACCGCGACGCGGCGGCGATCCTGACCGCCGTGCTCCGCCTGCACGAGGGCGCCGAACTGCTCCGCTACCCGGCGCACGCCCGCGCGCGAGCCGCCCTGTTCTGGGCCCACGGCACGACCGAGGCCACCCGCGCGTCCTGGACCCGCGAGGCGGTGTCGCTGGCGCGCGCCCGCGCCGCGTTCGGCTCGGCGCCGGGCCTGGGGGCACTGCGGGCCGAACTCGCCGCGCCCATCGCCGGCTTCACGCTGAACACGTCCGACGCCGACCGCGCGTCGGAGGCCGGTGGGATCGACAGCACGGCCGGGGACTCGGCGGGCCTGGCGGCGGCGTACCTGGTGGAGGAGTTGGCGCGCGGCGGTGCGTTCGTCACCGGCCCGGCCGCGCGGGAGCTGCTGGCCGCGTTCGGTCGCGCGGTGAGCGCGGACAGAGGCGTTGCCCCGTACGGGGCCGACGTGCGGGCCCAACTCTCCGCCGGCGACCCGGCGGCGGCGTACCGTCTGGTCCACGGCTGGCTCACGGCGTACGCGGCGGCCGGCGGCCGGGACCAGGTCGGAGACGGTGACCTGGCCGAGGCGGTGGCCATCGAGATCTGCCCGAGCCTCGACCGACGGACGGTGGAGGCGGAGTTGACGGGGCGGGTGGAAGGGTTGCTCGGCACGCACCCGCGGATCGGCGGGCGGGCGTTGGAGCTACGGATCGACGAGTTCCACGCCCGTACGTCCGACTTCGCCGCCCGGGTGGTACCCGGGTTCCGCGCGTACCAGCGACAGCGCGCCGAGCTGATCGCGGCGGAGCGGGCGCGGCTGCGGATCGCGGAGTACCGGCCGCGGGTCATGGCGTCCTTCGTACGCAACCGCCTCGTGGACGAGGTGTACCTGCCACTCATCGGCGACAACCTGGCCCGCCAGATCGGCGCCACGGGCGATGCGAAGCGGACGGACAGCAACGGGTTGCTGCTGCTCGTCTCGCCGCCCGGGTACGGCAAGACGACGCTGGTGGAGTACGTGGCGGAGCGGATCGGGATGCTGCTGGTCAAGGTCAACGGGCCGGCGCTGGGCCACGGCGTGACCTCGCTCGACCCGGCCGAGGCACCCAACGCGACCGCGCGCCGCGAGGTAGAGAAGATCAACTTCGCGTTGGCGGCCGGCAACAACGTGCTGCTCTACCTGGACGACATCCAGCACACGTCGCCGGAGCTGTTGCAGAAGTTCATCCCGCTGTGCGACGCGACGCGGCGCATGGAGGGCGTGCGTGATGGCGAGGCCCACACGTACGACCTGCGCGGCAAGCGCTTCGCCGTGTGCATGGCGGGCAACCCGTACACGGAGTCCGGCCGCCGCTTCCGCGTCCCGGACATGCTTGCCAACCGGGCCGACGTGTGGAACCTCGGTGATGTCCTGACCGGCAGGGAGGAGGCGTTCGCGGCCAGCTTCGTGGAGAACGCGCTGACCTCGAACCCGACCCTGGCCCCCCTGGCCACCCGCGACCGCGCCGACCTCGACCTGCTCGTACGCCTCGCGTCGGACGACCCCACGGCCCAGCGCGACCGTCTGGCCCACCCGTACGCACCGGCCGAGCTGGATCGCGTGCTGTCCGTACTCCGACACGTGCTCGCGGCCCGGGAGACGGTGCTCGCGGTGAACGCGGCGTACATCGCGTCGGCCGCCCAGTCGGACGAGACCCGCACGGAACCCCCGTTCGCCCTTCAGGGCTCGTACCGCGACATGAACCAGATCGCGTCCCGCATCAGCCCCGCCATGAACGCGGCCGAACTGTCCGCCCTCATCGACGACCACTACCGCAACGAGGCCCAGACACTGGGCGCCGCGGCGGAGGCCAACCTGCTGAAGTTGGGTGTGTTGCGGGGGACGTTGACGGAGGAGCAGGCGGTGCGGTGGAAGGAGCTTTGTGGTGGTGCGGGTGGGGGCGAAGACGCGGTTGCTGATGTGGGTGAGGGTGGAGGTGCGCCGGTGGGTGTGGGTGCGTCGGGGGCGGGGTTGGGTGAGGCGGTGGCGGTGCTGGGGGTGCTGGCCGACCGGATCGCGGCGGTGGAGGCTGCCATCACGCGGGCCACGGACCCTCGGCACCTGCTGAGCCAGCCGACGGGGCGGCATGTGGCGCGGGGTGGGGGCGGGGAGAGTGGGGACGGGGGTGGAGAGTGAGGGGTGGGGTGACCTCGCTGCCGTGACGGTTCGTTGCTGGTTGGCCAGCAGGGGGGCGAGGGTTCCGTGCCGGGTACGGGTTGTGCTGGGTGGCCGATAGCCTGGGCCGAGGACCGAAGGCGGCAAGGTTGGCGTGCGATAGGTGCCGGATGTGCGAGATGTCGGGATCGCAGGAAGTTGCAAAAAACAGGGTAGGGCCCCGGTAGCGTCGCAGGTCAATTGCTCTCTGGTCCCCGCGTGCGGGGATGGCCCCCCGACTCCGAAGACCGTGGCCACCAGCGTGACCTCTGGTCCCCGCGTGCGGGGATGGCCCCCACTGTCTCCCCCTTGGCCGCCTTGATCCCCGCTCTGGTCCCCGCGTGCGGGGATGGCCCTCGGAATCAGCGCTCGGGCTCAGGCGTGAGCGTCTCTGGTCCCCGCGTGCGGGGATGGCCCCCGCGCCGACGGCCAGCGCATACCCGTCCTCCCCTCTGGTCCCCGCGTGCGGGGATGGCCCCATCGAGGCGCGCCAAGCCGTCCCGCCCGCGTACTCTGGTCCCCGCGTGCGGGGATGGCCCCCGTTCCCCGGAGGTTGTCCGCCAAGCAACATGCTCTGGTCCCCGCGTGCGGGGATGGCCCCCTGCGGACGGCTCGCTCCCTGGGGGCGGCCGGCTCTGGTCCCCGCGTGCGGGGATGGCCCCACTCCCCGGCTCGGCGGCTTTCCTCAACCCGCCTTATAACGTCGTCGGTTGGCTACTCGGCAGTCGCCGCGCGCCACGGCAACTCCCCATCGGGCGCCGAACCTCACATGGGCGTCCCATCCCGATGCGCTCGCTGCCTGTCGTGCCAGCCGTCGATGGCGGCAACGCGTGCCAGCGCTGCTTGGTGCTCGGTCTCCGACACGGCGCCGTGCTCGGCTTCGAGGCGTGCGGCCAGTTCGCGCAGTCGGTCCATGGCGTCCTGGTGAGCAGCGGCGGCAGCGATGTAGTCGGTCACCCCGCGCGCACCGGCGCGTAGTTCAATCGATTCCACCAGCTCTTCCGGCACGGTGATGGTGATATTTCGAGCAGCCATACGTTGAGAATGCCACGTGGTGTCGAGCCTGCGATTGGCATGAGGCATACACGAGCTGCCGCGACTCATGCCGCCCCACACCGGACCGTCCGCTCACGCACTGCTCACGCGTTGCCGGTGGCCGGTTGCCGAGCAGCGCGCAGGGTCACACCTGGCCGAGGTCAATCTCCACCGGGAAGGGGGCTACGGCCTTGAGGATGCCGGTGAACACGTCTCCGTCCCGGTAGGTCTTCGTCGCCGGGTCGAGAACGTACGTGTACACGAGAGGGATGCCGGTCGCGGCCTGCTCGATGCGCCAGTAGAAGCCGATGCCTGCCTTGGCGTACTGGTCGACCTTCACGATCCGGTCAGTGGTCTCCGAGCCCGGCGACACCACCTCCGCGACCAGCAGCACATGCTCAGGGCGGGTGGGGGTGATGTCGATCGTGTCCGCGCGGTACACGACGACGTCCGGGCGACGATTGGTGAGCGGGACGTCTTGAAGCCGGACGTCGAAGTCCGTGTCAGCGTTCCACTCCGGTGCCGCGGCGGCATCCAGGGCGTTCGCGAGCATCCGCGCCAGCCGGTTGTGCCGCTTGGACGCGCTCGGACTCACGACGACCATCCCGTCCACAATTTCGATGCCGGCGCACTGCTCTGCGGACCAGGACTCGTACTCCTCCACCGTGATCTGCTCATGCATCCACGCCGGGGCCACCATCTCGGCCGTCATCAAGCACCTCCCGGACACTGTGCTGCGGGTTCCGTCCCGCCAGATTCAGCGTACTGTCTGCCGTCCGTCCGGCACGCGTGTCCCGCTCACGCGCCTGCCCCGTCGGCCGCCGTACGACCAGCGCGCCCACGGCAAGCGTGGGGAATCGACGCTGGTCCGTTGGCCGACATTGGGAAGATCAACTCCCGCCCACTCATTCATATGGGCTCCCGGGGGACGAAGCAGCATGAAGCATCTCTGAAAAGCCCAGGTCATCGGCGTACCCGTGGTATCCCATCAGGATTCGAACCTGCGAGCACCGTCTTAGGAGAGGGGGTGTCCCCACCTCCCCCCGCCCGACGGCACCGCCCCACCCCCCGCTCAAACAAGCAAGCTCCGAAACCGCGCATTGCTCGGTTCGGCGTCGCGTTCGCCGACCCTGGCGATCCAGTGGCGGCAGACGACGTTGACGAACGTCTCCACGGCCGCGGGCTCGGCGGTACGCCAGGCCGCGAAATCGGCGAGCCAGGCGCGGGCGGCCTCCGGGGTGTGGCCGCACTCCATGAGGCGTACGGCCGTGTACGCGACGTCGATCCAGGCGGGGCCGAGCGCGGGCATGGCCCAGTCCACGATGTAGGCGACGCCGCTCGTCGCCTCGATCATGAGGTTGTGCGGGTTGGTGTCGGTGTGCAGCAGATACGGTCCGCCAAGAGCCTCCGCCTCGCCGGGGCGGAGGTGCGCGGCGAAGCGTTCGGCGAAGCGTGGCAGTGGGAGTCGCGGGGGCGGGGCTTCCTGTACGCGCTGGAGGGTGGACGCCACCGCCGACAGGTCCCGGGACGCCGGGCCGAGGTTGGCGTGCGCGCCGCTGACGCACGCGAAGGCGAGGCAGTGCCAGCCCTCGCACTCGAAGCTGTGCCGGATTCCCGGCCCCACCCCCAGTTCGCTGACGAGGGAGTTGACCTGCTGTTCCTGGAGGAGTCCGGCCCGGTCCGCGTGGCTTGAGGTGCGTACGCCCTTGAGGAAGACCGATTCGCCGCGCTGGGTGTCGAGGACGAGGGCCAGGGAGCAGTTCAGGCCCTCGGGAACCTCTTCGGTACGGGTGATGCGGCCTGTACGCGCCTCGATCGCGCGCTTCAGGACGGCGGGTAGGTCGGCCCACCGCACACGTTCGGTCATCGTGTTCCGATCACTTGCCGGGGGCAGGGGCACCGGCCGGACGTTCCCGTGCCCCTACCGTCCATGGAGTGGACTGGTCAGTACTGTTCGCCTGCCAACGCGCTCAGTTCTGGGTGGCGCCGCACTTGCGGCAGCGGGTCTTGCCACTCCAGCCGATCCAGTCGTGATCACATTCGCTCAAGGTGTGCCACATGCCCAATTCCCCTTCTACTGGCCTTACTTTACGGACCGGCTAGCCCCTCCCCGCGAGGGTCGCTGACGCCGTTGGTTGGTGGCTGGCGTTCCGTCGGTGCCGTTTGACTATCGCTCGTCGACCGTTACAGATCGACTTCTTTCCTTGTCCTTCCCCATTTCGACCGCCTACCGCACGGATGTCGCACATCCGGTTGTGAGCGTTGCCGGCTGCCGCCGGAGGGTCCGACGTTGCGTAACCGGCCACTTCCGGAGGGTTCCCCGGCCGCCTTCCTGACTCTGCCGCCGAAGCGTCGGCCGGCCAACGCGGCTCGCGGGGCGGGCACTTCGCGCGTTTGCGCGCCGGGCGCGCCTTCGCCGGGGGCGGGGCTGCCGCGCCGGGGCGGCGCGCGCCCCCTCGTTTGGCCTGCCCGCTTGGAGGGATTGGCCGGCGGTGCCGGTCTGGGCTGGTGGGTCACGCGCGGGGCATAGCGGTTACGGGACGACCGACAGCCTGGGGTCTGGGTGGAGGGAGGCGCGATGGTGAGCGATCTATCCCCTATGTGTTTGATGTCGGAATCCCAGGAAGTTGCGGAAAACGGGGTGGGTTCCGGGTAACGTCGCAGGTCAATCGCTCTGGTCCCCGCGCGCGCGGGGATGGTCCCACAGCGATCGTCTTCCACGAAACACCAGTCTTCTGGTCCCCGCGCGCGCGGGGATGGTCCCGGCACGAGCCGGCGCTCGCCGCGTACCCGCCGCTGGTCCCCGCGCGCGCGGGGATGGTCCCAAGACGTGCTGCGCATGTGGAAAAGGTGGGAACTGGTCCCCGCGCGCGGGGATGGTCCCGCGCGGTGCACGCTCCGCGTGACCGTGTGGCACTGGTCCCCGCGCGCGGGCATGGCTCCCACACGCCAGGGTGTACCCAGGTGGCTCCGGCCTGGTCCTCACGGCGCCGCACCGCCCCGGCCCACCACGAACGCCGGTGTCTTGCCCAGTGCCGCGCTCAGCGCGGTGGTGGTGCCGATCTCGTCGGCAAGGTTCTCCGCGCTGGCCCAGCGGCGTTCGTGCTGGCAGTCGTGGGGGCACGGGGAGGTGCTGTGGTCGGTCGCGTGTACGTCGTCGCCGTCGGTCCAGCCGCCGTCCACGATGATGACCAACTGCTCCGGTTCGCCGGCCGCAGCCGGGCGCTGGTCGAGGGTGAGGGCGCGGTGCACGGGCGGCAGCTCAAGGCCGAGGGCGTACGCCGCGCGCCCCGCCGCCGACATGATCCCCTCGCCGGGGCGGAGCAGCACGCCCGGGAGCTGCCACGGCGTACCCGTACTCCGCACCTGGAGCACGCGCGGCCAGCCGTACGACAGGTCGGCCGGCGCGGACGGGTCGCGGGGCCGCCACACCAGTACGTTCACGCGTACGTCGCGCCGGCTCATGGTGCGCCGCCCGCGTCACCGGTCGTGCCCGCCTGGAGAGCGGCGAGGTCGAGTCCGCACTCCTCGGGCGCCTTCCCGTTGGTAGTCAGCACGCCGGCCACATCCGCGCCGTCCGACCAGAAGAAGCTGCCGGTCCCGGCCAGCGCGTCGAGGGTCACTTGCACGCGGCGCGGGTTGGGCAACAGGAACTGGGTGTCGAGCCCTCGCGGGTCGCACAGCGATAGTTCGTAAGCGTGTTGAAACTCCGCGTCCGTCGCCCGCTCCCAGGCCGTGTCGGGTTCGGCCGGCGGGCCGCGCGCGAGGAAGAACCGCAGTACGGCGCCCTCCGACGTACGTACCTCGTGATCGCCCGTGAGCACCGCGTGTACGCGCTCGACGGTGTTCACCGCGCCGCCTCCTCGTCCCGGTGGTCGCGACGGCGGTGCTCGTGCAGCGCTTCGACGGCCTTGCGGCGCTGCGTCGCGTCGCGCAGGGCCACGGCCCGCTCCGCGACGATCCACAGGGCCCGGCACTTGGCGCACGAGCGGGGCGCGTCCCGCCGCGCCTCGCGCTCGTGAGTGTCCACGAGCGCTTCGAAGTTGGCGTCGGCAGGCTGGTGTTCGGGGCGGCCGTTGGGCTCGGGGAGGGTGGTTGTCACCGGGCGCTCCCCCCGCGCTTGCTCTGCCAGTTCAGCCGTGGGCGCATGAAGGCCATTTGCCTTTCGTTGACGTTGCGACCCTCTGGACGTTCATCACGTCACAGGGGTCCGTGCATGCGTCCATGCTTTGACATAACGCGATCACGCGGGAGTTGACGTCGCTTGACTACTCTGGAGAGCACGACCGGTCAACCCTCAGAGGTTCACGATGCGTGAGTTCGCCGATCTTGCCCGCAGCGCCCTCCACGAGAGCGGATATTCGATAAAGGCTGCCGCGCGGGCCTTGAAGTACGACATCTCCTACCTCTCACGCGTTCTCAACGGGAAGCAGAAGCCGTCGGTCAAACTCGCGGAATCGCTGGACGCCCTGGTGGGGGCCGGGGGCGAACTAGCCGCTGTCGTCATGAAGCCCGCCGACCCGACGAAGCAGCCACTACGTGAAGACCTACCCGACCTCGACGAGGCACAGGGCGAGGACTTCGTGCTCGCCATCCGAAATATCTCCCAACGCCTGATCACCCTCGACAACGAGGTGCGTGGGTTGCCCATCGCGAGGCTTGCCGCCTGTTCGTTCAAGGTGGTGCACCGGCGCCTGGGAGAGGGTGACTATGCGCTGAGGTACGAGCGTGACATTCAGTCTGCGGCCGCGGAACTGGCAGAGATCGCTGGTTGGGCCCTGTTCAACAACGAGGGCCAGTTCGACGCTGCCCGCCGGTTCAGCCAGGAGGCTCTGTACCTCGCTGGCCTCTGTGGCGACCGCTCCACGGAACTGATCACCCTCCAGAACCTCGGAATGATCGCAGGGTGGGCCGGTCGACCGCGAGAGGAGTTGGCCATCGCCCGGTCGGTGTTGCGCCGAGGACGACTGACACCGCGCGTCGAAGCGGTGTTCCGAGCACGAGAAGGTCAGGGCCTCGCTGGCACGGGTGACCCGACGAGCGCCGCACACGCCTTTGATCGAGCTCGTGCCCTACTGCAGGAGAGTTCCCCGCGAAGCGAACCGCACTGGGCTTGGTGGATTTCGCTGAACGAAATCGACCGTCAACAAGGACGTATGCAGCACGAGACCGGTCAGTGGCTCGATTCCATTCCGACACTCGAACGAGCCACAGAGAAGCACCCTGGAGCCCAGGTCGGATACGAGAACGTGGCGTCCGTCCGCCTCCTCGACAGCCTGGTCGCCGTGAAGTCGTGGCGGGCAGCGGAGGAAGAGGCCGCCAAACTGATTCCCGCTATCAGCGAGACATCATCCGGCGTAACCCTCAAGATTTTGCGGCAGGCGACCCGCCGAGGAAAGAGAACGAGTGCCGCTCCCAGCGGCCTGCGAGACGCACTCGACCAGATCGACGGGGCTCTGGACGCCGATCCCTACGAGCTCTCTATGTAATTTCAGCGATCAACCTCAGAGGTTCACGATGCGTGAGTTCGCCGATCTTGCCCGCCGCGCCCTTCATGAGAGCGGATATTCGATAAAGGCTGCCGCACGCGCCACGAACTATGACATCTCCTACCTATCCCGCGTTCTCAACGGCAAGCAGAAGCCGTCGGCAAAACTCGCACAATCGCTGGACACGCTCGTGGGCGCCGGTGGCAAGTTAGTCGACATCGTCCTCAAACCCGGCGATCCGATGAGCCAGTCGCTACCACCTGGCCGCGCGGCGCCGGGTGGCGACTCACAGAACACTGTGGTGCCACCCGTACTGTCGTTGGCTGACTTCCTACCCGAAGGCGACCCGCTCAGCGCGGCGGAAAGGAGGGTGGGTCGCCGCATCGGCGTAACTCAGGTCGATGATCTAAGGCAGCGCGTGCATGGACTCAGGCTTGCTGACGACCTTCTCGCCGGGGGTGATCTAATCCATCCGGCATGCCGGGAACTTCGACGCGCCGTGAAGATGTATCGGGAAAGCACCTTCGCCGCAGCTATCGGCCGCCAACTCCTATGCCAGGTAGGCGAGTTGTCGCAGATTACCGGATGGATCGCCAGTGATGCTGGCCTACATCAAGAGGCCGAGCGCATCTACCGGCTGGGCATTAGCGCTGCGCGGCAAGCTGAGGACGGCGTCCTTGCCGGGAACCTTGCCGGGTCCCTCGCCTATCAGATGGTCAATACCGGCCGTGAAGCCGAAGGGCTGACCCTCGCGCAAACAGCGCTGGCTGATGCTGGGGCCGAAGCGCCACCGAGAGCCC
Source organism: Streptomyces sp. 71268 (assembly GCF_029392895.1). Taxonomy (NCBI): domain Bacteria; kingdom Bacillati; phylum Actinomycetota; class Actinomycetes; order Kitasatosporales; family Streptomycetaceae; genus Streptomyces; species Streptomyces sp. 71268. The sequence goes on from NZ_CP114200.1 coordinate 3,975,829, forward strand.
GTGCGCTGTACTGGGACCGTGTGGCGTGGGCGCACACGAAAGCCGCAGGCTCGGCCCACAGCCAGCAGGCCATGCGTGCGCTCGGGGAAGCCGAGGAAGCCCTCAGCGAAGACTCCGCGAAATCCGCAGGTTACGAGACTCCTGCCTATCTCTACTGGGTGAACTCGGGCGAACTGCGAATCATGGAATCCCGTATTTACACGGAACTGCGCCGACCATTGAGGGCAGTTCCGCTACTTCGGGAGGTGCTCTCCGAATACGACGCCACGCATGCGCGAGAAATGGCGCTCTATCTCTCATGGCTCGCGGTGGCGCTCGCCGATGCAAACGAGCCCGAGGAATCAGCAGCGGTAACAGAGCGAGTCATCGCACTGTCATCGGAGATCGCATCGGAGAGGGTCGCGGAACGCGTTCGTGCAATCCTCCGCACCCTGCGCCGTTACGCAGACGTTCCGGAGGTTGCGGCCCTACTCGCCGAATACTCGACTGCGTGACGTGCACTCGACCCGATCTGGCAGGCGAGCCTACGCACCCGAGGAGCCCCCCATGACCACGTCCCCCGACCACCTCACCACCGACCACATCCGCGAGATCACCTCATACGTCGACATCGACGCGCCGCCGCCGGACGAACTCCCCGTGGCCCTCTTCGTCTTCGGGACCAACCAGGCTCGGCCGGCCGAAATCGCGGTCGAGCGCTACCACCGGGGGGCGGCGCCGCTGATCATCCTGACCGGGGGCGTCAATCGGCACAACGGGGTGGTCGAGGCACAGGTGTTTCGCAGGTTGCTCCTCGAACGTGGTGTGCCCGAGGCGGCCATCCGGTATGAGGACACCTCCGCCAACACCTGGCAGAACGTCGAGTTCGCGCTGCCCCACCTGCGCGAGGCGCTGGACGCCGGGCTCCGGGTCGCGGCCGTCGGCAAGTGGTACCACCGGCGTGCCCTGCACTGCCTCACCACGCTCGTACCGGACATCGGGCCGTTCCACGCCATCTCGTGGGAGTCCTCCTACGAGGGGCAGGCCGTGACCCGTACCAACTGGCACCGCGTTCCGATCGGGCGGCGGCGGGTGGTGCGGGAGTGGGAGGAGTGCCCACGGCGCGTGGGAGAGGGCAGTTTTCGGGACGCGCGGCGTGGGGGCGACGGAGCCTGGCGGGGCTGACCGGCTCAGGCGGGAGAGGCCCCGGCCGCCCCGCGGGTTCACCACCGCCGGCACGGCGGCACAGCGTGACGGCGGGGCGGCGGGGCGGCGGCGGTCGGAAGCGACGTAGCCCTCAACTCCCCTGCTATGAGGGCGATTCGGTGCGAGACTGCCGGTATGGATATGGGTCGTGAGTCGCGGTGGGAGAAGGACGCCATGACGGTGGAGATCGGGTTCGCCCTGGTCTCCGCCGCCGTGCTGGCCGGAGCGGTCTTCGCCGTCGCTTTCGGGCTCACGTTCGTCTTCGGGCTCTCCGGTCTGGCTGCCAAGGGGATGCTGAAGGGCGGCGCCTTCCTGGGAGTGGTGGTCGGTGTCTGGCGGGTGGTGTGGGTGCTGTCCCGGTTCGACGCGCAGCGGCGACAGGGCCGCTGACCGCGAGACCGTCCCTGCTCGTAGGTGGCTACCCGAGCCAACCGTCACCCGTCACGGCCGGCCGTCCGGGGCCCGTAGCCCCATCGACGTGAGGAAGCCGTCGAGCAGGGTGATCTGGACGTCACGGGGGAAGTGGGCGGGGTCGAACAGCGCCTGGACGACGAGCCCGTGGGTGAAGGCGACGGCGCTGGCGGCGAGGTGGTCCGCGTCGGCGGTCGGGGGGAGTTCGCCGAGGTCGCGGGCGGCTTCGAGGTGGGGGTGGAGGGTGGAGCGCAGGCGGGTGTAGCGGGCGGCCTGGGCCGTGGCCAGTTCGTCGTCGGCCAGGGAGAGGTCCCAGGAGCTGACCCAGACGCGGTTGCGGGCGGTGTCGTCCGGGGTCAGCGGGAGGATGTCCAGGAGCATGGCGCGCACGGTGGCCAGGCCCGGGGCCGGGTGCGGGCGGCGGGGGCGGTCGGCGGTGCGCGACTCCAGCAGGTCCAGCGCGTGCGTGAGCAGGGCCCGCTTGGTCGGGAAGTAGTGCATCAGCATCCCGGTCGAGACCCCCATCGCCGCCGCGACGGCCCGCAGGGTCAGGCCACCGAAGCCCTTGTCGGCGAGCACGCGCCACACGGCCTCGGACACTTCCTTGCGGCGGGCTTCACGATCTCCGGGTGCGGGCGGCATACTGCCAGCTTACGTACCGAACGCTTGTTACGTACGCTGCTCGCGCGGCTCGTAACGTACGCAGAAGGCGAGGCCCGCATGTTCTCCCTGCCGCTCGGCGACAACGCCCAGCTCCGGCCCCTGGAGCCCTGGCAGGCGCAGGAGTTCCTGGCGCACCTGGACCGCGCCCGCGCCACCGTGGACCCGTGGATACCGTGGGCGACGTTCAGCACCGACCTGGAGTCGGCCACGGCCACGCTCCAGCGTTACGCCGACCGCCTGGCCTCGGACGGCGGCCGGATCTACGGCATCTGGCTGGACGGCACGCTGGTCGGCGGCGTCATGTTCACCCGCTTCGAGAGCGCGACCGGGGTGTGCGAGGTCGGGTGCTGGGTGGAGCCGGCCGGGGAGGGGCGGGGGCTGGTGACCCGGGCCTGCCGGGCGTTGGTGGACTGGGCGATCCGGGAGCGCGGGATGAGCCGCGTGGAGTGGTTCGTCACGCCGGGCAACGCGCGCAGCATCGAGGTCGCGCGCCGGCTGGGCATGAGCCGCGACGGCGTACTGCGCCAGCGGTACCCGTACCGGGGCGTACGGCATGACAGCGAGGTCTGGTCGGTGCTGGCCGAGGAGTGGCCGCCGCGCGGCGATACGGGCGCGGGCGCGGTTACGGGTGCCGGCAGGGGCGGTGTGCAGGTCGAGTTGGACCGGTTGATGGGCGCGTTCGTCGGCGCCTTCGACAACACCGGCGGGCGGCGGCCGGACCTCGGGGTCATCCGCGACCTGTTCGTTCCGCAGGGGCGGATCATCGCGAACGTCGGGGACGAGCCCGTGTTCTACGACCTCGACGGGTTCATCGAGCCCCGGCAGAAGATGCTCACGGACGGGACGCTGACGGAGTTCCGCGAGTGGGAGGTCAGCGAGCGAACCGAGTTCTTCGGCTCGGTCGCGCAGCGGTTCAGCCAGTACCGCAAGTCCGGCTACCACCACGGCACGTGGTTCGAGGGCACCGGCCACAAGACCACGCAGTTCCTGCGGACGCCGGCGGGGTGGCGGATGTCCTCGCTGGCCTGGGACGACGAGCCCGCCGTGGCGGCCGCGGGCGGGGGTGGCGACAGCGGCGGCGCCTGATCGGGCGGGCCGTGACGGGTGGCGGGGGCGAGTGGGGGCGGTTTGGGGCGGCGGCTTGGGGCGTGGACCGCGGCGGGTTCCGGCCGCCCCGTGCGCGCGGCCGCGCTCCCGCGAACCGGGGTGCCCTTCGTTCTGTCCATCTGGTGCGATGTGTCCATCTGGTGTGATGTGTCCATCCGATCCGCTTGTCCATCCGGTCGGCGCCGCGCATGCTCGGAAGAGGGGATGCCTGGCGCCGGGGCGGGGACCTTTCCCCGGCCGCACGGCGCGACAAGCGGAAAGAGATGAGCACGATGAACGAGACCGGCCCGCAGGGAAGGGCCGTCATCCCCACCGAGGCCACGCGGGTGGATGCCCCGTCCGCGACGATCATCAGCGCGAGATCGTCGCTCTTCCGCGCGCACGGCGTCTTCACCGAACGCTTCGGCAACCTGGGGAACAACCGAGAGAGCAAGGTGTTCGCCTCGCTCACGGAGGTAGGCAGCGAGGGCCCCTTCATTGGCGCCGCCAACATGAGGGTCTTCAACATCTCGCCCGTGAGTCAGGGACTGGTCGACATCCGCGGCGAGGTCGAATGGCCGGAGGACCTGGACGTCATCGTCAGCTTCCTCGTCGTCCAGCAGTGATCCGGGACCGGGGTGAGGCGGCCACGGCAGGCGCCGGAGGGCGGTAGCCCCTGTGCGCCCGACGGAAGGTGGTGTGGCCCCGGCCTTTGAGCCAGACCAGGGCCACGGCTACCCCCGGGCCGCCGGCTGCCAGTCCTCGGCCAGGAGGCCCAGATGCACCTGGTCCAGGAACTCGCCGAGGACCCGGGACGCGGAGCGCCGTACGGCCTCGCGGACGAAGCCGTTGCGTTCGGCGGAGCGCAGCATGGCGGTGTTGTCGGCCAGGGTGTCGATCTGGAGGCGGTGCAGGCCGCGTACGGCGAAGCCGTAGTAACACAGCGCGGCGACCACGTCGGTGCCGTAGCCCTTGCCACGGGCGGCGGGGAGCAGGCCGAGGCCGAGGTGCGCGGAGCGGTTGTGGGGGTCGACGCCCCACAGCATCGCGGCGCCGACCAGGGAACCGCCGGCCAACTCCACGACGGAGAACGAGACGTTGCCCTCGTCGCCCCGCTCCGTGTCGTCCACGACGAACTGCGCGTGCGGCGAGCCGGGCGGGATCGGACGCCACGGCCGGCCGGCCGCCCGCGCGGTGTTGGCCACGTCGTCGTACAGCCCGGCGTGCAGGAGCGGGATGTCGTCCGCGTGCCGGGCCCTGAGCCCGATCTCGCCGCCTCGTAGCATGCGAGCTTCTTATCCGACCTCTCCGGCCGGCGACAATCCCCGTGGGTGCGGTCCGCGTGCGCCCCGGGCGGTCAGGGGGCCGGGTGGTGGTCCAGGACGGCGCGCAGTTCGACGCCGTGTTCCAGGAGGGCCTTCATGGCGCACAGCGCCGTCGTGAACCCGCCGACGGTGTCGTTCAACCAGCGGGTCAACTCCTCCCCGGAGCCCTGGAACCCCACCTCGGTGACCTCGACGAACGTGGCTCCCGCCGGGCGCGGGGTGAACCTCAGTTCCACGGTGGTCGGCTGCTCGGGGCCGCCCCACTCGAACCGGATCAGCTCGCCCTGCCGCACCTCGCCCACCCGGACGTCGACCGTCGCCCCGTACGTCTCCCACTCCCAGCGCAGTTCGGCCCCCGGGACCATCGGTCCGCTGCTTCGGCTGTACCAGAAGCGGGAGGTCACGGCCGGGTCGGCGAAGGCGCGGAACGCCTCGTCGGCGGGCTTTCGGACGATCATGCAGGCGTACGCGGCGGGCCCCTGCGCGGGGTCGTGTCTGTTCATGGGAGCGATCATGCACGGGTTGCGTACGCGGCCACCGGAATGCCGCGCCGGCGCCGCGAGTTGACGCGGAGCATGAAAGCCATTGGGGTGGAAGAGTTCGGTGGGCCTGACGCGCTGCGTGTGCTGGAGCTGCCCGAGCCGCAGGCGGGGCCCGGCGAGGTGCGAATTCGGGTGCACGCGGCGGCCGTGAACCCGACGGACGTGATGCTGCGGACCGGCGGTCACGCCGTACGGATGCCGGGGCGCCGGCCGCCGTTCGTGCCCGGCATGGACGCCGCGGGCGTGATCGACCAGCTCGGGCCAGGGGTGGACGGGCGGCTGTCCGTGGGCCAACGGGTGATCGCCCTGGTGCTGTTCGTCGGGCCGCGCGGCGGGGCGTACGCCGAGCGGATCGTGGTGCCCGCCGCGTCGGTGGTGCCGGCGCCGGCGGGGGCGAGCTTCGCGGAGGCGTCCACCCTGTTGATGAACGCCATGACCGCGCGGCTGGCCCTGGACGCGGTGGCCGTGCCGGCCGGTGGGACCGTGGCCGTGACGGGGGCGGCCGGCGCGGTGGGCGGGTACGCGGTCGAGCTGGCGACGGCCGACGGGCTGACCGTGATCGCGGACGCGGCGGCGCGCGACGTCGAGCGGGTGCGCGGGTTCGGCGCCGATCACGTCGTGGAGCGCGGTGCCGAGGTGGCCGCGCGCGTCCGCACGCTGGTGCCGGACGGCGTGCCCGGCCTGGTGGACGGCTCGAACCAGACCACCGAGGTCGTACCCGCCGTCGCCGACGGCGGCGCGCTGGCCTCGCTGCGCGGCTGGGCGGGCCCGTCCGAGCGCGGCGTCAACGTGCACCCGGTGATGGTGGCGGACGCCCTCACCGACACCGAGCGGCTCGACACGCTGAGCCGGCAGGCCGCGGAGGGCGTGCTGTCGCTGCACGTGGCCGACGTGCTGCCGGCCGACGAGGCGGCCAAGGCACACCGGTTGCTGGAGGCGGGCGGGGTGCGGGGGCGGTTGGTGCTGGACTTCTCCTGAGGGTGGTCCGACGGGGGTAGCGGGCGGCGGGGTCGTGCCCGCCGCCCGGGTGCCGCCCCGCGACCGGCGGCGTCAGGTCGGCCAGCCGCCCGCCGCGGCCGTCGCCTTGGCGAACTCGGCGAAGGTGCGCGGCGGTCGGCCGAGGGCGCGTTGGACGCCGTCGGAGAGATAGGCGTCCGTGTTGTTCCGCAGCGGTTCCAGCACGTGCGCGAAGGCTTCGGCGTCCGCGAGCGGCAGGCCGTGTTGGACGAGTTCGCCGACGTAGTGGTCGGTGGTGATCGGTACGTAGCGAACCGTGCGGCCGGTGGCCTCGCTGATCGTGGCGGCCACCTCGGTCAGGGTGAGCGCGGCCGGCCCGGACAGTTCGTAGGTCTGGCCCGCGTGTCCGTCCTCGGTCAGCGCGGCGGTCACCACCGCCGCGATGTCCTCGGCGTCCACGAAGCTGGCGGCCCCGTCACCGGCGGGCAGCCGCAGCTCACCGGCGCGGACGCCGTCGGCGAAGAAGCCCTCGCTGAAGTTCTGCGCGAACCAGCCCGGCCTGCTGATCGTCCACTCCAGGCCGCTCTCGCGCACGGCGGCCTCGCTGTCGAGGACGCCGTCCAGGACGCCGTTGCTGTCCGTCGCGTAGTCGGGGTTGTCGATGCCGCGACCGGAGGCCAGGACGACGCGCCGGACCCCGTGCTCGGCGGCCCGCTCCAGGAAGGGGCGGACGAGCGTGGTGCCGTCCAGTTGCACGACGTACACGGCGCGCACGCCCCGCAGGGCGGCGTCCCAGGTGGTGTGGTCGGTCCAGTCGAAGGGGTGCTCGCCGGTACGGGCCGCCGCGCGGACCGGGAGGCCCTTGGCGCGGAGCCGGGCGGCGACGCGGCGGCCGGACTTGCCGGTGGCGCCGGTGACGAGGATGGGGTGCTGTTCGGACATGGCCCCAGTCAAGCGTGGGGCGCTGAGACGTTCCATGGCAGGGAAGCGCTGACCGATGTCTGAGCGTCTACGTTCTGCCTACACTGCCGCCATGGACGCGGTATCGGAGCTGTTGGGGCAGGTACGGGCGCGGGGGGCCGTGTTCCGGCAGACGATCATGCGTCCGCCGTGGGCGCTGCGGATGGCCAGCGGCGCCCCGCTGACGCTGGCCATGATGGCGCGCGGCCGGGCGTGGATCGTGCCCGAGCGGGGCGAGCCGGTGGCCGTCGGCGTGGGCGACATCGCGGTGGTGCGCGGCGACGCGCCGTACACGGTGGCCGACGATCCCGCGACCGTCCCCGCGCACGTGGTGACCAGCGCGGACTACTGCCCGACGGCTGACGGCATCGAGCCCGCCGGCGGGCGCGCGGGCGGCACCTGTGAGCCGCTGGGCGCGCGGCGGGACGGGGCCCCGGGCCGGGGCGGGGCGGCTGGGGATGGCGGGGGCCCGGACCGGGGCGGGGCCGCTGGGGCTGGCGGGAACCCGGACCACCTTGGCGCCGCCGGGGGCGCGGCTCCGGTGCTGGTCAGTGGGGCCTTCGAGGGGCGGGGCGAGTTGAGCGAACGGCTGTTGCGGGCGTTGCCGGCGGTGCTCGTGGTGCCGGCGGACGGGGGGCCGTACCCGTCGGTGGAGGTGGTGGCCGACGAGGTCGCCCGGAACCGGCCGGGGCAGCAACTCGTCCTCGACCGGACGTTGGACCTGCTGCTGGTGGCCGCGTTGCGGCGGTGGTTCGACGACCCGGGCGCGGGCGCCCCCGCCTGGTGCCGGGCCCTGGACGACCCGCTGGTCGGGCGGGCGCTGCGGCTGCTGCACGACGCGCCGGAGCGGCCCTGGACGGTGGCCGACCTGGCGGCCGGGGTCGGCGTCTCGCGGGCGGCGCTCGCCCGGCGGTTCACCGCGCTGGTGGGCGAGCCGCCGATGGCCTACCTGGCGGGTTGGCGCGTCGCCCTCGCCGCCGACCTGCTGCGGGAGACCGACCAGACGGTGGACGCGATCGCGCGCCGGGTGGGGTACGCCAACGCCTTCGCGCTGAGCGTGGCGTTCAAGCGGCTCCGGGGCACCCGGCCCAGCGACCACCGCGACCCACCGCCTGCCTGGCGGGCGACGGCCGGGGCGGGGGCTGGTTGATTCCGGGGGCCGGTTGGTGTCCGGGAGGCCGGTTGGTGTCTGGGAGGCCAGTTGGTGTCCGCGAGGCCGGTTGGTGTCCAGGAGGCCGGTTACGGGGGGCCGGGGCGGGTCCGGGGCGTGGGGCGCTGGGCGGCCCGCCCTGGCGGGGCGGGCCGCGTGCGCTTCCCCGGGGGCGACGAGGGGGCGGGGTGGTCAACCTCGCCGTCGCCCGCACGGAGCCGCCGGTTCGGTGACGAACCGGCGGCGCGTGGCCGCGGGTTAGCGGACGTACGGCGCCGGGGCCGGCGGCACCGGACGCGGGCTGTCGGCCTGGCCCGGCGTCGCCGGGGCCGGGCGCGGGGTGACCTGGTCGCCGGGCTCCAGGACCTCCGGCGCGGGGCGCGGGGTCGAGGTCCGGCCCGGGGCGTCCTGGGGCACGGGCTTCGCGACCTCGCCCGGGGTGCCCGGCTTGGCCGGAGCCGGAGCCGGCGCCGGGGTGCCCGGCTTGGCCGGGACCGGGGCCGGGGTGCCCGGCTTGGCGGGCACGGGCGCCGGCGTACCCGGCTTCGGCGGCACGGGCGCGGGCTGCGCGACCTCGGCCGGCGCGGCGTCCGGTGCCGAGTTGGCCGGCTTCGGGGCGGGCTTCGGACCGGAGTCGGCGCTCGCGACGGTGGCCCAGCCCCCGGCGGCCACGGCACCGCTGGCGGCGATGGAGAGGATCAGGCGGCGGGTGCGGCCCTTGAACAGGCGCTTGGTCATGGTGACTCCTCGTGTGAACGGGACCGGAGGTGTCCGGCCGTGCGCGTGGCCGCCGATCCCCCGGGCGGATCACGGCCTTGCGTGAGAGGAGTACGGGGGCTCGGGGCGGCGGGTTGCACGGTGGGGTGCGGAAATCTTTTTCGGGCCGGCGTGCAACCTCCGCCCGCCCCGTTCCGTATGGGAGAGGGGACGGCGCGAGGCGTGTGGTGGGAGGCGGCGGGTGAGGGAAGCAGTCCGGGAGCGCGAGTTCCGGGAGTACGCGGAGGCGCGCCAGGCGCACCTGCGGCGCAACGCCTACCTGCTCTGCGGGGACTGGCACCTGGCCCAGGACCTGACCCAGACCACGCTGATGAAGCTGTACGCGGCCTGGGGCCGGGTGCGCCGGGACGGCAACGTGGACGCGTACGCGCGCACCATCCTCACCCGGACCTTCATCGACCAGCACCGCAAGGGGCGGTGGCGCGAGGAGGCCGTGGAGGAGGTGCCGGAGGCGCCCGAGGCCGAGGCCGACGCGCCGGAGTTGCGGCTGGTGATGCGGTCCGCGCTGATGGAGCTTCCGCCGCGGTACCGGGCGGTGCTCGTACTGCGGTTCTGGGAGGACTGGAGCGTGGAGCAGACGGCGGAGGCGCTGCGGGTGACCCCGGGTACGGTCAAGAGCCAGAGCGCGCGCGGGCTCAAGCGGCTGCGCGGGCTCGTCGAGGGCCTGGTGGGCGAGGGGAGCGGGCGGTGAGTCGGGACCGGAACGCGGGCGGCGCGCGCGAGGGCGCCGAACTTCGCCACGCCTTCGCGGAGATCCTGGACTCCGCCCAGGAACCGCCGCTGACCAGCGTGGTCGACTCGGCCGTGGCGGGCGGGCGGCGGATGCGCCGCCGGCGGATCGCCGCGTCGGCGGCCGGCGTCGTCACGGTCGCGGCGCTCACGGTGGCCGCCGCCGTCGGGCTGCCCGGCACGGGGCCCGACCGCGACCAGCAGCCCCTGTCCCCGTCGGGCGGCCCGCGGCCCACCGCCACCTCACCGGTGCCCGAGCCCACGCCCCCCGCGGACGGCCCCCACCCGCAACCGCGACCCACCCACCCCACCGACGCCGCGACCCCGGGCGCGCCCCCCGGGCGCCGCGGCCCCGCCCTCCGTCGGGACGCCCCGCACGCCGGCACTCCGCACCCCGGGACTCCCCACCCCGCCCGGCTCCGACTCCGGTTCCGACCCCGCCGACGTAGCGACGCCCGAGCCCCCGGGCGCGCGGCCCGGCCCCTGACCCGGAGCGGGTACGCGCGCGGGGCGGTGGCGCGCGGCCCGGGCCCCGACCGGCAGCGGATACGCGCGCGGGGCGGGTGCGGCGTGCGGGGCGGGTGCGGTGTACGGGGTTGGCCGGGCCGTACGAGAGAGACCTACGGGGCGCCGCCCCGCCGCGCCGAGGTCAGCCGCTCGCGCGGGCGGTGGGCTTGGCCCGTACGTGCATGCGCTCGCCCTGCCGACCGAAGATGCTCAGCACCTCGACGGGGCCCTCGCCGGTGGTGCCGAACCAGTGCGGCAGCCGGGTGTCGAACTCGGCCGCCTCCCCCGCGCCCATCGTCAGGTCGTGGTCGGCCAGCACCAGGCGCAGCCGCCCGGCCAGCACGTACAGCCACTCGTACCCCTCGTGGGTGCACACGTTGGGCGTGCTGCGGCTGGCGGGCAGGACCATCTTGAACGCCTGGAGCGGGCCGGGCTGCCGGGTCAGCGGCAGCACGGTGTTCCCGTGCGCGCGGCGCGGCGTGAGCCGTACCCGCGGGTCGCCGACCTCGGGCGCGCCGACCAGTTCGTCCAGCGGGACCTGGTGGGCCTGCGCGATCGGCAGCAGCAACTCCAGGCTCGGCCGACGCTGTCCCGACTCGAGCCGGGACAGCGTGCTCTTGGAGATCCCGGTGGCCTGCGCGAGCCCGGACAGCGTGACGCCACGCTCGGTACGCAGCCGCTTGAGCCGGGGACCGACCTCGGTGAGGGCCTGGGCGATGGCGGGTGAGTGTTCCACACCGCCATTGCACCCCACCCGTCCCGGAACCGGCAACGGTGTTTGCCGAAGCCGCACGCGTCGGGGGCCGGTCACGCGTGCTCCACGGCCACCCACCGGAACCGACCCGGGCGCCGCCCGGCGGCCGTCCTCTCGCCCGGCGCGATCCCGGAGCCGCCCCGCCGCTCCCACGCTTGAACCCGCCGGGCGCGGGGCACTCGATGGAGACCGTGACGTGCGGCTCCGCACGCGGGCCCCGACCGCCCGACCGATCACCGGGCGGGCCCGCGTGGCGGACTCGTACGCGACACTCGGACCGATGATGGGGGACACACATGCACAGTGACCTGAACGACGAACTGCGTTCCAGAGCGGGCGTGTTCACCGACGAGCACGAGGGTCTGTGGGTGACCGTCGACGCCGGGAACACCGTGGAGTTCGGCGGCGCGCGCCCCGGCGAACTGTTCCAGGCGGCGGCCGACTGGCTCGCCACGGACCGACGGTACGAGGTGCTCGACGTGCGCTGGCAGCACGCCCCCACCGACCCGCGCCTCCGCCTGGCCATCAGCCTGGACCGGGCTCCCGACGCCCGTCCCGGCGGCTGACCCGGCCCCACTGACCGTGCCGCCCGCCCCCCGGCCCCCGGAGTAGGCACCCCCGAGCACACCCACGGCACCCGTCCGCCCTGCCGCCCCACCCACACCCCCACCGGCCCGGCCCGTATACCGTCGGAACCCGGAACCCGGAACCCGGGGCGCGGACAGGCAGGCAGGGCGGACGGGTGGGCTGGGACGTGGCGCGGGAGCGGGGAGGGCGGGACGCGGTGGGGTATGACGAGTTGGTCGCCGACGGGTTGACGACACCGTTCGAGGGATGGGACTTCGGGGTGTTCCGGGGGCGGTACGCCGAGCGGGGCGATGCCGACCTGCCGTGGAGCTATCCGCGGCTCGTGCGCGAACGCCTGCCGGGCGCGGGCGCGCTGCTCGATCTCGGGACGGGCGGTGGTGAGGTGTTGGCCTCGCTGGCGCCGCTGCCCGCGCGGACCGCGGCGACCGAGGGGTTCGCGCCCAACGTACCGGTGGCGCGCGAGCGGCTCGAACCGTTGGGGATCGAGGTGGCCGAGGTCGGCGACGACGATCAACTGCCGTTCGGTGACGCCTCGTTCGACCTGGTGATCAGCCGGCACGAGTCGTACGACCCTGACGAGGTCCGCCGCGTGCTCCGGCCCGGCGGCACGTTCGTCACCCAGCAGGTGGGCGGCGGGGACCTCGCGGAGGTCAACGAGGCGCTCGGCGCGCCCGCGCACGGTTACGCCGACTGGGACCTGGGCGCCGCCACCGACCAGCTCACCGCCGCCGGCTTCACCGTGACCTGGCAGGACGAGGCTCGGTTGCCGGCGGCCTTCCACGACATCGGGGCGCTGGTGCTGTTCCTGCGCATCACCCCGTGGCACGTCTCCGACTTCAGCGTGGAGCGGTACGCCGAGCCGCTGCGCGCCCTGCACGCCACGATGAGCGCGGGCCGGCCGTTGGCCGCCCACTGTCACCGCTTCGCGCTGGTCGCCCAGCCGTAGTGGGGAGTGCCCGGCCGTCGGCGGGGCGGGTACGTACGTGGCGGACGCCGGACCCGTCCGGAGCCGGCCGGACCCGTCCGGGGCCGGCCGGACCCGTCCGGGGCCGGCCGTGGCCGGGAAGCCGAGACGCGAGGGAGGCCGAAGGTGCCGGGAGAGAGGTCGCGGACGAACGTGTCCGACGAGCACGCCATTGGGCCGATCGATCGGGCCTTCCTCGCGCTGGCCCGTCAACACCAGCCGACCACCGGGTTCTTCCTCGACTTCGCCGGGCCCGTGCCGGACCCCGACGCGCTGGCGGAGCGGGTGCTCGGGCGCGCGGCCGGGTTGCCCGCGCTGAACCTGCTGCGCCCGGGCGGACGGGCGCGCCGGTGGCGCCCGCGTACGGCCGACTTCGACCCGGGCGTGCACGTGCGCCGGCGCACCGGCCTGGCCGGCCCCGACGCGCTGGCCGACGCGACGAGCGCGCTGCTCAGCCACCCGCTGCCGGGCGACGAGCACCCACCCTGGGACCTGTGGCTGCTGGACGGGGCAGCCGAGCGGGGTGGCGCGGCGGAGCGGGATGGCGCGGCAGGGCGGGATGGCGCGGCAGGGCGCGTGGGGGCGCGTGGGGGGTTTCGGCTGGTGCTGCGGGTGCACCACGCCGTGCAGGACGGGGTGGGCGCCGCGCACTCCGCGCTGGCCCTGCTCGGCGACGCCGCGGCGGCCGGCCCGCCGCTGTACCCGGCGCGGCTGCCGAGGCCGGCCGGCGCGCTGCTGGCCGCGTCGGACGCCGTACGCCAACTCGGTCGCGTCCGCGACTGGCCCGCGCTGCGCGCCCACCCCGCCGGCCGCACCGCGTGGACCAGCCAGGACGTCCCCGTGGCGCGGCTGCGCCAACTCGCCGACGCGTGGCGGACCAGCGTCAACGACGTCTGCCTGACCGGCCTGGCGCGCGCGGTGCGGGCCTGGCGGCAGGACGGCGGCCCCGGCGCGTGCCCCGACCTGCCGGTGCTGGTGGCCATGTCCACGCGCGGCCCGGGCCAGCGGTACGCGCCGGGCAACCACGTGGTCGGCTACCGGCTGCTGCTGCCGTCGTCGGCGACCCGGCTCGGTGAGGCCGCGGCCCGGGTGCGCCGCCAGACCGACGCCGTGCGCCGTACCGGAACCCGCGACGCGCGCCGGCTCGCCGTGCGCGCGGCCCCGCACCGGGCCGGCGAGTGGGCGATGGGCTATGTCAGGAACGCCGTGCCGGTCGGGGTCAGTTCGGTCACCGTCGCCGACGAGGAACTGACCTGTCTCGGCGCCCGGCTGACCGGGGCGTCCATGTTCTACGACGTGCACGACGGGCTGCTCGGCTACGTCTCGTTCACGCGCGCGGGCGGGGTCGTACGGTGCGGCGTCGTGTACGACGCGGCACTGCCCCGCGCCGCCGACCTGGCCCGCCACTGGCGGCGGGCCCTCTCCCCCGACCCGGCCGGGGCGGAGGCCGGGGTGGCAGGGGCCGCTGAGGCCGTCGAAGGCGCGGGGGGCGCGCGGCCGGGGACTCCGGCGTAGGGCGATGCCGGCGCGGCCACGGGTCACCGGACACCGACGCCCGCCGGCCACCACCCCAACACTTAGCCCTTGCGCTTACCATCGCCGGGCCCAATACTTAGCCTCATGGCACAGTATTCGGCGCCGCTGGACGGCGTGCTCGTCGCCCTCGCCGACCCGACCCGGCGCGCGGTGATCAGGCGCCTCGGCCACGGTCCGCTGAGCGTCGGCGACCTCGCCAGCGAGTTCCCGATGACCCTCCCCTCGTTCATGAAGCACGTACGCACCCTCGAGACGAACGGGCTCATACGCACGGTCAAGACCGGCCGGGTGCGCACCTGCGTGCTCAGCCGCGAGCGGCTCGCCCTCGTCGACGACTGGCTCGCGGAGCAGCGCCGGATCTGGGCGGAGCGCACCGACCGACTGGAGGAGTTCGTCACCAACCCGGAGGAGAACAGCCCGTGAACCCCGATCTCGATCCCCCGCTCGATCCCCCGCTCAATCCCGCTCTCGATCTCCCTCTCGACCCCGATCTCGACCTCGCGCTGGCGCGGGTCATCCGCGCCCCGCGCGCCACCGTGTGGAGCGCGTGGGCCGACCCGTCCCGGCTTGAGCGGTGGTGGGTCCCGGCTCCGTCCCGTTGCCGGGTCGACCGGTTGGAGCTGCGGCCCGGCGGCGCCTTCGTGACGCGGCTGAGCGACGACGGGGGCGCGTTCGTCCCCCACCTGGACGCCTGTTTCCTCGCCGTCGAACCGGGCGAGCGCATCGTGTTCACCAACGCGGTCGACGGCGCCTGGCGGCCCGCGCGCCCCGTCCCGGTCGCGATGACCGCCACCGTCACCTTCGGCGACCACCCGGAGGGCACGGACTACCGGCTGGTCGTCCGGCACGGCGACCCGGAGGCCCGCGCCCTGCACGAGAAGTTGGGCTTCGCCGACGGCTGGGGCACGGTCGTCGGCCAGTTGGCCGCGCTCAGCGAGGGCGCGGACCCGCGGAGCACCGGTCCGCGGAGTACGGACCCACGGAGCACCGGTCAACGGAGTACGGCGCCGGGGAGCACGGCGCCGGAGAGCGGGGGCCCGCGATGAGGATCAGCCTCACCGAGTTCGTCACGCTCGACGGCGTCAGCCAGGGCCCCGGCTCGCCGGACGAGGACACCAGCGACGGGTTCACCGCCGGCGGCTGGCTCGTACCCCACATGGACGCGACGTTCGTCCAGCGCGCCTCCGACTGGCTCGACCTCGCCGACGGCCTGCTGTTCGGCCGGCGCACCTACGAGGCGTTCGCCCGCGACTGGCCGGCGATCACCGACCCGGCCGACCCGTTCGCCGGGCGGATGAACACGCTGCCGAAGTACGTCGTGTCGAACACCCTCAGCGAGGGGAGCTGGCACCCCACGACCGTGCTCACGGGCGACCCGGCCCAGGCGGTCGCCGAGCTGAGGGCGCGACCGGGCCGGGAACTCCAGATCCACGGCAGCGCCCGCCTGGGCGACGCCCTGCTGGCTGCGGGCCTCGTGGACACGCTCCGCCTCGTCGTCGCGCCCACGGTCCTGCGCACCGGCCGGCGCCTGCTGACCGGCCCCGGCGCCCCGTCCGGCCTCCGCCTGGTCCACCACGAGGCGACGCCGAACGGCCTGCTGCTCCTGGAGTACGAGACGACGGGCCAGGCGCCGCTGGGCACGTACGAGGGCGTCGCCGCCTTCACCTGACCGCCCCGGATCGCATCGCCGGGGAGGCCCGGAGGTCCCCGGCCAGCGCGGCGGTGTGATCCGTACGGCGCGTGAGGGGGCGTGCGGCGCACTAGTGGGGCGCGCGATCGCCACGTACAAAGGGCGCGTGACTGCCGACGAACACGAACCCAGCAACGTCGCCGAGATGATCCACGTCAACCGCAACAACTGGGACGCCCGCACGCCCATCCACGTGGCCAGCGAGTTCTACGGCCTGAACGAGGCCCGCGACAGCGGCCACTGGTTCGCCGACTTCGAATGGCCGGACCTGGGCCAGCTCACCGGCCGCGACGTCCTCCACCTGCAGTGCCACCTGGGCACCGAGACCCTCGCGTTCGCCGAACGCGGCGCGACCACCACCGGGCTCGACTTCTCCGGCGCGGCCGTGGCCGAGGCGCGGCGCATCGCGCGCGACGCGGGCCGGGAGGTGACGTACGTGGAGGCCGACGTGCACGACGCGGTCGAAGCCCTCGACGGGCGGCGCTTCGACGTCGTCTACACCGGCAAGGGCGCCCTGTGCTACCTGCCCGACCTCGCCCGCTGGGCCCGCACCGTGGCCGCCCTGCTGCGCCCGGGCGGGTTCCTGTACCTGGTGGAGTTCCACCCGCTGCTCCAGTCGCTCGGCGCCGTGCCCGAGCCGGGCGAGCAGCACCTGCGACTGCGCCAGGACTACCTGGGGGGCCGTGGGCCGCTGCGGGTCGAGGTGGCCCACACGTACACCGACGGCCCGCCGCTCGCCGAGGCCACCACCTGCTACGAGTGGCGGCACGGGCTCGGTGACATCGTCACCGCCCTGCTCGGCGCCGGCCTGGCCATCGAGGTGCTGCGCGAGACCGAGCTGCTGCCGTGGCCGCGCTTCGCGGGCATGGTGCCGGCCGACGGCGGCTGGTGGCGGCTGCCCGACCACGACCCGAAGGTCCCGCTGATGTTCGCCCTGCGGGCGCGTACCACGCCGTAACCCCGTTACCGCTACGGCGACTTGCCGGCGTCCGGGCTTCGCGCCCGGGCGCCGGGACGCGCCAGGCAGCGCGCCCGTTGCCGGGTGTTGCCGGCCCGGCGGTGCGCGCCGTGCAACGCCCGGGCCCTGCGCCAAGCTGTGCGCGTGGGTTCGGCGGCGCGCGCCGCGACCGCCGCTTGGGGCGGGGAGGGGCCCCGGACACCCGCAGGGGGAAACCATGGGCGAACTGCGCCCGCTGGCCGACGACCTGAGCGACGAGTGCCGGCAGTTCGCCGTCATGCTCCGCGAGCTGTTCGCCGGCCTCGGAATCTCCGTACGCCGCTACGCCGCCCGCCGCTACCGCGACCCCGGCACCATCTCGCGCTACCTCAGCGGCACCCGCGTACCGCCGTGGGAGTTCGTGCTCGACCTGCTCACCGACCTGGCCGCGGCGCGCTCCGTGCCCACCACGCCGGACGCGGTGGAACTGCTCCGCGAGCGGCACCGGGCCGCCATCCACACCAGCGGCTCGGTCGGGCACGCCGTCGAGGTGTTGCAGAACCAGCTCGCCGACGCCGACCGCGCGGCGCGCAGCGCCACCCTGACCGAGGACGCGCTGGGCCGGGCGCTGCTTGAGCGCCAGCACCGGATCGCCGACCTGGAGGTGCGGCTCGGCCAGTTGGAGGCGGCGTGGGCGGCGGAGCGGGCCCGGGTCGAGACGCTGGAACAGGAGTTGGCCTGCCCCGACCACGACCGCGAACAACTCCTCCACGAGCAGGACCGGTTGCGCCAGGAGGTACGCCGTCTCACCGACGAGTTGGAGGAGGTACGCCGCCGCGGCATGCTCGCCGAGGACCGGTGCCAGCTCCTGGAGCGGCAACTCGCCGCCGTGGAGGCGCAGGGCGTGGCCTCCGGCGAGACGGACGAGGCCGACGAGGCGGAGTCGGTCGGCCTCTCGGCCCTCACCAACGCCCCGCCGTACGCCACCGCCCACGACACCTCCGGTCGGACCGCCACCACCGCCACCACGGCAACCGCCGCTACGGCTGCCACCGCCACCGCCGGTCGGGCCACCGCCACCGCCGGTCGGGCTGGCGCGGCCACGACCACCACCGCCGCCGCCGGCAGGACGGCCCAGCACCCGGCGGCGGCCTACCCGCCGCCGCCCGCCGCGGCGGCCCGGGGCGCGGGGCCGCGCCCGAAGATCCTCATCGTCGACGACCAGCGCGACAACCTGCTGGCCATGGAGGCGGTGCTCGCCACCCTGGGACAGGAACTCGTCGCGGCCACCTCGGGGCGGGAGGCCCTGAGGGCCCTGCTCGACCACGACGACTTCGCGGTCATCCTGCTCGACGTGCAGATGCCGGAGATGGACGGCTACGAGACGGCGGCCCAGATCAAGCGCCGTCCCCGCAACCGCGACATCCCCCTCCTCTTCCTCACCGCCATGGGCGCCGACCCCGAACACTCCTCACGCGGTTACGCCGCGGGCGCCGTCGACTACATCGCCAAGCCGGTCGACCCGTGGGCGCTACGGGCCAAGGTCTCCACCTTCACCGAGATCTTCCTGGAGCGCCGCCACTACTCCCGCCACGCCACCACCCCGTACACCGGATTCCCGAACTCCCGATTCTCCGACTTCCGGCCCATCCCCTGAGAAACCCCGTCCCTTCGGCATCCGCCTCAGCGTTTCTCCTTTTCCGGCGCCTTCTTTCTTTCACCGCGTGGGAATGGCCCTCGCTTGCGCACGAGGGCCGCGAAAGTGCGGGAATGCCGGGGCCGTGATTTTCCGAAGGGAGAGAGCGCCGAAAGACAGGCGTGCGGAGCCACGTCCGAGCGGGAATGCGCAGCGGGCGGAAATGTGGTCCGGTGACGGTCGGCGGGGGGCGGCGCGGTGACGGGGGGCAATGGTGGGCCAGGGCACGAACGGGTGGGGCGCGCGGTACGGCGCCAGGGGGGTGAGTGCGCGCCCCTGGGGTACGTAGGAGTGAGACCCCGTACGTATTTACGGAGTGCCGTTCCAGCCAATGTCGGTTCGCCGGCGAACGCTTTCCACGCCGCCCCACCGCAATTGCGGACGCGCGACCCAAAGGGGCGCGGCGCGGGCTAGCGCTGGTGGGACTGCCCGGACTCGTGCCCCGAGCCCTGTCCGGCCTCGCGGTCCGACGGGTGGCCGGACGGGTGCTGGGGCGCGTGCTCGGTGTGGGTGGCCGGCTTCGGCTCGGCCACCGGGTCGATGGCGGTGCCCGCCCCGTACGCGGTGCCGAACGTCGCGGCGAGCGCGACGACGTACGCGGCCACCTTCAGACCTGTGTGCATGACGGGCTCCCTCGGTCGCTTCTGAGTCGGTGTGCGGTCGGTGTTCTGTCGGTGTTCAGTCGCTCGGCGTGGCTGCCGAACCGGGCGTCCACCCTGTTGAAGGTACCCCCGGGGGGTACATAGTCAAGCGTCCGCGCACCCTTGCGTCTCGTACTCCAGGGGGGTATACCTGGAAGGGCAGGGCGATACCCCCTAGGGGTATTGATCCACGGCGGCGACAGCGTGCGCTGTACGGACCAGCGAGCGGGCGCGCGCCGATCGGGAACTCGGGAATGAGGAGCTAAGGGATGACCAGCACGGTGACTGAGCCGGCCGAGGTTGAGCTCGCCATTGGCGGGATGACCTGCGCCTCGTGCGCCGCCCGGATCGAGAAGAAGCTGAACCGCATCGAGGGCGTGACGGCCACCGTCAACTACGCCACCGAGAAGGCCAAGGTCAGCTACGCCGACGGGGTCACCGTGGACGACCTGATCGGCACGGTGGAGGCCACCGGGTACACCGCCGCCCCGCCCGCCCCGGCTCGCCCGCGCCCCGCCGCGACCGACGACGGCGCCGGGGGGCGCGACGCCAGCGCCCCCGCGGCCGGCTCCGCGCCGGCACGCGCCCCGGGGAGCACCGGCGGCGAGGGCGGCGACGGCGGGCCCGACCCGCTCACCCCGCTGCGCCAGCGGCTGATCACCGCCGTGGTGCTCGCCATCCCGGTGATCGCCATGGCGATGGTGCCGGCCTGGCAGTTCGAGAACTGGCAGTGGCTCTCGCTGACCCTCGCCGCCCCCGTCGTGACGTACGCCGCCTGGCCGTTCCACCGCGCCGCGTTCACCAACGCCCGGCACGGCGCGGCCACCATGGACACGCTGATATCGGTGGGCACCGGGGCCGCGTTCCTGTGGTCGGTGTGGGCCCTGTTCTTCGGCACCGCTGGCACCCCCGGCATGACGCACGGCTTCGAGCTGACCATCGAGCGCACCGACGGCTCCGGCAACATCTACCTGGAGGCGGCGGCCGGCGTCACGGCGTTCATCCTGGCCGGGCGGTACTTCGAGGGCCGCTCCAAGCGCAAGGCGGGGGCCGCGCTGCGGGCGCTCATCTCGCTGGGCGCCAAGGAGGTCACCGTAGTGCGCGGCGAGCGCGAGGAGCGCGTCGCCATCGAGGACCTCGCGGTCGGTGACCACTTCGTGGTGCGTCCCGGCGAGAAGATCGCCACCGACGGCGTGGTCGTGGAGGGCAGCTCGGCCGTGGACGCGGCCATGCTGACCGGCGAGTCGGTGCCGGTCGAGGTCGCCGTCGGCGACGCGGTCACCGGCGCCACGCTCAACGCGGGCGGACGCCTGGTCGTACGGGCCACCCGGGTCGGCGCCGACACCCAGCTCGCCCGGATGGCCAAGCTGGTGGAGGACGCGCAGAACGGCAAGGCCGCCGCCCAGCGCCTCGCCGATCGGATCTCCGCGGTCTTCGTGCCCATCGTCATCGCCCTCGCCGTCGGCACGCTGGGCTTCTGGCTCGGCAACGGATCGGGCCTGACCGCGGCCTTCACCGCGGCCGTGGCCGTACTGATCATCGCCTGCCCGTGCGCCCTCGGCCTCGCCACGCCGACCGCGCTGCTGGTCGGTACGGGGCGCGGCGCCCAGCTCGGCATCCTGATCAAGGGGCCCGAGGTGCTGGAGACCACCCGGCGCGTGGACACCGTCGTCCTGGACAAGACCGGCACCGTCACCACCGGCACCATGACCCTGCTCGCCACTCACACGACGGCCGGCACCGACGAGGACGAGGCGCTGCGGCTGGCCGGCGCGCTGGAGCACGCGTCCGAGCACCCCATCGCGCGGGCGGTCGCCGCCGGCGCCGCCGAGCGCGTCGGACCGCTGCCCACCCCGGAGGACTTCGCCAACGTGCCCGGGCTCGGCGTGCAGGGCGTCGTGGACGGCCACGCCGTCCTCGTCGGCCGGGAGAAGCTGTTGGCCGAGTGGGCCATGGAGCTGCCCGCCGAACTCGCCGAGGCCAAGGCCGCCGCCGAGGCCGCCGGCCGGACCGCCATCGTGGTGGCCTGGGACGGGCGGGCCCGCGCCGTCCTCGAGGTGGCCGACGCCGTGAAGGACACCAGCGCGGAGGCCATCGCACGGCTGCGCGTCCTCGGCCTCACCCCGATCCTGCTGACTGGCGACAACACCGCCGTCGCCCGCTCCGTGGCCCGCGAGGTCGGCATCGACGAGGTGATCGCCGAGGTCATGCCCGAGGACAAGGTGGACGTGGTCAAGCGGCTCCAGGCCGAGGGCCGCTCGGTGGCGATGGTCGGCGACGGCGTCAACGACGCCGCCGCGCTCGCCCAGGCCGACCTGGGCCTGGCGATGGGCACCGGCACCGACGCCGCGATCGAGGCCGGCGACCTGACGCTGGTACGGGGCGACCTGCGGGCCGCGGCGGACGCCATCCGGCTCTCCCGGCGCACCCTGCGCACCATCCAGTCCAACCTGTTCTGGGCCTTCGCCTACAACGTCGCCGCGCTGCCGCTGGCCGCGGCCGGACTGCTGAACCCGATGATCGCCGGCGCCGCGATGGCCTTCTCGTCGGTCTTCGTGGTCGGCAACAGCCTGCGGCTGCGCCGCTTCCGGGCGACGAGCTAGCGGCCCCCGCGCGCGCCGGCGCGGCGCGCGCGACCGTTGGGCCCACCGTCAGCGGGGCCGGGAACTCTCCCGGCCCCGCTGACGCGTGAACGGCAGATACTGCCCGGCCCAGCGGCCGGCTAATCTTATGACCCGCATTTCATTGCGCAGGCGACAGTGCGACTGCTTCCCGTTATCCTCGCAACACGGGCCGTTACCCTTGAACGAGCCACGGGAACCCGTTTCCCATTCAGTTTCCCATTCCCTTCTCCATTTCGTTTCCCACTTCTTTTCGCATTCCCTTCCCAGTCGCCGTTTTTCCGTACACCAGCTCATCAGCCGCGCTTTTTCGCATTCCCACAGAAGCCCGACCCGCCCGTCGCGCCCCCCCTTTCCGCGCACGCCGGGGACGGCTTCACCGCAAGGCGCACATACGATCGCGAGGAGGGCCTCATGGCCATCATCCCCACGTCCGAGGACGTCGTGGCGGGGCAGAAGGCGTACAACCCCGCCACCCTGAAGTTCTACGACCTCACCGTCTACGGATTCACGTGCCCGGTGCTATGGAAGGTCCCCCGCCACGAACTACTGCGGCTCTACAACCGCAACATCTCCGCCGAGCACCTCGACATCGGCGTCGGCTCCGGTTTCCTGCTGAGCAAATGCACCATGCCGAGCGCCGACCAGCGCATCACGCTGCTCGACATGAACCCGCACTGTCTGACGCACGTCAAGCGCCGCCTGTCCCAGTACAAGGTGTCCACGGCGCAGGGCAACGTGTTGGAGCCCTTCCCGCTCCCCAAGCGGTCGCACGGCTCGGCGGCCCTGAACCTCATGCTGCACTGCGTGCCGGGCGACTTCGCCCACAAGGGCGTCGCCTTCGACCACGCCGCCGCGTGCGTACGCCCCGGCGGCAAGGTCTTCGGCAGCACCGTGCTCTCCCAGGGCGTGCCCGTCACCAAGGCCGCGCGGGCCGCCATGAACCGCCTCAACGCCAGCAAGGACTTCAACAACCGGCACGACAGCCTGCAGGACCTCCGCCGCGAACTCAGCGCCCGCTTCGGCGACTTCACCCTCACGGTGCACGGCTGCACCGCGCTCTTCGAGGCCACGGTGGAGGAGTGAGCGCCCGCTCCTGACCGCGCGCGCCGTGCTGGTGCGCGGGTGGGACGGCGGGCGGATCGGCGGGCGAGCGGGCGGGACGGCGGGCGGATCGGGCGACCGGCGGGGCGTCGCTGCCGGTGGCGGTGCCGGGGGCCGGGGCAGATGGCAGGCGCCGGTGGCGGGGTACGGGTGGCGAGCGCCGGGCGGCCCGCTACTGCCGCCAGGGGTAGTCCGGGTCCTCGGTGATCGTCACCTGCTGGGGCTCGTCGCGCGGGAACGTCCAGACGCGGCCCAGGGAACTGGTCGCGGTCAGCGTGGTGTCGTCCAGGGTGACCGCCACGAACGGGTTGGAGTCGTCGCAGATGGCGAGCCACTCCACGGTGCCCGGGGGGCTGAGTGCGGCATGTGGGCTCTCTGGTTCCCCAGGGGCCCGCTCGTCCGTGCCCAGCGCGACCCAGCCGATGCTGCCGTGGGCGATTGACTCTCCTCCCCAGGCCCGGCTGCCGGCGTGGGTGTGGGTGGCCATCATGCCCAGATCCACCCAGTAGTTGGCGGTCCACTCGGTGGCACGCAGTCGCTCGTACCAATGCCACTCATAGGCGCGCGGGTTGTCCGTCTGATCGTGCGGGACCAGTCGCACGAGGTCCATGACGTGAAGAGAGCCGTCCGCGAACACGATGAAGTCTCCGTCGGGCGCCTCGCGAGCGCGCCACCGGCGCTGGATCTCGCGGGCGGCAGGCGTCAGGTCGGCATCGTCCATGTCGAGCATCGTGGCACCGCCCCACCCGACGGACCCGGGTGGTGTCCAGCCCTCGGACGGGAGCCCGGCCCCGTTCCTCCGCGGCCCGAATGGTCGCAACTCGATGACCGGGGCCGACCGCCCTATCCCGCCTCGCTCGTGATCAGCGCGAACTGGGCTCCGAACGGGTCGAGGACCATCGACATCCGGCCCAGGCCCGGGGCGTCGTCCGTGGCGGTCAGGGCGGTGCCGCCGTGGTGGACGGCGGCGGCCACGGCCACGTCGCAGTCCTCGACCTCGAAGTACGGGTACCACTTCGAGCGCAGATCCCCCACCTCGATCTGCGGTGGGAACTGCATGATGCCGCCGTGCGCGGCGTCCCGGCCGCCGCCCTGGGGCGCGACGACCGTGTAGTCGACCTCCGCCATCGGCGTCCGCTCGGCCTCCCAGCCGAACACCTCCCGGTAGAAGTCGACGGCGGCCTGCGCGTCCGTCGTGTGCAGCTCGGACCAGCACAGCGTGTTGGGTACGTTGACGGCGTCAATGCCCCTGGTGTCGCCGGGCTGCCAGGTGGCGAAGTCGGCGCCCGTCGGGTCCGTGAACTGGGCCAGGCGGCCGGCCGTGAAGACGTCCATCGGCTCCAGCCGGACCGTGCCGCCCGCGCGCTCGACCGCGCGGGCCGTGGCCTCCGCGTCCGCCGTCTGGAAGTACACCGTCCAGGCCGGGCTGGCGCCCTCCTCCATCAGCGGCCCGAGCCCGGCGACGGTCCTGCCGTCGAGTTGGAGCATCCCGTACCCGCCCGCGTCGGGCCCGGCCGACTGGAACTCCCAGCCGAAGACCCCGCCGTAGAACGCGGCGGCCGCCCCGGTGTCGGGCGCCCCGAGGTCGAGCCAGACCGGCGCGCCCGGCACGTAGTGAGTCGTGAGCATGTCGCTGGACCTCCGACGTCGTGTGAGCGTGGCCGCGCGGGGCGGTCGCACACCCTCCGTCCTCTCAGGATGGCAGCGACCATCGCCGCGCGCCGTTCGACGCGGTCCGGCCAGCCCAGCGCGCCGGGCGGGGCCGCGCACCCGCCGGGCAGGCCCGCGCCGGGCGGGCCCCACGCCGGGCGGGGCCGGCGCGGGTCCGGGCGGGCCGGGCGGCTACGGCGGGTGTGGCCTCACTTGCGGTTGTACAGCCGCATCGTGACCGTGCCGAATATCAGCACCAGCACGCCGGACCACCCCAGCGACCAGGCGATCTCCACGGCGGGCCAGCCGCCGTCCATCAGGTCGCGGACCGCCGACGAGAGGTGGGTCACCGGGCTGTTGTTGACGAACGCCTGGAGCCAGCCGGGCATGGTCTTGGGGTCCACGAAGATGTTGCTGAGGAAGGTGAGCGGAAAGAGCACCATCATGCTCACGCCCATCACGGACTTCTCGCTCCGCAACAGCAGCCCGAACATGGTCCACACCCAGGAGAAGGCGAACGAGAAGACCATCAGCAGCGCGATCCCCGCCAGCACCCCGACCACTCCGCCGTCCGGGCGGAACCCGAGGATCAGGCCCACGGTCAGCATCACGACCGACGCCATCGCGTACCGCAGGAGGTCGCCGAGGAGGTAGCCGACCATGGCCGACGGTCGCCAGATGGGCAGCGTGCGGAAGCGGTCGAAGACGCCCTTCTCGATGTCGGTGTTGACCGCGACACCGGTGTACATCGTGATCATGACGACGCTCATCACGAGGATGCCCGGCAGCAGGAACTGCAGGTAGTCCGTGGTGGAGCCGGCCAGCGCACCGCCGAAGAGGTACGTGTACATCAGCACCATCATGATCGGGAAGGCGGTGACGTCGAAGAGTTGCTCCGGCACGTGCTTGATCTTGAGCACGGCCCGCCAGCCGAAGGCCAGCGACGTGGACCAGGCGCTGGGCCGGGGCGGACGCTCCTTGGCGATCAGCACGGCGGTCAGGCTCTCGACCGTGACCGGGGCGAGTTCGTCGTCGCCCGCAGCGCGGGCGGGGCGGGTCTCGGTCGTCGGTGCGGTGCTCATGCTGCCGCCCCTTCCTTGCGGGTCGGGCCGCCGGAGCCGGCCTGGCCCCGGGCGTCGTCGGTCGGTTCGTCGGTCGGGCCGTCGGGGCGGGTCGCGGGGCGGTCGGTGAGGGCGAGGAAGACCTCGTCCAGGCTGGGCTGGCCGAGCGAGAAGTTGTCCACCGTGATGCCGGCGCTGGACAGCTCGTGCAGCGCCCGGGCCGCCTGCTCGGTGGCCCCGTCACCGTTGCCCGCGAGGCCGACGCGGGCGGTGAGCGCCACCGGGTCGTGGTCCAACTGCACCTGTGCGGACAGGTGTTGGGCGAGCAGCCGCTCCGCCTCCGGGCGCTGGTGGGCGTGGCGCAGCCGTACGTGCACCGACCCGGCGCCCACGGACGCCTTCAGCTCTCCCTTGGTGCCCTCGGCGATGACCTGGCCTCTGTCGATGACGGCGATCCGGGAGGCGAGTTGGTCCGCCTCGTCCAGGTACTGCGTGGTCAGCAGCACCGTGGCGCCCTGGCTGACGACGGCGCGCACGATGTCCCAGACCTGGTTGCGGCTGCGCGGGTCGAGGCCGGTGGTCGGTTCGTCCAGGAACAGCAGGTCGGGGGTGTTGAGGATGCTCGCCGCGATGTCGATCCTGCGCCGCATGCCACCGGAGTAGTGCTTGACCTGCTTGCCCGCCGCCTCGGACAGCCCGAACGCCGCCAGCAACTGCGCGGCGCGGTCCCTGGCCGCCGGCTTGCGGTGACCGAGCAGCCGCCCGAGCAGGACCAGGTTCTCCATGCCGGTCAGGTCCTCGTCTACCGACGCGTACTGGCCGGTGAGGCTGACCCGGCTGCGCACCGCGTCGGCCTCGCGCAGCACGTCGTGCCCGAAGACCCGGGCCTCGCCGCCGTCCGGGCGCAACAGCGTCGCCAGCATCTTCACGGCGGTGGTCTTCCCCGCGCCGTTGGGCCCGAGCACCCCGTACACCGTGCCGGCCGGCACGGCCAGGTCGATGCCGTCCACGGCGCGGGTCTCGCCGAACACTTTCACCAGGCCGGACGTCTCGATCGCCAGGTCGGCTCCGGGTTTGCTCATGGTCTTTCCTCTCGCACGGGCGGCTTCCGTCGGGGCTGGGGGGAGGCTGGTGGAGCGGGGTACGACGGCGGTCGGGGGCCGGGACGGTCCGGTCCTGGTGCCCCGCAGGAGCACGGGGGCGATTCCCGACCTTTCTGGGCAATTCATGTCAGTTACGTATAGCTATGGAGGGTCGCGGACCATTCCGGAGGTTCGGGCTGGCGCGGGACCCGGGCTGGGGGGTGGGGACGGCGTGACGTGGCGATCTGGGACAGCGAGGCGCGGCGGCGGTGTCGGTGCGCACCGACACCCCCGAACGCCTCCGGACCGCCGGGGGTGGCCTGGCGGTCGTGGGATGACATCCGCTCTGGTGTTCTAGTGCCGACGACTGTAGTACGGGGGTCTGACAACGCCCTGTCGATCATGTAACTGCCCAGGTCACAAGGGTCGTTGAGGCTTTCCGTCCGCTCGCCCGACGGGCCCGGCCACCCCGGCCCCTCCCGCTCGCCCCGACGGGTCCGCCCACCCCGGACCCGCCTCTCACGCCCTCGCCCACGCCCGCCGACCCCACCCCTCGCACCCGCCCCGGCACCCGCCGGCCCCGCCTACGCCCGGCTCACTCCCCGCCACAGGGCAGCGGCGCGTCCGTACCGCCGATCACCAGCCGCCGCGCCGCCCCGCCGCGCGGCTCGACCCACACCCGCAGCCGCCCACAGACGCACCGCGCGTACACCACCACGCCCTCCGTGGTCCGGTGCCGGGACACCACCCGCACCGGCTCGGCCAGCGGCCAGCCGCAGTCGGCACACCGGCCGGTGCCGGCGCCGGGGGCCGCGCCGAGTTCGGGCGCCGAAGCGGGGTCCGTCGCGTCGAGGTACGACCGTTCGGGGTCGCTACCGTGCGTCTGCTCGCCTGGGATCTCCATGCGCCCCAGGCTCCGCCCACACCCTCGTGCGCGTCCATCGCAAGTTTGAGCATGGAACCGTGTTGAATTTCCGCATGGTTGACTTGCGGCTCCTGCAAGCCCTGCGCGTGTTGCACGCCCAGGGCACGGTCACGGCCACCGCCCGGGCGCTGAGCCTCTCCCCCTCCGCCGTCTCCCAGCAGCTTCGCCAGCTCTCGCAGGCGGTGGGCGCGACGCTGCTGGTACGCGACGGGCGCAGGCTGCGACTGACCCCGGCCGGCCGGGTGTTGCTGCGGCACGCCGACGGCCTGTTCGCGCAGTGGGAGCGGATACGGGCCGATCTGGCCGACGAGGAGGGCAACCAGCACACGACCCTGCACATCGGCGGCTTCGCGACCGCGTTCGGGGCCCTCCTCGCGCCGGCCGCCAGCGCGCTGCACCGCGCGGCGCCGCCGCTGCGCGTGCGGGTCACCGAGACCGACACCGGCGCGTGCTACCAGCAGTTGCTGTCCGGGCGGATCGACATCGCCGTACTGACGCCGCTGCCCGACAGCCCGCCCGTGGACGACCCGCGCTTCGACCAGCAGCCGCTCATGGACGACCAGCAGGACCTCGTGGTGCCGCTCGACCACCCGCTGGCCGGCCTCGACGTGGTCGACCTGCCGCAGACGGCGGCCGAGACCTGGATCGCGCCCCACCACGACCAGCACCGGCTGATCGAGTCGCTGTGCGGGGCGGCCGGGTTCGCGCCCCGGACCGACCACCACGCCGGGGACTGGTCCTCGGTCCTGGCCCTGATCGCGCACGGTCTCGGCGTCTGCCTGGTGCCCCGGCTGGTCCCGCTGACCGCGCACCCCGGCGTCACCCGGGTACCGGTACGCGGCGACCCGCCGCCCTGCCGCCGGGTGCTCACCTGCGTGCGCAGCGGCAGCCGGCAGCAACCGGTCATCGCCCGCGCCCTGACCGCGCTCCAGGAACAGGCCGTCATCGCACGCCGGCTCGACCGCACGCGCCCGTAACCCGCCACCGGGGCGCCACCCCGTCACCCACCCGGCCGAGCCCACCCCCAGACGCACCGGTCACCCACCCGGCCGAGCCCACCCCGGAGGCGCCCGTCACCCACCCAGCCGGCCCCCGCCAGGCGAACTCCGTCGGCCGAACCCCGTCGGCCGAACGCCGTCAGGCGAACCCCGTCGGGCGGGCCCGCGCGCCCCGAGCGCCTCAGCCTCGCCCCTCGGCCCGCTTCGCCACGTACAACGCCCATCCCACCAGCGGCAGTTGGAGTGGCAGCCGGCCGTACGCGAGGGCCCGGAGCGGGGCTGGGCGGTGGCGCCAGTCGCGGGCCATCTTGACGTTGGCGGGGTAGACGGCGGCGAGGAAGCCGGCCGTGGCCAGGGCGCCGACGCGGCGGGTGCGTGGCAGGGCGACGCAGGCCGCGAGCGCGAGTTCGGCCGCGCCGCTCACGTGTGTCCAGGTGCGGGGGCTGCCCGGCAGGGCGCGCGGCACGATCGCGTCGAACGGGCGCGGCACCGCGAAGTGCGCGACCCCGGCGCCGGCGAGCAGGCCGGCCAGCGCGCGGGCGGTGCGGCACGGATCGGTGCGGCGCGAAGCGGTGGGGCGGGTGGCTGCCATCGGGGGCTCCAGCGGGTGAGCGGGCCACGGGGTCGGTGCCGGCGCCACCGGCCCACGGAGCCGCGACGGCGCGCCCGCCCGGCGCGCGGCGCGGCATGCGGGCGCCCGACGGAAGGTGGCCGTCCGCGCCGCGCGCCCGAACCTCAGCGCCCGCACAGACCTCTTCTTACTCGTAAGTAACCACATGCCGCGCCCGCGCATCAAGGCCCCCGCACGGCGATGTGCGACGGCACACGGCCGGGCCGCGCGAGCCACCCGCGCCAGCATGCGCGGGGACGGCCCGGCACGCGGCGGGGGACGGCGGCGGCCGAGCGGGGAAGACCACGGAGAGAGCCCGTGCGGGGGAGGCCGGGCGGGCGCGAGGACGACGCGCGCGAGGGAAGGGCGGCCGGACGGCGGGAACCGACCCCGGCGGCCGGGCCCGACAACGGGGCCTGCCGCACCCCGACGGGCATGCGCCGAAGAACGGAAAACCTCGGCAGATAAGCGGATTTGTACGGGCCATGCGCGGTGCGCACCACTCACCCGTACGGGTGACCGCGGGCACTTCGTATGAAATCTTTGTGCGACCCCCCATGGAGGACCCGAACTCATGAGCGCACGACGCCGCACCTCTTCCAGACCCACGCGGCCCGCACCGAACACCCCCCAGTCCGTCCACCAGTCCGCCGCCCACACCACCGACCCCGCCGAACCCACCGGTACCACCGGCCCCGTTGACGCCAATGACGCTTCCCACGACGCGGGCGTCGTCGGTGCGCGGCGCTCGCACCGGGCGCGGCGCGGCCACCGGGGCCGGGCCAAGCGGCGGCCGGTCTGGGTTCCGTTGGCCGTCGCGGCGCTGGTCGCGGGTGGCGGCGGCACGGCGTACGTCGCCCTCGACGGTTCCGGGGCGGGCGACCGTTCCGTGGCCGACGGGACGGGCCAGGTCGACCGGGTCCATATCGTCGAGAGCGCGAGCCCGGACGCGTCGCGCACCCCGGACGGTGCGGACCGCACGCCCGGGACGCCCGGACCGAGCCCGTCGAAGAGCGCGCGGCCGTCGTCCGACGCCGCCAAAAAGGCCGAGCGCGAGCGGAGTTCGCGTTCCGCGGGGCCACGGGGCGACGCCGACCGGCCCGGGAGCGCGGCCGGCGACGGGTCGGCGCGCGACGGCTCCGCCGACGACGCGAACGACACCGCGAACGACGCCGCGAACGACAAGACGGCCGACGGCCCGGCCGGCGGCACCGTCGGCAAGTCCCGCCCCGGCCCGGCCACCCGGCCGGGCTCCGACGCGGGCGCCCGGCGCGAGGGCCAGGGCCCGCGCGACGCGGGCCGTGGCGGCACCACGGCCGAGGTGTTGGCGCTGGTCAACGAGGAGCGGGCGGAGGCGGGTTGCCGGCCGCTGGCCGCGAACGGCACCCTCAACCGGGTCGCCGACACCTACGCGGGCGTCATGGCCGACACGCGGAACCTGTCCCACACCGGGCCCGACGGCTCGACGGTCGGCGACCGCGTCACGCGCTCCGGGTACGCCTGGTCCAGCGTCGGCGAGAACATCGCCCGTGGCCAGGCGGACGCCGACGCGGTCGTGGACGCGTGGATGAAGAGCCCCGGGCACCGCGCCAACATCCTGAACTGCTCGTTCCGCGACATGGGCATAGGCGTCGACCAGGACTCGGGCGGGCCCTGGTGGACACAGGTGTTCGCGACGGGCCGCTGACCCGCCCCCGCCCCGCTGACCCCCGAGCTGGAGCGGCGGCTCCGCACGACGGCCCGCTGACCGGGCCGCCCACCGCCCACCGCCAGCCGACTCCGCCAGCCGGCCCCCGTCCCCTTCCCGTGGTCGCGGGAGTCGCGGTGGGCGCGGGGCGGGCCGGCCCGGCACCGGAGACGGATGATCCCGGCACCGGAGCGGTGTAGGAGGATCGGGGCGAGGGCGGCGGCGCGTACGGTGCGGCGGCCCGTCCATCCGCCGACGAAGGGCCACAGCGTGGACAGCCGGGACGCAGTCGCCGACCAGCCGCAGCCGGGCGGCGCCGAGGGCGGCGCGCACGCCGCGCGCGGTGCCAACCGTACGGGCGGGACGGCGGACGCGACGTCCCGGGGCGCGACCGCCGAGGCCCGGGAGGAGGCGGCTACGCGGACCGCGACGGGGGCGTGGCAGGCGCGGGCCTGGTTGGCGCGGGCCTGGTTGGCGCGGGGCCTCCGGGGCGCGGGGCGGCTGCCCCAGGGGGTGGGCCGGTGGGTGCTCGCGGGGTGTGCCGCGCTGCTGCTCGCGCTGGTCAGCGTGGTGCTCGGGCACCGGGCCGCCGACGCGGACGGCTTCACGCCCGTCCCGCAACTACTCGCGTTCCTGCCCTGGCTGCTGCTGCCCGCCGCGCTCGGCCTCCTCCTCGCGGCGCTGGCCCGGTGGCCGCTCGGCTGCGCGTGGGCGTTGGCCGTACTCCTCGCGACGGGCTGGTTCCTCCAGCCGTACGAGGGCGCCGGGGCCGGCGGGCCGAGCGGGCCCGTCGTCGCCCGGCCGCGCGTGCTCTCCGCCAACCTGGAGTACGGCCAGGCCACCGACGGACTGCTGGCCGCGTTGCGGCGGGAGCGGCCGGACCTGGTCGCGGTCCAGGAGTGCGACCACCGGTGCGTGGCGGCGCTGGAGGCGCCCGCGCTGCGCGCGGCGTACCCGTACCGCAACATCGCGGCCGGCGGGCCGGCGGAGGGCTCCGCGATCCTGAGCGTGTACCCGCTGCGGAACGAGGCCGGGGTGCCGGGCTCGCTCGCGATGCCCGGCGCGCGGGCGCTGATCGCCGGGCAGTGGGTACGGGTGCAGGTCGCGCACCCGATGCCGCCAAAGCCCGGCGAGCTGGACGTCTGGCGCACGGAGCTGGGCCGGCTGCGCTCGTACGCCGAGCGGCGCGGCGACGCCCCCACCCTGATCGCCGGCGACTTCAACGCCACCCAGGACCACGCGGCCTTCCGCCGCCTCCTCGACACCGGCCTGCGGGACAGCGCCCGGCTCGCGGGCGTCTCGCGCACGCCGTCCTGGCCCACCCTGACGACCCCGCTGCTGGGCGCGCAGATCGACCACGTGCTGGTCAGCGACGCGTGGTCGGCCCGTACGGCCCGCTTCGTGGACCTGCCGCACACCGACCACCGGGCGCTCCTCGTCGACCTGGAACTGCACGGCTAGCGGCTGACGTGCCGGGGTGCCGGGGTGCCGCGCCGACCGTGGCCGACGCGCCGGGGACGGCGCGCCGACCGCGGCGTCCCCGGCCGTGCCCTGTCCGCCGGCTACGCCTTCGCCACCGGCTCCTGCAACTCGGTCACCCAGTTCTCCTTGCCGCCCTCGCAGTCGAGGTACAGCTCGCGGGCGTAGCCGGTGGAGCGGTAACCGTGGGCGTCGGTCCAGCGGGCGAGCGCCTGGGCCGTGGGCAGGATGGTGTCCATCGAGCCCCGGTGCACGATGGTCGCGGCCTGCTCGATGCCGGGCAGGTCCACCACGTCGAACGGCTGGCCCGCAGCGGGCTCCACCGCCACCTGGACCCCCGCGTGCACCGTGACCGCCCCCTCCGGGCCGGCGCCCGGCGCCGGCTCGTAGTACGCGACGGCGTGTCCCGTCGGCGTGACGCCGGCCGCCGCGAGCCGGCCGTGCAGCTCCTCGTACAGCGGGCCGATCACCGGGCCGATGTGCTCGGGCGCGAAGCTCTCCGCCGTACCGGACAGCTCGGCCAGCCGGACCGCCGGCACGCTCTTGAGCACCACTTCGTGGTCGGACATGGTTCCCTCACTCTCGATCGTCCGGAGCCTCGCCTCGATGCCGGCCAGCCGGGCCGCGTCGGCGGCCATCGCCGCCGCCACCTCGGCCCGCCGCAGCCGCAACATGCCGCGCAGCTCACCGACGTCCACCTCCTCGTCGAGCACGGCCCGCACCTGCTGGAGCGTGAAACCGAGGTCCTTGAGGGCGATGACGCGGTTGAGGCGGGCGAGTTGGCCCGCCTCGTAACCGCGGTAGCCGGTGTACGGGTCGACGTGGGCGGGGCGCAGCAGCCCGATGGCGTCGTAGTGACGCAACATGCGGACCGACACGCGGCCGTGCTTGGCGAAGTCTCCGATGCTGAACATGACGCCCTCCAGTGCAGGGCCTCACACGGTGTCATGGTCAAGGCCGCTCGCCCACGGCCCCTCCCGCATGTCCCCTGACCTGCGGCGCGATCCCGTGACGCACCCCGTGGGGGTTTGCCGGGCGCGCTGGCGGTAACCCGTTGCCGGCGTGAGCGACAACAGCGAGCACGGCACGGCCGACGAGCACGGCGCGGAGGACGCGAAGGGTGCGAAGGGCGCGAAGGACAAGCGATCGAGCGGCGGGCGGTCGCGCGGCGGCCGCTCGTCCGGCGAGACGCGCCGGCTACGGATCGGCGGGCACGCCTTCGACCTGACCCGGCCGGACAAGGTGCTCTTCCCCGACGACGGCATCACCAAGGCCGACCTCGTCGCGCACTACCGCGCCGTGGCCCGCCGCGCGCTGCCCGAGCTGCGCGGGCGGCCGGTGATGATGGAGCGGCACCCGGACGGCATCGGCGGGCGCCCGCTGATGCAGAAGAACGCCCCGGACTACTTCCCCGACTGGGTGCCGCTGGCGGAGGTCGCCAAGGAGGGCGGCACGGTCACGCACGTGGTCTGCGACAACGCGGCCACCCTCGCGTACCTCGCCGGCCAGGCGTCCGTCACCCCGCACCGCTGGCTCTCCCGCGCCGACCGCCCGGACCACCCCGACCGGCTGATCTTCGACCTCGACCCGTCCACGCCGGCCGACGACGACCCGGCCGCCGCCTTCGCGGACGTACGCTGGGCGGCGCACCGCACCTGCGAGCTGCTCGACGAACTCGGCCTGCCCGCCCGCCTGATGACCACCGGCTCGCGCGGGCTGCACGTGATCGTTCCGCTCGACCGCGCGGCGGACTTCGACACCGTACGGGCCTTCGCGCGCGAGGCCGCCGACCTGCTGGTGGCCCGCCACCCGGACCGGCTCACCACCGAGCCCCGCAAGGAGGACCGGGGCGACCGCCTCTACCTGGACACCCTGCGCAACGGTTACGCCCAGACGGCAGTGGCCCCCTACGCCGTACGGGCCAAGCCCGGCGCGCCGGTCGCCACCCCGATCGCCGCCGACGAACTGGACGACCCCGACCTGCGCGCAGACCGCTGGACCCTGACCACCATCGCCGACCGCCTCGCCGCCCCCAACCCCTGGCCGGCCGGCTCCCTGCGCGGCCGATCCCTGCGCACGGCCCACAAGCGGCTGGCGAAGCTGCGGTAGCGCGCGGGAGGCGCGCGGAGCGCGGGAGGCGCGCGGAGCGCGCGAGGGCCGAAGCGCGTGGGCCGGGGGGGGGGAACGCTGGAGCCGACGGGGACACGGGAGCCGGGGGGAATGGGGGCGTGGCCCCGCCCGCCCTCCGCCCTAACTCTCGCTCGGGTGGTACGCGCTGAGCGCCGCGAACGGGTCAGGCTCCATGCCCGGCGTGGGCCAGCGCTGCTCGGCCCGCCACCCGTCGCTCTCCGCGACCAGCGCGTTCCACAGCACGTTCAGCGGATGGTCGGCGGCGTACGTGGCGCGCTCGCCGCGCCGGGCGAACGCGCCGAGCAAGACCTCGACCGGCGGCCCCGCGTCGTTGACGAGGTCCACCACGCGCAGCCCCCGCGCGTACGCCGTCCGTGGGTCGTGGGCCGCCTGCCCGACGCCCGTCGTGACCACCATGCAGCCGTCGATGAGGCCCGAACGCAGCAGCTCGTAGCCGTAGTTGACGGTGTCGATCTCGGCCGCGACGGTGACCCGGCTGCGGAAGTCGGACCCGAACCACGCCTGGAGCACGCCGGCCATCAGCCCGCTGGTGGACACCACGAGCGGCAGCCTGCGCAACTCGCTGGCCACGACGGTCGGCCCGGGAAGCCGGCTGGCCGGCAGGTTGGTCAGCAGGGACAGACCGCTGCGCCGCCACTCCATCACATCGACGTCCGCCAGCGCCTCGTCCCGCCCCGGCCTGGTCACCACGCTGCCGCAGACCAGGTCCACCTCCTTGGCCCGTAACCTGCCCAGCACGTCGCGGGTGCGTACGTGGCCCACCTTGAGTTCCACACCACGGCGCTGGAACTCCTCGGCGACGCGTTCACCGGCGCCCGCCAAATAGCCGAGCGTAAACCGGGTCGTACCCACTTCGAGCGACTTACCGAGCCGCCGCCGCGAATCCTGGATACCGTCCAACCACTCGTCGAGCGTGCCCCGCGCCAATTCCACCAGCGCCTCGCCGGTACCGGTGAACAACACGTCCTTGCCGCGCCCCTGTTTCAATACCAGCGGTTCGCCGCACAACTCACGAAAATTCCGGTTCATGGTGTCGAGCTGCTTCTGCACACTCGACTGCTCCCGCCCGAGCACCCGCGCGGCCCCCAACGCCGTGCCGGCCTCCCACACCACGATCAACGTGCGGAGCTGGTCCATCGTCGTATCCAGCAGCGGCAACGGACTCCGCAACGGCCGACTCCGCCCATGAACCGAAGCCGACCCCCGCTGACTGGGTACGGACATATCCGCCTCTCGCCTTCCACTTGCTACCAACCATACGCATTTATCGGGCCCATGAGTTTACCGCCGTGGCAACTCATCTAAATGACAGCGAGAGGCATCTGCGGAGTGCTGGGGAAATGACGGGATATTGCCGTATGCCGCGCGGCGCGGGATCGGCTCCCCGAGCGGTCCGTACTGGCGACTGCCGGTGTGAGAGCGGGTGGGGCCGTCCAACACACGTGGCTCTGCCAACCGGGGGCAAGGCCGGCGCTCGGAAGGTGCGCGCTGCCATCTCCCCGGGCAGCGGCGTGAGCCGTTACGGCAACGGCCCTCGCCGGTTGGCGAAGGCCGGTTACTCAGAATGCCGTGTGGGGTTCAGGTGGGCAACGTTCCGCCCCTGGCCGCAGCCATGACACGGGAGCGCAGCGGCTCGGCCGTCAGCATGTCGGCGAACTGCCACGAGAAGGCCGTGACCTCCTCCTCCTGCAGGTCAACCGTCTCGTCCTCGTCCAGGGTGGTACGGAAGAGGTATCGAAAGTCGAAGTGCTGGTGTGCGTCCTCGCCCTTGTCGGGGCTGGCCGGGATCGGGTGGGCGTCGATGTGAAACGGCAGGAGGCTGACGGGCTCGACCTGATCCGATCGGATACTCGTCTCCTCTTCCAGTTCCCGCAGAGCGGCGTCGAGCAAGGTCGTGTCGCTCGCCTCGACGTGCCCGCCAGGCAAGAGCCACTTACGCAGGGCACGGTGTTCGATGGTGAGCACGCGCCCGTCGGAACGAAGGAGGGCGGCCCCGGCTGTGACGTGCCCGCGGTATTCCTTGCGCGAGGCGATCGAGTCGCCGGCCTCGTCGAGCACCTCGGACAGCACGGACAGGGCCTCCTTCTCGTCCGGGTGATGGGTGAGGTAGGCGTCAAGAGTCTCGCGCACGTGCTGTGCCGTGATGGGCATGGGGACCTGTCTCCTAGCGGTTGAAGTAGTTGAGCCACGTCGCCGCGATGCTCTCCCGATCGGCGACGTCCACCTCGTGAATGCCGTGTCCGAGGTCGCCGTGGGCGAGCATCCGGATGCCCGCGAGTATCTCGGCCTGCACGAGGAAGATGAACGGCCCAACGGACGCGCCGTGCAGGAAGTTGACGGCATTACCCCCGTTGAGCAAATAGAAGTAGTGGCCGGTCGTCGCGTACCGCGTGACGTGCTCACCGTTCGGGGTGCGCTGGTAAACCCCAGGGAGGGTGTCAAGGTCGAGCTCGTCCTCACTGCTCGTGACGGTGGCCACGTAAGCCCCATTCCGCAGGCTGGAGAAGTCCTCGCCGCGCAGTGATAAGGCACCAGTCGCACACAGGACCAGGCCGGCGCCCCGCAGAGCTGCATCACGGTCCCGAGCTACCGTGAAGCCCTGCGACAGCGCCTGCGCCTGCCGGACGGGATCTACGTCGTGCACGGTGACCTGTACACCCTTGGCGTGCAGTAGGCGGGCGATGCTCGACCCGAGTTTCCCGAACCCGATCACGAGTGCAGGGCGACCATGCAGGATATCGCCACGACTGCGCATGAGGGCCTCGGTGGAGAACACCACTGACTGCCCCACAAGGAAGTCCTCGGGGTCCTTGAGCGGGGAACGCGCGACGGAAACGACTGGGCAGGGCAGCTTGCCACGGCCCGCGTAGCGTTTGTGGCCGTTCTCTGTGTCCTCGACTACGCCGAGGATGCGCCCCGAGTACCGGTTACACAGGGCGTCCAGCGAAGGCGCGAAGTAGCCACCGACGTCCAGCAGTACGACTGCCTCTCCAGGGGCGCGCGATTCGATGTAATCGAGCGCCGTGTCATCGTCTCCGAACAACTCGCGTGTCAGAGCGTCGCACGAGGCCACCTTCTCGACCGAGCGTCGGGCGGAGGCGTCGATGGACTTCGGTTTGGGCAGAACGGCCCGTAGATTGCTGCACTTGCCTACGGCCTCAACGAACGATGGACGCTCGGGCAGTAGGTGCGTGATCAGGAAGGACGACGGCCGCTCGTTCGCGGCGAAGCTGTCGGCGATCCGCGCGAAATAGGAGCCGACGCGGGCGCGCTCGAACTGTTCCATGGTCTCGCTCTCCTTGGTTGGGCGGTGGCTCTGATCGGGTCGTGCCGCTCCCTCCGCCCGGGTTACGAGTCGTTGTCGGTAAAGGGCGAGGCCACCGGCAAAGACAGGTCCGAACGCGGATACTGCACGGCCGGCCAGGAAGAGTGGGGGATGAGATATCCCCGCCGACCGCGCGATGTAGAGCGGGTGGCGAGGGGCCCGTCCTACCAGCCAGCCGGCGCGGCGGGTCCGATGTCTTCGCCTGGCGTGATGTGCCAGTGGAGGGTGACGGTGGCGGTGTAGCGCAGGTGGCGCCCGTCGGGGTGGTCACGGGCGGCGTGGGAGGTGCACCAGCGTTGTGCCTGGTGGTGCATGCCGGTGATGGTCTCGGTGGGTTCGGGGACGGGTGATTGCTCACCGCAGGTGGTGCAGGTGGCGTGCACGGTGTACGGGGTGGCGTCGGGATCAGGCGCCAGGGCCATCTCGACGTAGCGGTAGCGGCGCGCGTGGTGATGCGTAGCTCGATGGTTCATGCGCTTTTCCTCTGACTTATCCATGAATGGGGCGTGCCTCTCAGGCATCGGGCGGGCCATCCCCGCCAGTGCCCGTTCGCCGATCACCACGACGTCGTTTCCTGCTCTGGTAAAAGCGCTCTCACGCGACCGGGCGGCCTTACCGTCACGACGAGCAGGAGTCGCAAGCCGGGACGACCAACGCAACGGTCTGCCAGCGTGTTCTCGCGGCTACGCGTTCGCGGTACGCTCAGTAACGACCTCGCACAGGTGGTCTCCCTGGCCCGCAACGGGCACATGGAAGACACACCATGTCGTACGGCCCTGCTGGCGTACTCCCCAGGACGTCGCTAGGGCATCGACGAGAATCAGCCCCCGCCCCGAGATGTCATCGACTGCGGCCTCGCGCCGCTTGGCCGGCACCGCACTCTCGTCGCTCACCTCCACGCGTAGCTCGCTGGCGTCGAACCGGACCCGTAGCGCCACACGCCCGCTGCCATGCTGGATCGCGTTTGTCACCAGCTCGGATACTGAGAGCACAACGTCTTCAGCAAGAGGTTCAGCCACCGCCCAGCGCCGCAGGGACGCCCGAGTGATCAGCCGCAGCCGAGCAACGCGTGCGACGTCCGGAGCGAACGTCACCTTGAACGCACTAGTCGCCTGCTCTCGCTCTACTTCCGCCGCGAGCTCCTCGGCGGTTGATGCGGGGGTCATCGGAAGCCTCCCAGGTATCCGGGGCCGGTAGAGCGTAGGACCGCAAGCGACATCGCGGCGTCCTGATGCCGTAACTCCGTTGCAGGAGGGGTCATCCGACGCCTACGACGAGCGAAGTGCGGCCTGTCATCAGAGTGGTCCGGGGGAAGCACCACCGGTAGTGCGAGGCGGTCGCCCTCAGCGGGCGGGCCGTACGCCCGCTGAGGGCGGCGAGCGCACCGAATGGACACGTTTGACGGGCCACCGGTCCAGGGAGAAAGCTCCTGGTCGCTACCTACAGCGACACCGGTGTCACCCTGTGATCCAGGGAAAGGGAGTGCGGTGAAAGTCCCACACGATGAACAGAGCAAGGCCGTCCACAACGTTTCTTGCGGTAGAGCCTTACGGGAACGCGCTGTGGGACGGCTCGGCTCCCCCGATCACGTCCCGGCCGAACTGATCACCGAGATCGCAGCCGAGATCGGAGATCACTGCGGGCACCGACCCCTCAAGTGCCGGCGTCTCGCCATGGGGTGGACCGTCGCTGCTGCCGTAGCCGCGGCCCATCAACTCGTCGAAATCGAGGGTCTGGCCAAGATCGGGATGACCGAGCGTTCCTGGAAAGACTGGGAGGCCGGGGTCATGCCTACCCTGGAGTACCAGGACTTGCTCTCCCGTCTGTTTGCCACCAGTCCCGTTGGCTTGGGATTCGCACGGGACTACTCGCCCAACGCGAAGGAGGAACCGACGAACCGACGAAACGCGGTCAAGCTCGCCGCGCTTGCCGTGGCCGTCCCCACCGCGACAGCACCCATTCTCGAGGCGGCTGCGGCCGAGGCCCTGGAGTTCACGCAGCAGGCAGAGGCGACCTCACTTGGTTCGGGCACGCTGGATCACTTGGACCTCGCGCTTACTGATCTCAACCGCGCCTACTCGCTCAAACCGCCCCGTGCGCTCTTTGACGCGACAATGGACTATCGGCGCAAGGTAAACCGTCTGCTCGGGGCAAAGCACACCCACCGCCAAGAGCGTGAGCTTCTGATGTTCGCCGGATGGCTATCCGAACTGCTGGCCTGGCTCGCTCACGACCTCGGTGACGCCCGTACCGGCATCGCGTTCGCCACCGACGCCTTTGTCCATGGTCAGCAGGCCGGACACGGTCAATTGTGCGCCTGGGCGATGGACGCAGCCGCTTCGATCAATCTCTACGAACAGCGTCCTGGCAAGGCCCGCGATGCCGCCCTCAGGGGGCTCAGTCAAGCAGCCACTAACCACCCGCTGACCGTGCGACTGCATGCGCAAGCCGCCCGTGCTGCCGCCGCTGACTCCGACGCAGAGGGCTTCAGTGAGGCCCTGCAGGCTGCAGAGGAGGCCCACGGACTCCTCCCACCCCGTTCGCCCAGTCGTTTCGGCATGGACGTATCGCCGCTCGCGGAGTATGCCCTCACCTCTTATCCCGCCACTTCGTGCATCTGGCTCGGGAAGCCCGAAAGGGCACGTCAATATGCCGAGCACGCCTTGGTGGTCTATGAGACGGCGCCCACGGCCTCTCGGTCCCCGAGCCGGGAGGCCATCGCTCGCATCGACCTGGCCCACGCATATGCCCAACTCGGTGACGCTGACGACGCCGTCGCTCTGGGGCATCGGGCTCTGGACTCAGATCGAGTGGTTGGCTCCGTCCTTGGCCGCGCGAGGGATCTCGCCTCCTTTCTGGCTCGTCGCTACCCGAGCCACGGGAATGTCGAGAATTTACGTGAGCGCCTCCGCACCTTCACACCGGTCAAGGCGGCGCCATCCACAACACCCCCCAGCCCCTAAAGGACTGCCATGCCCCTCCAGCAAACGCCCCCCACCGAACACACTCTCACCCTGCGCAAGCCGTACTTCGACCTCATCGCCGACGGCACCAAGACCGTCGAAGTCCGCGTCGGCTACCCCAAAGTCCAGAGGATGGTCGCCGGAGACCTTCTACGATTCACCTGCCAGGACGCCTCACTCACCACCCGCATCATCGGCGTTCGGCAGTACAAGTCGTTCGTCACCATGCTGGATGCCGAGGACGCCAGCGCGATCGGTGGCCCGGAGCTGAATCGCGAGCAACTCCTGGCCGTGATTCGGGACATCTACCCGGCCGAGAAGGAGGCGCTCGGGGTCTTCGCGCTGCACCTCGCGCGGCTGTCCGAGTAGAAGCGTCAGCAGCAGTCCGCCCGGCCTCGCCCTACCACCACGGCAGCGAACCGCCCGCCCCCGAGGCCCCTCACACCCTTCGCGCCACGAACACGAACTCCTTCCCCGGGCGGTCCGGCGCGTCGCGGACGTCCTCCAGGACGTAGCCGTGTGCCGCCAGGTCGCGTTCGATCTCGGTGCGGTCGCGGAAGCGGAGGGTGGAGTCCGAGGTGAGTACCTGGCCGTCGGACGCGAACACGTACGTCCAACGGAAGCTGACCAGCGGCCAGTCCATCTTGGTGACCTGTACCCAGCTCTCCACGGCACCGACGTTCGCTATGCCCGTCACGCGGTGGGAGGACTCGCGGGTCCAGTCCTCCCAGGCGCGCCGGGCCGGGTCGCGGGTCTCGAAGACCAGGAGGCCGCCGGGGCGCAGGGCCGCGTAGGCGCCCCGGAGGGTGTTCCGCCAGGTCCGCGGGTCGGTCAGCTCCTGGGCGACGTTGCCCGTCATGGTGGCGAGGTCGGCGCCCAGGTCGGGGAGGTCCGTCGCGTCGCCGTGTATCCAGCGCACCCGTTCGCCGCCCGGCTTGGAGCGGGCCACGTCGAGGGACGCCTCGGCGGGGTCGATGCCGATGACGTCGATCCCGCGCTCCGCCAGTAAGAGGGCGAACACCCCCGTGCCGCAGCCGATGTCCAGCACGCGGCGCGCGCCGCACTCCGTGGCCAGTTCGACGTACGCGTCGAGGTCGCCGCGGTCGGGGTCGAGCAGGTCGTAGATCGAGGCGAGTCGCGGATGTTCGAAGCACTCATCAGCCATGCCGCCGAAACTAGGCGGTGCGGGCCCGTGTTCCTAGTCAGTTACACCTAGCACCGCGACGGTGCTTGCCCTGACTGGTGGCCAGTTGTCATGGGCTGGTCCGGCGCGAGGCGGGCGGCGCGCAGTCCCCCCGGACGAGGATCAACCGGGGGGACTGGGGTGGTGCTCACGAGCGGGGCCGCCGGTGCCCCGCGGATCAACGCTCTTCGCGGGGAGGTGGACTCGCCATAGCCAGGTGGCGGCGAGCCCGTCGCCCCACTACCCGGGGCTGGACCGCCCGCGGCGCGCCTCCCCTGGTAGGCGCGCCGCGGTGGTGGGTCAGCCCTTGACGTCCACGGCCGTCCAGGCCGCGGCCACGGCCTTGGCCTCGGTCCCGCCCGCGCCGTAGAGGTCGGCGGCGGCCTTGAGGGTGCCAGCGCGTGCCCCGCGGTAGTCGGTGGTGGAGGTGAAGTACGTGGTCAGCGCCTTGTACCAGATCCGCAGGGCCTTGTCCCTGCCGATGCCGGTGAGGGTGGAGCCGTCCTTGGTGGGGCTGTCGTAGCTGACGCCGTCGATGACCTTCTTGCCGCTGCCCTCGGCGAGCAGGAAGAAGAAGTGGTTGGCGACGCCGGAGGAGTAGTGCACGTCGAGCTTGCCGACGTCGGGGGTCCAGTAGTCGGCCGACTTGCCGTCCCGGCTCGGCTTGTCCTGGTAGCGCAGCGGGGAGCCGTCGCCCCGGATGTCTATCTCCTCGCCGATCAGGTAGTCACCCGGGTCGGAGGCGTTCTTCGCGGCGTACTCGACGCCGGTGCCGAAGATGTCGGAGGTCGCCTCGTTGAGACCGCCGGACTCACCGCTGTACCTCAGCCCGGCCGTGGCGGAGGTGACGCCGTGGCTGAACTCGTGGCCCGCGACGTCCAGCGAGGTCAGCGGCTTCTTGTTGCCCTGGCCGTCGCCGTAGGTGATGGCGAACGCCTGGTCGTCCCAGAAGGCGTTGACGTAGCTGTTGCCGTAGTGGACCCGACTGTAGGCGGCCTTGCCGTCGTTCTTGATGCCGTTGCGGCCGAAGGTGGTCTTGTAGAAGTCCCAGGTG
Organism: Streptomyces sp. 71268; assembly: GCF_029392895.1. Lineage (NCBI taxonomy): Bacteria > Bacillati > Actinomycetota > Actinomycetes > Kitasatosporales > Streptomycetaceae > Streptomyces > Streptomyces sp. 71268. The sequence goes on from NZ_CP114200.1 coordinate 4,018,820, forward strand.
GTGGCCGCGCCGAAGGCGGCGTCCACGGCGGCGGTCTGCCGGTTGGCGGGCGTGCCGTCGCCCCAGACGTCGTCGGCGTCGGTGAACAGGGTGCCTCGGCCGCTGGTGCCGCCCTTGAGGTCGTAGGTGTTGTGGTTGCCGCGCGCGGTGTCGGTGAGCTGGTAGGTGCTGCCCGACTTGCGCGTGGTGAGCGGGACCTTGCCGCTGTACTGGCTGGTGCCGGTGCCGTTGTGGATGGCCTGGTAGCGGTGGAGCTCCAGGCCGGTGGTGGCGTCGGTGACCACGTGCAGGCGGCTGGGGGTGCCGTCTGCCTGGACGCCGCGTACGACGGTCTCGTAGGCGAGGACGGGCTTGCCCTTCGCGGCCCAGATCACCTTGCGCGGGGTGTCGCTCTTCGCGCCGGGGGCCGTGCGGTCGGACTTGGCAACCCGCAGCGCGCGGGAGGTGGCGGCGGCCGGGGTCACCTTGGGGGTGAGGGAGTCGACCGCGATGGTGCGCTGGGTCGCCCGGGTGGAGCCGGTGACCTTGCCGTCGGCGGCGCGGTGCACCACGAGGTCGCCGCCCAGCACCGGGAGTCCGGCGTAGGTGCGCTCGTAGCGGGTGTGCGTGGTGCCGTCGCGGTCCGTGATGGTGTCCTTGACGACGAGCTGCTCCCGCTCGCCCAGGCCGAGGGCGGTGGCGGTGCGGGACGCCCCGGTGTCCTCGGCGCGGTGGGTGGTGGCGCCCGCGGTGCCGGTGGTGACGCCGGTGGCGAGGAGCGCGGCGGCGAGGGCGGCGGCGCCGCCGGAGTAGGCGAGCGTGCGGCCTCTGCGGCGGGTGGCGCGGGAGGAGGTGCGAGGGTGAGCGGACACGGCTGATCTCCTCATGGCTGTGGGGAAGGCCGGGCGGCTGGGGTGCTGCCCGGCGTACGAGCGACAGGGCCTTGCCGAGGCTCGACGTTCCCGGAGCGACGCGCTCATGTCACGTCCCCAAATGACGGGACTGTCCGGTGTAGGGCGATAGGCGGGGCCGTTGTTCACACGACGCACAAGGTCCGTTCACGGGCGGACAAGAGCGGTCATGTGGGCGCCAAGTCCCGGCAACACGACCGCGACACACCCGACACGTGCCCCGTGGGCGCGGAGCGGGTAATACGGCATGGGGCCCCCCGAACGGCGCTACGCGGACGGCGTCGCACCGCGAGGCACCGATCCGGCCGCCGCGGCCGCGCTCGACTACGGCCTGTCCCAACGCGACCATCTACCTGGCCGGACTCCACATCGCGGGCATCTTCCTCTCCTCCGCCGGTGATCCGCACGAAACTGCCCAGGCGTTGGCAGGGCGCTCCGCTCAACACCGTTCGTAAGACGCCGTGTCGGGGTCGTTCCCGCGCGCCCGCCGGGTGGTGTCTCGTGGTGTCTCAGACCCGGTCCAGCTCGGCGCGCCAGACGGGGCTGTCGACGTAGTGGTTGTCGAAACGCTCCGCGGACTCGGCGATCTCCTTCGGGTCGGCCTCGCCCCGCATGACCCGGCCGAGCAGGCGCAGGTAGTCGAAGCGGGGCAGACCCGGGGTGAACACGAACAGGACGTCGGCCTCGGCGCCGGGGGCCGCGGCGAAGGCGTGCGGGGTGTGGGGCGGCACGGCCAGGAAGTCGCCCTGGTTCAGGGTGGTGACCTCCTCGCCCACCAGCACCCGCAGCGAGCCGCCGAGCACGAAGAACAGTTCCGTCGCCCTCGTGTGGAAGTGGGCCGGCGCCCCGGCGGCTCCCTTGGCGAAGCTGGAGCGGTAGCTGGTGAATCCGCAGGGGGTGGCGTTCGACTCACCGAGCAACGTCATGACGCTGCTCGGGTCGGCGCACGTCTCGGCGTCCGCGTGACGGGTCAGCACCGCCGGCGGCGCTGAAGAGGCGGTGGTGCTGGTGTTGGTCGTGGGCTCGGTGGTCTTCGTCGTCGTCATGTGGATGACCCTACGAAGGGAATGACCCGGCCGTGTGGGTCATTTCCGCACGGTTGTCGTGGGTCAAGTTCGGGTCGAGGCTGGCATCGCTTCGTACGCTCCGCGCCGCGTGCGGCCGTACGCCACCCCTCCCCGTACGCCGCGCCCTCCCGTACAGGATGCGTCCGCGACCCGGGTCACCACGTGCACGGGGCGCGCAAGTCCTGGACATTGTCGGCCAGTTCGAGGGGGCGGGTGGGCCAGCCGGTGGTGTGCCAGTGGGTGATGCGCCAGGAGAGGCGGCGCGGCCAGAGGGGCGTGGTGGGCAACTGGGCGACGGGCACCCAGGTCAGTTCGCCGCCTTCGATGTCGAGGTCCTCCGGGGCGCCGACGCGGCCCTCGGCGGTGACGCGGAAGTAGTGGCCGAACCGGCGCCGCCGCCAGACGCGGGCGACCTCGTGGGTGGGGGTGACCGTCAGGCCGGTCTCCTCACGCAGTTCGCGGACGACCGCGTCCTGGGGCGTCTCGCCGGGCTCGACGCCCCCGCCGGGGATCTCGTACCACTCCCCGTCGTCCCCCCGGAAGCGGATGAGCAGCAGGTGCGCGTCCCGGATGACGAGGGCGGCGGCGCGTATCCGTTCCGGTGTCACCGCGGCCGGGTCGGTCCAGGGCGCCGCGCCCCATGTGCGGCGGCCGGTGACCCAGGACCGCAGCACGTTCTCGCTCGTGCCGACGGGGCGGATGGACGCGAGCAGCGCCTCGGCCCGTGGCAGCGTGTGGCGCTCGGCGGCGGGCACGGTCTGCCCGACGCGGGGCAGCGAGTAGACGTCCGGCTCGCCGGGCGTGCGCGTCACCACGAGGCCGGACGCGGTGAACCGCACGCGCGCCGCCAGGGGTTGGTCACTGATCATCCGATCAGGCTAGCCGGGCGGATCGGCACGCCGCCGGGCTTCGGTACGGGCCGGGCTTCGGTACGCCACAGGCCGGCCGTTGGTACGCCTCCTACGGCCGGCGGCACACCTCGTACGCCTCCTACGCCCCATGCGCCCCGTACGGCCGCCGGTTCGGCACGGTCGTCGCGCGTCGCGCGGCCCCCTCCGCCGCACGTCGCGGGCGACAACCAGCCGACCCGGCCCTCCGTGTCCGTCCCCGGAGGCCGCCCGGACGGCGCGCTCCCCCGTGGGGCGCCGGCAGGGCGGCCTCGGATGGGATCGCCCGGCGTGGTGGTGCCCCACGCGCCGCCCCGCCGGGCGCTCCCCGCTCCTGGCCTCGCACCCCGCGAGGCCAGGAGCCGTACCGGGGGCGCGGTCAGGTGCCGCGCCCGGTGGGCGTTACGCGCCGATGTCGCCGCCGTCGCGCCGCCAGACGCTGACGATCGAGGGGCGCACGAGCTTGCCCGGTCCGTCGGGCCAGGCCGACTTGGGCTTCTCGACGCTCGCGCCGTCGATCTCGCCCGGGTGCTGGACGGCGACCAGGACGCGCTGGTCCTGGACGATCGGGCCGCAGGTCTCGGCGCCGTTCGGGACGGTCAGGAACTGCTTGACCTCACCGCGCCGGTCGCCCGCCGTCGCCACGCCGAACAGGCCGTCGTGGTTGCCGAGCGCGTTGCCGTCGGTGGAGATCCACAGGTTGCCGTGCGCGTCGAAGGTGATGTTGTCCGGGCAGGAGATCGGGCTGACCTGGTCCTTCGGGAACCCGGCGAAGTACGTGCTGGGGTCGCTCGGGTCGCCGCAGACCAGGAACAGGCGCCAGTTGAACCGGTCGGAGGCCGGGTCGTCCCAGTGCTCGGCCAGCTCCAGGATCTGGCCGTGCTTGTTGCCGTTGCGCGGGTTGGCCTCGTCGGCGGGGGCCTTGCCGGCCTTGCCACGGTCCTTGTTGTTGGTCAGCGCGACGTACACGCGGCCGGTGCGCGGGCTGGGCTCGACGTCCTCGGGGCGGTCCATCTTGGTGGCGCCCACCTTGTCGGCGGCGAACCGGGTGAAGACGTAGACCTCTTCGGCCGTCATGCCCTCGACGTGCGACGTCGTGCCGGTGGCCAGCGGAATCCACTCGCCGGAGCCGTCGAACTCGCCGTCGGCGGGCAGCTTGCCGGAGCCGTCGATCTCGCCGGCCGGGCTGTCGCCGGTGAACTTGGCGACGTACAGCGTGCCCTCGTCGAGGAGCGTGCGGTTGTGCGCGCGGGCGTACCGGCTGTTGCCGTGCATCATCCGCTTGGAGGAGACGAACTTGTAGAAGTAGTCGAACCGCTCGTCGTCGCCCATGTACAACACCGGGCGGCCGTCGTCGGTCAGGCGCGGCTCGGCGGCCTCGTGCTTGAAGCGGCCGAGCGCGGTGAGCTTGCGCGGCGTGGAGTGCGGGTCGAACGGGTCGATCTCGATGACCCAGCCGAAGCGGTTGGGCTCGTTCGGCTCCTGGAGGGTGTCGAAGCGCTTGTCGAAACGCTCCCACTTGCGCTCGCTGGCCTCGCCGCCGATCCCGTACCGGGCGTAGCGCGCCTTGGTGTCGGCGTCGGTGACCTTGCCACCGTTGGCGAAGTACTGGTTGAAGTTCTCCTCGCCGGAGAGCACGGTGCCCCACGGCGTGATGCCGCCGCCGCAGTTGTTGAGCGTGCCGAGGATGCGCTTGCCGCGCGGGTCGGCGGAGGTCCGCAGGTACTTGCTGCCCGCGGCCGGGCCGGTGACCTCGAACGGGGTCGAGCCGGTGACGCGGCGGTTGAGGTGGTGGCGGCGGAGCGCGGTCAGCTTGCCGGAGCGGCGGTCCTCGGCGGCGACCACGACGGACAGGCCGTGCGCGGCGATGGCGATCTCGACCTGCTCGCGGGTCGGGTTGTCCGCGTCGTACCCGGCGAACATCAACACCTCGTCGGTGTACTCGTGGTTGACCACGAGGAGCTGCCGGTGGCGCTCGTGCGGCACGTCGAGCACGGCCATGTAGTCGTTGTTGTAACCGAACTGCTTGGCCTGCGCCTTGGCGCTCTGGTTGTTCGGGTCGAAGTCGCGGCCGCCGGGCAGGATGGGCTCGCCCCAGCGGATGACGATGTTCTGCTCGTAGCCACGCGGGATGACGACCGCGTCCTTGGTGTTCGGCGCGACCGGCTCGAAGCGCAGGCCACGGGCGCCGCGGCTCTTGCCGTGGCCCTTGCCGCCGTGCGCGGCGACGGCCGGCGTGGCGGCGGACGCCTGCGGCGCCTGGCCGAGACCGACGGCGGCACCGGCCGCGGCGGTCACGGTGACGACGGCGCTGGCGCGCAGCAGGTTGCGGCGCGAGAGCGCGCTCGCGATGACGTCACCGACGTACGCGTTGGCGCTGGTGTTGGGCACCTCGTGGAAGCAGGCGTCACCACAGCGGTAGCGGCAGGTCAGTGCGGAACGGGCACCCGGGTGCGAGCTGATCAGTGGCAGGAGCTTGCGCACGTCAATTCCTTCGTCTTCGATCCAGCGGCGCAGGCCCGCGCCGACACGGTGTCGGAATCCATCCGCCGCGAAGCTATGGGGACGGTGTCGCCAAACGGCGAAGTGAGGGTTAATCAGCGGTGAACGACGACGGTCAGTCGTCACTGACGGTGAGGTTTGGGCCGGAGCACTCCGATATCCGGACGCCACGCCCCGCCGGTTATGCCCGAGTTGACGCCCGCCGCCTGCCCCGCGCCGCCCTCGCGTACCGGACCACCCGCACCCGGGCCCGCGGGCTCGCTCCGGCCGGCGCCCCAAGGCCCGTTAGCCTTACGTGTCCGGCCAGGCCAGGCCCGTTCGGCTGCCCGCCGGTATACACCGGCGTTTACCGGCACCTACCGGCCATGACGGACGCGCATCGCACTCGACAGGTGAGGGGTTTCATCCATGGGCATACGGGACCTGCTGCGCAAAGTTTTTGGCCGCTCACGGACGGCGACCGACGAGAGCGAGGCCCCCGGGTCGTCGGCCGAGCCCACGCCGGAGTCGACAAAGGCGTCGGCCACCGATCCGGCCACCCCCTCCTCCGCTACCGAGCCCGAGCACGCCACGGGGTCCGCGTCGGGCCCCACCGTCATCCGCGTCGCCCCGCGCGAGCCGCTCCCGGGCGACGAGGGCGGCAAGGAGCCGGCCCCGGACCCGGTCCCGACCGAGCCGGAGACCGCCGGGGTGCGGAGCGAGGCCGAGGTCGACGTCGAGACCGAGGCGGACGTCGAGGCCCGCGCCACGACCCTCACCGAGCCGGTGGCCAAGCCCACGGACGAGCCGGCGGCAGTCGACACCACCGCCACGTCGGCGGACGAGGCCGGGACGGAGACCCCCGAGGCCAAGACCGGGGCCAAGACCGAGGCAGAGGTCAAGACCGAGGCCGAGGCCGAGGCCGAGGCCGAGGCCGAGGCCGTCACCGCCTCCCCGGCGACCGAGACCGAGACCGTCACACCTGAGCCCGAGACCAAGCCCGAGCCCGCCACGGCCGAGCCCGAGGCCGTCACGCCCGTGAGCGAGCCCGATCCCGAGCCCGTACGGGATGCCGCGCCCGAGGCCACGGACGCGGCGGATGCCGAGCCGAAGCCAGAGCCGGAGCCGGCGGCGGACCCCATACCGGAAGCGGCGCCGGAAGCCGGACAGGACGCCGCACCGGTCGACGAGCCCGTCGCCGTGATCGAGGACGCGCCCAAGCCCGTCGCCGTGGCCGAGACCGGGCCCGAGCTGGCGGCCGACGCGGAGCCTGTCGCGGAGCCCGTGAGAGAGCCTGTCGCCGAGTCCGAGGCGGAGTCGGACCCCGCGCCGGCCGCCGAGCAGACGCCTGAGCCAGCCCCCGAGCCGGCGGCGGCAGCGGCCCCGCAGGCGGAGGCCAAGGCGCAGGCCGAGCCGGAAGCCGACGCCGAGACCGAGCCGGAGGCCGACGCCGAAACCGGGTCGGAGCCCGCGGCCCCGGCGGCAGCGGATGCCGGCGCCGGCACCAACCCCGGTGCCGCGCTCTCCCTCGCCAAGGTGGAGGAGGCCGCTCCGGGCCTGGTCAGCCTGTACAAGGCCGCGTCCGCCGTGGTCGAGAAGCACGGACTGGGCGGGCAGCGGGCCGCCGTGTACCTGGTCCTGGACCGGTCGGGTTCCATGCGCCGCTACTACAAGGACGGCACCGTCCAGCACCTGGCCGAGCAGGCGCTCGGCCTGTCCGCGCACTTCGACGACGACGGTGTGGTGCCCGTGGTGTTCTTCTCCACCGACGTGGACGGCACCGCCGATCTGGATCTCGCCAACTACTCGGGCCGCATCGAGGAGTTGCACGGCTCGCTCGGACACATGGGGCGTACGAACTACCACTGGGCCATCAACGCCGTGGTCGAGCACTACGAGAAGTCGGGGTCGACCGACCCCGCGTTCGTGATCTTCCAGACGGACGGCGCGCCGACCAGCAAGCCGGCGGCCGAGCGGGCGCTGTGCGAGGCGGCCCGGTTGCCGATCTTCTGGCAGTTCGTCGGCTTCGGCGACCCGCAGGCCAAGGGCTTCGACTTCCTGCGCAAGCTGGACGACCTGGCCGTGCCCGAGCGGCGCCAGGTCGACAACGCGGGCTTCTTCCACGCGGGCCTCGAACCGCGCGAGCTGTCCGACGCCGAGCTGTACGGACAGCTGATGGTGGAGTTCCCGGAGTGGCTGATCGAGGCCAGGGAGGCGGGCGTACTCCGCTGACCCCGGCCGCCCGGACCCCGGGCCGCCCCCGACCCACCCGGACGGCCCCGCGCACGCCCAGCGCGGGGCCGTCACCGTGCGTAAACGCGTCGGCGACGGCATCCGGCGGCCGTTAGGATTTCGACCATGGCGGCCACTGGAACCGAGCAGCGAGGGGCGAGCACGTACTACGTCTCGACCCCCATCTACTACGTGAACGACGCTCCCCACCTGGGCCACGCCTATACGACCGTCGCAGGCGACGTGCTCACCCGCTGGCACCGCCAGCGCGGCGAGAAGGTGTGGTACCTCACCGGCACGGACGAGCACGGTCAGAAGATCATGCGCACCGCCGAGGCGAACGGGGTGACCCCGCAGGAGTGGTGCGACAAGCTCGTGGAGGAGGCGTGGAAGCCCCTCTGGGAGCACCTGGAGATCGCGAACGACGACTTCATCCGCACCACGCAGAAGCGGCACACCGACCGCGTCCAGGAGTTCGTCCAGGATCTCTACGACAAGGGCGAGATCTACCAGGGCGGCTACGAGGGCCCGTACTGCGTGGGCTGCGAGGAGTACAAGACGCCCGGCGAGCTGCTGGACGGCGAGGGTGAGTTCGCCGGTCAGAAGCTGTGCCCGATCCACAAGAAGCCCGTGGAGATGCTGAAGGAGGAGAACTACTTCTTCAAGCTCTCCGAGTACGGCCCGCGGCTGCTTGAGCACTACGAGAACAACCCGGACTTCATCCAGCCCGAGTCCGCCCGCAACGAGGTCGTGAACTTCGTCCGGCAGGGGCTGCAGGACCTGTCGATCTCCCGGTCCACGTTCGACTGGGGCGTGCCGGTGCCGTGGGACGACAAGCACGTCATCTACGTGTGGATCGACGCCCTGCTCAACTACGCGACGGCCGTCGGCTACGGCTCCGACCAGGCGAAGTTCGAGTCGACCTGGCCGGCGAGCGTGCACCTGGTGGGCAAGGACATCCTGCGCTTCCACGCGGTGATCTGGCCCGCGATGCTGATGGCCAACGGACTCCCGCTGCCCGGCAAGATCGCCGCCAACGGCTGGCTGATGGTCGGCGGCGAGAAGATGTCCAAGTCCAACCTGACGGGCATCAAGCCGCAGGACCTGACCTCGCACTTCGGCGTGGACGCGTACCGCTGGTACTTCCTGCGGGCCATCGCCTTCGGGCAGGACGGCTCGTTCTCCTGGGAGGACTTCAGCGCCCGCTACACCAGCGAGCTGGCCAACGACTTCGGCAACCTGGCCTCCCGCGTGGCGGCCATGGTCGGCAAGTACTTCGGCGGCACGCTGCCCGAGGCCACCGCGCACGGCGACGCCGAGCAGGCCGTGGCCGACGGGCTCGCCAAGGCGGTCGCCGAGGCCGACACCAAGATCGGCGAGGAGCTGGACTTCGCCGGCGGCATCGCGGCGGTCTTCGACTTCATCAAGCAGGTCAACGGCTACCTCACCGAGCAGGAGCCGTGGAAGGTCGCCAAGGACACCTCGGCCGAGGGCCAGGCCCGCCTCGCGACCATCCTGTACACGGCGGCCGAGGCGCTGCGCGGCACCGCCGTGCTGCTCGCCCCGGTGATGCCCGCCACCTGCGAGAAGCTGTGGGCCTCGCTCGGCGCCGAGGCGCACCTGGGCCCGCTGGCCGACCAGCGCGTCCAGTCCGCCGGCACCTGGGGCGCGCTGCCCGTGGGCGCCACGGTCACCAAGGGCGAGATCCTCTTCCCGCGCCTGGAGGAGCCCGCGAAGGGCTGACCGCCACCCCGCGCCCGACACGCGCGACACGCACGCGAGACCACGACGCCCGGCCGGAGCCCCCGGCCGGGCGTCGTGCGTACGAGCGTCCACCCGGGCCGGTCCCGGGCGGACGGTCAGCCCCGGGACCAGCCCGGTCCGCCCGGTGGCGTGGCCCCGTCCGACCAGGCCGACCGGCACCGACGCCACGCGTTGACGTTTCGCCAACCGATCGTTTAGGCCACGCGCGCACCCTGTGAGAGGTAGAGACACCGGAAGTACGTGAAGAACGAGGACGCAGTGGCCGATACCGATCAACGCGTGACCGTGACGGTGCACGGCACCGATCCCCTCTCCCGCGACGGGGTCCTCCGTCACCTGCGGGACCAGCCGGGGGTGGAGCTCTTCGACGGACCGCGCCCGGGCGAGCAGTCCCCGCCGGGCGGCGTGTCCGTGGCCGTGCTGCTCGCGGGCCGGTTCGACGAGCTGGCCGGGGCCGAGCTGCGCCGCCTGGTGCGCGGCGGCCAGCGGCGGGTCGTCGTCATCACCGACGAGCTGCCCGAGAACGACCTGATGGCGGTGCTCGAGTACGGCGTACGCGCGGTCCTCTGGCGCCACCAGGCGACGCGCCGACGGCTGCTGCGGGCCGTGCACCGCACGGCCCGCGAGGAGGGCGTCCTGCCGCCCGACCGGATCAGGACGCTGCTGCCGCGCGGCGAGCGCACCCGGCGCGAGTGCCCACGGCCCGACTGCGGCCGCCGCGGCGGGCCGTGACCCCCGCCGGGCGGCCCGCGCGGGCGCCTACCGGGCCAGCGACTTCGCGTCGCCCATCACGATGACCGGGTGCCGCTCCGGGTCGAGGGCGCGGACGAGGTCGCGCATGTCGCGCTCGGCGAGGCTGACACAGCCCTGGGTCGGGCCGCCGTGGTCCACGTGGATCCAGATGCCGCCGCCACGGGAGGCGCCCATCGGCCGGGTCCAGTCCAGCGGGGACGTGCCGGGCACCCGGTTGTAGTTGATGGCCACGACGTAGTCGAAGGAGCCCGCCAGCGGCTCGCCCTCGAAGCCCCGGCCGACGGCCGTGAAGGAGTCGGAGCGCTCGTACGGGAGCCGGCTGCCCGGGTTGGCGTGCAGGCCGCCCGCGTCCGTGAGGCCGAAGACGCCGATCGGCGAGCGCAGGTCGCCCATCATGTGCTTGTCGGTCCAGCCGCGCCGCGCGTTGTGCGCGGGCCAGGACGTGCCGGCGCGCCAGGCGCCCTCCTCGGTGCGCTCGTACAGCACCGCCCTCGACCGCGAGGAGTCGCGGCCCTCGCCCGTCACGAGCAGCACCTGTCGGCTGCGCTCGGGGACCTTGGCCAGCGTCTTCGGTCCTATGCCCGGCAGTTGGCGGGGCAGCGCGGTGGGCGCGGCCCGACCGGCCCGGCCGCCGTTGGCCTCGGGGCCTGCCGCGGCGCCCGCCGGGGCTCTGGTCGCGTCGGGCTCGGGCTCGGAGGAGAGATCACACGCGCCGAGCGCGCCGAGCGCGCCGGCGACGAAGAGCGTGGCGGCCAGGCCGCGCGCTAAGGGACGACGGGGGGACGGCAGCGAAGGCGACTGCGGGGGCATGATCGCTCTCTTCCGGGCAGGGCGCGGGCGGGGGGCCGACGCCGGTCGGTGACAGACGGCACGGACGGCTCACACGGGGTCGAAAGCCGCTCAACCTCCCAACGTGCCACATGCGTCCAGTGTGCCGGCCACGGGGTGCCCGGTCTGGGCCTGTTCACGACATCCGGTTCCGGCTCGGGTTCCGTGGTGCGCGCGGTGGGTGATTCCCGTTGAGAGACCAGTGGGGCCGAAGGCGGGCCTCAGGCGCAGACGATGGGGCAGCCGCGTCGGATCGAGTGCTGCGCGGCGCGCAGGAACAGTGCGACGTAGAAGGCTGTGTCCAGGTCCTTGGTCCACGGTCCTGTTCGACTGGTGGCCAGTCCCCTCGCTTCGTGTCGGAACCACGTGCTCAGGTCGAGGTTGTCGCATGTCGCCGGGGTTTCGGCTGGCAGGTCAATGGCCGCCGCCAGCTTCTCGGCGAGCGGTAGTACCTGAGGAGCGCCAGCCACCATGGACTCGTAGTCGTCGGACTCGATGGGCAACCAGATCTCCTCGTCGAGTGAGAAGGGCACGAGCACGGACCAGCCGCAGAGGGTCTCCGTTTCCTCCCGTGACAGGTGCGTCCGACACAAGGCGAGGAACCCGGTCATGTCGGGGGTCAGCTTTTCCTCGAAAGCTTGCCCCGAGCCTCGTACGAAGTCCGTCTCCGCGGGGACGTCCTCGTAGGGCGGCAGGCCTCGCCGCCTGAGTTCAGCATCGAGTGCCGAAGCAACCCGGCCCCATCCGTCTTCCTCGTCACCGAACCATTCCTCCGCGCCGACGCTCGTCAGGTAAACACCCATGTGGGGGAAGCTATCGCGCGCTTCTGACATCGCCGGGTCGATGTTCCGGAGAAACGGCTGAAGCTGACTCGGCGTCAGCGGTCTCGGTGGCGTACGCGGCTTCAGCGGGCGAAGACCGTGCTGGCGAGGAGGACGTGGGTGGCGGTGCCGCCGAGGATGCTCAGCAGCGCGGTGCGGCGCCACAGGTGGAGGCCGACGGTGACGGCCAGGGCCGCGAGCGGGGCGGTGGCGCGGGCCTCGGCCACCGGCAGGTCGTGCAGGCAGTAGACGACCAGGATCACCATGACGCCGACGGGCATGTGGACGCTGAGGTAGCGGGCGGTGCCGCTCTCGCGCAGCGGGGTGAGCGCGGCGAAGGGCAGGGCTCGCAGGGCCCAGGTGACGGCGGCGGAGACGAGGACGGCGGCGACGGCGTAACTGGTGTCAGGCATGGCGCGTGGCCCGGGACGTGGCGAGGCGGCGGCCCAGCAGGGCGGCGGTGAACAGGGCGAAGGCGGCCGGGAGCATCTGGCCGGGGAAGAGGAGGCGGGCCAAGAGGGCGCTGAGCACGGCCAGGGCGGGGGTGGCGAGTTGGCCCCGCAGGTCGCGGACCGCGTCGAGGGCGAGGACGGTGAACAGGGCGGTCAGGGCGAAGTCCAGACCGGTGACGCGGTCGGGGATGAAGGAGCCGAGCAGCGCTCCGACGGTCGAGCTGGCGGCCCAGTACAGGTGCAGGGAGAACTGCAGCCACAGGATGCGACGGCTGGACCAGCCGCGCGCCTGCTCACCGGTGGTCAGCGCGTACGCCTCGTCGCACAGCGCGTAGGTGCTGTACGTCTTGCCGAGCCGGCCGCCCACGCGGTGCAGCGGGAAGGACAGCGTGTAGAAGACGTGCCGGACGTTCACCAGGAGCGCCGAGACCGCTATCGACGCGAGCGGGGCGGCGGCGGCGACCATGCCGACGAGCAGGAACTCGAACGATCCGCCGAAGACGAGCGCCGCCGACAGCCCCGCCCACCACCACTCAAGACCCGACTGCGTCACCAGCGCCCCGTAGGCCAGCCCGAGCGGCAGGAACGCCAGGCCCACACCGGCGGAGTCCCGCAGCGCCGCGCGCGCCTCGGACCGGGCCGAAGGCACCTCGGCCCGCTCCGCGAGCGCGCCGGGCCGGGTCGCGCCGGCCTCGGGCCGGGTCGCGATCGTCCCGGGCCGAGTAACGGGGGCCTCGGGCCGGGGCGCGGGCGGCGGGGTGGGCGTGCACCGAGGGCGGTCCTCGGTGGCGACGGCGCTGGTCTCCATGCGCGGAATCTTAGGACGGATCGCGCCTCATATGGTTGCCACCTCTGACCCTAGAATCGGGGAATGAGCAACAAAGTGACACTTGATGCCGTTGATCGCGACATTCTGTTTCACCTGAGCCAGGACGGGCGACTGACCAACGTCGAGCTGGCCAAGCGGGTCGGCCTGACCCCGCCGCCCTGCCTGCGCCGGGTCAAGCGGCTGGAGGAGGCCGGCGTCATCACCGGATATCGGGCCGTCATCAACCCGCGGGCCATCGGCCGTGGCCTGGAGGTCCTGGTCAACGTCGAGATCTACGCCCAGGACCGCAAGAGCTTCCAGGAGTTCGAGGACACCGTGTCCGCCTTCGAGGAGGTCACCGAGTTCCGCCGCATGTACGGGCGCCCGGACTACTTCATCCGCGTCGCCGTCGCCGACCACGCCGCCTACGAGACCTTCATCACCGAAAAGCTCAGCAGCCTGCCCGCCGTACTCCGCCTTGAGTCCCACCTGACCATGAAGGAGATCAAGACCATCCCGTAGGACGGACGCACGCGGAACCCGCGCCCCGTCACGCAGCGCCCCCGTCACGCCAGCGCCGCCCCCGCCCACGCCCCGGCACGCCCGGGCAGCGGCCGGCCCGGCCGGCCCCCCCGCCGACCCCGGGACCCCTCCCGGGGCGGCTGCCAACAATGGGGTACGGCCACGCACGCTCCGTGAACCGGGAAGAGACCGCGATGGACGACACGCCGCACGCCACGCCGGAACCAGGCTCGCGACCCGTTCCCCCGGACGTCGACGAGCACGACGCGTCGTCCGACGACGCGGTGCCGTACGACGCGACGTCGGAGTGGGGGACGCCCTGGCCGCCGCCGAGGCCGCCGCGCAAGCGCGTGTACGACCCGCTGGCGGTCGCGCTCGGCAACGCCTCGCTGCTCGGCGTCGGCTACCTCCTCCTCGGCCGCCGGCTGCTGGCCCTGGTCCAGGTCGCGGGCGCGGTCGCGCTGGTCGCGGTGTTGCTGGACCGGGCCGAGCCGTGGTGCGAGTTCGCCGTGCTCGGCTGGTGGCTGCTGACGACCGCGCACGGCTGGTACCTGGCCCGCCGCGGCGACCCGCGCACCACCGCGCGCGGGTACCGTCTGGTCGCCGCCGGCCTGACGCTGGCGGTGCTGCTGACCGTGGGGCTGCTGCGGCTGGACGCGGCGGGCATCGAGGACGACGTGACCCGGGCCCGCGCACGGGGCGACTGCGCGGCGGTGTTGGCGGCGCATGACCAGGTGGGGTTCGGTCAGCGCCTCGCGGACGCGCCCGCCGCCGAGCGGGGGGATGCCGTGGTGGAGGTGTGCCGCCGGTTGCTCAGCTCGGGCGACGAACTGAACTACGGTCTCCACGGAGATGTCGACACCCGCAAGCTGGCCAGCGGCTTCAACACCCTGTCCGACGTGCTCAAGCAGCCGGAATACACCGAGGCGGTGGCCCGCACGCTCGATGGGTTCCTGCGCTCGCTGCCACTCAGCAGCGCCTGCGACACCGTACGCGTCACCGACTGGCTGCGGGCCAGGAAGACGCGTCACGACGTGCTGGACCGGGTCTCCACCACCGTGCGCCGCACCGCTCCCGAGGCGTTGGTGGACTGCGCCGAGGCGCTGCACGGGCGCGAGGAGTGGGGACAGGCCCTCGATCTCTATCAGCAGTTGCTGGACCAGTATCCGGAGAGCAGCCTCTCCGACCAGGCCCGTAAAGGCGCCCACCGGGCCACGCTGGCCATCGAGCTGGCGACCGTACGCGAGCGGCTCGGCGACGCGTACGGCGGCCAGCCCTCGTACTGCTCGAAGCCGGCGAAGTACAGCGCCGCGCCCAAGGCCCGCGAGGGCGCCACCAACCGCGCGCTGATCTACGGAAACGACGAGTACACCGACCGGCTCCCGAAGAGTTGGCGGGCCGACGACGCCACCAGGGCCGCGCTGGTGGTCTGCGTGGGCGAGACGGAGGCCGACGACAGGGGCAGCGCCGTCCGGACGTGCCCGTACCAGGCCAAGAACGCCGTCGGCGGCGTCAAGCAGGTGACGTTCCACAAGATCGCGATCCCGGTGAAGGTCTACGCGCTGCGCACCGGCCAGCTCGTGGCCGACCGCACGGTGGAGATCGGCGGCACGAGCTGCCCGCGATGGCTCAGGTACGAGTACTACCTCACGGACTTCGGCCCGCCGTCCGACATGCCCGTCAAGGAGACCACGGCCGACGTCCGCGCCGCCTTCGAGCCGCTGGTCCGCCGCGGGTGAGCCGCGGCCCGTGCCGGCGGCGCCGGCCGCCGCCACGGTCGGCGCCGCCACACGCCGCGGCGCCCCGGACCGCGCGGGTCCGGGGCGCCGTGGCGACGTCGTACGGGCGAGCCCGCGCGGGGCTACTTGACCGGCTTGGCCGGCTGGGCCTGCGGCTCCGCGCCCTTGGGGTCCTTGGCCGCGGCCTGCTTGGCCGGCGCCGGCTTGCGCAGCGACAGGTGCAGCTCGCGCAGCCGCGCCTCGTCCACCTCGCTGGGCGCGCCCATGAGCAGGTCCTGGGCGTTGCCGTTGAGCGGGAAGGCGATCGTCTCGCGGATGTTGGGCTCGTCCGCGAGCAGCATCACGATGCGGTCCACGCCCGGCGCGATGCCGCCGTGCGGCGGGGCGCCGAACTTGAAGGCGCGGAGCATGCCGCCGAACTCGCGCTCCACCTCCTCCTGGGAGTAGCCCGCGATGCCGAACGCCTCGTACATGACCTCGGGCTCGTGGTTGCGGATCGCGCCGGAGGACAGCTCGGTGCCGTTGCAGACGATGTCGTACTGCCAGGCGAGGATGTCCAGCGGGTCCTTGGTGCGCAGCGCCTCCAGGCCGCCCTGCGGCATGGAGAACGGGTTGTGCGAGAACTCGATCGCGCCGGTGTCCTCGTTCTTCTCGAACATCGGGAAGTCCACGACCCAGCAGAAGCGGTAGACGTTCTCCTCGAAGTGCCCGGCGCGCTTGGCGGCCTCGACCCGCACCGCGCCCATGATCTTGGAGACCTCGTCGAAGTCGCCGGCGCCGAAGAAGATCGACGTGCCGGCCTTGCCGCCGACCTCGGCGACCAGCTTGGCCACGTCGTCCTCGGTGAGGAACTTCGCGATCGGACCGGTCAGCTTGCCGTCCTCGCCGACGCGCACCCAGGCCAGGCCCTTGGCGCCCTGTTCGACGGCGTACTCGCCGAGCTGGTCGAAGAACTTGCGCGGCTGCTCGCCGGTGTCGGGCACGGCCAGGGCGCGCACGTGCTTGTCGGCGAACGCCTTGAAGCCGGAGCCCGCGAACACGTGCGAGACGTCCACCAGCTCCAGCTGGGCCCGCAGGTCGGGCTTGTCCGAGCCGTACTTGAGCATCGCCTCACGGAAGGGGATGCGCGGGAACGGCGAGGTGACCTCGCGGCCGTCGCCCAGCTCGTTGAACAGGTCGGTCATCACCTTCTCGATGACCTGGAACACGTCCTCCTGCTCGACGAAGCTCATCTCGACGTCGAGCTGGTAGAACTCGCCGGGCGAGCGGTCGGCGCGGGCGTCCTCGTCGCGGAAGCAGGGCGCGATCTGGAAGTAGCGGTCGAAGCCCGCGATCATCAGCAACTGCTTGAACTGCTGCGGGGCCTGCGGCAGCGCGTAGAACTTGCCGGCGTGCAGCCGCGAGGGCACCAGGAAGTCGCGGGCGCCCTCGGGCGAGGTGGCCGACAGGATCGGGGTGGCCAGCTCGTTGAAGCCGAGCGCGGTCATCTTGGCGCGCAGCGCGGCGATGACCTTCGAGCGCAGGATGATGTTGCGGTGCATGCGCTCGCGGCGCAGGTCGAGGAAGCGGTACTCCAGGCGGCGCTCCTCGTTCACGTTGTCCTCGGGGAAGACGGTGAACGGCAGCGGGTCGGCGGCGCCCAGCACCTCGACGGCGCTGACCTCGACCTCGATGTCGCCGGTGGGCAGGTCCGGGTTGACGTTGTCCGCGCCGCGCGCGATGACCCGGCCGTCCACCCGGACGACGGTCTCCTTGGTGAGCGAGCTGAGTGCCTCGTTGGCGGCCGTGTCGGGCCGTACGACGAGCTGCACCACGCCGTAGTGGTCGCGCAGGTCGATGAAGAGGATGCCGCCCAGGTTCCGTCGGTTGTGCAGCCAGCCGCTCAACCGCACCTCAGTGTCGACGTCAGCGGCACGGAGCTCGCCGCAGGTGTGGGACCGGTACCGATGCATCATTCATCCAAGTCGTCTGAGCGGGGCGTGGACGGCGCGGGCGAGGCTTGGCTGAGCCGGGGCCCGGGCGCGAGTGCCACTGCGGGCAAGGTGCCAGCCTACCGCCCTGTTCGCCGTGGCATCGCGGGCAAGGTACCCGGTCGGCCGCCGTAAACGTGGCGTCCGTCGGCCCGGCCCGCCGGTCGGACCGACGACCAGCCATCCTCACTGGTAACAAATCCACAAATGAACATAAAGTAGGGCAATGCGTACCGAGGATGTTCTGGCCACGATCAATACCGGCCTGTGGCGGTGGGGCAACGCCTCGACGAAGGTCACCCTCGACGCCGAGGCGGCCCGGCTCCTCGGGCTGCCCGCCGTGCCCGTCACCCTCCCGGAGGCCACGGTCCGCGCCCGGTTCCACCCCGTCGACTGGACCGAGATCAACGGCATCGTGAACCTCGCCCTGGCCGAGGGCACCCTCGCCGAGGCCAGGCTACGGATCGTGGACGAGCACGGCACCGTGTTGCGCACGGTGCGCAGCCGCACCCGGCCCATCGTGCGCGGCGAGCACTTCGAGCTGGTCGGCACCCTTGAAGAGGTCCCCGCGCTGGCCCCGGGCACCGCGGCGGCCACCCCGGTCACCGGCGACTGGCGGCGCAACCGCGAGGCGTTCCTGCTGGACGCGGGGCGCGCACTGGCCGAGGCGCAGTCCAGCGCCGAGGTGCTACGGGTCGCCGCGGGGCTCTCCATGCCCGGCTCCACCCCCGACGGCCTCGCGGTCTTCGGCGTCGAGGGCAACCGGATCACCGTCATCGGCCATCAGGGGTACGGGGAGGACGACGAGGGGCCGTTCTTCGACATGTCGGTGGACACCGACTACCCGGCCGCCGAGGCCGTCCGCACCGGCCGCGCGATCTACCTGCCGACCCCCGAGGACTACCGCCGTCGCTTCCCCGCCGCCTGGTCGCTCGCCCAGCCGCTCGGCCGCCACTCGTGGGCCTTCCTGCCGCTGATCGTGGCGGGCAGGACCATCGGCGCCTGGATGGGCGCCTTCAGCCAGCCGGTGTCCTTCACGCCCGACGAGCGCTCGGTGCTCACCACCATCGCCCGGATGTTCGCGCAGGCCCTGTCGCGGGCCAGCCTGCACGACACCGAGCGCGAACTCGCCGACGGCCTCCAGCGCGCGATGCTGCCCGACCGCAGACCGGAGGTGCCGGGCCTGACCATCGCCGCGCGGTACGTGCCCACCGGCGGCGGGCTCCAGGTCGGGGGCGACTGGTACGACGTGATCCCGCTGCCGTCGGGACGCACCGCGCTGGTCATCGGCGACGTCCAGGGACACGACGTGCGGGCGGCGGGGCTGATGGGACAGTTGCGGATCGCGCTGCGGGCGTACGCCACCGAGGGCCACCACCCGGACGCGGTGCTCTCCCGCGCCTCCCGGTTCTTCGCGAGCCTGACCGACACCGGCGGCCGGGCCAGGGCCGGCAGCGGCCCGCACACCGAGGACGACGACAACGCCGACCCGCGCTTCGCGACCTGCCTCTACATGGAGGTGGACCCGGCCACCGGCACCCTGGACGTGGCCCGCGCGGGCCACCCGGACCCGGCCATCGCGCACGGCGACGGCACGGTCATGCTCCGCCCGACGGCGGGCGGGCTGCCGCTCGGCGTCATCCCCGACGCCGACTACCCCACGACGCGGCTCACCCTCGAACCCGACGAGACGCTGCTGGTCTGCACGGACGGCCTGATCGAGACCGGCGGCCACGACCTGCAGACCGGCTGGGAACGCATCCGCGCGGTCTTCGGCGAGCACCTGCGCGACCTGGACGACCCTGGCCGGTCGGGCGCCGACGGCTCCGCCGGGGCGGGTGTGGGCGGCCCCGCCGGGGCGGGTACGGGCGCTGGGGCGGGTACGGGCGGCACCGGTGGGGCGGGCGCGAACGGGGCCGAGCCGCGGTTGCGCAGTCAGGAGGACCTGGACGCGCTCGCCGACGCGCTGTTGCAGGCCGTCCACGGGCCGCCGTCGCACTACCGGACCGGGCCGCTGGCCGACCGCCGCGAGGACGACATCGCCTTCGTCCTGATATCCCGTGGCCTGCCGAGCCCCGAGGCGGCGGGCCCGCGCAGGCGCCGGGCGGCCATCACCGTGGCCCAGGCCCAGCCGGAGCAGATCTCGCAGGCCCGGCTCCAGCTCCGCCAGATGCTGCACGACTGGACGTCGGACGACCAGGTCGAGTCGGCCGTCCTGCTGCTGTCCGAGATGGTCACCAACGTGCTGCTGCACACCGAGGACGACGCGCTGGTGATCGCCGAGATCAGCGGCGAGCCGGGCGCGCGCCGGCTACGGCTCGACGTCGCCGACGCCAGCGACGAACTCCCGCACCGCCGCCACCCGGGCGAACTCGCCTCCTCCGGGCGCGGGCTGCTGCTGATGGAGATGCTGGCGGACTCCTGGGGCGTGGACCCACGGGGCAAGGGCAAGTGCATCTGGGTCGAGCTGCGCGAACCGGCCCCCGAACCCGCCACCGCGCCGGCCCCCCACGCCACGAGCGCCACCACCACCGCCCCGGCCCACCCACCCGCCACCGACCCCACACCCACCCCCACGTCCGACCCGCCCCCCGCACCACAACGACCCCCCTTCCCCGAGCCGGACACGACGGCGCGGGGCTGAGCGGCGACGGCCGGGCGCGGGCGGCGGCCGGGCGCTGGCGGGCTGAACGGCACCGGACGGGCGGCGCCGGGCCGGGCCCTGGCGGCCGAGGCAGCGACGGCCGGGCGGACGACGCGGAGAGGCTGGGCGGGCCACGCGGAGAGAGGGACGGGCCAGCCGGAGCGTGGGGTTCCGGCGGCGAGCGGGTGTGCCGCGGGCGTCGAACGGGCGGACAACGCCCGACAGTTGGTCTGGACCTGAGACGGTACGACTCGGGCGCGCCGCCGCGCCAACCGGGCGCGGCACCCGGCGCCCGCCGCCACACCCCACCCGCTCACCTGCGCGCACCGGCGCCCCCGGGCCACATTCCCGGGCCGCCGACGAACATCAACGGGCCCGTCCCGCCCCGAGTCGAGCCATTTCCCGCACGGGCCGAGTGGACACGTACGACCGATGTGCCAGAATTAATGCGCACATCCACGAGCGGACACGCACGACGTTTCAAAGCCCTGCGCCCTTACCAGGTTCAGGGTTTGGCAATACTTCCCGAACGGCTGCCCCATTTCACTGGCCCCGAGGAGAAGGGTTGTTATGAACGACATGCATCGCGGCTCCACCGGCGCCGGCGTCCGTCATTCTCCCGTCATTCCGCCGGCCGATTCCTCGTCGAATCGCACGATGCGCGGAATCTTCGGCCAGCTCTATGAAAGCGACGCCTGGAAGCTGTTTCCCGGAAGCGCGGAAAAGAACGACGACATATCGCGTTCGGGCAGCGGATCGAGCCTGACCCAGACCACCGCCCTGCGGCGCGAACTGCCCGAACTGGTCTCGCGGCTCGGCGTCCGCAGCTTCCTCGACGTACCGTGCGGGGACTTCCACTGGATGTCCCACGTGGAACTCGACGTGGACACCTACCTCGGGACCGACGTGGTCCCCGAGGTCGTCGAACGCAACCAGCGGCGCTTCGCGCGCCCGGGCCGCGCGTTCCGCGTGCTCGACATCACCCGCGGCCCCCTCCCCCGGGTCGACATGGTCTTCTCCCGGGACTGCCTGGTCCACTTCGGCGACGCCGACGTACGAGCCGCCCTCGACAACGTGAAACGCAGCGGCTCGACCTACTTCGCGACGACCACCTTCACCGGCCGGACCAGCAACGCCGCCGACATCGAGACCGGCGGCTGGCGCTCCCTCAACCTGTGCCGCGCGCCCTTCTCGCTCCCCGCCCCGCTCCACGTGATCGACGAGCGGTGCACGGAGTCCTACGTGACCAGGGAGGGCGGGACCGAGGTCGAGCACCGCTTCGCCGACAAGTCGATCGGCGTCTGGCGCACCACCGACCTGTAAGCGCTCCCAGCCCCGGCATATCACGACGTCCATCACGATATTCGGAGCCCACGAAAGTGCCCTTACGTGATACCCGCATGCCCGGAATCGTCGTCGTCAACGAGAGATACCTCCCGGACAGCGAGACCGAGCCGGCACATGTCGGCGCCACCTCGTTCTCCCGTTCCGCACTGCGCTGCCTGCGCGACGCCGGAATCTCCGCCGGAGCCATCCTCTACCGGCGGGACGAGAACATCTCACAGCCGCGCGTCGACCTCGTACACCGGTCGGGACTGCGCTGCGCCACACTCCGTTTCCACTTCGACATGAGCGCGGACGCGGTGAGCCGCGCCATCGCCACCGCTTCGGAGCTGCTCTGTGCCGAACACGGATTCAGCGGCCAGGCCATGCTCTATTACCAGACGGACGCCCTGCTGGGATTCCACCCGCCGGAACTCGCCTGCTGCGTGACCCACCACGGCCCTTTCGTACACGACTTCATGGACGTGTTCTCGGCCCACGAGACGGCGCGGGCGTTCGGCGACGCGGCCAAGGCGTTGCACCTGTTCAAGCACCAGGAACTGGGCCTGAACCGGATGCGGTCGAACGGGCGCATGTTCGTGCTCCAACACTCGCGGCTGCAACGCGAGTACCTGGTGGGCCGGGGCGTAGACGAGCAGCGCATCCGCGCGGTACGGCCACCCATAGCGCCGCCCGCCACGCCGGGCCCGCTGCGCGATCAGCGTGTCAGGTCGTTCGTCGAGGGCGCCGAGCTGCTGGTCTTCACCGCGGTCGCGCGCCTGGACTACTTCAAGAACGTCGAACTCCTGGTCAGCGGCGCCGTCCAGGCCCGCAAACGCGGCCTGCCGGTGCGCGTCCTGGTCGTCGGCGACGCCCCCGACGACACGGCCGCCCGCGAGGCGCTGCGCGCCCGCGTGCCGAGCGAACACGAGGCGGAGTTCCTGGCGGTCGGCAAGCTCGCCAAGAACGAGCTGTACGCCCTGTTCCACCTGGCCCGCCCGAACGGCGTCTTCGTCTGCTCGTCGCGCTACGAAACGCTGGGCATCACCCCGCTGGAGGCCGCGCTCTCCGGCGTCAGCACCCTGATAGTCGACTCCGACAAGGTGGAGGCGAGCAGGTTCTTCCCCACCACCCACCGCTTCCTCCCCAGCACTGACGGCCTCGCCGACGCCATCGGCCACCTGACCACCCACCCCTGGGGCCTCGAACGACTCGGCGCGGCACTACGCGAGACCATCGCGCCGGAGATCTCCGAGGCCAACTTCGAACGGGACACCCTCACCGCCTGGACCCACTTCTCCCACGCGGCCCGACGAGGGGGCACCTGACGGGGACGGGCCTCTGTAGGGGGCGGGCCTTTGGTGGGGGCGGGCCCGGGGCGGGCCCCCTGGTGGGGGCGGGCCGGGGTCGGGTGCCGGGCCGCTCCCGCCCGGGTCGCGCGGCTACCCCCGCCCGCCCCCACGGGGCCGCTCGTACGGGCCCCCGGCCGCGTACGGCCCCGCGTCGCGCCCCTCGGAGCCGCCCCCGCACCCCGTCACCATCGCGGCGGCGCCGGGACCGACCGGGCCCCCACCGGCCACATCCGGCCTACCGGCCCCACCACCACCCCCGCCAGACCCACCCGAGTCGCCCGGGCCGCCCCCGCCCCCGGGGCCGCCGTCGCCCGTACCCGGGTCCGGCGCCTCGCGGCCGTAGTGGTCGCGCAGGTCGGCGACGACACCGAAGGCCGCGGCGGTGAGGGGGACGGCCAGCAGCATGCCCAGGATGCCGGCCAGGCTGGCGCCCGCCGTGAGGGTGATCATGACGACCGCGGGGTGCATCTGCACCGTGCGGCTCTGTACCACCGGCTGGAGCACGTGGCCCTCGAGGACCTGGACGGCCAGCACCACGCCCAGTGCCCACAACGCGATCGCGAGGCCGCCGTCGGCGAAGGCGACGAGCACGGCGACCGCGCCGGAGAGGAAGGCGCCCAGGTAGGGGATGTAGGCCCCGACGAAGACCAGCGCGCCGAGCCCCACCGCGCCGGGCACGCTCAACACCAGCAGCCCGATGGTGATGCACACCGCGTCGATGAGCGCGATCACCGTGGTGCCGCGCATGAAGCCCTCGACGGCCTGGAAGGCCCGCCGGGCCACCGCCTCGAGCCGGGGGCCCGTACCGCGCGGCGCGTACGCGTGCAGGGTGCGCACCGCCCGGTCGGCGTCGCGCAGGAAGAAGAAGGTGAGCAGCAGCGCGAGGAACGCGGCGGCGGCCATCTGGCCGACGACGCTGAGCCCGGAGACCAGCCCGGTCGCCGCCGTACCGCCGAACTTGTCGGCCAGCTCCCGCCCGTTGGAGGCCATGTCCTCCACGGAGTTGCCCGCGATGTCGAAGTCCCCCGACAGGTCCCGCGCCGCGTCCTTGACCGAGGCGACGATCTGGTCACCGCTGTCCACGAGGGCTTGCACGACGATGTAGACCGCCCCGCCCACGACCGCGAGCAGCGCCAGACAGGTGAGCCCGGCGGCGAGCGAGGCGTTCAGGTGCCTGCGCACCAGCCACCGGTACAGCGGACCGAGCAACGCGGAGCCGAGCAGCGCGAGCAGCACGGGCGTCACGGCGGCCTTGAGCACCACCGTGAGCCAGACGACCACCCCGGCCACGGCGGCCATCAACAGCAGCGCCCCGCACCAGGCAGCGACCCGGCGCACCTCGTACGGCAACAGGGCGGGCTCCGGCCCGCGCGGCGAAGCTGGGCGATCACTGGGCACACCCCCAGCCCACCACGCCCACCCCCACACCACCCGCCGACAGCCGCCGCGCGGGTGACGGGCCGACGCCGGGCTCACCCGGGCGCGGGCGGGTCCCGGCGGCCACCGGGTGAGCGACAGTCCGGGCCCGGCCGCCACCCACGAGAAGCCGCCGTCGTTGATGATCCCGCCGCAGGGCGGGTCCACGGTGTCGCCGATCGGATACGTGACCGCCTGGAAACCGCACGGGCACCAGGGCACACAATTGCAACTCCCTTGCCAGGCAGTACTGTTGCGCCATGGGGAGACCGGCCGTGATTCGCGGCATGGCCCATCACGTGGGCATCTACACGCGACAGTCCGAGCAACGTGCGAGCAGGAGCGAGGCGAGCACGGAAACGCAGTGGCACGAGTGCGTTTCCGGACTCGCCCACTGGGGGCTGGAACCGCAGTGCATCGAGCGCTACGAGGACCTCGGCATCTCCGCCTTCAAGGACGTTGACCGCCCCGGCTACCGCCGCTTGCTCGCTGACGCTGGCGCGGGTCGGCTCAACGTCATCGTCGTGCACTACATGTCACGGCTCAGCCGCAGGACGGCGCAGGAGACGTACGACGACCTGAGCCCGCTGCTCCGCAACGGCGTCCGGATCATCAGCGTCGGGGAGAAGCGGGAGTGCCACGCGAACAACCTCTTCGCGTTGTTCGAGCTTCTCTTCAAGCTCCAGGCCAGTCATGAGGAGAGCCTGAACAAGTCCCTCGCCATCAGGGCCACGAAGGACCTCGAAGCTCGTCTGGGTGGCTACACCGGCAAGGCGCCGTTCGGTTTCACGCTGGTTCGCGAGACCCGGCACACCGACAGCGGGAAGCCCGTTTCCGTCAAGATCCTGACCCCGGACACCGAGCACGAGGCGCCCGTCGTCCGGCGTATCGCGGAGCTTGCCGACAACTGGATCACGGAGAACGATCCGACCGGATCCGTCTGGAAGATCGCCCGCATCCTGGAGAAGGAGGGACACCAGACGCGCGGACAGCGGACGGCCATGGCGCGGGTGGACGCCAGGTGGGACGCCAAGACAGTGAAGCGTGTCCTCGTCGACCCCCGCATCGCCGGGTTCGACGTCGAGAGCGTGTACGGCACCCGCAGGGACGGCACCCGCTCGAACACGGTCGCCGAATACCGCCTCGTACGCCGAGCCGACGGTTCCCCCGTACAGCGCTATGCGCCGATCATCTCCGCGGAGCAGTGGTACCGGATCCAGGGTTGGCTCAGCGACCGGCATCCGGGCGGCAACCCTCACTGGGACGGCAGGCCGTCGGGGCTGCTGTCCGCGATGAAGCTGTTGTTCTGCGAATGCGGCGCGATCATGACGCACGGCGGCTCGGGCTCCAAGAAGCACTACCGATGCCGTCGGCGTGTCATCAAGCCCGGACAGCATGAGGGAGAGGTCACCATCGGCGCCCGGGGAATCGAGCAGTACCTCGCCCGACGGATCTTCGCCGTCATGCGGGTCACGGACGATGAGTCCGCACTCGCCGTTCTCGCCGAGGCCGCCAACCGCTACGCCATCCAGCGGGAGAGGACGGAGGCTCCGGAGGTGACGCAGGAGCGTGATCGGTTGATCTCGGAGCGCGCGCGCCTCCGGAGGTCCCGCGAGGCGCACCACGCCGACCGCGAGCGCGTGATGCTCAGGGGCGGATTCGTGGACGACTTCGCCCGCGAGTCATGGGGCGCAATCGAACGGGCGCTCGCGGAGCGGATGCGCTCGATCGACGCACGCATCGCCGGGATCGGTGACGGCAAGACCGTTGGGCTGCCGTACGAGGAGTGGCTCACCACCGATACGGACCCGACCGGTCCGGGCTCGTGGTGGGACACCGCGGACTTCGAGGCGAAGCGCGCGTTCCTCCGTCTGTTCTTCGACCGCGTCAGCGTCAGCAAGGCGCGGCGCTGGGCCGGGAGGGGATTCCCGGTCGAGTCCCGTGTGACGATCGAGTGGGCCGGCGGCGTTGACCTGAGCGGCCGTCCGAAGATCGGGGTCGCGTAGCCGGTAACGTCGACGGGCTCTGTGCGCGGACGTGTCCGAGCGGGGCCCGCACGAGGCCCCCGGCCCACTGCCGCGACGGTGGTCGACACCGTTCAGCGGACCCCGCGGCAGGTTATTCGGCGGCGCCGGCCGCCCCAACGGCCGGCGCCGCCGTCGCATGGCCCGGTGCGTCCGACGACGTGAGGCCGCACCCCATCGGACGCCCTGGCCTGGCTCTGGCCCCGGGCCGGACGGCCCGGGGGTGGGTCAGGGCGCGTACCGCGTCCTACGCGTGCGGCAAGCGCTCGGTCGACGGGATGACGCCCAGCCGGCCCGCCTGGAAGTCATCGACCGCTTGCTGGAGTTCGGCGCGGGTGTTCATGACGAACGGCCCGTAGTGCGCCATGGGCTCACGGATCGGCTGCCCGCCGAGGAGCAGCACCTCCAGGGCGTCCGACCGCGAGTCCTGCTTCGTGTCCGCACCGACCGTCAGTGCGTCGCCGCTGCCGAAGACGACGGTCTGCCCCGTGCGCACGGGGCGGCGATCCGTTCCGACATAGCCGTTTCCGGCGAGCACGTACGCGAGCGCGTTGAAGTCGGGCCGCCACGGAAGGACCAACTCTGCTCCGGCGTTCACCGTGGCGTGCACGAGCGTGATCGGCGTGTGCGTGATCCCAGGTCCTTCGTTGCCGTCGAGGTCCCCGGCGATCAGACGGATTATGGAACCACCGTCGGCGCTGGCCAGGTAGGTGACGCTGCCGCCGCCGATGTCCTGGTAGCGCGGTGCCATCATCTTGTCCTTGGCCGGGAGGTTGACCCACAGCTGGATTCCGTGGAACAGCCCGCCGGACATGACCAGTTCCTCGGGCGGAGTCTCGATGTGGAGCAAGCCGGACCCGGCCGTCATCCACTGCGTGTCACCGTCGTTGATGACACCGCCGCCGCCGTGCGAGTCCCGGTGGATGAAGCTTCCGTCCATCAGATAGGTGACGGTCTCGAACCCTCGGTGCGGGTGCCACGGAGTGCCGCGCGGCTCGCCGGCCTGGTAGTTCACCTCCCCCATCTGGTCCATCATGATGAACGGGTCGAGGTGCCGGTAGTCGATGCCGGCGAAGGCGCGACGAACGGGGAAGCCCTCCCCCTCCAGGCCGCTCGGGGCCGTACTCACAGTGAGCACAGGCCGGGGCGTCGCGTCCGTGGGGGCGCCGACCCGGGAGAGGGCCAGCGGGTCAGCGGGAGTGATGGCAGGCATGGGGATCTCCGCGTAAGTGAGAGGTGTTTTCGCAGGTCAGAACTGTGACAACGACTTCCCTAGGCCCGACGCACCGGGAAGCCCTCGCCCTCCGGGCCGCTGGGCGCGGTGGTCACGTTCAGTACGGGCCGCGGGCGCGCGGGCTGGTGGCCGGCGCGGGTGGCGGGCGCGGCGACGCGCGGCAGCGTCAGCGGGTTCTCAACGGTTACGGCGGGCATGACGGCCTCCTCGGTCGTTCCGGATTCAACTTAGTTGAATGGTGAACGACTGGCAAGACGCGCCCATTCCCGCCCGGCGCTCCGGGCGCCACTTTCGGCCACGCCGCCCGGGCCGCACCCCCACCCGCCACACCGCCCCCACACACGACGGACCCGGTCCGGGCCGCGCGTGCGCGGTCCGGACCGGGTCCGTTGGGCCGGTGGGGGGCGGGGGCGCCCCGGCGGAGGGCGGAGCCTCAGCCGTACATCTGCCGCATGGCGTAGTCCACCATCTGCTCCACGGCCTTCGCGTCGAACACCATGCGGTGCTGGCCCTCCATGTCGAGGACGAAGCCGTACCCCGTCGGGAGCAGGTCGAGGACCTCGGCGCCGGTGATCACGAAGTACTTGGACTCCTTGCCGGCGTAGCGGCGCAGCTCCTTGAGCGAGGTGAACATCGGGATCACCGGCTGCTGGGTGTTGTGCAGCGCGAGGAAGCCGGGGTTGTCGCCGCGCGGGCAGTAGACCTTCGAGGTCGAGAAGATCTGCTGGAAGTCCTCGGGGGCCATGGTGCCCGTGGTGAAGGCACGGACCGCGTCGGCCAGCGACGGGGGCGACGGCTCCGGGTACAGCGGCTGCTCGCCGTACCCCGCGCCCGGCTGACCCTGGTGGCCGTGCTGGCCCTGGTGGCCGTGCGGCGGCTGTTGCGGCGGTGGCGGGGCGGCGTACTGCTGCCCGCCCGCGTTCTGGTCGTAGCCGTACATGTCATAGAGCGTACTGAGTCACAGTTGGGCTATTGAGGGTTGCCTCTTATTACCGGTGGGTAGCATCATGGCGGTCATCGTTTGAAACGCATACGAGAACCGATCCCACCCCCGGCCGGGCGCCGTCGGCGCCTCGCTGGGTCGAGCCTTACGGAGCCGTCGCCATGGGGCACTACAAGTCGAATCTCCGCGACATCGAGTTCAACCTCTTCGAGGTGCTCGGCCGCGACAAGCTGTACGGCACCGGCCCGTTCGCCGAGATGGACGTCGAGACCGCCAAGAGCGTGCTCTCCGAGATCGCCCGCCTCTCGGAGAACGAGCTGGCCGACTCGTATGCGGACGGCGACCGGAACCCGCCGGTCTTCGACCCGGACACGAACACCGCGCCGCTGCCGGACACCTTCAAGAAGAGCTACCAGGCGTACATGGACGCCGAGTGGTGGCGCCTCGGCCTCCAGGAGGAGCTGGGCGGCACCACCGCGCCGCGCTCGCTGCTCTGGGGCTTCGCCGAGACGATCCTCGGCGCCAACCCGGCGGTGTGGATGTACGCCTCGGGCCCGGCGTTCGCGGGCGTGCTCTTCGAGGAGGGCACCGAGCAGCAGAAGCACATCGCCAAGCTCGCGGTGGACAAGCAGTGGGGCTCCACCATGGTGCTGACCGAGCCGGACGCCGGCTCCGACGTCGGCGCCGGCCGCACCAAGGCCACCCAGCAGGACGACGGCTCCTGGCACATCGAGGGCGTCAAGCGCTTCATCACCTCGGGCGAGCACGACATGTCCGAGAACATCCTGCACTACGTCCTCGCCCGCCCCGAGGGCCACGGCCCGGGCACCAAGGGTCTGTCGCTGTTCCTCGTCCCGAAGTACGAGTTCGACTTCGAGACCGGCGAGCTGGGCGAGCGCAACGGCGTCTACGCCACCAACGTCGAGCACAAGATGGGCCTCAAGGCGTCCAACACGTGCGAGATGACCTTCGGCGACCGGCACCCCGCCAAGGGCTGGCTGATCGGTGAGAAGCACGACGGCATCCGGCAGATGTTCCGCATCATCGAGTTCGCCCGGATGATGGTCGGTACGAAGGCCATCGCGACTCTGTCCACCGGCTACCTCAACGCCCTGGAGTACGCCAAGGAGCGCGTGCAGGGCCCGGACCTGGCCGCCTTCACGGACAAGACCGCCCCGCGTGTCACCATCACCCACCACCCCGACGTGCGCCGCTCGCTGATGACGCAGAAGGCGTACGCCGAGGGCATGCGCGCCCTGGTGCTGTACACCGCCTCCGTCCAGGACGAGATCCTGGTCAAGGAGACCGCGGGCGAGGACGCCAAGGCGCTGCACGGACTGAACGACCTGCTGCTGCCGATCGTGAAGGGCTACGGCTCGGAGAAGTCCTACGAGCAGCTCGCCCAGTCGCTCCAGACCTTCGGCGGCTCCGGGTACCTCCAGGAGTACCCGATCGAGCAGTATATCCGGGACGCCAAGATCGACACCCTCTACGAGGGCACCACCGCCATCCAGGGCCAGGACTACTTCTTCCGGAAGATCGTCCGCGACCAGGGCCAGGCGCTGACCACGCTCTCCGACGAGATCAAGAAGTTCCTCGCCGAGGCGGGGGGCGGCGACGAGCTGGCCGCGGCCCGCGAGGAGCTGGCCAAGGCCGCCGTCGACCTGGAGGCCATCGTCAGCGCGATGCTGACCGACCTGGCCGCCACCGAGAAGGACGTCGCGTCCATCTACAAGGTCGGCCTCAACACCACCCGGCTGCTGCTCGCCTCCGGTGACGTGATCGTCGGCTACCTGCTGCTGCGCGGCGCCGCGGTCGCGGCGGCCAAGCTGCCCACCGCCACCGCCAAGGACGTGCCCTTCTACCAGGGCAAGGTCGCCGCCGCGAAGTTCTTCGCGCACAACGTCCTGCCGGGCGTGAGCACCCAGCGCGCGCTCGCCGAGTCCATCGACCAGTCGCTGATGGAGCTGGACGAGGCCGCTTTCTAGGCCGAGAGTCACCGCCGCTTTCCAGGCCGAGAGTCACTGCCGCCTTCCAGGTCGCGCGCCGCAGGTCGTCGGCGGGGCCGCGCGCCCCACGCCCCGGGTCCGCCGCCGTCGGCGCCCCGGGGCACCCAGGCCACTGTCACCCCACGAGACGGGGCCCGCTTCCCACCCCACGGGGAAGCGGGCCCCGTCGGCCGCTTCCGGGCCGGCGCGCGGGCCTGGCAGGGCCCTGGCGGGGCTGATGGCGACCCTGGCAGGGCCCTGGCGGGGCTGGCAGGTCCCTGGCGGGGCAGGCGGGGGGGCCTCGTACGGACGGGTGGGACAGGGCGGATGGACGGGCCGGGCAGGGGCGGCGCGGCGGGCGGGGCGGTGGCGCGGTGGGAGGTGGCGTGGCCGAATTCCACGCGGCCAGTTCGCTGCGATGAGCTGATGATCGGGCGACGCGCCGCGTTCTCGCCTCAGCCCCCCTCGCCGGCCTCTTTATGCTGAGGGGCATGAGTAGCCCCGCCCGCTTCGATCGCGGCCACACCGATGATCTGCTGTCCTTCCTCGCCGCGAGTCCGTCGCCGTACCACGCGGTCGCCACCGTCGCCGCGCGGCTGGAGAAGGCCGGCTTCCGCCAGGTCGCCGAGGTGGACGCGTGGGACGGCGCGAGCGGCGGGAAGTTCGTGCTGCGCGGGGGCGCGATCATCGCCTGGTACGTGCCCGAGGGCGCGGGACCGGCCACCCCGTTCCGGATCGTGGGCGCGCACACCGACTCGCCCAACCTGCGGGTCAAGCCGCTGCCGGACACCGGCTCCCACGGTTGGCGGCAGATCGCCGTGGAGATCTACGGCGGGACGTTGCTCAACACCTGGCTCGACCGGGACCTCGGGCTGAGCGGGCGGCTCACCCTGCGCGACGGCGCGCACCGGCTGGTGGCCGTGGACCGGCCGTTGCTGCGGGTGCCGCAGCTCGCCGTGCACCTGGACCGGAGCGTGAACACGGACGG
This sequence comes from Streptomyces sp. 71268, assembly GCF_029392895.1. Classification (NCBI taxonomy): domain Bacteria; kingdom Bacillati; phylum Actinomycetota; class Actinomycetes; order Kitasatosporales; family Streptomycetaceae; genus Streptomyces; species Streptomyces sp. 71268. Next base: position 4,049,946 of record NZ_CP114200.1, read on the forward strand.
CCTCAAGCTCGACCGGCAGCGCCACCTGACGCCGATCTGGGGCATCGGCGGGGTGCGCGAGGGCGACCTGATCGCGTACGTGGCCGAGGAGGCGGGCGTGGCCGCCGAGGACGTCGCGGGCTGGGACCTGATGGTGCACAGCGTCGAGCCGCCCTCCTACCTGGGCCGGGACCGCGAGTTGGTGGCCGGCCCGCGCCTGGACAACCTGCTGTCGGTGCACGCCGAGGCCGCCGCGCTGGCCGCCGTCGCCACCCGTGGCGCCGACCTGCCGCACATCCCGGTGCTGGCCGCCTTCGACCACGAGGAGAACGGCAGCCAGTCCGACACCGGCGCCGACGGCCCGCTGCTCGGCACCGTCCTGGAGCGCTCGGTCTTCGCGCGCGGCGGCTCGTACGAGGACCGGGCCCGCGCCCTCGCCGGCACGGTGTGCCTCTCGTCCGACACCGGGCACGCCGTGCACCCCAACTACCCGGAGCGGCACGAGCCGGGTCACCACCCGATGCCCAACGGCGGCCCGATCCTGAAGGTCAACGTCAACCAGCGGTACGCCACCGACGGCAGCGGGCGCGCGGTGTTCGCGGCCGCCTGCGAGCGGGCGGGGGTGCCGTGGCAGTCCTTCGTCTCCAACAACGCGGTACCGTGCGGCACCACGATCGGGCCGATCACCGCGGCCCGACACGGCATCGCCACCGTGGACATCGGTGTCGCGATCCTCTCCATGCACTCGGCCCGCGAACTGTGCGGCGCCGACGACCCGTTCCTGCTCGCGAACGTGCTGGCCGCGTTCCTGGAGGGCTGACTTGGAATTCTCACTGCTGGGCCCGGTCGCCGTGCGGACCGCGCACGGTGACCTGCCGCTCGGCCCGGCCAAACGGCGCAGCGTACTGGCCATGCTGCTGCTCCAGGCGAACACCACGGTGCCGGTGGAGCGGCTGATCACCGCGCTGTGGGAGGACGATCCGCCCGAGCACGCCCGCACCGTCGTCCAGGGCCACGTCTCGCGGCTGCGGGCCACGCTCGCGGACGGTGGCGCGCACACCTTCGGGGTCGAGCTGACGACGCAGGGTTCGGCGTACCTGTTGCGGCTGCCGGCCGAGCGGGTGGACGCGCACCGGTTCGAGGAACTGGTGGCCCGCGCCCGCGAGATGACCGGCTGGCGGGACGCGACCGGTCGGCCGGGGCAGGGCGCGGGCCCGGCCGCGGGTCCCGGTGGGGCCGGCGCGGCGGCCGACGCCGTGCCGATGCTGCGCGAGGCGCTGGGCCTGTGGCGCGGCCCCGCCCTGACCGGCACCGTGACCAGCCCGCCGTACGCCGCGGCGGCGCACGCCCTGGAGGAGCGGCGGCTGTCGGCGGTGGAGGCGCTGGCGTACGCGCACGAGGAGCTGGGGCAGTACGACGTGGCCGCCGCCGTGCTGCACACCGAGGCCGTCGCGCACCCGTTGCGCGAGGGTCTGATCGCGACGCTGATGCGCGCCCTGTACCGGGCGGGCCGGCAGTCGGACGCGCTCGGCTGGTACCACCGCACCCGCGGGTTGCTCAGTGACGAACTCGGCGTGGACCCGGGCGAGGGGCTGCGCCGCGCGTACGAGGAGATCCTGAACGCGGACGCGGCGGTGCCCGCCCAGCGCGCGCCGGGGGGCCAGCGACCCGCCGCGCCCCATGGCAGGGCGCCAGGCGGCGGCACGGCCGCGGCCCAGGGCCCCGGCGACCCGCGGGTCGGCCGGGCCGCCCCGGCCGCGGAGAGCGGCCCCCACGGCGGCGGAGCGGCCCCGTACGGCGCGGGGGCCCAGGGCCCGGTCGCGGCGCGGCCAGGGGCCCAGCCGGCGGCGATGCCAGGGGCTCAGCCGGGCGTCGGGCCGCACGGCGACGGCGGGTATCCGGCGGGGCCCTACCCGCCGGCCGGTGCCGGGTATCCGCCGGCCGACGCGTACCCGCCGGCGCCCCAGCCCCCGGGCGAGGGCGCGGGGGCGGGCTCTGCGGGCGTCGCGGGCGTCGCGGGTTCCGGGGGCGTGGCCGGTGCCGGGCAGCCCGGCGGGTACCCGGCGGGTGGCGCCGACGGGGCGCGGGCCGGGGCGAGCGCGCCGTGGCTGTTGCCCCGGCCGCCCACCCGGTTCCGTGGCCGGCAGGCCGAACTCCAGTCGCTGAGCGCGCTGGTGCGCACGCCGGCGCCGGGCGAGGCCCCCATCGCGCTGGTGACCGGCCCGGCCGGGGTCGGCAAGACGGCGTTCGCCGTGCACTGGGCGCACCAGCACGCCGCCGCCTACCCGGACGGGCTGCTCTTCGCGGACCTGCGGGGCTTCGGCGAGCGTGAGGAGGCCCCGCCCATCGAGGTGTTGCGGGACTTCCTGCTGGCGCTCGGCACGCCGCCGGACCGCATCCCGGGCTCGCCGGAGAGCGCCGCGGCGCTGTACCGGTCCCGGGTCGCCGGGCGGCGGCTGCTGGTCGTCCTCGACAACGCGCGCAGCTCCGCGCAGGTGCGGCCGCTGCTGCCGGGCGGCGGCCAGGGCGCGGACTCGGCCTGCGTGACGCTGGTGACCAGCCGCAGCCGGCTCGACGGGCTGGTGGCCACCGACGCCGCGCGGCCGGTGCCGTTGCAGGCGCTGACCCCGCAGGACGGCGTGGACCTGCTGACGGCCATGCTCGGTGGCGACCGGGTGGCCGACGATCCGGACGCGGCGCGGGAGTTGGTGGACCTGTGTGACGGGTTGCCGCTCGCGCTGCGGGCCGCCTCCGCGCAGCTCACCGCGCGGCCGAGGTGGCGCCTTGCCCGGCTGGCCTCGGCGCTCCGCGACGAGCAGCGGCGGCTGGCCCTGCTGTCGGCCGAGGACACCGGCATCGCCGCCGCGCTGCGCATGTCGGTGGCCCGGTTGTCGGCGGACGACGCGCGGCTGTTGGCCGCGCTCGGTTCGGGGTTCGACCGGCACGTGGAGGCCACGGCGGTGGCGGCGTTCGCCGGCTCCGACCCGGACGTGACGCTGGACGGTCTCGACCGGCTCGCCGAGATGCACCTGGTCGACGAGGAGGCCACCGGCCGCTACACGATGAGCGACCTGGTCAAGCTGTTCGCCAGGGACGGCAAGACGAGCGGCGGCCAGCCCCGGCCGCCGGGCACGCCCCCGGCCGCACCCCCGCCGCCCGGGTCGCCGCCCTCGTCCGGGGCGCCGCCGGAGAGCGGAGGCTAACGCACCACTGTCCGCGCGGAATCGAACACGACGGGGCCGCCCCTGGGGGCGGCCCCGTCGCGCGTGCGGGCGTTGGTGGGTGTCGCCAACGGTGCCGACAGCGGTGCCGACGGCTGTCAACCTCCCCGTAACGAAGGTGGTTTGTGCTGGTCAGGTGGCTAACGCGGGCCTGTTAGGCAGGGGTTAGCAGCACGGCAACGGGCCCCGGCAGGCTTGAGCCATACCAACCGACCAGCGCTCCTGGGGGGACCAGAACATGTCGCACACCACCGCCACCGCCGCCACCAACAACGCCGCCCGCACCGGCCGCCTGCGCGGCAACGCGGTCCGCATCACCGCCGCCACGGTCACCGCGCTCGCCGCGCTGACGCTGACCGCCTGCGGCTCCGACGACAGTTCGGGCACCAAGACGGAGGGTAAGGCGGACTCGGCGCCGTCGCTGGAGCCGGCGGCGAAGGACGCGAGCGCCGAGAACGGTGGCGACAGCGGCGCCGAGACGGGCGGCAAGGGCGACTCCCCGGTCGGTCAGGGAAGCGGCACGGGCGGCACGGGTGGCTCGGACAGCGCCGGTCAGGGCGGCACGGAGACCGGCGGCAAGGGCCCGGGCGTCGAGGGCGCCAAGGAGCGGCCGACCGACACCGGCTCGGACGCCGGCTCGGGCAGCGAGGACGGCGGCCCGACCGACAAGCCCTGCACGGTCGCGGACACCCAGATCACGCTGGAGCACACGGGTGGCACGATTCCCGCGATCACGTTGAAGCTCACCAACACCGGGTCCACCGCCTGCAACGCGTACCACGTTCCGCTCGTCGGCTACCCGAACGCGCAGGCGCCGCTCGCGGTGGGCGGGGACAAGCCGCAGGCCGTGCGGACGGTGGCGCCCGGCGAGTCCACGACCGCCACCATCGGTCTCGGCAGCGAGGACGGCTCCACCCCGCACCGCGAGCAGCGGCTCACGGTCACCCTCGTGGACGCCGACAACCACCCCCTGTCGGGCCAGGCGACCGTCTCCGCGCCGGCCGGCGCCGGCCTCCTCCTCGACGACAACTCCTCGGTCACCTACTGGGGCGCCGGCCTGGACTCCCTGTAGGGCAGGCCCGACGCGGGGCGCCTGACCCACGCCCCGCGCTCCCCGTCAGCCGACGGACCCGGCGCCACGCGCCAGACCCGAGCCGGCGGACACGGGCCCACCGGCACACCCCCGAAGCCGTCGCCCCGTCATCCGCCCGAAGGCCCGCCCCGACATCCGGGGCGGGCCTTCGTCACGTCGTCGCTCGACGTCACATCGGGGGCATGAGCACCGAGTCGACGATGTGCACGGTGGCGTTGGAGGTCCGCACGTCACCGCAGACCACGTTGGAGCTGTCGTTGACCTTGAAGCTCTCGCCCGATCCCGCGGTGGTCAGCGTGCTCTTGGCCAGCGTCGGGTAGGAACCCTTGGCCAGCTTCTCCGGCGGCAGCGGCTGGCCCACGACGTGGTAGGTCAGCACCTTCTTCAGCATGGCCTCGTCGTTCATCACCTTGTCCAGGTCGGCCTTCGGGATCTTGGCGAAGGCGTCGTTGGTGGGGGCGAAGACGGTGATGTTCTCGGCACTGTTCAACGTCTCGACCAGGCCGGCCTTCTGCACGGCCGAGACGAGGGTGGACAGCTCCGGGTTGTTGGACGCCGCGGTGGCGACCGGGTCCTTGGCCATGCCGTCGAAGCTGCCGGAGCCCTCCTCGGGGACCGAGGCACAGGCCGGACCGAACGGCTTGGCCATGGCGCTGTCGGCCGGGCTCGTCTCCTCCTCCGGTGCGCCGGGCTTCTCCTTCGCCGACGCGGAGCTGTCCGCACCGCTGTCCTTGTCCTTGTCGTCGCCGTCGTCCGAGCACGCGGTCAGCGTCAGCGGCAGCGCCGCCGCCGCTACGAGTGCGAGCGCGAGACGGCCGGTGCGGCGGGTGCGGGAGGTGGTGCGCATGATGGTGCTCCTTCGGGAGGCTGCTGGGATGTCGGGCGCGGTTGTCGCGGGCGGGCGGGTGCCGGTTCGTGGGACCGCCGTTTCCGGGGCCCGGCCGCCGCGCCCCGGAAACGGCGAGTTCGCGTCGCGCACCGGGAGGCGCCGTGGCAGACCGGTGCGCGGCGGGAGTGGTCTTCGGTGAGCCGTCACACCCGCTATTCGGAGCACCGCCCCGGGCGGATTGGCCGTTCTTCCGAAAGAGTCGGGTCGCGCCGTCCACCGGACCGCGTCGTACGCCCCAGACCGCGTCGCACGCCCCCGGGCCGGGTCGTACGCCCCCGGGCAGCCGCGTGCTCCCCCCGTCCGTCGCGGCGCGGCCGGGACCAATCCGCGGTGCCGACGGCTACGAACAGGGAGCGGACCCGCGACAGCGGGCGGCCGACCACGGAAAGGGCGACATGGTGCGAGAACCCGTACGCATCGGCGGCACCGCCGGGCACGGGCCTGGCCTCACGGAGTTGTTGGAACGGGTCGCCCGGGGCGACCAGGAAGCCTTCGCCCACGTCTACGACGCCGTCGCGGGGCCTGTCCTGGGCCTGGTGCGCCGGGTGCTGTGTGACCCCGCGCAGTCGGAGGAGGTCACCCAGGAGGTGCTGGTCGAGGTCTGGCGGACCGCGGCCCGCTTCCAGGCTGACCGGGGCTCCGCGATGACCTGGGTGATGACGCTCGCCCACCGCCGTGCCGTCGACCGGGTCCGCTCGGCCCAGGCCCGGGCGGACCGCGAGGAACGGGTGGCCCGGCTCGACCACACCCCCGCCTTCGACGACGTGACCGAACAGGTCGAGAGCCGGCTGGAGCGGGAACAGGTGCGCCGTTGCCTCGGTGGCCTCACCGAGCGGCAGCGGCAGGCGGTGACCCTCGCCTACTACCGGGGGCTGACCTACCGTGAGGTCGCGGAGCTGCTGAAGCTGCCGCTGGGCACCATCAAGACGAGGATGCGGGACGGGTTGATCCGTCTCCGCGACTGCCTGGGGGGCACCGCATGAACGCCGCGGACCTGCACACGCTGACCGGCGCCTACGCCCTGCACGCCCTGTCCGAGCCGGAGCGCGCGCGCTTCGAGCGCCACCTGGCGGACTGCCCGGCCTGTGCCCGGGAGGTCCGCGAGTTCGCCGGGACGGCCGCCCGGCTCGGCCTGGCCGCCTCGCTCGTCCCCCCTCCCGCGATGCGCGAACGTGTCCTGCGTGGCATCACCGCCGTGCGCCAGGTGCCACCCGAGGAGCCCCGGCGGGTGTCGGGCGACGGACGCGGCGCGAAGTGGTTCGCCCGGCGCGCGACACACCTGGCGCTGGCGGCCTGCGTGACCGTGGCGGCCGGCCTGGGCGGTGTCGCGGTCTGGCAGCACCACGAGGCCGAGCAGGCCCGGGGTGGCGCCGAAGAGGTCCAGCGGCAGGCGCGGGCGCTGGCCCGGGTGCTCGCGGCGCCGGACGCCACCATGACCAGCGGCCGGATCGAGGACGGCGGCGTCGCCACCGTCGTCGCCTCCCGCTCCCAGGACCGGGCCGCCGTGATCGTCGACGCCCGGCGGTTGCCGGCGGACAGGGTCTACCAGATGTGGTTCGACGACGGCGGGGTCATGCGCCCGGCCGGGTTGCTGGGCCGTGGCGGCACCGGCACCAGTGCCGTCATGAGCGGCGCCGTGGACGGCGCGCGCGGCATGGGCATCACCGTGGAACCCGCGGGCGGTTCGCCACGCCCGACGACCGAGCCGGTGGCGGCGTTGGAACTGCCCGCCTAGGGCGCGGCGCGCACGCGCGCGGCGCGGAGGTCGGCCCGGTCGGGGCCGGCGTCCGCGCCGTCGTGTTGGTGGGGTCGGTCGGGTCAGTGGGGGGCGGTCGAGCGGGCTCGCCGCCCGACCGACCCGACCGTCGGCCGGATCAGCCGAAGGTGAAGGCGTACGCCTCGATCCCCGGAGCGGGGCGCACCTCAAGGCGGGCCCGGTGCGCGTCGTCCTCGTCGACGAGCGTGTGGAGGGTGGGGGTGCCGTCGACCTGGATCGTCCGGGTGGGCTTGCCGTCCACCAGGACCTCCACCGGTCCCTGACCGGCGAGGACCAGATGGACCTTCCTGGCCCGGTAATCCAGGGCGATTCGAGCCTCCCGGCCCGCGGTGAAGTGCTCGTATCCGGCCGTCCAGGTGCCACCCAGGGCGACCGCGTCGCGGGGCAGGTCGGCGGGGAGGCGGTACCGCCTGGCCTTGTCCGCCGTCAGCGGATCACCGACGTAACGGTCGATGCGGTGGGTGCTCAGGTACGTCTCGGGGGTGCGGTCCTCGGTGAGTTCGTCGGCGCGGCCCGTCGTCGCGGCGGGCAGCCGCACACCGGGGTCGGCCTGCCGGAGGAGGTCGCGGATCAGGCCCTCGGTCTGCTCGTACCTGCCCTCGCCGAAGCGGAAGTAGCGAACGGTCCCGGCGGAGTCGATGAGGTACTTCGCGGGCCAGTACCGGTTGCGGTAGTTGTCCCAGGTGGCGAGCTTGTTGTCGAGGGCCACCGGATAGTCGATGCCCATCTTGCGCGTCTGGTCGGCGACGTTCGACGCGTTCTTCTCGAACGCGAACTCGGGTGAGTGCACCCCGATCACGCGCAGCCCCGCGTCGCGGTAGGCGCGGTCCCAGGCCTTGATGTGCGGCAGGCTGCGTTGGCAGTTCACGCACGAGTAGGTCCAGAAGTCGATGAGGACGACCTTGCCGCGCAGCGCCTCCAGCCTCACCGGACGCCCCTGTGGGGTGTTGAGCCACCGGGTGATGCCCTTGAGGCTCGGAGCCCTGCCGCAGGAGCGCAGCTCGTCGACGCCGTCCTCGCACCGGGAGAGTTCCTTGTTCTCCTTGCCGTAGAGGCCGGAGAGCTTCTGCCGGGCGGCGTCGCTGTCCTCGATGCCGCGCCGCGCGGAGGCCGTGTAGTCGGGCAGGGTGCGCTGGATGGCCGCGGTGACGTCGAAGGCCAGCGCGGCGGCCAGCACGATCATCACGGTGCCCGCGGCGATCCGCAGGCCACGGGCGCGGGTGCGGAAGGCGGCGACACGTTCGGCGACCCGGCGCCCGGCGAGCGCGAAGGCCAGCAGCGGAACGGCCGTGCCGACGGCGAAGGAGACGGTCAGCGCGACGATGTCGACACTGATCCGACCGCGCGCCCCGGCGACGGTGATGGCCGCGAGGACCGGGCCCGCGCAGGGCACGTACAGCAGCCCGAGTCCCACGCCGAGCACGAACGCGCCGCTCTCCCTGCCCACCTGGCGCTGCGGGATGCGCGCGAACGGCCGCTCCAGCAGGCTCTCGACGCGGGGGAAGACCAGCCCGACGCCGATGAGGACCAGCAGCGTCAGACCGACGTAGCGCAGGATGTCGTCGGGCAGCCCCAGCGCGGAGATCAGCGTCACGCCGAGCAGGGCGAAGAAGCTGAAGCTGACCACGAGGCCCGCCACGACGGCGTACGGCCGCCGGTTCCGCGTCCGCCGGGCCCGTGGCGCGTCGGCATCGGCTTCCGCGCCGGGGTGCGGGTCGGCTTCCGTGCCGGCTGTCGGGCCGGCCTCGACGGTGGCGACCGGGCCGGCCGCGCGCCCGCTCGCGCCGGCCGCCCGGCCGCGAGCCTCGGGGCGCCGGGCGCCGCCGCCCGACGAAGCCCGCCGGCCGCCCGGTCCACTCGGCCCACCGGCCAGGAAGACGACGGGCAGGACCGGCAGGACGCACGGCGAGACCGCCGTGATGAGACCGCCCAGCAGTCCGATCAGGATCAAGGTGAGCACGGGGTCCGCCCTTCGGTCAGGAGACCGGTGGGCCCGGGCTCCTCACCTGTACTTCGCGGCTGGCGGGCCCGCGGATTGGCACGGCCGCCCGGCGCTGGCCTCCCGCGCCACGCGCTCCACCAGACGCGCGGAAGCCCGGGCGCGACCTCTCGGCGCGCGCCCGGGCTTCCCCGTCTGCCGTTCCGCTCCCCCGGCGAGGGGCCGCGCTACTCCGCCTCCGTGCCCGACTCCGCGTCCAGGCCCGCCAGGACCAGCGGCAGCCGGTTCGCGCCGGTCGGCGTGACGCGGATCGGGACGCCCCAGTCCTGCTGGTGGACGTGGCAGGCCGGGTAGGCGATGTCGGGCGCGTCGTCGCAGGAGGCGGCCATCGCCGAGACGTGCAGGACGCCCTCGCTGACGCCGTCGGCCAGCCGCAGCTCGCGGCTGAGGTCCGGGCCCGCGCCCGCCCCGTCGGCCAGCAGCTCCGGCGGGGTCGAGCTGACCAGCAGCCGGGTGGACGGGCCGTACCGGGTGTCCAGCTTCTGGCCGCTGGGGGCCTGGAAGACCACGTCGAGCCGGAGCGCGCCCGGGGCGACCTCGGTGGCCGCGCGCTGGGTGCGGTGCGCGACGGACTCGACGCGCACCGCCTCCTCGGGCAGCTTGAGCCGGGTCAGTTGGTGCCGGGCGGACTCGACCACCACGATGTCGTCGCCGACGAGCACCGCGCCCGAGGGCTCGCGCAGGTCGGTCGCCAGCGTGCTGACCTCGCCGGTGGCCGGGTCGTAGCGGCGCAGCGCCTGGTTGTACGTGTCGCTGACGGCGACGCTGCCGTCGCGCAGCGCGGTGACGCCCAGCGGGTGCTGGAACAGCGCCTGCTCGGCCGGGCCGTCGCGGTGGCCGAAGTCGAACAGGCCGGTGCCGACGGCGGTACGCACCACGAAGGCGTCCGCCGCGTCGGCCGTCTTCGACGCGTCCCCCGCCTCCGCCCCGTCCGCCTCCCGCGGGTCGCGCTCGACGTAGCGCAGGGCCGAGGTCTCCGAGTCGGCGATCCACAGCCGGTCGGCGGTGGCGGCCAGGCCGGACGGCTGGGCGAACCACGCCTGCTCGGCCGGCCCGTCCACCAGGCCCTCGTTGGTGGTGCCGGCGGCGGCTCGCACCGTGCCGGCGACCGGGTCGTACGTCCACAGCTGGTGGACGCCGGCCATGGCGATCCACAGCCGGTCGGCGAAGTAGGCCAGGTCCCACGGCGAGGACAGGTCCACCTCGCGGGCCGGGCCCGAGGTCGGCGCGCCCTGCCACCACTGGCGGCCGGTGCCGGCGATGGTCTCCACAGTGCCGGTGGCCGGGTCGAAGCTGCGCAGGGCGTGGTTGACGGTGTCGGCGACGACCACCCGCTGGCCGCCGTCGGGGCCGGCCGGCAGCAGCGCGAGGCCCTGCGGCTCGTTGAACCTGGCGGTCCGGGCGTCCCCGTCGGCCAGGCCGCGCTCGCCACTGCCGATCCGCCGCACCACGGTCTCGCCGTCGGGCGCCAGCTCCACCAGGGCGTGCCGGGTGGAGTCGGAGACGAGCAGGTTGCCGCCGGGGAGCTGGATGACCTTGCCGGGGAAGCGCAGGTCACCGGGGACGGGCTCGGGCTCGACGTACGGGCCGGCGCCGCGCCGCAGCGTGCCCTTCGCCTCGTGGGTGGCCTCCAGCTCCTCCACGAGCCGCTCGATCGCGTGCGCGTGGCCCTCGCCGGCGTGCTGCGCCACCACGTACCCCTCGGGGTCGATGACGACGAGGGTGGGCCAGGCGCGGACCGCGTACTGCTTCCAGGTGGCGAGGTCGGGGTCGTCCAGGACGGGGTGGCGCACCTCGTACCGCTCGGTGGCGTCGACGACGGCCTGGTGCTCGGCCTCGTGCACGAACTTCGGCGAGTGCACGCCGACGATCACCACGGTGTCCCGGTGCTTCTCCTCAAGCTCGCGCAGCTCGTCGAGCACGTGCAGGCAGTTGACGCAACAGAAGGTCCAGAAGTCCAGGATGACGATGCGTCCTCGCAGGTCAGCGAGGGAAAGGTCGCTGCCGCCGGTGTTCAGCCAGCCGCCCGCACCACTCAGTTCGGGGGCCCTTACGCGCGCACGTGAAGCCATGTCCCCATCCAACAGCAACGGCCCCGCGCGCATTCCCCGCCCCCACCGGCCCCACGGGCCGCCACCGAGCGCCGGGGGTCCGGGTCCGGCCCCGGGCCGTCAGGCGCGCAGCAGCCGGCCGCGCGCGTCGGTCTTGTCGTCGCTGGCGAGCAGCACGATGCCGTCGACCAGGCCCCACACCAGCAGCCCGCCGCAGGTGACGAGCTGGGCGACGGCCATGCCGATGTGCCCGGTGTAGAACCGGCCGGCGCCCACCCAGCCGAAGAGGATCTGCAGCACGCCGGCGACCACCCGCGACTTGTCGGAGTACGGCCGGCCGTACGGGTCGTACCCGTGGGGCGCGTCGGGGACCGGGACGTGCCCGCCGAGCTGTGGCGGGTAGCCGGCGTGCACCGGCTGGGCGACGTTCAGCGGCGGGTAGCCGTAGCTGGGCTGGCCCTGGGCGCTGTGCGGGTAGCCGTAGCCGGGCTGCCCCTGGGGCGTCGCGTACGGGTTGGGCCCGCTGGGGGCGGCGTACGGGTTCGGCCCGCCCTGCCCGCCGTACGGGTTCGGGCCGCCCTGTCCGCCCTGGGGCGTGCCGTACGGGTTCGCGTGCGTCATGGCTGTACCCCCCGAGGTCGGTCGCGGTGGTGGCGCACGGCCCGCGCCGGGCGCCGCTCGGTGCCTGCTGGTCTCCCATCCTGTCAGCCCGGGCCGGCTTCCGCCGCCGCCCCTCGGCCACGGGGTCGGGGGGCGGGGCCGTCGCCCGGTGTGTCGGGCGCGGGGGCTAGCGGGCGCCCAACACCCGGTCGCGCAGGGCCGGGAAGTCCGCCCGGGTGCGCGCCACCCGGGACAGGTCCAGGTCGACCGTGAGCACCGACTCCGTCGCGTCCGCCTCGGCCAGCACCTCGCCCCACGGGTCCACGACGATGCTGTGCCCGGCCTGCGGCACGCCGCCGTTGGTGCCGGCCGAGCCACAGGCCAGCACGTACGCCTGGTTCTCCACCGCGCGGGCGCGGGCCAGCAGCGTCCAGTGCTCGCGGCGCCGCTCGGGCCAGCCGGCGGGGATCACCAGGAGTTGCGCGCCCGCGTCCACCAGGAGCCGGAACAGCTCGGGGAAGCGCAGGTCGTAACAGGTCGCCAGGCCGATGGTGGTCTCCGGCAGGGCCGCCGTGACCACCTCGGTGCCGGCGCCCATCAACACCGCCTCGCCCTTGTCGAAGCCGAACCGGTGGATCTTGCGGTACGTGCGGACCAGCGCGCCCGACGGGTCGAAGACCAACGAGGTGTTGAACAGCGTCGCGCCGTCGTCGGTGGTGGGTTGGCCCTCGGCCGCGGGCGCCCGCTCCACGATCGACCCGGCGTGCAGCCAGACGCCGGCCTCGCGGGCCGCGGCCGACATGGCCGTGGCCGTCGGCCCGTCGAGGGCCTCGGCCTGGGGCGCGAACTCCTGGTAGGCGAAGGCCCCCACGGTCCACAACTCGGGGAGCACGACGAGGTCCGCACCGGTTCGCCGGTGGGTGTCCCGTACGAAGGTGGCCGCTCGCTCTCGCCGGGATTCCACCGGCTCGTCCGGGTCCACACCGATCTGGATCAGTGAAGCGCGCACATTACCACCGCTCTCGACGATCGAGCTGTCCAACCGGGCCTACGATCAGTCTGGAAAGCACTGCCGGGGTGCCCGTGCGCAGCGTAACTTAACTGCCAAACAGCACCCAGCCCGCGTACGAACCGCCCGAGGGGTCCCGTGACCGTCCATCCCAGCCTGCAACCTGCCATCGACGCATGGACGCACTCCATCGAAGCGATATCCGAGTTGGTGAACCCCCTCGTCGAGGGGGAGTGGAACCGGGCCACCGAGTGCCCGGGATGGTCGGTGCGTGACGTCGTCTCACACGTCATCGGCTTCGAGTGCGAAATGCTCGGCGACCCGCGCCCGATACACAGCCTGCCGCGCGATCTGTTCCACGTGACCAGCGAGTTCGCGCGGTACGTGGAGGTCCAGGTCGACGTGCGGCGCTGCCACACCGCGCCCGAGATGACCTCCGAACTGGAGTACACGATCATCCGCCGCTCGCGGCAGTTGCGGAACGAGAAGCGCGACCCGGAGACCCTCGTCCGCAGCCCGGTGGGCGAGGTCACCCTCTCCCGCGCCCTGACCACCCGTGCCCTGGACGTGTGGGTGCACGAACAGGACCTGCGCCGGGCCCTCGACCAGCCCGGCAACCTGGACTCGCCCGGCGCGCACATCACCCGTGACGTGCTGCTCAAGGGGCTGCCCGGGGTGGTCGCGCAGCGCGCGAAAGCGCCCGCCAACTCGGCCGTGGTCTTCGACGTGACGGGTCCGCTGGAGTTCATGCGCACGGTGCGGGTGGACGCGGAGGGCAACGGCAAGCTGGACGCCAGCGTCTCGCTCGGCCCCGCGGTGACGATCAGCCTGGACTGGGAGACCTACCTGCGGCTCGCGGCCGGTCGGGTGCGCCACACGGCGGTGGCCGACAAGGTGAAGATCGACGGCGACCAGCCGCTCGCGGAAGCGATCCTGGCCAACTTCGCCATCACGCCGTAGCCGGTACGCCCCGGACCACCGACCCACCCGCCGTAACGTTTCGCGAACCCTCCGTCACGATCCGACGCCCGTGCCCGCGGCCACGGGGTGACCCCCGCCCTCGTGCGCGGGCACGCGGCGACGCGCGAACACGTCACGGGGCGGACGCGGACGCGCGAGACGCACGCGACCGTGGGGCGGACGCGGGGGCCCGACCGCCACCGCCGGCGGCGGCCCTCAGGCCGGTACGTGCACCGCCTCCACGCGGCTGGCGACCACGTGCTCGCGCTCGCGCCGGTGTGCCCGGCCGCGCAGCCGCAGCATCTGGGACAGGCCGAGCGCCTGGAGGAAGAAGACCGAGGCGAAGGCGATCCGGAAGTTGTGGCCGGTCGCGTCGAGGAGCACGCCCACGGCGAGCAGGGTGGCCATCGAGGCCATGAAGCCGCCCATGTTGACGATGCCCGACGCGGTGCCCAGGCGCTCCGGCGGGTTGGCCGGGCGCGCGAAGTCGAAGCCGACCATCGACGCGGGGCCGCACGCGCCGAGCACGACGCACAACACGATCAACAGCGCCGTCGGCGCGTGCCGTTCCGGCCAGGCCAACACGCTGGCCCACAGCAGCGCCGTGGCGGCGACGGTGCCCAGCGCCAGCGGGGCCCGCGCGGCGTGGTGTCGGGCGATGACCTGCCCGTACACCAGGCCGATCGCCATGTTGGAGAGCACCACCAGGGTCAGCAACTCGCCCGCCTCGGCGCGCGACCTGCCCTGCGCCTCGACCAGGAACGGCATCCCCCACAGCAGCAGGAACACCATCGCGGGGAACTGCGTGGTGAAGTGCGTCCACATGCCGAGCCGGGTGCCGGGCTCCCGCCAGGCCGCGGCGACCTGGTTGCGGACGAAGCCCTTGCCGACGTGCGGGTGCGGCTCGGGCTCGTGGCCCGGCGGGTGGTCGCGCAGGAACAACAGCACCAACACCAGCACCAGCACGCCGCCGAGCGCGCTGCCCGCGAACGTCGGCGTCCAGCCCAGGTCGTGCAGCAGCCGCGCCAGCAGCAGCGTCGAGATGAGGTTGCCGGCCATGCCGATCAGCGCGGCGATCTGCGCGATCAGCGGGCCGCGCCGGGCCGGGAACCAGCGCGCGCCGAGCCGCAGCACGCTGATGAAGGTCATCGCGTCACCGCAGCCGAGCAGCGCGCGCGAGGCCAACGCCATGCCGTACGAGTGCGAGAGCGCGAAGCCGAACTGCCCCACGGTGAACAGCACGGCGCCCAGGACCAGCACCTTCTTGGTGCCGAGCCGGTCCACCAGCAGGCCGACCGGGATCTGCATGCCGGCGTAGACCAGGAGTTGCAGGATGGAGAAGGTGGACAGGGCCGAGGCGTTGATGTGGAACCGGTCGGCCGCGTCGATGCCCGCGACGCCCAGGCTGGTGCGGAAGGTGATGGCCACGAAGTAGACGGCGACGCCCAGGCCCCAGACGGCCACGGCGCGGCGCCCGCCGGGTGGGTCGCCCGGCAGCCCCTTGGCGTCGCTGGTCCGTATCTCTCCCGGCGCGCTCACCGATCCTCACCCCGGGCCAGGTGGCGCACCCAGCTCACGTGGTGGTGCACGGCCGCCGCCGCGGCGTCCGCGTCGCCGGCGCGCAGCGCGGCCAGGATCTCGGCGTGCTCGGCGATGCTCTTGGCCACCCGGTCCGGGTGGGCGTGCATCACGGCGACGCCCATCCGGAGCTGGCGGTCGCGCAACTGGTCGTAGAGGCGCTCCAGGATCTGGTTGCCCGCGCTGCGCACGATGGTGGCGTGGAAGCAGCGGTCGCTGGCGACCAGCGCGGCCAGGTCGCCGGCGGCGGCCTGGGCCCGCTGCTGGTCGAGCAACTCCTCAAGGCGGCCGATCAGCTCGGCGGGGGCGGGCACCGCCTTGCGCGCGGCGTGCTCCTCGACCAGCAGCCGGGTCTCCACGACGTCGGCGATCTCCTGCGCGGAGACCGGCAGCACGAGGGCGCCCTTCTTCGGGTAGAGCCTAATCAGCCCTTCCACCTCAAGCCGCAGCAGCGCCTCGCGCACCGGCGTGCGGGAGACGCCGACGGCCTCGGCCAGGTCCCCCTCGGTGAGCAGCGTGCCGCCCTCGTAGTGACGCTCCAGGACGGCCTGCTTGACGTACGCGTACACCCGGTCGGCGGCGGAGCCACCGGCGCCCGCGCGCGGGACGGCGTAGCCAGCGGCGACGTCACCGGCCGGCGAGGCACAGACGGGTTGGGGGGAGGGGGCGTTCGACGGGTTCGGGGAGGTCTGCTGAGCCGGCGGCCGGGCGGGGGCGGTAGATGCAGGGGCCATGCACACAGGATAGATACAACAGGTATGCGTGCGAAGGGCGCGTCCGCCATCCGGACGCGCTCCCTCCGCACGCGGCCGGTGCGCCGGTCGCCGCCGGGCCAGGGCCGGAGCCCGGCCGCGCGCTCCCCGCGTCTTTCCCGCACCGGGGCTGGCTCCTCCCCGGGCCGGGGCCGCGTCCTCCCCGGCCCGGGGCGCGTTCTCCCGCGCCGGGGGCGGCCGCCGTCGGCCATCGCCGGCCGTCGCCGGCCCGGCCCGCTTACCCAAGGGTTAGCGCGCACCTCGAAGTCGGTACTTGTGGGCCGCGCGGCCTCGCGAAACGATGACGGCGGGCCCGGGGAATTCCGGTGGATACACCGCCCGGGCCCGGATATGTCGCACCGCGCGGACACCGCGCGATCAACACCCTTTCCGGTGCCGCGATGACGCCCGCACGCGCCATCGCGATCAGCACGCTTACCGCATGGCCATGGCTCGCCTTTTTCCCGTGCCATTCGCGCATGCCCTCACTCACTCCTGGAGTTTCCTCATGAACGCGAATTCCCCGACGCCCGCCCCCGTCACCGTGCTCGGTCTCGGCGCGATGGGAAGGGCGCTGGCGGCGGCCTTCGTCGCCGGCGGCCACCCCACCACCGTGTGGAACCGCACCCCGGGCCGGGCGGACGAACTGGTCGCCAGGGGCGCGGTCGAGGCGCCGGAGCTGACCTCGGCGATCGAGGCCAGCCCGCTGGTCGTGGTCTGCCTCTTCGACAAGGAATCGGTCCGCGAGGCACTGGCCCCGGCCGCTTCGTCGCTGGCCGGACGCACGGTGGCGATGCTGACCACGTTCACGCCCGCGGACGCCAAGGAGGTCTCCGCCTGGCTGGCCGAGCACGGCGCCGACTACCTCGGCGGCGCGATCATGGCCGTGCCCACCATGATCGGAAAGCCCGAGTCACAGCTCTTCTACAGCGGCCAGCGGCACCTGTTCGACACCCACCGCGCCACCCTGGAGCGCCTGGGCACCAGCAAGCACGTCGGCGCGGACGTGGGCACCTCGGCGCTGTACGAGACGGCGTTGCTCTCCGGCATGTACGCCATGTTCGCCGGCTTCTACCACGGCGCCGCGCTCATTGGCACGGCGGGCGTTTCGGCAACGGAATTCGCCACATATTTCGTGCCGTTCATCCAGGCCATGGCGTCCGCGGCGAACGGAGCCGCCGAATTCATCGACAAGGGCGACTACACGGCCGAGTTGCAGAGCCTGGAATTCAACCGGTCGGCCCTCCACCACATCGTGCACGTCAGCGAGGACCAGGGCATCAGCCCGGAGGTCCCGGCCCTCATACGGGAGTTGATGGACCGCCAGATCCGGGCCGGCCACGGCGCGGACAGCGCGACCCGCATGTACGAGAGCATCGCCCACCCGCAGGGCTGAGCGGGGGCCTGGGTGGCGCGGTGAGGCGCGGGGGTTGGGGCTGCGGGGGCCGGGTGGATGTGGTGTGTGGGCGGGGTTGGGCGCGCGGCGGGGCGGGCGGCCCGGCCGCTCGCCCACACTCGCACGGGCCCGCGCGTCGCAACACTTCGACGCCTACCGATCACGGCAACCGGTGCGTACGGTACGAAACATGGTCTTCGTCGTCATCGGCTCCTGTCTGGCCGCCCTGATCGCCGTCACGGCCGTGGCGGACCACCGCCTGCGCCGCCGCAGGCGCGTGGCCCAGGACGGTGCCGCCATGTCGTACGCCGTACGCTCCGCGCGCCGTGACGTGCGCGCCTGGTCGGCCGGGTCGGGCGGGCACTCGGGCGAGGACACCTCCTGGATGGGACGCGGGTAGCCGCCGCTGCCGCGCCCCCGGCCCCCTGACCGGGAACCACGCGGCGCGCGGGCCGAGGAACGTCCGGTCGGTCACGCGGCGCCGGGCGCGCCGCCGCTCGGTAGCACCCGCAGGGCCCGGTCGAAGGCCGAGTCGCGGCGGTGGGCGAACTCCTCCTCGGTGAAGACGGGTTCGTACAGGTGCGGCGGGATACCGGAACCGTCGAAGGACTGGCCCGCGCGGGTGCGGAACTCCTCGTTCGGCACGTTGATCCGCCAGCCGCCGGGCAGGGCGCGCTCCATCGTGTCGGAGAAGACGCCCTGGGTGTGCTCGCCGATGCGGACGGCCCTGCCCGGCCGGTCCATCAGGGCCTGCGTGAACGTCTCGCCCGCGCTGATCGTCGAACCGCCGGTGAGCACCGCGATCGGGCCGCCGTACCGGGGCGCGCGGGCGGGCGTGACGTACTGCGGCTGCGAGGCGGTGAACCGGGTCGGATCACTCGGGTCGTTGCGGGCGCGCTTGGCGTACGCGAAGTAGGGCCGGTCGGTGAGGCGGGAGGCGAGTTGGAGGCCGAAGGAGTCGGCACCGCCGCCGTTGACCCGCAGGTCGATGACGAGCCCACGCAGCTTCCGGGTGCGCTCGGCGGTGAGGATGGCGTCGAGGGCCCGGTCGAGCGCCGCCTTGTTGGCCTCGTAGGTCGGCGTCTCGGAGTAGCCGAGGAAGCCGGAGATCCGCAGGTAGCCCCGGTCGCCCGGCAGGTCCGCGTAGCCGATCCGACCGCCCGCGTACCGCGTGAGCGGCCGGCCGCCGAGGTCGCGTTCCTCGATGTACGAGGTCACGCGGGTGTCCATCGCTTCGTTCGGCATGGTGGTGCCGGGCCGGACGGCGAAGAACCGGCCGGTGGCACCGGCCTCGACGGACACGTGCGCGTCGTGCAGAGGGCGCACCATGTCGCGGAAGACACCGGCGAGTTCGTCCCGGCTCGTGTCCGCGTCCACCCGTGGCCGGTAGGTGTCCCGCGCGGCCTTCCAGTCGATGCCCTTGGCGGCGAAGAACGGGTAGTTCTCCGCGAAGGTGTGCCAGAAGACGTCGAAGGTACGCAGCGGATCGAAGGGTTCGTCCGAGCCGTCGTCACCGTCCGGGTCACAGCCGGCGGGCAACTCGCCAACCCGCCGCAGTTCCCGGCCCCCGGGCGAGCCATCGACGTGCAGGCTCATCCGGTGCGGTCGCGCTCCCTGCCGCAGCGAGAAGGTGCGCCCGCTCTCCTTGGCGTACTCGTACGCCCCGCCGCTGTGCCCGGTGCGCCGCGCGGCATCGCCCTTGAGGCAGCTCACGGCGGTCGTCTGGTACTCCTGGTACGCGCCGCCGCGCACCGTGACGACCGTGCCGTAACCGTCCATCCGCCACACCCCGTCCAGCGAGCGCGCCGCCTGACTGTTCCCACCGACGCCGCCGGCCTCACCGCCGCGCTGCGCGCCCCCGCTGGCCGACGCCGCCGACGGCAGCACCAGCCCACCGGCCACGGCGAGCAACACCGCCCCCGTCACCGCGCTGCCCACGCCGCCCGTCGCCCTGCCTCGTCGCATCTGCCACGCCTTCCCTCGCCCCGCATCGGAGCCCCATGCTCGCTCCGTCGGCGGTGTCGGGTACATCGGCCTGGCAGCCCTGGTCGGGGTGGGGTTTTCCCCACCCCGGGGGCGGGTTCGTGGGCGTGCGGGATGAGGCGCGGGCGTTCGGCGGCGCCGCGCTGGGCGCGGGCGCCCGCCCGTGCGACTACCCCGCGAACACCGGTGGCCGAGGCTCGTACTCAAGGCCCTTGCGGACCGCCTCCGCGCGTTCCGGGGAGGCCAGGCGGCCGACGAGGTGGAGGGACATGTCGATGCCGGCGGAGATGCCCGCGCTGGTCACCAGGTCGCCGTCGTCCACGAAGCGTTCGTCGGGGCGGACGTCGATGGTCGGGTCGAGTTCGCGGAGGCGGTCGAGGGAGGCCCAGTGGGTGGTGGCCGGGCGGCCGGAGAGGAGGCCGGCCGCCGCGTACACCAGGGCGCCCGTGCACACGCTGACCATCAGCGGGACGCGCTCGCGCTGGCGGGCCACCCAGTCCAGGTGGGCCTGGTCGGTGAGGACCGGGCGGGTGCCCCGGCCGCCGGGGTAGATCAGCACGTCGAGGTCGGGCAGGTCGGCCGCGCCGCGGTGGGCCGCGACGGTCAGGCCCTTCGCGCAGGTGACGGGCGCGCCGTCGGCGGAGAAGGTGAGCACGCGCCAGTTGTCGCCGGGGTGGTGATAGGTCCAGTACGCCAGGACCTCGTAGGGGCCGATCGCGTCCAACTCCTCTACGGCGGGGAAGAGGAAGATGCCGATGGTGCGGGTCGGGCCCGCACCGCTGTCGTCAGTCGCACGTCCATCGGTACTCATGCGTCCATCGAATCAGCACCCGCACCACGCGGCCGGGCATTTTCACCCCTCAAGCCGCCGCAGCCGCTCCGCGTCCCCCGTCCTGGGGCAGGTTCCGCAGGCTTCGGCGGGCCGGATCGCGTAGTACAGGCAGCAGCCGGTACGGGTGCGGGTCAGGTGGCGGCGGCCGGTGGCGCCGGTCAGGCGGCGGAAGCCCGCGCCGTCGGGGTAGGGCGCGATGGCGTGCGGCAGCACCTCGCCGGCCAGGCGCGCCGCGTGCTCCTCGTCGCCGAGCAGCCGGCCCAGCGTCCAGATGCCGGAGACCAGGTCGTCGCCGGCCATCCCCCACAGGGCGCGCGGGCCGCGCCGGAACCACGGGCCGATCGCGGTGAGCAACGGCCCCACCAGCGCGGCGAACGCGTCCCGCAGCTCCGCCCGCAGCGCCTCCTCGTCCGGCACGGTCCGCACCCCGGGCAGCCCGGCCGCCGGGTCGTCCGGCAGGCAGCGGAAGCCGCCCGGGGTGACCTCGTACCGGTTGCTCGACAGGTCGTGGCGCACCGCGCGTTGATCCAGCAGCGGCACCCGGCGTTCGAGGTACCACACGCCGCTGAGCAGCAGCGATACCGACCACAGACAGCCGTGCAGGGCGCGCGCCGCGACGGCGTGGCGGCGCGGGACGACGTCGCCCCCGGCGGCGATGCGGGCCTCCTCGGCGTCCAGGAAGGCGGCGAGCACGTCTGGTTCGGTGGCGAGTTGTTCGAGGGTGGGGCGGTGGGTCGCGCTTGTTGACGGCTCGTCAGCGTCGGGGCGCGTGGCGGGGGGTTCGGCAAACGGGTACGCGGCGCCGGGAGTTGGGGTCGGTGCCTCGGTGGGCCATCGGACGTCCAGGTGGAGCGGCTCGCAGAGCGCGGCCAGGCGTTCGTAGCCACGGGCGAGCAGGTGCGCGCAGTTCGGGGCGGTGGCGTCGTCGGGCGGGCAGGCCGGGGCAAGGGCCAGCGTCATCGGCAGTTCCTCAGCACCAGTTCAGAAGCAAGGCTAGCCTTACCTTAGCGGCATCTGAGGGTGTTTCTGATCATCGGCGCCCAACGGGTGGACACCGCCGAGGCACCCCGCCCGCCACACACCGGAGCCGCCGGCGCGCCCCGCCCGACCACCCGCCGCCCCGTGCGCGCCCCGCCCGCACGCCACCCGCGCCCCGGCCCGCCCCGGGGCGCTCCGCCCCGGGGCGGCCAACCGGGTGCTTCGGGGAGGACCAGTACGACAAGCGCGGGTGGGCGCGTACCGGCGGCGGGACATGCCAAGGGCCCGGGCGCAACGCGTGTACCGGCGGCCGGACATGCCAGGGGCCCGGGCGCAACGCGTGCGCCCGGGCCCCTGGTGTCGGTCTACGCCGCCATCACGCCCCGGTTCCGGCGGCGCGGGGGCGGCGGGTCCTCTCGGTCATCTCGGGCTTCAGCCCCAGGTGATGAGCCGCTTCCCGGGGTTCTCCAGGACGGCCGCCACGTCGGCGAGCACCTTCGAGCCCAACTCACCGTCCACCAGGCGGTGGTCGAAGGAGAGCGCGAGGGTGGTCACCTGGCGCGGCTTCACCTTGCCCTTGTGCACCCACGGCTGGAGCTTGATCGTGCCGATCGCGAGGATCGCGGACTCGCCCGGGTTGAGGATGGGCGTGCCCGTGTCGACGCCGAAGACGCCGACGTTGGTGATGGTCACCGTGCCGCCCGACATCGCCGTCGGCGTGGTCTTGCCCTCGCGGGCCGTCGCGACCAGGTCGGACAGCGAGGTGGCCAGCTCCGGCAGCGTCTTGCGGCCCGCGTCCTTGATGTTCGGGACGATCAGACCGCGCGGCGTGGCCGCGGCGATGCCCAGGTTCACGTAGTCCTTGTGGACGATCTCCTGGTTCGCCTCGTCCCAGGCCGCGTTGATCTCCGGGTTGCGCTTGATGGCCACCAGGAACGCCTTGGCGATCAACAGCAGCGGGTTGACCCGCAGCCCCGCCATCTCCGGGTCCTGCTTGAGGTCCTGGACCAGCTTCATCGTGCGCGTGACATCCACCGTGATGAACTCGGTGACGTGCGGCGCGGTGAAGGCGCTGGCCACCATCGCCTGCGCGGTGGCCTTCCGTACGCCCTTGATCGGCACCCGGACCTCGCCGCCGGCCACCGCCGGCTCGGCGCCGGTCGTCGCGGCCACCGGCTGGGCCTCGGCCACCGCCGCCTGCGGCTGGGCCGCCTGCGGGGCCGTGGCGCTGGCCGCCGCGTGCACGTCCTCGCGGGTGATCACGCCGCCGTCGCCGGTCGGCGTGACGCTCGCGAGGTCGATGCCGAGGTCCTTGGCCAGCTTGCGCACCGGCGGCTTGGCCAGCGGACGCGCGCCGGCCGGGGCCTGCGGGGCCGCAGGCGCGGCCGGCGCGGGGGCCGGCGCCGGAGCGGTCGGGGCCGCCCCGTGCCCGTTCAGCTCCTGCTGGAGCGCGGCGGCCACCGAGGAGGGGGCCGCCTGCTGGGCCGGCTGCGCCTTGCGGGGCCGGCGCTTGGTGGAGGACGGCGCCGCGCCGTACCCGACGAGCACGGCCTGCCGGCCCTGCTGCTCGGGCTCGGCGTCGTCGGCGCCCTGCTCGGCCGAGGGCTCGGTCGCCGGCGCCGCCTGACCGCCCGCCGGGGCCGCCGGCTCCACGGGACCCGCGTCCGGCTGGGTGTCCACGGAGATGATCACGGTGCCGACGTCGACGGTCACGCCCTCGTCGAAGCGCAGCTCGTGCACCACGCCGTCGAAGGGGATGGGAAGTTCGACGGCCGCCTTCGCCGTCTCGACCTCACAGACGGACTGGCCGTCGGTGACCGTGTCGCCGACCTGGACGTACCACTTGAGGATCTCGGCCTCGGTCAGTCCCTCGCCCACGTCGGGCATCTTGAACTCACGGAAGCGCTGTGCGGTGTTGCTCATCGTCGCTGCTCCTCAGGCCCTCAGTACGCCAACGCTCGGTCAACGGCGTCGAGCACCCGGTCAAGCCCCGGCAGGTACTCGTCCTCAAGCCGGGACGGCGGGTACGGCGCGTGGAACCCGCCGACCCGCAGCACCGGTGCCTCCAGGTGGTAGAAGCACCGCTCGGTGATGCGCGCGGCCACCTCGGCACCGGAGCCGAAGAAGACCGGCGCCTCGTGCACGATGACCAGCCGGCCGGTCCTGCGCACCGACGCCTCGATCGCGTCGAAGTCGATCGGCGAGATCGACCGCAGGTCGAGCACCTCGATCGACTTGCCCTCCTCGGCGGCGGCCGCCGCGGCATCCCGGCAGACCTTGACCATCGGCCCGTAGGCCGCGAGCGTCAGGTCGGTGCCGGGCCGCTCCACGCGGGCCGCGTGCAGCGGGCCGGGGATCGCGGAGGTGTTGACCTCGGAGCGGTCGTGGTAGCGCCGCTTGGGCTCGAAGTAGATGACCGGGTCGTCGCTGGCGATGGCCTGCTGCATCATCCAGTACGCGTCGGACGCGTTCGAGGGCGAGACGCACTTCAACCCCGCGACGTGCGCGAACAGCGCCTCGGGCGACTCGCTGTGGTGCTCGACGGCGCCGATGCCACCGCCGTAGGGGATGCGGATGACGACCGGCATCTTGACCTTGCCGAGCGCGCGGGCGTGCATCTTCGCGAGCTGCGTGACGATCTGGTCGTACGCGGGGAAGACGAACCCGTCGAACTGGATCTCCACGACCGGGCGGTAGCCGCGCAGCGCGAGGCCGATGGCGGTGCCGACGATGCCGGACTCGGCGAGCGGGGTGTCGATGACCCGCTCCTCGCCGAAGTCCTTCTGCAACCCGTCGGTGACCCGGAAGACGCCGCCGAGCTTGCCGACGTCCTCACCCATGATCACGACCTTGTTGTCGGTCTCCAGGGACTTGCGCAGGGATGCGTTGATCGCCTTGACGATCGACAGCTTCTCGGTGGAACCGGCAGCCATGTCAGTGACCCTCCTCGGCGAACGAAGCCTGGTACGCGGCGAACTGGGCGCGCTCCTCGTCGACGAGCGCGTGCCCGTCGGCGTAGATGTTCTCGAAGATCGCCATGTGGTCGGGGTCGGGCATGGACCGCACCGCGTCCCGCACCCGCTTGGCCAGCGCGTCCGACTCCTGCTCGAGGTCGGTGAAGAACGCCTCGTCCGCGAACTCCTCGCGGGTCAGGTACGTACGCAGCCGCAGGATCGGGTCCTTGGCCTCCCACAGCTCCCGCTCCTCGTCGGCGCGGTAGCGCGTCGGGTCGTCGGAGGTGGTGTGCGCGCCCATCCGGTACGTGTACGCCTCGACCAGCATCGGGCCCTGTCCGCTGCGGGCCCGCTCCAGGGCGGCCCGGGTGACCGCGAGGCAGGCCAGCACGTCGTTGCCGTCCACCCGCACGCCCGGGAAGCCGTAGCCCTGGGCGCGCTGGTAGAGCGGGACGCGGGTCTGCCGCTCGGTGGGCTCGGAGATGGCCCACTGGTTGTTCTGACAGAAGAACACCACCGGCGCGTTGTAGACCGCCGAGAAGGTGAACGCCTCCGCGACGTCTCCCTGGCTGGAGGCGCCGTCCCCGAAGTACGCGATCACGGCCGAGTCCGCGCCGTCCTTGGCCACGCCCATCGCGTAGCCGGTGGCGTGCAGCGTCTGCGAGCCGATCACGATCGTGTACAGGTGGAAGTTGTTGGAGTTCGGGTCCCAACCACCGTTGTTCACGCCGCGGAACATGCCGAGCAGGTTCGTCGGGTCGACGTCCCGGCACCAGGCGACGCCGTGCTCACGGTAGGTGGGGAAGACGTAGTCATCGTCGCGCAGCGCGCGTCCCGAGCCGATCTGCGCGGCCTCCTGGCCGAGCAGCGAGGCCCACAGGCCCAGCTCGCCCTGGCGCTGGAGGGTCGTCGCCTCGGCGTCGAAGCGTCGCGTCAGCACCATGTCCCGGTACAGCCCGCGCAGCTCTTCGGGGGTCAAGTCGATGGAGTAGTCGGGATGCTCGACCCGCTCGCCCTCGGGCGTCAGCAACTGTACGAGCTGGGTTTGGTCAGCCGTCGGCTGCTTGGCCCTGGTGCGCTTGGTGCTGCTGCTGCGGCGTGGCTTGCGCGCGGCAGTGCTGTCCACGGTCACGTGTGCTCCTCCGTCTGTCCGGCCCCCGGGGTCCGCCGGCGGCTGGTGGTCCTCGCGCCAAAGGCGAAAGGGCGGCTCCGCCCGGCGGACCCCGGCGCACGGGGTGGGTGCGCCGATGCCCCGACCGGGCGTGACAGGTGCTCCGGCGGGTGGCCCGCGAAACTCACGTTACCCAGTGTGTCGCAGGTCTGCGAAACCCCATCTGACCTGCGATTTTGCTTGGATTTCCAAGTAAATCGAGAAAGCGGGGAACATGCACTGGTCACAGCCTCGCAGGCCGCCGGAACAACGGCACGTTATCCCGGAGGGCAAGAGCACGGGAAGAGTTCGTGTGTGAGACTGGGATCGTGCGCGAAGAAGGAAAAATCACGGTATTCCTGCTCGATGACCATGAAGTCGTGCGTCGGGGTGTGCACGAGTTGCTCTCGGTCGAGGAGGACATCGAGGTCGTGGGCGAGGCCGGGACGGCCGCTGACGCGCTGGTCCGCATCCCCGCCACCAGGCCCGATGTCGCCGTGTTGGACGTACGGCTGCCGGACGGCAGCGGCGTCGAGGTGTGCCGGGAGGTGCGCTCCCGGGACGAGGGCATCAAGTGCCTGATGCTCACCTCGTTCGCGGACGACGAGGCCCTCTTCGACGCGATCATGGCCGGCGCGTCCGGTTACGTCCTCAAGGCCATCCGTGGCAATGAATTGCTATCCGCGGTGCGGGACGTCGCCGCCGGAAAGTCCCTGCTCGACCCGGTCGCCACGGCCCGCGTCCTGGAACGCCTGCGGGACGGGAACACCCCGAGGGGCGACGAGCGGCTGGCCGCCCTCACGGAACAGGAACGCCGCATTCTCGACCTCATCGGCGAGGGGCTGACCAACCGCGCGATCGGCGAGCGGCTGCACCTCGCCGAAAAGACGATCAAGAATTACGTTTCCAGCCTGCTCTCCAAACTCGGCATGGAACGCCGCTCCCAGGCCGCCGCGTACGTGGCCCGCCTCCAGGCCGAGCGCCACTGACCATTCCCGGCGTATCCCGCCGGGGATTTCCCCGCCGCACGAGCGATTCGTCTTTCCCGGCGGGCCCTTTTGTTCGCTTTCCTCGGCGGGCTCGTATGCCCGCGCGGCGGCGCCCGGGCGGCGCGGGCGGTTCGCGCGAGCGGGGTGGGCTGGGGCGGGCGAGCGATATGAGCTGGTTCGCGCGGGGCGGGGTGGGCGATACGGGCGATACGCGCGAGACCGGGCGCGCGACGCGGGCGCTTCCCGTGAGGCGGGGCCGGGGCAGGCGGCCGGGCGAAGTACCTGGATGGCAGGGGCGTACGACGGGTCGGCACGCGCCCTCGTACGCCACCGCACCGCGCTGGTTGCCCCGGGCGCGGGTGCGCGCCCCAATCGGGACCAACGTCCCGTGCCCGTCGGGGCGGGTGCCCCTATATGGGGCGCGTGCGGGCGTGCAGGGTGGTGCCATGCCCACCGACACGCCCACGGCCGACGACCGCGCGATCGCACTGCTCAGCAAGGCCCGCTACGGCCGGGTCTCCGTGAGCATGCGGGCCCTGCCCTTCGTGACGGTCGCCCGGCACATCGTGGTGGACGGCCACGCGCTGCTGCGCCTGCACCGCGGCTTCGGCTACCACAGCGCCTGCGACGGCAGCGTCGTCGCCTACGGCGCGGACAACGCCGACAGCGCCCACGCCGAGGCGACGGCCGACGGCTCCGGGAGCGGCGCGGTCGACGTCTGGTCGGTGCAGTTCGTCGGCACCGCCCGGCTGTTCACGCCGAGCGAGGCGGAGCTGGCCCTGTTCGGCGAGGCGCCGAGCACGGCCGACGGCGCCCCGTACGACCCGGTGTACCTGCGCGTCGAGCCGCAGTTCGTCACCGTGCACCAACTGAGCGGTGTCCCTGCGCGTCGGAGCGCGCACGCTGTGTGATCTACCATCTGGCGGGTGCCGCGCTCACCCGTTACAGCCGTCGCCGCCCGTGGGCGCGCCCCCGACGACAGTGCCGCGACCCTGGGCCCGGGCACCCTCGCCGCCCTCCTGGGGTGCTACGCGGGCCTCGGAGAGCCACTCTCCTGCCGGCCGCTGGCCGAGGGGTTGCTCAACCGCGGCTACCGGCTCACCACGACCCGCGGCCGGTACTTCCTCAAGCACCACCTCGACGGTGACCAGGCGGCCATCGCCCGCCAGCACCGCGCCACGCTGCGACTGGCCGGCCTCGGGGTGCCGGTCGCGCCGCCGGTGGCCGCCGCCGACGGCGGCACCGTCACCATCGTCGGCGGGCGCTGCTACGCCCTGCACCCCTGGGTCGACGGCACCCACCGCGACGGCGGCGACCTCACGGGCCCGCAGAGCCGTCGGCTCGGCACGCTGCTCGGCGTCGTCCACGTCTGCCTCGACCGCGTCATGCGGGCCGAGCCCGCCCCGCACCCGGCCGCCCCCGGGCCCGACCACCCGGCCGCCCGCGCCCCCGCGCCCGGGTCCGCCCCGGAGCGCGCGCCGTCGTGGGCCGCGCCGCTGCCGCCGGCCCGCCCCGAACCCCCCGCCCAGCGGCTGCTGCCCGGGCCCCGCTCGGCCTCCCTGTCTCCGACACCGCTCCCGCCCGACGCCGCGCCCCCCCGCACGCCCCGCCCGCGCCGCGCACGTGCCGTCCGGGCCCGCGCCGTCGCCCGCGCCGTGGATGGGGGCGCCGCCCGGCGCGCCGGTCGCCGCCGATCCCGCGGAGACCTTCGCCCTCATCGACGACCTGCTCGCCCTGGCCCGCCACCGGCGCCCGCGCGACGCGTTCGACGAGCTGGCCGAGCACCGCCTCGTCGAGCGCCGCGCGCTCATCGAACGCCACGCCCACCGCCGCCCGACCCCCGCCACGACCCCCGCGTCGGGCTGGGTGCACGGCGACTTCCACCCGCTCAACCTGCTCTACCGCGGCACCGAACCGGTGGCGATCGTGGACTGGGACCGGCTCGACGTGCAGCCGCGCGCCGAGGAGGCGGTACGGGCCGCCGCGATCTTCTTCGTCCGCCCCGGGGGCACCCTCGCGCTGGCCAAGGTCCGCCCGTACGCGCGCGGCTACCGCGCCGCGACCGGCGCGAGCCCGCAGGAGCTGGCCGCCGCCGTGCACCGGGTGTGGTGGGAGCGGCTGAACGACTTCTGGATACTCCGCTGGCGCTACCAGCGCGGCGACCACCGGGCCGATCCCCAGTTCCCGGCCGTGGCGGCCCTGGCCGTCTGGTGGACGAGCCGCTACGAGGCGGTACGCGCGGCCTTCTGTGACTGAGCCGCGTCATCGGCTGAGCTGGGGCCACGCGTGCCCGCGCCGGAGCGGGCCCCGCACGCGGCAGCGGCGCGGCCCGTACGCCCCCTGCCGGGGAGGTACGGGCCGCGCCGCTGTGCCGTCGGGTGCCGGGCCGGGCGGGCCGGGGTGGGCCGGCTACTGCTCGCCGCCCTCGCTGCCGCCCGGGTCGCCGGCGTCGCCACCACTGCCACTGCCGCTGCCACTGCCGCTGCCGCTGCCCGGGCCGCCGGTCGGCTGGTTGCCGCCGGTCACGGGGTCGGTCGTCGGGTCCGTGGTCGGGTTCGAGTCGTCCGTGGTCGCCGGGTCGGTCGGCTCCGTGGCGTCGTCGGTGGGATCGGTCGTCGGGTCCGTCGTCGGGTCCGTCGTCTCGCCCTGGCTGGGCGGCGGCGTCGTCTGCCCCTGGGACGGCGGCGGGGTCCAGCCGCCGGTCCCGCCCGTCGTGCCGTCGCCGGTCTCGGTCGGCTGCGACGACGGCTCCGTCGGCTCCTTCGTCGGCTCCTTGGTCTCCTTCTCGGACGCCGACGGCGACACCGTGTTGGCCGGCTTCTTGTCGCCCCCGCCGTCGCCGCCCGCGTTCAGCGCGAGGACGACGCCGACGACGATGGCGATCAGCGCCAGCGCCGCGAACAGCCACACCTTGCCGCGCCCGCCGCCGCGCGGGCCGCCGTCGAACCCGCCGTCGTCGTCGCGGCCGGGCCCGATGAACACCGGCTGCTGCGAGGTGTCGCCGTGCCCGGGGTGCGGCATGGCGGAGGCGCCCTGCGTCCCCATGGCGGGCGTGGCGGCACCGAGGTGGGCGACCGGACCGGTGTTCCAGGTGCCGGTGTAGCCGCCCTCCTCGTGCAGCATCTGGAGCGCGTACTGCACCAGGCCGCGCATCTCCTCGGCGCTCTGGAACCGGTCGTCCGGGTCCTTGGCCAGCGAGCGCATCACCAGCCCGTCCAGCTCCGGCGGCACCCCGTCGGAGACCTCGGACGGCGGGACGGGGGCGTCCTGCACGTGCTGGTAGACCACCGAGAGCGGGGTCTCGCCGGTGAACGGCGGGCGCAGCGCGAGCAGCTCGTACAGCAGGCAGCCGGTCGCGTACAGGTCGGAGCGGTGGTCGACGGCCTTGCCGAGCGCCTGCTCGGGGGAGAGGTACTGCGGGGTGCCCATGACCATGCCGGTCTGCGTCATGGTGCTGGCGGCGCCGTGCAGCGCGCGGGCGATGCCGAAGTCCATGACCTTGACGGCGCCGCTGTTGGTGATGATGACGTTGGCCGGCTTGATGTCGCGGTGCACGATGCCGTGCTGGTGGCTGTACGCGAGCGCTTCGAGGACGCCGGAGACGATGATCAGCGCCTGGTCCGGCGGCGGGGCCTCCGCGTTGAGCAGCAGGTCGCGGATGGTGTGGCCCTCGACCAGCTCCATCACGATGTAGGGGACCACGTGCTGCCGGCCGCCGGCGGCGCCGACCAGGTCCTCGCCCGAGTCGTAGACCGCCACCACCGCGTGGTGGTTAAGGCCCGCCACGGACTGCGCCTCACGCGTGAAGCGCGCCTTGGAGACCGGGTCCTCGGCGAGGTCCGCGCGCAGGAGCTTGATCGCCACCGTGCGCCCGAGGCGCACGTCCTCGGCGCCGAACACCTCGGCCATACCGCCACGGCCGAGCTTGTGCGTCAGCCGGTACCGTCCATCGCCGATCAGCCCACCGTTGCCCCAAAACTCCGGCGAATCGGACATTCCAATTCCGGTGGCGTCAGAATCGGAGGGCCCCTGAGCGCCCTGGGTCTGTGCCATCAGTCCTCGCCGTCGTTTCTATCCACTCACACGGGCTAGGGTTCCCCAGGCCAGCGGCTGGGGTCGTACTTCGCTAAGGCACGCTACAGGCTCCGGGCGGCCCACCGGTTCGTGATGGACCGGCCATCAAACCTGTTTCGGGCGGAGCCTGGCAAATCACGTGACGGCTTCTTGCGCATCCGGTCACGGAACGGGCACGCGGCTTGACGTGTCGGCGGCCTGGGGCAGACTTGGCCGAGATATAGGGATCAACGGGCGTTTGAAATGCCGAATGGCCAGGGCAGTGCGCCAAGGGGGAAGTACACGATGAGCCAGCACGGCGCACCGGGCCGGTACCAAGGCCACTCCATCGCCGGCGGGCGCTACCAGCTCCAAGACCTCCTGGGCGAGGGCGGAATGGCCTCCGTGCACCTCGCGTACGACACGGCCCTGGACCGCCAGGTGGCCATCAAAACCCTGCACACCGAACTCGGCCGAGAGCAATCGTTCCGCGAACGTTTCCGTCGCGAGGCCCAGGCCGTCGCCAAGCTGTCACACACCAACATCGTCTCGGTCTTCGACACCGGCGAGGACGAGCTTGACGGTGGCCTGATGCCGTACATCGTCATGGAGTACGTCGAGGGCCAGCCGCTGCGCTCGGTGCTCGACGCGGACGTGCGGCAGTACGGCGCGATGCCCGCCGACAAGGCGTTGAAGATCACAGCGGACGTGCTCGCGGCGCTCGAGGTCAGCCACGAGATGGGCCTGGTGCACCGCGACATCAAGCCGGGCAACGTGATGATGACCAAGCGCAATGTGGTCAAGGTCATGGACTTCGGCATCGCCCGCGCCATGCAGTCGGGTGTCACCTCGATGACCCAGACCGGCATGGTCGTCGGCACCCCGCAGTACCTCTCCCCCGAGCAGGCGCTCGGCCGTGGCGTGGACGCCCGCTCCGACCTGTACTCGGTCGGCATCATGCTCTTCGAGCTGGCCACCGGGCGGCTGCCGTTCGACGCGGACTCGCCGCTGGCCATCGCGTACGCCCACGTGCAGGAGGAGCCGGTCGCCCCGTCGACCGTCAACCGCTCGCTGACGCCGGCCATGGACGCGCTCGTGGCCCGCGCGCTGAAGAAGAACCCGAACGAGCGCTTCCCCACCGCGGAGGCGATGCGCGACGAGTGCGCGCGCATCCTCGGCAGCGGCCAGTCCGGCGCCGCCCCCGCGGTGATCACCGGCGGCGGCCCGCAGCGCAGCGGCGCCGGCGTCGGCTCGGCGGTCTTCCCGCCCGTCGACCAGCAGGCGGCGCAGGCCCCCGCCCAGCACAGCCTGCAGACCCCGTACCAGCCGCCCCAGCAGGCCGGCTACCAGAGCGGCGGCTTCGGCCCGTCCACGCCGCCGCCCGGCCCGTACGCGCCCCAGCAGCCGCAGCAGGCCGGCTACCCGAGCCCGACCCCCTCCCCGTACCAGGCCGGCGGCCCCAGCACCCCGCCCCCGTACGCCACCGCGCAGGGTCATGCGGCCGGCGGCGGTGGGCAGGGCGGTGACGGTGGCAGCAAGAAGGTCATCATCAGCTCGGCCGTGGTGGCGGCGATCGCGGTCATCGCCGTGATCGTCGCCTTCGCGGTCAAGGGCGGCGGCGGTGACGACGGCGGCAAGGAGGAGCAGGCCAAGCCGAGCCAGGAGGCGTCGACGGCGGCCGGCTTCAAGGAAGGCGACAAGACCAAGGTCATCGACCCGGAGAAGTGCACCGAGGCGTACGAGGCCCCGGACAAGCCGGGCTCGTTCATCATGCCGGAGTTCCAGTACCTCTACATCGACTCGGTGAAGAACTGTCTGAAGAAGGCGGGCTGGAAGTACGAGGTGGTCCCGATGAACGAGAACACCTGGGGCAAGGGCACCGTCATGGAGTACACCTTCGACAAGCGCGAGCCCTTCGACCCGGCCGAGGACAAGGTCGAGCTGACGGTCTCGACGGGAAACCCGGAGTAGGCCCGGAGCAGACCCGCGGCAGGCCCGCGGCAGGCCCCGAGTAGCCAGCGCCAGGCATCTGGCACGACGGCCCCCCGACCCGAGCGGTCGCGGGGGCCGAAGTCGTCGCGGGGCGTTGTTGTCGCGAAGCGTTGCCGTTACGGGCGTTGTCGTCGCGGGCCTGAGGGCCGGTGGTGTCGGGGGGCCGGTGCCGTGGGGTCGGGCGGCGCACGCGCGGGGCGCGTGGCGTACCGGCGTACGCCACGCGCCCGGGGGTGTGTGGGTGGGGGAAGAGGCGGGAGGGGTGGAGGCTCAGAGGTAGGGACCAGAGCGGGCTCCGCCGGGGGGCTTGGGGCCGTCCTCCTCGTCCCCGCCGCCCATGCCAGGCGGCAGCGCCCTGCGCATCTGCTCCAGCTGCGCGCGGGCCGCCATCTGCTGGGCGAACAGCGCGGTCTGGATGCCGTGGAAGAGGCCCTCCAGCCAGCCGACCAACTGCGCCTGTGCGATGCGCAGTTCCGCCTCGGTGGGGACCGTCTCGTCCGTGAAGGGCAGGGAGATTCGTTCCAGCTCCTCGATCAGCTCCGGCGCGAGACCGTCCTCGAGCTCCTTGACGGAGCTGGCGTGGATCTCCTTCAGCCGAACCCGGCTCGCCTCGTCCAGAGGCGCCGCCCTGACCTCCTCGAGGAGCTGCTTGATCATGCTGCCGATGCGCATGACCTTCGCCGGCTGCTCGACCATGTCCGTCACGGGCATCTCGCGCGCGTCGTCGCCGCCGTCTTCTCCGGAGCCGGCACTGCCGAGAGCCATCCCGTCCGGACCGACGACCAAGACGTGCGGGCTCTCCTGCGACCGTTCGTTCATCGGCTGGTTCATGTCCCCCATTGTTCCGCACGTCAGGCCGAACGGCCGGTGCGGGGGCGCGCTTGGGCCACCGGCCGCTCAGTGCCGGCGGAGGCGGAGGCCGAAGTACGCGAGGCCGAGGCCGGTGAGCGCCATTCCCGTACCGAGCGGCAGGACGCGCATGACCCGGTCGCCCGGTTCGGCGGCGCTCTCCCCGCCGGTGGCGCTGCCGGGTGTGGCGCCCGGACCGGCCCCCGCCGGCCGCCCCCCGCCGGCCGTGCCGTCCGCCTCGCCCGGCGGCAGCAGCGGCACCGGTGGGTGGCCGGGCAGGTTCCAGCCGTAGCCGTTCGGGGGGCGCCCCGCCTCCGCGTGGTCGCGCGACCCGCCCCAGGGCGGCCGGCCCTCGGGCACGGCCGGCCCGATGGAACCGTCGCCGGAGGTGGGGGGCTCGGAACCGGACGGGCCCGTGGACGCCGCGTCCCGGCCGGTGGGCGGCGCGGCGGAGGCGTCGGGGGACGGGCGGCCGTCGGAGGGCGCGGCGGAGGCGTCGCCGTCACCCGCGTCGCCGTCGCTCGCGGCCGCGCCGTCCTCGTCGGCACCGCCCTCGTCCGCCTGGCCGTCCTGGTCGCCGGGGTCGCGGCCGTCCTCGTGCCCCTCGTCGTGGTCGGGGTCGGGGCCGTCGGCGGGGTCGCGGCCCGGCTCGTGGTCGGGGTCCGGGCGGGCGGCGTCGCCGTGTCCCGAGGAGGGCGGCGCGGCGGGGTCGTGGCGGCCCTGGCCGGAGGGGGCCGGGCGCTCGTGGTCGGGCGGGCGGTTCGGGCCGGTGCGGTCGCCCGGTCGTACGGAGGGGGCCGAGCCGTTCCCCCACCCGTTGAGCGGGACCACGCGGCCCGGGTGGGTGCGCCCCTCGCCCGGGCCGTTACCCGCGAGCCGGGCGCCGGACGGTTCGGGCGGTCCGGCGGGCAGCGCGTACCCGGGCGCCGCGAGCCCCGACACCGTGATGACCAGCGCGAACACCCCGCCCAACAGCCACCCGCCCCGCCGGACAACACCGGCGGGGCGGGGTGTGGTTGAGGGACGGGACGCCTTCGTGGAGGGGCGTCCGCCGTTGGCGGGGCCGGGAGCGCCGGCCGGGGGGCGGGCGCTGGTGGTCGCGGGCGTGGAGCTGACGGGCCGGGGAACGTCTTCGCGTCGTGAACGGTGCCGGTGCGCTGAGACCACGTCCGCGTCCCTTCGGTCCCGTCATCCATCGACTGACGGTCCCAGCGTCACACGGGGCGACATGTCCGGCATCTCGGGTTACGGCGACGTGGCTGGTGTGGCGTGGTGTGGTGGGGCGTGGTGCGGTGGGGTGTCGCGTCGCCGTACGGCGGGACGGTCGGGAGAGGCCCAGGACCCGCGGGAGCACGGGGGAATCGGGGGCTCAGGGGTCAGGGCGTCAGCAGGACCTTGCCGACGTGGCCGCTGCCTTCGATCACCCGGTGGGCCTCGGCCGCCTGGTGCATGGGCAGCGTCCGGTCCACCACGGCCCGCACCCGGCCGCTCTCGATCAGCGGCCACACGTGTTCCCGTACCGCCGCGACGATCGACGCCTTCTCGGCCAGCGGGCGCCCGCGCAGTGACGTCGCGGTCACCGCGCCGCGCTTGCCGAGCAGCGTGCTGAGGTTCAGCTCGCCCTTCACGCCGCCCTGGAGGCCGATGATCGCGAGCCGGCCGTTGATGGCGAGCGCCCGTACGTTCGCGTCCAGGTACTTCGCGCCGACGATGTCGAGGATGACGTCCGCGCCCGCGCCGCCCGTCGCGGCGCGCAGCTCGGTGACGAAGTCCTGTTCCCGGTAGTTGATCAGCACGTCGGCGCCCAGCTCCGCGCAGGCGGCCAGCTTCTGCTCGCTGCCGGCCGTGACGGCGACCGTGGCGCCCACCGCCTTCCCGAGCTGGATGGCCATCGTGCCGATGCCACTGGAGCCGCCGTGCACCAGCAGCGTCTCGCCGGGGCGGAGGTGGGAAATCATGAACACGTTGGACCAAACGGTGGATACCACCTCCGGCAGGGCCGCCGCCGTGACGACGTCCATCCCGGCCGGCACGGGCAGCACCTGTCCGCTCGGCACCGCGACCTTCTCCGCGTACCCGCCGCCGCTCAGCAGCGCGCACACCTCGTCGCCGACCGCCCAGCCGCCGCCTCCACCGGGACCGACGGCGACGACGCGGCCGGAGCACTCCAGCCCCGGGTACGGCGACGCGCCGGGTGGCGGGTCGTAGAAGCCCTGCCGTTGCAGCACGTCGGCGCGGTTGACGGCACTGGCCGCCACCTCGACGAGTACCTCTCCCTCGGCGGGCTCGGGATCGGGAACCTCGGCCCAGACGAGGGCCTCGGGTCCGCCTGGCTCTGGGACGGTGATCGCACGCATGCTCGCGAGGCTACCCGCGCCGGCCACTCCCACTCGGGCCACGCCACGGGCGGATGTGGACGGACCTGGGCTCTCCGCCCGGCGGGCGGAGGCGTGGGCCCCTAGGTTCTGTCGTCAAATGTCACGCCCACATCAGGAGTGATGCGAGGGTGACGGCTGCTTCGTAGGACTGGGCGGTCTTGTCGTATCGGGTGGCGATGCCGCGCCACTGTTTCAGGCGGTTGAAGCACCGTTCCACGACGTTGCGGTGCTTGTAGACCTCGCGGTCGAAGGCCGGCGGGCGGCCTCCGCGGCTGCCGCGCCGGGACCGGTTGCGGACCTGGTCGGCCCGCTCGGGAATCGTGTGCGGGATGCCGCGGCGACGGAGCCAGGTACGGATCGCTTTCGAGCTGTAGCCCTTGTCGCCCATGACATGATCGGGTCGGGTGCGGGGTCGACCGGGTCGGATCCGGGGCACCCGGATCGCTTCCATCACGGCGGTGAACTGGGCACAGTCGTTGGTGTTCCCGCCCGTCACGAGGAAGGCGAGAGGACGGCCCCGACCGTCGCAGGCCAGGTGAATCTTGCTGGTCAAACCGCCTCGGGAGCGGCCGAGTGCCGGGTCTTGGAGCCCCCTTTTCGGGCCCCGGCCGCGTGCTGGTGTGCCCGGACGATGGTGGAGTCGACCGACACCAGCCACTCGATGTCACCCGCCGCGTCCGCCTTGGCCTGGGCGGCCCGCAGCATCCGGTCGAACGTCCCGTCCGCCGCCCACCTGCGAAAACGCGTATGCAGCGTTGCCCACGGACCATAGCGCTCGGGCACATCCCGCCAGGCCGTCCCGGTCCGGAACTTCCACACGATCCCGTTCAGGACCCTGCGGTCGTCCAGCCGCTTGCGTCCCCGCAACGACTCGGGCAGCAGCGGCCGGACGAACTCCCACTCGGCATCGGACAGTTCATGGCGACGTATCACGACACCATGATCCACCAGACAAGATCATTTGAAGACACCGCCTAGCGGGTGGGCGAGGCACGGGCCGGTGGGCCGGCGTACGGGGCGTGGGCCGACGGGCCGACTCAGCTCGCGCGGGCTGACGAAGGCCGTGCGGGCTGGGCCCGGGCGCGCCGGCGGCGCGGGCGGGTTGCCGGTCAGGCCGAGTGGGGCCGGGCGGGCCGGTCGGTCACTCGGCCGCGGGCCGGGCGCGTACGACCACGATCAGCCGGTCGGTGGCCTGCAACGGGCTCGCCTCCGGGTCGTCGTACCCGAGCAGTCGGTGGCCGCGCAGCACCGTCACCACCAGGTCGTCCGTCTCCCGCACCTGCTTGCCGACCTCCGACTTGACCACCGGGCGTTCGATCAGGTCGAGGCCGCTGCCCTGCTGGATGAGGTCCTCCATCACGGCGCCCGCGCTCGGGCTGTGCACGGACAGGCCGAGCAACCGGCCGGCCGCGCTGGCGCTGGTGATCACCGCGTCGGCGCCGGACTGCTTCAGCAGCGGCGCGTTCTCCTCCTCGCGGACGGCGGCGACGATGGTGGCGTTCTTGTTCAACTGCCGCGCCGTGAGCGTGACCAGCACCGCCGTGTCGTCGCGCTGGGTGGCGATCACGAACTGGCTGGCCCGCTGCCCCTCCGCCCGCAGCAACACGTCGCTGCGCGTCGCGTCGCCGACGACGCCGGCGAACCCCTCGGCGTTGGCCGTCTCGATCACCTTGTGGTTCGGGTCCACCACCACGACCTGTTCCTTCCGCAGCCCCGTCGCACACAGCGTCTGCACGGCAGATCGCCCCTTGGTGCCGAAACCGACGACGATGGTGTGGTCGCGCAAGGCGCTCCTCCAACGGTTGAGACGGAACTGCTCGCGGGTGCGCTCGGTGAGCACCTCCAGCGTGGTACCGACCAGGATGATCAGGAACAGCACGCGCAGCGGCGTGATCAGCAGCACGTTGGTGAGCCTGGCGCCGTCGCTGTGCGGAACGATGTCGCCGTACCCCGTGGTCGACAACGTGACGGTCGAGTAGTAGACGGAGTCGAGGAAGTCGACAGTGCCGTCGGCGTTGTCGTGGTACCCCTCGCGGTCCAGGTAGACCAGCAACACCGTGGTGACCATCACGAGGAGCGCGATCAGCAACCGCCGCCCCACCTGCCGCAGCGGCCCGGCGGGAAACCGGGGCAACTGCACGTGGTGGGAGACGGGTTCTTGGTTACGCGCTGCCGTGTCCTGCGAGGGCAGCTTCACTCGGTTCCTCCGGGCGGCCTGGCTTCGGGGTTGTCGCGTTCGCGTTCTGGGGTGACGCCGTCGGTACGGGCGGCGCGGGGGTGTGTGGGGTGGGGGCGTGTGGTGTGGGGGGCGGTGTTCTCGGTACGGGCGGTGCTGGCGCGGGTGTTGTCGGTACGGGCGTTGTCGGTACGGGCACTTTCGGTACTGGCGTTGTCGATACGTGCCCTTGGTGTGGAACCTTCCGACTGTGCGCGGACTGCCCCCTGCATAGACGGGGCGGGCGGGGCGTGAGGTTGCTCGGGGACGGGTTCGGACGTGCGCGCGTCCGGGGTGGGGGTGTCGGAAGCGGGATACGCGGTGGCTCCGGGGGCCGAGCCCGAGCCGGGGTGTGGTCCGGAGCCGGGGCCGGCATCGGGTTCCGGGGCGCGTTCGGACAGGTGGTGGTGGGTGCCGGGCCAGTAGCCGACGCCACCGCCTCCCGCCCACGGCAGGTCCAACACCTCGACCTCGGCGCCCCGCGCCACACCGCCGGGCGGGATGACCGCCAACCCGTCCGCCACGGAGATGCCACGCAGCATCGCCGGCCCACTGAAGTGCAGCGGCACCACGGCCCCGGACCGGCGCCGCACCGGCACCAGGCGAGTGTCCCGTGGATGCCAGGGCACCTCGTCGGCCAGCGGCAGCCGCGTCGACGGGCCGCCCGACCCGCCGGCCTCGCCGCGATCGCGGGGCGAGGAGGGCTGGGAGCGCTGGTCGTCGTACGCCCCGACCGCCCGCCCCCGCCCGGCGGCCGGTACGGCATCGGGTCGCGGCCGGGCGGCGAGCGTACGGAGCAACGGCTCGGCGAACGTCAGCAGCCCGGACACCGCGGCCAGCGGATTGCCCGGCAGCCCCACCAGGTGCCGGCGCCCGTCCAACCGGGCGAGCAGCATGGGATGGCCGGGCCGTACGGCGACCCCGTCCACCAGCAGTCGGGCCCCGAGTTGTCGCAACACCGGATGGACGTGGTCCACCGGGCCGCCCGCCGTACCGCCCGTGGTGATCACCAGATCGGCGGGGGACCGCTCGATGGCGGCGTGCAACGCGGCCGCGTCGTCCCCCAGCCAACGGGTGGCCAACACGTCCGCGCCGAGCGCCTGGAGCCACGGCCCGAGCATCGGGCCCAGCGCATCGCGGATGAGCCCGTCATGCGGCAGCCC
This sequence comes from Streptomyces sp. 71268, assembly GCF_029392895.1. Classification (NCBI taxonomy): domain Bacteria; kingdom Bacillati; phylum Actinomycetota; class Actinomycetes; order Kitasatosporales; family Streptomycetaceae; genus Streptomyces; species Streptomyces sp. 71268. The sequence goes on from NZ_CP114200.1 coordinate 4,088,786, forward strand.
CGAGCGCAACAACTCGTCGCCCAGCACCAACACCTCGGCCCGTGGCCTGCGTACCGTCACCAACTCGTCGTACCCGGCCGCCGCCGCGAGGCCCAACACGGCCGGCGTCACCAGCGTCCCGGCCGGCAACAACTGGTCGCCCCTCCCACACTCCTGCCCCCTCGGCCGGATGTCCTGCCCAGGCTGGACGGGGTGCCCGGGCAGGGCGTACACCCAGCCGGCGGCCTGGGACTGACGCGCGGCCTGGGCCTGGGCCTGGGCCTGGCTGTGGACGTGGGCGTGGGCCTGGTTGTGGGCGTCGCCGTGATCGTGGGCATCGTCGTGGTCCGGTGCCGGGGCGTCGGGGCCTCGGGATGGTGCGGACGGTTGACGCGTCGCGGGGTCGGGACGGCGGCCGTCGCCCGTACGCCCGTCCCGCTCCGTGCCGTGCTCGCTGCGCAGTACGGCGGTGGCGCCGGGCGGGGTCCTGGCACCGGTGGCGATCCGTACCGCCTGGCCGTCCTCCAACGGTTCCGGCCGCGCGTGCCCCGCCAACACTCCGCGCCCGCGCGCCGGCAACCGCCAGGGCCCGGGGCCCGCGAGCGCCCAGCCGTCCATGGCCGAGGTGTCGAAGGGCGGTAGGTCGGTCAGCGCGGTCAACGGCTCCGCCAACACCCGTCCCAGCGCCTCACCCAACGGTGTCGGCGCCGCGGGCAACGGCACACCCACCGCACGCACCGCGACCGTACGGGCCTCCGCCCAACTCACGCTCTTCTTACGTCCCTTGTCGTGCCCAGCCCGCACGCGAACGCCCTCCCCCACGGCGTGCCCCGCGTCCGCGAAACGGCCCGCGCCGCCGTCGCCGGTCCCGGCACCCGCGGAGGTGCCGGCCCCCCGCGTACCTCCGCCGCCCATCGCGGAGTCGCCACCCCGCGCGGGACCGACAGGGTCGGCTGAGCCAGTGTCCTGTGTCGGGTCACCGGCCGGGAGCTGGTCGGGCGGAGGGGGCTGGCGGCCGGGCTCGGGTTGCCGGCCGGGGGAGGGCTACCGGTCTGGGATTGGCCGTCGCGCAGGCTCAGGTTGTCGGCCGAGGTCGGGTCATCGGCCAGGCTCGGGTTGTCGGCCGAGGTCGGCTCGTCGGCCAGGCTCCGGCTGTCGGCCGAAGTCGGGTCGGGAGCCGTGGTCGGGGCGGGGTCGACGAGTGAGCTGGGGCTGGCGGCCGGGCTGTGGTTGTCGTCGGCCGAGGCGGGGGCGGCCTCGCTGGTCGGCTCGGTTCGGGGGGCGGGTGCCCGCAGCGAGCTGGACGAGCTGGCGGCCGGCTGGCCCGTACGGTCGCCACGGTCCGACGCCAGGCACGGTTCGGCCACCTGCCCGGGGCCGGGGCCGGAACCGGGGGCAGGGTCGGTATCGGTATCGGTATCGGTGTCGGGGCCGGAGGCGTGGTCAGGGGCAGTGCCCGGGCCGAGGTCGGGACGGAGGCCGGGGTCGGGGTCCGGGCCGGGGTCGGTCACACCGGGCGGCTGCGGCCGGCCCCGGTCGGTGTAGGACTCAGCACTCCGCCGCTCCGCCGGCCGTACGGCGCGGCCCGAGGCCGCCACGGCGAGGGCCTCGTCCGTCGCGCGGTTCAGCGCCGCTTCGGCGCTCTCGTCGCCCGCCGAACCCGCCCGTTGTCGACCGCTCATTCCGCTGACCGCTCCGCGTCCCCGGTGATGCCGGGGCCCTCGGGACCATCCCCACCCGGGACCACCGGCCCCGGCACCTCGTCGCTCGCCCCATCCGGTACGCCCGGCGGGGTCTCGGCGCTCTCCCGCGCCCAGCGCGCCGCGAGCGCGACCGCCTTACGGGTTGCCTCCGCCACCGCCTCCGGGCCCGCGTCGGCGGCGCGCCCGGCCGCGTAGCCCACGAGGAAGGTGGTCAGTGGCGCGGCGGGACGAGCCACGCCGTGTGCCGCGTCCCTGGCCAGGTCGAGCAGGGCCGCCGTGTCGACGTCGAGGTCGATACCGAGTTCCGCTTTGACTGTGTCGATCCATTCATCCAGCACACGGCCATGCTCCCTGATCCGCGCCCGGGCGACGCCCACCGCGTCCCAGGTGTCGCAGTCGAAGGCGGCGGCCGCGTGCTGGCGCAACCCGCGCAGCCGCAGCTCACCGGTCAACAGCCGAAGCGGCAGCCCGGACAGGCGGCCGTGTTCGGCGTACAGCAGGCCCAGCTCGCGCCGCAACGCCTCGGCCCGATAGGCGGCGGCGAGCGGCTGCCCCCGACCCTGCCCGTCGACGAGCTGCGCTCCCTCGTGGTCGGCCGGGATGGTCACCAGATCCCGCACCGTCCCGGCCGTCATGAACGGCAGGTCCGCCGAGAGTACGAGCACCGTCCCAGCCGTCGTCTCCCGCACCCCGGCCGCGAGCCCCGCCACCGGCCCACCGCCCGGCGGCTCCTCGCGCACCCAGTGCACCGGTCGCACCGTCGGCCGGCGCGGCCCCACCACGACCGTGCGCCGCGCGTCCCGGCACGCGCCGAGCACCCTGTCGAGCAGCGAACGCCCACCGACCTGGAGGGACGGCTTGTCCGCTCCCCCGAGCCGCCGCGCCGCGCCGCCGGCCAACACCACGGCGTCGTACGTCACCCGTCCACCCGTTCACCCGTCATGCCCCGAGTATGGCCGCCTCCACCCCCACTCAGCCCCCATCCGCCAACCTCGCCCTCCCCCACATCCACCCGGACCCGAGCGCCCCACCGCCGCGCCCGAGCCCCACCACGAACCCACCCCACTCACCCACGGGCCCACCCACCCCGCCACACCACCAACCCACGGCCCGGGGCCCGCGCCCGCTCACCCACACACGCCACTCACCCGCTACACGGTGCGCAGCAACACCGCCGGTTGCTCGACGCAGTCGGCCACGTAGCGCAGGAAGCCGCCCGCGGTGCCCCCGTCGCAGACCCGGTGGTCGAAGGTCAGCGAGAGCTGGACGACGCGGCGTACCGCCAGCTCACCTCGGTGGACCCAGGGCCGGTCCGCTATGCGCCCCACTCCGAGCATCGCCGCCTCGGGATGGTTGATGATCGGAGTGGAACCGTCCACTCCGAACACCCCGTAGTTGTTGAGCGTGAAGGTGCCGCCGGTCAGCTCGGCCGGGGTGAGCCGCCCCGCCCGCGCGCTCTCCGTGAGCCGCGCGAACTCCGCCGTCAGGCCCACCGCGTCGCGCAGGTGCGCGTCGCGTACGACAGGGACCATGAGGCCACGGTCGGTCTGGGCGGCGAAGCCCAGGTGCACCTCGGGGAGCCGGACGATCTCGCGGGCCTCGGTGTCCACCGTTGAGTTCAGCTCGGGGTACCGGGCGAGCGCGGCCGTGCAGATCCGCGCCAACACGGCGAGCAGCGAGACCTTGGGGTCGCCGGCCGCGTTCATCGCGGAGCGGGCCGCGAGGAGTTCGGTCGCGTCGGCATCGACCCAGCAGGTCGCCTCGGGGATCTCCCGCCGGCTGCGGGAGAGCTTCTCGGCCACGGCCCCGCGCACCCCGCGCAGCGGTATGCGCTCCACCTCCCGAGCGCCGGCGAGCCCGTCGCCGCGCGCCAGCGCCCCGGACGCGCCGGCCACCTGGGCCGATGCCTGCCGCTCCGGGCCCGCGACGGTTCCACGCGCCGCCTCCGCCGGGGCCGTGCCGGCGTCCGCCCGCTGTCGCTCCGAGCGCTCCGCGTCGCTCGACGCCTCGGTCATCCGCGCTATCGCCCGCTCGACGTCCGAGCGCAGGATCAGCCCGTCGCGCCCGGAGCCCACCACGTCATCCAGGTCCAGCCGGTGTTCCCGAGCCAGCCGTCGCACCAGCGGGGAGATCACCGGCGTCGGTCGCCCGGACGCCTGCGTGCCGGCATCGGTACCGTCGGCCGCACCGCCGCCGACCGCCGACGATCCCCGCGTACTCACCGTGGTGGCCCTGCCCGCCCCGGCCGTCGCGGTCGCGGCAACCGCCGTATCCGCCCCGCCCTCGCGCTGCGCGCCGACCGTGCCCGCGCCGGCTCCCACCGCCTCGGGCTCGCGCCGCGCCGAGGTGCCCAGCGGCGCGGCGCGCAGCCGTCGTCGGCGTGCCGCCGGGGCTCCGGTCCCGTACCCGACCAGTACGTTTCCCGAACCCTCCGAGTCGCCCGCGCCCCCTCGCGCCGGGGCGTCCGCACCACCGTCGCCGTCGCCTGTGCGGGTGCCGGCGGGACCGGAACCGGCCGGGGCCGCCGCCCCCGGGCCCGTGCCGTCGGTGCCCGGGTCGGGCTCCTCGGACGGGTCACCCACCGCCACCGTCAGGAGGGCCGCTCCGACCGGCAGTTCCGAGCCCTCCTCGCCGAACCGCGCGGTGACCACGCCCCCGTACGGGCAGGGCACCTCCACCATGGCCTTCGCGGTCTCGACCTCCACCACCGGCTGGTCGACCGCCACCACGTCGCCGACGGCCACCAGCCATCGCACGATCTCCGCCTCGGTCAGCCCTTCTCCCAGGTCGGGTAGGGCGAACTCGCGCACCACCGCCATCAGTGAGCACCCCCCGCGAGCCGCTCGGCCCCGCCCCGACCGGGCTCGGACGTCCAGTCGGCCTCCCACTGGAGGCGGGCCACCGCGTCCAACACCCGGTCCACGCCCGGCAGGTGGTGCCGCTCCAGCATCGGCGGCGGGTACGGGAGGTCGAACCCCGCTACCCGCAGCACCGGCGCCTCCAGGTAGTGGAAGCACCGCTCGGTGATCCGGGCGGCGATCTCCCCGCCGGGGCCGCCGAACCCGGTGGACTCGTGGACCACCACCGCGCGCCCGGTGCGGCGCACCGACGCGCACACCGTCTCGTCGTCGAACGGCACCAGCGAGCGCAGGTCAACGACCTCCAGGTCCCAGCCTTCGGAGCGCGCCGCCTCGGCCGCCTCCAGGCAGACCGGGACCGAGGGTCCGTAGGTGATCAGGCTGGCACTGCGGCCCGTGCGCCGCACGACCGCGCGGCCGATCGGAGCGACCTGCTCCGGCTGCTCCGGCGACCAGTCGGCCTTCGACCAGTACAGCCGCTTCGGCTCCAGGAAGACCACCGGGTCATCGGACGCGATGGACGCGCGCAGCAGGCCGTACGCGTCGGCGACGGTCGCCGGTGTCACCACGTGCAGGCCTGGCGTGGCCATGTAGTACGCCTCGGACGAGTCGCTGTGGTGCTCCACGCCACCGATGCCGCCGCCGTACGGGATGCGGATGGTCAGCGGCATCGGCATGGCACCCCGGGTGCGGTTGCGCATCCGCGACACGTGGCTGATCAACTGCTCGAACGCGGGGTAGGCGAAGGCGTCGAACTGCATCTCCACCACCGGCCGCAGCCCGTACATCGCCATGCCGATCGCCGTGCCCAGGATGCCGGCCTCGGCCAGCGGGGTGTCGGTGCAACGCTCCTCGCCGAACTCCTTCGCCAGCCCGTCGGTGATCCGGAAGACACCGCCGAGGCTGCCGACATCCTCGCCCATCACGTGCACCGTGGGGTCGTCGGTCATGGCGTCGCGCAGCGCACTGGTCAACGCCTGCGCCATGCTCGCGGGCTTGCGCCCCGCCTTGCGGGTGGTGGGGATGGCCGCGGTGGTCATCGTTCCTCCTCCGCGTCGAGCTCGGCGTCGAGCTCCGCACGCAGTTGGGCCGCCTGCTCCTGCAGTTGGCTCGTCTTCTCGGCGTACACGTGCGCGAACATGTCCATCGGGTCGAGCGCGGCGTCGGCGTTCATGCGCTCGCGGAGCCTGGCGGCCATCCGTTCGGCGGCGTCGCGCGCTTCGGTCGTCACGTCGTCGGTCAGCAGGCCGCGCGACCGCAGTTCTCGCTCAAGGAGATCGATCGGATCGTGCGCGCGCCACGCCTCCACCTCGGCGTCCGTGCGGTAGCGGGTGGCGTCGTCGGCGTTGGTGTGCGCCTCCACGCGGTAGGTCACGGCCTCGATCAGGGTGGGCCCGCCGCCGGCGCGCGCCCGCTCGACGGCCCCGGTCAGCACCTCGTGCATGGCGACGGCGTCGTTGCCGTCGACGAGGCGGCCGGGAATGCCGTACCCCACGCTCTTGTGGGCGAGGGACGGCGCCGCGGTCTGCTTGGCCAGCGGCACGGAGATCGCGAAGCCGTTGTTCTGCACGAGGAAGACGACGGGCGCCTGCCAGACGGCCGCGAAGTTCAGCGCCTCGTGGAAGTCGCCCTCGCTGGTGCCGCCGTCGCCGACCATGGCCAGGGCGACCACGTCGTCGCCCTTGAGGCGCGCCGCGTGCGCCAGGCCCACGGCGTGCGGCAGTTGAGTGGCCAGCGGCGTACACAGCGGCGCCACCCGGTGTTCGCCCGGGTCGTAACCGGTGTGCCAGTCGCCGCGCAGCAGCGTCAGCGCCTCCACCGGGTCGACCCCGCGCGCGATGACCGCGAGGGTGTCCCGGTAGCTGGGGAAGAGCCAGTCCTGGTCGGCGAGGGCGAGGCCTGCGGCGATCTCGCACGCCTCCTGCCCGGTGGAGGAGGGGTAGACGGCCAGCCTGCCCTGCCGGGTCAACGCCGTGGCCTGCGCGTTGTACCGACGGCCACGCACCAACTCGGCGTAGAGCCGCAACAGCAACCCCGGATCGGCATCGGCCACGGCGTCCGTGCCCAGGAGCCGATACGGCTCCGCGTCGGGGAGCAAGGGCGCGGGGTCGGTACGAGGCCGCCAGGCCGGTGGCGGCGTGGGCCGGTAGGAGCCGGGCTGCTCAAGGACCGTCATGTCGAGCACCTCCTCATGGGGCTGCGTCCGAGTGCGCGGCGTTGGCGCGCCTCCCCTACCGATTGTTCGGTCGCCTCGGCATTTTGGCTACATGCGGGCCTAGCCTGTGGACAAACGGTTATCCACAGCCTGAGATAAACGCAGGGCGTCCATGGAGGGGAGGCGAGACCGCATGTCAGACGAACAGATGGCCAATCCGAGCGAGCTGCCACCGGCACGGCCACTCGACCCGATCGACCGCGACATTCTGCGGATGCTGCGAACGGACGGTCGCGCCTCCGTACGTTCCGTGGCCGAACGCGTACACATCTCGCGAGCCAACGCCTACGCGCGCATCAACCGGCTCATCGACGACGGCGTCATACGCGGCTTCAGCGCCCGCATCAACCAGGAGCGAGCGGGCCAGGGCGCCTCCGCGTACATCACCCTCAAGATCGTGCAGAACTCGTGGCGCACCGTCCGCGAGAAGCTCCAAGAGCTACCCGGAACCGCGCACATCGCCCTGGTCAGCGGCGACTTCGACGTCCTGCTGCTGGTCCACACGCCCGACAACCGCGCCCTGCGCGAACTGGTCCTCACCCGCATCCAGGCCATACCGGAGGTCCTGGGCACCCGCACCCTGCTGGTCTTCGAGGAGACCGACCTCGGCCTGGACACGGAACTCTGACCTCACGACGCGAACCACACCCCGACCGGCAGGCCCCACACCACCCGCCCCAGCGGCACGCTCCGGCCCGACCCCGACCCCGACCCCGGCCGCGCCCGGCCGGAGCCAGCGGCACGCCTGGGCCCCGAGCCGGCGACACGCCCCGCCCCGCGGGCCTACGCTCGGAGGCTCACACCCGCAGCCCGGCGAACGCGGTCCGCACCACCGCGTCCGCCACCTCGTCACTGGTCGCCGCCCCGCCCCGGCCCGGCCGGTACCACTCGACGATGGAGTTGATCATCCCGAACAGCAGCCGGGTGGCCAGTCGCACGTCCACGTCCGGGCGCAGGTCGCCATCGGCCGCCGCCGTCTTGAGCAGCTCGGCCACCTCGTGGTCGAACTCGCGCCGCCGCTCCATGGCCCACCGCTCGGTGTCCGTGTTGCCCCGCACCCGCAACAGCAGCGTCACGTACGGCAGCTCCGCCATCAGCACCTCGGCCGTGCGCCGGACCACGTACTGCAACCGGTCGATGGCCGCGCCCTCCAGTGCGCCCGGCTCCCGGAGAATCCCGAACAGCCCGTCGAGCGCCCGGCTTATGGCCCGCCGCAGCAACTCCTCCTTGCCCTTGACGTGGTGGTAGATCGAGGACTTGGAAATGCCCGCCGCTTGCGAGAGGTGCTCCATCGAGGTGCCGTCGTAGCCGCGCTCGTTGAACACCTCGACGGCGACCGCGAGCAGCGATTCGGGCGTGTAGGTGTCGCGCTTGGCCATGGTCACGATTAGAGCAGGTCCCGGCGCGCCGCCGCACGGCGGACCAGGAGCGGCGAGGGAGCGTAGCGCCCGGTGGGGTAGGCGGCGTGCAGGTTCTCCAGCACGCGCCGCACCCACTCGGGGCCCAGTTCGCCGCCCCACTCCAGCGGGCCTCGCGGGTAGTTCACCCCCTTTCGCATGGCCGTGTCGATGTCGTGCGCCTCGGCGACGCGCCGGCCCAGCGCGTCGGCCGCGAAGTCCACGAGCATCGCCACCGTGCGGGCCACGATCAGGCCCGGTATGTCGTCGATGACGCTGACGTCCTTGCCCAGGGCCTGGAACAGACCCACGGCGGCCTTGACCGAGCCGGGCCGGGCGGTCTCGGACGCGGCCAGCGCGATCCGGGTCGCGGTGCGGTAGTCCAGGGCCAGGTCGAAGCAGAGGGTGTCGGCGGTCGGAGCGGTCGAGGCGGCGGCACCGTCGGTGAGACCGAGCCGAGCGCCGCCCGGTAGCTCGATGAAGCCCGCTCCCCCGTCGTCCCAGCCCTGGTAGGTGACCTTGATGCCGGCGTCGGATATGAGCTCGGGGAGCACCGCCGCCGGTCCCAGGTCGCCGTGGATGACCACCGCCTCGGGCGGCGTCCGCGGCTCGGCCGTGTGCGGGGCGGGCCGGCTCGGTGCCTTGTCTGCCGAGCCGTCGCCGTACGAGAACCAACCGCGCCCCGTCTTGCGACCGTGCAGCCCGGACTCAACCAGCCGCCGCTGGGCGAGTGACGGCGTGAACTTGGGGTCCTGGAAGAAGGCGTCCCACACGGATCGGGTGACGGCCTCGTTCACGTCCTGGCCGATCAGGTCCGTCAGCTCGAAGGGACCCATGCGGAAGCCGCCCGACTCGCGCAACACGGCGTCGATGGTGGCGGGGTCGGCCGCCCGTTCCTCGTAGCAGCGCAACGCCTCGGCGTAGAACGGGCGGGCGATCCGGTTGACGATGAAGCCGGGGGTGTCGGCGCAGCGCACCGGGGTCTTGCCCCACTCGGCGACGGTCTCGTACGCGAGGTCGGCGGCGGCCTCGTCGGTGGCGTGTCCGCGCACCACCTCGACCAGCGGGAGCAGCGGCGCCGGGTTGAAGAAGTGCAGGCCGAGGAGGCGACCTGGGCGCTGGAGGGGGCCGGCGACGGCGGTGACGGACAGCGAGGAGGTGTTGGTGGCGAGCAGGCAGTCGGCGGCGACGACTCGCTCCAGCTCGGTGAACAACTCCTGCTTGACGGAGGGTTGCTCCACCACCGCCTCGATGACCAGGGCCGCGTCGGACAGCTCGGCCAGCCCGCCGGCCGGCAGCAGCCTGGACCGGGCGGCCTCGCGCCGCTCGGCGGACAGCTTGCCCTTGGCGACGAGCCGGTCGAGGCGGGCCCCGATGGCGTCGGCGGCCTGCGCCGCGCGTCCCGGCAGCGCGTCGTAGAGCCGCACCGGGTGCCCGGCGACCAGGGCGACCTGTGCGATGCCCTGGCCCATGGTGCCGGCTCCGACGACAGCCACGACCCGGTCGCGCGCCATGGCCGACGTACGCAGTGGGGCTCGCAGTGGCTCAGCGCCCGAGCCGCCCACGGGCTCGGAGCCGGCCTCGGTCCCCCGCTCCGGGGCACCGTCGACGCGGGGCGTCGACTCCGCACCGGGCCCGGCGCCGGCCTTGCCGGCCGAGGTGGGCCCGCTGGCCTCGGGGCGGCTAACGCGCTGCTCAGGGGCGGTCCCGAAGCCTCCGAGCCCTGTCGCGGCATGGGGCCCGGGGCTGGCTTCGATGGTGTGAGCGGCGGCTCCGGCTGCGGTGGTCATGTCGCTGATCCTCCCCGAAGATGGGTCCTCGCGTCGGTTATCCACAGGGCCAATCCGGGCGTCTTTCGATGTTTATCCACAGGTTCCTCGGACCCCCTTGCCCCGACCGATCGTTCGGTTAATCTAGCTCTGTTGCCCCCGTCCCGCCCAGCTCGACGAGGAGTTGGTCCTCCATGGCCACCGAGCTCTCCGCAGCCCAGTTGATCGAGAAGCACCGCCCCACGCTCGACAGGGCGCTGGAGGCCATACAGACACGTGGGTACTGGTCGCCCCACCCCGAGCACCCCAAGGCGTACGGGGGCACGGACGAGTCCGGGCGCAGCAGCCTGAGCGCCGGCGAGGGCCAGGCGGCCTTCGACGAACTGCGGGGCACCCGCTTCGAGCTCAGCCAGCCCGGCACGGACGACTGGGTCGGCGACGAGGTGTCTCCGTACGGCATCGAGCTGGGCGTGCTGTATCCGCATCCCGACATCGACGTGCTGCTGCCGGCCATGCGGGCCGCGATGCCCGCCTGGCGCGAGGCCGGCGCGGAGACCCGGGCCGTGGTGTGCATGGAGATCCTGGCCAGGATCAACGCCCGGACCCACGAGTTCGCGCACGCCGTCATGCACACGTCGGGCCAGGCGTTCATGATGGCGCTGCAGGCCGGCGGGCCCCACGCACAGGACCGCGGCCTTGAGGCGGTGGCGTACGCCTATCGGGAGCAGGAGCGCGTCCCGGCGGCGGCGAGTTGGTCGAAGCCGCAGGGCAAGCGGGACCCGCTCCAGCTGAACAAGGAGTTCACAGCCGTCCCGCGAGGCATCGCCCTGGTGATCGGCTGCAACACCTTCCCCACGTGGAACGGCTACCCGGGCCTGTTCGCCTCGCTGGCTACCGGCAATCCGGTGCTGGTCAAGCCGCATCCGCGTGCGGTGCTGCCGCTCGCGCTGACCGTGCGGGTCGCGCGCGAGGTGCTGTCCGAGGCGGGCTTCGACCCCAACCTCGTCGCGCTCGCCGCCGAGCGTGCCGACGAGGGGCTGGCCAAGACGCTGGCCGTGCGCCCGGAGATCCGCTTGATCGACTACACCGGGTCGACGGCGTTCGGCGACTGGCTTGAGGCCAACGCCCGACAGGCCGTGGTGTTCACGGAGAAGGCTGGGGTCAACTCCGTCGTCGTGGACTCGACGGACGACTACAAGGGCATGCTGAGCAACCTCGCGTTCTCACTGTCCCTGTACAGCGGCCAGATGTGCACCACTCCGCAGAACATCCTGATCCCCCGCGACGGCATCCAGACGGACGCGGGCCCCAAGTCGTATGACGAGGTTGTCAGCGATCTGGCGGGGGCCGTCGACGGCCTGCTCGGTGACGAGGCCCGTGCCAACGCGCTGCTCGGTGCCATCGTCAATCCGCAGGTGAAGGAGCGGCTGGAGGGAGCGGCGGCCCTGGGCGAGGTGGCGTTGGCCTCGCGTGCGGTCACCCACCCGGACTTCCCGGGGGCCACCGTGCGCACGCCGGCGATCGTCAAGGCCGACGGGGCCCGCAAGTTCTGGGACAGCCCGGATGCCGACGCGGCCTACCTCTCCGAGTGCTTCGGCCCGGTCTCCTTCGCCGTGGCCGTGGACTCCACGCCGGAGGCGGTCGAATTGCTGCGGCACACGATTCGCCAGAAGGGCGCCATGACGGTCGGCGCGTACACGACGTCGGCCGAGATGGAGCGGCTGGCCGAGGAGGCGTGTCTGGAAGAGTGCGCCCAGCTCTCGCTGAACCTCACCGGCGGCGTCTATGTGAACCAGACCGCCGCGTTCTCCGACTTCCACGGCTCGGGCGGAAACCCGGCCGCCAACGCGGCCCTGTGCGACGGCGCGTTCGTGGCCAACCGCTTCCGGACGATCGAGGTACGCCGCCAGGCGTGACCGCATCCAACGCCTGCGCCGACGACGCCCGTCGGCGCAGGCGCCCGCCGGGGCAGGGGCGCGGAAGAGCCACGGCATCGTGAGCTGCCCGCGTGCCCGGCTCGCACCACTCCGCACTCGCCGCTGGCGGGTCGTAGGCGTCAGACGTCGAGGACGAGGGGGCGCTCAGGACGCCGCGACGTGCGGCACCGCTTCCAGGCCTTCCGCACCGGCCGACCGCGCCAGTCGCGGCGTCGCGGTGCGCAAGGTGCGGACGAGCGAGCCGAGTTCGGGATCGGACGCGGCATCGGAGAGGGCGGCGGCCAGCGTCTCCTCGTACGTGCCGCGAGCCTCCGCGTGCCGCGCACGGCCGGCGTCCGTGATGACGGTGTAGACCCCTCGCTTGTCGTCCGGGCACAGGTCCCGGAAGGCGAAGCCGGCCGTGATCAGGCGTCCCGCGAGCCGGGTCGTCGAGCTCTGGTTGAGCCCGACCTTGGCCGCGAGATCCTGCATGCGCAGACCACTCGCGGTGGCCAACGTCAGATGTCCGAGGGCCCGGTACTCCGAGAGGCCAAGGCCGTGTTGCCGCTGCAGGGCCACGGAAAGTCTCTGCTCCACGCGCGCGTGCAGGGCGATGACGCCACCCCACAGCAACTCGTCATCCATCGCACCCTCCCGCGCGCCAAGCCGCTTGACATGAGGTTACCCGTACGGACGAACTTCCGAAAGAACTTGCACGCACATGCAACTTACCTCAGCCGCTGCCTCGCCGAGCCCTCACTCTCCTCGCTCCGCCGGCCCGAGCGCTCAGCGCTCGCTCCGTAACGAACTGCCCGAACCACCCCGCCCATGCCCAGGGAGCACCACCGTGGCCTGGATCTACCTGCTCATCGCCGCCGCCCTCGAAGTGATCTTCGCTCTCAGCACCAACGCCACCGAGGGCTTCACCAGGCTCTGGCCCTCGCTGCTCACCGTCGCCGCCGCGACGGGCGGCGTGTTCTTCCTGAGCCTGGCCCTGAAGACGCTGGACGTCGGCGTCGGCTACACCATCTGGACCGGCCTCGGCTCGCTCGGCGCTCTCAGCCTGGGCGCGGTGATCTACGACGAGGGGCTCGGCCTGGGCAAGGTGATCTCCTTCCTGGCCATCGTCGGCGGCGTGATCGGCCTCAAACTCACCGGGGGCTCCGCCTCACCCGACGCCGAACCACGGACCCCGACCCCGGCGAGCGCGGCCGAGGGCGTGGGCCCCGCCGGCGCGTCGGCCGCCCACTGAACGGCAAGGAGCCGACCACCATGGCCTGGATCTATCTGTTGATCGCCGCCGTCTTCGAAGTGGCCTTCGCGCTGAGCACCAACGCCTCCAAGGGCTTCACCCGGCTGTGGCCCTCCGTCGTCGCCGTGACCACCACCATCATCAGCGTGTACTTCCTCAGTCTGTCCCTCAGGACGCTGGACGTGGGCGTCGGCTACACCATCTGGACCGGCCTGGGCTCGTTGGGCACCGTCACCCTGGGCGCGATCCTGTACAAGGAGCGCATCACCACACCGAAGGCGATCTCCTTGGTGGCGATCATCGGTGGCGTCGTCGGCCTCAAGCTCACCGCCGGCGTCTGACCTCGTACGGGAAACACCCGACGGGCCGCGCCGGGATACGGCCTCACCACCGTACGCCGGGCTGGTACGCAGGTCAGCGGCCCCGCAGGCAGACGGGTGAGGCCCTGCGGGGAGCCTGGGGCCGACGCACGGCGCGGGGCAGGCGCGCGGTGGGCGCTCGCGTACTGCCAGGGGCCGGCTCGTACGGTCAGTCCGTGATGGTGGCGTGCACCCGTACCCAGGAGTGCATGGCGATGGCCGCTGCCGCGCCCGCGTTGATGGACCGCGTGGAGCCGAACTGCGCGATCGAGCACACCATGCTCGCCTGCTCCCGCGCCTCCCGGGTGAGCCCGGGGCCCTCCTGTCCGAACAGCAGCACGCAGCGGCGTGGCAGCTCGACGCGTTCCAGTGCGACCGCGCCGGGCAGGTTGTCGATCCCGATGATCGGGAGTTCCGCCCGCTCGGCCCACGCGGTCAGGTCGGCGGTGTCTGGATGGTGCCGTATGTGCTGGTAGCGGTCGGTGACCATCGCTCCGCGCCGGTTCCAGCGGCGGTTGCCGACGATGTGGATCTCCTTGGCGAGGAAGGCGTTGGCCGTGCGCACCACGGAGCCGATGTTGAAGTCGTGGCTCCAGTTCTCCACGGCGACGTGGAAGTCGTGCCGCCGGGTGTCCAGGTCGGCGACGATCGCGTCGTGCGTCCAGTAGCGGTAGCCGTCCACGACGTTGCGGCGGTCTCCCTCGGCGAGCAGTCGCGGGTCGTACTGCTCGCCGACGGGCCACGGCTCGGGGTGCGGTCCGACCCCGACCTGAGGCTGGAAGCCCTCGTCGTACTGGAGCGGCTCGTCCCCGCCTGTCGGGGGAACGGGCTGGTCCGGGGCGTTTGGTGCGGTCTGGCTGGTCACTCCACGAGGGTACGGTCCGCGGGCGCTCGTACGTCTGGCCCGGGCGGGGCGGGCGCCCGCCGCGGCAGTCGCCCCCGCGCACGACGCAGGGTGGAGCCGACCCAGCGCAGGAAGTTCGTCGGCAGGAACACCGCGTCCGCCGCGATCATCGCCAGCGAGAGGAACGGCAGCCCGAGCACGATGGCTATGCCGATGTGCTCCATCATCATCACCGCGAGCAGGACGTTCTTGGCCCGACGGTTGAGGAGGGCGAAGGGGAAGGCGACCTGAACGAAGACCGTCCCGTAGCTGAGCAGCATGACCAGCGTCCCGCTGCTGCCCAGCGTGTCGGTCAGGCCGGGCCAGGGCGAGAAGTAGTCGAGGTGGAGCGGGTAGTGCACGGCGGTGCCGTCCTGCCAGCGAGTGCCCTGGATCTTGTACCAGCCAGCGGTCGCGTAGATCAGGCAGACCTGGCCCATGATCACGACGAGCGCGGCGTTGTGCACGAGATTGCCCAGCGCGGCCATCACCGTGCGCGGCTCGCCCGGCGCGTACCGACAGACGGCCCACCACACCGCGTGTATCGCCCACAGCCCCCAGAAGATCCACACCCAGCCGCTGCTCAGCTCGCCCAGGGCGGTGACGACGGCGAGCACGGTGCCGAGCAGCGTCCACAGCACGACACCGGTGCCGTCGCTCCCCAGAAGGCCGGTGCCGGGAGACGGGTCGAGTCGCCCCGGCGCCCTCGTCACCTCAACCGCCGCCCGTGGACCGGGCACACGGCCCGTCACCGCGACGCCAGCCACGTCTGACACCGCCACGGTGTCACTGCCGGCGCTGCGCGCGGGGGACGGCTGGACACCCGCGTACCGGGCCTCCCGTGCCGCGCGTCGCGCGTCCAGCGACCACACGTGACCGCATCGGGTGAACACCAGATAGATCGCCATCAGGTGGATGATGTTGTCGCCACCGTCACCCACGAAGACGTTGCGGTTCTGCAGCGAGAGCACGCCGACCATGAAGAGCACGGACATGGTGCGCGTACGCCACCCCAGCAGCAACAGCGCGCTGGAGAGTACGGCCATCGCGTACACGGCCTCGAACCACACTCGGCCGTCCGACCACATCAGCACGGTGAACGCGCCGGTTCCGTCGATGAGTTGGCGGGCCATCTCGGGCGCCCACGGGCTGTCCGGCCCGTACATCACCTGTCGGTGGGGCCATTCGCGCAGCAGGAACAGCAGCCAGGTGAAGGCGAAACCGATCCTGACGACGGCGCTCTGGTACGGCCCCAGCACCGTCCCCGTGATCTTGGTTTGACCGCGAGCCGCGGCCCGCTCCAGCCGACCTCCCAGCATGCGGAGGTTCACCGGTCGCCCTCCTTGGTCTGGCCGCTCCGGGGCTGCCGTTCGCTGAGCGCCTTGTCGCCCGCGGCCTTACGTCCGGGCAGGTCGTCGCTGGTGATGGTCCACCAGGGGAGCACGCGGTAGACCGTCTTCAGATCGATCTTCTCCTCGCTCCAGGAGGGCGGGGCGACGGGCGTGGTGGCTGCCCGCACCTGTACGCGCTCCACGGTCCCGCCCTCGTGTTCGCTGCCGAACCGGTGCGCCACCATACGGCGCACGTACTGCTCGGAGAGCTGCCCGCGCACGCCTATCGGTTGTTCCTTGGCGTCGTGCGAGCCGGCGTAGAACTCCCAGGCTCGGCGTAGTTGGTTCTGCTGCGAGTGGCTCGGCAACGGATTGTGCCGGATGGCCGCGCCGTCCTCGGCCGTCAGGTTGGTCCACGAGGTGACGGCGGTGCCACCGTCCGGCGTGCGCACCTCGGCGCGCGCGGAGACGGCCACGTTCTGCTGGAGGGGATTGGGTGCGAAAAGCTTCCAGTTCTGCTCCAACTCCGGGTAGATGTAATCGCCGATCGCCTCGCTGTGTTCTCTGCTGACCGTGTTTGACGGCGCTACGTGCAGGAACGACATCGCCAGGTGCACGGCGACGGCCACCACGGCGACCGCGATCGCCACCCCCAGGACGATCTGCCCCGGCAGCGAAACACGCCCCCGCGCCGCGCTTTCCACGGCGGTCCGCACATCGGACGCACGGAAGCCGGCGTGCGTCTCGGGCAACGGGCGCGGACGCGGTACGAGACGGGGTTCATCGCGAAGGCCGGCGTCGGGAGCAGCGTCGGAATCGGTGTCGACTCCGAGAGCGGGCTGCGGCGCCTCGTCCGCGTTAGAGGCCGAGGCCGCACCGTCCGCGTCCGTCTCCGGGTGGGCATCAGAAGCACCCGCCGCGGCCGCATCCGCCGCATCCGCCTCGGCATCGCCGGCACCGCGTGGTGCCGGCGCCTCCCTTCCCCCGCACGCACCCGGCCCTTCGCCGCCCGCGCCGGCCTGCTCAGGCCGTTCGGCTCGCTCGTCCGGTTGCATACCCACCCCGTTTCCCATCCTGGCAGCGCGCAGCGCCGCTCCCACGTACGCCCGGAGACGGTACCTACGGTGCCTCATCCAGCACAGCACCTCCGAGTTATCCACAGCCCGGTTATCCACAGCCTTGACACCGATTGAGGCACCGGAGAACATTGAACCGAACGATCGGTCGGTTGACGCGGGCCCGATCCCCGGCCCACGGACGCACCGACCGACGAGGTCTCGACGACCTGCGGGTCGGGTGGCGAGGAGCGTGAGATGACGACGATGGCGCCGGACGCCGGCACCCAGGACGATGCGGCTTACGAGGCACAGTTCAACGCGGCGGTAGCCGCCGAGGAGCGCATCGAGCCGCGCGACTGGATGCCAGACGCCTACCGCGCCTCACTGGTGCGGCAGATAGCTCAACACGCGCACTCAGAGATCATCGGCATGCAACCCGAGGCGAACTGGATCACCCGCGCCCCCTCCCTGCGCCGCAAAGCCATCCTGATGGCCAAGGTGCAGGACGAGGCCGGCCACGGCCTCTATCTCTACAGCGCCGCCGAAACCCTGGGCACCAGCCGCGACGAACTACTCGACCGCCTCCACGCCGGCCGCCAGAAGTACTCCTCGATCTTCAACTACCCCACGCTGACCTGGGCCGACGTCGGCGCCATCGGCTGGCTCGTCGACGGCGCCGCCATCACCAACCAGGTCCCGCTCTGCCGCTGCTCCTACGGCCCCTACGCCCGCGCCATGGTCCGCATCTGCAAGGAGGAGTCGTTCCACCAGCGCCAGGGGTACGAACTGCTCCTCGCCCTCAGCAAGGGCACCGAGGCCCAGCACGCCATGGCCCAGGACGCCGTCAACCGCTGGTGGTGGCCCTCCCTCATGATGTTCGGCCCACCGGACGACGAGTCGGCGCACTCCGCCCAGTCCATGGCCTGGCGGATCAAGCGGCACTCCAACGACGAGCTACGACAGCGCTTCGTCGACATCTGCGTCCCGCAGGCCGACTCCCTGGGCCTCACCCTGCCCGACCCGGACCTGACCTGGGACGAGGAGCGCGGACACTACGCCTTCGGCCCCATCGACTGGGACGAGTTCCGCGAAGTGCTGCGCGGCAACGGTCCGTGCAACGAACAACGCATCAACCAACGCCGCACGGCGCACGAGGAAGGTGCCTGGGTGCGCGAGGCCGCCACCGCCTACGCGACCAAGCAGGCCGAGCGAAACAGGCACGGCTACCGCGCCCCACACGACCCACAGCAGGGCGACGCACAGGAAGAGGACATCGCATGAGCACGGCGGACTGGCCCCTGTGGGAGGTATTCGTGCGCAGCAGGCGCGGCCTGAGCCACACGCACGCCGGCAGCCTGCACGCGCCGGACGCCGCCATGGCCCTGCGCAACGCCCGTGACCTCTACACCCGCCGCTCGGAAGGCGTCTCCGTGTGGGTGGTGCCCTCCGCCGAGATCACCGCCTCGTCACCGGACGAGAAGGACTCGTACTTCGAGCCCGCGGCCGACAAGCCGTACCGCCACCCGACGTTCTACGAGATCCCCGAGGGAGTACGGCACCTATGAACCCCGCACCCGCGAGCGCGGCGCTGGCCCTGGGGGACGACGCCCTGGTCCTCTCGCACCGGCTGGGGGAGTGGGCCGGGCACGCCCCCGTCCTCGAAGAGGAGCTGGCCCTCGCCAACATCGCCCTCGACCTCCTCGGGCAGGCCCGTGTCCTGCTCTCCCTGGTCGGCGACGAGGACGAACTCGCCTACCTGCGCGAGGAACGCGCCTTCCGCAATCTCCAGTTGGTCGAGCAGCCGCGCGGCGACTTCGCCCACACCATCGCCCGCCAACTCTACTTCTCCAGCTACCAGCGACTGCTGTACGAGGAGCTGGCACAGGACGACACGGCCATCGCCGAACTCGCGTCCAAAGCGGTCAAGGAGGTCGACTACCACCGCGACCACGCGGAGCACTGGACGCTGCGCCTCGGCGACGGAACAGCCGAAAGCCACCAGCGGATGCAGCAGGCCCTGAACGCCCTGTGGCGGTACACCGGCGAGGCGTTCGAGCCGATCGAGGGTCTGACGGTGAACTGGGCCACGCTGCGGGCCCGTTGGACGGACCGCATCACCACCGTGCTCCGACAGGCCACGCTCACGGTGCCAAGCGGACCGCAGAGCGGCGCGTGGGCCGCCGGCGGTGGGCGACAGGGCGTCCACACCGAGCCCTTCGGCCGCATGCTGGCCGAGATGCAGCACCTGCACCGTAGCCACCCGGGGGCGACATGGTGACCGCCAGCCCCGTAGGGGAGACGCCGCTGGAGCGGGAACTGCGCGAAGTCGCCGGTTCCGTCCCCGACCCCGAGCTGCCCGTGCTCAGCCTCGCCGAACTCGGCGTACTGCGCGGGCTGCGGGTGACCGGACCCGGGCGGGTCGAGGTGGAGCTGACGCCCACGTACACCGGCTGCCCGGCGATCGAGACCATGTCCGCCGACATCGAGCAGGCGCTGCACCAACACGGCGTGCCAGAGGTGACGGTCCGCACGGTCCTCTCGCCGCCCTGGACCACCGACGCCATCAGCGCCGACGGTCGACGCAAGCTCAGGGAGTTCGGCATAGCCCCGCCGCGCGCCACCGGGCCGGCCACCAGCGGGCCGGTGGCGGTGGACCTGGCCATCCGCTGCCCACACTGCGGCTCGACGAGCACCAGCCTGCTCAGCCGGTTCTCCTCCACCGCCTGCAAGGCACTGCGCCGCTGTGAGTCCTGCCTCGAACCCTTCGACCACTTCAAGGAGCTGTCATGAGCGCGGCTCGCCACAACGCCTTCCACCGGCTGCGTGTGACGGCAACCGAACAGCTCACCGACGACGCCGTAGCGATCACCTTCGCCGTCCCTTCCGACCTGCGAAGCCTCTACCGCTACACGCCCGGGCAGCACATCACCCTGCGCCGCTTCACCGGCAACACCGAGATACGCCGCACCTACTCGATCTGCTCGCCGGCACTCGACGCGGGCGGCCCCACGAGCCTGCGCGTAGGCGTGCGACTCGTCGAGGGCGGTGAGTTCTCCACGTACGCGCTCAAGGAACTCGTCGTCGGTGACGAGGTGGACGTGATGGCGCCAGCCGGCCGATTCGTCCTCGACGTCGGCCCCGCGCCCCGGAGGGACCGCGCGGAAGTCACGGACGATGCTGACGGCGCGGAAGACTCGCATGACGCGGACGACAGGGGCGGTCCGCGACGGAAGTCGGACCACGTCATCGACGGCGGACACTACGCGGCCATCGTCGGGGGCAGCGGCATCACTCCCGTGCTGTCGATCGTCGCGACCCTGCTGGCCCGCCGCCCCAGCGCCCGCTTCTGCCTGATACGCAGCGACCGCTCAGCCGCCTCCACGATGTTCCTGGAAGAGGTCGCCGACCTCAAAGACCGCTATCCGGACCGCCTCCAGCTCGTGCACGCTCTTTCGCGCGAGGAGCAACAGGTCGGCCTGCCGTCGGGCCGCCTCGACCGCGAGCGGCTGACGGGCCTACTCCCCGCGCTGGTATCGGTGGCCGACGTGGACGGTTGGTTCCTGTGCGGGCCCTACGGGCTCGTACGCGCCGCCGACGCCGCCCTCAGCGAGCTGGGCGTTCCGCGTGCTCTGGTGCACCAGGAAATCTTCCACGTGGCAGACGACTCGCTGCCCACCACCAGCAGCGTCGCCCCCGCTCACAGCACGGTGACCGCCACCCTGGACGGCCGGTCGGGCACCTGGCCCGTGGGCGGGACGGAGTCCCTGCTGGAGACGGTGCTGCGCAATCGCGCCGACGCGCCGTACGCGTGCAAGGGCGGCGTCTGCGGAACCTGCCGGGCCTTCCTGGTCTCCGGCGAGGTCCACATGGACCGTAACTTCGCGCTCGAAGCGGAGGAACTGGACGCGGGGTACGTGCTGGCCTGCCAGTCGCACCCGGTCAGCGAACAGGTGGAACTCGACTTCGACCGCTGAGCACGCCGCCGACGGCTCCGTTGGCGGGGGCCCGCCGATGAGGCAGTCGGTGAGGCCGTCGGCCTGCGGCTACGGCTGGCTTCCGGCCACCCGCAGCGGTTCCAGCACCATGGCTTTCGCAGCACCATGGCTTTCGCAACACCGAGTCCGTAGCAGCGGCGGCCACCACGACGGCCGGGCGACAGCGCCCGGCCGTCCGTCGTGGGCTGGTTCACGCGTTACAGCACCGACGCGGGCTGCCCACCCTCGCTCACCATCGGGCGCCCCGCCGCTTGCCAGGCCAGCATGCCGCCGCCGACGTTGACCGCGTCCAGGCCCTGCGCCATCAGGTACTGCGCCACCTGCGCGGACCGCCCGCCCACGCGGCACACGACGTGCACCCTGCGACCATCGGCAACCACCTCGGTCAGTTCGCCGAACCGGGCCACGATCTCGCTCATGGGCACGTGCAGCGCGCCTTCGGCGTGCCCCGCCGCCCACTCGTCGTTCTCACGGACGTCCAGCAGGAAACCGTCAGCCGGTACCGCGGCGGCCTCCACCTCGGGCATCTGGGCAAACGCCATCAGGGCACCTCTTCTTCTCTCGGTCTTCTCAGAGCTCATCCGGTCTCCCCCACTCAATCTTGCAGGCCCGCGCCACCCCAAACCGACCAGGAACCCATCTGCCTCTCGCCCCTGGCACACCCCTCGCACAACCATCGCCTCTCCGGGCTGCGGCCAGCGGCCAAGCCCGACGCCGCCGGGCATAAGACCCATGGGCTCGTGCGTGGGAGCGGCGTTGGGCCGGTGGCCTTGGTGGGCGGTCTGGGGGGCTTGGCGGGCTTGGCGGGCTCGGGGGACTTGGGAGGCTCGGGGCTTTGCGGGCGAGGCTTGGGGGGGTTGGTGGGGGTGGTGATGGGGCGAGCTGGTAGTGGAGCGGGGGATTGAGGTTCGTGAGGGGGCGGAAACGCCTTGAGTAGCCGACGGACCTGGAGTGACGTGGCTGGCGTCGTCGGCTCAGCCGTCTTTGGTTACGGATTTCGGGGGGCTCCCCCACCCCCCTCCCTCCCCTCCCCCTCCTCCACCCCGCCCCCACACACCCACCCGCAACACACCCCACCCAGCCCCGCACACCCGACCACCGCTCGCCAACCAAGCGCCCAGCCCCCAACCGCCCGCCCACACCCACCCAGCGGCCAACCTGGCCGAACGCCGCGCGTCAGTTGAGCAGTGCCGCGAGTTGGGCCTCGCGCTCCGCGACCTGGGCGAGCAGTTGCTCGGCGATCTCTTCGAGCAGGCCGTCCGGGTCGTCCTGAGCCATCTTGATCATGGCGCCGATGGCGCTGGACTCCAGTTCCTCCGCCATGGTCGCCAGAAGTTCCTTCCGTGCTGCGAGCCATTCGAGCCGGGCGTAAAGCTCCTCGCTGCGGCTGGGCCACTGCGGCTCGGGGGGTGGGCCGGACTCCCACTCCTCGGCCAGTGCGAGTAGTTCCTCGGCGTTTCCGTCCGCGTAGGCGGCGTTGACCCGGACGAGGAACGCCTCCCGGCGCTCCCGCTCGGCGTTCTCGCGTGCCAGGTCGGGGTGGGCCTTGCGGACCAGGTCGCGGAAGATACGGCGGGCCTCGTCACTGGGCCGGACCCGGGGCGGCGGCTTGACCGAGCGTTCGGTGAGCATCGACTGGGCCTCCGGTGAGATCCCGTCGGAGTCCATCCACCCCTGGAACAGCTCCTCCACCTGCGGCATGGGCAGCACCAACGAACGTGCCTCCCGCGCCCGGCGCAGGTCCTCCTCGTCGCCCGACCGCGCCGCGATCGCTTCCGCGATCAGGGCGTCGAGTTCGTCCAGCCGTGTGTACATGGGGCCGAGACGCTGGTGGTGCAGCCGGGAGAAGTTCTCGACCTCGACCCGGAAGGTCTCCAGCGCGATCTCGAACTCGATCAACGCCTGCTCGGCGGCCCGCACCGCGCGCTCTAGCCGCTCCTCGGGGCGTGGCGGGGCCCCCGGCGCGGAGTCTGCCTGCTGCTGGCGCGCTTCCTCGTTCGTCTGCGCTTCGGGGTTCGTCACGCAGCCAGCCTACGGGCCACCTCGCCAGCCCCGCCGCGTCCGGTTCACACGCCGAGTTCGGCCGCTATTCGCCCGGCCCGCACGGCGGTGACCAGGTGCGCGTGGTCGGCCTCGGTGCGGTCCGCGTAGGCGATCGCGAACTGCGCCATCGCCTCGTCCAGCTCCTCCCCCTTGCCGCAGTAGCCGCCGATGACGCGCGGGTCCGCGCTGTGCGAGTGGGCCCGGGCCAGCAGCGCGCCCGTCATCCGGCCGTAGTCGTCGAACTGGTCCGCGGCCAGGGCCGCCGGGTCCACGCTTCCCTTGCGGTTGCGGAACTGCCGCACCTGGTACGGCCGCCCGGCCACCGTCGTCCAGCCCAGCAACTGGTCGCTGACCACCTGTATCCGCTTCTGCCCGAGCACCACGCGCCTGCCCTCGTGCCGCTCGGCCACGGACGCGGGTGCCACGCTCCAGCGTTGGTCCAAAGAGATCTTGCTCACATGCGGGAGCAGCGCGGAGGGCCTGGCCTCCTTCACCTGGAGCACCAGCGGCTCGCCCCGGTGGTCGAGCAGCAGCACCACGTACGAGCGAGTGCCGACGCTGCCGGTGCCGACCACGCGGAAGGCCACGTCGTGCACCGCGTACCGGGCCAGCAGCGGCAGTCGGTCCTCCGGCAGGCTGCGCAGGTAGTCCCCGAGTGCCAGGGTCACCGCCGCGGCCTCCTCGTCGGGCACCCGGCGCAGGACCGGTGGGGCGTCCACGAAGCGTCGTCCGCCGTCGGCGGTGGCCTCGGTCGAGCGGGCCGCGAAGCGCGCGCTGGTGTTGCGCCGGGCCTTCTCCGAGACCCGTTCCAACGTGCCGAGCAGGTCCCTCGCGTCCGTGTGGGAGACGAGTTCCTCGTCGGCTATGGCGTTCCAGGCCTCGGCGGTCGGCAGTTTGGCGAGCAACCGCATGGTGCGCCGGTAGGCGCCCGCCGCGTCCCGGGCTGCCGCGCGGCACACCTCCTCGTCCGCGCCGGCCTCGCGCCCCGCGAGCACCAGCGAGGCCGCGAGCCGCTTGAGGTCCCACTCCCAGGGCCCGTACGCGGTCTCGTCGAAGTCGTTGAGGTCCATGACCAGCCGCCCGCGGGCGTCCCCGTACAGGCCGAAGTTGGCCGCGTGCGCGTCGCCGCACAACTGCGCCCCGATGCCGGTCGTGGGCCCGCAGGCCAGGTCGTGGGCCATCAGGCCGGCCGTACCGCGCAGGAAGGCGAACGGGGAGGCCACCATGCGGCCGACGCGGATGGGGACCAGCTCCGCCAGCCGCCCGGCGTTGGACTCGCGCACGGCGGTGACGGCGTCGGGGCGCTGGCCGTCCGGCTCGAAGCGGGCGTGCGCGTGGCGCGGCATCCGCTCCCGCAGCGCCTTCCCCTCGCGCTTGCCGAGGCCAGCCCCGTCGCGCCGAGCGAAGCCCGGCAGGTGCGGCACCCGCTCCCCGCACGCCACACGCTCCACCACGGCCGCGCCGGCCACCACCACGCCGGCCACATCCGCGCCGGCCACCACCACGTCAGACCCATCCGCCCCAGACACGACCGCATCGGACACGACCGCGTCCGTCACGTCCACGTCCGTCACGACCGCGTCGGAACCGCTCTCGGCAGTCACCGTTTCGACCTCCCCAACCCCGTCGCGCACCCGAATCGGTGCGTGTGAGGGAACGGTACCGACAGGACGAGGGGTCGGTGACGGCCTGTGGATAACCTCGTGATGTGGCACTCGGCAGTGCCACGTACGGGTGGTCGCCAGCCCAAGAGGGACGGCCTGACCAGCGGGAACGTCACGCCGGGCAGTACGCCCTACTGTGGGTAGGGCCGTGTCGCAAGGAAGCCGCAACCGGGAGGACGAGGAGCAGCGTGGTGGACCGAGACGCCTCCGTGGAGACCATCCGGCGCGAAATGACCACCTTCGCCCGGCGGGCCCGCGCCGTGGCCGCCCGCATTCACCCCGAGCTGTCGTTGGTCTCCTTCACCCTGCTCGCGCACCTGGAGGACTCGGACGGCTGCCGCGCCACCGACCTCGCGGCGCACTACCTCCTGGACAAGTCCACCGTCAGCCGCCAGATCGCCGCCCTGGAACGGCTCGGATACGTCGAGCGCCGGACGGACCCCGCCGACCACCGGGTGCAGGTCCTGCACCTCACCGCGTCGGGCACCGAGGTCCTCCGCGGCGTGACCGCCAGCCGCCGCGCCCTCATGCGGCGCCGTCTCGCGGACTGGGACGTCGCCGACCTCGAACAGTTCGCGACGTACCTGCGCCGCTACAACGCGACGAGCGACCCCCTCGACTGACAACCCGCCCACACGCGTACGCGCCCCGCCCACGCCCGCACCGCGATCCGCCTACCCACGCCCGCGCCACGCCCACGCCCGCACCGCGCACACGCGTGCACCACGCTCATGTCCGCACCACCTACACATGCGCACCCCGCACACACGCGCACCACGCACACGTCCCCATCACGCACACACGCGCAGCGCGCACACGTCCGCGCGAACGCTCACATCCGCGCCACGCTCACGTGCGGAAGCGGTCGGGGCACTGGCCGCCGTCCGGCAGGTACGTCTCAGCCCAGGCGCCGAGCGCCTTGAGCGCGGGCTCCATGGCCTCGCCGCCCTCGGTGAGGCGGTAGAAGACCCGCAGCGGCGGGCCGGGGTCAACCTCGCGGGAGACCAGTCCGACGGCGGCCAGCTCCGAGAGCCGGTCGGACAGCATGCGCTCGCTGATCCCGGGGATGGCCCGGCGCAGCTCGGCGAAGTTGCCGCCGCCGTTCATCAGCGTGGCCACGATCAGGCCGGTCCAGCGCTTACCGAACAGCCCGAAGACGCGCGTCACGCCGGCATCGGCCTGCCTGCAGCTGTGTTCGGTCGCGTCCGTCATGACCTCAGGGTACCGCTCAACCCTTCGGAGCTATAAAAAAGTAAGCTACTGTGTTATCAATAGGTACGCACGGAAGTTCGGCCGCAGGCCGCGCCGTGTGACGCCGGCAGCGCCGGCCACACCCCTAGTCACGCCCTTGTCACGCCCCAAGACGTACGGATCACGGAGGCACGCCATGCCCACCCTGCTGCACCTCGACTCGTCGCTCTACTCGCTGGACGCCTCCACCTCGCGCGCCGTGACGGCGTCCTTCCGCAAGACATGGGAGGAGCAGCACCCGAACGGCACGGTCCTCTACCGGGACCTGGCCGCCGACCCGCTGCCCCACATCGACGAGATATCCGCGACCGCCGGCTTCTCCGACCCCTCCGGGCACACCCCCGAGCAGCAGGCCGCCTTCGCCCTGCGCGTCGAGCTCGCCGAGGAGCTGGAGCGGGCGGACGCGGTGCTCATCGGCGCCCCCATGTACAACTTCACGATCCCCTCCACCCTCAAGACGTGGCTGGACCAGGTGATCATCGTGGGCCGTACGGCGGGCGAGGCCCCGTCGGCGAAGGGCACCCCGGTCACCGTGGTGGCCAGCCGCGGCGGCTCGTACGCGCCCGGTACTCCGAGGGAATCCTTCGAGTTCGTCCAGAACTACCTGGAGAAGGCCCTGAACGGCATGCTCGGCCTCGACGTCGACTTCATCGTCCCCGAGCTGACTCTCGCCCGCACCACGCCGGCCATGGCGGACCTCGTCGAACTGTCCGACGCCTCGCGCGCCAAGGCCCACGAGGACGCCACCGCCAAGGCCAAGGCCCTGGCCGCGCGCTTCGGAGCCTGACCCACCGCGGGACCTGCCCCGACGCGGACTGGAGCACGCGCGGGGCGGCGGCGACGGGCGTTCGCCCACACGCCGCCGCCCCGCACCACGCGCCCGGCCCTCGCCCCGCACACGCACACACCCGGCCGCCGCCCCACACACGCACGCACGCACCCGCACCCGCACACCGAACGCGGACACCGCACCCGCACGCCGAAACGACGACACCACGAAAGAACCCCCGCCCCGGATTTCTCCGGAGCGGGGGTTCTTCTCTGTGCGCGAGGGGGGAGTTGAACCCCCACGCCCTTTCGGGCACTGGAACCTGAATCCAGCGCGTCTGCCTATTCCGCCACCCGCGCATGGGTGTCGTCGTGGGACTTGCTCACCTTAAGTGATGTGCCTCTCCGATCGAAATCGACCGGTGAGGAGCCATCCGCTTTCGGTGGGGGCGCCTTCCGACATCGAGAAGATTAGCACGCTGGCCGGGGTGCCCTCACATCCGTTATCGGCACCCCATCGGCCGAGAGACCCCCAGGCGACCCGGGGACCCGCTCGGTTGCGGGACACTAGCTCTGGGGCACATCTACGATCCCGGTGAAGGGGGACACTCCGCTGTGAGGGGTGACACTCCTCGCACCGGGCCAGGAAGGGGAACCAGCCGATTTCCCGACGCGTGGATACGATCAGTAAGCAGTATCAAGACGACACGACCGAGGAAGACTAAGGAAGGAGGTGCCCCGTGGGAGTACTGAAGCGCTTCGAGCAGCGTCTCGAAGGTCTCGTGAACGGCACCTTCGCCAAGGTGTTCAAGTCCGAGGTCCAGCCGGTCGAGATCGCGGGGGCGCTCCAGCGTGAGTGCGACAACAACGCCACCATCTGGAACCGTGACCGCACCGTCGTCCCCAATGACTTCATCGTCGAGCTGAGCGCGCCGGACTTCGAGCGGCTCAGCCCGTACTCGGGGCAGCTCGGTGACGAGTTGTCCGGCATGGTCCGCGACTACGCCCAGCAGCAGCGCTACACCTTCATGGGCGCCATCAAGGTGCACCTGGAGAAGGCCGACGACCTCGACACCGGTCTGTACCGGGTGCGCAGCCGCACACTCGCCGCGAGTCAGAGTCAGAGCCCGCAGCCGGGACCGGCCGCGGGGCCGCCGCACGGCGCCCCGCAGGGACCGCCGCCCGGGCAGGGCGGGCAGGGACCGGGATTGCGGGCGGTGCCGCCCCGCGGGGGGCACGCGCCCGGTGGTCCGCCGCCGATGCCCAGTGCCCCGCCGCCCGGCGCGCGTCCCGCGCCGCGGGCGGGCCAGCCGGGCGCCGGTCCGCACCAGGGAGCGCAGACGCGGCGGTGGATCGAGATCAACGGCACCCGCCATCAGATTTCCCGGCCCACTCTGGTGCTGGGTCGGAGCACGGACGCTGACGTGCGGATCGACGATCCGGGCGTCTCGCGCCGGCATTGCGAGATCCGGGTCGGCACGCCCTCGACGGTCCAGGATCTGGGATCGACCAACGGCATCGTGGTAGACGGACAGCACACCACGCGCGCTACGCTCCGCGACGGCTCCCGCGTCGTCGTGGGCAGCACCACCATCGTTTATCGGCAAGCCGAAGGGTGAAGCGGGGGCAATGTCAGAGCTGACCCTCACGGTCATGCGGTTGGGTTTCCTCGCCGTACTGTGGCTGTTCGTCATCGTGGCCGTACAGGTCATCCGCAGCGATCTGTTCGGTACGCGGGTGACCCAGCGC
The DNA here is from genome assembly GCF_029392895.1 of Streptomyces sp. 71268. Lineage (NCBI taxonomy): Bacteria > Bacillati > Actinomycetota > Actinomycetes > Kitasatosporales > Streptomycetaceae > Streptomyces > Streptomyces sp. 71268. Next base: position 4,116,976 of record NZ_CP114200.1, read on the forward strand.
GGGTCGCGGCGCGGCAGCGACCGGGCGCAGCGGCAGCAGGCGGGCCCACCACAGCAGCGGCAGCAACAGCAGTCCGGCGGCCGGGGGGGCGGGCGGCAGCGGCGCGGCGCCCCCACCAAGCTGGTGGTGTCCGAGGGCACCCTCACCGGTACCACCGTCGCCCTCCAGGGCCAGACGATCTCGCTCGGTCGGGCCCACGACTCGACGATTGTCCTGGACGACGACTACGCCTCCAGCAGGCATGCCAGGATCTATCCAGACCGTGACGGGCAGTGGATCGTCGAGGATCTCGGGTCCACGAACGGTACGTATCTCGACCGGACCCGGCTCACCACGCCGACGCCGATTCCGCTCGGTGCGCCGATCCGCATCGGCAAGACCGTCATCGAGCTGCGGAAGTAGTAGGAACATGACGACCGGAGGGTGGGCACCGTGCGGATGTACCCGGAGCCGACGGGCGAGGTGCGCATGAGTCTGTCGCTGCGTTTCGCCGCCGGATCGCACAAGGGCATGATCCGGGAGGGCAACGAGGACTCCGGCTACGCCGGCCCCAGGCTGCTGGCCATCGCCGACGGCATGGGCGGGCAGGCGGCCGGTGAGGTCGCCAGTTCGGAAGTGATCTCCACCCTCGTCCAGCTCGACGACGACGTGCCCGGCTCCGACATCCTCACCTCGCTGGGCAGTGCCCTGCAGCGCGCCAACGACCAACTGCGCGTCATGGTCGAGGAGGACCCGCAGCTGGAGGGCATGGGCACCACGCTCACCGCACTGCTGTGGACCGGTCAGCGGCTCGGCCTCGTGCACGTCGGGGACTCGCGCGCGTACCTGTTGCGCGACGGCGCCCTGACCCAGATCACCCAGGACCACACCTGGGTGCAGCGGCTGGTGGACGAGGGCCGGATCACCGAGGAGGAGGCCACCACGCATCCGCAGCGGTCGCTGCTGATGCGGGCCCTGGGCAGTGGTGACCACGTCGAGCCCGACCTGTCGATCCGCGAGGTGCGGGCCGGGGACCGGTACCTGATCTGCTCGGACGGGCTGTCCGGCGTGGTCAGTCACCAGACCCTCGAGGAGACGCTGGCCAGTTACCAGGGGCCGCACGAGACCGTGCAGGAGCTGATCCAGCTCGCGCTGCGCGGCGGTGGCCCGGACAACATCACGTGCATCGTCGCGGACGTCCTGGACGTGGACGGCGGCGACGCGATGACCGCGCAGCTCAACGACACCCCGGTGATCGTCGGCGCGGTGGCCGAGAACCAGGTCCAGCTCGGTGACGGCAACGCCGCGCAGACCCCCGCGGGGCGCGCCGCCGAGCTGGGCAGGAAGCCCGTGCCGCCGCAGGCGAGCGGCGAGGACGCGGGTGGCTTCGGCCCGCCCGGCAGCGGCGAGCCGTCCATCGGCCGGCCCAACGACGGCGCCTTCGGCGGCTACCCGGACGGCGAGGCGCTCACCAAGGGCGGCCGCGGCAAGTGGATCAAGCGCTCGGCGTACATCGCGCTGGCGCTCGCGGTGGTCGGCGGCGGGCTGTACGGCGGCTACCGGTGGACCCAGAACCAGTACTACGTGGGCGCCAACGGCGACCACGTGGCGATCTACCAGGGCATCAGCCAGGACCTGGCCTGGATCAGCCTGAACAAGGTCCACCAGGACTTCGCGGACATCCAACTCAGGTACCTGCCGGTGGACCAGCGCGGTCGGGTCGAGGACACCATCGCGATGAGCGACCTCGGGCAGGCCCGCAAGAAGGCGAAGCAGCTGGGCCTGCTCGCCGGCACCTGCCAGAAGCTCGACCAGCAGAAGCGCGCTGAGGAAGAGCGCAAGAAGGCCGAGGACCAGCAGCGGGACCTCGGCAAGGGAGAGGGCCAGACCGACGGCCAGGCCGGCAAGCCAGGCGCGCAGCCCCGTACCGACAAGACCACTCCGTCCCCCACCCCGACGCCAACGCCCTCGCTGTCCCCGACGGAGCGCGAACTGGCCGACGAGTGCGGCGGCACCCAGCAGTGAAGCGGTAGGGGGCCGCCAGCGATGAGCAGCAGTACCACCAGCACGACCACGATCAGTACGGCCGGTCCGCCGAGCCGTCGCAACACCGAGCTCGCGATGCTCGCCTTCGCGGTGATCATCCCGGTGTTCGCGTACGCCAACGTGGGCCTCGCGCTCAGCGACGAGATGCCGTCGGGCATGCTCAGCTACGGCCTGGGCCTCGGGCTGCTGGCCAGCGTGGGCCACATCGTGGTGCGCAAGTTCGCGCCGTACGCCGACCCGTTGCTGTTGCCGCTGGCGACGTTGCTCAACGGGCTCGGCCTGGTGTTGATCTGGCGCCTGGACCAGTCGGAGCGGCTGGCCAGGACGGCCGAGGCGCAGGGCTTTGCCTACCAGGCGTCGGCGCCGAACCAGCTCATGTACTCGGCGATGGGCGTGGCGTTCTTCATCGCCGTGCTGATGCTGCTCAAGGACCACCGCATCCTGCAGCGCTACACGTACATCTCGATGGCCGGGGCGCTGGTCCTACTGGTCATGCCGGTGTTCTTTCCGGCCAAGTTCGGTGCCCGGATCTGGGTGACCGTGGCCGGTTTCTCCATCCAGCCGGCCGAGTTCGCGAAGATCGTGATCGCGGTGTTCTTCGCCGGCTACCTGATGGTCAAGCGGGACGCGCTGGCGCTGGCCAGCCGCCGCTTCATGGGCCTTTACCTACCGCGCGGGCGTGACCTGGGGCCGATCCTCGTCGTGTGGGCGATGAGCATCCTGATCCTGGTCTTCGAGACCGACCTCGGCACCTCGCTGCTGTTCTTCGGCATGTTCGTCGTCATGCTGTACGTGGCGACCGAGCGCACGAGCTGGATCGTGTTCGGCCTGCTGATGTCGGCGATCGGCGCGGTGGGCGTGGCGACCTTCGAGCCGCACGTGCAGCAGCGCGTGGACGCCTGGCTCGACCCGTTCGCGGTCTACGACACCGGTCAGGGCACCGAGCAGATCGCGCAGGCGCTCATGGCGTTCGGCTCCGGCGGCGTGATGGGCACCGGGCTCGGGCAGGGCAACTCCGACCTGATCGGCTTCGCCGCCAACTCCGACTTCATCCTCGCCACCGTCGGCGAGGAGCTGGGGCTGGCCGGCACGATGGCGATCCTGCTGCTGTACGGGTTGATCGTGGAGCGCGGCGTGCGCACGGCGCTGGCCGCCCGTGACCCGTTCGGAAAGCTGCTGGCCATCGGCCTTTCCGCGGCCTTCGGCATCCAGGTCTTCGTCGTCGCCGGCGGCGTGATGGGGCTGATCCCGCTGACCGGTATGACCATGCCGTTCCTGGCGGCGGGTGGTTCGTCCGTGATGGCCAACTGGGCGCTGGTCGCCATCCTGATCAAGATCAGTGACACCGCGCGCCGTCCGGCCCCCGCCCCCGCTCCCTCACCCGACGCCGAGATGACCCAGGTGGTCCGACCGTGAACAAGCCCCTGCGCCGGATCGCGATCTTCTGCGGGCTCCTGGTGCTGGCCCTGCTGGTGCGCGACAACTGGATCCAGTTCGTGCAGGCCGACGAGCTGGCCGACCACAAGCACAACCGCCGTGTGGAGATCGCCCGCTACAGCCAGCCGCGCGGCAACATCATCGTGGACGGCAAGGCCATCACCGGTTCCAAGGAGACCAACGGGACCGACTTCAAGTACAAGCGCACGTACACCGACGGCGCGATGTGGGCGCCGGTCACCGGTTACGCCTCGCAGGTCTACGGCGCCACGCAGTTGGAGAACCTGCACGACGGCATCCTCACCGGCGACGACGACCGGCTGTTCTTCAACCGCACCCTCGACATGATCACGGGCAAGAGCAAGAAGGGTGGCGACGTCATCACCACCCTGAACGCCAAGGCCCAGAAGGCCGCCTTCCAGGGGCTCGGCTCCAAGAAGGGCGCCGTGGCCGCGCTCGACCCGCGCACCGGCAAGATCCTCGCCCTGGCCTCCACGCCGAGCTACGACCCGTCCAACATCGCGGGCGGCTCGAAGAAGGACGAGGAGGAGTGGAAGCGGCTGGACGAGAAGAACAACAAGGACGTCCCGATGCTCAACCGGGCGCTGCGCCAGACGTACCCGCCCGGCTCCACGTTCAAGGTCGTCACGGCCGCCGCCGCGCTGGAGAACGGCCTGTACGACAGCGTCGACGAGAAGACCAACTCGCCGCTGCCGTGGAAGCTGCCGCTGACCACCGGCCGGCCGCTGCCGAACGAGGGGAACATCCCCTGCGAGAACGCCAGCCTCAAGCTGGCCCTCCAGGTCTCGTGCAACACGGTCTTCGGCAAGATCAGCGATGACCTCGGCAACGAGAAGATGATCGAGCAGGCCGAGAAGTTCGGGTTCAACGAGACCGTCGACACCCCGGTGCGTACCGCCGCGAGCGTCTACCCCGAGGACAACCGGCCGCAGAACGCGATGGCCGGCATCGGCCAGGCGAGCAACCGGGCGACGCCGCTCCAGATGGCCATGGTCACCGCGGCGATCGCCAACGACGGCAAGATGATGAAGCCGTACATGGTCGACAAGCTGCGGGCGCCCAACCTCAACGTGGTCGAGCAGACCGAGCCCGACGAGATGTCGCGGCCCATGTCGTCGGAGACCGCGAACAAGCTCCAGGACATGATGGAGAACGTCGTCGAGAAGGGCACGGGAACCAGCGCCCGCATCCCCGGCGTCACCGTCGGTGGCAAGACCGGCACCGCCCAGCGTGGTGTGGCCAACAGCGAGAAGCCGTACGCCTGGTTCATCTCCTACGCCACGGGCGAGGACGGGTCTCCGGTGGCGGTCGCGGTGGTGGTCGAGGACTCGCAGGCGTCCCGCGGTGACATCTCCGGTGGTGGGCTGGCGGCGCCGATCGCCAGGTCCGTCATGAAGGCCGTGCTCGACAGCGAGAAGTGACCCAGGCCACCCTGATGATCCAGATCTCCGCACGGCGCGATACCGGTCGGATATCAGGTCACGGTGGCGGCCAGGACCCGTGATACACGGCGGGTACGGTATGCCGAGCAGCACACCGCCGGGCCCCCACACCGGTGCGGTCGGGAATGACGGAGAGGGCTGGAGAAGCTATGGAAGAGCCGCGTCGCCTCGGCGGCCGGTACGAGCTGGGCTCGGTGCTCGGCCGCGGTGGCATGGCGGAGGTCTACCTCGCCCATGACACGCGCCTGGGCCGCACCGTCGCTGTGAAGACGCTACGGGTCGACCTCGCGCGCGACCCGTCGTTCCAGGCCCGGTTCCGCCGTGAGGCCCAGTCGGCCGCCTCGCTCAACCATCCCGCGATCGTCGCGGTGTACGACACCGGCGAGGACTACGTCGACGGCGTCTCGATCCCCTACATCGTGATGGAGTACGTCGACGGCTCGACCCTTCGCGAACTGCTCCACTCCGGGCGGAAGTTGCTGCCCGAGCGGTCGATGGAGATGACCGTCGGCATCCTGCAGGCCCTGGAGTACTCGCACCGCAACCAGATCGTCCACCGCGACATCAAGCCGGCCAACGTCATGTTGACGCGCACCGGCCAGGTCAAGGTGATGGACTTCGGCATCGCCCGCGCGATGGGCGAGTCCGGCATGACGATGACGCAGACCGCCGCCGTCATCGGTACCGCCCAGTACCTCTCGCCCGAGCAGGCCAAGGGCGAGCAGGTGGACGCGCGCAGCGACCTCTACTCGACCGGCTGCCTGCTGTACGAACTGCTGACGGTGCGGCCCCCGTTCGTCGGCGACTCGCCGGTGGCCGTCGCCTACCAGCACGTGCGCGAGGAGCCGCAGCCGCCCAGCGCGTACGACCCCGAGATCACGCCCGAGATGGACGCGATCGTGCTGCGGGCGCTGGTGAAGGACCCGGACTACCGCTACCAGTCGGCCGACGAGATGCGCGCCGACATCGAGGCGGCCCTCGACGGGCAGCCGGTGGCGGCCACGGCCGCGCTCGGCGCCGTCGGCTACGGGGACGACCAACCCACGGCCATGCTCCGGCCGCAGGACGCCGCGGCGCAGACGACCATGCTGCCGCCCGCGCGCGACGACGACGGCGGCTTCGGCTACGACGAGCGCGGGGACCGGCACCGCGGCGAGAAGAAGAGCCACACCTCGACGATCCTGCTGGTCATCGCGGCGATCCTGGTGCTGGTGGGTGCGATCTTCATCGGCAAGGCGCTGTTCGGGGGCGACAAGAACGACGACATGGTCGACGTGCCCAACCTGGTCGGCAAGACGCTCGCGGAGGCCCAGAAGACGGCCGAGAACGGCGACTTCAAGATCGAGGAGGGCGAGGCGAAGTTCTGCAAGCAGCCCAAGGGAACGGTCTGTGAGCAGACGCCCGCCTTCAGCCCGGACGCCGAGGTCAAGCGGAACGGCACCGTCGAGTTGGTGATGTCGAAGGGGCTCGCGGTCACCAAGGTCGAGGTGCCCGACGTCACCGAGAAGCAGGTCGACAACGCCAAGAAGCTCCTGGAGGAGAAGGAGTTCACGGTCGTCGTCGAGCAGACCGAGTCCGACCAGGAGGCCGGCAAGGTCCTGAGCCAGACCCCGGACGGCGGCACCAAGGTCCGCAAGGGCACCGAGGTCACGCTGACGGTGGCCAAGAAGAAGGAGCAGGTCACCGTCCTGGACGTGCTGGGCAAGTCCGCCGACGAGGCCAAGCAGCTCCTGACGGGCCAGGGCCTCAAGGTCGAGACCCAGGAGCAGGAGAGCCCGGACAAGCCGGCCGGCACGGTCATCAGCCAGACCCCGACCGGCGGCACCCCGGTGGTGCCCGAGTCCGTGGTCACCCTCACCATCGCCAAGGCGCCCGAGGAGGGCGACGAGGGCGGTGACGAAGGCGGCGACGGCGGCGACGAGAGCGAGGCCCCGGTCCAGGTGCCGGTGCTCACCCAGCAGAAGCTCGGCGACGCCCGCGCCACCCTGGAGGGCCTCGGCCTGCGGGTCGGCGAGATCAGGGGCCCGCAGGACGACAACGCCATCGTGCTGCTCTCGCAGCCCGGCGCCGGCAGCCAGGTCCCGAAGGACACCGCGGTGAACCTCACCACGATCAGCGGCGGCACGCCGGGCGGCGGGAACAACGGCGGCGAGCACGGCAACGGAGGCAACGGCGGCGACGGGGGCAACGGCGGCTGGTTCGGCTGACCCCCGGCCACCGCGCCGGACCCGGACCCCGCAACCGGCGGGACCACCCGGGCACCGGCCGCCACGGCCATTGACGGACGGCCCGTCGTCCGCGCTCAGGAGCGCGGACGGCGGGCCGTCCGCCGTATGCCCCCCGGTGTGGCGGGCGTCGGGCGCGTACGGCCGGTAGTCGCGCGCGTCCGGCCCGGGTGCGGCGCGTACGGCCGGTCGGCGAACGCGGACGGCTGGAGGCCGGGTGCGGACGGCCGGCGGTTGGGAGCGCTCGCGGGCGCAGGCGCGCCGTGGCCGGCGCGGGGCGGGGTGAGGCGCGCCCGGGGCCGCCGGTGGGGCCGCGAGGCGCTGAGCGGGCGGCCTGGGGCGGCGCGTGGGCGCTCCGGGCGGCGCGTGGGGAACGGGAGGTCGCGTGAGGGAGCGCGGCCTACGGCGGGGTGGGGTCCAGCGGGAGGGCGGAGGTCGCGGGGGCGGGGCCCGTGGGCTCAGCGCAGTTCCGCCGGCTCGGTGCGGTTCGCGTCCACCTTCTCGGTGCGCTCCAGTTCCGCCCACACGATGTAGCGGTGCCGGGAGGTGTAGACGGGGGTGCAGGTCGAGAGGGTGAGGTAGCGCCCGGGCTTCTTCTTGCCGGACTCCTTGGGGATCGGCGCGAGGACGTCCACGTTGTACTTGGAGGTCTCCGGGAGCTTCGCGTAGACGCGGTAGACGTACCAGACGTCGCGGGTCTCGAAGACCACGGCGTCGCCCTCGTCCAGCTTGTCGATGTTGTGGAACTTGGCGCCGTGGCCGTCGCGGTGCGCCGCCAGCGTGAAGTTGCCCTTCTTGTCCCACGGCATCGCGGACTTGACCGGCTTGGTGTAGTAGCCGGCGACGCCGTTGTTGAGGGTCTTGGTGGCGGTGCCCTTCTTGACGAGTATCTCGCCCTCCTTGAGACCGGGGGCGTGCAGGAAGCCGATGCCGTCCCCGGTGTCGAGGGCGCCCGGGCCCTTGGCCCAGTTCTCGCGCACCTTGTCGGACTGCTTCTTCGCCTCCCGGTCGGCGATCACGTTCGTCCACCACAGGGAGTAGACGACGAACAGGGCGAGCAGCACGCCCACCGTGATCAGCAGTTCGCCGAAGACGCCGACGGCGGTCGCGATCCGGCTCCGGGCGCGACCGCCGCGCGGGGGTGCGGCGGCCGTGGCGCCCGGCCCGCCCGGCTGTTCGCCCCGGCCGTCCTCGTCGGTCCGTACCACCGCGTCGTACCTCGTTCCTGGTTCGCCACCGGGTGCCCTCGCACCACGGTCGAGTTGCCGCCGCCCCGGTCCGCCGGGTCCGCTCACTTCACCAGCGGGTCCGGTTTGCCCTGGGAGCGGGGGCGCTCCTCAACCATCTTGCCCCATACGATCATTCGATACTTACTGGTGAATTCCGGCGTGCACGTCGTCATCGTGAGATAGCGCCCCGGTCCGGTGAAGCCGGAACCGGGCGGTACGGGGCCGATGACCCCGATGTTGGACGGCGAGGTCTCCGGGAGGATGGCGGCCATCTCGTACGTGTAGTACGCGTCCTGGGTCTCCACGACGATCGGGTCGCCGGGCTGGAGCCGGTTGATGTAGCGGAAGGGTTCGCCGTGCGTGTTGCGGTGGCCGGCGACCGCGAAGTTGCCCCGCTTGTCCGACGGCATGGCGGTCCTGAGTTTTCCGGTGCCGTAGTGGCCGACCATGCCTCGGTCGAGCACGTCCCGCTTGTCGATCCCCTCGGCCACCGGGACCACCACGTCGAGCTTGGGGATGTACATGATCGCGAACCCCTCGCCGGGCTCGAACTCCCCGGGCGCCCGCTTGTCGTCCTGCGCCCACTGCTTCTGTAACTTCTCGCGCTCTTCCCGCGCCTGCTGCTGCGCGATGATGTTCGTCCACCAGAGCTGGTACGCCACGAACAGCAGCATCAGCACCCCGATGGTGATGAACAGCTCGCCCAACCCCCGGCTGACCCTGGTGGCCACGCCGGGTCTGCGCGCCCGCTCGGCCTGGCGGGCCGCCAGCCGGGTCATGGGCGCCGCGGTCCCGGTCGCGGCGCCGGCGCTCGCGGCGGCCGGCGGCCCGGCGCGGGCGGCTCCGGGTGCGCGGCGGGCGGGGGCGCGACGGCCGGCGCGGCCAGCCGCCTTGCGGGCGGCCTTGCGCCGCGCGGCCCGGCCGCCGGGCGCGTCGCCGGTCGACGGTCGCGGCCGCTCGGGCGGGAGCGGCAGCTCCTCGCGGGGCGGCTGCGGCGCCACCTGGCGCAGGGCCATCGTCTCGGCGTCCACCAGCGGGGGCATGGGGCCGGGCCCCGGTGCGCCTCGGCGCACCATCCCCGGGACGCGCAGGCCCACCGTCTCCTCGTTGGACGGCCGATCGGCGGCGTGCCGCCCGCCGACCGGGGCCGCGGTGTCCCGGCGGGCCGGGGTGTCCAGGGCGCCGGTGTCCCGGGCCAGGCTGTCCGAAGCCGGGGGGCCCGAAGGCGGGGCGCCCGGGGCGGCGGTGTCGGTCGTTCGGGTGTCGGTCGCTCCGGCGCCGGTGGGCGCGGTCGCCCCGGCAGCGGCCGTGCTGGCGGGCGGGCCCGTGCGGGGGGGCGGGGGCTGCGCGTTCGGGGCGCAGTGCGGTCACACCCCGGCCTTGCCGACCACCGGCGCCAGCCCCACCGCCCGCTCCACCGCGCCCGCGTCGCCGCACCTGGTCAGCCAGTTCGCCAACATGAGGTGCCCCCACTCGGTGAGCACCGACTCCGGGTGGAACTGCACGCCCTCGATGGGCAGTTCCCGGTGGCGCAGGCCCATCACGATGCGGCCCGCGCCCGCGCCGCCGCCCGGTTCGCCCGAGGCGTGGTCCGGGCCGTCGGTCCAGGCGGTGGCCTCAAGCTCGGCGGGGAAGGTGCCGTTCTCGACGGAGAGCGAGTGGTAACGGGTCGCGGTGAAGGGGGACGGCAGCCCGCTGAAGACGCCGGCGCCGTCGTGAGTGACCGCGGAGGTCTTGCCGTGCAGCAGTTCGGGGGCGCGCCCGACGACACCGCCGTACGCGACGGCCATCGACTGCATGCCCAGGCACACGCCGAACACGGGCACGCCGGTCCGCGCGCAGTGTCGCACCATGTCCACGCAGACGCCCGCCTGCTCGGGCGTGCCGGGGCCGGGGGAGAGCAGCACCCCGTCGAAGCCGTCGTCGGCGTGCGCGGGCTCCACCTCGTCGTTGCGCAGCACCTCGCAGGTGGCGCCGAGTTGGTAGAGGTACTGGACGAGGTTGAAGACGAAGCTGTCGTAGTTGTCCACGACGAGAATGCGCGCGGTCATCGGGTGCCTGCCGTTCCTGCCGTATCGGTTCCTGCCGTCGCCGCGGTCACTCATCAACCGTCACGTCGTTGAACGGCAGCAGCGGCTCCGCCCACGGAAAGACGTACTGGAAGAGCACGTAGACGACGGCGAGCACGAGCAGCAGCGAAATCAGTGCCCGCACCCACGCGTTGCCCGGCAGGTGCCGCCAGATCCAGCCGTACATGCTGCCCCTACTTGCCGTCGAGCCGATGGATGAGTCGCTTGCGGAACCAGGGTAAGGGGCGCGGTGGTGGGGCCGTGGGTCAGCCGGACAAGAGGTGGGAAACGCTCCGGACGGCGCGCGGGGGCCCGCCGGGGCGGGTCGGGGCACGGCCGGGGTCGTTCCGGGGCAGGCCGCTGTCGGGGGCGCCGGCGGTCTTCGGGGACCGGGCGCCGCGCGCGGGACCGGACGCGCCGGCGGCCTGGGGCACGCGGGGGGCGGGCCGCCCGGTGGGCGCGGGCGGGCGCCGCTAGTCGGCGGGGCGGGCGTGGTGGAGGTCGACCGTGCCGGAGTAGCCGGGCAGCGTCACCGAGTCGTGCTCGTCGACCTGCCAGCCGAGGCCGTACGCCTTCACGTACTCCTGGTAGTTCTGGATCGCCGGGGAGTCCCGGAGCGCGTCGCGCAGCGCGGAGACCTCGCCCACGGCGGTGATCTTGTACGGCGGGGAGTAGACGCGGCCCTGGAGGATCAGCGTGTTGCCGACGCAGCGCACGGCGCTGGTGGAGATCAGCCGCTGGTCCATGACCCTGATGCCCTCGGCGCCGCCCTGCCACAGCGCGTTGACGACGGCCTGCAGGTCCTGCTGGTGGATGACCAGGTCGTTGGGTTGCGGGTCGGGCACGCCGGAGACCCTGGGGGTGGCGTTCGGCGGGGCGTCGGTGAGGGTGACCGTGACCGCGCTGCCGCGCAGCTTCTGGGTGCCGGCCGACTTCTCCAGCGCGCGCAGCCGCTCCTCGTCGGCGGCGCTGCGGTCGTCGTCCCGGTGCAGCAGCGCGTCCACGTCGGAACGCATCTTCGCGGTCTTCTCGTCCAGCGCGGCGTTCTTGTCGCTACGGGCCTGGATGAGGTCCGACAGCCGCAGCATGGACTCGTCACTGCGGATGTTGGTGCCCTGGGCGGTGTTGAAGCTGATCCAGAAAATAAGCCCGGCGAGGGCGAAGATGGCGATCGTCAACAACCGGATCGGGCGAAAAGCGAAGCGCCGAGGGGCCGGTCCAGGGGAGTCGGCTGAATTACTCAACGTACCCTTATCTCTCTCGACGCCGCGGAAGCACTACGCTAACGGACGCCCGGGAGAAAGGAAGTGCTCCCCGCTCACTGCTCCCGGCGCCCCGTCCCACTAGGTTTCCGCGCGGTCACGCAGCGCATCGACAGGAGAGTTCCTCGTGCCGAAGTCACGTATCCGCAAGAAGGACGACTTCACGCCGCCTTCGGCGAAGCAGGCGACGACCATAAACCTGAACAGCGGGCGGAGCTGGGTCGCGCCGCTCATGCTGGCCATGTTCCTGATCGGTCTGGCCTGGATCGTGGTCTTCTACGTGACCGACGGCACCCTGCCCATCGACCCGATCGGCAACTGGAACATCGTCGTCGGATTCGGCTTCATCGCGGCGGGGTTCGTCGTCTCGACGCAGTGGAAGTAGCCGCACGCCGCGTGACGCCGTGGCCCGGTTCGTCGCGTGCGCCGCACGCCGCGTGACGCCACTCGCTGCCTGACGCCCCCGCACGCCCGTAGCCGGAGCGCCGCCTGACGCCGTCCGCCGCCGGGGCGCCGGCGCCGCACGCCGCGTGACGCCGCCCCGGGGCGCGGAACCGCTGGTCACGCGAGAGCGCCACCGCGCCTCGTGGCAGGGCGCGCCGGGGTGAGCGCGGCGGGCGTCGCTCGCCCGTGGGGGAGGCGCCGGCCGTTTCCCGTCGTCGCCAGCGGCGCTTACGGCGCGCGGGGTGGCGGACCCCGGGGCCCGTGTGGCAGGGTCGGTCGCCCCCGGCGCTCGCCGTGGACGCGGTACGGGCACGGTACGGGCGCCGTGCTCGGGCTCGGGCCGGACACGCGCTGAGACGAGCTCTGACCTGAGTTATCCACAGAGCGATCCACAGTGGGGAAAACTTACGACGATCTGTGGATAACCTGCGCGATGTTGACGCCGGTGTGACCGCCCACAACCCCGCTCACTTCCCCCACACACCCCTCCTGCCTGCGGAAACGCCCCTCCGTACGCGTCTGGACAGACGTTCCCACAGGAGACGCGGCGCGCTGTGGACAACCGCCGTGGACCAGCCACTAAGGGGTTTCCGCGCGCCCGCGCGTACCCGCCCGCGTAGGGCTCAGCCCGTGAGCTGCGCTGTGCGCAGCAGCACCGTGCCCAGGATGACCAGGAACACCGCCACACAGGTCCCGGCCTGCACCAGGTCGCGGCGCTCGCGCGGGGCGTGCACCATGCCGTAGGCCACCGCGGTACCCACGATCAGGCCGCCGATGTGCGCCTGCCAGGCGATGTCGCTCCAGGCGAAGGTGAAGACCAGGTTGAGCGCCAGCAGGATGACGACCGGGCGCATGTCGTAGTTGAGCCGGCGCATCAGCACGGCCGTGGCGCCGAGCAGGCCGAAGATCGCGCCGGAGGCGCCGAGCGACGCCTGCGAGGCGTCGGCCAGCAGGTAGCTGAGCGCGCTGCCGCCGAGCGCGGACAGCAGGTAGAGCGCCAGGAAGCGGACCCGGCCCAGCGCCGCCTCCAGCGGGGCGCCGAGCCACCAGAGCGAGAGCATGTTGAAGGCGATGTGGAGCGCCTCCTCGTGCAGGAACGTCGCGGTCAGCAGGCGGTACCACTCGCCCTCGGCGACGCCCTGGACCGGCGCGAAGCCGGAGTCGGACGGCGGCCACTCGCCGACCATCGCCCAGTCGTTGATCATCTGGTTGCCGTTGGACAGCACGACGACCCAGACCAGCACGTTGATCGCCAGCAGGATCTTGGTGATCAACCGGGGGTCGCTCGTGAGCGAGCCGCCCGCGATCGTCCGGGGCGAGGTGCTCGCCGGCCGCCGCAGGCCGCTGCCGGACGCCCCGCCACCGCCGCTGGCGTGGGCCCCGCCCGCGCACTCCGGGCAGTGGAAGCCGACCGAGGCACTGACCATGCACTCGGGGCAGATCGGCCGGTCACAGCGGGTGCAACTGACCCCCGTCTCCCGCTCCGGGTGCCGGTAGCAGCAGACCGCCTGGTCCTCCATGGTCTCCCCTTACCTCTCCCCCGGTGCCCGTGCGCCGGGCAGTGTACGACCGCCGCCCCACTCACCTGTGTGGTGTACGGATGGGCGGGGCGGGATGGTTCCTCGCCCCCGCGCCCGGTGTCGGTCGGCGCCCGGCCGGACGGGCGCGCGGTGGTACCGCCCACGCCGCGCCGCCCCGGCGGGGCCGGGGCGGCGCGGCGGATGGTGCGGCGAAGTGACGCGGTGCTCAGCCCTCGCGGGTCTCGATCACCACGGACTCGATGACCACGTCGTTGACCGGGCGGTCGGTGCGCGGGTTGGTCTCCGTGTTCGCGATGGCGTCCACGACCTTCTTGCTGGCGTCGCTGCTCACCTCACCGAAGATGGTGTGCTTGCCGGTGAGCCACGTGGTGGGCGCGACCGTGATGAAGAACTGCGAGCCGTTGGTGCCCGGGCCGGCGTTCGCCATGGCCAGCAGGTACGGCTTGTTGAAGGACAGGTCGGGGTGGAACTCGTCCCCGAACTTGTACCCCGGACCGCCGGTGCCGTTACCCAGGGGGTCGCCGCCCTGGAGCATGAAGCCGCTGATCACCCGGTGAAAGACCGTGCCGTCGTACAGCTTCTTCGTGGACGCCTGGCCGGTCGTCGGGTCGATCCACTCGCGCGTTCCCTCGGCGAGCTCGACGAAGTTCTTGACCGTCTTGGGCGCGTGGTTCGGCAGCAACCGGACCTCGATGTCCCCATTGTTGGTCTTCAGGGTGGCGTAGAGCTGCTCAGCCACGATCTACCTTCCATAGTTCTCACTGGACGTCTCCCGATCCTCGCATGGACGCCGGGGAGACGAGTAGCCGCCGGAAACAGCGCGCGGCGCCCCTTTCCGTAGCCTTGTACGCGCGAGGCCCCTATGACCCGGATGCCCGACCGCAGGTGCCCGGCGATCAACGAACAGGCATGATCTGCAAATGGGTGGAAAGGCGACCTAAGCGTCGAGGGGCGTCTGACGGACCCCGGATACGCCACCGAGGAGGAGGAAATTCCGTGACCCGCAAGGACAGCGTGCGAGACGCGACCGGCCCGGCCAAGGAGAGCGTCCGCCACGCGGTGGAGGTGGTGGGGCCACACGCCAGCCAGGCCAAGGAAGCGGCCGTGCACTACGCGTACGAGGCCCGCGCCAAGCTCGCCCCGAAGGTGTCGCAGGCCGCGCACCAGGCCCGGGCGACGGCCAGCGACCAGTACCACAGCCGCCTCGCCCCGCGCATCGAGCACGCGCGCGGCGCCGTACCGCCCACGGTGGACCGCGCCGCGCACCGCGCCGCGGCGCGCACCCGCAAGGCCGCGCGACAGGCCGCGGAGTACACCAGCCCCCGCGTGGAGAGCGCGCTGGCCAGTGCCCGTGCCGCCGCGGACCCGGTACGCGAGGAGGCCGCGGCGCGCGGCGGCGCGGCACTGGCCGCGCTCCGTGGCCAGATCACCGCGGCCGACGTGGAGCGGTTGCAGAAGAAGCAGCGCCGGCGCGCGCGCCGGGGCAGGTTCGCCAAGCGGTTCGTCGTGCTGGGGCTGCTGACCGGTGGGGCGTACGCCGCGTGGAAGTGGTGGGACAAGCAGGCCAACCCGGACTGGCTGGTGGAGCCGCCGGCCGCGACGGAGGTCGGCGACCGCGAGCCTCTGACGCCGGCCGAGCGCGCCGAGCGGGACGGGCTCGACCCGGAGGTCGAGGCCAAGCAGGCGGCGGCGGACGCCGCGAAGCGCGACAAGTCCTGACGCGCGAACCCGCGCGAACCACCGACGCGCCGGCGGGCGCCCACCCCGGGCGCCCGCCGGCGCGCGTCCGCGTCACGATCGCGAGGTCTCCGCCTCCGCCGGCGCACCCGACTCCACCCGCGCGCCCGACTCCACCGGCGGTCGCGCGCCCGGCCCCGCCTGCTCGCGGGGCAGGTCGCGCTGGCGGCGGATCGGGCTCATGGCAAGGATGAGCCAGGACGGGGCCACGATGCCCGTCATGATCCACATGGTGGCGCGGTAGCCGACGACGTCCCCCAGCACACCGCCGAGGAGCGACCCGAGCGGGATCGTGCTGTGGTTGATCACCATGGCCGTCGCCACGACCCGGCCGAGCAGGTGGGGCGGGCAGTAGCTCTGCCGGAAGCTGCCGACCACGACGTTGGCCACGGAGATGCCGACCCCGACGGTGAACGACCCCGCCGCGAAGAGCGCCAGCCCTGGCCCGGCCGTCGTCATCGGCAGCAGCAACACGAACGGCGCGGTGACGGCCTGGAGGAGCAGCAGGCCGCGCGCGGTGCCGAACCGCCGGGTGGCCCGCGTCGCCACCAGCGCCCCCACGATGCCGCCGGCGCTGCCGCCGGTCAGCAACAGGCCGACCATGGCCGGGTTCAGCCCGACGGTGCGGACCAGGAACACGACCTGCACCGCCTGGTAGCCCATCAGCGCCATGTTGATCACGGCGCCCCACGCGACCATCGACCGCAGGTAGCGGTCCCGCCCCACGAACCGGAGCCCCTCGCCGATCTGCCGCCGCAGGAGTATACGGTCCCCCGTGGGGGCGTGGTCCGGCTCGACCACCCGGATCCGCCGCAGACAGAACGCGGAGACCAGGAACGTCACCGCGTCGGCCACGAGCGCGGCCACCGCGCCACACGCCTGCGCGAGCAGTCCCGCCGCGCCGGGACCGACCACCCGGGTCGCCGCCTCGCTGCCCTGGAGCTTGGCGTTTCCTTCGAGCAGGTCCCGCCCGTCGAGCACGGTGCGTATGTACGCGTGGTAGGCCGGGTTGAAGCACACCGCCGCCGTGCCACACACCAGCGCGACGCCGACCAGGTGCCCGTACGTGAGCCCGCCGCACCACGCCGCCACGGGAATGCTCAGCAGCGCCGCGGCGGAGACCAGGTCGCACGCGAGCATCAGCGGACGCTTGCGCGTCCTGTCCACCCACGCGCCCACCGGCAGCCCCACCACCAGCCAGGGCAGCCACACCGCGGCGGCGAGTAGGCCGACGGCGGTGGAGCTGGCGTCCAACACCTCGACCGCGATCAGCGGCAGGGCCACCACGGTGATGCCGTTGCCCAACCCGCTCGCGGTCTCGCCCACCCACAGCAGCCGGAAGTCCCGCTGGGCGAGCACGCCCCAGCGCGTACGGGTCCGGCTCGTCGCCTTCTTCGTCAGGTCCACGCCAGGCATGATGTCCCGGCCCCCCGCCGACCGTCCTGCTCATTTACGGGTGCTACGGAGTACCCGGGCGGGCCCGGCCACGGGTGCCGGTTCCACGCCCCGAACCGTCTACTCGACGGGGAAGTCGAAATACGTGTCGGGATAGGGCTCTTCCCGCAGCGTGTAATGCCACCACTCGCACGCGTACGCGGCGAATCCGCAAGCCTCCATGACGGAACGCAGGTGCTCCCGGTTTCGCGCTTCGGTTCGCGTGATTCCCGCCGCGCCGTGGTGGGAGCGGGAATCCATCAGGTCGTGGCCGCCCCCCATGGAGGCAAGCTCGCCGGAGGTCAGGTCGTACAGCGTGAGATCGACGGTGCTGCCTCGGCTGTGACCCGACTTGGTGGCCACGTACCCCTTCTCGAACATCTCGGCCCGTTCGATGTTCGGGTAGTGCCGCGATTTCGTCCGGCCGTCCTCCGGCTGCCGCGACCAGCGCAGAAAGCAGTCGACGGCGCGCTGCGGTCGGTAACCGTCCCAGAGCACCAGACCGAAGCCGAGGGAGTTGGCCTTCTCCTGAGCACGTTCCAGGGCCGCGCACAGGGCCCTCGTACCGACGATGCGGTTGGTCAGGTATCCGTCCACCGGTTTTCCGGTGAAGTTGTCCCAGGTGGCGTACTTGGCGTCCCAGCGTATTCCGGGTATGAGTTCGTCCACGAAGACGAAGCCGTCCATCATCGGCTTTCTCCCGCCAAGGCCAGCGACACCGTCCGGTCGATCACCTCGGACATCGAGAGGCCGGCCGCCGCCATCATGCGCGGATAGCGACTGTACGAGGTCAGCCCGGGAAAGGTGTTGACCTCGTTGAGGACCACCTGACCGTCCTCCTTGAGGAACATGTCCACTCGCGCCAGTCCGCCGCAGCCAAGGGCGCGGTATACGGCCTTGGCCGTCTCCTGGGCGAGTTCTCGTGCCTCTTCCGGAATGTCGGCGGGCACGATCGCCTTCGAGTTGTCGGAACCGGTCTCCGGCGCGTCCTCCTGGTGGATGCGGAAAAAGCCGTGCGAGAGGGCGATGCGGTCCACCTCACCCGTGACCACGTCCGGCCCGTTCCCCAGAAGGGCGCATCCGATCTCGCTGCCGACGACGGCCTCCTCGATCAGCACCTTCGCGTCATACCGCCGCGCGATCTCCACCGCACTCCGCAGTTCCGCCTCCTCGGTCACCTTGGTGACGCCGAAAGACGACCCCGAGCGGGCGGGCTTCACGAAGACCGGGTAACTGAGCCGGGTGGCGTCGAATTCCTCGTGCGCGGCGACCGTCCAGAACCTCGGCGTGGCGATTCCGGCGCTCGCGGCGACGAGATAGGTGAGGGACTTGTCCATGCACAGCGCGGAACTCGGGACGTCGCAGCCGACGTAGGGGATGCCGGACAGTTCCAGCAGGCCCTGTATCGCGCCGTCCTCGCCGAGCGTGCCGTGCAGTACGGGCAACACGACGTCCAGCCTGATCGTTTCGTACCGCCCCTGCTCAAGGACGAGCAGTCCGTGCACACCGCTGTCCGATGCCAGGACGACCGGGCGGCAGGTGTCGCGCTCCCAGTCCGCGCCGGGCCCGTCACAGAGCCGCCACGCGCCGCTCTCCGTGATCCCGACGTAGAACGGTTCGTACTTCTCGACATCGAGGCTTCGGGCGACCTCGCGCGCGGACTTGACGGAGATCGGGTGCTCCTCGGAACGCCCCCCGAACAGAATTCCGACCTTCAACCTAGCCATGCCGGTTCTCGCTTTCGAATTGCAGACAGTTGGTGAGGGAGTTCTCGACGGTGTCGCGCAACGCGTGGTCGGTGTAGTACGCGATGTGCGGGCTGATGAGCGCGTTCGGCAGCTCCTGCAGGCGCACCAGTGCCTTGCTCGCGATGGGCTTGTCTCGGCAGTCGGCGTAGAAAACGCCCTCCTCCCCTTCGAGGACGTCCAGCGCCGCGCCGCCCAACTCGCCGTTCTCCAGAGCTTCCAGTAGGGCTTCGGTATCGATGAGGGAACCGCGTCCCGTGTTGACGATCAGCGCGCCGCGTTTCATCCGCGCCATGCGCCGCGGGTTCAGCAGATGGTGCGTCTGCGCGGTGAGCGGTGTGTGCAGCGAGACCACGTCGCTCCGCTCCAGCAGTTCGTCGAGCGGTACGTAACGGGCGTCGGTCCGCGGGTGGTTGTCGTGGGCCAGGACTCGGCAGCCGAAACCCCGCAACCGGTCCACGACCGCCGCGCCGATGCGGCCCGTTCCGATCACTCCGACGGTGAGGTCGCGCAGCTCGCGCCCGCGCGTTTCGCTCGCCCGGTAATCGTGCGCGTCCGTCCGACGGATAACGGATTTCGCGTCCCGTACCGCCATCAACATCAGCATCAGCGTGTAGTCGGCCACGCTGTCCGGCGAATAGCTGACGTTTCCGACCGAGATGCCGAGGCCGGCCGCGTATTCCACGTCGATGTGGTTGTAGCCGATACTCCGCGTGGAGATGTACGCCACGCCGGCCTGGCCGAGCGCCCGCAACGTGGCCCGGGACACGGGTGCCTTGTGGCCGACGCTGACGCAGCGGCCGCCTTTCGCCAGTTCGCTGTTGGCCTCGGTCACCGGCGCTTCGGTTATGGTCGTCGCCACACCGAAACGAGGGGCCAGTTCTCGGAACAGAGCGGCCTCGTCTGGGCCGCATCCGAAAATCGCGATGTGGACCGGTTCGCTGTTGGTCATGCGCCCAGTCAACGCGGGGTGGCGTTGCCGGAACGTATGGGCTTTTCGATATGCCGGCGATACGCCCGACCGCCTTGACTGGCGGCATGCCGTTCAACGAAACAGCCACCATCCGCTCCGGCGGGTGCCCCACCGGACTGACCCCGCGCCGCGGCCCGCGCGCCGTGCGGTCATGATCCCGCTCAGCCTCGGCGCGATCGCCGAGATCGTCGGCGGGACGGTCGCGGGCGAGCGCTCCGTGACCGTGACCGCGCCGGCCGTGCTCGACGGCCGACAGGCCCAGCCGGGCGGCCTCTTCGTCGCGTTCGCCGGCGACCACGTCGACGGCCACGACTACGCGGAACAGGCCGCCCGGGCCGGCGCGGTGGCGGTGCTCGGCTCCCGAGCCACGTCGCTGCCCACCGTCGTCGTGGAGGACGCGCGGGCCGCGCTCCAGGCGCTCGCCGTCCACGTCGTGGGCCGGCTGCGCGACGGCCTGACCGTGCTCGCGCTGACCGGGTCCCAGGGCAAGACCGGCACCAAGGACCTGTTGGCCGCCGTCCTCGCCGGCGCCGGCCCGACGACCGCCACGATCGGCACGCTCAACAACGGGCTCGGGGTGCCGCTGACCATGCTGCGCGCCGACGAGACCACCCGGTTCCTGGTCCTGGAGATGGGCGCCCGCAACGTCGGCGACATCGCCGAACTCACCGCCCTGGTCGCGCCCGACATCGCCGTCGTCCTCAACGTCGGCCAGGCCCACATCGGCGAGTTCGGGTCGCGCGCGGCCATCGCGCGGACCAAGGGCGAACTGGTGCGGGGGCTGGCGCCCGGTGGCATAGCCGTACTCAACGCCGACGACCCCCGGGTGCTCGCCATGCGCTCGCTCACCGAAGGGCCGGTGCTGACCTTCGGGCGGACCGCCCACGCCACCGTACGGGCCCTCGACCCGACCCTCGACCACCTCGGCCGGCCCACGTTCACGCTGCGGACCTCCGCCACCTCCGCCCCCGTCACGCTGTCGGTCCCCGGCGCCCACCAGGCGCTCAACGCGGCGGCCGCCACGGCGGCGGCGCTGGCCGCCGGTGTCCCGCTCACCATGGCCGCGACGGCGCTCGCCACCGCCTCGCTGTCGCGGTGGCGGATGGAACTGCGCGACCTCGCCGGCGGCGCGAGACTGCTCAACGACTCCTACAACGCCAACCCCGACTCGACCCGCGCCGGCCTGGACGCGCTGGCGGCGATCGAGGGCAAGCGCCGCATCGCCGTACTCGGCGAGATGCTCGAACTCGGCGACGCCAGCGAGGCCGAGCACCACGCCATCGGCGCGTACGCCGCCACCCGGGCCGACATCGTGGTCGCCGTCGGCGAAGCCGCCCGGCCGGTCGCCGACGGCGCGGGCGAACGGGCGGTGCCACTGGCCGACAACGACGCGACCGTCCGCTGGCTGCGCGGCCAGCTCGCCGCCGGCGACGTCGTCCTCGTCAAGGCGTCGCGCGGCGCCCGCCTCGACCTGGTCGCCGCCGCGCTCGCCTGACCACGCGACCGGCCGGCGCGGACACCGGCGGCCGGGCCCGGGCCGGGGCCGGGCCGCGTCGGCCCGGGCCTCCGCACCGACACCCCCGTACCGGTCGGGCCGACGCGGCGCGCCGTAGCGAGAAGCGGAAGGCGAAATGCGGCAGGCGAGAAACGGGAAGCGAGAAACGGGAAACGGTACGGGCTCAGCGTCCGCGCCGCCGCATGTAGAAGTCGAAGGCCCGGTAGACCGCGGGCCGCAGTGGCAGGTCCCACTCGCCGACGTACCGCACCGCCTGACCGCCGGTGCCGACCTTGAACTGGATCAGGCCCACGTGCGGGTCGTCGGCGTCCAGGGTGGGGGTGATGCCGCGCAGGTCGTAGACGTCGCAGCCGGCCGCCAGCGAGTCGCGGATCATCGCCCACTGACAGGCGTTGGAACCGCGCACCTCGCGCTTGGCGGTGGAGGAGGCGCCGTAGGAGTACCACGCGTGGCCGCCCACGCGGACCAGGATGCTGGCGGCGACCAGGTCGCCCTGGTGGTGGGCCAGGTAGAGCCTGATCCGCTCGGGGTCCTCGGCGTTCAGCGCCGCGAACATGGTCTCGAAGTATCGCAACGGCCGGGGCGTGAAGCGGTCGCGCTCCGCGGTGTGGACGTAGAGGTCGTGGAAAGCCCTCAGGTCCGCGCCGACCGTGACCTCGACCCCCTCCTTGGCCGCCTTCTTGATGTTGCGGCGCCACTGCTGGTTCATGCCCCGGAGCACCTCGTCCGCGCTCTTGCCGGCCAGCGGGATCTCGTACCGGAACTGCGGATGCCCGACCCCGAACCCGTCCCGCGGGTCCTGCGGCCGCCAGCCGGCCTCCCGGAGCCCGCTGGTCACGCCGGTGCCGACCGGGTCGACGTACTGGCTGGGCAGGTCGGTGAGGTGCCGGGTGCCCGGGTCGGCGATGCCCTCCTTCACCTGGGTGGCACCCCAGGTGTCCGTGCGCACCGGCGGGCCGAGCCGGATCGCGAACGCGCCGCGGGCCCTCAGGTACCGCGCCAGCGGGTCGAGCCACGGGGCGAGGTCGCCGCTCCAGTCGATGACCGGGCCCTCGGGCAGGTAGGCCAGCGTGTAGCGGTCGAGTCGCGGCACCGGGCGGTGCAGCACGAGCGCCGTGCCGACCAGCCGCCCGCCGTCGAACCAGCCGAGGGACTCGCTGCGCCACTCGGTCTTCACGCGCCCCCAGGCCGGGGTCTGCAGGAAGCTGACCGATCGCTGGGTCCGCACGAACGCGAAGTGCTCGGTGGCGAGGATCCGCCCGACGGTCAGCCGCACGCCCGCCTCCCACCGGCCACGGAGGACGAGGACGCCGAGGACCGGATCGCGGACCGGATCGAGGGCTGGACCGGGGACTGGACTGCCAGGTGGACCGAGGCCCGCGCCGGGGACCAGGCCGAGGCCCGCGCCGGGGACTCGGCCGAGGGGCCGGCCGGGGGCCCGGCCGCTGCTGTTCGTGCTGGTTCGCTGTACGCCATGCGCCCAGTCAAGGCAGCGTCGCGTTGTCGGCGCGTATCGGGTTTTCGATACGCCGACGATAGGCGCCGGCTCCTAACCTGAGGAACATGCGTGTTCTGGTCGTCGAGGACGAGCCCTACATGGCAGAGGCCATCCGCGATGGCCTGCGCCTGGAAGCCATCGCCGCGGACATCGCGGGCGACGGCGACACCGCGCTGGAACTGCTCGGTATCAACAGCTACGACATCGCCGTCCTCGACCGCGACATCCCGGGGCCCTCCGGCGACGAGGTCGCCCGGCGCATCGTCGCCTCCGGCAGCGGGATGCCGATCCTGATGCTCACCGCCGCCGACCGCCTCGACGACAAGGCCTCCGGGTTCGGACTCGGCGCCGACGACTACCTCACCAAGCCGTTCGAGCTCCAGGAGTTGGTGCTCCGGCTCAGGGCGCTCGACCGCAGGCGGGCCCACTCCAGGCCGCCCGTACGAGAGATCGCGGGCCTGCGCCTGGACCCCTTCCGCCGCGAGGTCTACCGCGACGACCGCTACGTCGCCCTCACCCGCAAGCAGTTCGCGGTGCTCGAAGTACTCGTCGCCGCCGAAGGCGGTGTGGTCAGCGCCGAGGAACTCTTGGAGCGGGCGTGGGACGAGAACGCCGACCCGTTCACCAACGCGGTGCGCATCACCGTCTCCGCGCTGCGCAAACGCCTCGGTGAACCCGGGATCATCTCCACCGTCCCGGGCGTCGGATACCGCATCGTCCCGACCGCCGGCAGCGGGTCCGCGGGTGGCGGTCGTGGATAGGCGTCCCGGCCTGAGCGTCCGCCTCAAACTCACCCTCAGCTACGCCGGGTTCCTGATGGTCGCGGGCGTCCTGTCGCTCGTCGCGGTGGGCGTGTACATGCTCCGGGAGGGGTGGCTACAGACCAACGAGTCGGGAGCGGTACGAGAGACCCCGGGCCTCCTCTTCGTGCGGGGTTTCGTCCCGACGGCCGCCCTGGTCATGGTGGCCCTCCTGGTCTTCGGCCTGCTGGGAGGATGGATGCTCGCCGGACGCATGCTCGCCCCCCTGGACCGCATCACCCGCGCCACCCGTACGGCCGCCGCCGGATCGCTCTCCCACCGGATCTGCCTCCCGGGCCGCGAGGACGAGTTCCGCGAACTCGCCGACGCCTTCGACACGATGCTCGCGCAGCTCGAAGCGCACGTCGAGGAACAGCGGAGGTTCGCCGCCAACGCCTCGCACGAGCTGCGCACCCCGCTGGCGATCTCGAAGACCCTCATCGACGTCGCCCGCGCCGACCCCCACCACGACACCGGCGCGCTCGTCGACCGCCTGCACACCGTCAACACCCGGGCCATCGACCTCACCGAGGCGCTCCTCGTCCTCAGCCGCGCGGGCCAACGGTCCTTCGCCCGGGAACCCGTCGACCTCTCCCTCACCGCGGAGGAGGCCACCGAGACGCTGCTCCCGCTCGCGGAGAAGCACGGCGTCACCCTGGAGACCCACGGCGACATCGCCCCCACGGCCGGATCGCCCGCCCTCCTGCTCCAGTTGGTCACCAACCTCGTGCAGAACGCCATCGTGCACAACCTGCCCACCGACGGCAGCGTGTGGGTGCACACCGAGGTCGGTCCCCGCTCCGTTGCGCTCACCGTCGAGAACACCGGCGAGCAGCTCGCCCCGCAACTGGTCGCCACCCTCGCCGAGCCCTTCCGACGCGGCACCGACCGCATCCACACCGACCAGGCGGGCGTCGGCCTGGGCCTGGCCATCGCCAAGACCATCACCCAGGCCCACGACGGCACCCTCACCCTCACCCCCCGCCCCGCCGGCGGACTACGGGTGAGGGTGGAGTTCCCGGCGACACCCACGTCGGGCGGCGGGTGAGGGGGCGGGGGAGGCGACGGCCCACGCCGCCGGGCTCCGCACGGCCGCGTCAGGTCGTCGCAGGCGCGCTTGCTCCGGGGGCCTGAGAGCGCCGGGTTCCGCCCGCCGGGAAGGGGCGACAACTACGCTGAGACCAGGTACCTGGCCCGTACCTTCGCGACCAGCCCCGTGATCGCTTCATACGCAGCGCTTGGAGGAAGCCGTGACCGCCGGACTCCCCGACTGGATGATCCCTCCCCGGCCCAGTGGCTGGGAGGCCGACGACCTGGACCACCTTCCGCAAGCACCGCGGCACACCGAGCTGATCGACGGAGCCCTCATCTTCATGATGTCGCCACAGCGGTCCTGGCACTCCCGACTGGTGGAGAACATGACGTTCGCCCTGCGCCAGGCAGCCCCCGCCGGGTACGAGGTCGAGCGGGAGATGACCGTCCGTCTCGACAACAAGAGCCGCCCCGAACCCGACATCCTGGCGACCACCGCCGCATACCGCCCCGACCGCACCTGGTACGCACCCGCCGACGTCGCTCTCGTCATCGAGGTGGTCTCGGAGGAGTCGGCTGACCGCGACCGCTCCCTCAAGCCCTTCAAGTACGCCCAGGCCGGGATCGCCCACTTCTGGCGCGTCGAGGACGAAGCCGGCGCCCCCGCCGTCCACACCTACGAACTCGACCTCATGACCCACGCCTACGTGCCCACCGGCATCCACCGAAACCGCCTGAGGACGACCGTGCCGTTCGACCTCGACATCGGCCTCACCGACCTCGTGCCCTGACAGAGCCGGCCAGGTCCGGTGCCGGGGGCGGCGGCCGGTACGGCGGCGTTCACCAGCTTCGGAAACAACCAACCAGTAGGTCGTTTCCCAGGCGCCGCCAGCGGTTCTCACAAGGTCTCCACAAACGCCCGCCGAAGCCCCGCCACGGCCCCGCCCGCCGATATCGCGACGGCGTCATCGCGAGGGAGCCCACCGCGCTACGACCACCTCGCGGAAAACACCCGAAAAAAAGACCTCCCTTACCGCGTTTCCGCAGGTCAGGGAGGTTTCAAGAAGTGGAGCCTAGGAGAGTCGAACTCCTGACATCCGCCATGCAAAGACGGCGCTCTACCAACTGAGCTAAGGCCCCTTCGCGGATCAGGATACCCGTTACCCGATAGCTTTCCCGACCGGGTATCGCTCGTACGTACCGCTCTCCGTAGGATGCCACGCAAGATTCGCGGCAGCGAAGGGGAGAGCGAGATGGACGCAGCACAGCAGGACGCCACCGCCCGCGCACGAGACCTGCAACGCAATTGGTACGGGGAACCGCTGGGCGCTCTCTTCCGCCGTCTGATCGACGATCTCGGGCTGAACCAGGCCCGCCTCGCCTCGGTGCTCGGGCTCTCGGCGCCGATGTTGTCGCAGCTCATGAGCGGCCAGCGGGCGAAGATCGGCAACCCGGCCGTGGTGCAGCGGGTGCAGGCGCTACAGGAGCTGTCCAGCCAGGTCGCGGACGGGCGGGTCAGCGCGGCCGAGGCCGCCGAGCGGATGGAGGAGGTCAAGAAGTCGGCCGGCGGGTCCGTACTGAACAACACCTCGCAGACCACGGCCAGCAGTGGCGCTCCCACCGTGCGCCGTGTGGTGCGCGAGATCCAGTCGCTGCTGCGGTCGGTGGCCGCCGCCGGGGACATCATCGATGCCGCCGACTCCCTCACCCCCACCCACCCCGAACTGGCAGAGTTTCTCCGCGTGTACGGCGCGGGCCGCACCGCGGACGCGGTGGCCCACTACGAGTCACACCAGGGTTGAGGTCCGCGCCGGCCGGCCAGTGGCACTGAGTCGGGCCGGGTCGAGTCGATGGGCGAGTGGACGGTCGGGGCGCGATGGGTGAGATCTTCGCTGGTCGGTACGAGCTGGTCGATCCGATCGGCCGCGGCGGGGTGGGCGCGGTCTGGCGCTCCTGGGACCATCGCAGAGCGCGTTACGTCGCCGCCAAGGTGCTCCAACAGAGCGACGCCCACACGTTGTTGAGGTTCGTACGGGAGCAGGCGCTGCGGATCGACCATCCGCACGTGCTGGCCCCGGCGAGCTGGGCCGCGGACGACGACAAGGTGCTGTTCACCATGGACCTGGTGCGCGGCGGCTCGCTGGCGCACCTGATCGGCGACTACGGGCCGCTGCCGCCCTCCTACGTCTGCACGCTGCTCGACCAGTTGCTCTCCGGCGTCGAGGCGGTGCACAAGGAAGGCGTGATCCACCGGGACATCAAGCCCGCCAACGTGCTCCTGGAAGCCACCGGAACGGGCCGCCCCCACGTGCGGCTCTCGGATTTCGGAATCGCCATGACCAAGGGTGAACCCCGGCTCACGGATACCAACTTCGTGGTGGGCACGCCCGGTTATTTCGCACCCGAGCAGATTCTCGGTGCCGAGCCGGACTTTCCGGCCGACCTGTTCACGGTCGGGCTGGTGGCGTTGTATCTCCTCAGCGGGCGCAAGCCGGACGCGGAAGCGCTCATTGAGCGATTTACGGAACACGGTGTGCCGAATGCGCCCGACGGTATTCCGGAACCGCTGTGGCAGGTGATAGCGAACCTCCTGTTGCCCGACCCCGAGGCCCGTTTCCGTACCGCGAACGGCGCCCGCAAAGCGCTCCTTTCCGCGATGGAGTTGCTGCCGGAGCCCGACTTCGACGACGAGGCCGTCGAGGTCTTCGACCACCTCGGCCCCCTACCGCCGGGCTTCGGCCCCGACGGCCCGACCGCCCCGACCCCGATCCCGCGCGCGGCCCGCCTCGTCCAGCACACGGACCCGCACGCGCTGGCGGAGGCGTACGACGCGTACGGGGCGTACGACCGTCCGGCGCAGCCCGACGCGACCGAGACCTACGCCACCGGGCCCTACGCGACGGGCCCCTACCCGGCCGGCAGCTACCCGGGCACGGAGCGGCGGGGCGGGCCGGCGCCGGGCGCCGGGCCTATGGCGGATGAGCCCGTGGTGAACGGGCCCGTGGCGAGCGATTCCGCGGCGGCCGGGAGCCCGGTGGGCGGGGCCCCCGCGAGCGCTTCGGCGACGAACGAGCCCCGGGACGACGAGCCCACCGGGGACGGCGAGTTGGGCTCGACTGCGGGCGGCCGGGCAGGGGGCCGGTCCGTTGAGGGCGCCGGTGCGCGGGCCGGGCGCGCGCCGGTGGAGCCCGGCGCTGACCGCACCCCGTCCACCGCGCCGGGCGCGCACGCCCCGGGCCCGTACCCGTCCGGCCCGTACGCCACCGGCGCGGAGCCCACGGGCACGCACACGACGACCGACTCCTGGTTCGGGCTGCCGCAGGGCTCCTGGCAGGGCCCCGCGACCCCCTCCGCGCCCGGCCCACGCCGCGACGCCCCACCAGTCAGCACGCCGCGCGAACCCGCGCACCCCGGGCAGGGGCAGTCTCAGGGCCAGGGCCAGGGCCAGGGCCAGGCGAACGGCGCCGGGCGGGACCGCGCGGCCGACGGGCCCGACGTGGACACCGGCTCCCTGCCGGGGCCGCCGACGGCCACCGGGGTCGAGTCCGCCATGTCGCAGACCGGCAGCTTCCCACTCGCCCCGCCGCAGCCCGCACCGGAGCCACCGGCGCCGTCCGGACCAGCCGACCCCGTCCCCGGCCCCGGGCGCGGGCCCGCCCTCGGCCTCGACCAGGCGCAAGCCACGGCCGACCCCACGCCCGGGCCGCGGAACACCACCCCCAGCACGCCGTCGCACGCCCCGCTGCCGCCGGCGGCCACCCACGCCGGCCCGACACCGCCCGCGCCGCCGCACCCGACGCCGCCCTGGCCGCCCGACGCCACGCCGACCCCCACTCCGCTGGCGCCCACGGCGCTGCCCCCGCTGTCCTCGGAGCCCACGCCGACCCCCACCCCGCTCGCACCCCCGTACGCCGCCACGCCACCAGCGGACGCGCCGGGCGCGTACGCCGGCACGCGACCGCCCGCCGCGTCGGGCGGCCCTCCCGCGCAGGCCGCCTCGCACCTCCCGGCGGCCCAACAGCCGCCGTACCAGCTCACGTACGGCTACCCGCCGGGCCCGCACACCGCTCCGACGCCGACGCCCACGCCGCCGACCCTCCCGTACCCCGCCGTGCGGTCGCCCGGCCCGCAGGGCGCCGGGCACGCGACGGCGTACCCGCAGGGCTCGCCGCCCCCGCCGCACGGCCCGCACACGCCGACGCCGCCCCCGGCGTACCCCTCGTCGGCCATCAGGGCGGCGCACGCCGACACGGACTCGACCGCGGTCGTCAGGCCGGCCGCCGCCCCGGGCACGCCGGTCACCGCCCCACCCCCGGACCCGACCGCGACCACGCCACTACCGGCGCGGGCCGGCCCGACCGCGCAGCCCGTCGCGCCCTCTGGCCCGGTAGCTCCCGGCTCGGCGGGCGACGCGTTCGACCTACCCGGCCAGCCCGGCCTGCCAGGCCAGGCGAGCGCGACGACCCCAGCAACGCACGCCGTGGCGCCGCCGGCGGCCACGCACGCGGCCCCGCGCCCCCCGGGCCCCTCGCGCGCCGTGACGCTCGCCATCCTGGTCGCCGCGGCCCTCTGCTTCGCCGTCGGCACCTGGGCGCTGCTGGCCAGCTAGCCCGGCCCGACCACGACGGCGCGCGACGCCGTCCACAACCCCCGATCTACCGTGCGGAGTTGTCGCCCCCGCCGTGCGGGCCCGCGCCCGCCAAGGGGACGGCGGTGCGCCGGCGCGCGCTCAGTTTCCACACGCCCAGGCCGGCCAGCAGCGCCGTGCCGAGCCCGAACCCGCCGTACGCGACGGCCCGCAGCCGGTCGTCGTCGGCCGCGTCGGCGGAGCCCGGCCCCGGTTGGCCGATCCGCCCCTGGTCCGCGCCGATGCCGAAGCCGCCGGCCGTGGCGCTGCCGTCGTAGCGGGGGCCCGGCTCGGCGTCGCCCTTCAGGTGAACGCGCACGGTGACCGGTACGCCGTCCTCGAAGTAGCGCTTCATCCGCGGGCTCACGGTGACGGCGACGTAGTACCAGCCGGCGACGCTCGCGGCCCGCACGGCCGCCCGGGAGCGCTCCGTGCGGTTGACGTAGGCCAGCGGCGCGGTGCCGATCCGGGAGGTGCTCGGGTTGCCCTTGTACGGCACGAAGTGGTTGGTCGCGAGCAGGGCGCGCGCCGGGTTGTAGACGGCCGTGCCGAGCGCGTCCCGCAGGAAGCCCGCGCTGCCCGTCGGCTTGCCCGACGAGCCCTCGGGGGCCGGGACTTCGACGCTGGTCAGGAGCTGTTGCCCCCAGTCGACGGGGACCTTGAAGAAGCGGGTCTGGCCGGGCGCGACGGTGTCCCGCCAGGCGCCCGGGGAGAGCGGGGTGGCGTCGTTGAACCCGGTGCCGCCCGCGCGCTGTCGGGGGCTGCCGGAGCGCGGGAGGGGCGCGTCGGCGCTCTCGCTGTCCTGCGCCGGCTGCCCGCTCGGCTCACCCTCGATCCCCGGCTCGCGCATGGAGCGCAGCTCCAGCGTCCACCGCTCGTCGCGGCCGGCCGTCGAGTCGGGCCGCTCGACCTTGACCAGGTGCCGGCCCGCAGCGCCGCACCGCGCCGCCGTGCCCGTACCGGGCTGGCGCACCACGGCGGTGCCGAACGGGTGGGCCACGTCGTCCGCGTCGGCCCCGGCGATCGCGGTGTCACACCGCCCGCCGTCCAGCCGGGACAGCGTCAGGCGTATCTCGTCCCGGTACGCGTCGATGTGCGCGCCCGGGGGCGGCACGGCGACGGCCGACACGTAGGCGGTGGACCGATCGTCGAGGTCGACCGCGTAGAACCGGCTCTCGCCCGCGCCGATGCTGTCGACACGCGGCCCGCCCACCGCCAACGACGGGGCGTCGTCGCTGGTCAGGCTGCCACGGATGGGCGTGCCCGCGGTGCGGTAGGTGGGTGCGTCGGCGCCCGGGACGGCGTGTGCGGGGCCGGGTATCAGCCCGCCGACCGCGCCCGCCGCGCACAGGGCCGCCAGGGCGACCAGGCGGGAGGGGTGCCTGCGGCGGCGGTCGTCCATCGGGCGTCACTCCTTGGCGTAGCGGTTCCCGGCACCACGTTTTGCTCGTGCAAGCTAATTCTTTGCTTACGTGAACTCAAGGGGTGGACGTCACGCGCCGGCCCGCCAGCCGCGCGCCCGCGACGCCCGGCTCATCCGCGACGTCCCGCGCGCCCACGACGCACTACGGGACCCCGACCGCGCCACGCGATCAAGGCCCCGCAATAACGACTAGTGCGACTCACACACCCGAACCTGAGGGCACGGAGTCGGTCGCCTCCGTCCACAGATCCTGCTCGGCGCGATCCGCCTGGATCTGGCGGTACACGAGGAGCCCGCCGATTGCGGCCAGTGCGACCAGGAGAAGCTTCTTCACCGCGCGACCTCGTCTTTCCTTGACGTAGGAGACCTTCTGGCGCTCGACTATACACACCAACCGATACCGATCAGTGACCTAGGCCCTGGCCCAACTCAGTGGGTGGACAAAAGAATCGGCCCGGCTGGCTATTCGCCATCCGGGCCGTTCGCATCGGTGGGGCTAACAGGACTTGAACCTGTGGCCTCTTCCTTATCAGGGAAGCGCTCTAACCGTCTGAGCTATAGCCCCGCGCTGCACCGAAAGATTAGCGCACCACCAGCCCTGTCCCAAAATCGGTATCCGCCGGGGCCCCCGGCGCCCGCCCGCGGCCCCGGCTCCCCACGGAATTCCCGCCCGCTCGCCACGCCCGTCCCACCCCGCGCGAACCCCGCCCCGACCGGGCCGTGCCCCACGCGAACCCCGCTCCGACCGGGCCGACAAGCAACCCGACCGGCCGCCAGCCCACCGGCCCCGGACCACGCGCACCCCGCGCCACCGGCCCCCACACACCCGACCGGCATCCACGCACCCGAACCGCGCCCCCACACCCGAACGGCGCCGCCGCCCGAGTCCGGGCCGCGACGCCGTAAGGGTGTGGCGCTACCGCGCCGCCGTCCTACTCGTCCTCCGCCAACGTCAGCTCAACGCCGCCGACGAAGCCCGCCGACAGGTTGTAGATGAACGCCCCCAGCGTGGCCAGGGCGGTCGCCAGGACCACGTCGATGACCGCGATGACCGACGTGAAGACCAGCACGCGAGGCAACGACAGGAAGGATTCCAGGTCAAAGCCGCCACCCTCGTTGGATTCCGTGGCGTCACTGATCGTGCCGCCCACGGTGGAGAAGACGCCCATCGCGTCCATCGTCATCCACAGCACGGAGGCCGCGATGATCGTGCAGATCCCCAGCGCGATGGAGAGCAGGAAACTCACCTTCATCACGGACCAGGGATCGACCTTCGCCACCCGCAGTCGCGCCTTGCGGGTGCGCGGCACGGTACGCGCGCCCGCGGGCGTACGCGGTCGGCGCACCGCCTGCTGGGGCGCCGACCCCTGCCCACCCTCCGGCGCGGCGCCCTGCGCGCCCGCGGGGGGCGCGTAGGCGTGCGGCGGGTGGTAGGGCTGGGACTGCTGCGTAGCCGGCCGCTCATTGGGCAGTGGGCTCGCCGAGAACGACTCGTAGCCCTGCTTGGCACCTCGGGTGTCCGTCACGGTTCCCCTCTGGGAGTCAGCCGCTCCCCTGCGGGAGTCAGCAGCCGAGCCACGGGCGCCGCCGCTCGACGCGGTCGCGGGTCCCACGGGCCGCTGGCCCTCGGTTCCCCCGGCGCCCGTGGCTCCAGTCACGACTTACTCCTCATCGCTCCCGGCCGGGGGCGCCTCGCCCTCGGCTGATTCCGGGCCCGCCTCGCCGGTCGCTTCGACCAGGTCCTCGACCTCTTCGGCCTCGCGTCCCGCTTCGGCGTTGCGCGCGATGCCCACCACGGCATCCCGCTTGCCCAGATTGATCAGTTGAACGCCCATGGTGTCACGGCCCGTCTCCCTGACCTCGTTGACCCGCGTACGGATCACACCGCCGCTGAGGGTGATCGCCAGGATCTCGTCACTCTCCTCGACGACCAGCGCGCCGACGAGCGAACCGCGATCCTCCACGATCTTGGCGGCCTTGATACCGAGGCCACCACGCCCCTGCACGCGGTACTCATCCACATCCGTCCGCTTGGCGTACCCGCCGTCGGTGGCGGTGAAGACGAACGTACCGGCCCGGACGACATTCATCGAGAGCAGCTCGTCACCCTCGCGGAAGCTCATGCCCTTCACGCCCGAGGTGGCGCGCCCCATCGGGCGCAGCGCCTCGTCCGTCGCGGTGAACCGGATGGACTGCGCCTTGCGGCTCACCAGCAGCAGGTCGTCCTCGGCGGAGACGAGTTCGGCGCCGATCAGCTCGTCCTCGCCGCCCTCCTCGGTCTCCCGCAGGTTGATGGCGATGACGCCGCCGGAACGCGGCGAGTCGTAGTCCTTGAGCACCGTCTTCTTCACCAGGCCGGCCTTGGTGGCCAGGACCAGGTACGGCGCCGCCTCGTAGTCCCGGATGGCCAGGATGCGGGCGATCTGCTCGTCCGGCTGGAAGGCCAGCAGGTTGGCGACGTGCTGACCGCGCGCCTCGCGCCCGGCGTCGGGCAGCTCGTACGCCTTGGCCCGGTAGACCCGGCCCTTGTTGGTGAAGAACAGCAGCCAGTGGTGGGTGGTGGAGACGAAGAAGTGGGAGACGATGTCGTCCTGCTTGAGCTTCGTGCCCCGCACGCCCTTGCCGCCGCGCTTCTGCGAGCGGTAGTCCTCGGTCTTGGTGCGCTTGACGTAGCCGCCACGGGTGATCGTGACGACGATGTCCTCCTCGGCGATCAGGTCCTCGATGGACATGTCGCCGTCGAAGGGCACCAGCTTGCTGCGCCGGTCGTCGCCGAACTTCTCCACCAGCGCGGTCAGTTCCTCGCTGATGATCTGCCGCTGCCGCTCGGGCGAGGCCAGGATCGCGTTGTACTCGTCGATCTTGGCCTGGAGCTCGTCGTGCTCGGCGACGATCTTCTGCCGCTCCAGCGCGGCCAGCCGGCGGAGCTGCATCTCCAGGATCGCGTTGGCCTGGATCTCGTCGATGGTGAGCAGCCCCATCAGGCCCTCACGCGCGATGTCGACGGTGTCGCTGCGCCGGATCAGCGCGATGACCTCGTCGATCGCGTCCAGCGCCTTGAGCAGACCGCGCAGGATGTGCGCCCGCTCCTCGGCCTTGCGCAGCCGGTAGCGGGTGCGCCGGACGATGACCTCGACCTGGTGGGCGACCCAGTGCCGGATGAAGGCGTCCAGCGACAGGGTGCGCGGCACGCCGTCGACCAGGGCCAGCATGTTGGCGCCGAAGTTGGTCTGCAGGTCGGTGTGCTTGTACAGGTTGTTGAGGACGACCTTGGCGACCGCGTCCCGCTTGAGCACGATGACCAGCCGCTGGCCGGTGCGCGAGGACGTCTCGTCCCGCACGTCGGCGATGCCGCCGATCTTGCCGTCCTTCACCAGGTCGGCGATCTTCTGGGCCAGGTTGTCCGGGTTGACCTGGTACGGCAGCTCGGTGACGACCAGGCACTGGCGGTTCTGGATCTCCTCGACCTCGACCACCGCGCGCATCGTGATCGAACCGCGCCCGGTGCGGTACGCCTCCTCGATGCCCTTGCGGCCCACCACCAGGGCGCCGGTCGGGAAGTCGGGCCCCTTGATCCGCTCGATGAGCGCGTCCAGCAGCTCCTCGGCGGACGCCTCCGGGTTGGCCAGGCACCACTGGGCGCCCTCGGCGACCTCGCGCAGGTTGTGCGGCGGGATGTTGGTCGCCATGCCGACCGCGATCCCGGCCGAGCCGTTGACCAGCAGGTTCGGGAGCCGCGCCGGCAGGACCGTCGGCTCCTGGTTACGGCCGTCGTAGTTGTCCTGGAAGTCGACGGTCTCCTCGTCGATGTCCCGGAGCATCTCCATGGCCAGCGGGGCCATCTTGCACTCGGTGTACCGCATGGCGGCGGCCGGGTCGTTGCCGGGCGAGCCGAAGTTGCCGTTGGAGTCCACCAGCGGCAGCCGCATCGACCAGTGCTGCGCGAGCCGCACCAGCGCGTCGTAGATCGAGGCGTCACCGTGCGGGTGGTACGTACCCATGACGTCGCCGACGACGCGGGCGCACTTGTAGAAGCCCTTCTCGGGCCGGTACCCGCCGTCGTACATCGCGTACAGCACGCGCCGGTGCACCGGCTTGAGGCCGTCCCGCACGTCGGGCAGCGCGCGCGAGACGATCACGCTCATCGCGTAGTCGAGGTACGAGCGCTGCATCTCGGTTTCGAGCCCGACCGGCTCGACGCGCATCCCGGCGCCCTCGGCCTGCGGGGTCAGCTCGGGATTCTCGGTGGTGGGGGGGTTCTCGTCGGCCATTGCTGGTCAAGATCCTTTCAGGCGGCGGCGGGGAGCCCGGCTGCGCGGCCGGGGAGGGGCCGACTCAGATGTCGAGGAAGCGGACGTCCTTGGCGTTTCGCTGGATGAACGAGCGGCGGGCCTCGACGTCCTCGCCCATCAGCACCGAGAACAGGTCGTCGGCCTGGGCCGCGTCGTCCAGCGTGACCTGGCCGAGTACGCGGTGGTCGACGTCCATCGTCGTCACACGCAGCTCCTCGGCGTTCATCTCGCCAAGGCCCTTGAAGCGCTGCACGGAGTCGTCCCGGATGCGCTTGCCCTGCTCGCGCCCGGCCGCGATCAGCGCGTCGCGCTCGCGGTCGGAGTACGCGTACTCGAAGTCGTCCCGACCCCACTTGATCTTGTAGAGCGGGGGGCGGGACAGGAAGACGTGCCCGGCTTCCACCAGCGGTCGCATGAAGCGGAAGAGGAAGGTGAGCAGCAGGGTGTTGATGTGCTGACCGTCGACGTCGGCGTCCGCCATCAAGATGATCTTGTGGTAGCGGAGCTTCTCGATGTCGAAGTCCTCGTGCACCCCGGTGCCGAACGCCGAGATCAGCGCCTGCACCTCGGTGTTCTGGAGGATCTTGTCGATCCGCGCCTTCTCGACGTTGAGGATCTTGCCGCGGATGGGCAGGATCGCCTGGTACTGCGGGTTGCGGCCGGACTTGGCCGAGCCACCGGCGGAGTCACCCTCGACGATGAAGATCTCGCACTTCGTCGGGTCGTTGGACTGGCAGTCGCTGAGCTTGCCCGGCAGCGACGCCGTCTCGAGCAGACCCTTGCGGCGGGTCAGATCGCGCGCCTTGCGGGCCGCGACCCGGGCGGTGGCCGCCTGGATCGACTTGCGGATGATGTCCGCGGCCTCGTTGGGGTTGCGGTCGAGCCAGTCCGCCAGGTGCTCGTTGACGATCTTCTGGACGAAGGTCTTGGCCTCGGTGTTGCCCAGCTTCGTCTTGGTCTGGCCCTCGAACTGCGGCTCGCCCAGCTTGACCGAGATGATCGCGGTCAGGCCCTCGCGGATGTCCTCGCCGGTGAGGTTGTCGTCCTTCTCCCGCAGCAGCTTCTTCTCCCGCGCGTACTTGTTGATCAAGTACGTCAACGCCGCGCGGAAGCCCTCCTCGTGGGTGCCGCCCTCGTGGGTGTGGATCGTGTTGGCGAAGCTGTAGACACCCTCGGTGTACTGGGTGTTCCACTGCATCGCGACCTCGAGGGAGAGCAGCCGCTCCTTGTCCTCGGCCTCGATGTCGATCACCGTGGGGTGCACCAGCTCGCCCTTGCGCGAGTTCAGGTACTTCACGAAGTCGACGATGCCGCCCTCGTAGTAGTACGTCGCCGAGAGCGGCTTGCCCTCCTCGTCCACGTGCGCCTCGCGCTCGTCCACGAGGGAGATGGTCAGTCCCTTGTTGAGGAACGCCATCTCCTGGAACCGGCGGGCGAGCGTCTCGAACGAGTACTCCGTCGTTTCGAAGACGTCCGGGTCGGCCCAGAACGTCACCGTCGTGCCGGTCTCCGTCACCGCTTCGTTCTTGGCGAGCGGGGCCGTCGGTACGCCCTGCTTGTAATCCTGTGTCCAGCGGAAACCATCCCGCTTCACGTCCACGGCCAGCTTCGTGGACAGCGCGTTGACGACCGAGACGCCCACGCCGTGCAGACCACCGGAGACGGCGTAGCCGCCACCGCCGAACTTGCCGCCCGCGTGCAGCACGGTCAGCACGACCTCGACGGCCGGCTTCTTCTCCACCGGGTGCATGTCGACGGGGATGCCGCGCCCGTTGTCGATGACGCGCACGCCACCGTCGGCCAGGATCGTCACGTCGATCCGGTCGGCGTGTCCGGCCAGCGCCTCGTCAACGCAGTTGTCCACCACCTCTTGGACCAGGTGGTGCAGACCGCGCTCACCGGTCGACCCGATGTACATGCCGGGTCGCTTACGGACCGCGTCCAGGCCCTCCAGGACCGTGATCGCGCTGGCGTCGTACGAGGGAGGAGGTGCCCCGTTGACGTCCGTACCCACCGCGGCGGTGTTCGCCTCGGTCGGGGAAGCGGTGATCTTCTCGTTGGGGTTGCCGGAATCGGCCACGAAGCGCCCTTTCTGGCACAGCAGAGCCGAACCCCTGGTACGGAGGACCGGCCTTGTCTTTCGAATGCCCCGCACGCACGGTGAGCCACCGTGTGCGCAAGCGGCGACGGTGTACTCCAGTCTACCGGTAACCGCCGACAGAATTGGGGCTTGCGGGTGCCTGAGTCGGCGACTGCCGCCCTGAACCGGCGCCTTCCTACTCCCCATATCTGGTCTGGGCTTCCAGGAGGCTCACACAGGCACTCAGCGCTTCGACCCATCAACGACCGGCGATGTGACCGGCGTCTCAATGTTCCCGTCCGTCCCACACCCGGTCCGCCCGCCGCGGCCCCGTGCCCGTGGCACCACCCGCCGCGCCCACGTCGGCAGCGCGCGCCACCGTGCCACCGCCCCCCGCACGCTGCGCGTCGCCCGCAGCGCGCGCCCGGGGAGGCGCCGGCTCCGCCCGCCGGCGCATCGCCGCAGGTCGCGGGAAATATGCCACCAACACATCACGCGGGCGCGGGCCAGCACGGCCCGGCTGCCTCGCGCCGCCGCGCCCGCCTCCGCCACCGACGCACGCCCCCGCGCGGCCCACGGCTGATTTCTGCCGCCGTTGTGCCCGCGAGGCACGAGACGCGCGGAGCGAAAGCCCTACGACAGCGACACGAGCCCCGTGCGACGGCGGAGCGAGGACGGCCGGTGCGGCCCCCCTCGCGGCAGGCCGGGGCCAGGCCGACGCGGGCCCGTCGGGTCAGCCGTAGGTGTCGCCCGGGCCACGGCTGCCGGGCGCCCGCAGCGGTCCGTACCGGCGCGCGGGACCACCGGGGCCGAGCACCTTGAGCGTGCGCACCGTGCCGTGGCCCAGGTCCGCGTTGAGCCGCGCCACGAGCTGCGGCGCCAGCAACCGGAGCTGGGTGGCCCAGGCCGTGGAGTCGCAACACACCGTCAGCACCCGCGCGTCCTCGTCGTACCGCTGCGGCTCGCAGTGCTGCGCGACCTCGGGCCCGACGAGCTGGGGCCAGCGGCCCATCACACCGCCGACCGCCGCGGGCGCCTCCCAACCGCGTTCGGTGATCAGCCGGTTGATGGCCGCGCCCAACGGCAGCGGATCGCGCCCGTCCGCCCGCGCCCCGGAGCGCAACCCACCGCGCCTGGCCTGCTTCTTCTGTTGCGCGGCCGCGCCGTGCGCGCGGGCGCGCTCCTTCGCCGCCCGCAACGCCACCCGCGCCAGGTCCACGCCCGTGGGCTCGACCGCCGCACCGGCCGGGGCCGCGCCCGGGCCGTCGTCGCGGTCCGCGCCGGCCCGCGGCCCCCGGGCCGCGTCCCGCTCCCGGCCCGATCCGCCCGACACAGGCCACGTCATATGCGCTCCACCACACCTTCCGAGACCGCGTACCGCACGCCCGTCAGCACCCCCGGCACGTCGTCGTCCACCGCGGCCGTCACCAACACCTGCTCGCCCGGGGCCACCAGCTCCGCGAGCCGCTCCCGGCGGCGCACGTCCAGCTCGGCGAAGACGTCGTCCAGCACCAACACCGGCTCGTTGCCCTCGGACCGCAGCAGGTCGTACGAGGCGAGCCGCAGCGCCAGCGCGTACGACCAGGACTCGCCGTGGCTCGCGTACCCCTTCGCGGGCAACTCGCCCAGTTTCAGCAGCAGATCGTCCCGGTGCGGGCCGACCAGCGTCACGCCCCGCTCGATCTCCCGCTTGCGCGCCTCGCCCAGCGCCGCCCGCAGCAGCTCGTACAGCTCCGGCCGGCCCGTCTCCGCGCCGAGCGGCGCGCCACCCGCCGCCTCGCTGACGGAACTCCGGTACTCCAGCACCACCGGCCCACCGCCGGGGGCCAGTTGCTCGTACGCCTTGTCGGCGAGGGGCCGCAGCGTGGCCACCAGGTCGAGCCGCTGGGCCAGCAACTCCGCGCCCACCTGGGCCAGATGCTGGTCCCAGACGTCCAGCGTGGACAGGTCGAGCTGCCGGCCGCCGTGCCGGCGCGCCATGGCCGCCGTCTTGAGCAGCGTGTTGCGCTGCTTCAGCACCCGGTCGTAGTCCGAGCGCACCCCGGCCATCCGCGGCGACCTGGCCGTGATCAGCTCGTCGAGGAACCGCCGCCTCTCACCCGGGTCGCCCTTGACCAGCGCCAGGTCCTCCGGCGCGAACAGCACCGTACGCACGATGCCGAGCACGTCGCGCGGCCTGACCTGCGAAGACCGGTTGATCCTGGCCCGGTTGGCCCGGCCCGGGTTGAGTTCCAGCTCGATGAGCTGCTGCCGGTCGCCCTGCACGACCGCGGCCCGCACGATCGCCCGCTCGGCGCCCATCCGCACCAGCGGCGCGTCGGACGAGACCCGGTGGCTGGCCAGCGTCGCCAGGTAGCCGACGGCCTCGACCAGGTTGGTCTTGCCCTGCCCGTTGGGGCCGACGAACGCGGAGACGCCCGGGTCAAGGGGAACCTCGACCCGGGCGTACGAGCGGAAGTCGGCGAGTGACAAATGCGAGACGTGCATGGTTTCCGTACCGACCTCCCCCGTCGACCAACGTCCGAGCGCGCCTCCTACGACACGCGCTGACCTGCTGTTACTTGTCCGTGTTGCTCGTCACCGCGTGGCCACCGAACTGGTTGCGCAGCGCGGCGATCATCTTCATCGACGGCGAGTCGTCCTGCCGCGAGGCGAAGCGGGCGAACAGCGACGCGGTGATCGCCGGCAGCGGCACCGCGTGGTCGATGGCCGCCTCCACGGTCCACCGGCCCTCGCCGGAGTCCTGCGCGTAACCCCGCAGCTTCGACAGGTGCTCGTCGTCGTCCAGCGCGCGAACGGCCAGGTCGAGCAACCAGGACCGGATGACCGTGCCCTCCTGCCAGCTACGGAAGACCTCGCGGACGTCGGTGACCGAGTCCACCGCCTCCAGCAGCTCCCAGCCCTCGGCGAAGGCCTGCATCATGGCGTACTCGATGCCGTTGTGCACCATCTTGGCGAAGTGGCCGGCGCCGACCTTGCCCGCGTGCACCGAGCCGAACTCGCCCTCGGGCTTCAGCGCGTCGAAGATCGGCTGCACCTTGGCGACGTGCTCCTCGTCGCCGCCGTACATCAGCGCGTAGCCGTTCTCCAGGCCCCAGACGCCGCCCGAGACGCCGCAGTCCACGAAGCCGATGCCCTTCTCGGCCAGCTCCGCGGCGTGCTTCTCGTCGTCCGTCCACCGCGAGTTGCCGCCGTCCACGACGACGTCGCCGGGGGACAGCAGCGCCCCGAGCTCGTCGATCGTGGACTGGGTGGCCGCCCCGGCGGGGACCATCACCCACACCACGCGCGGCCCCTGGAGCTGGCCGACCAGCTCCTCCAGGCTCGCCACGTCGGCGAGGTCCGGGTTGCGGTCGTATCCGATGACGGTGTGGCCTGCGCGGCGGATGCGCTCGCGCATGTTGCCGCCCATCTTGCCGAGACCGACGAGACCGAGCTCCATCACTAATCCTTCTTGCCGGAGTGAGTGCGTTGGGTAACGCGGTCGAGCCTACGCCCGGCCCCGCCTGCACGACTGTGGGCTCCGCCGCTCATACGGGGCGCCCGCCGCGCGTCCTGGAGGGGCCACCCGACGCGTCGAGTACCCGCCTACGCCACTCACTGTGGACCACGAGGCGGCGCCGCGCCCGCCGGGCCACGGGAAGCGTCCCATGGCCCGGCCGTCACCGGCCTCAGCCGGACAGACGCACCGGCATGATCAGGTACTTGTACGCCTCGTCGGCCTCCGCGTCCACGGCCGGCCGGCCGCTCAGCAGGGCGGGCTTGGTCGAGGTGGTGAAGGAGAGCTGGGCCACCGGGGAGTCGATCGCGCTGAGCCCGTCCAGCAGGAAGGTCGGGTTGAAGGCGATCGAGATGTCGTCGCCCTCAAGCTGCGCGTCCACGCGCTCCACAGCCTGTGCGTCGTCGCTGGAACCGGCCTCCAGGATCAGCACGCCCTGCTCGAAGCTGAGCCGCACCGGAGTGTTGCGCTCGGCCACCAGCGCCACGCGCTTGACCGCCTCGACGAACGGCGCGGTCTCGATCACCGCGACCGAGTTGAACTCGGTCGGGAACAGCGTGCGGTACTTCGGCAGGTCGCCTTCGAGCAGGCGGGTCGTGGTACGCCGGCCGGCGCCCTCGAAGCCGATCAGGCCCTCGCCGGCGCCGGAGCCCGCGAGCGCGATGCTCACGGTGTCGCCGCTGGTCAGCGACTTGGCCGTGTCGAGGAGCGTCTTGGCGGGCACCAGCGCGACGGCGGACAGGTCGGCCGCCTCCGGCTTCCACAGGAACTCGCGGACCGCGAAGCGGTAGCGGTCGGTGGAGGCCAGGGTGACGTGGTCGCCCTCGATCTCGATGCGCACACCGGTGAGGACCGGGAGCGTGTCGTCGCGGCCGGCGGCGATGGCCACCTGCGCGGCGGCGGCGGCGAAGACCTCGCCGGGCACGGTGCCGGTGACGCTGGGCATCTGCGGCAGCGCCGGGTACTCCTCCACAGGCAGGGTGTGGAGTGTGAATCGCGAGGAACCGCACACGACGGTCACGCGTACACCGTCGGTGGAGATCTCCACCGGGCGGTTCGGCAGCGCACGGCAGATGTCGGCCAGCAGCCGGCCGGAGACCAGGACCGTGCCGTCCTCCTCGACGTCGGCCTCGACGGAGACCCGGGCGGAGACCTCGTAGTCGAAGCCGGAGAGGCTCAGCGAGCCCTCCTCCGCCTTCAGCAGCAGGCCCGCGAGGACGGGGACGGGCGGACGGGCCGGGAGGCTGCGGGCTGCCCAGGCCACTGCCTCCGCGAGTACATCGCGCTCCACCCGGATCTTCACCGGAACCGCCTCCTGCTGTTTCTGACTCGCCTTGCTGGCCTTCGTCGTCGGCTGACTGCCGGAGACCAGTCTGACGCACGCCACCGACAGCGAGTGCGCGTCGGGGTCAAGTCGGTGCGAGGGCGTGGGAGCGACCCGGACCCGAGTTGTGCACAGGCCCCACTTCGAAACGAACTTCTCGCTCTCAATGTGTGGTCGTAGTAGTAGGGCCTGTGGAAACCGTGGATAACTGCCTTTGGGCAGGTCACGGCGCATTTTTTGTCCACTGACCCTGTGGGCGGCGGTGGTGGATAACCCGAGGTCTCTGTGGACCGCCGAAAGTTCTGCACACCCGATACACAGGGAAGCCCTACTTCTCCCCAGCCGCGTCCCCAGTTTTACCCACGTTCCCCACAGCCCAACCCGGCGCCTTGGTGTGACGCCTTTCACTCGCTCCGGTGAGAGGGGGTGTCGCGTTGCCGAACAGTGGACAACGGTGTGGAGAAGGCGGCCGAAGCTGTGCACAAGGGCGGCTGAGCTGTGGGTAGGCAGTGGACAACCGGTCGGGACGCCCTGTGGACGAAATCTTGTCCACAGCCTGTGGATGACGGTTTGCCACAAATCCACACGCGTCTGACCTCGGAAGATCCTCTCTCACCAGGGCGGCCTGTGGACACGTTTGGGACAGTCCAGCAGTCCCCAGCCTGTGGACGCGAAATAGTCCGCACATCTGTGGAGAAGACCCGTGTCCACCTCCGTAATCGAACACCTTCCCCCGCGGGTGTCCCCGCCGTGGCCGCCCCGTATCCGCTCCACGACGGCTTCCAGACCGGTCGATGAACGCCAAACGACGCTCCCGGAGCGATGCCGGGAGCGCCGGAGGGAGCGTCCTGACGAAGCGAAGCGGTCGCACGGCGGGTGCGCTCGGCGCGCGTCGGGACGCGCGGGTAGCCGTCGGAGAGCCGTGACGGGGAGGGCGCCGCGCCCGCGTCGGGGCGCGTCAGGGAACGGCCCGGAACGGCAGGACGCGCCAGGAACGGCGGGGTCCGGGACGGCAGGTCGCGTACGGTGCCGGGCCGCCCGTGCCGCCGGGCCGCGCAGGCGCGGCGGCACGCGAGCGCGCGGCGAAGACCATCCACAGCATGGGGATCAACCGCCGCGCGCGGGGCCGGCGCGGGCACGCGAAAGCGGGGCCCCGGAGGACGGGCCCCATGGCGGAGGGGACGCGGCGAGGTGTGAGCGTCAGCCGTTCTTGATGCGGTTGGTCAGCTCGGTCACCTGGTTGTAGATGGACCGCCGCTCGGCCATCAGGGCCCGGATCTTGCGGTCCGCGTGCATCACCGTCGTGTGGTCACGGCCGCCGAACTGCGCGCCGATCTTCGGCAGCGACAGGTCCGTCAGCTCGCGGCACAGGTACATCGCGATCTGCCGGGCGGTCACCAGGACCCGGCTGCGGGAGGCGCCGCACAGGTCGTCGACGGTGTGCCCGAAGTAGTCCGCCGTCGCGGCCATGATCGCGGTAGCCGTGATCTCCGGGGCCGCGTCCTCGCCACCCGGGATCAGGTCCTTGAGCACGATCTCGGTCAGCCCCAGGTCGACCGGCTGCCGGTTGAGGCTGGCGAACGCCGTCACCCGGATCAGCGCGCCCTCAAGCTCCCGGATGTTGCGCGAGATGCGGGAGGCGATGAACTCCAGCACCTCCGGGGGCGCGTTGAGCTGTTCCTGCACCGCCTTCTTCCGGAGGATCGCGATCCGCGTCTCCAGCTCGGGCGGCTGCACATCGGTGATCAGGCCCCACTCGAAGCGGTTGCGCAGCCGGTCCTCCAGCGTCACCAACTGCTTCGGCGGCCGGTCCGACGACAGCACGATCTGCTTGTTGGCGTTGTGCAGCGTGTTGAAGG
This sequence comes from Streptomyces sp. 71268, assembly GCF_029392895.1. Classification (NCBI taxonomy): domain Bacteria; kingdom Bacillati; phylum Actinomycetota; class Actinomycetes; order Kitasatosporales; family Streptomycetaceae; genus Streptomyces; species Streptomyces sp. 71268. Next base: position 4,160,510 of record NZ_CP114200.1, read on the forward strand.
TGTGGAAGAACTCCTCCTGCGTCGACTCCTTGCTCGCGAGGAACTGGATGTCGTCCACGAGCAGGATGTCCATGTCGCGGTACCGCTTGCGGAACGCGTCCGCCTTGCCGTCGCGGATGGAGTTGATGAACTCGTTCGTGAACTCCTCCGAGCTGACGTACCGCACCCGCGTCCCCGGGTAGAGGCTGCGCGCGTAGTGCCCGATCGCGTGCAGCAGGTGCGTCTTGCCGAGCCCCGACTCCCCGTAGATGAACAGCGGGTTGTACGCCTTGGCCGGCGCCTCCGCCACGGCCACCGCCGCCGCGTGCGCGAAGCGGTTGGAGGCGCCGATGACGAAGGTGTCGAAGAGGTACTTCGGGTTCAGCCGCGCGGTGGGCTCACCGGGGCCCGGCGCCGGCGCGGGTTGCGCGGCGAGTGGTCCGGGCGCGCCCGTCGGCGCGGGCGGGCCGCCGTGTCCGGGGCCCTGACCGCCGGGCCCGGAGCGGGGCAGCACGGAGGAGGGGTCGGCGGGGTCGCGACGCTGCGTCTCGTAGGGCGAGCCCCCGTGCGCGGGCGGCCCGTGCTGCGGGTGCTGGCCACGCTGGGCGTACGGGTCCGCGTCCGGGAAGCCGCCGAGCCGGGGCTGCTGCCAGGTGTTGTAGTCGCCGCGCGATTCGGGCAGCGGGGCGCCACCGGAGCGCGGCCAGGCCCCGGGGTCGGGCCGCTGCTGCGGGTAGTCGGGGTAGGCGGGGCGGGCGCTGGGCAACTCGTCGCCGGGGCGGCCGTAGCTCTCGCGCCCGTCGTAGCCGTCCCGCGCCTCGCGGCCGTCGCGCGTGTCGTACGCGTCCCGCGCCTCGCGCCCGTCGTAGCCCTCGCGACCCTCGTACGCCTCGCGGGCGGCGGGCGCGTCGTAGGGGTCCCGCTTGTCGTAGGCGTCCCGGCCGTCGTACGGCTCGTAGGCGTCGCGGGACTCGTAGCCCTCGCGGCCGCCGTCGTATCCGTCACGCGCGTCGCGCCCGGGGCGGGTGTCCCGACCGTCCCTGCCGTCACGCGCGTCATAGCCGTCACGCGTGTCGAAGCTGTCCCGTGGGGCGTCGCCGTAACGGGACTGCTGGCCGCCGTGGCCCTGGTGCGGGGCGGACGGGTGGTGCGGGGCGGGGCCCTGGGGCTGCGGTGCGGCGGGCTCGTTCTTGGAGTCGTCCACCGTGATCGCGATGCGGATCGGACGGCCGCACTCGCGGCTGAGCGCGTCGCTGATCAGGGGCGCGAGCCGGCCCTCAAGCACGCCCTTGGCGAACTCGTTGGGCACCGCGAGCAGCGCCGTGTCCGCTACCAGCGCCAGTGGCTGGCAGCGGTTGATCCAGTGCTCGTCCTTGGCCTCGACGCCCTGCCCTCTGCCCTCGCCGCGGAGCTGCTCCAGTACGCGTGGCCACACTGCGGCAAGATCGGCAGGTACGTCAGCCACAGGGCACGCTCACTCACTCACTCAGAGGGGGACGCCGACAGTTCCCACGAATGCGTGGTTCTTGGGACGGGCGGGAAGGATTCAGAGTTCCGCCACGGTAGTCAGGCCGACGCGCGTGGTTCAAGTCGTTGTCCACAGGGTGTGTACAAATGTGCCATGCGGCGTCGCCTCGTGCTCTGGCGCCCCGGTATACGGTGGTGGTGGAGCGCTGCGCCCACGTTGGTTTGACCGAATGGCGTAGCCGCGCGTACCGTAACCAGGTCGAGTTGTCGATGGCTGCTGCCGCCTGCCTCCGATGGGCATACATCCACGATCCGTGGTGAGAAAGCGGTGCAATCGGGCGTATACGAGCTTCTCGTGGGCGCACGGTGACAGCCAGGCGATGTCCCGCCACTACACATTCATTTCTGGAGCCCCCGAGTGAGCAAGCGCACCTTCCAGCCGAACAACCGCCGCCGCGCGAAGACCCACGGCTTCCGGCTGCGTATGCGCACCCGTGCCGGCCGCGCGATCCTCGCGTCCCGCCGTGGCAAGGGTCGCGCCCGTCTGTCCGCCTGACCAGCACAGGTCATGACGTGCTGCCTACCGAGCATCGGCTGAGGCGGCGCGAGGACTTTGCGACCGCGGTACGCCGAGGACGCAGGGCCGGGCGCCCGCTCCTTGTCGTGCATCTGCGAAGCGGTACATCGGACCCGCACCCACCTGGGGAGACAGCTCCCCAGGTGCGTGCGGGTTTCGTCGTCAGCAAAGCGGTCGGCAACGCCGTCACCCGAAACCTGGTGAAGCGGCGGTTGCGCCACCTGGTGCGCGACCGACTCGACCGCTTCCCCCCCGGTAGCCTGGTAGTCGTACGGGCGCTGCCCGGCGCGGGCGAGGCAGGCCACGAGCAACTGGCCCGCGATCTCGACACCGCGCTACGGCGGCTGCTGGGCGGGGCCTCCCCGGAGACTCCCTCGGTGAACCTCGGGGGTCAGACCAAGGGGAGGGTGCCGCGATGAAGTACCCGCTGCTGTGGTTGATCAAGCTCTACCAGTGGACCATCAGCCCCATGCTGGGGCCGGTCTGCAAGTACTACCCGTCGTGCTCGCACTATGGCTACACGGCCATCAACGTGCACGGTGCGGTGAAGGGCACGGCGCTGACGGCCTGGCGCATTCTGCGCTGCAATCCGTGGTCGCACGGAGGTGTCGACCACGTACCCGCCCGGAAGCGTCCGGTGTGGCACCAGTGGCTGCGGAGTCGTCTGCGTGGGCACTCCACCGCCAAGCCCGCCGCGCAGCCTGAGTCTCAGCCCAACGCCCAAGGAGCCTGATTCGTGGACACGATCCTCGGTCCTCTCTATGACGTAGTTTCCTGGATCATCGTCCAGTTCCACTCGCTGTACAGCCTCGTCTTCGACAAGAACAGCGGCTGGGCTTGGGGCCTGTCGATCGTCTCGCTGGTGGTGCTCATCCGCATCTGCCTGATCCCGCTCTTCGTGAAGCAGATCAAGGCCACGCGGAACATGCAGGCGCTCCAGCCCCGGATGAAGGCGATCCAGGAGCGCTACAAGAGCGACAAGCAGCGTCAGTCCGAAGAGATGATGAAGCTCTACAAGGAGACGGGCACCAACCCGCTCTCCAGCTGCCTGCCGATCCTCGCGCAGTCGCCGTTCTTCATCGCGCTCTACCAGGTGCTCAACAAGATCGCGAACAACCACCCGGTCGGCTTCATCAACCAGGACCTGGTGGACAGCGCCCGTGAGGCGCACATCTTCGGTGCTCCGCTGTCCGTGAAGTTCATGAGCAGCGCGTCCAAGGTCGAGGGGCTCGGCGCCTCGCTCACCGACGTCCGCGTCGTCACGGTCACGATGATCATCCTGATGTCGGCGTCGCAGTTCTTCACCCAGCGTCAGCTCATGACGAAGAACGTCGACCTGACCGTGAAGACGCCGTTCATGCAGCAGCAGAAGATGTTGATGTACATCTTCCCGATCATGTTCGCCGTCTTCGGCATCAACTTCCCGGTCGGTGTGCTCGTCTACTGGCTGACCACCAACGTGTGGACCATGGGGCAGCAGATGTTCATCATCCGCCGCAACCCCACCCCCGGCAGCGTCGCCTACGCCCACCGCCAGGAGCGGCTGCGGGCCAAGGGCAAGCTCAAGGAGGACCCGGAGGTCGTCGAGGCGCGACAGGCCGTCGAGACCGCCCGGGCCAACCGGCAGCAGCCCAAGAAGCAGACCAAGGCCCAGCGCCAGTCCGCCGCGGCGCAGGCCGGTGGCGCGAAGGCGCCGGGAGCCAAGCCCAAGCCGGACGCGACGCCCTCGGCGGGCGGGGCGAAGAGCGGACGCGGGCAGGGCCGGGCCAGGGCCACGGCGCAGACCGGTGGCGCGAAGGGCGCCGGGACGTCCGGAGCGGGCGCCGAGAAGACCTCGCTGGAGAAGGGGAAGAAGGGGGCGCAGTCCGGCAAGTCGAGCGGCAGCTCCGCCTCCGGATCCTCGCGTAACGCCAAGTCCGGGCAGCGCAAGGGCCAGCGCGGCCCGAAGCACCCATCCAAGAAGTAAGAAGGAGTCCATCCGTGACGGAAGGCACCACCCCGGCCGAGGGTGTCGACACTCTGACTCGCCTGGAGCAGGAGGGCGAGATCGCGGCTGACTACCTTGAGGGTCTGCTGGACATCGCGGACCTCGACGGCGACATCGACATGGATGTCGAGGCGGACCGCGCCGCGGTGTCGATCATCAGCGAATCGACCAGCCGCGACCTGCAGAAGCTGGTCGGCCGCGACGGCGAGGTGCTGGAGGCCCTGCAGGAGCTGACCCGGCTCGCGGTGCACCGGGAGACCGGCGACCGCAGCAGGCTGATGCTGGACATCGCGGGGTTCCGGGCGCGCAAGCGCACCGAGCTGTCGGAGCTGGGCGCCAAGGCCGCGGAAGAGGCCAAGGGCAGCGGACAGCCCGTGAAGCTGGACCCCATGACGCCTTTCGAGCGCAAGGTGGTGCACGACGCGGTGGCGGCGGCGGGCCTGCGGAGCGAGTCTGAGGGCGAGGAGCCCGAGCGCCGGGTGGTCGTGCTTCCCGCGTGATCCGGTGACTCCCTTCCCGGCCGAGGGCCCGGGAGGAACAACCCGTACGTCCGGCCCCGTCTGTGCGCAGACGGGGCCGGTGCTTGTCAGCAAGGGCAACGGCATGTCGAGAGGAAGGACGGTCCTCGTGGCGGAGGCAGCGGAGGAACTTCCCCCAGCGCCGGAGGCGGCGCGGGAGGTGTTCGGCGACCGCTTTCCGGAGGTCGTGCGGTACGCCGAGCTGTTGGCCGACGTGGGCGTCACGCGCGGCCTGATCGGGCCCCGTGAGGTGCCGCGGCTGTGGGAGCGACACCTGCTGAACTGCGCGGTGCTCTCGGAGGCGGTGGCCGAGGGCGTCACGGTGTGCGACGTGGGCTCGGGGGCCGGGCTGCCGGGCATCCCCCTCGCGCTCACCCGACCGGATCTGCAGATCACCCTGCTGGAGCCGCTGCTGCGACGGACCAACTTCCTGCAGGAGGTCGTGGAGCTCCTCGGCCTCGACCACGTCACGGTGGTCCGCGGGCGGGCCGAGGAGGTGCTGGGCAAGCTCCAGCCGGTGCACGTGGTGACCGCCCGCGCCGTGGCTCCCCTGGACCGGCTGGCCGGCTGGGGCGTGCCGCTGCTGCGGCCGTACGGCGAGATGCTGGCGCTGAAGGGTGACACCGCTGAGGAGGAGCTCAGGAGCGCCCGGGCCGCGCTGAGCAAGCTCGGCGTGGTGGAGACCTCGGTGTTGCAGGTGGGGGAGGGCATCGTCGATCCGCCGTCCACCGTGGTGCGGGTCGAGGTGGGCGAGAGCCCGGGCGGGGTGCGGTTCGCCGCGAAGCGGGCCAAGGCGGCTCGCAAGGGGCCTCGCCGCCGTCGGTGAGCGGGGGCGGGGCCGGTCGGCTCACCGGCATGTTCCCGTGACAGAGAGGTGCCGAGTGGAGCGGGGTGCGCACTTCGGGCAATGCTCCATACAAGCTGCCAAGAGTACGCAGACCGGAGTGTCGGACCGTTGTGATCGGCACGCCCATGCATCGTGTTTCACGTGAAACGTCGTTCCCTGCTGCATGGAATCATCAGTCGCGGTCGTGCGGCTGCCGCGCCGCGCGACCCTCAACCCCGCACCAGAGCCGATTCATCCACAGGAGAACGGGCCTCGCTGGTTCCCAACCCCGAAAGCATGGCAGGCTCTGTTCATTGCGAGCCTGATGTCGAGGAGGGTGAATCCTTGCGGTCCGACGCCAACATCGCGGGACCGATGACCGAACCGGTCCCCGGTCCCCGTACCGCTGAGCCCTCCCCGGGCGCGCCCGTGGGGCCCTCAGCTCCCGGGGAGGATGTTTCACGTGAAACGCCGCCCCCGATGGATGCCTCGTCCGCGTACGAGGGAGAAGCCTCCGCCGCCCCTGTCGGCCGCGCGGCGCAGCTCGCCGTAGCGGCGCTGGGGCGCGCGGGCGAGGGGCTCCCCCGCCCGGAGCAGACCCGGGTGATGGTGGTCGCCAACCAGAAGGGCGGCGTCGGCAAGACCACGACGACCGTGAACCTGGCGGCCTCCCTCGCGCTGCACGGCGCCCGTGTGCTGGTCGTGGACCTGGACCCGCAGGGCAACGCCTCCACGGCCCTCGGTATCGACCACCACGCCGAGGTTCCCTCCATCTACGACGTGCTGGTCGACAGCAAGCCGCTGTCCGACGTCGTGCAGCCCGTCCCCGATGTGGAGGGGCTGTTCTGCGCCCCGGCGACCATCGACCTGGCCGGCGCGGAGATCGAGCTCGTCTCGCTGGTGGCCCGGGAGAGTCGGCTGGAGCGTGCCATCCAGGCGTACGACCAGCCGCTGGACTACATCCTCATCGACTGCCCGCCCTCGCTCGGCCTGCTGACGGTCAACGCCCTGGTGGCGGGCGCCGAGGTGCTGATCCCGATCCAGTGCGAGTACTACGCGCTGGAGGGTCTGGGCCAGCTCCTGCGCAACGTCGAGCTGGTGCGCGGGCACCTGAACCCCAAGCTCCACGTCTCGACGATCCTGCTGACCATGTACGACGGCCGGACGCGACTGGCCTCTCAGGTGGCCGACGAGGTCCGTAGCCACTTCGGCAACGAGGTGCTGCGCACGAGCATCCCGCGCTCCGTGCGGATCTCCGAGGCCCCGAGCTACGGGCAGACGGTTCTCACCTACGATCCTGGTTCGAGCGGTGCGCTCTCCTACCTGGAGGCGGCCCGGGAGATCGCGCTGCGCGGGGCTGGTGTCTACTACGACGGGCAGCATGCGCACGCGACGCCGCGTGCGAACCCACAGCTTGACCAGCACACCATGTCGGAGGGGATGCAGTGACTGAGCGACGGAGAGGGTTGGGCCGCGGACTCGGTGCGCTGATTCCCGCCGCCCCCAAGGGAGCGGACGGCCCGCCGCTGCCCGCGGTGGGCGCCGGCGCGGCCTCACCGACGGCGGTTCCGGTGTTGTCGCCGGAGCGGGGCGTGGCAGCGGCCAAGGTGACGACGTTGCCGGCCGGTGGCCAGCCCGAGGACGAGAGCGCCCCCGCGCACGGCGTTTCACGTGAAACCGAGGACGCGCCCGCCGCGGAGCCCACGTCCCTGCAGGCCGTGGACGACGGCCTGGGCGCGCACTTCGCTGAGTTGCCGCTGGACTCCATCACCGCCAACTCCCGGCAGCCGCGCACCGAGTTCGACGAGGACGCCCTCGCCGAGCTGGTCACCTCGATCCAGGAGGTCGGTCTCCTCCAGCCGATCGTGGTCCGCCAGGTCGGCCCGGAGCGCTACGAGCTCATCATGGGCGAGCGGCGCTGGCGCGCCTGCCGTGAGGCGGGGCTGACGAAGATCCCAGCGATCGTCCGGGCGACCGACGACGAGAAGATGCTGCTGGACGCGCTGCTGGAGAACCTGCACCGCGCTCAGCTCAACCCGCTGGAAGAGGCCGCGGCCTACGACCAGTTGCTCCAGGACTTCAACTGCACGCACGACGAGTTGGCCGAGCGCATCGGGCGCTCCCGCCCGCAGGTCACCAACACCCTGCGCTTGCTGCGTCTTTCGCCGTCGGTGCAGCGGCGCGTGGCGGCCGGCGTGCTCTCGGCGGGGCACGCGCGGGCGCTGCTCTCGGTGGAGGACTCCGAGGAACAGGACCGGCTGGCGCACCGCATCGTGGCGGAGGGGCTGTCGGTCCGCGCGGTCGAAGAGATCGTCACCCTGATGGGTTCGCAGCCGAGCAGCACGCAGAAGGCCAAGCGGCCCCGGGCCGGCGCCAGGGTGTCCCCGGCGCTGACGGACCTGGCCTCGCGACTGTCCGATCGCTTCGAGACCCGGGTGAAGGTCGACCTGGGCCAGAAGAAGGGGAAGATCGTGGTCGAGTTCGCCTCGATGGACGATCTGGAGCGCATCCTCGGCACCCTGGCACCGGGCGAGGGCCGCGTGCTGGAGCAGCACTCCGGCCCGGAGCGGGCCACTGAGCAGGCGGCGGAGGACGATACCTCCGCTCAGTAGCACCCCGCCGGAGCGGGCCGTGCCCCGCCCGGGGCGCGGCCCGCTCCGTGCGTGGCGGGCGGTACCGGGGGAATGTGCTCGTGGCTACGATGCGTACGAGCGGCGCGGCGACGAGCGGGCATCCCGCCCATGGCGGTGGCTGACGGTGCGGGGCGGGTCCCGTAGGAGGCTGCCGTCGGCTTCGGGGGACGCCCGGCCGGGGCGTGGCGCACGGGTCGGCCGCAGGAACCGCGGCCGATGAGGAAGCGAGGAACTGGCTACATGGGGCGTCGGCTCGTACCGCTCACACTGGACAACCTCACGGACCTCCCCCAGCGCTGTCGCGCCTGCGTGTTCTGGGAACTCGATCCCGTCAGCGGCGAGGCGGCGGTCAGGGCCGGGCGCCCGGAGGTGGAGAAGGAAGCCTGGATCTCGGCCGTGCTGCTGGAGTGGGGCTCCTGCGGCCGCGTGGTCTACGTGGACGAACTGCCGGTGGGCTTCGTGCTCTACGCGCCGCCGGCGTACGTTCCCCGCTCCATGGCCTTTCCCACCAGCCCGGTGGGCGCCGACGCCGTACAACTGATGACGGCGTGGCTCATGCCCGGTTTCCAGGGGCAGGGGCTTGGCCGGGTCATGGTGCAGGCCGTGGCCAAGGACCTCATGCGGCGCGGGGTGAAGGCCGTCGAGGCGTTCGGGGACGCGCGGTGGGAGGGGCCCGCCTGCGTGTTGCCGGCCGACCACCTGCTGGCGGTGGGTTTCAAGACCGTGCGCCCGCACCCGCGTTATCCGCGGCTGCGCCTTGAGTTGCGGGCCACGATCTCCTGGAAGGAAGACGTGGAGCTGGCACTGGACCGGCTGCTGGGCGCCGTTCAGAAGGAGCCGGTGCTGCGCCCGCTGTAACGGGCCGCACCCGCATGCGCGTGGGCCCGCCCCCGAGGGGAGCGGGCCCACGAAGCACAGGGCGGTCGCGCGGTCGACTAGCCGAGGAAGTCGGACAGGTCGCGCTCAAGGGCCGCCTTCGGCTTGGCGCCGACGATGGTCTTCACGACCTCGCCGCCCTGGTAGACGTTCATGGTCGGGATGGACATGACGCCGTACTTGGCGGCCACGGCCGGGTTCTCGTCGATGTTCAGCTTGACGATCTCGATCTTGTCGCCGTGCTGCGCCGCGATCGCCTCGAGAGACGGGGCGATCTGGCGGCACGGGCCACACCACTCGGCCCAGAAGTCCACCAGCACGGGCTTCTCGTTCTTGATGACGTCCTCTTCGAAGGAGGCGTCGGTCACATGCTTCAGAGTGCCAGCCACGGCGATTTCCTCGTTTCGATGGTGCGGGGGCGGGAGGGATGGAGGGGTCAGACGGCGGCGGCCGGCGGCTCGTTGTCCGCGAGGCCGGCCAGGTACCGCTCGGCGTCCAGGGCCGCGGAGCAGCCCGTGCCGGCGGCGGTGATCGCCTGACGGTAGGTGTGGTCCACGACGTCACCGGCGGCGAAGACGCCCGGCAGGTTGGTGCGCGTGCTGGGGGCCTCGACCTGCAGGTAGCCCTCGTCGTCCAGGTCGAGCTGGCCCTTGAACAGGTCGGTGCGCGGGTCGTGGCCGACCGCGATGAACAGGCCGGTCGCCGGGAGCTCGGAGAGCTCGCCCGTGTTGCGGTTCCGCAGCGTCAGGCTGGAGAGCTTGCTGTCGCCGTGGATCTCGGCGACCTCGCTGTCCCAGATGAAGGAGATCTTCGGGTCGGCGAAGGCTCGGTCCTGCATGGCCTTGGAGGCGCGCAGGGTGTCCCGGCGGTGCACGATCGTCACGGACTTGGCGAACCGGGAGAGGAAGGTGGCCTCCTCCATGGCGGTGTCACCGCCACCGATCACGGCGATGTCCTGGTCCCGGAAGAAGAACCCGTCACACGTCGCACACCACGAGACACCCCGCCCGGACAGCTCGTCCTCACGCGGCAGGCCGAGCTTGCGGTGCTGCGAGCCGGTGGTCACGATCACGGTCTTGGCCCGGTGCACGGTGCCGGCGGAGTCGGTGACCGTCTTGATGTCCTCGGTGAGGTCCACCGCGATGACGTCGTCCGGGATCAGCTCGGCGCCGAAGCGCTCGGCCTGGGCGCGCATGTTGTCCATGAGGTCCGGGCCCATGATGCCGTCACGGTAGCCGGGGAAGTTCTCCACGTCGGTGGTGTTCATCAGCGCACCCCCGGCGGTCACGGAACCCTCGAAGACCAGGGGCTTCAGCGCGGCTCGGGCCGTGTAGAGCGCGGCCGTGTAGCCGGCGGGCCCGGAACCGATGATGATCACGTTGCGGACGTCGCTCACGGGATGTCTTCCTTGTCTCTGCCGACGACGGATTGGGGGGCAACCGACCGGCGATCGTTCCCGGAAAACTGCTGCCATCTCACCCAACGGATACTACGGGCCCGGCATTCCCGGGACGCCCGGGCTTCCGGCCGTGTTCGTGTGACGGACAGCGCGGCGATGAGGACGCTCAGTCGCGGGCGAAGCTGCGCTGCATCAGGACGGTGCCGGGCGGCGAGGGGGACTGTCGCACGCAGGCGGCGTCCACGACGAACGCGTCGACGCGTGAGTCGTCGCCCGGGTGTGGCAGCAGCACCAGGTAGGCGGGGGTGCCGTTGAAGGAGTCCTCCCTCGCCGCGAGGGGCGTCTCGGGACGCTTGGTGGCCTGCTGGACGCACGAGGGCACGGTCGCGCTACTTCCGTCGAGCGGTGTGCGAGGAGTGGTGTTCGCACCGACCTCGCCTGACGGATTCCGCGGCTTGCGGGTCTTTCCCTCCGAGGCGAGCAGGGCTCGCGCCTCGTTCTCCAGGCTGGCGGCGGTCAACGTCGTGGCGCGGGTCTCGCCCTCCGCGGGGCGCTGTGGCGACCCGTCGTCGGCGCCGTTCTGCACGAGGAAGGTGCCCACGCCGAGCACGGCGGCCGCGCATGCCGTACCGAGCAGGGCGGTGCGCCAGCGCCGACCCCGCCCGGGCCGGGAGCCAGGGGCCTGCCGGCCCGGTCCCGTGGTGGAGCGGGCGCGGCCCGGCGGGCGATTGGGACCGCCGGGCGTCGTTTCACGTGAAACACCGATCGGCTCGGCGGCCGTTTCACGTGAAACATCGCCCGCCTTGATCTCAGGACCGGCCTCGGACCCGGCGCCTGCGTCGCCGTCGCTCTCGCGTACGCCGTCAGTCTCACGCGCGCTGGCGGTCTCACGTACCCCGGCGGTCCCGCTCACGCTCGTGGTGTCGGCCGGCTCGTGGTCGCCGGTCGTGGCGTCGAGCAGGGCCTCGGCGGCCAGGGCCGCGTCGATCCGGCCGGCGATGTCGGCGGGCATCCGCGCCGGGCCGGGCAGCGTGCCCAGCGCGCTGCGGATCTCCTCAAGCGAGGTGCGGACGTCCGCGCACAGTGTGCAGCCCGCGAGGTGCTCGCGCACGGAACGCGCGCGGTCGGGCGGCAGGACTCCCTCGGTGAGCGCGGAGATTTCCGCGACCTCAGGGTGCTCGTCCGTGTCGGTCGTCGACGTCACGCTCGCCCACCTCCGCCCTTCACGGGATCTGTGTCATTCGGCCCTGCCGGCGGTGAGACGGATGTCCCCTGCGCCCGGTTCCTTCCCCCGTCGTGTTCGGAGCTATCCCGCTCCTTCGGGTGGAGATGGGACAGCAGGGGCAGCAGACGAGCGCGGCCCCGGGCGCAGCGGCTCTTGATGGTGCCGGTGGGTACGCCCAGCACCTTCGCCGCCTCCGCCACGGGGTACCCCTGCATGTCCACGAGGATGAGGACCGCGCGCTGGTCGGGCGGGAGCGTGCGCAGTGCCCGCAGCAGCTCGCGGTGAAGGTCCTGGCGCTCCGCCGGGCCCGCTGCGGACTCCTGCGGTTCGAGGAGCTGCTCAAGGCGCTCGGTGTCGTCGGTGGGCGAGGTCTTGCGGGTGGCGGCCTTGCGGGCCCGGTCCAGGCAGGCGTTCACCGTGATCCGGTGCAGCCAGGTGGTGACGGCCGACTGGCCGCGAAAGGTGTGCGCGGCCCGGTAGGCGGAGACCAGGGCGTCCTGAACGGCGTCCGCGGCCTCCTCGCGGTCGCCGAGGGTGCGGAGCGCCACGGCCCAGAGGCGGTCGCGGTGGCGCCGGACGATCTCGCTGAACGCGTCGGGGTCGCCCGCCACGTGGCGAGCCAGGAGCTCGCGGTCGTTCGCGTCGCCGTGCACGGCGTCGTGCAACGGGAGCCCCCCTCTCGTGCCGGCCGCTTGTCGTGGGTCAACCCGTGATCTTGATCTCCGAGATGCCCCCTCGGTAACCGTCGGCGGAGCCGTCGCTGGGCAGTTCGGTGATGTGGATCAGTACGTATCGCGTTCGGACCGGCTTGTCGAGAGTGGTGTCGAGTTTGCTGTCCGCCGTCCTGAGCTTGGTCAGCTCCTGCGGGAAGTCCGACAGGGTGGCGGGGGACGTCGCCGCGGGGTCGGCGGCGAGGACCTCGACCTTCTGCCCGGGGGCGTAGAAGTCGACCTGCACGCCGGCGACGTTCTTGGCGCTGCCGAGGTCGACGACGATGCCGCTGCCGTCCGACCGGTTCTTGAGGTTGCCGAAGTTGGCGTAGCCCTCGTAGCGCTTGGTGACCCAGGCGGTGCCGGGCTGCTGGTCGATGGCCGCGGAGACCTTCTCGGCCGCCAACGGGGCGTCCAGCGGCGAGAACTCGGTGGCGTCGGCCAACTTCAGCGGCTTGTGGGCCGGCTTCCTGGGGCGGTCGTCGTCCTTCCCACCCTGGTGGTGGCCCGAGTCCCCCGGCTTGTTCTCCTCCTTGATCAGGATGTCGGCGAGCTGCCAACTACCGAGACCGATGGCCGCGATCAGCAGGCTGGAGACGGCCCACTTGAGCGCGCGGCCGGCCCGGCTCTGGAGCGGCGGCGGGGGCGGCGGTGGCGCCGGGGCCAACCGACCGACGCCGTTCCCGCCCCGGGCCGGCGGCTGGGCGTAGGCGCCCTGTTGGTACGTGGTGCGCTGGTAGGCCGGGGTCGCGGTGAACGAAGGCTCCGGCGGGCGCACCCGTGGCATCTCGGCGACGGCCGCGGCCAACTCCTGCGGAGTGGTGCAGGGCAACTCCTGCCGGGAGGCGGTGGCGCCGTCGTTGACCAGCGCGCGCATGGCCAGCTCGGACAGGCCGCGGTGCACCCCCGCGCGCACCTGGTCGGGCGCGATGAGGCCGACGCCCTTGGGGAGTCCGGCCAGGCCGTGCGCGTCGCTCTCGTACGGCCAGCGCTGGGTGAGGGCGGCGTAGAGCAGGGCTCCGATGGCCTCGGTGTCCGTGCGCTGGGGCTGCGGGGCGGTGATGCCGCGCAGGGCGGCCATGACGGCCAACCCGCGGATGCGGTACTGGCCCGACTCGGTGCGCAGCACGCAGCTGGGCGTCAGGCGCAGGTGGGACAGTCCCTCGCGGTGGGCCGACGCCATGGCCTGGGAGACCTGGCTGACGAGTTGGTAGGCGTCGTGCGGCTCCAGCGCGCCGGTGGCGAGCACCGTGGTCAGCTCGGTGGCGTCGGAGATCCACTCGTGGACGACGTAGACGAGGTCGTTGTCCTCGACGGCGTCCAGCACCTGGACGAAGCGGGGGTCGCCGAGGAGCGCGGCGGAACGGGCGGCGGCCAGGACGGGGCGGGCGCGGGGGTGGTCGGCGGGGAGGACGTGCACCCCGACGGCGCGCCGCAGTTTCTCGTCCACGGCACGCCAACTGCTGAATCCGTCCAGACGAGTGACGCACTCCTCCAAGCGGTAGCGTCTGGCGAGTTTGTGACCACTGTGCAGTTCGGGGGGGCTTGTATCGGCCGATGCGCTCTTGTCCGTCTCGACAGGGCGCGCGGTCTCTGTGTTGTTGCTGGCCTTCTGCTCGGCCTTAGCCTCGTCGGTCGTGGCCTTGTCCGCCTTGGCGGTCAGCGGCTTTCCGCCGCTGTTATCGGCCACGTCGACGGCAGCCGTACTCCGGTCCGCCACCGTCGTTCCCTGCCTCCCCATACGTTGCGCCTGTTCCACGGCCACGACAATTGTGCCCACAGTCCGCCACCCTGCACGACACGCGGTGGTGGACGATGGTTGTGCTGCGGTCAGCGGCCGAGACGACCCCGGACCATTCCGACCATTGCGGTCAGCTCCTGAATGCGCATGCGCTTCGCCGCGATGTAGAAGATTCCGATGAGCACGATTCCGCCACCGATCAGGGAGGCGACCGAGCCGGCGATTCCGCTGCCGAGCGCGTCGGTGATGGCGTACGCCGTCAGTCCGGAGAGGATGGCGGCGGGGACGCAGGCGCCGAAGAGTCGTGAGTAGGTGCGCATCACGTGGCGGCCGTCGAGGTCGCCGCCCAGCCGGTCGCGCAGGCGCCGCCAGGCGATGCCCACGCCGACCGCGTACGCGAGACCGTAGGAGGCGGCCATGCCGACCACGGCCCAGCGCGCGGGCAGCAGCACGTAACACAGCCCGGAGGCGGCGGCGTTGATGGCCGCGACGATGACCGTGTTGTAGAACGGCGTGCGGGTGTCCTCGTAGGCGTAGAAGCCGCGCAGGACGACGTACTGCACGGAGAACGGGATCAGGCCCAGGCCGAAGGCCATCAGGATGTAGCCCATCGCGCGGGCGGCCTCGATGCCCGAGGAGCCGAAGAGCAGGGTGCACATCGGAATGCCGAGCGCCACGAAGCCGAAGGCGATGGGCACGATGGCCACGGCGGAGGTGCGCAGGCCCTGCGAGATGTCGCCGCGGACGGCGCCCACGTCGCCGTCGTGGGCGGCCCGGGAGAGCCGGGGCAGCAGCGCGGCCATGACCGAGACGGTGATGATGGCCTGCGGCATGCCCCAGATGAGCTGGGCGCTGGAGTAGCCGAGGATGCCGGTGCCGGGGTAGCCCTCGTCGGCCGCCGCGGAGCCGGCGCCGGTGGCGAGCTGGGTGACGACGATGACGCCGGCCTGGTTGGCGAGGACGAACAGCACGGTCCACTTGGCCAGCTTGGCGGATTTGCCGAGGCCGTGACCGCGCCAGTCGAAGCGCGGCCGGTACCGGAAGCCCGCCTCCCGCAGGTACGGGATCATCGCCAGGGACTGGACGGTGAGGCCGAGGAGGGTGCCGACGCCGAGCAGGCGGATGCCCTCCTCGGGGATCGTCGTGACGCCGAACTCGGACTTGCTGGCCGACCCGTAGACGTAGATGAACATGCCGAACGTGGCGATGATGACGATGTTGTTGAGGACCGGGGTCCACATCATCGCGCCGAACTTGCCGCGGGCGTTGAGGATCTGGCCCATGACCACGTGCACGCCCATGAAGAAGATGGTGGGCAGGCAGTAGCGGGCGAAGGTGACCGCGACCTCGTTGGCCGCCGGGTCGCCGGCGATCTCGGGGGACATCATGTGGATGAACAGGGGCGCCGCGAAGACCGAGACGGCGGTGAGGCCGATCAGGATGACGATGACGATGGTCAGCAGTCGGTTGGCGAAGGCCACGCCGCCGTCCGCGTCCTCCTTCATGGCCCGTACGAGCTGCGGCACGAAGACGGAGTTGAGGCCGCCGCCGACGGTGAGGAAGAAGATCATCGTGGGCAGGGTCATGGCGACGGTGTAGGTGTCGCCGAGCGTGGCGGCGCCGAGCGCCGCGACGATCATCACCTGCCGGACGAAGCCGGTCAGCCGGGAGACCATGGTGCCGGCGGCCATCAGGGCGCTGGACTTGAGCAGGCTGGACGCCTTGCCGCCGCGCTTCGCGGCGCCCTGCGCCGCCGCCTTGGCCGCCGCCGGGGAACCCAGCATCACGGTGGCGTCCGTCCCCGGGCTCGGGGCGGGGCCGCCCGGACCGCCGGGCGCCACCGGCCGGTGGTGGCGGCCGTGCGGGGCGCGCGGCCCCGGGCCGCCACGGGGGTCGGGGCGCTGCTGCTGGTACTGGCTCTGCTGGCCGCCCGGGCCCCCCTGGCCGTGCTGGCCTTGCTGGTCCTGCTGGTAGTACTGCGGCTGCTGCGCCTGCTGGTCGTAGTCGGCCTGCTGGGAGTACTGTGCGTGACCGGCCTGCTGCGGGTAGTGGCCGCCCTGCTGTGGGTACTGCTGGCCCTGCCCGTAGTCGGCCTGGGCCTGCTGCTGGCCGTACTGGTCGTAGCCGTGCTGGTCCTGTCGCGGGGGGCGCGGCGGCTCGTACGGCTGCTGGTCGCGGAAGAGGTGCGCGAAGGCGTCCGGCTCCGGGCGCTCGTCCGAGCCCTGGCTGATCAGGTCGTCGACGCCCACGTACTGGGTGTCGGCGCCGTTGTCGCCGTAGGGCAGGTAGCGCGAGGCGCCGTCGGGCTCGGGGGCGGGCGTGGGGGCCCACACCCGCGGGTCCGGCGGGTGCTGTCCGGGCGGCGCCTGGTGGTAGAGGTGCTGCGTGGGGTCGGCCGACCCGGGCGGCGGATGCGCCTGCTGGTCGTAGAGGGCGTCGCCGCCCTGGGCCCGCGGGTCGTGCTGCGGGTACGGGTACTGCGCGTAGCCGTCCTGCGCGTACCCGTCCTGGGGGTACCCGCCCTGCGCGTAGCCGTCCTGGGCGTACCCGTCCTGCGGGTAGCCGCCGTGGGCGTACGGGTCCTGCGGGTAGGCGGGCTCGCTGTAGGGCGCGTACTGCTGGTACGCCTCGTCGGTGTAGACCGGGAAGGAGCCCGTGACGTACGGCTGCTGGTAGAACGCCTGGGTGTAGGCGTCCTGCGCGTACGGGTCGGGGATGTACGGGTCCTGCGGGTAGGAGGGCTGCTGGTAGGTGGGCGCGTACGAGGGGTCGTGGGCGGAGGCGCCGGACTGGTACGGAGACCCCTGACCCGCGGGGTCCGCGCCCGCGTCACGGTCGCGGTCACCGTTGTACGGCGCGTTCATCGCTACCCCACCTCATCGTCCGCGGCCGTCTGGCCCCACCATTCCTCAACGGTCCACTTTCTCACCTGAGCCGGATGGGCCATTGCTTTGCGATCCGGTGTCCGAAGACGGGTCACTCGGCTGCGCGGGGTCCTGGGGGCCGTTCTCGACGGGCGCCTCGGGGCCGGTTCGCGGGTCGGAGCCCGGGTCCGGGGCCGAATCCGGGTCCAGGTCACCGGGCTTGTCGCCCGGGTCCGCGGGACCCGAGCCGGCCCGCCTGCGCTTGACGTAGATCCGGATGCCCGCGAGGACGAGCAGCAGTACGCCGACCGCGATGACCAGTATCACAGTCGAGGTGATCGACGTGACGTTCACCTCGAAGATCATCGGCTCGCCGTAGGGCTGGCCGTCCTCCGTGAAGAGCTGGGCGACGATCGTCGTGCGGCCGTTGGCGCGGGCGGACGCCTCGAACTTCACCGACTGGCTGTGCCCGCCGTCGATCTTGATGTCCTGGGGGTCGCTGACCTTCAGGCGCAGCGGCTGGTTCGAGGTGAGGACCAGGCGGAGCCCGTCGACTCCCTGCACGAGGTCGTTCTTGACGGTGACGGGGATGGTGGCGCTGCGGCCGGAGAGGGTGGCCGGCGACTTCTGGATGATGCCGACCTGCTCGGTGAGGCTTCGCAGGTGCCCGCTCACGTCGTCGCGGTAGGCCGACCCACCGCGGTCGCGGCGCCAGGAGGTCGACATGTCCCGCATGATCGCGGTGCCGAACGGGGGGACCACCCGCTCCTCGATCGTGAGCGCCTTGCGGAAGCGGTCGAGGGTGCGCTGTGTCTGCTGTATCTGCGAGAACGCGGTGGTGGGCAGCTCCTGCTTGCGTAGCGCCTTCGGGTAGTCGCCGCGGCTGGGCACCTGCCGGTTGGCGGCCGGGTCGGGCTTGGCCTTGGCGGCGTCGCTCAGCTCCTGCGGCTCGCTCCAGCGCCGTGGCTCAAGGCCGCCGAGCGCGGTGGCCATGGCCTGGGCCTGGTTCGCGGTGGGCATGCGCGGCGGGGCGACGACGATGCTGCGCTGCCGCTCCGGCGTCTGCTGCGTGATCATCAGGGTCTGGGCGAGGAACTCCTGGATGGCCAGGGTGGAGTTCTCGGCGCGCGACATGTCGCCGTCGAAGACGGTCGAGAGGCGGGCGTCGGCGGAGATCGCGGTGGTGCCGCCGCCGATGGGGCGGGCGGCGGTGGGCGTGTAGGTGAGGCTGTCGCTCTCTTGGAGGCTGTCGCCGCGGGTGATGACGTGGTGGGCGCCGGCCGAGGTGGCGACGTCGACGATCGAGGAGTCGATGGCGCCGTCCACGGGCCAGGCGAAGTCGGTCCGGGGCGTCACCTGGAGAGTGGACTCCACGGTGGTCTTGGCGAGCACGGTGGCCGACTGGAGGTGGCTCAGCGTGCCGGAGACGACCTTGCCGCGGTGGGCCAGCGACGCGAGGTCGGGGTCGGCGAACGGCAGGGCCACCACCTTGTGCCCCTCGACCGCCTTGTCCAGGGCGGCCATCCACTGCCGGGCGACGGCCTGGCCACGGCCGGGCGTGGTCTCGTCCCCGTCCCGCACGTCGTACTTGCGCGTCATCGCGTCCACCGTGGCGAGCAGGTCGGGGTCGAGCACCCAGGTGACGGGCAGGTCTTTGCCGAGGGCGACGAGCTGCTGGAGCCGCCCGCCCGGCGCCAGCTCCTTGACCAGGTCGTCGTCGCGGAAGATGGGCGTCTGCTGCTCGTCGGTGGCGGTGCGCGCGGTGACCCGTGGGGTGGAGATGATCGGCCAGAGGAAGCTGAGCTTGGTCTTCTTGCCGGGCGGCGTGGTCTGCCAGGGCAGGAACGTCCGCTGGATGCCGAGGACCCGTAGGTAGGAGGGCTGGTCGGCCGTCTCGCCGACGAGCGACACGGCGATCTGGTAGACGCCGTCCTGGCTCAGCGAGAGGTCCTTGAGGGGGATGGCGAGGCTGAAGTCCTGGCTGCCGCCGACGGGCAGCTTGCCGACCTTCTCCGCGTACTTGCTGTCGATCTCCACACCGTCGGAGTCCGGGAAGTAGCCGGTCCGCGTGGCGGCCGTGTCGATGGCGCTGCGGCCCCTCATCACCTGGCCGAGCCGCAACCCGACGTGCGCGCTGTCGATGGCCGTGGCGCTCTTGTTGGTGACCGTGCCCTTGATGGTCAGGGTGTCGTCGGCGGTGGGGGTCGCGGGGGTCAGCGAGTCGATCGCCACGTCCACCGAGCGCGAGCCGGTGGGCTTGGGGGCGGCGGCGGCCTCGCTCGGCCCCGTGACCTGGATCAGCCCCGCGAGCAGGGGGACGGCAGCCAGTAGCGCCCCGGCGCGCCGCAGCCATCGTCGGGCGGGAGCAGAAGTCGTCCCCTGGAGCTCTGCCGCCTCGGCCACGCGCTCGCCCGTCCCTCGTCGTCGTCAGTGGTCGTCGGTTGTGCGTCCACGCATGGTAACGAGATCCGGTGTGGCGAAGTGCTGGGGAGTGCTCCACATGATCGTCACAGGGCGGGGCGGCGCGGGGCCGGCGGGCCCGCGCATATCGAGGAGGCCGGTGGCCCCCGGGCAACGTACCCTTTTCTGTTGTGCCGAACGCCAACCATGACACCCAGACCTCGCAGCCGACCTACGAGCTGAGCCAGGTGCAGCGCCGCGCGGTGAGCGAGCTGTTGCGGGTCTCCCCCGTAGCCGATGATCTCGCCACCCGCTTCCAGCAGGCCGGGCACTCTCTCGCCCTGGTCGGCGGCTCGGTACGGGACGCGTTGCTCGGCCGCCTCGGCAACGACCTGGACTTCACGACGGACGCCAGGCCCGAAGAGGTGCTGAAGATCGTCCGGCCCTGGGCGGACGCGGTCTGGGAGGTCGGGATCGCCTTCGGTACGGTCGGCTGCCAGAAGCAGGGACCGGGTCAGGACGGGGCGAACCAGAGCTTTCAGATCGAGGTCACCACATACCGGTCGGAAGCGTACGACCGGACCTCGCGGAAGCCTGACGTTTCCTACGGGGACTCCATTGAGGAAGATCTCGTCCGGCGAGATTTCACCGTCAACGCGATGGCCGTCGCGCTCCCGCAGAAGGAGTTCATCGACCCGCACCACGGTCTGGAGGACCTCGCCGCCCGGGTGCTGCGCACCCCCGGGACGCCGCAGGAGTCCTTCTCCGACGATCCGCTGCGGATGCTGCGCGCCGCGCGCTTCGCGGCCCAGCTCGACTTCCAGGTAGCCCCCGAGGTCGTCGCGGCCATGACGGCCATGGCCGACCGCATCGACATCGTCTCGGCCGAGCGGGTCCGCGACGAGCTGAACAAGCTCATCCTGGCCCCCCACCCCCGCAAGGGGCTCAAGCTGCTCGTGGACTCCGGGCTCGCCGAGCGCGTGCTGCCCGAGCTTCCCGCGCTGCGCCTGGAGCGGGACGAGCACCACCGGCACAAGGACGTGTACGAGCACACGCTCATCGTGCTGGAGCAGGCGATGGCCCTGGAGGAGGACGGGCCCGACCTGGTGCTGCGGCTCGCCGCGCTGCTGCACGACATCGGGAAGCCGAAGACGCGTCGTTTCGAGTCCGACGGCCGCGTCTCCTTCCACCACCACGAGGTGGTCGGCGCCAAGATGACCAAGTCCCGGATGGCCAAGCTCAAGTACTCCAACGAGATGATCAAGGACGTCTCCCGGCTGGTCGAGCTGCACCTGCGCTTCCACGGTTACGGGACGGGCGAGTGGACGGACTCGGCGGTGCGCCGGTACGTGCGCGACGCGGGCCCGCTGCTCGACCGGCTGCACAAGCTGACCCGCTCCGACTGCACCACCCGCAACAAGCGCAAGGCCGCCACGCTCTCCCAGGCGTACGACGGTCTGGAGCGGCGGATCGAGCGGCTGCGGAAGGAAGAGGAGCTTGACTCCATCCGGCCCGACCTGGACGGCAACGACATCATGCAGATCCTGGAGCTGTCCCCGGGGCCGCAGGTGGGCAAGGCGTACAAGCACCTGCTGGAGCTGCGGATGGAGAGGGGCCCGCTGGGGCGCGAGGCCGCGATCGAGGCGCTCAAGGAGTGGTGGGCCGCCCAGGCCCCGGCGTAACGGGCAGACGAAGAGACGGAGTGCGGGTCCTCGCGCGCTGGCGCCGGGGCCCGCACTCGTGTCGCCGGGCGGGTGTTTCACGTGAAACGGTGCTCGGTTTCACGTGAAACGTCGGGGCGTGGTCGGTCGTGTTTCACGTGAAACACGACCAGGACCACGGCGACCAGGTACAGCGCGGCCACGATAAGCACGAGGGACACCGACGCCCCGTCGGGCGGCAGTATGAGGGCGGCCACCCCGGCGGCGCCCACGAAGGCCACGTTGAAGAGCACGTCGTACAGCGAGAAGACCCGGCCCCGGTAGGCGTCCTCGACGGAGGCCTGCACGACGGTGTCCGTGGCGATCTTCGCGCCCTGGGTGGTGAGCCCGAGGACGAACGCGGCGACCATCATCGGAGCCGGCGCGAAGGGCAGGCCCAGCACCGGCTCCAGCACCGCCGCCGTCGCCCCGCACGCCGCCACCCAGCCCAGCGGACCGAAGCGGGCCACGGCCCAGGGCGTACACACGGCGGCCACGAAGAAGCCCACCCCGGAGATCCCTACGGCCAGGCCGAGCAGCGCCAGGCCCTCGGAGTCGCCGTCGCCCCAGGCGTGGCGGCACAGCATGAGGACCATCACCGTGAGGGCGCCGTAGCAGAACCGCATGAGCGTCATCGCGTACAGGGCCCGGGCCGCCGCGGGGCGGCGCGTGAGGTGGCGCAGGCCGGCGAGGAGCCCGCGGGCGGTGCTCAACAGGGCCGTGGTGGGCCTGGGCTGGAGCTGGTACGGGTCGGGGCCGAGGAGGTCGCGCGGCATGCGTAGGGCCGCGAGGGCCGCGCACAGGTAGAGCGCCGAGCCGAGCAGGATGACGAGCGCGTCGGACGCGGCCCCGTCGGGCACGGCCAGGCGCACGACCAGGGCCAGGCCGCCGGCCGCCGTGGCGGCGAGCGTGCCGGCCGTCGGGGAGAGCGAGTTGCCGAGGACGAGCTGCTCGTCGGTGGCGACCACGCGCGGCAGCGCCGCCGAGAGCCCGGCCAGCACGAAGCGGTTGACGGCCGTGACGGTGAGGGCGGAGGCGTAGAAGAGCCCGTCGGGGACCTCGGCCACGATGAGCGCGGCCGTCCCCGCGGCCAGCACGACCCGGGCCAGGTTCCCGTACAGCAGGACCTGGCGGCGGCGCCAGCGGTCGAGGAGCACGCCGGCGAACGGGCCGAGGAGCGAGTACGGCAGCAGGAGCACGGCCATGGCGGAGGCGATGGCGGCGGCCGAGGTCTGCTTCTCGGGGGAGAAGACGACGTAGGAGGCGAGCGCCACCTGGTAGACGCCGTCGGCCGCCTGGGAGAGCAGCCGGACCGTGAGCAGACGGCGGAAGTCGCCGATCCGCAGGAGCACGCGCAGACCTCGCACAACGGGCATGGCGCACAGCTTCACACAGCGCGCGGGCCCCCGGGGAATTCGTCCCCGGGGGCCACGCGCTGAGGGTGTCGTGGTGGAGCGCTTAGCGCTCGACCTCGCCCTTGATGAACTTCTCGACGTTCTCCCGGGCCTGGTCATCGAAGTACTGCACCGGGGGGGACTTCATGAAGTACGAGGAGGCCGACAGGATCGGGCCGCCGATGCCCCGGTCCTTGGCGATCTTCGCGGCACGCAGCGCGTCGATGATCACGCCGGCGGAGTTGGGGGAGTCCCAGACCTCCAGCTTGTACTCCAGGTTCAGCGGGACGTCACCGAACGCGCGACCCTCCAGGCGGACGTAGGCCCACTTGCGGTCGTCCAGCCAGGCCACGTAGTCCGACGGGCCGATGTGGACGTTCTTGGCGCCCATGTCGCGGTCGGGGATCTGCGAGGTGACGGCCTGCGTCTTGGAGATCTTCTTGGACTCCAGGCGCTCGCGCTCCAGCATGTTCTTGAAGTCCATGTTGCCGCCGACGTTGAGCTGCATCGTGCGGTCCAGGATGACGCCGCGGTCCTCGAACAGCTTGGCCATCACGCGGTGCGTGATGGTCGCGCCGACCTGCGACTTGATGTCGTCGCCGACGATCGGCACGCCGGCCTCGGTGAACTTGTCGGCCCACTCCTTGGTGCCCGCGATGAAGACCGGCAGCGCGTTGACGAAGCCGACCTTGGCGTCGATGGCGCACTGGGCGTAGTACTTCGCCGCGTCCTCGGAACCCACCGGCAGGTAGCAGACGAGGACGTCGACCTGGCGGTCCTTGAGGATCTGGACGACGTCGACGGGCGCCTCGGGCGACTCGTCGATGGTCTCGCGGTAGTACTTGCCGAGACCGTCGTAGGTGTGGCCGCGCTGGACGGTCACGCCGCTCTGCGGGACGTCGCAGATCTTGATGGTGTTGTTCTCGCTGGCGCCGATCGCGTCCGCGAGGTCGAGACCGACCTTCTTGGCGTCCACGTCGAAGGCAGCCACGAACTCGATGTCCCGCACGTGGTAGTCACCGAACTGCACGTGCATCAGACCCGGGACGCGGCTGTCCGGGTCGGCGTCCTTGTAGTACTCGACGCCCTGGACCAGCGAGGCGGCGCAGTTGCCCACGCCAACGATGGCTACGCGAACCGAACCCATTCCGGTTGCTCCCTGTGTGTGTTCTTCGACGAGGCCCTGCGGAGTGCGGGGCCTCACTTGGCGGTATCGTCGGACGGGTCCGGCCGGGTACTACCCCGATGCCGGGGCAGGCCGCCCGTGTCGTGCGATGTGTCCTGTTCGGCGGGCCGGCGCTGCTCGCGCCCCGCCCGCTCGCTCTCAATCAGCTCGTTGAGCCAGCGGACTTCGCGTTCCACTGACTCCATGCCATGCCGCTGGAGCTCCAGCGTGTAGTCGTCGAGCCGTTCGCGGGTGCGCGCGAGGGAGGCCCGCATCTTCTCCAGGCGCTCCTCCAGGCGGCTGCGCCGCCCCTCAAGGACGCGCATCCGCACATCCCGCGAGGTCTGACCGAAGAAGGCGAAGCGGACTCCGAAGTGCTCGTCCTCCCAGGCGTCCGGCCCGGTGTGGGAGAGCAGCTCCTCGAAGCGCTCCTTGCCCTCGGGCGTCAGCCGGTAGACGATCTTCGCTCGCCGTCCGCCGAGCGCCGCACCGGAGGGCACCACGCGGCCGGCGGGCCCGGTGGCCTCCTCGGCGGTCCCGGTCGACTCCTCGATCAACCAGCCGTTGGTGACCAGCGTCTTCAGGCAGGGATAGAGGCTCCCGTAGCTGAAGGCGCGGAACACCCCGAGCGAGGTGTTCAGCCGCTTTCGCAGCTCGTACCCGTGCATGGGGGACTCGCGCAGCAGACCGAGGACGGCGAACTCCAGAACGCCGGAACGCCTGCTCATCCCCCGCCCTTCCCCTACTGCCGATGGCCTGCCGATGGCGCGTTGCGTGTACTTATGCCGAGCTGATGTATCGACTCGATACATCCAGACGATAGAACGGCACACCCCCCGGGACAAGAGCGGGCACGGTGAACGAGGTCACATCACCGTTTCGTGCGACCCAACGTGCCTGATTTGGAATGAAGATGATGAGTGGGCAGGTTTTGACCGTGCGTACTCTGTTCGCCATGCAGACCACCGGGAACCGTGGGGCGCCGCGAGGCGTCTTCGTCCTGGATGCCGTGCGTCCGGCCGCCCTTCGGCGCTGGCGCGCACGTTGGGGGGACCGCAAGCCACTTGCCGCTTCCAGGCGATCGCGCCTGCCCGAGGAGTAGTCGTTCCATGAGCGAGCACCGTCGCAAGCCGCCGCAGCCCCAGGGCGGCGGACGAGCAGCGGCCCGGCGCGCGGCGCAGCAGCCGCCAGGCCGCCGCGCAGCGCCACCACCGAGCAGTACGGGGCCGGGCTCCGATGCGTATGAGTCACCCGACGCGGGGCTGCCCCGCGGCGGTCGGGCCGAGTCCCGCCGTGCGGCCCGCGGGGGCGGGGGTCGCCGGAGAGCCGGAGCCGCTGGAGCCGGCGCCGGCGCCGGGGCCGGGGCCGGGGCGAGCGCGGCCCACGGGGCGGCCGGCGCCGGTGGGCCCGGCGCGCCCGGCAGCGGGGGCGCCGGTGGGCCTGGAGGAGGACGCCGGGCCGCGGGCGCGGCCGGTGCCGGAGGCGGGCGCGGACGTGGTCGTGGGGCGGGCGCGGCGGGCCGTACCAAGAAGCGGTTCATCGACTACCCGCGGGCGGGCAAGCGCGGCTTCAAGCGCTGGATGCCCTCCTGGAAGCTGGTCACCGGCACCTGCCTGGTCTTCTTCGCGCTGCTGGTCGGCGCGGTGGGCATCGCGCTGATGCTGGTGGAGGTCCCCACGGCGCAGGCCGCGTCCAAGACGCAGAAGAACGTCTACTACTGGGCGGACGGCAAGCAGATGGTCGTCTCCGGTGGAGGCGACCTGAACCGGCAGATCGTGCCGCTGTCCAAGATCCCGAAGTCGATGCGGAACGCGGTGATCGCGGCCGAGAACGCCTCGTTCTACGACGACGCCGGCGTCGACCCGATGGGTGTGGCGCGCGCGGTGGTCAACATGGCCAAGGGCGGCCAGACGCAGAGTGGTTCGACCATCACCCAGCAGTTCGTGAAGAACACCTACCTGGGCCAGGAGCAGACGCTCAAGCGCAAGGTCACCGAGCTGTTCATCTCCATCAAGGTGGGCGCCACCAAGGACAAGGACGACATCCTCGAGGGCTACCTGAACACCGCCTACTACGGGCGCGGTGCCTACGGCATCCAGGCGGCGGCCCGCGCGTTCTACGACAAGGACTGCGAGGACCTGACCACGAGCGAGAGCGCGTTCCTCGCGGCGACGCTCAACGGTCCGAACCTCTACGACCCGGCCGGCGGCCAGGGCCTGGCGGCGACCAAGGAGAAGAACCGCAAGCGGGCCGAGGAGCGTTGGGCGTGGACGCTGGACCGTGAGGTCAAGGTGGGCCGGCTCGACAGCGCGGAGCGGGAGAAGATCACCAAGTTCCCCGAGCCGCAGAAGCCCAAGTTGGCGACGAACAAGGCCGGTCAGATCGGCTACCTGACCGACCTCGCCGACAACTACATCATCGCCAACTCCGACATCTCGAAGGCCGAGTTGGACCGCGGTGGCTACCAGATCCACACCACCTTCGACCGCGAGAAGATGAAGGCGCTGGAGAAGACGGTCAACAAGGTCTCCAAGGAGAACATCAGGCCCGACAAGCGCCCCCAGGACAAACACGTCCAGTTCGGCGGGGCGTCCGTGGAGCCGGGGACCGGCAAGATCGTCGCCATCTACGGCGGCAAGAACGCGCTGGAGCACTACACCAACAACGCGGACGACACCGGTGTCCAGGTCGGCTCCACGTTCAAGCCGTTCGTGCTGGCGGCGGCCATGACGGACGGCAAGCGCGATCCCAACCTGCCCCCCGAACAGTCCAGAGAGCAACGCACCCTGGTCTCGCCCAAGAGCATCTACAACGGCGACAACAAGGTGAAGTTGCGGGACTACAAGGGCGATGTGTGGCTGGACAAGGACGGCAAGGAGTGGCACCAGCGCAACGACGGTGACGAGAGCAGAGGCAAGATCGACCTGCGCACCGCCATGCAGTACTCGGTGAACACGCCGTTCATCCAGCTCGGCATGGACGTCGGCACCGACAAGGTGCGCGACGCGGCGCTCGCCGCCGGGCTCAGCAAGAACCAACTCGCCTCCATCACACCGACGTTCTCGCTCGGCACGTCGTCGCCGAGCGCGATCCGGCTCGCCGGCTCGTACGCCACGTTCGCGGCCAGCGGCAAGCAGGCCGACCCGTACTCCGTGACCAAGGTCGAGCGGGACGGGGCCGAGGAGTACGTGCACGAGGAGAAGATCGAGCAGGCGTTTGAGCCGAACGTGGCGGACAACGTCACCGACGTGCTCAAGACCGTGGTCGAGGACGGCACCGGCACCTCCGCGCAGATCGGGCGCGAGGCCGCGGGCAAGACCGGTACCACCGACGACAACAAGTCGGCCTGGTTCGCCGGGTACACCCCGCAGCTCTCCACCGCGATCGGCATGTGGAGGGTCGACGACCAGGCCAAGAACCAGAAGTTCCTGCCGATGTACGGCGTGGGCTCCGACACCGGTTCCGAGAGCATCCACGGTGCCTCGTACCCGGCCAAGATCTGGGCCGGATACATGAAGGAAGCGCTCAAGAACGAGAAGAAGCTGACCTTCCCCAAGCCCTCCCCGATCGGCGACAAGATCTACGGGGACGGCGCCAGCCCGCCGCCCACGCAGGCGCCGCCGCCGACGACGGCGCCGCCGACCGAGGAGCCGACGGAGACGCCCACCACGACGCCGCCGACGACCCCGACCGAGACGCCCACCACGACGCCGCCGACGACGCCGCCGACGACGCCGACCGACACCTGCGGTCCCCTCGACCCGACCTGCGGTGACGACGGCGGACCGGGTGGTGGCGATCCGGGCGGGCCGGGCGGTGGTGACCCCGGTGGCCCGGGCGGTCCGGGCGGGCCGGGTGGTGGTTCACCCAGCACGACGCCCACGGAGGACGACAACGAGCACGGCTGGCTCTAGCCGTTCTCGCCCGCCGGCCCCCGGCCACGGCCGGGGGTCGCGGAACACGAGGTGAGGGAAGACCCACAGGGCGGGCCCGTTCGCGGGCCCGCCCTGTGGCGTTGCCGGTGCCGGCGGGCCGATCCCGCGCCCCCCGGGGGGCGGTGGCCGGGTGCTGGTCGTGTGCGGCGGGCGGTTGCGGTGGCCGTGTGTCCGTCGCGTGCCGAGTAGGTGCCCGTGTCGCGGGCCCCGGCGACGGGCCACACCGCCCCCGTGGCCCTCGTACGGCAGGATGTGCGCATGACGAGCGTCCACGGCCCCCACCCGCGTGCCACCGCCGCCCGGAACCCCGTACGGCCCACCGCCGAGGACGAGGTGGCGGCCGCCGGCAGTGAGCTGATCGGCGGGCCCGTCGGGCGCCGGGCGCTGTCCGGCGTGAGCTGGTGGACGCCGGTGCGGATCATCGCGCTCGTCGCGATCGGCATGTTCGCCCTCGGCATGGCGCAGAAGGTGCCCTGCTACGACGGCGGCTGGTTCTTCGGCACCACCACCCAGTACACGCGCGCCTGCTACTCGGACATCCCCCACCTGTACGCCGGCCGTGGCTTCTCCATCGACCTCGTCCCGTACTTCGACCGCATCCCGCAGGACGTCGCCGGCGGCATGGAGTACCTCGAATACCCCGTTCTGACCGGGCTGTTCATGGAGGTCGCCTCCTGGCTCACGCCGCACGACGGCAGCGACCAGCACCGGGCCCAGATCTACTGGCTGGTGAACTCCGGGATGCTGATGGTGTGCGCCGTGGCCATCGCCGTCTGCGTCTCCCGCACCCACCGGCGGCGGCCCTGGGACGGGCTGCTGGTGGCGCTGGCCCCGGCCTTCGCGCTGACCGCCACCGTCAACTGGGACCTGTTCGCGGTCGCGCTCACCTCCGGTGCCCTGCTCATGTGGTCCCGCAGTCGCCCGCTGGCCGCCGGCGTGCTCCTCGGGCTCGCCACCGCCGCCAAGCTCTACCCCGTGCTGCTGCTCGGCCCGCTGCTGCTGCTGTGCCTGCGCGCGCGGCGCTGGCGCGCCTGGTGGTCGGCCATCGCGGGCGCCGCGGCGGCCTGGCTCGTGGTCAACCTGCCCGTCATGCTCACCCAGGACCAGCAGGGCGACCTGACGATCAGGGAGGGCTGGACGAAGTTCTACACCTTCAGCCAGGAGCGGCCCGTCGACTTCGGCTCCGTCTGGCTGATCATCTCCCAGCGCTCCGGCAACCCGATGGACGATGTCAACACCTACGCCACCCTCCTGATGCTGCTGGCCTGCATCGGCATCGGGGCCCTCGCGCTGTTCGCCCCCCGCCGCCCGCGCCTGGCGCAGCTCGCCTTCCTGGTGGTCGCCGCCTTCGTCGTGACCAACAAGGTCTACTCGCCGCAGTACGTTCTGTGGCTGGTCCCGCTGGCGGTGCTGGCCCGGCCCCGCTGGCGCGACTTCCTCATCTGGCAGGCCGGCGAACTGCTGTACTTCCTCGGCGTGTGGATGTACCTGGCGTACACCAACAGCGGCGACAAGCACCACGGGCTGCCCACCGAGGGCTACCAACTGGCCATCGTGCTGCACCTGCTCGGCACGCTCTACCTGTGCGCGGTGGTCGTCCGGGACGTGCTGCTGCCCGAGTACGACCCCGTGCGCCGGGACGGCTCCGACGATCCGTCGGGGGGCGTGTTCGACGGGGCTCCGGACGCGTTCACGCTGCGCCGGCCGGCGGGCAAGCTCGACCTGGACGACGCGTACCCGCACGGGGGCCGGGCCGGCCGTGGCTCGCACGGCGGCACGTACCTGGAGTAGCGCACGGGCCCGGCGTGCCCGCCCGCCCGGGGCGGTGGGGCGCCGGAGACGCCGCGGGCCCCGCACGTGAGCGCGGGGCCCGTCGGAGGCGCTGGGGGCGGGAGCCCCGAGGTTCCGGCGCCGGGTCAGCGGTCCAGTATCCGGTCGTACTGGGTGGTGGTGTGGCGCAGGCTGGCCACCAGTTCGTCGCCGACCTGGGGGGCCGGTACGTCGCCCGGGACGAAGAGGATGGAGACCTGCATGTGCGGCGGCTCGGCGAACCAGCGCTGCTTTCCGGCCCAGGTGAACGGCGACAGGTTGCGGTTCACGGTCGCGAGTCCCGCCCGGGCCACGCCCTTGGCGCGCGGCATCATGCCGTGCAGAGCCTTGGGGGCCTCCAGGCCCACGCCGTGCGAGGTGCCGCCGGCGACGACGACGAGGTAGCCGTCCCCCGCGGTCTTCTGCTGCCGGTAGCCGAAGCGGTCGCCCTTGGAGACCCGGGTGACGTCGAGCACCGAGCCGCGGTACTCGGTCGCGTCGTGGTCCCCCAACCACAGCCGGGTGCCGATCCGGGCGCGGAAGCGGGTCTGCGGGAACTGCTGCTGGAGCCGGGCCAGTTCCTCGGCCTTGAGGTGACTGACGAACATGGTGTGCAGCGGCAGCCGCGCCGCGCGCAGCCGGTCCATCCAGCCGATGACCTCCTCCACCGCGTCGGAGCCGTCGGTGCGGTCCAGCGGGAGGTGTATGGCGAAGCCCTCGAGCCGCACGTTCTCGATCGCCGCGTGCAGCTTCGGCAGGTCCTCCTCGGTCACCCCGTGCCGCTTCATGCTGCTCATGACCTCGATCATGACGCGGGCGTTGACCAGGCCGTACACGCCGTCGACCGAGGAGACCGAGCGGATGACCCGGTCGGGCAGCGGCACCGGCTCCTCGCCGCGGCGGAAGGGCGTGAGCACGAGCAGGTCGCCGCTGAAGGTGTCCTTCATGCGCGCGGCCTCGTAGGTGGTGCCGACCGCCAGGATGTCGGAGCCGATACGGGTGGTCTCCTCGGCCAGCCGCTCGTGGCCGAAGCCGTAGCCGTTGCCCTTGCAGACCGGGACCATGCCAGGGAACTGCTGGAGGACGCTCTGCTGGTGGGCCCGCCACCGCGCGGTGTCGACGTACAGGGTGAGCGCCATGGCTGGTGGGAGACCTTTCTCGTCAGTCGGCTCGGGGGTTCATCGTGGTCGGTGCGGGTGCCGGTCGCTCCCGGCGTGGTCGGGCGAGCGGGCGGTGGGCGCTCGTTCGTACGAGGTCCCGCCGCGGGCCCTAGCGGCGCGACATATACATGTCGAGCGCCTTGTGGAGCAGCTTGTTCAGCGGGAAGTCCCACTCGCCCAGGTACTCGGCCGCCTGCCCCCCGGTGCCGACCTTGAACTGGATCAGGCCGAAGAGGTGGTCGGTCTCGTCGAGCGAGTCGCTGATGCCGCGCAGGTCGTAGACGCTGGCGCCGAGCGCGTACGCGTCGCGCAGCATGCGCCACTGCATCGCGTTCGACGGGCGCACCTCGCGCTTGTGGTTGGCGGAGGCGCCGTAGGAGTACCAGACGTGCCCGCCCACGATCAGCATCGTGGCGGCGGCCACCGCCTCGCCCTCGTGCATGGCGAAGTAGAGCCGCATCCGGTTGGGGTCTTCGCTGTTGAGCGCCGTCCACATGCGCTGGAAGTAGCTGAGCGGACGCGGGCGGAAGTGGTCGCGCTCGGCGGTGATCTCGTACAGCCGCTGCCATTCGCCCAGGTGCTCGTAGCCGCCCTGGACGACCTCGACGCCCGCCTTCTCGGCCTTCTTGATGTTGCGTCGCCACAACTGGTTGAAGCCCTTGTGGACGGATTCCAGCGAGCGGTTCTCCAGCGGCACCTGGAAGACGTAGCGCGGCTGGACGTCACCGAAGCCGGCGCCGCCGTCCTCGCCCTGCTGCCAGCCCATCTTCCGCAGCCGCTCGGCGACCTCGAAGGCGCGCGGCTCGATGTGCGTGGCCTCCACGTCGCGCAACCGCTTGACGTCCGGGTTCTGGATGCCGGCCTTGATCGCGGCGGCGTCCCAGCGCCGGATGATCACGGGCGGACCCATCTTCACCGAGAACGCGCCCTGCCGTTTGAGGTGCGCGAGCATCGGCCGCAGCCAGTCCTCCAGGTTCGGCGCGTACCAGTTCAGCACCGGGCCCTCGGGTAGGTAGGCCAGGTACCGCTTGATCTTGGGGAGCTGCCGGTAGAGCACCAGGCCGGCGCCGACGACCTGGCCCGTGCTGTCGAACCAGCCCAGGCTCTCCGAGCGCCACTCGGTCTTGACGTCCGCCCACGCCGGAACCTGCATGTGGCTCGCCGCCGGCAGACTCTGGATGTACGCCAGATGTTGCTCGCGGCTGATGGTCCTCAGGGTCAGGCTCATTGCGGGGCGCTCCTCGGCAGGTGTGTCCCCAGTGTCGGGGCTCCGGCTCTCGCGGCGAAGCCTACTGTGGGAGGGCACGTCACCGGCCGGGCCTACGGCGAAGAGCGTGGTGCGGTTTCCCGTGGCGGCGGGGAGCGCGGGCAGGGCGCCGCCCGCCCCCGGCCCGCGCGGAACGGGTCGGGGGCGGGCGGTACGACGGGGCGGGGAGCGCCGGGGACGGCGACGGCGCGGTGCGGGCCGGGGGGCCGTTCGGGGCACGTGGCGCGCGGCGGGCGTCAGCCCAGCACACCGCCGAAGAGGCCGCCGTGCGCCATGCCGAGGAAGAAGCCCATGGCGGCGGCGCCCAAACCGATGATCAAGACGAACCGCTCGGCCGTGGTCGCCGAGATGAACTGCCCCCAGGCACCGGTCACGATGCCGACCAGCCCCGTCCAGGAGCTGATCAGGTGCAGGTCGTGGAACATCGCTGTGACGAAAGCCACCACGCCGAGCACGATGGTCGCCGCGGCGAAGGTGTTCTCCACCGGATGCGGCTTGCCGTCGGTGTCGAGGAAGGAGAGAAGACCGTGCTGGGAACGCGCTGCCTGGGCCATGGGAACCTCCGGGTCCTGCGAGGGACGCGGGGCGGCGAGGAGTAACGCCGCTCACACTCGATGCCTCAAGGTTGCGGGCAGACGCGGCGGGATTTCAACCGGAAGCACCGTCCCGGGTAGTGTGTACGGTCTGCGCCGGTGTCTGCCCAGAGCCCCCAGGGGTACCCGGTCCGCACCAGGCGCTACGCATCACGACCCTCCTGCCACGGAACGACCGTGGCCGCTGAGTCCAAAGGAGGTGGGTTCCACATGCGTCACTACGAGGTGATGGTCATCCTCGACCCCGATCTGGAGGAGCGCGCAGTCTCTCCCCTGATCGAGAACTTCCTCTCCGTCGTCCGTGAGGGCAACGGCAAGGTGGAAAAGGTCGACACCTGGGGCCGTCGGCGTCTCTCGTACGAGATCAAGAAGAAGCCCGAGGGCATCTACTCGGTCATCGACCTGCAGGCCGAGCCTGCGGTCGTGAAGGAGCTCGACCGCCAGATGAACCTGAACGAGTCGGTCCTCCGGACCAAGGTCCTGCGCCCCGAGACCCACTGACCGCGTAAGCGGTTCAGCGGTGCTCGGGACGCGTCCTGAGTAGCACAGCAGCCAGCAGCACACCCGCCGAGAGGTTCATCCAATGGCAGGCGAGACCGTCATCACGGTCGTCGGCAATCTTGTCGACGACCCCGAGCTGCGCTTCACCCCGTCCGGCGCGGCGGTCGCGAAGTTCCGTGTCGCGTCCACTCCCCGCACCTTCGATCGTCAGACCAACGAGTGGAAGGACGGCGAAAGCCTCTTCCTGACCTGCTCGGTCTGGCGCCAGGCAGCGGAGAACGTCGCCGAGTCGCTCCAGCGCGGCATGCGCGTCATCGTGCAGGGCCGGCTGAAGCAGCGGTCCTACGAGGACCGCGAGGGCGTCAAGCGCACGGTCTACGAGCTGGACGTCGACGAGGTCGGCGCCAGCCTGCGGAACGCCACGGCCAAGGTCACCAAGACCTCCGGTCGCGGCGGTCAGGGCGGTGGCGGCGGCTTTGGCGGTGGCCAGGGCGGCGGCCAGGGTGGCGGCGGCTGGGGCGGCGGCTCCGGCGGCCAGCAGGGCGGCGGCGCTCCCGCCGACGACCCCTGGGCGACCAGCGCGCCGGCCGGCGGCGGCCAGCAAGGTGGCGGCGGCTGGGGCGGCGGCTCCGGCGGCGGCCAGCAGGGCGGCGGCTACTCGGACGAGCCGCCCTTCTAGAGCGCGAGCTCTGAGGGGCGATCACACCCTTCTTGATCACACAGGAGAAACACCATGGCGAAGCCGCCTCCGCGCAAGCCGAAGAAGAAGGTCTGCGCGTTCTGCAAGGACAAGACCGCGTACGTGGACTACAAGGACACGAACATGCTGCGGAAGTTCATTTCCGACCGTGGCAAGATCCGTGCCCGCCGCGTGACCGGCAACTGCACGCAGCACCAGCGTGACGTCGCCACGGCTGTGAAGAACAGCCGTGAGATGGCGCTGCTGCCCTACACCTCGTCCGCGCGATAAAGGGAAGGGTGACTGACAGATGAAGATCATCCTCACCCACGAGGTCACCGGCCTCGGCACCGCGGGCGACGTCGTCGACGTCAAGGACGGCTACGCTCGCAACTACCTGGTCCCGCGCGGTCTCGCGATCCGCTGGACCAAGGGTGGCGAGAAGGACGTCGAGCAGATCCGTCGCGGTCGTCGCATCCGTGAGATCGCCACGATCGAGCAGGCCAACGAGATCAAGGCCAAGCTCGAGGGCCTGCGGGTCCAGCTCGCGACCCGTGCCGGCGAGGCCGGCCGCCTCTTCGGCTCGGTGACCCCGGCTGACATCGCCTCGGCGATCAAGTCCGCCGGTGGCCCGGACGTGGACAAGCGCCGCATCGAGCTCGGTACGCCGGTCAAGACCCTGGGCGCGCACCAGGTGTCCGTGCGCCTGCACCCCGAGGTCTCGGCCAAGGTCGGCGTCGAGGTCGTCGCGGCCTGACCGTACGCACGCCGATGAGCTGTGTTCGCACAGCACGACGGTGGAAGGGGCCGCACCCGTGGGGGTGCGGCCCCTTCGCGTTGTCTGCGTGGGCGTGGGCGACGCGCTATGGAGGCTGACGCGCTATGGAGGCTTCCGTGTTCGCTCGTCGCCGCTGTTTCACGTGAAACGTGTGGGTCCTCGTCCGGCGGGGAGCGGTGTGGCGGTACGTGGTGCCGGCGGTCGTTGGGCGCGACGGTTTCACGTGAAACGTGGTCGGTGCGGGCTGTTTCACGTGAAACGGCGGTGGCCCCGGCGGCTCGGTGGGCCGGAAGCCGGAAGCCGGAGCCGGGAGCCGGAGCCGGGCGGTGGCGCGGGGCTAGCGGGTCGCGCCCGTGACCAGCCAGCGGCCCGAGCGGGTGCGTACCCACAGGGTCAGCATCCGCATGGTCATCATGAGCACCATCGTCCACCACAGGGCGGTGAGTCCGCCTCCGAGGGTGGGGACGAGGAGGGCGACCGGGGCGAAGACGGCCAGGGTGATGATCATCGCCACGGCGAGGTAGGGCCCGTCGCCCGCGCCCATCAGTACGCCATCGAGGATGTACACCACACCGGAGATGGGCTGGGAGACGGCGACGACCAGCAGCGCGGGGAGCAGCGCGTCCTGTACGACCTGGTCGGACGTGAACAGCGGGATGAACAGCGGACGGGCGAGGATGACGAGCACGCCGAGCACCACGCCGGAGGCTATCCCCCACTCGACCATGCGGCGGCAGGCGGCGCGGGCCCCCTCCTTGTCGCCGGCTCCGAGGTAGCGGCCGATAATCGCCTGGCCCGCTATGGCGATGGCGTCCAGCGCGAAGGCCAGCAGGCTCCACAGGGTGAGGATGATCTGGTGTGCCGCTACCTCGGTGTCGCCGAGGTTGGCCGCGACGCCGGTGGCGATCAGGGTGACCGTACGCAGCGAGAGGGTGCGCACCAGGAGCGGCACCCCGGCCTGGGCGCAGGCGCGTATGCCGGCCGCGTCCGGGCGTAGCGATGCGCCGTGTCGACGGGCGCCGCGTACGACCACGGTGAGGTAGGCGGCGGCCATGGCCCACTGCGCGATGACGGTTCCCCAGGCGGAGCCGGCGATGCCGAGGCCGGCGCCGTAGACGAGTGCGGCGTTGAGCGCGGCGTTGGCGGCGAAGCCTCCGATGGCGACGTAGAGCGGGGTGCGGGTGTCCTGGAGGCCGCGGAGCACGCCGGTGGCGGCGAGGACGACGAGCATGGCGGGGATGCCGAGGGCGCTGATGCGGAGGTAGGTGATGGCGTGGGGCGCGGCGGTGCTGGAGGCGCCGAAGAGGTCGACCAGGCCGGGCGCCGTGGGTAGCACCACCGCGACCACGGCGGCGCCGATGAGCAGGGCGAGCCAGATGCCGTCCATCCCCTGCCGGATGGCGCCGGGCAGATCGCCCGCGCCGACCCGGCGGGCGACGGCGGCCGTGGTGGCGTAGGCGAGGAAGACGAAGATGTTGACGCCGGTGAGCAGCAGGGCCGCCGCGATGCCGAGCCCGGCGAGTTGGGGCGTACCCAGATGACCGACGATGGCACTGTCGACCATCACGAAGAGGGGCTCCGCGATGAGGGCGCCGAAGGCGGGAACGGCGAGCGCAATGATCTCTCGATCGTGCCGGCCGCGCGCACGCCGGTCCTTCGCGGGAGCCTGGATCATGCGGCCCAATGTAATCGTCCACAGGTAAGAGATGCAATCGTTGAGGAGTCCTTACTTGGGGTCGCTCTCCGTGGTGCTCTCTGTGCCGTTTGTCGCGATCTTCGGCCGACTGGGCAAGTTTTTCTTCTGCACAGCCCTGGGATAAGAAAAGCCCAGCTCACAAGGGTGAGTGAAGGGCGGAGCGCAGCTTGTCCACAGCGCCGTCCCCCGCCCCGTACACAGCTTTTCCGGGGTTCTCCACAGGATGGCTTCGATCATCCACATGGCCTGTGGATAACCAGATTGGCGGACGGCTTTCGCGGGCCTACCGTGGTCCGGCGCGCGCACCCTTTTTCTGGCGTGAGGAGCGTCGAACTCGACGCGCCGTAAGCGGAGTCGAGCGTCCTGTTTGTCAGAGCCGTGCCGTAAGAAAGAAGAGCACGGCGAGGGTCCGCGTCGCGGACGGGAGGAGGTGGCGGGGTGAGCATGCCCGAGCCCATGGACGACCCCTGGCCCGACGCTGGCCCCGGTGATCGACTGCCCACGACGCCGCGCCCCCGCCGGGGCGAAGGCCGTGGCCAGGGCCGCCGCGACGACCAGCACGACCGGGGGCGCGAGGGCGGTGGCTGGGACGGCTCGGGCTTCGAGCGCGTACCGCCGCAGGACCTGGACGCGGAGCAGTCCGTGCTCGGCGGCATGTTGCTCTCCAAGGACGCCATCGCCGACGTGGTGGAGGTCCTCAAGGGGCAGGACTTCTACCGGCCCGCGCACGAGACCATCTACCAGGCCATCCTCGACCTCTACGCCAAGGGCGAGCCCGCCGACCCGATCACGGTGGCCGCCGAGCTCACCAAGCGCGGTGAGATCACCAAGGTCGGCGGCGCCTCGTATCTGCACACCCTCGTCCAGTCGGTGCCCACCGCCGCCAACGCGGAGTACTACGCGGAGATCGTCCACGAGCGGGCGGTGCTGCGCCGGCTGGTGGAGGCGGGCACGCGCATCACGCAGATGGGATACGCGGCGGACGGCGACGTCGACGAGATCGTCAACAACGCCCAGGCCGAGATCTACGCCGTCACCGAGCAGCGCACCAGTGAGGACTACCTCCCGCTCGGCGACATCATGGAGGGCGCGCTCGACGAGATCGAGGCGATCGGCTCCCGCAGCGGCCAGATGTCCGGCGTGCCGACCGGCTTCACGGACCTGGACTCGTTGACGAACGGTCTGCACCCGGGGCAGATGATCGTCATCGCGGCGCGTCCCGCGATGGGTAAGAGCACGCTGGCCCTGGACTTCGCCCGGGCCTGTTCGATCAAGGGCAATCTTCCGAGCGTCATCTTCTCGCTGGAGATGGGCCGCAACGAGATCGCGATGCGACTGCTCTCGGCGGAGGCGCGGGTGGCGCTGCACCACATGCGGTCCGGGAGCATGACGGACGACGACTGGACCCGGCTGGCCCGCCGGATGCCCGAGGTGACCGCGGCCCCGCTGTACATCGACGACTCGCCCAACCTGTCGATGATGGAGATCCGCGCCAAGTGCCGCCGTCTCAAGCAGCGCAACGACCTCCAACTCGTGGTCATCGACTACCTCCAACTGATGCAGTCGGGCGGCGCCAGAAGGCCCGAGAGCCGGCAGCAGGAGGTCTCGGACATGTCCCGTAACCTCAAGCTGCTGGCCAAGGAGCTCGAGGTGCCGGTGATCGCGCTGTCCCAGCTCAACCGTGGCCCCGAGCAGCGTACGGACAAGAAGCCGATGGTCTCCGACCTGCGTGAGTCGGGTTCGATCGAGCAGGACGCCGACATGGTCATCCTGTTGCACCGCGAGGACGCGTACGAGAAGGAGTCGCCCCGGGCGGGCGAGGCGGACCTGATCGTCGCCAAGCACCGTAACGGCCCGACGGCGACGATCACGGTCGCCTTCCAGGGCCACTACTCGCGGTTCGTGGACATGGCGCAGACGTAGGGGCGGCTGGTGCCCTCTCGCCCTCGTGCGGGCCGGAACCGTCGCGCTCGGGCACCTGAATGACGTGGGTGAACGGCACCCGGGGTTTCGAGGTGTCGCCTGGCATCCCGGATTTCGGCTGAGACGGACGTCTCGCACCGCGTAGGAGTCCGGTAGCGAAGGAGGTGAAGGTGGCGCTGAACAAGAAGGGTTCCCGGCGCATAACCGTTGACGGGATCGAGTACCGCTGGCGGGTCCGCAGGAAGCCCTCCTATCCGCAGGGACTCTGCTGGACACCGATGACCTATGCGGTCGAAGCGGCCAGCGGCAGCCAGTCGGGCACGACCTTGCTCGTCACCAGCGGCCAGGCCCATCCCAGCAACTGGGCGGGTGTCGAGACGGAGCCGGTTCTTCCAGCTCACGTTGCCGCCAGCATTCGAGAGGCACGGGATAAGGGCTGGGAGCCAGCCCGGAGCGGCTCTCCTTTCCGGCTCGACCGGTCCGCAGGATTCGTCGCCAGGTGATGAGGTCAAGCGGCGTGGGGCGGTGCGAACTGCCCGTCGGCGGACCGCATCCGGCCCGACCGTGACCTCGCGGCTCCGCGGAAGCACCTTGGCATGATCTCGGCATGACCTCGACCCTTCCTCGCACTGTCCGAGCCGTCGACACCGCTCATCTGCTGGCCCTGGCCCAGGAGGCCGCCCTGCACGGCTTCAGCCAGCGGCTCCCGGTCGACTGGCTCCGGGAGTACCTCGCCGCGGAGGCGACGCACTACCTGTTCCCGACGATCGTGCAGCGGCTTACGCACCGTCCCGAGATGCCACTGCAGTGGAGGTGCCAGCAACTGTTGACCGTCAACACTGGAGAGCAGATCTTGGGTCTGCTCGACGTCCTACCCGGCACCTTCGACACGATCCCGGAGACCTTGGACGCGGCGTCCAAGAAGGACATCGTCAGCCGCATCGAGAGAGCGGCGTCCGTGTGCGAGTGGGTGGAACGGACGGGCGCGGAAGCAGGTTTGTGACCCCTATGGCCAGCGCTGTCGGCGTGCTCGCGAGGGTGCTCCACGGAATACAGCGTGTGCAACGTGCTGGGCGAGATGGAATCGGGCCGACAGGCCGCACGTGTGGTCGAGGATGAGCGCATGGACGTCCCCGAGTTGCTCGAAGCAGCTTCCCTGCTGGTGCCGGAAGAGGCCGCCACCGAGAACGACATCACGGTGCGAGACATTTGGGACTACCTCGTCCACGACGAGTGGGAGACCGTCCTGGGCCTGCTGGAGGAGTTGGGGGAGGCTCGCTCGCTCCCGCTGGCCTTCTGGGAACAGCTCGCCGAAGCGGCTGATCAGCTCCGGCTGGAACGGAGCGCGGCGTGGTGCCACTGGCGATGCTCCGAACTCCGCAACGGTGTGATCCGCGCGGACCTGACGCTCCGCCCCGCCGCCGAGGCGCGACGCACGACGCCCATCCCCGGCGCCGGCGTCCTGCGGCCGATGTGGGACACCGGACACCTCTCGCCCACCGGCGGGCGCGCGGTCAGCATCGCCGGGCTCTGGGTCGAGAACATGCCCGTGCTGGAGCCCGGCGGGCGAGCCACGGTTCGCCTCGTACCCCTCACCCCCTCCCACTGGACGCACGTCCGGCCCGGCCAGCAGATCACCATGCACGAGGACCGATCCGTGGCCGGCACCGCGGTCGTCGTGGAGGCCCGGCCCCCCGTCCCGACCATGCCCGCGCGATGACACGAGCCGCTGGTGCGAGCACGTCGCACGGCGCCCGGCGGTGCGCGGTGGTGGGGCAGGGGCGCGGCGTCACCTGGTGAGGACGAGGCTGACGTTGTGGCCGCCGGAGCCGAACGAGTTGAACAGTGCGGCGGACCACTGACCACTGATCGGTGCGCGGCTCGCCGTGTACCACGTCGAGTTGTACGCGTGGGTCGAGTTCGTCGAGGTTGCGGGTGGCCGGCGGCGTGCCGTGCCGGAGCGCGAGCAGCGCGGTCATGGCGCCCAACGCCCCCGACGCGCCGATCAGGTGCCCCGGCATCGACTTCGTCGCCGTCACCGCGGCGTGGTCGCCGATCACCCGGCCGATCGTTACCTCAGTGGGGACAGGGGTGGCTGCTGCCAGGCGGGGCCGACCGAGAGGTAGGTGGTGCGGTGGATGACGTCCCCGGACCGGAGCTTCTGGCTTCCCCAGGCCAGGCCGTCGTTCCGCGCCCGGTCCACGGCCTCCAGGACGTGGAACGACTTGGTGTCGACGATCAGTTGCCGGCGCCAGGTGTCGGCGTCCAGTTCGACGACCGTGCCGGCGCGCCCGGTGCTGTCCTTGACCCGTTCCGTCACGCGCGCCCCGGGGATGCCGGTGAGGACATCGAACAGCGCGGCCCGTAGCTCGGGTTCGGCGGGTGACCGGGCGAGCAGGTCCTCGATGCCGTCGAAGAGTTCCTCGGGCACCGAGTCCCCGGTGGCCTCGCCAACGAGCCGGGACCGCAGCGCTTCCGGGTCGGTGGGCAGCTTCCGGAGCTCGTCCCACCCGACCGGTTCGCCGCAGATCACCCAGACCGTCCCGCCCATGTCCTGCCGGGTGTAGTCCTGCACCAGGCCGTTGCCGGGCTTCCCGCGAGTGCCGTTCCGGCTCACCCAGATCGTCTCGTACGACTCGTCCGGCCGCTGCTCCCGGTCGAGGGTCCGGTTCCACTGGAGGATCCGTACCTTCCAGTACGGCGCCGTCCTCGCCCGCTCCGTTGCCGGGGTGACCCGCTCGTCACCCGAGTCCGACCAGGGCTGGAACGTGGCCCCCAGCGCGATCGCCGCCACCGCGGCCGCCGAGACCAGCACCGGCATGTGCCGCCGCCAGGTCCGAGCCGGGACGATCTCGGCCACCGGCTCCCGTTCGAGCCCGATGACGGGATCGCCTCCGCCGGCCCGGCCGGTCCGCTTCGCGTGGTGGTGCACCTTTGCTTGGTCGGGGCCTGTCGCCCGATCGGCGTCCGTTGCCGGGTTGGCCGCCGATCGCACCGCGGCCAGCGCCGCGGCGACGACGTCCGCCGATGGCGGCGCGACTCGGCCCGCGGCGCGCAACCGCCCGGCACCGGGGAAGTCGAGGAGGGCGCCGTCGTCGGTGTGCGTGTCCTGCCCGGTCATGCGAGGTCTCCTGTCAGGGAAAACGGAGCGGAAGGGCCGAGCGCCGCACGCAGTCGCGTGCGCGCCCGGTGCAGCCGGGACCTGGCCGTGCCCGCGGGCACGCCGACGACGGCCGCGGCCTCGGTGGGGCTGAGCTGTTCCCACGCGATCAGCAACAGCAGCTCCCGCTCCACGGCCGGCAGCTCGGCCAGCGTCTGGCGCATCAGCGGCCCGACCGCCGCCGCGTCCAGCCTCCGGTCAACGGCGTGCCACGGATCGCTGCTCACCTCGCCGGCGAAGGCGGTGGTGGACGCGTGCCGTTCCTGCCCGCGCCAGTGCGCGGCCAGTACGTTGCGGGCCACGCCGAACAGCCACGGCCGGGCGGGCCCGCGTGCGGCGTCGTAGGTGGTGCGCCCCGCGTACGCCCGTAGCCACGCCTCGGCGAGCAGGTCGTCCGCCGCGCCGGGCGCCCGGCGCGCGAAGTAGCCGTGCAGCGCGCGCGAATGGCGCTCCACGAGTGGTTCGAACGCCGACGCGTCACTTCCTGACCGCGTCAGCAGTTCCTCGTCCGTCGCCACAGACCTCCCCTTCCACGGGCCACGCCTTCCGCGGCCCCCACCCCTTCTTGTCGCCACCCGCCGTGAGCGTTCGCGGCGTGCCTGCGGGTGGGGGCGGCGTGAAGAGGGTGCGAAGGAGGGTGGTGCGCATGGTGACGTGGGTGTGGGTGTGGGACGTTCGCACCGGCGGCCGCTGCCACCACCGGGGCGCCACGGGCGCGCGCCTCGCGCACGGCCGGCGCGAACCGCGTGAGCCGTACAACCCGCGTGAGCCGTGCAACCCGCGTCAGCCGTACGAGCCGGGCAACGCAACGGCCTGCTCGCTGTGCTCAGCGAGCAGGCCGTTGGTCGTCGTACGCCCATGCCCTCAACCCCGCCTGCTCGGGCCAGGCAGGCGGGGCCCGGTCACGCCCGTCAGCTCACGATCAGATGAGTTCGGGCTGCGGCTGAGGCTTCGGTTCCGTTTCCGACTCGGGTTCCGATTCCCGCACCGGCACGGTCTTCGGCTCCCACCGCTTCGTGAGTCGCATGTAGCCGTAGACCACCGAGATCATCGCCAGAATCAGCAGCGGGCCGAAGACCCAGGCGTAGTCGGCCATCTCCACCGACAGGAAGCGGTACGACACCAGCATCGCGGTGAAGATCGCCGCGCCGTAGGCGACGAACCGGATTCCCGAGCGGTCCCAGTCGTGGTCGATCGTGCGCAGCGCCGCCTCGATCGTGACCGCGAACACCACGCCGGCGACGATGTCCGCACCGTAGTGGTAGCCGAATCCCAGCGTGGCGCCGAGCGTGGCGAGCAGCCAGAACGTTCCCGCGTACCGCAGGAACCGCGAGCTGTTGCGGGAGTGAATGAAGATCGCGGTAGCCCATGCCGTGTGCAGACTGGGCATGCAGTTGCGCGGGGTGATGTCGTCGAAGGGCATGCTCTGCGGAACGCCGACCGGCGTCAGCGTGTCCGGCCACAGGTTGGCCACCGCGTACTGCCCACCGTCGGCGCCGTAGGCGAAGATCGGCCCGACCACCGGGTAGATCATGTAGATGCCCGG
The DNA here is from genome assembly GCF_029392895.1 of Streptomyces sp. 71268. Lineage (NCBI taxonomy): Bacteria > Bacillati > Actinomycetota > Actinomycetes > Kitasatosporales > Streptomycetaceae > Streptomyces > Streptomyces sp. 71268. Next base: position 4,203,018 of record NZ_CP114200.1, read on the forward strand.
TCCGAGCAGGCCGATCACCAGGAAGGTGCGCACCAGGTGGTGGGTGGGGAAACGGCGATCGACCGCGACGTGCCGGAGCTGGTAGAGCGCGACGACGACCGCGGCTACCGCGAGTTGCGCGTAGACGTAGTCGAGAACGTGGTAGCCGACCGTTCCTGAGGCTTCAACCAGCCGCCCCACCAGCCACGACGGGCTGCCCAGCGCGTGGTCGGCGGTCGCCACGTACTGGTCGAGCACCGTGGGACGAGTCTTCCACGTGATGAGCAGCCAGGCGTCGCCGGTCTTCCGGCCGGCCACCAACAGCAGGCCGAGCCCGACGCCCTTCAGCAACAGGACGCGTTCGCGGCCGCTGCGGCGGGTGATGGCGATGACGCCGTAGGCCAGGAGCACCCACAGGGCGCCATTGCCGAACATCATCTTGGCGTCGAAGATCCACCGCACCAACGCGAAGACGACGTCGATGCCGACCGCGAATCCGAAGGCGATGAACCGCTCCCGCCAGGTGAGCACCACCATCATCAACGCCATGCTGGCGTAGAGCAGCGGTCCCGATTTAGGAGCGAATATCACCTCTCGCACCTGGTTGCTGATCGGCCCCCGTACGCCGTAGTGGCGTGCGGCGATCTCCAGCGCGATGAGGAATGCGAGGGCCACCACGCTCACCACTGCCCACAGGATCACCCGTGGTTGGCGGCATGCGGTGAGCGCTCTTTTGAAATTTATTCGTGTAAATACCCGCGATGCTACAGATATCAATTGTTTGGCCGATTTGTTAGATGCCCAGTAAGGAGATCATCCTTGCCGGATAGCTTGGTTTCCGGGGGCAGGTGGGCAATGAGGGGCATGGTCGTGAGTTCAATCATGCTATAGGAGCGGTGTGGGTGGGTTTCGCTGGTCACGGACGGTACGAAGGCCGGTTCATCCTGTGCTCGTCGCGTGATCGCTGCTTGCTCGGTGCTCGCCCGTTGCGTGCTCGCTGCGTGCTCGTCGTGCGCCGTTGTGTCTCGCGTTGTGCTCTCGTCGCGCTGTCGCCGGGTCGGCGCCTCGGGGAAGGGGGGCGGTAATCGCTGGCCTCCGGGGAGCGTCGAGGGGTCGAACGGATTATCCGGCGTCTCGCGTGCGTGTGCGCAAGAACGCGAACAGGGAGGCGTGGGCGGGGCGTTGGCGTACGTCGGCCTACGGCAGATGTGGTGGCCGGCTCCCTCGTGAGGGCGAGATAGGGCGGGATGTGGGGGGCGTGAGTGAGGCGTGAGTGGGGTGCGGGCGGGCTGTGGGTGGGGTGCGGGTGGGTTCTGGCGGGGCGAGGGTTGGGCGGTGCCGGTTGGGTAGGGGTGGGTGCGCCCTCGCTGCGCCGACGCTCGGCGAACTACGCCGACGGATGGTGGCCGTGTGGCCGGCGCGGCCGTCGACCGTTGCCCGACCGCCAGTTCCCAGCTACGCGCGGGTCTCTGCGGTGCGGGTGCCGCGTGCGCGCCCTCGGTCGTGGCGTGAACTGCCCTCCGGGCGCGAGGCGTAGGGCGCATGGCGCGACGCGGGCGACGGCGCGTTGCGTGGGATGAACGGGGTGAGTGGGGTGGGCGGGGTGAACAGGAAGAGTGGGGAGAACGGGGTGAAATGGGCGGACGGGGTGGCCCGGGCGCGTGTGTGGGCGTTGCGGATGTGTCAGTTCCGCCCGCGAGCGAGTACTACGATCGGACGCTCATTTCGAAAAGGGGGAAGCATGCGGAAGAAGATCGTCATTGGCGCTGCGGTGGCCCTGTCCACGGTTCTCCTCGCGGGTTGTGGGAGCGACGGCGATTCGTCGAAGAAGAGCAAGGGGCACCAGGCCGATAAGGCCGGCAAGACCGACAAGTCCGTAAGCGGGGGTGCGAACCCGAAGCGGGACGGCGCGGCGGCGGGCAACAGTGCCGCGGTCAAGCGCGAGGTCACGCTGGAGGTGCGCGGGAGCGGGTCGTCGCAGATCTACTACAACCTGGACAGCAACAAGATGGAGAAGGCCAAGCTGCCGTGGAAGAAGACGTCCACGATCACGCTGGAGACCGACGCGGAGAAGAAGGTCGGCCTCGGCGTCTCCGTCGTGCCCGGCTCCGTGACCGGCCCTGATGGCATGCTGCGCCCGGCGGACTGCGTCATCACCGTTGACGGAAAGCAGGTCGCGGACAACAGCGGCGGCAAGTCGATGTGCAAGTACACGGTGAAGTAGGGACCAGGACCACTCGGCGCCCGTACGGCTGGTGGCGCAGGTTCATTACCGCGCGTCCCCGCGTGAGCGGGGTTATCCACATCGGCAGGGTTATCCACAGCCCAACCCGGGCTGGGCGGGGCCGGGTGATGATTGCCCCATGACTGAGATCGTCTTGATGTCCGACCCGAGAGTCGCGTCCGTTCCTGTTCAGGAGTGTGGTGAGCCGCTCGTGGACGTACGTCGAGACGCTGCCCTGCTGGTCGACGAACGGAAGTGGGAGGACGCTGCCGGCGCCTTCGCCTTCCTCCGCGAAGGCGTGCTCAACCGGCTGCGGGCTGCGCAGGCTGAGCTGCCCCGGGGGATGCGGCTGTTGTTCGTTGAGGGCTATCGTCCGCCGGCGTTGCAGCGCCGGTACTTCGAGGAGTACGCGGACGGCCTGCGCGCCGAACACCCCGAGTGGTCAGCGGACCAGGTTCGCTCGGCGGCCAGTCGCTACGTGTCTCCTCCCGAGATAGCCCCGCACAGCGCTGGTGCGGCCGTCGACGTGACCCTCGCCGACGCCGACGGCCGTGAACTCGACCTGGGCACCCGCATGAACGCGTCACCGGAGGAGAGCGCGGGCGCCTGCTACACGCAGGCGGACACCATCACTGCCGAGGCCCGCGAGCATCGGGACATCCTCAGCGCCGCGCTCACCTCGGCGGGACTGGTCAACTACCCCACGGAGTGGTGGCACTGGTCCTACGGAGACCGTTACTGGGCGCTGGAGAGTGGCGCGATAGCCGCCTGCTACGGCCCCAAGGAACTCGACTGACTGGGCGGGTGACCTGCGGGGCATGTTGGCGCGTGCGGGTTAGGGCTCGGCGGGTGGAGCCGGCGTGGGTGTTGTCGCCGGAGCCGTCGCGGGAGACTTCCTGGTTGGTGCCGGTGCCTGGTGTTCCGCTTCGCTGCCGGTGCGGGCGAGGAGGCGTTCGTAGCGCTGCCTGGCGGCCTGGGGGGTGCCGAGGCCGAGGCCAAAGGCGATCTCGGGCCACGTCATACCGCGACCGCGCGCCATCTGGAGGAGACCGGCCTCCAGTTCGTCCATCTCGCCCCGCGCCAGCGGGATGAGGGTCAGGGCTGCGGTGATGTCGGTGTGGTCCACCTCGGGCTCGCCCTCCTCTCGTTGCGCGGCCCCGCTGAGTAGGAAGGAGACCAGCCTGATGGCTTCGTGCGCCCCGATGATCGAGGGATGCACCTGTCGTTGGCGCTGCTCGTCGCTGGCCGCGTGGCGTTCGGCGATGCGAAAGAGGGAGGCGTAGACGCGTTCGGCTCGTGTCCGGTCGGGGTCTGCCGGTGCGAAGGCGGGGGACTGCTCGCGAGGCGAGTCACTGGTCGAGGGCATGTGAGAAGGATGCGAGAGGTGCGGGAAGTTGTCAACGAATTATTGTGAACGGGTTGTTTGCGTGGTGTGCTGTCCAGAGCGTTGAGCGTCGCAGTCTGTGCGTGTTTTGGTCGCGACCGCGATGGGAGCGGGGTCAGTGACGGGCCGGCACGGTTCCGGGCTGCGGCGGACGCGATACGGCTACGCGGCACGAGGTCGGGCGGTGTGCAACACGGTTCGCGTGGCACAGCGCCACGCGTGTCACCGTGGCACGTGCAGTACGACTACGCGCTCCTGAACGCCAGGCGCGTAACAACGGCAACTGCGGTACAACTCCACGGGTTGCACGGGTTGCACGGGTTGCACAACGGTGCGCGTGCACAGCAGAACAAGGTGGGGAGGGGCGGTGGGAGGGGGAGGGGGGAGGGGTGGGGCCCCCGTAGGCCGACGTCGCTCCCTCGTACCGCCAGCCCGCCCCACAACGCGGCGCACGCTCCCGAGCCAGCCCGCCATAACGCAGCCCACCCTGGGCCAGTCCGTAAGGCCGGGCTACCGAGCCCGTCTGCCGAGCCGGGGCCACCGGACCGGCCCGTTGGGCCGGACTGCCGGCCGGGCCAGCCAGAGCAGGCGGCCTAGCCCGACACGAAACCTGCCACCGCCACGCCACAGCACCGCCACGCCACAGCAACACCACTCCGCAGCATCACCACTCCGCCGCCCCGCCACTCCGCAGCAACGCCACGCCAAGCCATGGCAGCACCGTCCCCGCCCTGCTGCCCCGGCATGACGTTCGACGCAGGCACCGAACAGGCAGAGGCGAGGTCAAGGCGGGGCCCGAAGGTGACGAGGCGGGGCCGGAGATGACGATGCGAGCCCGAAGGTGACGAAGTGCGCCCGAAGGTGACGAAGCAGACCCAGAGGCGATGAAGCGGCGGCTGGGGAGGGGGAGGGAGCGACAGGCGCCGAAGTCAGGCCGTGGAGGCGCGCAACAGCCGGGTGTTGATCTTCACCTCGGGGCTGCTGGTGGTCAGCGCATCGGTGAGTGCCTCGCCCGCCGCCGAGAGCGCCTGGTCGTCCATCGCCCCGAGGGCGTCCAGGATGAAGAGGGCGCGGGTGGTGTCATGGGTAAGTCGGGTACGGGTGCACTGGCGCCAGTTCCAGCGCCGACAGGTCACGCCCAGGTCGTCACGCCAGACGACTTCGCCGGCGGCGGGGTGCTCGGTGGCCGGTTCGCCGCCCGCCGTGGTGTCGAAGACCTCCGTGCCGTCGGCGCGCACCAGTCGTGCCGGGCCCGCGTAGTGGTCGAGGTCCTCGCCGCCCAGCGGCAGGAAGTGGCTCACCGACACGGCGTTGTAGATGTCGGTCAGCCGGTCCACGCGCGGCAACCCGTCGGTGGCTCGCCGCAACAGGGCCTCCGCGCTGGGCCGGGTACGTTGCGGCTTGGCACCGAAGGAACGGAACGCCTCGCGCCAGGCGGCGATGTGCGGGTGCTCCTCCAACGGCCCGTCGCCGATGCGCTCGCGCGCGGTGACCTCGGCCCGCGCGAGCATGTCCTCGCTGAACGCGTCGCTCGGCCCCGGGCGCAGCCCTTCGGCCGTGATGAGCAGAGTGTGGTAGTCGGGGCGTAGGGCCGCCACGGCCGGGTCGATGCTGACCGACGCCAGCCAACCCACGGCGTCCACCGTCGCGCCGGTCAGCGGTGTCGGCTCGGCCTGCGTTTCGGGACTCACTTCTCTCCTCATGGGTTACGCCTGCTGGCGACGGCTGGCCGGTCGGCCGCCCGCCCGGTGACGGGCGTCGTCGTGGCCGGCGCGTGCTCTGGCCGGGCTGCCCACGCGCGGATCGGGTAGCCGGGCCGGCAATGTACCAAGGGGCCGGGGCACGCTGACGCCCGTCGGTTCCGAGGGGCACGCCCGGTGGCCCGTCCCTTGGACCTTCCGTTGCGAGGTGCGCGTCACTGGCCAGGCATGCTGGAGCCATGTACCGAGAGTGGCGCTCGCGACGTGCGGGGACGGTGGTGTGGGAGCGCCGTGCCGAGGCCGGGGCGGGCGGCGTCGCACGGGTGTTGCCCGACGGGTGCATGGACCTGATCTGGTCCGCGGGCCGGCTGCTCGTGGCGGGTCCCGATACCCGGGCGCACCTCTTCGTCGACCGGCCCGGGGCGGCGCACACCGGGCTACGGTTCGCGCCCGGCGTGGGCCCGACCGTGTTCGGCCTGCCCGCGTCGGCGGTGCGGGACGACCGGGTCCCGTTGGACGAGGTGTGGCCGCGGGCGGAGGCCGCGCGGCTGGCCGAGCGGATCGCGGCCGTGCCGGCGGCGGCCCGGGCAGAGGTGTTGGAGGAGGCCGTCGCCGAGCGGCTGCGTACCGGGCGGGCGCGCGACGGCCAGTCGCCGCTGCCGCACGCGCGGGTGGTACGCGGGTTGCGCGCCGGTGGCACGGTTGCCGCCCTGGCGCGGGACATCGGGCTCAGTGAGCGACAGCTTCGACGCAGATGCCTGGACGCGTTCGGGTACGGGCCGAAGACCCTGGCCAGGGTCTTGAGAATGGGCGACGCGCTGGAGCTGGCGCGTACGGGGGAGCCGCTCGCCCTGGTAGCGGCACGCGTCGGCTACGCGGACCAGGCCCACTTCGCCCGCGAGGTGCGCGCACTGGCGGGCGTACCCGTGACGAAGCTGCTGGCCGCCGAATAGCGCGCCGCGCCGGAGCCCACCGATGCGCGGGCGCCCCCGTGCGGGCACCTCCACGCTGGACCTCAGCTCGGCCGGACAACCCACACCACCCCGGCCACCCAGATCCCCCAGGCCAGCCAAGCAACCAAAAGAGCCGGGCCGCTCAGACCTGGCAGACCGAAGCTGGCAGACGGCCTGGCAAACAGAACAGACCTGCTAGGCCAGACCGACAGACAGGAAACCGCGACGCCACCCAGGCGAGGATCGAGCAGACCCTCTTAGGTCGCCACCGCTTCCAGCGGCGCGAAGAGGTCCACCGCGTTACCGTCCGGGTCGCGGAGCACCGCGTACCGCTGCCCCCACGGCGCGTCCCACGGCACCTTGTGACCGGCGTACCCGTCTCGCGTCAGCTCCGCGTACAGCGCGTCGACCTCACCCGGACCGTCGCACAGAAAGGCCAGGCCAAGCCGGTGGCCTCCGCCCTGCGGCGGGGTCCAGTCGGGGTCGAAGGACCGTACGGTCGCCACGGTGTCCCAGGCGATCCGCGTTCCGCCGGGCAACTCCGCCTCGACGTGCGGTTGGCCGTCGGCGTCGGCCGGGATGGTGAGGCCGAGGCGGCGGTAGAAGGCAAGCGTGGCGGCCATGTCGTCCACGACCATGCCGATGAGATCGAATCGAGGTGTCATGCGGTCACGTTAGGCAGCCACAGTGGGCAGGGTCTTGAAGGAATCGGACGTGTCCCGATCGCCGAGCGAACCGTACGTCCCGCACACGACGCCTCCGGCCCGCCGTCGACCCGCCGACTCGTCGAGCGGCGCAGCCCGACGCGGCTGTACGACGCGCCCCGAAGCGGGCGGCCGGACGACCGATCAAATGACGTCGAACGACGAAGCGAACGACGCGCTGATTGACCAGTCGACTGACCAGGCGACTGACCAAACGGACACCGCGCCCCGATTCCCGGTGTCGGCATGGGTGACCCGGTGGCTAGGGTCCAAAGTCGGGACCCGCAGGTTCGATCGCCGACAGGAGAAACATGACCGAGACCGCCCCGTTTGATGAACTCCTTCCCGCCACTCGTCGCGCCCTGCTGCACCGCCTCGCGGTCGGCCAGGCCGAGGGACGTACCCCGTCACTGGTGGGGGCGGTGGTGCGGGACGGGCAGTTGGTGTGGTCGGGGGCGCGGAGCGCGCTGGCCGATCAGGTGCCCGACACCGACACGCAGTACCGCATCGGATCGATCACCAAGTCGCTGGTGGCGGTTCTCGTGATGCGGCTGCGCGACGAGGGGTTGCTCGACCTGGCCGACCCGGTCCGCGTCCACCTGGCGGACCGGCTGGCGGCGGAGGGCGCCGATCCGTCAGTGGGCGACGCGACCATCGCCCAACTGCTGGCCCACCGCAGCGGCCTCGCCGCCGAGGCGCGCGGCCCGTGGTGGGAGCGGACCCCGGGTGACCTGCGTCCGGAGCTGGGCGATGTGTTCGGCGAGCGCCCGCACCGCCACCCGGCGGAGCACACGTTCCACTACTCCAACCCCGGATACGCGCTCCTCGGCGCCCTGGTCGAGCAGTTGCGGGGCGCCTCGTGGGACGAGGTGTTGCGCCGCGAGGTGCTGGCGCCACTCGGGATGACCCGTACGTCCGCCACGCCCGAGGCCCCGCACGCGCACGGTTGGGCGGTGCACCCGTGGGCGGACGTGATGCAGCGCGAGGCCGTCGAGGATGTGGGGGTGATGGGACCGGCGGGACAGCTGTGGTCAACGGCGGCGGATCTGGCCCGTTATGTGGCGTTTCTCGCGCGGGGCGATGACCGCGTGCTCAACGCCGCGACGCTGGCCGAAATGCGCCGGCCCGCCAACGCGCCAGAGGGCGCGGTGTGGGATGGCAGCTACGGGCTGGGACTGCAACTGGCCCGCAGGGACGGGCGGCTCCTTTTCGGCCACACCGGTTCCATGCCCGGCTTCCTCAGTACGGTGTGGGTCAGCCCGGACGAGAACCTTGCCGGCGTCACGTTGGCCAACGCGACCTCGGGGCCGTCCATCGCCAACCTGGCCGCAGATCTCATCGGCATCGTCGCGCAGCACGAACCGCCCATCCCCGAACCGTGGCGCCCGCTGCCCGACGTGGACGCGGAACTCCTATCGCTGACTGGCCCCTGGTATTGGGGCACCACCCCCTTCGTCCTGCGACTGCGCGCCGAACGTTGGCTGGAACTCGCCCCGTTGCGGGGCGGCGGGCGCGGCTCCCGCTTCCGCCCGGAGCGGGACGGCACCTGGGTCGGGCTCGACGGCTACTACGCCGGAGAGACGCTGCGCGTGGTGCGCACCGAGCAACCCCACCACACCGAGGGCCCGGACTCGCAGCTCCACCTCGACCTCGGCACCTTCGTCTTCTCCCGGAAGCCCTACGAGCCGGCGGAGTCGGTGCCGGGCGCACTCGACCCGGAGGGCTGGCGCGGGTTCTGACCGCAAGCGACCGCAGCCGACCGCAGCCGATCGTGTACGGGGCGCGCGTGCCCGAACGCCACGCGAACATGTCCGCCACCTGACGGCTACTGTCCGACGATTCCTCCCGATGGCTACTGCCTGACGGCCTGAAACCCGAGGTAGTGCGCGACCATCCTGCCCCCGCCCGCCGCCCGCCGGCGCACTTCACCGGCCACCAAGGTCCGCACGACACGGGGGCCACACGCCCCACCCGATCGCGCACAGCACCCCAACCGCAGGCCCACAGACCCACAGACCCGCAGGTCCATAGGCCATAGGCCCACAGACCCGCAGTCGTCCACCCCGCCGCCAACCGCCACGGCGGGGTGGACGCGGTCAGAGGTGCACCTGACCACAGACGCACCCGGCAAGAGACGCGCCCGGAAAGAGACGCACCGGGCCAGAGACGCACCGCGCCAGGGAACCCCTTCGCAGGTCAGAGCCTTGCCCGTAAGAGGGGCGCGCAGCCTGACCCTGGCGGTGGTACGCACCGCATGCGTACGCACGGCCGTCCTACGCGCCGGCGGTGGCTGGGTGGCGCGCCCGGCGCACCACAGGCTGTTCTCCAGGCGGCTCGCGAGGCCACCGCGGACCCACCGCACTCGCGCCGCGCCCCATTCCCACCAGGAGGACAGCCATGCGTACCGCGTCGTCGCGCCTTGCCATCTCGCTCGTCGCACTCACCGCCGTACTCGCCACATCGGGCGTGGCCGGCGCCCGCCCCCGGGCCACGGCCTCGCCGCAGACATCCCCCGGCTCGTCCGATACGGATCGCGCTCGGGCGGCCACGACCTGGTCGGCGGGGTGGGCGGCGCCCGTGCAGCGGCCGAGCGCCGGCTTCGAGGAGAACTGGTCCGAAGCGGGCTTCGACCGCCAGACCGTGCGCCAGGTCGTGCGGGTCACCGACGGTGGGAGCGCGGCGCGGATCAAGCTCTCCAACCGCTACGGCGACCAGCCGCTCAGGATCTCCGGTGCGACCATCGCGCGCAGTGCCGGCGGCGCTGCCGTGCGGCCCGAGACCCTGCGGAAGCTGACGTTCGGCAACCGTCCGTCGGTGACGATCCCGGCCGGTGGCGAGGGCGCGAGCGACGCGGCCCCGCTGCGGGTCAGCGCCTTCGACACGGTGACCGTGACGCTGTACTTCGCCGAGCCCACCGGCCCCGCGACCTTCCACGCGCAGGCGTACGCCCACAGCTACCGCGCGTCGGGCGATCACCGAGGAGACCGCACCGGCTCCGCCTTCCGCGAGCGCACCCGCTCCTGGTACTACCTCTCCGACGTCGAGCTGACCGGCGCCCGATCGCCGCACGCGCCGCACTCAGGGCGAGTGGCCGGGCGGGCGCAGACAGCGGCTTCGGCCCATTCAGCATCCGCGGCCCGGGCGGGTGGCGGTACCGGACTCGAGGGCCACGGCCCCGGCGACGCGTCGCGGCCCGGCGCGGCCCGGAGGGGAGCCGTGGTCGCGTTCGGCGATTCGATCACCGACGGGTTCGGCTCCACCGTGGACGCCGACAAGCGTTACCCGGACCAGCTCGCCGAGCGGCTGTCGGCCGCCGGCCGAGCGCGCCCGGTGCTCAACGCGGGGATCGGTGGAAACCTGCTGCTCAACGACTCGGCCTGGTACGGGGACCGGGCCCTTGACCGCTTCCAACGGGACGTGCTGGACAAGCCCGGGGTGAGTTCGGTGATCGTCTTCGAGGGGCTCAACGACATCGGTTTCAGCGAGGTGGACCTGCCCACCTACAAGCCGAATCCGCAACTTTCCGCCACAGAACTGATCGACGGATACCGCGAGTTGATCGCCCGAGCCCGTGCCAAGGGGGTGCGCGTGGTGGGCGCGACGATCCTGCCGTTCAAGGGGGCGGAGTACCACACGCCACGTGCCGAAGCGAAGCGACAGCAGATCAACACGTGGATACGCACGTCAGGCGAGTTCGACGCGTACGTCGACTTCGCCGCCGCGCTGGCCGACCCGGCGGACCCGCTGGCGCTCAACCCCGCGTACGACAGCGGCGACCACAAGCACCCGAACGACGCCGGCTACCGCGCCATGGCCGAGGCGATCGATCTCGACGCCATCTGAACAGCCGCGACCGCTCTGTCTGAACAGTCGCGACCGCTCTTTTACGCCTCGCCGCCCGTCCGTCCATCCATCCATACCGATCGCCCACGGGCTCCCAGAGTTCTGCTTCGGCCCGCCGTCCAGACGGCGGGCCGAAGCCCGTGCCCGTCCCGGCCCTTCCCGATCCGTCCCCGTCCGGCCCGACCGCCGCACCGCACGCCCATGGGCTCGTTCGGACCCGACCCGACCCGACCCGACCCGACCCGTTTCGGACCGTTGCCGACTGTTCAGAGTTGCAACTTGAACCCGAGGTGGGACGCCTCGAAGCCGAGCCGCTCGTAGAAGCGGTGCGCGTCGATGCGCGTCGCGTCCGAGGTGAGCTGCACCAACTGGCAGCCCGCACGGCGCGACTCGTCGATCGCCCACTCGATCATCTGGGTGCCGAGCCCGCTGCCGCGCTCGTCACCGTGGACGCGCACCCCCTCGATGATCGAGCGGGTCGCCCCGCGCCGCGACAGGCCGGGGATGAAGGTGAGTTGCAGCGTGCCTACCAGGCGACCGTCGCGGACAGCCGCGAGCAGCCACTGGTTGGGGTCGGCGGCGATCCGCTCGAAGGCCGCCTGGTAGGGCGTGAGGTCGCCGGGCGACTCGCGCTGGGCGCCGAGGGCGTCGTCGGCCAGCATCGCCACGATGGCGGGAATGTCCTCCGCCCGCGCCCGCCGAAACTCGACCGCCGCTCCGGACTGCTCGAAATCGCTCATGATCCGGAGGCTACGCCCCGGTCATACGGGTTTCGATGCCGGCCCCAGAGTACGGACAGCCGTGACCAAAGGCGCCAATTCGGGTCGCTTGGCGGCCTCCTGGAGGGCCTCTCGCAGCGCGGCGTCATGCACCGGCCGCGCCCGTTCCAGCAGCTTCCGGCCATCGTCGCTGACGTCCGTGTAGATGCCCCTGCGGTCGGTCGGGCAGAGGTAGCGGACCAGCAGGCCACGCTCCTCCAGCCGGCTGACCAGGCGCGTAGTGGCACTCTGGCTCAGTACGACGACGTCCGCGAGCTGGTTCATGCGCAGGTGGCCGCCCTCGCCGTCGTGCTGTTCGCTCAACACGTCGAGCACGGAGTACTCCCGCACGCTCAGCTCCGCCGCGGCCTCCAGCGCGCGCTCTATGTGCGCCTCAAGGCGGCTGTGCAGCGCGGACAGCGCGCACCAACTGTGAGCGAGGGCACGCCCGGGCGGCGCGGGCGGGTCGTCACGCCCGGCCTCCGGCGCGTGGCCCGATTCCCGCGCGTGAGCCGACTCCCCTTCCGAGGACGGGGAGCGCGGTGAGGTGTTGGCGGCCCCGGCCGGAGCCTGGTCCGTCCGCCGGGCGGCTGAAGTCGGGGTCTGTTCGCGGTCCGGGTCCCGGTCCTCGCCCTGGTCGGTTTTCTGCCGGTAATCCGTGGCCGAGCCGAGCTGGTGTGCCATGAGACGCCCCCTTCGGTGTCGTACGAACCAGGATAGGCCACCCGTGAAATAGCCAGCGCTTGCAATCATCCCGCGTCTGCAATTATTGTGTGTGCTCGTACCTGCTGCGCGCAACGTTCTGGAGGGTGCCGTTATGCCGCTCGCGCTCCTGGCCCTGGCCGTCGGTGCCTTTGGCATCGGCACGACCGAGTTCGTGATCATGGGGCTGCTCCCCGAGGTGTCGGACTCCTTCGGGGTGTCGATCCCGACCGCGGGCTTCGCGGTCACGGGGTACGCGCTGGGGGTCGTGGTCGGGGCGCCGTTCATGACGGCGATCGGCACGCGGCTGCCCCGCAAGCAGATGTTGCTGATGCTGATGGGTCTGTTCATCGCGGGCAATCTGCTCACCGCGCTGGCTCCGGCGTTCGGCGTGCTGCTCGTGGGCCGGGTGCTCGCCTCGTTCACGCACGGGGCGTTCTTCGGCGTCGGCTCCGTGGTCGCCACCGACCTGGTCGCCCCGAACAAGCGGGCCGGCGCCATCGCCAGCATGTTCATGGGGCTCACGCTCGCCAACGTCGTCGGCGCTCCTCCCGGCACGCTGATCGGTCAGCACGCGGGTTGGCGCGTCACCTTCTTCATCGTCGCGGGCCTCGGGGTGCTCGGCCTGCTCGGCATCGCCAAGCTGGTTCCGGCCCGCCCCGAGCCGGCGACGCCCGAGCTGCGCAAGGAGTTCGGCGCCTTCCGTAACCCGCAGGTCTGGCTCGCCATGACGATGACGGTGCTGGGCTTCGGCGGGGTGTTCGCGGCCATCACCTACGTCACGCCGATGATGACGGAGACGGCGGGCTTCGCCGAGTCCAGCGTGATGTGGCTGCTCGCCCTCTTCGGCGTCGGCATGGTCGCCGGCAACGTGATCGGGGGCCGGTACGCCGACCGTCACGCGATGCCGCTGCTCTACGCGAGCCTCGTCGGTCTCGCCACGGTGCTCGGACTGTTCACCCTCACCGCCCACCACAAGGTCTTCGCGGCGATCACCCTCATGCTGATCGGCCTCTTCGGCTTCGCGACCGTGCCGCCGCTCCAGAAGCGGGTCATGGACCACGCCGCCGAGGCTCCCACGGTGGCGTCGGCGGCCAACATCGCCGCCTTCAACCTCGGCAACGCTCTGGCCGCGTGGCTCGGCGGGCTCGTCATATCCGCCGGCTTCGGGTACACGGCGCCCAACGTGGTCGGCGTGGGCCTGGCGCTGTCGGCCCTGGGCGTGGCGGTCTTCGCGGCCTGGCTGGAGCGCCGGCAGGAGGGCGAGCCCCCGGCCGCGCGGAGCCGAGTCGTGCGGACCGGCGGGCCGGCCACAGCCGGCACGGAGGCCGGAGCCGCCGGGGTGGGCGACCCCACCGTGCGGGCGTCGGCGGGCGACGTGACGCCGCAGTCGGCGGCGGACCTCACGACCTGACACGCCGGTGCCGGCGGCCCCTGGCCGTCAGCCCCCAGGGCTTGAGCACGGAGATGGCCGTGATGAACACGTAGGTGGCCAGGGCCACCGCGGGCGGGATGATCACGTCGACCGGGTTCGCGACGTGGCCACCGGCCACCGCCTGGGCCGCCGCCTCGTTGATGTGGCCCCGCAGGGCGAAGGCGGACAGCCCGGCGGTGACGAGGTTCAGCCAGAACTTCGTGTAGACCCAGCGGTGCCGAGCCAGCCCCCAGGGTGTGCCCAGCGCGAGTACCAGTCCACTGACCAGGGCCAACAGGCTCAGCGGAATCACCAGCCAATCGCCGAAGACCTTCATCGCCCGGTACGCGGCCTCGGCGGCCTCCGCCGAGTCGGCGGCCGCCCCCGCGACGGCGAGGGCGAGCAGTCCGCACGTCACCCCGAGCCAGCCGACGGAGACGACGACATGGACGACGAGAACGGCACGACGGGTGGGTCTGGTGAGCTGACGCATGTCCCTCACGGTGCCGTGGCCAGCCCCGCGCGGCGTCACACGGCGGGAGTATCCACGGGGCCTCCACGGGGAGCAGTCCGCCCGCCACCACCACCGCCCCGAACCGAGCGGCCCGTGGCCAGCGAGGCCGGGTGCGATACGCCTGCCACGCGGACGGGGACGGGGACGGGCGGGGAGCCAGGAGGAACAGACAGCGGGGCACGAGGGGGCGGCCAGGGAGACGCACGAGGGAGCGGCCAGCGAGACGTACGAGGGGACGGCCAAGGGGACAAGGGGGCGATGCCGTGGGCCGCGGTGCGCTTACGCTCGACAGACATGACCAGACTTCACCTGTTCGACCTCGACGGAACGCTGATGTACGGGTCGGCCGCGCCCATCGAGATCTCTCGACAACTGGGCCTTGAGCAGGAGATCGCCGACCTGGAGCGAGCGTTCGCGCGCCAGGTGCTGGGGCCGCCGGAGTTCGCCCTGCGCGTGCGCGAGTTGTGGACGGAGCTCACGGAGGCACAGGTGGCGCTCGCGTTCGAGGGGGCGCCATGGCTGGACGGAATACGCGAGGTATGGGCGGATATCACGGCACGCGGTGAACGGTGTGCGGTGATATCGCTGTCGCCGGACTTCTTCGTGCGACGCCTGCTGGAGTGGGGAGCACACGCGACCTACGGTTCGGTGTTTCCGGCCGTCCCCTTCCGAGAGCCGGTGCGGCCGGACGGCATTCTCAATCCGGCGGCCAAGGTGAAGATCGCGGATGAACTATGTGAGAGGTTCGGGGTGACGCGGTCGGAATGTGTGGCGTATGGAGACTCCATGTCGGACGCCGAGTTGTTCGCGGTGCTGCCGACATCCGTCGCGGTCAACGCCGACCGGCACCTGACGGGGATCGCCTCATATGCCTATGTGGGGCGCGATCTGCGCGACGCGTACGAATTGACCAGCAACCGCCGTCCCTTGCCCTGATAAGACGGACATAAGGGCCGGCCGGCACGGGGCTTGTGCATTCAACCGGGGCGGGTATGGTCAACCCCGTTCGAACGCAAGAACGCCATCGGCACCCCCCGGGGGGTACACCGGTGAGCCCAGCCTAGCGGGAACGGGAGTACGGGAACCGGGAGTTCAGGCTATTGCCGCGGGCCGTGCGCGAGGGGTGTCACGCTGGCCGACGAAGCGCCACGCACCAGGGCGTATCACCGCTCGGGTCACAGAGCGCTGAGTGTGACGGCCGGCGGGGGGCAGGCGGTACGCGTGAGAGGTCCGAGGCACGGTTCGGGAACTGGTCCCGCGCGATATGCGTGAAATGTCACGGGGCCGTAATGCGAGTGGGCGGCGTGGACCGCTCACCGTACGTGTGTCGCTGAACAAGGGGTCCCGCGACGGGGAGGGAGCAGGGGCGGGCGGGACCGAGATGGCGTGTGGTGTTGGTGGCCCGCCGTGACGGCGGGTGAGGCCGCACGGCGAAGACTGACAGCGACGCAGACTGACGAAGTCCGGCAGAGAGATGTTCGAGGCGAGGCAACCATGAACGCTCCGACCACCACGTCAGCCGACGACAGCGAGTCCGGTGGTTCTGGCGACACCCATGGCGAGAACCGTGAACGAGGCTGGTTCACTCCGACCAGGCAGGTAGCCGACGCGCCCGCCCGTGGCCAGCGCGGCCCGGCGAGCGCGCACTCGGCGAGCGGTCCGGACGACGGGGCCGCGCCGCGCGCGGCGGCCGAGGCCGAGGGCGCGCGAGCCCGCGGCCGTTCCGTGGCGGCCATCAGGCCGGTGGGTCGCGGGGCGAACCAGGGTGCCCCGTCGCCCGCGCCACGCCCCGGCTCGTACGAGACACCCGCGGCACAGCAGCAGCGGGAGCACCAGCGCGCCGCCGAGCCGCACCAGCGCGGTGCGGCGGCCGGCGCGCCGGCGAGCCCGACCCACCCCAGCTCTCCCGGGTACCCCGACACGGGCTCGTCCGCGTCCCCCACGGCGTCGTCGACGCCCGCCGGGCGCGACGTACGCCGGTCCGAATCGGTGCCCGCGATGCGCCCCGCGCCGGAAGCGGAGGCGATCACCGCCGGTTCCGCTCAGCGCTCCGCGCCCGTGCCCGCCGCCGGACGGGCCGCGTCCGTGCCCGCCGCCGATGCCCCGCTGGCCCCCGCGAGCCGCGCTGCCGGCCTCGCGCCCGCCCCCGAGCGGGTGGCGGCCCCTTCGCTCACCACCCCCACCGCGCCTGCCGACCACCCCACCGCACCGGCCGGTGAGCCGCGCGCGGCGGCGAGTACGGGGATGGCGGTAGGAGCTGGTCAGACAGGTCTCGACGGCCTGCGGCCGGTGCCGGCGCGCGGTCCTGGCGGTGGCCCGGACGGGAACCGCTCCCCCGATGCCGCCCGCTACACCGGCGGTGCCGACATCGTCCCGCGCGCCGCCGCGGTGCCGCCGCCCGGCGCCGGGGAGTCAGGGCCCGGTTCGCCGCTGAGCCGCCCGGGCTTCGGTTCGCCGCTCGACGCGGAGCCGGCCGGCCACGCCGCACGCCCGGCGGGGGCGTTCGCGGACCTGCCGGAGAGCACGTCAGCCGACACCCAGCTCATCCGGCGCACGCTGTCCGAGATCGAGCCCATCTCGGACAAGGTCACCTCGTACTTCTACGCGCTCCTCTTCCTCAACCACCCGGAGCTGCGGGAGATGTTCCCGGCGGCCATGGACGCGCAGCGCGACCGGCTGTTCAAGGCGCTGCTCACGTCCGCGCGCCACGCCGACGAGCCGGCGCTCCTTGAGGAGTACCTCACGCACCTCGGCCGGGGCCACCGCAAGTACGGCACGCAGCCGGAGCACTACCCGGCGGTGGGCGAGAGCCTGCTCGGGGCGCTGGCCCGGTACGCGCCGAACACCTGGGGTGAGGCGGCGGAGGCCGCGTGGGTACGGGCGTACACCACGATCTCGCAGACGATGATCGACGCCGCGGCCGAGAACGAGCTGCACGCGCCGGCCTGGTGGCAGGCCGAGATCGTGCGCCACGAGCTGCGCACGCCCGACATCGCGGTGGTCACGGTGCGCCCCGACCAGCCGTACCCGTTCCGCGCCGGCCAGTACACGAGCCTGGAGACGCCCTGGTGGCCACGGGTGTGGCGGCACTACTCGTTCGCGTCGGCACCGCGATCGGACGGGCTGTTGTCGTTCCACGTCAAGGCCGTTCCGGCCGGTTGGGTCTCCACATCGCTGGTGCACCACGCCAACCCGGGTGACGTGATCAAGCTCGGCGCGCCCGCCGGCTCGATGGTGGTCGACCACGAGACGGACAACGGGCTGCTGTGCCTCGGCGGCGGAACCGGCATCGCACCGATCAAGGCGCTCGTCGAAGACGTCGCCGTGCACGGCAGACAGCGCCCGGTCGAGGTCTTCTACGGCGCCCGCAGCGACCACGACCTCTACGACATCGAGACCATGACGCGCCTTGAGCGCGAACATCCGTGGCTTTCGGTGCGCCCCGTCATATCGGACGGACCCACCAGCGGACTGCGCGGACCGCTTCCCGACGCGGTGCGGAAGTACGGGCCGTGGAACGCCTTCGACGCCTATCTCTCGGGACCGCCCGGGTTGATTCGCAGCGGCGTTAGCACCCTGCGCGGCATCGGAATACCGCGGCACCGCATCCGCCACGACTCGCTTGAGGAACTGGTGGGGGCGCTCGACTAGCCGACGGGCGCGCGATGGCGCCTGGGGCGGTAAGGGCGGGGGGACGAGGAGCGAATGAGGACTCGAAACTGTGGAATACGTGGAGACCGGTCCGGAACGCACCGCTGAGGGCACACCGGACCATCGGCGAGAAACCGCGCCCGACGTGGAACGCCGCACGCACGCGGAATCCGATCGGGACGCCCACGGCCAGCCCGAACAGGCGTGGGGTAGTCGAGGGGAGCGCGTGCTGCAGGAACGGCTCGGCAGTGAGGAAAGGGCCGAGCGGTTTTACGACGAGCAGATGCTCGGCCACCTCAACGCGCGCATGCGGGAGTTCGTGCGGCGCCAGGAAATGTTCTTCCTGGCGACCTCGGATGGCAAGGGTGAATGCGACAACACGTTCCGGGCCGGATCTCCGGGATTCCTCCAGGTGTTGGACGACCGTACCGTCGCCTATCCCGAATACCGGGGAAACGGCGTCTTCGCGAGCCTCGGAAACATCGAGGAGAATCCGCACGTGGCCCTGCTGTTGCTGGATTTCCAGCAGGACCGGATCGGCCTGCACATCAACGGTCGGGCCCGGGTGGTCGCGGACGACGACATGCGAGCCGAGCGCCCGTCCCTGCCGGTCGACCCGGTGCCCGGCCGGCGGGCCGTGGTGTGGGTCGAGGTGACCGTCGACGAGGCGTACGTGCACTGCTCGAAGCACATCCCGCACCTGGCCAAGGTGGAGCGCGCGCCGCACGGCGAGGGGCGGGCCTGGGGCACGGACGACAACCGGCGCAAGGGCGGCGACTACTTCGGTACGGCCGCCGCCGCGCGCGCCCGTCGCGGCCAGGACCGTCGCGGGCCGGGCCGGGGCCGCAAGCAGGACCCGCGCCCGGCCTCCGCCGGCCGCGCGCCGGAGCCCCACCCCCAGGCGTCCCACGCCTCGCGGGTCTCTCACCAGCACCAGCAGCAATCCCAGGCGCCCGCGTCGCTCGGAGCCGAGGCCCGGACGCCCGCTCATCAGCAACCCCAAGACCAGCCGCCCGCCCAGCAACAGCCTCAGCACCAGTTTCAACACTCGGGCCAGTCACAACACCCGGACCAGCCCCCACACGCGGACCAGCCCTCACACCAGGGCCAGCACCAGCACCCGCCAGCCGTTGCGGAGCAACCCTGGGACCAGTACGCCGAGCGGTGGCAACCACCGGGCCAGGACGAGCCCGCCGACCGGCAGCAGAGCCGCGACCAACCTCTCGACCAGCGACAACCCTGGGAACCGGCCGACTTCTCGCAGGGGGCGTGGGACCGGCCCACCGCCCAGTTGTCCCGGAGTCAACTCGCCGGCCAGTGGCGACCACAAGATCAGGTCCCCGGTCGGTCGGCGGCCGAGCCCACCACGACGTCCTCACCCGAGACCCCCCGTGGCCGGGACAACCGGGACGACCTCCCGCCCGCGCCGCCAACCCCGCTCGACGCGCGACACTGGGACGCCCCCGCGTCCGGCACCCCCGAGGCCACGGGCTGGCCCCCGCCCCCACCGCTCCCGAGCGACCCACCGTCCCCGAGCGACCCATCCCTCCCGGCCGATCCCCTCCTCGCGGCCGGCCCCCCGTCGCCACCCTGGCCCCCGGCCCTGCCGTCGCCCGCGGCCGACGCGCTGGCACCGCCGCAGCCCCCGTACCTGCCTCAGCCGCCACCCCTGCCCCAACCTGCACCCCTGCCTCAACCCCCGCTGCTGCCAGAGCCGCCGGCCGGAACGCCGAACCTGTCCGTGCCGGCGATCGGTGCGGACCCGGACCAGCGGCGGGAGCGCGGTCCGAGCGAGGGGCAGAGCGAGGGGCAGGCGGTCTGGGACGAGGGTCGGCGATGGCACGGGGACCAGGACCGCCAGGTGTGGCAGGAGACGGTGGAGCGGGTGCTGGACCGCGCGCGGCAGCCACTCGCGGCCGAAGAGGGAGAGCAAGAGCCGTTCGCGGGCTGGTTCGTCGAGCCGCACTCCGGCCCCAAGCCTCCTCTCAGCGCCCCCCGACCCGCGACGGACGACTCCCCGGCACCCTCGTTGCTATCCGGCACATCCGACATATGCGAGCCACCCCACACCGGCCCGCGCCCATCGGGCCCACACCCCGCCTAGCCTCCGAGGGGAGAAACCAAGGGCCGCGGCAGCCCGAGAAACGCCAGCCGAGGCGAGAAACGCCAACCAGGGCGAGGGGCGTCAGCCGAGGTCGCCGGCGAGCAGCGCCCGTACGCCCTCGATGTTGGCGTCGAGGTAGTCGCGGAGCGACGGCGGCACCACTCCCACCGAGGCGATGCCTTCACGGGTGAACGGCACCCGCACCACCTCGTACTCGCCGCGGGGGGCGTCCACCTCGGGGCCGTGCCGCCTGCTGAGGTCCATCGAGGCGAGCCGGCAGGCGAAGAAGTGCTGGACCTTGACGCCCTCGTCGGGAACGCCCTGTTCGGGGAGGGTGTCGCGGGCCGCGTCGATCGGCACGGTGTCCACGAACGCGGGCACCACGTCGGTCACCTTGGCGCCGAGTTCCTCGTCCATCTCGCGGTGCAGGGCGTCGATGACCGTCGGGTCCTCGGGCTCCACGCCACCGCCCGGCGTGATCCAGTACGGGGCCTCGCCGGGCTTGGTCCGCTTGATCAGGACGAGTTGGGGCGTGGCGTCGGCGTCGAGGTCGCCGTCGAGCAGGATGGCGCGGGCGGTGCGCTTGACCACAGGCCGTTCGGTCATAGGGGAGGTCTGCCGCGCGCGCCGCCTCGCGAAACCCCTCGCGGCCTGGTAGAAGCCCCCACACCGGCGCCCGCCGCGTTCTCCGCTCCCCCGCCCGCTCCTGCCGCCGGTCAGCCATCCACCGCTCGCGCACGGCACCGCGTACCAGCCGGCCCGCCAGCGGCCCGCCGGCCCACTCGCCAGCCGGCCCCCCGATCAACTCACCTACCGGCTCACCAGTCGACGGCGGCGCGGAGCAGCCACTCGTGGGCGCGGGCGAGGTGCGGGGCCGGCGAGCCGGTGCGCTTGACCAGGAAGTACGTGCGCAGGGGCGGCACCGGTGGGTCGATGAGCGACACCACCTCGCCCTTGTCCAACGCCTCCATGCACAGGTAGCGCGGCAGGACGGCCACCCCCGAGCCCGCCATCACGCAGGCGAGCACGGCCCGCAGGTCGGGCGCGATGATCGTGGCGGAGGCGGTGACGGGCGCGTCGAACACGGCCGCCCAGTACGAGGTGACCAGCGGCAGGCTCTCGTGCACCTCGACCATCGGCACCGGCTCCAGCGCGCGGTGCAGCACCGCGGGGCCGCCGCCCGCGCGCAGCAGGGACGCGCCGAGCCGGGCGGCCCAGCGCGGGGCGGCGACCAGTACGTGTTCCTCGTCGCACAGCGGCGTCGCGGTCAACAGCCGGCCGCGCGGCTGGACCGTGGTGATGGCCAGGTCGTACTGGTTGGCGGACAGGCCGGCGAACATCTCGTCGGCGGTGCCGAACGCGGCGCGGATGTCGAGGCCGTCCAGCGCGAGGTGGGCGAGCGCGGGCAGTACGCGCAGGGTGGTGAACTCCGGTGGCCCGCCGAGGTGCAACGTGCGCCGGGCGGTGACGTCCGCGCTGTCGGACTCGGTGATCTCCAGGAGCGCGTCGATGTGCGGCGCGGACCGCTGCGCGAGTTCGTCGGCGGCGCTGGTGGGGGTGACACCGCGGGCCTTGCGGATGAAGAGGGGACGCCCCAACTGGCGTTCCAGCGAACGGATCTGACCGGTGACCGCCGGCTGCGACAGACCGAGCAGGGTGGCCGCCCGGGTGAGCGAGCCGGCGCGGTAGACCGCGATGAACGTACGGAGCAGGGCCAGGTCCATCGATTCCCCTCAGCATTGGTCGCCCCGCCATACCCCAACTATAAATATGTCGATAGCTTCATGTCGCTAGGGTGATTGGACACTGACGCAGAGTCAACTAGCCTAGGTCGCGCGGTTCGATGAGCGTTGAACCGTGGCTGGCAGAGCCACGAGGGGGGAGGTTCTGCCAGCCTGCACCGCGTCCGGGCCACCCGCGCCCGAGCCCGCCCCGTGCGCCCACAACCCGAGCCCGCCGCGTTGAAGTGAGCTCCGACTCCCCGCGAGTCCGCCGCCCCCGCGCGTCCGCTACCTCCGCGCGACCGCCGCCCCGGGCACCCGCCTCCGCGCACCCCCCGGCGACAACCAGCGCCACGTCACCGCGCGCCCCCCGTGCGCCACCACACCCCCGCACCTCATAGCCGGCTCTCCTACGTCGCGGCCCCGTCGGCCGCCGCGTCCAGGGCCTGTCGTACGTCCGCGAGGAGGTCGGCCGTGTCCTCCACGCCGACCGAGAAGCGGATGAAGCCCTCCGGTACGTCGTCCCCGCCCCACCGCTCGCGCCGCTCGGCGGTCGACCGTACGCCGCCGAAGCTCGTCGCGTCGCTCACCAGGCGCAGGGCGGCCAGGAAGCGCTGGGCGTGGGCGCGGTCGGGGAGGGCGAAGGACACCACGCACCCGTAGCGGCCGTGCCGCATCTGCCGCTTCGCCACCTCGTGCGCGGGGTCCTGGGGCAGGCCGGGGTGGCGCACGCCGGTGACGTCGGGCCGGTCGAGCAGCAGGCGCGCCAGGGCCAGTGCGGTCACCGCCTGTCGGTCGACGCGGAGTTGGAGGGTGGCCAGCGAACGGTGGGCGAGCCAGGTCTCCATCGGGCCCGGAACGGCACCCACGCTCTTGCGCCAGGCCCGTACGCCGGCGGCCAGCTCCGGGGTGCGGCAGGTGACGTAGCCGAGCAGCAGATCGCCGTGGCCCGTGAGGGCCTTGGTGCCGCTGGCCAGCGAGAAGTCGGCGCCGAGCGCGAGAGGGCGCTGGCCGAGCGGCGTAGCCAACGTGTTGTCGACCGCCACCAGCGCGCCCCGCTCGTGGGCCGCCGAGGCCAGCCGCCGGACGTCGCAGACGTCCAGGCTCGGGTTGCACGGCGTCTCCAGCCACAGCAGCCGCGCCCCGTCCACGAGCGGGAGCTGCGCGTCGCCACCGGTGGGGGCGGTGCGCACGGTGACGCCGTAGCCGGTGAGCCGGTCGCGCAGCGCGTGCAGCAGGTGGTAGCCGTCGGAGGGCAGCACGACCGTGTCGCCCTGGCGTAGTTGCGAGAAGAGCACGGCCGACATCGCCGCGGCGCCGGAGGCGAAGACGACGGTCTCGGGTCGCGGCGGGGAGCCGGGGGCGGTCGGGCCCGCTTCGGCGGGGCACTCCAGTTCGGTGAGGGCCCGCTCAAGGAGCGTCCAGGTCGGGTTGGCGTCCCGGCCGTAGGTGTACGGGCCGTCCAGCGGGTCCGCGTCGCCGGGCAGGTGGAAGTGGGCGGCGAAGACGGGCCCGGGCAACGTCGGCTCGTACGCGGCCGGCTCGGGCAGCCCGGCCCGCACCGCGCGCGTGCCGTCGCCGCGCGCCTCGGCCCGCGCCTCACCGCGCGTTTCGGCCCGTGCCTCGGCTTGTGGAGTGCTCTCCTCAGACGGGTCGCCCATGGTCCGCTCCTTCCGTGCCCTCGCGAGGGCCGCTCGTGCGTCCGCCTCCTGCGGCGTGTGTTGCCTGCCTCCGGCCTCCGCGCCCGGCCAGGCGCTCCGACCCGCTCGGCGCCGCGCCAGGGAGCGGGTGCCGCGCGGCCCCGGGGCGGGCCACCGGGGGCGCGCCCACCGGGCCACCGGTCCGAGGGGTGGCCCGGGGGCGGCTTCCGGAGGGCCGTCGTCCGCGGGCTTCGCCTGACCGCGCCACGGGGTCAGTCCCGGTCGGGGAGGGCCGCGTTCAGGGCCCAGGAGACGATCGAGATGATCAGCGCGCCGACGAAGGCGGCACCGAAGCCATCCACGTGGAAGCTGAGGTCCATCGTGTCGGCCAGCCACGAGGTGAGCATCAGCATCAGCGCGTTCACGACCAGCGTGAACAGGCCAAGGGTGACCAGGAACAGCGGAAACGAGAGAAACTTCACCACCGGCTTGACGACGAAGTTCACCAGCCCGAAGAGCAGGGCCACCAGAATCAGGGTGACCGTCTTGCGGCCGGTGTTCTCGCCGGTCAAGGTGATGTCCTTGAGTAGCCAGATGGCGACCCACAGGGCCGCCGCGTTGGCGAGCGTCTTTACTACGAAATTCCTCATGGAAGCGATCGTTGCAGATGAGACAGCAAGGGGTGGAGAGGGCATGAAGGCGTTCCGGCTGGACGAGCTGGAGGCGGAGCGCGCCGCCAACGAGGGGGCGTACCTGCAGTTCCTGCGGGAGCGCAACATGTCCGTGGGGCTGTACGCGCTGGACGCGGGCAGCACCGATCCGCAGCAGCCGCACCGGCAGGACGAGGTGTACCTGGTGGTGAGCGGCCGCGCGGCGATCACCGTGGGCACGGAGACCACCCCGGTCGCGCGCGGCAGCGTCGTGTACGTGCCCGCCGGCGTGCCGCACAAGTTCCACCACATCTCGGAGGACCTGCGGGTCATGGTGGTCTTCTCGCCGCCCGAGAGCTGACCCGACGCGCCCGGCGCGGGGCGCGCACGGGCCGGGCGCGCACGGGCCGGGGCTTCCCGCCCCGCCCCCTGGCCGCCCCCGCCCGGTCGCCCGGCGGGTGCGTCCCCACGTACCCCGCCCGTCCTCGCGTTCCCCGGAGCCCCGCCGCCCGCGTCTCCCGGAGCGTCGCCCCGCGTCCCCCGGCCAGCGCCCCCGCCCCCGTCCGACCCGCCCGACCCTGACTGCCCCCGAGCCACGACCGCGGGCCCCCTCGCCCTGGCCCCACCAGGCCGGCGGCCCTCCGCCGGGTACCCGACGTAGCCCGTGGGTGCCAGACCGGGGCGGCGGACCCGTAGGGGACGGGTCAGGGGAGTACGGGGGCCGTCCGCGCCCCACGGGCCGCCGCGCCGCTCTAGCATCGGGAGTACGAGGGGGAGACCAGCGAAGCAGCGAGATCACGGGATCGAGCAGGGCGAACAGAAAGCAGGGAGCCATCGTGGCCGCGAAGCAGATACTCCAGGGCCTTCCGTGGTGGGTGAAGTGGGTCGTCGTGCCGCTTCTCGTCATCGTGGTCTTCGGCGGTCTGATCACCAGCGTCGTCGGCTTCGTGGCCTGGCTGTTGTTCCGGGCACTACTGCTGGTCGCCGTCATCGGCGGTCTGGTCTACGTGGTGCGCAAGTTCACGTCCTCCTCCCGGTCGTCGCGGGACGACTGGTAGGGACCACAGCACCCCTGGTGCAGACCTTCAACGGCGCGTTCTGGCCCCGTACATGACGCATTGCACGGCATCCCACCACTTACCTAACCAGAAGCCCATCTTCCGGTTAGAGTGCGGAAACGTTGCGGTCCGGCACGAGCCCCGACGGGGCGCGCGAGCCGGGTGACGCAGCGGTGGCGGGGGCGGCCCCCGCCCGGCGGGTGCGCGCCCGCCCGCAGCCCTGGGGGTGACTGTGGTGTCAGCAGGCACGAGACCGCCGCGCCGACCGGTCCACGAGACGGGAACGCACCCGCGTACGCGTGCGGCCGGCGAACCGCCTCCGCCCCGGCCGAAGGCGGCTCACACCCCCTCCGAACCGACGCTCATCAGCTCCGTCCAACGCGCGCTGCGCCTCCTGGAGGCCGTCGGCGCGCATGCGGACGGGGCGCCAGCCAAGCAGTTGGCGCGCGAGGCGGGCCTGCCGCTGCCGACCGCGTACCACCTGCTGCGCACCCTCGCCCACGAGGGCTACCTCCACCGTGAGAACGGCCTGTTCCGCTACGGCGACGCCGTCCGAAGGCTCGGCGCCGGCCGCGCGGGGTCGCCGGCGCTCCCCGACCAGCCGGGGCAGTCCGACCGTCAGCCCGACCGGCAGCTCAGCCAGCCCGGTGCGGGGCCGGGCCCGTCCGGCCGCGTCGCCCACATCGTCGCCGCGCTCGCCGGCGAACTCGGAGTGGCCGTCTACTTCGCCGTGTACCGCGAGGGTGAGGTGGACGTGCTCGCCACCGCCGACGCGCCCGGGGCGCCAGTGGTCGAAGAGTGGGCCGACTTCCGGCAGACCGCGCACGCGCACGCCATCGGTCAGTGCCTGCTGGCCCAGCTGGGCGAGGCCGAGCGGGCCGACCACTTCGCGCGCTACCCGGTGCGGGCCCTCACCCCGTACTCGGTGCGTGACGAGGCAGGATTCCACCGCCGGTGCGCCGCGAGACGGCCCCTTCAGCCCGTCTGCGAACGCGAGGAGTACGCGCTCGGCACGGTCTGCGCGGCCCTCCCCCTGATAGTCGGCGAGACGGCGGCGACCTTGGCGGTTTCCACCCCCCTGGCCAGAGCGGAACGACTCCGCCCCGCTGTCGATTCGCTACGCTCCAGAGTCGGAGCGCTTATCGGCTCCCTGTCGTTCTCTATCAGTATCTGAAAACTCACTCCTTGTGATCCGCTGAGTGTTAGCGGACGATGGCGTCAAGAGGGCCAGGTTGGCTGAAACCTGGCCATTCCCACCGACTCGGGGCGGCGAACGATGCGTGACACAGTCCAGGCAGAGGTGACGATGACCTTCCTCGTCTCGGAGGAGCTCTCCTTCCGCATTCCGGTCGATCTCGGCTACGACAAGGCCGATCCGTACGCGGTGCGGTTCACCTTCCACCTTCCCGGCGATGCCCCCGTGAGCTGGGCCTTCGCCCGGGAGTTGCTCCTCGACGGGCTCTGCGGGCCCATCGGCGAGGGCGACGTGCACATCTGCCCAACTGGCCCGGACGAACTCTCGGATGTGCTGATCCGGCTCCAAGTCGGCGCCGAGGGAGCCCTGTTCCGGGTCGGCGCGGCACCGCTGGTGGCCTTCCTGGACCGGACGGACCGACTGGTTCCGTTCGGTTGCGAGGAGGAGGCGAGCGACCCGGCCTGCAGCCTGGACGCGGTGTTGGACCGCATCCTGGCGGGGGACCGTTACGCAGGGTGAGATGGGCGCTGGTCACGGTGAGTTGCCTGGACGTTTTTTCGCCTGGGCCCCCGTAGGCGCTACGTGCCCGCGCTCCGGCGGCCCTTCGAGCCCCCCACGCACCCACGTGCGCCACCGGCCGCCGGCCCCCGTCCCCGGGCCCCCACCGACCGCCGCCTCTCCCCCCGCGCCCTACTTCGCCCGCCGGCGGCGGCCCTTCCCGCGCCCCGGCAGGCCCGCGCCGCGCCCGGCCGGCGCGCCCGGCCCGGACCCGGCGTTCGGCGCCGGAACGGGCGCGGGGCCGGCGCCGCCGTCAGCCCGCCGGCCGACCGCCGCGCCGACCCCGCGCCCCGCCCCCGCCGAGCCCGCCCCGCCCGCCGTGGCCGGCACGCTCGCCGGGCTGCGGTCCGCGGAGACGACCAGCGCCGCGAGCAGGGTGGTCACCGGCACCGAGGCCACCAGGCCGATGCTGCCGACCAGGGTCCGCACGATCTCCTCGGCGACGATCTCGCTGGTCGCGACCGTGCTCACGCCGCTGTCCGCGATCGAGAACAGCAGCAAGAGCGGCAAGGCGGCGCCCGCGTAGGCCAGCACCAGCGTGTTGACCACCGACGCGATGTGGTCCCGCCCGATGCGCATGGCCGCCGCGTACAACGTGCGCCAGTGTGCCGACGGGTCGGCCTCCTTGAGCTCCCACACCGCCGAGGTCTGGGTGACGGTCACGTCGTCGAGGACGCCGAGCGAGCCGATGATGACGCCGGCGAGCAGCAGGCCCTGGATCTCGATGTCGGGGTAGAGCCCGTGCACCAGGCCGGTCTGGTCGTCGGTGTTGCCGGTCAGGTGGGCCCAGCCGATGAACAGCGAGCCGAGCAGGCCGATCAGCAGCAGCGAGATCAGCGTGCCGAGCACCGCGACGGAGGTCCTGGCGGTCAGCCCGTGACACATGTACAGCGCCACCAGCATGATCGCGCTGCCCCCGACCACCGCCACTACCAGCGGGTTCGAGCCCTGCAGGATGGCGGGCAGGATGAACAGCGTCAGCACCCCGAAGCTGATCGCGAGGGCCACCAGCGCGAACACCCCGCGCAGCCGCCCCACCGCCACCACGGCCAGCGCGAACAGCCCGGCAAGCAGCGCCATCGGCATCTCCCGATCGACGTCGGAGACCGAGTACTGCAGCTCCTTGGGCGCCTTGGGGGCGTACGCCAGGATGAGCTTCTGGCCCTTCTCGAACTGCCGGGACGCGGACGGCTGCACGATCTCGGGGAACGTACGGCCCTTGTCCTTGCCCGACGTCACCTCGATCGTGGCCTTTTCGCACATCTCGTCCTTGGCCGCGCCCCCCGCCGCCGGGTCGCCCGACTGCTGCCCTGGCGGGGGCTGTTGCGGCTGGGCGTGCACGTCCGCGCAGCGCACCTGGTCGATCCGCACCACCCGCCCCGACTCGGTCGTCCGGTCGAAGCCGAGGCCCGAATCGCCCTTGTGGCCCGGCGCCCCGCCCGGCCACAGCACGGCGAGCCCGACCGCGACCGCCACGCTGAACGGGATGAGCACCGCCGCGATCACCTTGCGCAGATGCCGCGACACCGGAGCGGCGGGACCGTGACTGTGGCTGTGCCCATGGCCGTGCCCATGCCCGTGTCCGCCGCCGGTCCCGGGTCCAGACCCGGGCCCGGGACCGGACTCGTGGTCGTGGCCGGTGGGTTCGCCGTCGAACCCGGCTCCGCCCGTGGGCCGTTCGCCGCCCGCGCCCGGCTCCGCGGGGCCGGGCGGTGGGGACGACGGTGGCGGTGGGGGGAGGCCGGGGCCGGGTGGCCGTCCGGGGGCGGGCGGCCCGGCGTGGGGGGTGCGGCCGCCGCTGGGGCCCTGGCTCGGTGGGAGTCATGGTCCGATCATCGCAAGGCCCCCTGGCCCAATCCGCCGGGGAGCGGTTAGCGTGGTGGCACCTTTGCAATCGCGGGAGCTCGGAGCACCGGGCTGAGAGGGCGCTGACCTCCGTACGGGACGACCGGTCGACACCGGCGAACCGCCAGCGGAAACGGCTGCGTCGACCGCCGAACCTGTTACCGGGTAATGCCGGCGTAGGGAGTAGGTCTCATGACCGCATCTGACGCACACACGCCTGCCTCCGTTGAGGCGAACGACACCGACGGCGCGCCGCGCGACATCGGATGGCACAAGGGCTATCTGAGCGGCTCGCGCCCCGACCTGCGGGTCCCGGTGCGGCGAGTGCACCTCACCAACGGCCGAGACGTCACGCTGTACGACACCTCGGGCCCGTACACCGATCCGAACATCGACACCGACGTGCGGCGCGGGCTGCCGCCGCTGCGCGAGAACTGGATCATCGGCCGCGGCGACACCGAGGAGTACGCCGGCCGGCCGCTACGCCCCGAGGACGACGGCATCAAGCACACCTCGCCGCGCGGCGGGCTCAAGAACCTCGACGCGGTCTTCCCCGGCCGCCCCCGCCAGCCCCGCCGGGGCCGCGACGGACAGGCCGTCACCCAACTCGCGTACGCGCGCCGCGGCGAGGTCACGCCGGAGATGGAGTACGTCGCGCTGCGCGAGAACGTCTCCCCCGAGGTGGTCCGCGAGGAGATCGCCGCCGGCCGCGCGGTGTTGCCGGCCAACGTCAACCACCCGGAGATCGAGCCGATGATTATCGGCAAGCGGTTCCTGGTGAAGGTCAACGCCAACATCGGCAACTCCGCCGTCACCTCCTCCATCGAGGAGGAGGTGGAGAAGATGACCTGGGCGACCCGCTGGGGCGCGGACACGGTCATGGACCTGTCCACCGGTCGCAACATCCACACCACCCGCGAGTGGGTGCTGCGCAACTCCCCCGTGCCGATCGGCACCGTGCCGCTCTACCAGGCCCTGGAGAAGGTGGACGGCCGGGCCGAGGAGCTGAGCTGGGAGATCTACAAGGACACCATCATCGAGCAGGCCGAACAGGGCGTCGACTACATGACGGTGCACGCCGGCGTGCTGCTGCGGTACGTGCCGCTCACCGCCCGCCGCAAGACCGGCATCGTCTCGCGCGGCGGCTCGATCATGGCGGCCTGGTGCCTCGCGCACCACAAGGAGAGCTTCCTCTACGAGAACTTCGAGGAGCTGTGCGACATCCTCGCGGCGTACGACGTCACGTTCTCACTCGGTGACGGGCTGCGCCCCGGTTCCATCGCGGACGCCAACGACGAGGCGCAGTTCGCCGAGCTGAAGACGCTCGGCGAGCTGAACTCCATCGCCAAGCGGCACCACGTACAGACCATGATCGAGGGCCCGGGCCACGTCCCGATGCACAAGATCAAGGAGAACATCGACCTCCAGCAGGAGATCTGCGAGGAGGCCCCGTTCTACACGCTCGGCCCCCTGACCACGGACATCGCGCCCGCGTACGACCACATCACCTCGGGCATCGGCGCCGCGATGATCGCCTGGTGGGGCACCGCGATGCTGTGCTACGTCACGCCCAAGGAGCACCTGGGCCTGCCGGACCGCGACGACGTGAAGACCGGCGTCATCACGTACAAGATCGCCGCCCACGCCGCCGACCTGGCCAAGGGGCACCCCGGCGCCCAGGAATGGGACGACGCGCTCTCCGACGCGCGGTTCGAGTTCCGCTGGGAGGACCAGTTCAACCTGGCCCTCGACCCGGACACGGCCCGCGCCTTCCACGACGAGACCCTGCCGGCCGAGCCCGCCAAGACGGCACACTTCTGCTCGATGTGCGGGCCGAAGTTCTGCTCGATGAAGATCTCCCAGGACATCCGCCGCGAGCACGGCGGCGCCCTGGACGCCGCCGCGGCCGAGGCCGGAATGGCGGAGAAGTCCCGGGAGTTCGCCGCCGCCGGCAACCGGGTGTACCTGCCGATCGCCGACTGACCGCCCCTTCCCCGAGCGCCGTCCCGACCCACCCGGGACGGCGCTCGGGCGCGTCGAGGGCCGGAATCGGGCGCGGCCTCGGCGGGGTGGGCCAGGGGGCTTCGAGCGTGGGCCCGGGGCACGGTGCACGCCCGGAGGTAGGGGCGGAGCAGGAGCGCGTCCAGGCGGGCTCGGGGGCACGGGTCATCGAGCGCGAGCGTGGCCGACGGCGGCCTCGGCCAGGCCGGCGATCAGCGGATGGGCCCGGGTGCCGTCGCCGTCCAGTTCGGGTTGGAAGAGTGTGGCCAGGAAGAAGGGATGGTCGGGCAGTTCGACGACGCGGACCTCGCCCGCCTCGTCGGTGCCGGTGAAGGCCAGGCCGTGGGCGCGCAGGGTGTCCAGGTAGTCGGGGTTGGGCGCGTAGTCGCAGTGGTAGCGCGCCCGGGCGCGGTCGGCTCCGATGAGGTCGCGGGCCCGGGAGCCGGGGGAGAGGCGGACGACGCCCTCGTGGCCGACGAGCGAGCAGGCCAGCGGGACGATCACGGCGTCCTCCGCCGGTGCCTCCGGGTCGTTCTCGGCGTGGGCGGCGCGGTCCAGGCCACAGACGCCGCGCGCGAACTCCAGGAGGGCGTGTTGGAATCCGCCGCAGGTGCCCAGGAAGGGGACGCCCCTCTCGCGTGCCCCGCGGATCGCGGCCAGGACGCCGGCCTCGCTGCGGTACGGGCTGCCCGGCAGGACCCAGACCGCGTCGAAACCGTCCGCCACCGTCTCGTCGGCGTCCTGGGTGGCGATCCAGTAGGCGTCCAGGTCCCATCCGTCCCTGACGCGCAGGGCCTCAAGGAGGCCGGGGATGCGGGCGTGGGAGCGAACGGCGTCGGAGCGGTCCGCGACCAGCGCGACGCGTGCTGTGAGGTTCATGCTCCCCATCCTGCTGACCAGCACGTATCGCGTCCAACGATGATTCCTGCACCCTGTATAAGTGATCCTGATGCGCATGGACACGCATCTGTTGCGCACCTTCGTCGCGGTGCTCGACCACCGCTCCTTCTCCGGTGCCGCCAAGGCCCTGGGCTACACCCAGTCCGCGGTCTCCCAACACGTCGCAGCGCTCGAAGCCGACCTGGGCGCCCGGCTGGTCGAACGCCGGCCCGTCGCGCCCACGCCGGCCGGGGCGCGGCTGCTTGAGCACGCCCCCGCGCTGCTCCTGCGGCTGGACGCCGCCCGCGCCGACGTCGCCCGGCTGCACCACGCCCAGCCCGCCCACCTGACGGTCGCCTGCTCGGCCCCCGCCCTGTCCACCGCCGTCGCACGCGCCCTCGCCCAACTGCGGGCGGCCATCCCCCTGCTGGAACTCGACGTACGAATCCTGGCCCGGGAAGCCGTGATCGAGGAGGTCCTCACCGCCCGCGCCGACCTCGGCCTCGTCGACGGCGTCGCCGCACCCAGCGACCCGCTCCCCCTGCCGGACCTCGGCCCCACGACCACGCTCGCGGTGGCCGAGCAGCCGCTGGCCGTGCTCTTCCCCACCGACCACCCGCTGGCCCGGCGCCGCTCGGTCCGGCTCACCGACCTGACGCAGGCCCAGTGGATCGACGCCCCCGGCACCGCCATCCCGCTCGACCGGCTCCGTGTCGTCTGCCGAACCGAGGGGTTCCGCCCTCGCGTCCGCCACCGGGGAACCGACCTGCACGGCCTCGCCGCCCTGGCCGCCGCCGGCCTTGGCCTCGCGGCCCTCCCCCTCTCCCTGGCCGCCACGCTCCCCGACGTGACCGCCGTGCCGGCCGACGAGCCCCGCCTGGTGCACCGTACGGAACTCGTCCACACCGCCCACCCGGCCGAATACGTACGGCAGTTGGCCGGCCTCATCGCCGACCGCGCGGCAGCCGCGTCGTGACCTTCCTTGCCGGGACCGGACGGCCCCTCACCGAGACCGGCCGGGGCCGAGTGGGTGTGGTCGATGTCGGTGGGACCGGATCGGCGGCGGCCGGCTTCGTAGGAGGTGCCCGGCTGAGTGGTGGGCCGTACGGCTCGCCCACCGCCACCCGGACGCGCTCGCCACCCGGACGCGCTCGCCGCGCGGGGGCGCGCCGCGAGCGCTCGCCGGGGCGGGCTAGGACGGCCGGTGGTCCCGGCCGCCGAAATCCGGGCTGGTGAAGTCCGGGCTGCTGTAGCGCGGGCCCGGGGCCGGGTCGGAGCCACCGTCGCCGGGGCTGGTGAAGCCGGGGCGGCTGTAGCCCAGGTGGGGCGTGCGGCTGGGCGCGGTGGCGCGGGGCGGTCGGTGGTCGGCGGAGGGTGCCGGGCCCGCGGCGCCGCCACCGTGCTCGGGGCCCGTCGGTGCCTCGCCGTTCGCCATCGCCTCGCTGAGGAACGGCACCATGCCCCGCTCCAACAGGGCCCGCTGCCACTTCTCGCGCGCCCGGTCCACCTCCGCGGCCCGGGTTCGGGCGCGCCGGCCGCCACCGTTGCGCAGGGCGGTGACCAGGAGCCCCGCCCCGGCGATCAGGGCGCTGATCGCGGCACAGGCCGCGAACACCCAGCCGGCGGTGACCAGGGGCTGGCCGACGGACGCGTCCGGCGCGAACACCCGCAGGACGTAGCCGACGATCAGGAAGATCGCCGCGGCGGCGCCGGCGAGCACCGGTGCCAGCACGGCGAGAACGGCCACGAGCCCCGCGCCGGACCCGTCGGTGCCGTCACCCCCGGGCTCGCCCGGGGAGACCGTGCCGCCCGGCGGGGTGCCCTCGCTCCCCTCCGGCCGGGGCGGGGGCAGGGGCGTGCCCAGGGACTTCCGTGCCTGGACGTACCGGTCGTACTCGGTCGCCGCACACGCCGATATGGCGGTCGACGCGTTGAGCGCCATCGTGCGCAGTTGGTGTGTGCTGAGTCGTTGGCCCGTGGTGTTCAGGCCAGGGTTTCGTTGTTCTGTCGCGCGCAGCGCCTCGTCGAGAACGCGCTCGAAGTCCGGGCGATCCTCGGTGAGCAGGTATGGAGCGCTGTTCATGGGTGCATCCCCCGATGCTCCGTAGGGCCTTGATACCGGCTGTTACCGGTCACGGGCGGGAACGGAGGAGAGCCTGCTACGGATAAGCCGATGGTAGAGCTGTCGCGGTGCGGGATGACAGGGTGCTATCCGAAAATCGCCCCGCACGGGTGGGATTCCTCATTGCCCGCCTACCCGACGGCCTAACCTTCAACCACGCAGGGGGAATTGCACGACAAGGAGCTTTCCGGCCATCGTGACGCCGCCGTCCATGGCGATGGCGAGGTCGTCGGCGTACACGTGCGGGCCGCTGACCAGCGGCCGGCTCTCCTCGCCGTCGGCGTCCTCGGCACCGACCTCGCCGAGCAGGTACGGAATCGGACTGTGCCCGTGGACCAGGCGCTCGCCGCCGTAGGTGTCCAGGAGTTCGCGTACGGCCATCGCGCCGGCCTCGTCCCGGAAGGCGAACCGCTTGGTGAACTTGCGGAACAGGTCCCAGCACTCGTCGGCGTCGCCGCGCTGGAGCGTCTCGGTGACGGTGTCGTTGACCGCCTCGATGGAGTCGCCGTACTCCAGGTAGGCGGTGGTGTCGGAGTGCAGCAGCAGGTGCCCGTCCTCCTCGACCATCGCGTCGAGCCGGGACATCCACTGCACGTGGTGGTCCTCAAGCCGTTCCATGTCGGTGCGCTGGCCGCCGTTGAGCAGCCACGCGGCCTGGAAGGAGGCGGTGCCGGCGCCGGACTGGACGGGGGTGTCACCGAAGCGCTTGGCGCCGATGAGCAGCAGTTCGTGATTGCCCATCAGGGCCTTGCAGTAGCCGCCGGCCGCGGCGGCCTGGGCGGAGAGCTGCATGACCAGGTCGATCACGCCGATGCCGTCCGGGCCCCGGTCGGTGAAGTCGCCGAGGAACCAGAGTCTGGCCTTCCCCGCCGACCAGTTGCCCTCGGCGTCGATGAGGCCCTGCTCGGCCAGCGCGGCCCGTAGCTCGTCGAGGTAGCCGTGCACGTCGCCGACGACGAACAGCGGGCCGAGCCCCTCCCGGTCGGCGCGCGCGGGCGCCGCCGCGGGCTCTGACTCGATCGCGTCGGCGAAGCCGGCCGTGGACAGGTCGGCGATCGTGCTGCCGGGCCCCACACCGCGCGCGATGACGGGCAGGTCGCGCTCGGTCGGGGTGTACTCGGGGTCGGCGTGCGCGGGGGCGCCCGGGTGGTCGGCCGCGCCGGCCGTGGCCTGGGCCGGGGGCACGGCGGCCGGCTGCCGCGGTGCGGGTACGGTGCCCGGCGCGTACTCGGCCGGCGGTACGGCGTGCCCACGGCCCTGGCCCGGCACGCTCGCGGGCGCGGCGTGACCCGGGGGCTGGGCCCCGGGCTGGGACGGGTCGACGGGGGGCGTCGGGTGGCCGGGCGCGCCCTGGCCCGGTGCGTACGACTGCGGGTTGCTGGGCTGCCGGGTGGCCGACTGGGAGGCGGAGGCCGGGTGCGGCGCGGGGGCGCCCTGCTGGTGTGCGTGCGGCGGGTGGGGCTCGTGCTGCTGGTGCGGTGTGGTCGGACGGGGCGTGGCCTGGGGCGCGTTCGGCTGCGGGGCCGCCGGGGCGGCCTGGGAGGCCGGTGCCGCCTGGGGGGCGTACGCCTGCGGCGCGCGGGGGGCCGGGGTCCGGGGCGCCTGCTGGTCCCGCACCGTGGTTCCCGGCTGGGCGGCGGACGGGGCCTGCGGGGTGGAGCCGGCCGCGAGGGGGCGCACCCGCGCCGAGGCGGGGCTGACGTGGGTCATGCGGAGGGTGGGCGCGGGGGCCGGGGGCTGCGTGGTGGCGCCATCGGGGGCGCCGGCGTGCGCCGCGCGGGCGTGAGGACCCTCCGGCTGCGCGCCGAGCGGTCCTTGGGGCGCGCGCCCCGGGCCCGGCTGCGGCGCGGCGGGGTTGACCTGTGCCGGGGCGGGGTGTGCTGCTGGGGCGGGCGGGTGTTCCGCTTCGCCCTGGTCGGGCCGCGCGTCGTGCTCCGCATCCGGAGGCGAAGACGTGGTCCGTGCCGTGGGTCCCAGACCGGCCCCCTGAGTCATCGACCCCTCCACCATCGCGCCGCCGTGCACCTTCTGGACCTTGCCTGGTCGACGGCGGTCCGCGGTGTCGTCCGCCCATCATAGGAATGACCGTCGGGGGTTGTGACGCACCAGGGGTCGCGAAATGGGTCGAGCGCAGGGTTCGCCGGCCATTTCTCCCGAATTGGCCGCTTGGCAGGGGCGCATTACGGCGCCACGAGGCGGTGGCGACCGGATCGGGTGCGGGCCGGCCGGCCCAGCGGGGCCGGGTGGGGCGAGGGGGCGGGCGTGCCGTGGGGTACGGGGCGCGGGGCGGCTGGAGGGGGTGGTGGGAGCGAGGCCGGGGGCGCGCGCGGAGCTAGGCGCCCGCGGGTCCGCGCGGGGCGCTCACGGTGGTCCGGGGCGACCGTCGCTGCGACGACGCGCGCACGATCAGCTCGGTCGGTATCACCTGTTCGACCGGGCCGCCGGCGTCCACGCCCTCGATGGCGTCGATGAGGAGTTGGACGACCGCGGTGCCGATCCGGCGGGGCTTGAGGGAGAGGGTGGTGACCGGCGGGTCGGTGGTGGTGTAGACGCTGGACTCGCTACAGCACACGAGCAGCAGGTCGTCCGGGACGCGCAGCCCGTAGCGCCGGGCGGCGGCGAGCAGGTCGGTGCCGTTGGGGTCGAAGAGCCCGTAGACGGCGTCCGGTCGGTCGGGTCTGGCCAGCAGCCGGTCGGCGGCGACGGCGCCCGCGCAAGGGTCGTGCGCCGGGTACTCCTCGTACACCGGGTCCTGGCCGACGCGCTCGCACCAGGAGAGGTACGCGGAGGTGGAGAGCCGGGTGTAGGTGTCCGTGGTGGTGCCGGTGAGGAGCCCGATGCGGCGGGCGCCCGCCTCGGCGAGGTGGTCGAGCAGCCCGCACACGGCCGCCTGGTGGTCGTTGTCCACCCAGGCGGTGACGGGCAGCGAGCCGGCCGGGCGCCCGTCGGAGACGACGGGGATGCCGTGGCGTACGAGTTCGGCCACCACCGGGTCCTGGTCGGAGGGGTCGATGACCACGGTGCCGTCCAGTGCCACGTTGGACCACACGTCGTGGCGCGAGGTGGCGGGCAGGATGACGAGGGCGTAGCCGCGGGCCAGCGCGGCGGAGGTGGCCGCGCGGGCCATCTCGGCGAAGTAGGCGAACTCGGTGAAGGTGAAAGGTTCATCCCCGTACGTGGTCACGGTCAGTCCGATGAGACCTGACTTGCCGGTACGGAGCGTGCGGGCCGCGGCGGAGGGGCGGTAGCCCAGCCGGTCGGCGACCTCGCGGACGTGGCGACGGGTGGCGTCCGGTAGCCGTCCCTTGCCGTTGAGCGCGTCGGAGACGGTCGTGATCGAGACCCCGGCTGCGGCGGCCACGTCCCGGATGCCCGCTCGCCCCAGCCGGCGGCCGGTCGACCGGCTCACCTGGTGCTTCCCTGCTGCTGTCATGGCGAGCCGATAGTAGGGCTCGAGGGGTGCGTTCGGAGGAATCGGTAATCCACTGTCAACAGGCACGATTCTGCATGAGCAACAACCCTTAAAAACCTTGGAAGTAAAGGCAGTTGGCTGCTCTGCTAGGTCTCTGCTCGGCCACGCGACGGTCGTGCCTGCTGATTGGCTTATGTTTCGGAGAGGTCTCAACTCACTCTCACGGGTGATGCGCGCCACGGCGCTCGCTACCGGCGCACAGCCAGGAGAAGGGCGCTCCCCATGGTCTTTACGGCACCCGGGGGAATCCTCATAAGGTAAACAGTATTGCGTGTCTGACAGGTGACTGCTGTGCCCGGTACGGTCCAAGGAGGATCTGCGGTGTCTGAAAAGAGCCCCAAGCTGCGCGCTGCGCTCGACGGCGTTCCGACCTACAAGCCAGGCAAGCCCGCGGCGGCGGCGCCGGGTGGCGTGACCACGTACAAGCTGTCCTCGAACGAGAACCCCTACCCGCCGCTGCCCGGCGTCCTGGAGGAGGCGGTGCGCGCCGCCGGTGCGCTCAACCGCTACCCGGACCTGGCCTGCACCGGGCTGATGGCGGAGCTGTCCAGCCGGTTCGAGGTGCCGATCGAGCACCTGGCCACCGGCACCGGCTCGGTGGGCATCGCGCAGCAGCTCGTACAGTCGACGGCCGGCCCGGGTGACGAGGTCATCTTCGCCTGGCGCTCCTTCGAGGCGTACCCGATCGTCACGCAGATCGCCGGGGCGACGCCGGTGCCGGTGCCGTTGACGGCCGACGAGGGCCACGACCTGGACGCGATGCTGGCCGCGGTCACCGAGCGGACCCGACTGATATTCGTCTGCAACCCCAACAACCCGACCGGCACCGTGGTCCGCCGCGCGGAGCTGGAGCGCTTCCTCGACCAGGTGCCGTCCGACATCCTGATCGTGCTGGACGAGGCGTACCGCGAGTTCATCCGCGACGAGGACGTCCCGGACGGGATCGACCTGTACCGGAACCGCCCCAACGTGTGTGTGCTGCGAACCTTCTCCAAGGCGTACGGGCTGGCCGGGCTGCGGGTCGGCTTCGCGGTGGGCCACGACCCGGTGGCGGCGGCGCTGCGCAAGACGGCGGTGCCGTTCGGTGTGACGCAGGTGGCGCAGGAGGCGGCCATCGCGTCGCTGCGCAGCGAGGACGCGCTGAGCGAGCGGGTGGCGGCGCTGGTCGTGGAGCGGACCCGGGTCTACGAGGCGCTCGTCGCGCAGGGTTGGACCGTGCCCGAGTCGCACGGCAACTTCGTCTGGCTGCGGCTCGGCGACCGCGCGCTGGACTTCGCGGCGGCGTGCGAGCGTGGTGGCGTGGTCGTCCGGCCGTTCCA
The DNA here is from genome assembly GCF_029392895.1 of Streptomyces sp. 71268. Lineage (NCBI taxonomy): Bacteria > Bacillati > Actinomycetota > Actinomycetes > Kitasatosporales > Streptomycetaceae > Streptomyces > Streptomyces sp. 71268. The sequence continues at coordinate 4,241,408 of NZ_CP114200.1, forward strand.
GGGCGACGGCGTGCGGATCACGATCGGCGAGACCGAGGCGAACGACCTGTTCCTGAAGGCGGCGGAGGCGTTCCGCAAGGAGATCTGAGCGGGCCGCCGGACCCCGGAGCCCTGAGCGGGCCGGGGGTCCGGCGCCGCTGGCGCGGTGTTCCGGGGAACCGGCACCGCCGGCACGGTGGTACGAGGGCGCGGCTTCGGCCGCGCCCTTTCGTGTGCCGTCTCCCGCGTGCCGCCGTACGCCCGTGGGCGCGGAGAGTGGCGTTTGCCACAGGGTGTGCCGCGTCATACGGGCGCGGGACCGGCCCGGTCGGTGCCGGGTGGGCTCGGGCGGGGTGTGGTCAGGGGCCGGGCGTGGCGTCGGGGTGGTCGGGGAGCCGTATTCCGCGCTGGTGGTGGGGTGTTCGGCGGTACGGGGGCGTGCGGGTCGGCTCGTCGCGCCGGTGGGGCCGCTCGGGTGCGGGCCGGGGGAGGGTCGCCGGCGGGGCGGTGGCGGGGCACCCCCGGTGCGGGCTGACGAAAGTATGTGCGTCATAATTCCTTGTGAATGTGAACGCGTTCACAAGCTCGTCGATGCGTCCCCCTTTGACCGTGATCAATGGGGTGGATCGCCCCGGCGGGTGCGCGGCTCAGCAAGACGGCAAGGAGACACGACGTGGACCTGGCTCTGGCTCCGGAGACCCTGGCACGGTGGCAATTTGGCATCACGACCGTCTACCACTACCTCTTTGTTCCGCTGACGATCAGCCTCGCGGCGTTCACGGCCGGTCTGGAGACCGCCTGGGTGCGCACGGGCAAGGAGAAGTACTTCCACGCGACGAAGTTCTGGGGAAAGCTCTTCCTGATCAACATCGCGATGGGTGTCGTCACCGGCATCGTGCAGGAGTTCCAGTTCGGCATGAACTGGTCCGACTACTCGCGCTTCGTCGGTGACGTGTTCGGCGCTCCCCTCGCCATGGAGGCGCTGATCGCCTTCTTCTTCGAGTCCACCTTCATCGGGCTGTGGATCTTCGGCTGGGACAAGCTGCCGAAGAAGATCCACTGCGCGTGCATCTGGATCGTGGCCATCGGCACCACGCTCTCCGCGTACTTCATCCTGGCCGCCAACTCCTGGATGCAGCACCCCGTCGGTTACTCGATCGACAAGGCCACCGGGCGGGCCGAGCTGACGGACATGTGGGCCGTGCTCACCCAGAACACCACCCTGGTCGTCGTCTTCCACACGCTGACCGCGGCCTTCCTCACCGGTGCGGCCTTCGTTGTCGGTATCGCCTCGTACCACCTGCTGCGTGCCAAGCGGGCCCAGGACCGGGGCGAGGAACTGCCGGAGAAGCAGCGTCGGCAGGTCGGCGCGATGCGCTCCTCGCTGCGGGCCGCGCTGGTGATCGCGGTGATCGCGGGGCTCGGCACCGCGATCAGCGGTGACCGGCTCGGCAAGGTGATGTTCGAGCAGCAGCCGATGAAGATGGCCGCGGCCGAGGCGCTGTGGGAGACCGAGGCGCCGGCGCCCTTCTCGATCTTCGCGGTCGGTGACGTGAGCGAGGGCCACAACAGCGTCGAGTTCAGCGTCCCCGGCATCCTCTCCTTCCTCGCGCACGACAACTTCTCGGCCTCCGTGCCCGGTATCAACGACATCGCCGAGCGGGAGGCGAAGCTCTACGGCGGCGAGCCCGAGGACTACATCCCGAGCATCTTCATGACCTTCTGGGGCTTCCGCCTCATGATCGGGTTCGGCATGACCTCCTTCGCCGCCGGCGTGATCGGCCTGTGGACCACTCGCCGAAAGCTGTGGCTCGCGCCGGACAAGCGGACCGGCGAGTACGAGGTCCCACGGCTGATGCTCACCAAGAACCGCGAGATGAGTGCCTTCTTCACCACCTGGTCCTGGCGGATCGGCCTGCTCACCATGGGCTTCCCGCTGATCGCCAACTCCTTCGGCTGGATCTTCACCGAGATGGGCCGCCAGCCCTGGGTGGTCTACGGGCTGATGCGCACCTCGGACGCGGTGTCCCCAGGCGTGAGCCAGACCGAGGTGGTGATCTCGATGAGCGTGTTCACGCTGCTGTACGGCGTGCTCGCGGTGATCGAGGTGAAGCTGCTGGCCAAGTACGCCAAGGCCGGGCCCGACGTGGACGAGAAGCCACCGGCCAAGGACCCGAAGCTGCGCTTCCCCAAGCCGGGCGACCCCGGGGCCGCCGGTGGCGGCGACGCCGCGTCGGCCGAGGACGCCGACAAGCCGATGACCTTCGCGTACTGACGACGGCTGGAACGGAGACCGACCATGCACCTCCACGACGTCTGGTTCGTGCTGATTGCCGTCCTGTGGACTGGCTACTTCTTCCTCGAGGGGTTCGACTTCGGCATCGGCGTACTGACCAAGCTGCTCGCCCGCGACCGCACCGAGCGCCGCGTGCTGATCAACACCATCGGGCCCGTCTGGGACGGCAACGAGGTGTGGCTGCTGACCGCTGGCGGCGCCACCTTCGCGGCCTTCCCCGACTGGTACGCGACGCTGTTCAGCGGCTTCTACCTGCCGCTGCTCGTCATCCTGGTCTGCCTGATCGTGCGTGGCGTGGCCTTCGAGTACCGGCACAAGCGCAGCGAGGAGAGCTGGCAGCGCAACTGGGAGCGGGCCATCTTCTGGTGCTCGCTGATCCCCGCGTTCCTGTGGGGCGCGGTGTTCGCCAACATGGTGCGCGGCGTGCCGATCGGCGCGGACAAGAACTTCGCGGGCAACCTGCTCGACCTGGTCAACCCGTACGCGCTGCTCGGTGGGTTGGTGACACTGACGTTGTTCACCTTCCACGGCGCGGTCTTCGCGGCGCTGAAGACCGTCGGTGACATCCGCACCCGGGCGCGCCGGCTCGCCGGCTGGCTCGGCCTGGTGACGGCGGCGCTCGCGGCGGCCTTCCTGGTGTGGACGCAGCTCGACTCGGGCGGCACGGGCAGCCTCGTGGCGCTGGTCATCGCCGTGCTCGCGCTGGCCGGGGCGCTGGTGATGAACGGTCGGGGTCGCGAGGGTTGGGCCTTCGGGCTCTCCGGGGTCACCATCGCGGCGGCCGTGGCCATGCTCTTCCTGTCGCTCTTCCCGGACGTCATGCCCTCCTCGCTCGACGCGCAGTGGAGCCTGACCGCCGAGAACGCCGCGTCCAGCCCGTACACGCTCAAGATCATGACGTGGATCGCGGGCGTCATGACCCCCGTCGTGCTCGCCTACCAGGCGTGGACGTACTGGGTGTTCCGGCAGCGGATCGGGACCCAGCACATCCCCGTCGACGCGCACTGATGTCTGCGCGACGGACGGGCCGACGCGGGGAGTGTGCGGTGAGCGGGTGCGTGGCGAGGGCCGGGAGGTACGGCGGTGTCGGAGCCGAACGGATGCGGGCCGGGGCCGCGTTGGCCGGTGTCAGCGCGGGCGTGGCCACGGCCGGTGGGCGGCGGTGGGCCGGTCGGGTGTTTCACGTGAAACCGTCCGCGCGCCTGTTTCACGTGAAACGGTCCGCGTGCGTGTTTCACGTGAAACCAGGTCGGTGTTTCACGTGAAACCAATCGACCCACGGCTACTGCACTACGCCCGCGCCACCCGCTTCTTCCTGCTCGCCTCGGTCGCCCTCGGGCTGGTCGGTGCCGGACTGGTCATCGCTCAGGCGATGCTCATCGCAGAGATCGTGGTGGGCGCCTTCCAGCGCGGCGAGTCCGTCGAGGGGCTGGCGACGCCGTTGATGCTGCTGGTCGGCGTCGCGGTAGGGCGGGCGGCGGTCGCCTCGCTGACCGAACTCGCCGCGCACCGGGCCAGCGCCGAGGTCAAGTCCGAGCTGCGGATGCGGCTGCTGACCCGGGCGACCGAACTCGGGCCCGGCTGGCTGAGCACCCAGCGCACCGGCGAGCTGACCACGCTGGCGACCCGGGGCGTCGACGCCCTGGACGACTACTTCGCCCGCTACCTTCCGCAGCTCGGGCTCGCCGTGGTGGTCCCGCTGGCGGTGCTGGCCCGGATCGTCACCGAGGACTGGGTGTCGGCGCTGATCATCGTGATCACGCTGCCGCTCATCCCGGTCTTCATGATGCTCATCGGCTGGGCCACCCAACATCGGATGGACCGGCAGTGGCGGTTGCTCTCCCGGCTCTCCGGGCACTTCCTCGACGTCGTGGCGGGGCTGCCGACGCTCAAGGTGTTCGGGCGGGCCAAGGCGCAGGCCGAGTCCATCCGCGCTATCACCTCCGACTACCGACGGGCGACGCTCAGGACGCTGCGCATCGCCTTCCTGTCCTCGTTCGCGCTGGAGCTGCTGGCGACGCTGTCGGTGGCGCTGGTCGCGGTGGGCATCGGGATGCGGCTCGTGCACGGGGACATGGACCTGTACGCGGGGCTCGTCGTGCTGATCCTCGCGCCCGAGGCGTACCTTCCGCTGCGCCAGGTCGGGGCCGAGTACCACGCGGCGGCGGAGGGGCTGGCGGCGGCCGACGAGGTCTTCGCCGTCCTGGAGACCGGCGCGGCGGGGAGCCCCGATGCGTCCGGTGGTGCGGCGGGCCGTTCGTCCGCCGGTGGCCCGGGGCGTTCGGTCGGGGTGCCCGACGCGCGGTCGGCCGCGCTGGTGGTGGACGGCCTGGTGGTGCGACACCCCGGGCGTACCGAACCCTCCCTCGACGCGACCTCGTTCACCGTCGCGCCCGGTGAGACCGTGGCCGTCGTCGGGCCGAGCGGCGCGGGCAAGTCCACCCTGCTTCAGGTGGTGCTCGGGTTCGTGGGCCCGGGCAGCGGCGTGGAGCGGGGCGGGGTGCGCGTCGGCGACACGCCACTGGCCGACCTCACGGACGCGGGCTGGCGGGCCTGGCGGGACCAGGTGGCCTGGGTACCGCAGCGGCCCTACCTGTTCGCGGGCACCATCGCGGAGAACGTGCGGCTGGCCCGCCCGGACGCCGACGACGAGGCGGTACGGGGCGCGCTGCGCGACGCGAGCGCGCTGGACTTCGTCACGGCGTTGCCCGACGGGCCGCAGACCGTGATCGGCGAGGACGGCGTGGGCCTGTCCGCGGGCCAGCGGCAACGGCTGGCGCTGGCCAGGGCGTTCCTCGCCGACCGGCCGGTGCTCCTGCTCGACGAGCCGACCGCGAACCTGGACGGCGAGACGGAAGCCCTCGTGGTGGACGCGGTACGCCGGCTGGCCGTCGGCCGCACGGTGTTGCTCGTCGTCCACCGACCGGCCCTGCTGGCCATCGCGGACCGCGTGGTCCGCGTCGGACCGACCACCGAGGCGACACCGTCCGATGGGCGCGACGCGCTGCCGGCCGCGGCGGCCACGGGCGCGACCGCTCGCGCCGCGCGGGCGGTCGCCGACGGCCGGCCCGCGGGCGTGGCCCGGCCGGTAGCGGAGCAACGGGACGGTTCGGAGTCGGACCGGGCGGCGGTCGAGCCGGTGGGTCCGGTCGCCGGTGGCGCGCCGGTGGAGCCGGCCTCGGGCGAGGGCGGGCGGCGCCCGCACGTCGCGCCCGAGGCGGGCCCGGGCCGGCGGGAGCGCGGGGCGCTGGCCCTGGTGCGCGCGGTGGGCCGGGAGCGGCGGGGGCGGTTCGCGCTCGCCCTGCTGCTCGGCAGCCTCGCGCTGGGCAGCGCCGTCGGGCTGATGGCCGTATCCGGCTGGCTGATCTCGCGGGCCTCGCAGCAGCCGCCGGTGCTGTACCTGATGGTGGCCGTGACCGCGACCCGCGCGTTCGGCATCGGCCGCGCGGTCTTCCGCTACGCGGAGCGGCTCGTCTCGCACGACGCCGCGCTGCGCGTGCTGGCCGACCTGCGGGTCGCGGTCTACCGACGCCTTGAGCGGCTCGCGCCCGCGGGGCTACGTGAGAGCCGACGCGGAGATCTGCTGTCCCGGCTGGTCGCGGACGTGGACGCGATGCAGGACTACTTCCTGCGCTGGCTGCTGCCGGTCGGCTCGGCCCTGGTGGTGGGCGCCGCGTCCGTCGGGTTCATGACCTGGCTGCTGCCGGAGGCGGGCGCGCTGCTCGCGGTGGGGCTGCTGGCGGCCGGCGTCGGGGTGCCGCTGCTGACCAGCGCGTGGGCCCGGCATACCGAGCGGCAGTTGGCGCCCGCGCGCGGCGCGCTGTCGGTGGGCGTGGTCGATCTGCTGACGGGCACGGCCGAGCTGACGGTGGCCGGCGCGCTACCCACCCGTACGGCCTCGGTGCGCCGCGCCGACGGGTTGCTCACCACGATCGCGCGGCGGGCCGCCGGCGCGGGCGCGCTCGGGGCCGGGCTCGCGGCGCTGAGCTGCGGCATCACGGTCTCGGCCACCGCGTGGGTGGGCGTACAGGCGGTGCGGGACGGGCGGCTGGACGGGCTGTGGCTCGCGGTCGTCGTCCTCACCCCGCTCGCCGCCTTCGAGACGGTCGGCGGCCTGCCGGGCGCCGTGCGCTACCGGCAGCGGGTGCGGCGGGCGGCCGAACGGGTCCACGAGGTGTTGGACGCGCCGTCGCCGGTCCGCGAGCCGGACCCGGCGGCGGCCCCGCCGGAGCAGCCGCACCCCCTGGTCGTACGGGGCCTCACGGCGCGCTACCCGGGGCAGCGGCGGCCGGCCCTCGCCGGGTTCGACCTGGAGCTGGTGGCCGGGCGGCGGGTGGCCGTGGTCGGGCCGTCCGGCTCGGGCAAGACGACGCTCGCGCAGGTGCTGCTTCGCTTCCTGGACCCGGAGGCGGGGACGTACACGCTGGCCGGGGCGGACGCCACGGGCCTTTCCGGGGACGCGGTGCGCCGGCTGGTCGGGCTGTGCGCGCAGGACGCGCACCTCTTCGACAGCTCGCTGCGGGAGAACCTGCGGCTGGCCCGCCCCGGGGCGAGCACGGACGAGTTGCGGGCGGCGCTGGCCGGGGCCCGGCTGCTCGACTGGGCGGACGGGCTGCCGGACGGCCTCGACTCGCTGGTCGGCGAGCATGGCGCGCGGCTCTCCGGTGGCCAGCGCCAACGGCTGGCGCTGGCCAGGGCGCTGCTCGCCGACTTCCCCGTACTGGTGCTCGACGAGCCCGCCGAGCACCTCGACCTGCCGACGGCGGACGCGTTGACCCGCGATCTGCTGGCGGCCACCGAGGGGCGTACGACCGTGTTGATCACGCACCGGCTGGCGGGGCTCGACGCCGTGGACGAGGTGCTGGTGCTGGACGCGGGGCGGGTGGTGCAGCGGGGCACGTACGACGAGTTGGTCCGGGCGCCCGGCCCGTTCCGGCGGATGCTGGAGCGCGAGCGCGCCACGGAGGCCGGTCACGGCACGCATGCCGTGGCGGGTCCGCCGTCCGGCACGGCGGGAGGCGGCGGCGCGAACGGGCGTGCCGCTGCGGTGGGGGTGTGACGGGGCGCGCGGCGGTCGGGAGCCGCTGGACGAGGGGGCCAGGGAGGTGGCTCCGACACCGGGCCGAAGCTGACACTTTCCCTGCCAAAAGGGACTAACTACGCTCGCCTCCATGGCAGTCACGGGGGCCCCCGAGCCCAGCGAATCAGCCGGCCCGACGGCAGCGGCGGCCGGAGCGGAAGCGGAAGCGACGGGAGCCGCGGCCCGGGGCGCGGTGGGGGGCGGGCCGCGCGACCCGTTGGAGGCCGCCACCGCCGCCACCCGCGGCCTGCGCGGCCTGCCAGCGGAGCTGACCGCGTGCGTGCCGCGCCTCCTGGAGGCGATGCGCTCGGTCGGCGCCGGCCTCGACCTGCACGTCACGCTCGACCGGCTGGTGCAGACCGCCGCCGAACTGGTCGACGCGCGGTACGCCGCCATCGGCGTCCTGACCGCCTCGGGCACGCGGTTCTCCGACTTCGTCTCGTACGGCGTAGGCGCCGACGTCCGCGAGCGGCTCGCGGCGCTGGCGGACGAGGGGGAGGCGGGGGCGCCCGGACTGCCGAGTGGGCTCGCCGAGCCGCCCGAGCCGGTGCGGCTCGGTGACCTCACGGACGACCCGTACGCGGCGGGCTTCCCGGCCAGCCGGCCGCCGATGCGCACCTTCCTGGCGGTGCCGCTCCGGGCCCAGGGGGAGAGCTTCGGCAACCTCTACCTGGCGGAGCACGACGGTGGCCCGTTCAGCGCGTCGGACCGGCAGTTGGTGCGGGTGCTCGCGGTCGAGGCCGCGCTCGCCATCATCAACGCGCGCCGCGACGAGGAGGCCCGGCAGCGCGAGCGCTGGATCGACGGCTCGGTCGCCGTCACCACCGCCTTGCTGTCCGCCAACGACGCGGAGGACGCGCTGGTCGTCGTGGCCGAGAAGGCCAGGCGGCTGGCGGCCTCGACGGCGGGCATCGTGCTGCTGCCGACCGAGGCCGGCGGCCTGGAGATCGTGGCCGTGGACGCCGACGAGCCGATGGGCCTGCTGGGCACGGTCGTCTCGCCCCAGGCGCCGATCGTGCCGCACCTGATGGGCGGTGACCCGATCTTCGTCGAGGACTCGGCGACCGACCCGCGTATGACGACGAGCATCTCCGAGCGGTTCGGGCCGAGCATGATGCTGCCGCTGCGCAGCGGCTCCCGGGTGCTGGGCATCCTGACCACGCCCCGCGAGCGCGGCGCGCGTCCGTTCACGGAGACCGAGCGGACCCTGGCCACGCAGTTCGCCGCGCAGGCCGCCCTCGCGCTGGTCCTCGCCGAAGCCCAGCGGGACCGGGAGCGGCTCGCGGTGTACGAGGATCGCGACCGGATCGCGCGCGACCTGCACGACCTGGTCATCCAGCGGCTGTTCGCGACCGGGATGATGCTGGAGGGCGCGCAGCGCAAGGCGATCGTGCCGGCGGTCCAGGACAAGATCGGCAAGGCTGTGGAGGAGCTGGACGCCACCATCCAGGAGGTGCGCACCGCGATCTTCGCCCTCCAACAGGGCCCGACCGAGGCGCCGGCCGGACTGCGGACTCGGGTGCTACGGGAGATCGGGACGGCGGCCGTGCCGCTGGGCTTCCAGCCGTCGGCCGTGTTCGTGGGCGCCGTGGACGCCCGGGTGTCCGAGCTGACCGGGAAGAACCTGATCGCGGCGTTGCGGGAGGCGCTGTCCAACGCGTTCCGGCATGCCCGTGCCTCACGTATCGAGGTGGTCGTGGACGCGACGGTGCGGCTGCCCGACGGGCGCGACGGAGTACGCCTGACGGTCTCCGACGACGGCGTGGGCATCGCGGAGGGCGGCCGGCGCAGCGGGCTGCGCAACCTGGCCCGCCGCGCCGAGGCGCTGGGCGGCTCCAGCGGCTACGGGCCCGGCCTCGCCCGGGGCGGGGACGCGGCGGGAGCGGCCTCCGGCGGCGGCGAGGGTGCCGCTGGTGCTGGTGCTGGTGCTGGTGCTGGTGCTGGTGCCGGTGCCGGTGGCGCGGGCGAGAGCGGTGGCGGTGGTGGTGGCAGGGGGACGACCGTGGTGTGGGAGGCGCCGCTCTGAGCCGGGGCCGGGGGCGGGGTCGCGGCCGGGGCCCGGGGCCGGGGTCGCGGGCGAGTGAGCGCCGGTGGCTGGTCGGGCGTGCGGGTGGGTTCGGGGGCGTGCGCGGGTGGGGCGTACGCGAGGTCGGGTGCGCGGCGGGGCGCGGGGGACGGGCGCGAACCCGCCTGCCAGTCCAGCAGCCCGGCGAGCCGGGGAACGCGGGAGGTCGGGGGGCTAGACGCCCGAGGGCGGGCTAAGGGGCCTGTCTGAGCTGGGCCTCCAGGCCGTCGAGCAGGTAGCCGAGGCCGGTGGTGAAGCTGCCGTCCCAGTCGTCGTCGTACAGGTAGCCGCGCTCCGCCAGGGTCGGGTACCGGTCGCTGTTGGCCCGCAACTGCTCCTGACCCAACCGGCGTTCCTCGTCCGTGATGCGCAGGGCCGTCTCGGACGCGGCCGAGCCCATCACGTGGTTGTAGAGCGCCCAGGTCGCCGCCGACAGGCCCTTCTCTGTGAAGCCCGCGCGCACCAGGGTGGCCTGGAGCATCTCCATCCAGGCCAGGAAGTGCGGGCCGATGGTCGGCCGACGGCGGGCGGGGACCGCGGCGGCCCACGGGTGGCGTAGCAGCGCGGCGCGCCACGCGGTCAGTACGGCGGTCACGTCGGCCCGCCAGTCCCCGGTCCGGTCCGCGGCCAGGGGCGCCTCGCCGAAGATCGCGTCCACCGCGAGGTCGATGACGTCGTCCTTCGTGTCGACGTGCCAGTACAGCGACGGGGCCATGACGGCGAGGCGCTCCGCGAGCCGCCGCATGGTGAGCCGGTCGATGCCCTCCTCGTCGAGCAGGGCGACGGCGGCCTCGACAATGCGCGCGCGGGACAGCGGGGGCTCGCCGCGCGAGGTGCGCGGTGGCCGCAACCACACGCTCCGTACGTCCCCGCCGCCGCGTTGGCCGCGCGCCTCACCCACGGTGTCCCACTTTCGTCAGCCGCCCAGTCGCCCGAGCCGTTCCGCTGTCCCACCGGTTCCGCCGCCGCACCGGAGCGCCGGTCGTCTGCGGGTCCGCTGTCCTGCCTGGCCCGCCGCCGCCGTGGTCGGCCGGATGGTTCCGCCCGTGCCCCCGGCCGGGGATGGTCGCCGGCCGGTGCGGTCGCCTCGGAGGCCATGACCGGTCGGGCCAGTGTAGTACGTTGTTCGGCGTCTCTAACGTCGTTAGGTAATTCCGAACACTGTTAGGCGGTGCGTGGATCATGGAAGAAACGTCGGGGGAGCCGGCCTCAGCGGGGCGGCGGCGCTGGTGGACGCTGCTGGCGGTGAGCACGGCCCAGCTCCTCGTCGTCCTGGACGGGACGATCGTGAACATCGCGCTGCCGTCCGCGCAGCGCGCGCTCGACATGTCCGACGCGAGCAGGCAGTGGGCCATCACCGCCTACGCGCTGGCCTTCGGCGGACTGCTGCTGATCGGCGGGCGGGTCAGCGGCGCGCTCGGGCACCGACGCGCGTTCCGCGTCGGCCTGCTGGGCTTCGCCGCCGCGTCCGCGCTCGGCGGTGCCGCGACCAACGCCGAACTGCTCTTCGCGGCGCGGGCCCTGCAGGGCGTGTTCGCCGCGCTGCTCGCGCCGGCCGGCCTCTCGCTGCTGACGATCACCTTCACCGGCCCGCGCGAACGGGGCCGCGCCTTCGGCGTGTTCGCCGCCGTCGGCGCCGCCGGCTCGGCGCTCGGCCTGGTCGCGGGCGGGCTGCTCACGGAGTACGCGAGCTGGCGGTGGTGCCTGTACATCAACGTGCCGCTGGCCCTGCTCGCCGTGGGCGGCACGGCCCTCGTGCCGGGGCAGGGCCCGGTCCGCGACGGGGGACGGCTCGACGTCGCGGGCGCCCTGCTCAGCGCGGGCGGGTTCGCCGCCCTCGTCTACGCCTTCAACGAGGCCGAGCCGCACGGGTGGGCGTCGGTCAGGGTGCTCGCGCTGCTGGTCGGCGGGGTGCTGATGCTGGCGGCGTTCGCGGCCGTCGAGGCGCGCGTCCCGCACCCGCTGCTGCCGCCGCGCGTGCTCGCGCACCGGGCCCGCGGCGCCGCGTTCGCCGCGATCACCCTGATGTTCGTCGCGATGTTCGGCTTCTACCTGTTCATGAGCTACTACACGCAGACGGTGCTCGGGTACTCGCCGGTCGAGGCCGGTCTCACGCTGATCATCAACGCCGTGGCGGCCCTGGTCGGCTCCACCTTCATCGCCGGCAAGCTGCACGGCCGCGTGCCGCCCGCCGCGCTGATCGTGCCGGGGCTGCTCGCCGCCGCGGCCGGGATGTTCCTGCTGACCTGGCTGACGGCGGACAGCGCGCACATCCTGCCGCTCTACCTCGCGCCCGCGCTGGTCCTCACCGGGCTGGGCCTCGGCTGTGTCATGCCCCCGACGGCCAGCCTGGCCACGGCGGACATGCGGTGGCACGAGATCGGGGCCGCGTCGGCGGCGTACAACGCGGCCCAGCAACTCGGGGCGGCGCTCGGCACCGCCCTGCTCAACACGGTCGCGGCCAGCGCCGCCGCCTCGTACCTGGCCCGCCCCGGACACCCCACGCCGACCGCGGCCACCGTGCACGGCTACACCACCGCGCTCACCGTCGCCTTCGGCATCCTGCTCGGCGCCGCGTGCGTCGTCGCGCTGCTGACGCTGGTCCGCCGGGCGCGCGGTACGGGCACGCCGCGAAGCGGGGGGACGGAGCACGAGCGGGCGGGGGAGGCCGCGCCGCTGTCCTGACGGGCTCGACGGCCCGCTCCCGCCGCGCCCGGCCGGCCCCTCAGCGGTTCAGCACGCTCTCGATGACGGCCGCCACGCCGTCCTCGTTGTTGGCCAGCGTGTGTCGGTCGGTCGCGGCGAGGACGGCGGGGTGCGCGTTGGCCATCGCGTACGACATGCCGGCCCAGGTCAGCATCTCCACGTCGTTGGGCATGTCCCCGAAGGCCATCACCTGGTCGCGGGTGATGCCGCGTTCGGCACAGCACTGCTCCAGCGTGCTGGCCTTGCTGACGCCGAGGGCGCTGATCTCCAGGAGGGCGCTGGGGCTGGAGCGGGTGAACGAGGCGTGCGCCCCGGCGGACGCGCGGGCCAGGGCGAGGAATTCGTCCGGGGCGAGGTCGGGGTGGTAGGCGAGCAGCTTGAGAATGGGCTGCTCCGCCTGGTCCGCGTCCTCGGACAGCAGCTTCTCGACGGGGCCCAGCGTCAGGGCGGCGTCGAACGAGAGCGGCGGGTACTGCGGTTCGTGGTGGATGCCACCGGTGCGCTCGACGGCGAACGCGGTACCCGGCGCGGCGGCGCGCAGCGCGTGCACGACGGCGAGCGCGTCGTCGGGCAGCAGCGGGCGCACGCGGACGAACCGGGGACCCTGGTGCAGGTCCACGACGGCCGCCCCGTTGGCGCAGATGGCCAGGCCGTGACCGTGTACGTGGTCGCTGACGACGGTCATCCAGCGGGCCGGGCGACCGGTGACGAAGAAGACGTCGATGCCCGCGGCCTCGGCGGCCGCCAGGGCGGCGACGGTGCGATCGGACACGGACTTGTCGTCGTGCAACAGGGTGCCGTCGAGGTCGGTCGCGATGAGCCGGGGCACGGTGGGGGGCACGGGGACGGCGGGCGCGCCGTCGGCCACGGGGGCGGCGGCCGCGCCGTCGGTCGCGGGGGGCTCGGGCTGCTGCTCGGTAGCTGGGGTCACGCCTGCCATCCTTCCGCATCGCCCCGCACTGGTGTGCGTACGGGCGCGCCGGGGCCTGCGCGCGCCCCCTGGCGGGCGGGGCAGTGGTGGGGCAGAGGGGACCGGTGGGCGTCGGGGGACGTTGGCGCGGCCGGGGCCGGGGAAGACGGGCGGCATGGGACGGATACGGGTCGGCACCTGTTCGTGGACGGACAAGGCGTTGGTGGCCAGCGGTTGGTACCCGACGGGTCACCGGGACGCGGAGGGCAGACTGCGGCACTACGCCAGCCAGTTTCCGGTGGTGGAGGTGGACGCCACCTACTACGGCCTGCCCAGCGCGCGTAACAGCCAGCTCTGGGTCGCGCGCACACCGGCCGACTTCCGCTTCAACGTCAAGGCGTTCTCCCTGCTCACCGGGCACCCGACCCGGGCCGGCGCGCTGCCGGCCGACCTGCGTCCGGCGCTCGCCCGACAGGGGCCACGGGCCGGCACCGACCCGGGGCTGCTGGACGAGGCGTGGAGCCGGTTCAGCGGAGCGCTGGAACCGCTGCGCCACGCCGGACGGCTGGGGACCGTGCTCTTCCAGTTCCCGCCCCACCTCGCGCCCGGCAGGTCGGCGGAGGCGTACCTGCGCCGGTGCCGTGAACGCGCGGCAGGCTGGCCGATGGCCGTGGAGTTCCGGCACCCCGGCTGGTGGCAGGAGGGCCGCGAAGCCGCGACGGCCGACCTGCTGACGGAGTTGGACGCGGCCGCGGTGGCCGTGGACATGGCGCGGACGCTGCCCACCTCCGTCCCACCGGTCGCGCGGGTCACCCGGCCCCAACTCGCGGTCGTACGCTTCCACGGCCGCAGCGACGCCTGGGGGACCGGCACCAAGGAGGACAGGTTCCGCCACGACTACACGCCCGCCGAACTGTCGGAGTGGACGCCCCGCGTCCACGCGCTGGCCGAGCGAGCGGACGAGGTCCACGTCCTCTTCAACAACTGCTGCGCCGACGCCGCCGTCAGGGCGGCACGGTCGATGCGCGACCTGCTCGGCTTACCCGCGCCGGCCACCGGCGCGCTCGACGAGGACTGACGACCTGGGTGTCCGGGTGGCGGTCTGGGCACCCGGCTGACGGCCTGGGTGGGGTTGGTGGTTTGGGTGGGGGTGGTGGTCTGGGTGGGGTGGCGCGCGCGTCGGTGGGTGGGTCGGCGGGTGGCCTGGCGGTGGGTGAGCGGGTTGGCGGGCGGTCTGGCGGCCGGTTGGCGGGCGGGTGCGAGGCGTGTGGCGTGGGGGTGTCGTGGGTGGTGGCCGGCGACGGGAGGGGGGTGGCGCGGCTCGCGGGCGGCGTACCGGAGTGTCGTACCCGGCCCCTACTCTCGACGCATGCGACTGAGCACCGTGATTCTGCCGATCCGCCGCTGGTCCGATGGTGGTCGTGCGGAGTGGGAGCGCGCCGAGGACCTCGGCTTCCACACCGCTTACACCTACGACCACCTGTCCTGGCGGACCTTCCGCGACGGCCCGTGGTTCGGCGCCATCCCGACACTGACCGCCGCCGCCGCGGCGACCTCCCGCATACGCCTGGGCACGCTGGTCACGTCGCCGAACTTCCGTCACCCGGTGACGCTCGCCAAGGAACTCATCACGCTCGACGACATCTCCGACGGCCGGATCACGCTGGGCATCGGCGCGGGTGGCTCGGGGTTCGACGCGACGACGCTGCTGGGGGGCGGCCAGGAACCGTGGTCGCCGCGTGAGCGGGCGGCGCGGTTCGGCGAGTTCGTGCCGCTGCTCGACCAGCTCCTCTCGGAGGGCGAGGTGACCGCCGAGGGCGCGTACTACGCGGCGGGTGCGGCGCAGAACATACCCGGCTGCGTACAGCGCCCCCGGCTGCCGTTCGCGGTGGCCGCGACCGGGCCGCGCGGACTGCGGCTCGCCGCGCGGTACGGGCAGGCGTGGGTGACCACCGGCGATCCCAAGCTCGCGGAGGACGCCACCGCCGCCGACTCGCTCGCCGCCATCGGACGACAGGTCGGGCGGCTCGGCGAGGCGTGCGCGGAGGCCGGCCGCGATGTCGGCGAGCTGGACAAGATCCTGCTCACCGGCTTCACCCCGGACCGTCCGCTGGACTCGGTAGGGGCGTTCGTGGACTTCGCCGGCGCGCACGCGGAGCTGGGCTTCGACGAGATCGTGCTGCACGCCCCGATTCCCGACTCGGTCTTCGCCGCCGACCCCGCGGTCTTCGAGAAGATCGCGACGGAGGGCCTGGCCCAGCTCAACGGCTAGGGAGGCGGATCGCGGCGCCGTATCGGCTGGGAGGCATGGCGGATCGGGGGTGCGGTGGCTCGGGTGGGCGCGACTTGGGCGGTGGCGGCTCGGGTCGTGGCGGCTTGAAGCCCGGTGACTCCGAGGGGGGGCGTCGGGCATCCGTGCGAGCGGCGAGGCGGGGCGGGAGTACGGCTCGGGGACAGCCCGTCTCGCGTGGTGGCCGGCGGGTGGCGGTACAGGCAACGCCTGGTGAACGCCCGAAAGACAGGCGCTGACCATGTAGTTCGTCTGACTGACGACCTTCAACGGCTGGCTGACACGGCTTCACAGCGCCGGGGCGCGCACCTAGGGTCCGCTGTGTGAAGTTCCACAGCACTCTGATCGCTTCCCGTTCCGCCCGTCGCGCGCTGCGGCCCGTACTTGACCAGCTCGACCAGCGCATTGACAGAAAGCTTCGCTCAGCCCGCCGTGAACTCACCGTCCTCCGCGAGGAGCTGCGCCGCGCGCACTCCACTGACCTGCTGCTCGGGCGCGACGGCAGGCTGACCGACCGGCAGCCGAGCCGCGAAGAGATCGTGGAACTCGCTGCCCAGATCGCCGTCGTGACCGGACGCGACGGCGCGTACAGGGAAACCGTTCTGGCCTACCGCACCCTGGTGGAGCTGGAGAACCGTGGCGTCGGGCGCATCGCCGGCTCCACCCGCAACATCCTCGGCAAGCTCGCCGCCACGCCGCTGCTCAACCCGCCGAACGGCGAGATCCTGGAGATCGGCACGCTGTACGGGCTGTTCGCCGGTGGCATGGCCCGCCAGTTGCTACGGGCCGGGCTCCCGTACCAGCTCACCATCGTCGACCCGCTCTCACCCGTGCAGCTCCAGCCCGGCTTCGAGATCTCGTCCGACCCGTCGGGCACCCCCGTCACCGAGGCGGTGGTGCGCGCCAACCTCGCGTACGCCGGCGTCGAGGACGCGCGGCTGCGACTGCGCAGGGGCTTCTCGGAGGACCCCGCCGTACGCGAGGAACTGTCCGACCGGCAGTACGGCGTCCTGATCATCGACGGCGACCACTCGTTCGAGGGGGTCGCCAACGACCTGGAGTGGGCCGAGCAGGTGGCCGCGCCGGGCGCGGTGATCGTGATGGACGACTACGGGGACGGTCGGTGGGCCGGCGTGCGCGAGGCCACCGAGAAGCGCCTCGCGGGCGACACCCGGCTGCGCATGATCGGCCAGGTCGCCACGAGCGCCTTCCTCCGCGCCACCTGACCCCGCCCCCTCCACTACCCCCACTACCCCCACAACCCCCACTGCCCTCACGCCCCCCACCCCTTCGCCGTCTCCGCCGCTTCACGGCGGAACACGCCCTGTCCCGCGCCGACCCGGCTGCGCCCAGGCGCCGACCCGGGCCGGCGCGGCCCCGTGCCCGCGCCTGTTGGCTGGGCCGCGCCCCTGGGCCGGCCGGCCTGAGCGGCCGGCCGAGCGCTCCGCTCGGGGGAGAAGCGGCGCGCCTCGTCCCCTGATCGGCGCAGGGCTTGCTGGACCGGAGCCGACGTTCCCCTTCTCGACTCCCATCACACCCGCGTTGACCTGCGCGGTTGCCTGGTCGCGCGAGGCTGGTGGCACGCCCTGCCCGGACCCACTGAGGCTCCGTACGACCGGTCGCGCGCCTTCTTCGTTCCGGAGTCGCACCCCCGCTCGCGGCGCCCGAGGGTCTGCACTTATCTCACGAATACCCCGCAAAGGGGGAGAATCGTAAGAGAGCGCAGAGGAGGGGCTTATGTCACGTACGCGATTCGCGCCGGACCGCGGGCTGGCCACTCGCATGGTGAGCACCATGTTCCTGATCGGGCTGCTGTACGTGGTCCTCGTCGGCGTCCTGGTGGCGCTGCTGGGTAACGCGTGGCCGTTGATCGTGCTGCTCGTGGGCGGGATGTTCATCGCCCAGTTCTGGTTCAGCGACCGGATCGCGGCGTTCAGCATGGGCGCGCGCGAGGTCACCCCCGAGCAGGCGCCGGAACTGCACGGCGCCGTGGACCGGCTGTGCGCGCTCGCCGACATGCCCAAGCCCCGGGTGGCTATAGCCGACAGCGACGTACCGAACGCCTTCGCCACCGGCCGTAGCCAACAGAAATCGCTGGTCTGTGCCACGACCGGGCTGATGCGCCGGCTGGAGCCTGAGGAACTGGAGGGGGTCATCGCGCACGAGCTGTCACACGTCGCGCACCGCGATGTCGCGGTCATGACCATTGCCTCCTTCCTCGGCGTACTGGCCGGACTGATCACCCGGATCGCCCTGTGGGGCGGACTCACGCGGGGCAACAACAGGGACAACGGCCTCGGCGTCGCCCTCCTGGTCATCCCGCTCGTCAGCGCCGTCGTCTATGCCATCAGCTTTCTGCTGACCCGGCTGCTCTCGCGCTACCGCGAACTCTCCGCGGACCGCGCCGCCGCCCTGCTGACCGGCCGCCCCTCCGCGCTCGCCGCCGCGCTGACCAAGGTGACCGGCGAGATGGCCCGCATCCCGACCCGCGACCTGCGGCAGGCCGAGCCGTACAACGCGTTCTACTTCGCCCCCGCCTTCTCCGGCAGCAGCCTCAGCAAGCTGCTGTCCTCGCACCCGACGCTGGAGCAACGCTTGGACCAGCTCGGACGCATCTCCGCACAGCTCGGCCGACCCTGATTGCCGCCCCCGACCCTCCCTTCGCTCCGTTCGTTCCATTCATCCCGTTCGCCATGCTTCGGGTCGCAGCCTGGCCAGCCCCTAAGCGGGGGGCGGGCGGCCGATGCGTGGCTCACGGTGTCGGCGGGGCAGGGCGTGGGTGGCGTGGCGGCGTGTCGGTGGTGCTGGTCTCCCACTCTCCGTCCTGCCCCCCTGCCCCCCTGCCTCCCCCGCCCCCTCCGCCTCCTCCTCCGCCCTCCGCTCCCGCCTCTGAAAGGACGATCTTCGTGGGCTTCCTGGACACCCTGCTCGGCCGCAGCAAGCCGGCCCGCCCGAACCTCGACCAGTTGTTCGCACTGCCATCGGCGGCGATCACCCTGGAGTCCGGCGCCGGGTTCACGCCGACCGGCCAGGGCTCGGTCTGCTTCGCGAGCGTGGAGGGCGGCGCGTTCGCCGGCCTCCAACGCGAGGTACGCGACCTGCTCGACGCCGACACCGAGCGCGGCGGCATTCCGGTCGAGTTCAGCCAGGACGCCTACGGCTTCACCTGGCTCCTCACTCGACACGCCCCGGACGACACCGCCGCCCTGGTCAACGACCTGCACGCGGTCAACACGACGCTGCGCGACGGCGGGTTCGGGCCGCAACTCCTCTGCTCGCTGCTGAGCTTCCGCGACGCACGGGACCGCCCTCTCGCGCTTGTCTACCTCTACAAGCGCGGCACCTTCTACCCCTTCGCCCCACTGCCCGACGCGACCAGCAAGCGGGACAACGGACTCGAACTCCAGATCCGCGCCCTGCTCACCGACGACCTACGCATCGAGAAGGACCTGGGCCGCTGGTTCCCGGTATGGGGCGCGCCGGGCCTCTGACGTCGACCTTTCCTTTCCTCCTCCCTTCTCCCGTCGCCTCCTCTCGCCCCCCGCACTGACCCGTCGACCGGCCGCCCCCAGCCCCGGCGCGCGCCTTTCGCCCGCCGCCCCGGCCCCGCGCGGCCTCCGGCCCGACCCGCGGCTCCCGGCCTGGCCCGCGACCCCCGTGGCCTGGCTCGTGAGGCCTGGCCTGACGCGTGGGCCCGCCCCATCTGCCCCTCGCATGGGGCCGCGCCATCCCGCCGGGCTGCGCCTCAGCGAATGATGCTGTTCAGCCAGGGGGTGAGGTTCCCCGTGCCCAGGACCGGCTCCTTGTACGTGACGTCGCCGGGCAGCGGAACGATCAGCACCTGGGAGGCCGGGAACAACCGCGTGCGTATCCAGGCCCGGCCGCCGAAGACGGCGTCGAGGAAGGCGGGTGCCTGCTCGCGCGGGACGCCGGTGAATTCGACGGTGTCCAGCGTGATGTTCGCGTCGCCCTCGCTGAACGTGTGGATCTGTACGGTCGGCCGCCCCGGGATCTCGATGAACGCCTCGTGTGGGAGCGAGCCGTCCGGGTCGGCGACGGAGAACGCCCCGGCGGCGAGGCGGCGGCCCGACTGGTCTGCCCCGATGGAGTGCTCCACGTTGGCCTGGCGGCCGTACCGTTCCGCGACGGCCAGCACAGCGGCTACGGCGCTCTCCGTACTGTCGACGCGCCGCCCGCCGGGCCCGTACCCCCCGGCCCCGCTCCCACCGTTTCCGCCCGGCGGACCAGGCGGGACGTTCGTAGGTCTCATGCCTTCCCATGATGCCGGACGGAACCTGCGGGCGAAGCGGTGCGCAGTGGGCGCGGGGCTGGGTCGTGGGCTGGGTGCGGCGCGGGCTTGAGCTGGGTGTGGGCGTGGGTTGGCGCGGGTGGTACTGGAACCAGACGGAAGGGCTAGGGGCGGCCCACGCTCGGTACCTCAGCCGCCGGGCTCCGAGGGCGGTGCCTCGGGTATGGCCAGGCGATCCATGCGACGGGCCCACACCTCGCGCTCTGCCGCGCCCGCTATGAAGGTGGACACGTTGGCGTCGCCGACCAACTCGCGCACGACGCGGACGATTTCAGCCGGCAGCGTGACCTCCGCCTGGTCGCCCTGAGGTTGCTGCCACCCGTCCCGCTCGCCGGGCCCTCCGGCCGTCGGTTGGGACCGCGTCCGGCCCTCCGACCCGCTGCCGGTTCGTACTTCGGTCGATCCGCTGTCCCCACTTCCGGTGGCAGCGCCGGGCCGGGGGCCTGACCCGGTGACGTACTGGGCGGAAGGCGGGCCAGTCGGCTCAGGGGCTGGTCGGGTCGTGGGTGGGGGCTGGGTCTCGTCGGGTCGCCGGGTGTGAGGGTGAGCGGTGGTGGGTCGGAGGGAGCCGCCGGGCCGGGGGGTGTCCGGGCGGGGTAGTGGGCCGAACTGGTCGAGGTGGTGGTGCAGGTACCGGGTGGCCACCGCCCGCATCGCACGGGCCAGTTCGGCGTCGATGGTCTGCTGGGCGAGCGGGCGGAAGCGGCGGATCAGGAACGCCGCCTCCTGGGCCTCCGCGTCCGTCGGAGGGTGGTCCAGGTACTGCTGGAACACGTGCTCCGTCGTGAAGTCCAGGAACCGGACCGCGATGTGCTCGATCTGGCCGCGCACCTCCCGTACGTGCTCGGCGATGGCCAACAGCGGCACTCCGGCCGCGTGGAGTTCAGCCGCCACCGACAACTCCCGGGGGCTGGGCACCACGTAGGCGTCCGGGCAATCGTAGTCCGGCTCCAAGATGCCCAGCTCGACGGCCTCCGCGATGGCCGCCTGGTCGGGGGCGCCACCGAACCTGTCGGCCAACTCCGCCCGGCTGATCCGAGCGGCCTTCTCGTCGGTCCAGGGGCCCTCCACCTCGGCGACCAGGCCGAGCACCCCGCCCAGGTCGCGGCCGGCGTCCCATGCCTCAAGGAGTTCCTTGATGCTGGAGAGTGTGTAGCCGCGCTCCAGCAGCGCCGAGATCTGTTGGAGCCGGGCCAGGTGCTCGGCTCCGTACACGTTGGCCCGCCCGCGCCGCTCGGGTCTCGGCAACAGCCCGCGGTCCTGGTATCCGCGGATGGTGCGGACCGTGGCGCCGCTACGGTGGGCCAGCTCCTCGATCCGGTACTCGGGGGGCACGGCGGGTTCGGCGGTTGGTTCCGACACGCTTTGCCCCTTTCTCTCTTCCGGCGACTGTGTCGTCTTCGTCGTTCTCATCGTGGTTGCCATCGAGTGCTGTGTGGTCGTTGTACGCGCGGTCGCGTTGGTGGCCTGCTGCCTACGCCTGCCGCACGTTGCCTGGGCCTGCCTTGCTGTTGTTGTGCTTCGGCTTCGTGTGGTGGCGGGGTCGCGGGCGGGCTGGACGGTGTCTGTCTGCGGCTTCCTACAGCGTGGCGCGGGCGATCGCTCCTGCCGCCGAGCGAGCCGCCGGGGACGAGGCCAGGTACTCCACGGCCCGGCGCAGCGAGCCCTCCTGAGAGGGGTGGTAGGACCGCTTCATGTAGCGGGGTATCGCTCGGCCCAACTCTCCCCAGGTAGGCAACAACCCCTTGGCCACCGCCCGGTTGTGCTCGCGCAGCGAGTACCGCAGGCGTCGGGCCAGTACCGGATCGTGGCGCAGCAAGTAGGCGGTGCCCGACGCCCACAGCCACAGCATCACGGGGGCCACCACGGCCATCGCGTACAGCCGCCGCGCGTAGCCGGTCGCGCCGGTGCCGGCGCAGTGCTGGTACATGTCGAACGCGACGGAGCGGTGCTCGACCTCCTCGGCGCCGTGCCACCGCAACAGGTCCAGCATGACGGGGTCGGTGTCGGCCTCCTCCAGCGCGTTGGCGCCGAGCACCCAGTCGCCGAGCACGGCCGTGAACTGCTCTATGGCCGCTATGACCGCCAGCCGGAAGCGCAACCACTCGCGTGGGGGCACCGGCTGCCTGAACGGCGGCTTGTCGCCGAGCAGGACATCGAAGAGGAAGTCCAGGCGGCGCAGGTACGGCGCGGTGTCCAGGCCCTGGGCCGCGAGGTGGTCGAGGACGTACGTGTGCTGCGTGCTGTGCGTGGCCTCCTGGCCCATGAACCCCTTCACGTCGCGCAGCAGGTCCGGGTCGGTGACCAGTGGCAGGGCCTCCTTGAAGACCTTCACGAACCACCGCTCACCGGCCGGAAGCAGCAGATGCAGCACGTTGATCACATGGGTGGCGGTTGGCTCGCCCGGAATCCAGTGCAGGGGCGTCCCGTCCCAGTCGAAGGAGACACGGCGCGGCGCGATGCGTACGCCGGTGCCCGTCCCGTCCTCGGCACTGGCGCCCGCGGGGCGCTCACCGGCCCCAGCGAGCCCGCCTTGGTCCCCGCCCCCGTACTCGTGCCCGCTCGCCGCAGCACGTCCATCCATGGCGCACGACTCCTTTCCGGTTTCCGGTGTCCTGCCCACCGCCCCGTGACCTCACCGGCGCCCGAGCGTTACGCGGTGACTGGTGACTGGTGACTGGTGACTGGTGACTGGTGACTGGTGACTGGTGACTGGTGACTGGTGACTGGTGACTGGTGACTGGTGACTGGTGGGCCCCGCCCGTGGGAAGCGGGGTCACCCCTTGGGTTCGAGCCTGGCCAGGGCGCGCAGGG
This sequence comes from Streptomyces sp. 71268, assembly GCF_029392895.1. Classification (NCBI taxonomy): domain Bacteria; kingdom Bacillati; phylum Actinomycetota; class Actinomycetes; order Kitasatosporales; family Streptomycetaceae; genus Streptomyces; species Streptomyces sp. 71268. The sequence continues at coordinate 4,263,857 of NZ_CP114200.1, forward strand.
CCTTGGGAGCGAAGCGGGACAGCAGGTGCGCGCCGCGGGCCTCCGGCGTGACCGGGACCACGGCCTGGTTACGGGCCACGGCGCGCAGGATCGCGTCGGCTACCTTCTCCGGCGGGTAGTTGCGCTTGCCGTACAGACGGGTGCTGCGGGTGCGGCGGCGCTGTTCTTCCTCGCGGTCCACGCCCACGAAGCGGGTCGTCGTGGTGATGTTGGTGTTCACGATGCCCGGGCAGATGGCGGAGACGCCGATGCCCTTGCCGGCCAGTTCGGCTCGCAGGCACTCGCTGAGCATCAGCACGGCGGCCTTGGACGTGGCGTACGCCGGCAGCATGCGGGTGGGTTGGAAGGCGGCCGCGGAGGCGGTGTTGACGATGTGGCCGCCCTGCCCGCGGTCGGCCATCTGTTTTCCGAAGGTCCGGCAGCCGTGGATGACGCCCCACAGGTTGACGTCGAGTACCTGCTGCCAGTGCTCGGGGCTGGTGTCCATGAAGGCGCCGGATACACCGATGCCCGCGTTGTTGACCAGCACGTCCACCACGCCGTGCGTCTCGGCGACCTTGTTGGCCAGCTTCTCCATCGCCAGCCCGTCGGATACGTCGACCTGCTCGCTCCACGCCTCCGGGGCGCCGATGAGCCGGGACATCTCGGCGGTGCGGGCAGCCCCCTCCGCGTCCCGGTCCACGGCCACCACGCGCGCACCCGCCTCCGCGAACGCGAACGCGGTGGCCCGGCCGATACCGCTGGCCGCGCCGGTCACCAGCACGAGCTGGCCGCCGAAGCGCGCCGCGTACTGGCTCGCGGCGCGCGGGCTCCTGGCAGGCGTGCCATCCTCCACGTTGGTGACGAACTCCGCGATCCATGCGGAGATCTGGTCCGGCCGGGTGCGCGGCGCCCAGTGCTTGGCCACCAGGCTGCGCCGCGTCAACTGGGGCGCCCACTGGTCGAGTTCGTCGAACACCTGCTCCGACACGAAGATGTCACCGGTGGGATGGATGAGCTGGACCGGAACGTGCGCGTAGGCGTCGGTGCGGGGGCGGCGCAGCCTGGCGCGCACGTTGTCCCGGTACATCCACACGCCGCGTGCCCCGTCGGTGGGTAGCGACGAGGTCGGGTAGTCGCCGCCGGGTTCGCTGCGGGTGGGCGTCTTCTCGACCCGGGACAGCAGCGCCGGCCAAGCCTTGGCGAGCGGTCCGCGCCACAGCGCCTCGGGCACGACGGGGGTGTGGAACGCGTAGACGTACCAGGACTTGACACCCTGGCCGAAGAGCTGGCCGACTCGGCGGGGAGTGGGCCGCGTGGCGCGCTTGTGGAGCCAGATGCCCAGGTGGTCCAGGCAGGGTCCGGACATGGTGGTGAAGGAGGCGATACGGCCCTCGGTACGCCCGACGGTGGCGAATTCCCAGCCCTGCACCGAGCCCCAGTCGTGCCCCACCAGGTGCACCGGCGCGTCCGGGCTGACGGCGTCCGCCACGGCCAGGAAGTCGTCGGTCAGCTTCTCCAGGGTGTAGCCCCCGCGCAGCGGCTTCGGCGCGGTCGACCGACCGCAGCCGCGCAGGTCGTACAGGACGACGTGGAACCGGTCGGCCAGCCGCTTCGCTACCTCGCTCCACACCTCCTTGCTGTCCGGGAAGCCGTGTACCAGCACGACGGTCGGTCGCTCACGGTCGCCCAGTTCGGCGACACACAACTGCACGCCGCCGGTGCTGACCCAGCGCTCGGTCGCCCCGGCCAGCGCTCCCGTCTCCACCGCGCCCTGCGCACCGGTGCTCGCTGCCACTGCGTTCGCCTCCATTCCGTCGGCCGTCACGGCCTTGTTCGCTGCCCTGTCCCTGTTGGCCGCCTCGGAACCGCTGGCCTCCGCGGCGCCCCGCGCATCCGCTCCCCGTCCGCCAGCCGTGCCGTCTCCACCCGTGTGAGCCCCGCCCACGTCGCGCACTCCGCCCGTACAGCCGGCCTCGCCATTCCCGCCAGCCCTGCCGATCCTGCGAGCCCCGTCGGCGCTGTCGATCCCGCCCTCGCGTTCGGGGCCCGTCACGCCGGGCGTCTCGCGGGGCTCGCCCCCGGCCCGCCGTCGCGTGCGCTCACGCCGCCTTCTCCTCGGCCCAGCGCCGCACGTGAGGTAGGTCGTCGTCCAGCCAAAAGGCGCTCTGCTCGCAGTCCTTGGAGTCCGTGACGACGAGTATTTCCTCGAACTTGGCGCCCACGCCGCGGAACCCGAGATGGGGCTCCACGGCCCACAGCCCGGGCTGCGGGGGGTGGTCGGAGAAGCGGTACGGACTCCACAGCGGCGACCAACCCTCCCGGTGCCCGCGCAGCGCGTCGCTGGCCAGGCCCTTGAGGCTCTGCGCGCCGAACCCGAAGGCCGTGGGCGCCCAACGACGCTGCTTGACCCGGTCGACCTTGTGCGCGACGACGCCGAAAGGGTAGGCGCGGTGGCGGTTGGTGTAACCCTGCCGGGCCATCAGCCGCTCCACGTCCTCGTATATCTCGCGCAGCGGGCGCCGCTCCCGTACCTCGCGCAGGATCAACTCGCGGTGTTCCCGCAGGTCGGCGAGTAGTTTGTCGTGCAGTGGGCTCGGGCCGAGGAAGCCGGAGTAGCCGATGTCCGCCGTGTAGCCGTTCAGTATCGGGGCCATGTCGAGGATGAACGGCATCCCCGGCTCCAGCTTCCGGTTGGTGGGGAAGAACTGGAGCGGGAAACGGAAGTCGGTGAAGGCCGTGCGGTCGCCGAACCAGGCGAACGGCAGATGGAACCAGTCGCGTACGCCGCGCTCGCGCAGCCATTCCCGCTGCATCCGGGCCGCCTCACGCTCGCTCACGCCGGGGCGCAACTGCGCGGCGACGGCCTCCGCACACGCGTAGGCGAGCCGCTGCACCTCACGGAAACCGCGCAGTTCGGGCGCGCGGCCGGCACGTCGCGTGCTGAGCCGATCGTCCACCGATGTGGTCATGGCACCCGTCCCCTCCCTATGTCATGAAGCCCCGTTGCCCCGCTGCGGATTCGGGCCGAGGGCAGGCCCGCAGACGCGGAAGGCCCGGGGGAGTCCGTCGTCCGGTCCCGCAACTTGACACTGATGAATGTGACAATGACCGCCGGCTACGTCAATAGGTCCGACCGGCCTGTGGAAAACCCTCGGTAACACCTGGCGCGTCCGGGGAGCACTCTCGTGGGTCGGGGCTGCCCGTACTCCGACCCTTACGTTGAAACCGCTGGTCACGCCGGTTCTGAGCGACGAAGGAGTACGCCGGGTGTTCTCCTTGGGGCCTGTACCCCTACGGGTTTCTACGACTCCGGTCGTAGGGCGAAAGGGCCCGTGGAGGGACGCCGGCAGCCAGAAGCGGCACTACCTTCGAACTCGTGACTGTGATCGCTACCCAAGGTCTGAGCAAGCGGTTCCCCCGGGTGACCGCCTTGGACCGGCTCTCCCTCGACATCGCTCCGGGCGTGACCGGACTCGTGGGCGCCAACGGCGCCGGCAAGTCCACGCTGATCAAGATCCTGCTCGGCCTCGCGCCCGCCAGCGAGGGGAAGGCGGCCGTGCTCGGTCTCGATGTCGCCAGCGAAGGTGGGGCGATCAGAGAGCGGGTCGGGTACATGCCCGAGCACGACTGTCTGCCGCCGGACGTCTCGGCGACCGAGTTCGTCGTGCACATGGCGCGCATGTCCGGGCTGCCACCGTCCGCCGCGCGCGAGCGCACGGCGGACACGCTGCGCCACGTCGGTCTGTACGAGGAGCGGTACCGCCCGATCGGCGGCTACTCGACCGGTATGAAGCAGCGGGTCAAGCTCGCCCAGGCGCTCGTCCACGATCCGCAGCTCGTGCTGCTCGACGAGCCGACCAACGGCCTCGACCCGGTCGGCCGGGACGAGATGCTCGGCCTGATCCGCCGTGTGCACACCGACTTCGGCATCTCCGTTCTGGTGACCTCGCACCTGCTCGGCGAGTTGGAGCGCACCTGCGACCACGTCGTCGTCATCGACGGCGGCAAGTTGTTGCGGTCCTCGTCGACCGACGACTTCACCCAGGCCACGGCATCGCTCGCGGTGGAGGTCACGGACAGCGACGCGCATCCGGACGGCACGGCCGCGCTGCGTGAGGCGCTTGAGCGCGCGGGGATCGCGGTGGCCACGGCCGAGCGGGAGGCCGACGGCTCACCGGCGTCGACCAGGGTCCTGTTCGTCGAGGTCACCGGCGACCCGACGTACGACGCGGTGCGCGACGCGGTCGCCGGCCTCGGCCTCGGTCTGGTGCGGATGGAGCAGCGCAGGCACCGCATAGCGGAGGTGTTCCGCACCGACTCCGCGACGGCCGACCCGCCGCCCGGGGCCAGCTCGCAGTCCCCCACTTCGCGGCCCGCTGCCAGCGAGCCCGCCCCACGGCCCGCTGCCCCGCGGTCGCCCGCCCACCAGCACCCCGCGCAGCACGACGCCGCGCGCCAGCACCAGGAAGGAGGCAGCGGCGATGTCGCCTAAGACGCAAGCCGGCGATGCGGCCGGCGCGCGGCAGGTCCCGCGCGGCGCGGCGCCGGCCGCCGATGTCATCCACAACATCGGCTACCGGCACTATGACGGCCCGCGCCTCGGCCGCGCCTACGCCCGCCGCTCGCTCTTCTCACAGAGCCTGCGGGGCGCCTACGGACTCGGCCGTTCCGCCAAGTCCAAGGTGCTGCCGATGCTGCTGGTCGGCGTGATGTGCCTGCCGGCGGGAATCATCGTGGCGGTCGCCGTGGCGACCAAGACCGACGAACTGCCGGTCGAGTACACGCGGTACGCGATCATCCTGCAGGCCGTGATCGGCCTGTTCGTGGCCGCCCAGGCACCACAGTCGGTCTCGCGTGATCTGCGCTTTAAGACCGTTCCGTTGTACTTCTCGCGGCCGATCGAGACGGCCGACTACGTGGTCGCGAAGTTCGCCGCGATGGCCTCGGCCATCTTCCTGCTCACCGCGACACCCGTGCTGATCCTCTATGTGGGGGCGCTGCTCGGAAAGCTCGATTTCGTGGACCAGACGAAGGGGTTCGCACAGGGAATGGTGTCCGTGGCTCTGCTTTCGCTCCTCTTCGCCGGCATCGGCCTCGTGATCGCCGCACTCACGCCGCGCCGCGGCTTCGGCGTGGCCGCCGTCATCGCCGTGTTGACCATCTCGTACGGCGCGGTCAGCGTGATGCAGGGCATAGCCAACGAGCAGGGTGAGACGGGCGCGATCGAGTGGATCGGCCTCTTCTCACCCATCACGCTCATCGACGGCATCGGCTCCGCCTTCCTCGGCGCGACATCCGCGGCGCCCGGCCAGTTCGGCCCGGACGCGGCCGTTGGCGTGGTGTACCTGCTGGTGTACGCCGTGCTGGTCGCCGGCGCGTACGGACTGCTGGTGCGTCGCTACCGGAAGGTCGGGCTGTGACCGCCCGCGCGCGTACGAGGTGCCCCGTTGATCGGTGTGCGACCACAAGCGATCGCCTGGCGGTGCGCCACCCGCGCGGTCACCGTCACCTCTCGGACGCCGCCGTCCGTCCGTCGCCCGCCACCACCCCCCGAAGGAATGGGCCGCGCCCATGAGCACTCTCATCATCGACAACGTCTCGCGCTGGTTCGGGAACGTCGTCGCCGTCAACGACGTGACGATGACCATCAGCCCGGGTGTGACCGGCCTGCTCGGCCCCAACGGCGCCGGCAAGTCCACGCTGATCAACATGATGGGCGGCTTCCTCGCGCCCTCCACCGGCTCCGTCACGCTGGACGGCACGCGGATCTGGCGCAACGAGCAGAGCTACCGGCACATCGGCATCGTGCCCGAGCGCGAGTCGATGTACGACTTCCTCACCGGGCAGGAGTTCGTGCTGGCCAACGCCGAGTTGCACGGGCTCCCCAAGCCGCGCGCCGCCGCACAGCGCGCGCTGGCCACGGTGGAGATGGAGTACGCGGCGGGCCGCAAGATCTCCACGTACAGCAAGGGCATGCGGCAGCGCGTGAAGATGGCGTCCGCGCTGGTCCACGACCCGTCCGTGCTGCTGCTCGACGAGCCGTTCAACGGCATGGACCCGCGCCAGCGAATGCAGCTCATGGACCTGTTGCGACAGATGGGTGCCGAGGGGCGCACCGTGCTGTTCTCCTCGCACATCCTCGAAGAGGTCGAGCAACTGGCCGCGCACATCGAGGTGATCGTCGCCGGCCGGCACGCCGCGTCGGGCGACTTCCGCAAGATCCGCCGGCTGATGACCGACCGCCCGCACCGCTACCTGGTGCGCTCCAGCGACGACCGGGCGCTGGCCGCCGCGCTGATCGCGGACGCGTCCACGGCGGGCATCGAGGTGGACACCGAGGAGGGCGCGCTGCGCATCCAGGCCGTCGACTTCAACCGGTTCACCGAACTGCTGCCGCGCGTCGCCCGCGAGCACGGCATCACGCTCCTCACGGTCTCGCCTTCGGACGAGTCCCTGGAGAGCGTCTTCTCCTACCTCGTCGCGGCATAACGCAAGGAGCCCCAGCGATGTACAACCCCACGGTCGCCCGGCTCACCTACCGGGCGCTGCTCGGCCGCCGCCGCGCGCTGATCCTCTTCTCGCTGCCCGCGCTGTTGGTCGTGATCTCGATCGCGATCCGGCTGATGACGGGGGCCGACGACGCCACCGCCGACGCGATCCTGGGCGGCTTCGCGCTGTCCGTGATGGTCCCGCTCATCGGCGTCATCGCGGGCACCGGCGCCATCGGCCCGGAGATCGACGACGGTTCGGTGGTGTACTTGCTGGCCAAGCCGGTGAAGCGGCCAACGATCATCGTCACCAAGCTGTTCGTCGCGGTCGGCGTCACGATGGCCTTCTCCGCCATACCCACCCTGATCGCCGGCCTGATCCTGAACGGCAACAGTCAGGGCATAGCCGGCGCGTACACCTCGGCCGCCGCCATGGCCTCCATCGCCTACAGCGCCATCTTCCTGCTGCTCGGCACCGTCACCCGGCACGCGGTCGTCGCCGGCCTGGTGTACGCGCTGGTGTGGGAGTCCGTGTTCGGCACGTACGTCACCGGGGCGCGCCAACTCAGCGTCCAGCAGTGGTCCCTGGCCGCCGCCGAGAAGATCGGTCAGGGCGGCGTGATCACCTCGGACGTGGGCCTTCCGGTGGCCGTCGTGTTGCTCGTCGGCGTGACGGTGGTCGCCACCTGGTACGCGGGCCAGAAGCTGCGCGGTCTCACGCTGGCCGGCGAGGAGTGACGACGCCACCGGCACCCGTCCGGCGGTTGGCAGCCGCTGGGTGGGGCCGGGCGGTGAGGCAATGTGGCGTGCGGGGCGGTGACGTTGGCCCTGGCGCCGGCCGACCGCTGGCCAGGATTGGCCGGGCTGGTCGTATTCGCGGGGTGGGAACGTCTTCGCCGTGCGGCCAACCCGCCTCCCGCCGCCTGGAGATGACCCGCTGACACGGACGGCAGCGGCCCGTGGGGAGGGGCTGGAACCGGCCGTCGCGTGGGGGCTAACCCTGCGGGCACCGTGCGGTCACCGGTCCGACACCTACAGGTGACCGTCAGCTCAACGGCACGTGTACAAGCCAAAGGTTGAACAGTTTTTGACCGTTGGCATGGGGGTTGCCATGGGGGGCGTTGTCAGAGGTGGCGAGTAGCGTCTGTGGCATGGGGTACTCGGGTTGGATCATCGTCGCCAAGGGCGATGACACGCTAGCGAAGGAGCCCGCCGTCGCCGCCCACGGGAGCGCGGTCTTGGCGGAGTACGTCCGGGGGGACTGGCGCGAACTGTGGCTGAATGACCGTTGGGGGTTACGGCCGAGCCTGTCGGTGGCAGAGCTGGTCGCGACGACGGGCGCCCCGGCCATGGCGATCTACGTGATGGACGAGGACTGCGCGGTGGCGTACGGGGCGACGCCGTCGGGCCGGCGCTGGGAGGGGGTGTTCTCCGAGGAGGCGGCCACGGCCTACGAGGCGATGCCGCCCGGCTACCACCGCGGCCAGGCCGTTGCCGACGCCCTGTCCTGGGCCGAGGAGGCCGGCCTGACCTGCTGTCCACCCGAACCCGTGGAGACGGCCCTGCGCGACGGCTGGTACTCGGACCTGCTGGAGCGATTCGGCCTGCCGGAAGGCGTGGAGATACACCGGGCGCAATGAGCGAGGCAGCGCCCGGCGGCGGCCCGGGCGCCGGGTCCGACCGGTACTCGTCCCGCGCTGCTCGTGAAGCGCACGTTGAACGCGGTCTGCTGGCGCCTGGAACCGTACGTGGCGGGCCGCGCTCCCCGCGCCGGGTGCCGTAACGCGGCTACCGAAGAACATGCGACGGCGAGTCGGCATCGAAGCGGCCAGTACGGCGCGGTCGGGGCGCAGTGGCCGGGCAGGGCAGTCGGGCCAGTGCGGCGGCCCGGAGCGGCCGGGCGGCACGGGCCACGGGAGGTCAGGGCAGGTGCGGGTGGGCGGTCTGCGCCGCCTCCCGGTCGTCGCTGACCAGCAGCAGTACGGCGGCGCGCTCGGTGCTCGTGGAGCGGACCTTGTGCGGCGTGGTGGCCTTGAAGTAGACGGAGTCGCCCGGTTCGAGGGGGACGGTCATCGAGGGGAAGATCAGTTCGGCGCTGCCGGCGTGGACGAAGACGAACTCCTCGCCCGGATGGTCCCGGAACGGCGCCGGCCCGGCGTCGTGCGGCGGGTAGAGCATGAACGGTGTCATCCGCTTGTCACCGGCCTCCAGGGCTATCCCCTCGTACCGGCTGCCGGGTTCCCCGTCGGAGGAGAGCACCTGGCGCTCGCCGGCCCGCGTGACGGTGATCTCGGAGGTGTCCGTCGCGTCGGCGAACAGGTTGCCCAGCGGGACGTGCAGGGCCTTGGCGAGCGACACGCTGACGGCGATGGACGGAGTGCTGTAGCCGCGCTCGACCTTGGACAGGTAGCTCTTCGTGACCCCGGTGCGCTCGGCGAGCGCCTCCAGGGTCAGCAGGCGCTCCTTACGTAGCTGCCGTACCCGATTGATCACTGACTTCTCCCCTTCACGCCACCCCGCGCGGGCTGGGATCGGCCGGGCGGGACACCAAGTATGTCCCGCCGGCCCCGCGCCGGCCCGGCCCCGGTCGGCCCCGTCCGCCGGTGGCGCCGGCTGACGGACAGCTCGGTCGGCGGCGAGCCCGCGGCGCGCGGCCCCCCGGCGGGTGACCGCGTGACATCGGAGCACCTGGCGCGGAACCCTTGCGACAGGACACAAGGTGTCCTATGGTGAACGTAGTTTCCTCGGAGGGGTGCTGCGCGCAGCAGGCGCGACGCCGGACGACGGGGCACGCCGGCATCGCCGGCGCTTCGGAACTGGAGCAGACGATGGCAAACACGCTGCAAGACTCGAAGGCCATGCTCGTTGATCGGGCCGAGCGCCAGATGAACGGCCATTTCGGAGACTCGAAGCTGACCACCCGCCAGAAGATCGCCCTGACCTGCCGCATCGCCTACGACGGCGGTCACGATTCGGGACTGGCCGGCCAGATCAGCGCACGTGGCCCGCGACCCGGCACGTACTACACCCAGCGCCTGGGCCTCGGCTTCGACGAGATCACCGAGGACAACCTCCTGCTGGTGGGCGAGGACCTCCAGGTCCTTGAGGGCGAGGGCATGCCGAACCCCGCCAACCGCTTCCACTCCTGGATCTACCGGGCCCGTGAGGACGTCAACTGCATCGTCCACACCCACGCACTGCACACGGCGGCGCTCGCGATGCTCGAAGTGCCGCTCGTAATCTCGCAGATGGACACCACGCCGTTGTACGACGACGTCGCCTTTCTCAAGGACTGGCCCGGTGTCCCGGTCGGGAACGAGGAGGGCGAGATCATCTCGGCGGCCCTCGGCGACAAGCGCGCCATCCTCCTGGCCCACCACGGCCAACTCGTCACCGGCGCCACCGTCGAGGAGGCGTGCAACCTGGCCCTGCTCATCGAGCGCGCGGCACGCCTGCAACTCCTCGCCATGGCGGCCGGGACCATCAAGCCGCTGCCGCCCGAGCTGGCCCGCGAGGCCCACGACTGGACCTCCACCGACCGCCGCAACCAGGCGAACTTCGCCTACTACGCGCGCAAGGCCCTCCGCCGCCACCCCGACTGCGTCACGGGCGAGGTGCGGCTCTGATGGCGCGGACACGGACGGCGCGACCTTCGACGACACCACCACCGCTGGCCGGCGTCATCTCCTATCCCGTCACCCCGTTCACCCCGGAGACCGGCGCGCTCGACCTTCCCGCGCTGCACCGCCTCACCGACGGCCTCGTGACCGCCGGCAGCCACGGCATCGCCCCACTGGGCAGCACCGGCGAGAGCGCCTACCTCAGCGAGACGGAGTGGGACGCCGTCTGCGAGACGACGCTCAGCGCCGTCGCCGGGCGGGTTCCCACGGTGGTCGGCGTCGCGCACTACAGCACGGAGGGCACGGTACGTCGCGCCCGCGTCGCCGCCCGGCACGGAGCTACCGCGATCATGGTGCTTCCGCAGGTGTACTGGAAGCTGACCGACGCGGAACTCGCGCGGCACTTCGCCGCCGTCGCCGACGCGAGCGACCTGCCGGTCATGCTCTACAACAACCCGGGCACGAGCGGCGTCGACCTGCCACCCGAGACGGTGGTCGCTCTCGCGCGGCAGATCCCCAACCTGACGATGGTGAAGGAGAGTTCCGGCGACGCGACACGCTTCCGCGCCATCCGGGAACTGTCGGACGGCGCGTTGTCGGTCTACAACGGGAGTAATCCGCTCGCTCTCGAAGCCTTCCGTGCCGGCGCGGTCGGCTGGTGCACGGCGGCGCCCTGCCTGGCCCCGCGCTGGTGTCTGGAGTTGTACGCCGCGGCGACGGCCGGGGAACAAGAGCGGGCCGATGCGGTACTGGCGGAGCTGCTGCCGTTCTTACGGTTCATCGTGGGGTACGGGCTGCCGCGCGCGATCAAGGCCGGCCTGGAGATCCGTGGCCGAGCCGCCGGCAGCCCCAGACTGCCCCTGTTGCCACTCCCGGAGGCCCAGGTGGCCGAGCTGCGCCGGATGCTGGAGCGGCTCGACACCTCCCCGATCCCCGACCAGACAGAGGCGCGAGCGGCTGGACAACCGGCATGAGTCCGCCACACGGCGTCCGCCCGCCGATCCATGCGCGGGAGCACTCGCCTCCCGCTGAAGGCAGGGTGGTCCCAGGAGAGGTTCATGGCGGCCTGTGTAATCGCCCCATGCCGGAGTTGGTGCTCGTCGTGTTCCGTGTCGTCGCGGAAGCCCTCGCGTACGCCAACCCGTTCGCGTGGGCCCAGCGGCGCAGGCGACAGCGGCGGCTGCGCCGTCTCGCCCGGGGAGAGACGGCACTGTTCCCCTGCGACGTGCGGGACGCGCGACTGACCGACGGACAGTGGAGGAACGGCTACCTCGCGGTGGGTCCACACCCAGTGGCGTGGCAGGAGAAGGGGCGAAGGCAACAGGTGCTGGGCTCCTGGCCCCCGCTGCTACCGGTGTCGGCGGACGAGATCAGCGTCGCCTTCCGCTCGCAGTCCGGCGATACCGAGATACGGCTGCACCCCGACGAAGCGCCGACCGTGTTGCGGGCGTTGGGGCAGAGGGGGCACTGACGAGATGGGGCATCGATCACCGGTGTAGGCCGGTAACGGGGACGGGGGGAGGTGTATCGCCGTGTATACGCGCCGGCCAGGCGGTTGCGGTGAAGCAGGGGGCGCCACCAGCGTCGGGGTCCGGTCGCCGCGCCGAGACCACCCGTCGATGTGGCCACTGGAGCCCCAGCGAGCGCCGGGCGCGCTCGGCGGGAGCCGGGCGGCGGCGTCGAGGCGAGGCAGGGAGGGGCGGTGCGGCGGCGGGGGCGTGTGAGGGAGGCGCGGTGCGGTGCGGTGCGGCGGGGCGGGGCCGGATGCGTCCGGGTGGCGGGTGTGCGGTACTGCGGTTGCGTGTATGCGTCGGCGCGCGCGCCCCGTACGGCCGCCGGACTTCCTACGGTGCGGGGAGTCGGCTACAGAAAGCAGGGCTCCCCGTGTCCGTCACCGACGTCTACCTGGCCAACAACGAGTCGTACGCGACCTCCGACCCCGTCGCGCCCTTCGGCGAGCCGCCCAGCAGGCACCTGGCCGTGATCACCTGTATGGACGCGCGGATCGACGTGTACGCGATGCTCGGCCTCAGACTCGGCGAGGCACACGTCATCCGCAACGCGGGGGGCGCGGCCAGCGACGATGCGATTCGGTCGCTCGTCGTCAGTCAGCGGGAGTTGTTGACGCGGGAGGTGATGCTGATCCACCACACCAAGTGCGGGATGCTCGGCCTGTCGGACGACGCGTTCAAGCGGGACATCGAGGCGGAGACAGGGGTGCGGCCCCCGTGGGCGGCGGAGGGGTTCGAGCGGCTGGAGGAGGACGTGCGGCAGTCGGTGGCCCGGGTCCTGCTGAACCCGTTCGTGCCGCACAAGGAGTCGGTGCGCGGCTTCATCTACGACGTCGACACGCGGCGGCTGCACGAGGTGGAGTGCCCGGGCCCGTCCTGATCTGCCCCGCCCCGCCACGGGGGCCGGCGAAAGGCACCACCGCCGGTGGCGGCCGGACCCGACCCGGCCCGTACCTCCCCGCGCCGCCCGGGCCCGCCAGCCCACCCCCGCGAAACCGCCCCCGCGTACCCGAGCCCACCCCCCCGCGAACCCGCGCCGCCCCACCCACGCCGCCGTGCCCCACCCCGCCCCAAGGAGAAACAGCGCGCGATCACGACTCGACGGGACGGGACGGGACGGGACGGAATGGAACAGAACAGAACGGCCGCACGCGCCGACGCCCCGGAGCGGGGGCTCCGGGGCGACGGCGCGGTGGACGGCTGGGACAGGGAGAGGAGTTGTTGTGGGGAGGTCAGACCTTCAGGTTGCGACCCGCGCCGAGGCCGAGGGCGGCCAGGCCGGCGCAGACGCCGAGCAGCAGGAGCAGCGGCAGCGTCCAGCCGTCGGTGACCTGGTGTACCGCGCCGAGGACCAGGGGGCCCGCGGCGGCCAGCAGATAGCCCCAGGTCTGGGCCATGCCGGAGAGGCGGGCGGCGGTGTGTGCGTCGCGGGCGCGCAGCACCATCATCGTCAGGGCAAGGCCGAGCGCGCCGCCCTGCCCGATGCCGAGCAGCGTGGCCCACAGCCAGGCCCCGTCCGTGGGCGAGACGAGCAGTCCGACGACGCCGCAGGCCATCAGCGAGGCGACGCCGACCGCCAGCAGCCGCTGTTGCCGCATGCGCCCGGCGAGCAGTGGCACGACGAACGAGCCGACGCCCTGCAGCAGCGTGCTGTAGGCGAAGATGAGCCCGGCCGTCGACTTGCTCATCCCGTCGTCAGTGAAGACGGTCGGCAGCCAGGCGATCACGACGTACGCGACGAGTGACTGCGAGCCCATGAACAGGGTGATCTGCCAAGCCAGCGGGGTGCGGGACAGGCGCGAGGCGTCGGGGTCGGCGGTGGTCCCGGAGCCGACGGGTGCGGTGGTGGCGGGGCGGGCGGCCGGCGTTGCCGCGGGCTGGCCGTGCCGGACGCCGCGGCGGGCGATGACCGCCTGGGGAACCCAGAGCAGCGCGGCGACCGCGGCCAGCAGTGCCCATGAGGCGAGAGAGCCGCGCCAGCCGCCGAGGGCGTTCTCCAGCGGGACGGCCGCGGCGGCGGACGCGGTGGCTCCGATGATCATCGCGGTGGAGTACACGGCCGTCATGGCCGCCGCGCGCTCCGGGAAGTCCCGCTTGACCAGGCCCGGCATCAACACGTTGAGCCAGGCGATGGCCGTGCCGACGAACGCTCCGCCGACGAACAGCGTGACCACCGGGGGCGCCACCCGCAGCAGGATGCCGCCGCACAGCAACACCAGGGCTGCCAGCAGCACCGCCTCGGTGCCGAACCGGCGGGCCAGCTTCGGCGCGAGCGGCGACGCCACTCCCATGAAGATCAGCGGGATGGTGGTGACCAGGCTGGTCGCGGTCGCCGCGAGGTGGAAGTGGTCGCTGATCTCACCGAGCAGCGGGGAAACGCCGGCCAGCGCCGCGCGCATGTTGAGCGCGGCGAGCACGATGCCGAGGAGGAGCAGGGCGGGGTGCGCGCGTAGCGTGCGCCGCGCGGCGGCCACCGGCGGAGTGGGGACCAGGTCCTCTTCGGCATCGATGAGCCGGACATCGGGCGCGGTGCTGGGCCCGGATATCCCGGACATAGGCGGCTTACCTTTCGTCGATCTCGGGCGTGGGGGCGTACCGGACGGACTTCCGGGCTGTACCGGACAGGCTTCCGGGCTGGTGAGCGGACTCGCGTTCCGGGCGGGGTGGGGCAGAAAGATCTGGCGGGGCGCGGGGGCCTGCGGTGAGCTGTGAGGGCGGGAGTCTCGATGGGGGCGGGGGACGGCTCTCGGGTGCGCGGGGGTGTGGGCGAGGGGGACTGGGCTAGGGGTGTGGGGCGAGCAGCGCGTCCACCGCCCGCATGGGGGCGGCGAGCAGCGCCCGGGCCGCGCCCTCGGCCGCCGCCGGGTCGCCGGAGGCGATGGCGTCGATGACCGCGTGGTGGTCGCCGGGGTCGATGTGCGGCATGTCGTGGTCGCCGAGCGCGGTGAGCAGGGCCTCGCGTACGGAGCTGCTGAACCAGCCGTACGTCGCGCTCAGCGCGGAGTTGTGCGCCGCGTCCACCACGGCCCGGTGGAACGCGACGTCGTGGTCCGCGTACAGCTCCAGGTCCGCGCCCTGCGGTGGCGGGCCGTCGGCGTGCGCGAGTGCGGCCTGCGCGGCGAGCGCGGCCCGCATCCGTTCCAGGTCGTCCGGGCTGTGCCGGAGCGCGGCGAGGCGGGCGCCCTCGGCCTCCAGCGCGATGCGCAGCTCCAGCACGTCCCGGATGCCGGCGCGCTGGACGCCGCGCATGACGGCGGCCGGGTCGGCCGTGGACACGACGAACGTGCCCTCGCCCTGTCGGGACTGGAGCATCCCGGAGTGACAGAGGACGCGTACGGCCTCACGCACGGTGTTCCGGCCCACCTGGAGCTGCTCGGCGAGCGCGTGCTCGGTCGGCACCCGGTCCCCGACCCGCCAGGTGCCGTCCGCCACCTGCGCGCGCAACTGCTCCACGACGGTGTCCACGAGCGACTTCCGCCCCGCTGCCCGCAGTGTCATGGCTCTCGCCCTCTCGCGTGCTCCGTAGGTTGCCCGGTCATCCTACAACTGGCGTCCACGGTGGGACCTCCCCGCCGAGCGTGACGCGCGCTACGCCGACGTCCGCTACACCGACGTCCGCTACGCCGACGGTCCGCTACGCCGACGGTCCGCTGCGTGGGCGGCCCGCTGTCTGGGCCGCCAGCGCAGGGTGCGGATCGCCGTCGTGAGCGAGCCTCCGCGCGGGGGTCAGGCCGGCGCGTGGATGAGCGGGTCGGGGGCGGGCGGTGCCCCGGTGGCGCCGGGGGACGGGGCGGGCGTGGCCGGAGGGGGTGGGGTCAGGCTGGTCGCCACCGCGTCGGCGAAGGCCAGGGCGGCCGGGCTGAGGGTCTCCCAGCGGCGGACCGCCCAACCGGTGGCGAGCGGGGGGAGGGACGGAATGGGGATGAGGCGCAGCCCGGGGTGTTCGGCGGCGCGCCAGCCCGGGAGGGCGGGCACGATGGCGTGTCCGAGGCCCAGTTCGGCCAGCAGCATGGCGGTGTCCCAGTCAGCGACGCTGGTGCTGGCGTCCGGTTCGGTGCCCTGCTGGGCGAAATGGCCGTCCAGGGAGCGGCGCGAGGTGGAGTTCTCCGGGAGGCGGATGTGTCGGATGTCGGCGAGGTCGTCGGGGCCGACGGTCGCGCGGGTGGCCAGCGGGTCGTCGGCGCGTACGGCGAGTACCCACGGGAGGCTGACCACCGGGCGCTGTTGGACGCCGCGTACGGGCGGGCCGATGGTGATCCAGGCCAGGTCGGCGGTGTCGGCGGCCAGTGCGTCGAGGCAGCCGCGGCCCGAGTTGGAGGTCTGGAACTCCAGGCCCACCTGCGGGTGTCGGGTCCGGAAGGAGACGACGGCCTGCGACATGAAGTGCCGTACGGAGATGGCGCCGGTGGTGATGCGTACGGTGCCGGCCGCGCCGTCGCGTATCTCGCGCAACTGCCGTACGGCCAGGTCGAGCGCGCCGATACCGTCGTGCGCGGCATGCCGCAGCAGTCGGCCGGCGGGGGTGGGGGCGACCCCGCGCGGTTGGCGCTCCAGCAGCGGCAGTCCGAGTTCGCGCTCCAGGCGGCGCACGCGTTGGCTGACGGCCGACTGGGTGCAGGACAGGTCGCGGGCCACGGCACTGAGGCTGCCGGCCTCGCAGACCGCGAGGAACGCGCGGAGATCGTCGAGGGTCATCGGGTCACGCTAGACGAGCGCGGCGAGCCAAGCCATAGCTTGGGGAGTTGCAAGGAAACCCGTGGATTGACTTGGAGGTGGCCGGCGCAGATCCTCGTGGTCAGGGCGAAGTCGGCGCAACGGAGCCCCGGGCGGCAACCCGCCCGTCACGGCGCCGCGCGTCCGGAAGCGCGGCGTGGTGCCGGGCGGGTGCCGACCCGTCCGCCCCGGCCTCGAGCCGGTTCGCCGGTCAGGCCAGTGGTCAGTCCGTGGGCCACTCCCAGGACATGCCGTGCACGCCGGCCGGGCAGCGGATCGGGAGCATGTGGGCCGAGTGGGAGACGTCGAGCGCGAGGCGGCGGCTGTTGCGCTTCTCGGCTCCTATCCGCTCGCGGTAGTAGCGGTGGCACCCCGCCGGCAGGGCGTCGGGGTGGAAGTAGACGTGCAGCAGGTACTCGCGCAGGTGGACCCGGGTGCGCCGCTCGTGATGGGTGGAGGGCACGTTGCTCGGGCCGAGGAGCACCTCGTAGTCGATCACCGCGGTCTCGTTGCGCGCCAACTCGCGGCCGAGCAGCACCTCGATGATGATGCAGCGCAGCTCGGGCAGGAAGCGCACGGAGCCCGGCTTGCCGCAGCGTACGACGACGTCGATCGACTCGGCGGCGGTGTCGTCGATGCAGTGCACGACCGTCAACCGGCTGGCCCCGTCGCGGGTCGCGCGCAGCACCTGGTGCACGGAGGTGCTGCGGATGCAGCGCCGCTCGTCCAGGCGCAGCGTCTCGCGGATGACGACGGAGCACAGGTCCTCGTTGAAGTGCGCGAACGCGGCGCCCAGGGCCTGTTCGACGGTGGAGTTCTCGCCGAAGACGCGTTGTGACGCGCTGAGGTCCTGGAGCTCGCAGACCGCTCGCCCGCGCGGTCGGTGTGGGCCGAGCAGCGAGCGCAGGGCACCGGTGGGCAGCGTGAGGATGTCCTCCAGCGCGTCCACGGCGCGCAGCGACTGGGCCCGCTCCGGCTGACTCCGGCCGCGCTGCCAGTAGCTGAGGGTGGCCAGGCTGATCCGTATGCCGCGGGCCTCAAGCCGTTCCCTGACCCGTTCCAGCGGGAGGCCGCGTTGGCGCAGGGCCTCGCGGAAGACGGCGGCGAAGGAGGTCGCGGAGGTGACGTGTGTGGTGAGGGGGGCGGCGGTGGCGGGGGCGGCGTCCTCGGGCTCGGCCAGCGACGTCGCGTTGGCCCGTACCAGGGGTCTGGGTGGGGCCCCGGCCGCGGCGATCACCCGTGGCTTGGTGAGGGTGACCGCCCCGAGCGACGCGCCGCCCGCAGCGTCGCCGTCCGGTGCACGTCCGCCCGCGGCGTCGCCCCCCGATGTACTGCCGCCCGATGTGCCGCCGCCCGGTGCGCTGCCGCGTGCGGCGTTGGCGCCCGGTGTGGCGCGGCTCGGCGCGGTGCCGTTCGGGGTGGCGCTGTTCGGTAGGGGCCCGGTCGGTATGGAGCTGTTCCGTACGGGGCCGGTCGGTACGGAGTTCTTCGGGCGGGGACGGGGGCGGGTGGGCCTGGCGGTACGGGCCGGTGAGGCGGTCGGCGCCGGGGCTCTGTGGCCCGGGCCGCCGGCCGGGTCGCCGTGGGTCATCTTGTCCATGACGTCTCCGGGGGGTCGCACGGTCTCGCGAGGGCGTGGCGCGCGTCGGTACGGAGCGGTGCGCGGTGGTGCCGGGGTACGGGGGTACCAGGGGCACCGACGTGGTGCGCGGTGGTGCCGGTGTGGCACGGGATGCTGGGTGGGGGTCGGGGGGTGGATGCGTGGTGACGGCGCGGGTGACCTCGCGATACCGATGCCAAACAGTGCGGGGGCCGCTCACCGTATCCGGCGAGCGGCCCCCGTGTCCCGTGAGGTGAGTGTGACCTAGCCGAGGTTGAGGCTCAGCCCGTAGTACGACAGGGCGTCGTCGAGGGGCTGGAAGTAGGACGAACCGGGCGAGTTGACGCTGCCGTTGCACTTCTGGTTGGTCGGGCCGCCGGAGGTCATGCCCTGGGCCTGGTTGCCCGATATGTACGCGCCACCGCTGTCGCCGCCCTGGGTGCACACCGAGGAGCTGCCCAGACCGCGCACGACCGTGTCGGGGCCGCCGTTCTGGTCGACGTAGGTGACGGTGACGTTGTACGACTTGACCGCGCCGCAGGTCCACTGCGTGGTCTGGCCGGACTTGCACAGCGCGGCGCCGGGCGCGGCGCGCTTGCTGCCCTTGACCGCGACGGTCCCGGCGCTGCCCCAGGTGCCGACCTTGGTGGCGATCTGGTCGTCGGAGTCGACCCGGGCGATGCCCATGTCGACGCTGTTGGTGCCGACCGCGAACCGGGTCCGCTCGCCCTTCGCGAAGTGCTGGTTGTCGTAGTACAGGTCGGGCAGGTCCTCGATGCAGTGGCCCGCGGTCACCAGGTACTGGCGGCCCGAGCTGTCCTTGGCGCCGTAGCCGACCGAGCACAGGTAGCCGTTGAACGTCATCCGGCTGCCCGGGTAGACGAGGGCCTGCGGGGCGAGCTGCTGCTTGCCCTCGACCACGCGGACGGCCTTGCCGAGCGACCTGGCCTGCTTCAGGAACGCGCGGGCACCGGCGCTCTTGTCGCTGGCCACCTCGACGACAACGCTGTCGGACTGGAGGTCGACGGACCAGGCGGCGATGCCGGACGGGGTCTGCCGCGCGGCCTGGGCGTCGAGCTTGGCCTTGACGGCGTTGAGCGCGGACTCGCCGCGCGCCGGGACACGCGCCGTCAGGCCCGCGTCCTCGATCCGGTCGGCGGTCCTGGCGTCCGGCGCGTTCACGACCAGCGTGCCCGCCTTGTCGAAGAACGCGCCCTGGGTGGCGATCCGCTTCTTGCCGAGGCTGGCGAGGGTGTTCTGCTGCTCGGCCTGCGAGTCGAGCCGCTCGATCGCGGCGTCCTCGCTCACGCCGAGCGTGGTGGCCAGCGCCTTGACCATCTCCGGCTGGTACCGGGGCGTCATGGGGGCGGAGTCGTCCTTGGCCTGTGCGCCGGAGACCACGGTGACGGACAACAGGGCGCCGACGGCGGCGGCGAGGACGTACGTGCGGGAACCTCTCACGCTCTTTCCTTCCGGTTGCAGCGCGAACGGCCCAGGCAGGGGGGTGACGCCCCGCGGAAGTGCGGGGCTCGGGAGGGACGCTCGGCTGGCGGCGCGGGTGGGGACCGGTCGCCGCGCCCCGAACTTTCGCGCAACCAACACAGGGGGAACAAGGTTTCGTCACGCGCCTTTTTTCAACAGGGTTGCGTAACTCTGTGAAGGTGGGAGCCGTTCGAGGCTGACCGTCCGGCACGGAAGGCCGTGCGGCGGCTCGGGAGGTTCCGGCGATGTCGCGCAAAAAAGCGAAGGCAAGGAGTTCCGCCTCCTTGCCACTCTCAACGTATAGCGCGCCGGGGGGCTTGCGGCAAGGCCCCGGGTGTACCGCACAATCGGCGGCCGAGAGTCTGACCTGCGAAAACAGGAGTCCCGAAGTGCGAGTGCTGTTGACGACGTGGGGATCGCGCGGCGATGTCGAGCCGCTGGCGGGGTTGGCGGTGGCGTTGCGCGAACTCGGTGTGGAGGCACGGGTGTGCGCGCCGCCGGACGAGGAGTTCGCGACGTTGCTGGCACGGGTCGGCGTGCCGCTGGTGCCGCTCGGGCCGACGGTGCGTTCGGTGGTCGCCGGCCCTAAACCCCCGACGACCGAGGACGCCTTCCGGCTCGCTCCCCGGTTGGTCGCCGCGCGGTTCGAAACGCTCACGGCAGCGGCCCAGGACTGCGACGCGCTGCTCGCCACCGGGCTGATGCCGGCCGGCGCCCGGGACGTGGCGGAGAAGCTGGGCATCCCTTACGTACTCGCCTGCTTCCACACCCTGGGCCTGCCGTCGCGGCACGCCCGGCCCGGGGCGCGGCCGGGCACACCGTCGGCGCGGGACGAGACCGACAACCGGGTGCTGTGGAAGGAGGACGCCGAGCGGGTGAACGCGCTGTACGGCCAGGCGCTCAACACGCACCGGGCGGCGATCGGCCTGCCGCCGGTGGACAACGTCCGCGACCACGTCCTCACCGACCGGCCGTGGCTGGCCGCGGACGCGACACTGTGCCCGTCGCGGGACCTGACCGACCTGGACGTCGTGCGGACCGGGGCGTGGCTGCTGCCAGACGAGCGCCCGCTGCCGGCCGAGTTGGAGACGTTCCTGGGCGCCGGCGAACCGCCGGTGTACGTGGGCTTCGGCAGCATGGCCAGCTACGCCCCGCGCGACGTCGCCCGGGTGGCCATCCAGGCGTGCCGCGCGCGGGGCCGCCGCGTCGTCCTCGCCCGTGGCTGGGCCGACCTGGCCCCGATCGACGACGGCGCCGACTGCCACGTCGTCGGCGAGGTCAACCAGCAGGCGCTGTTCCGCCGGGTGGCCGCCGTCGTGCACCACGGCGGCGCCGGCACCACGACGACGGCCGCGCTGGCCGGCGCGCCCCAGCTCGTGGTCCCGCAGATCGCGGACCAGCCGTACTGGGCCGCCCGCGTGGCCGAGCTGGGCATCGGGGTGGCGCACGAGGGCCGGACGCCGACCCTCGACTCGCTGTCCGCCGCGCTCACCACGGCCCTGGCCCCCGGCACCCGCGCCCGGGCGAGCGCCGTGGCCGGCACGATCCGCACCGACGGGGCGACGGTGGCCGCCAGGCTGCTCATCGACGCGGCCGGCTCGACTGACGCGGTCGGCACGGGCGGTGAGCGGAGCCCGGCCGACTCCGCGTGAGCCGTGAGCCGTAGGGCGTGACCCATGGGCCGTGAGCCATGGCCTGCTGCCCGCGGCGGGTCTCAACCGTCAGCCGCCGACGGTCGGCGGGACACGCGCAGCGCCGTGGCCAGCGGGGCGAGCAGGGCGAGGGCGCCGAGCACGGCGAACTGGTGGCTGCCGGGCGCCGTCCGCATCGCCGGTACGCCGTACGCGAGACCGCACAGCGCCACGCTGACCGGTACGACCAGCGCGGGTACGGCTGGCCGAAGCGGGTTCGCCCCCAGGCGCTCCGGGTCCAGGCTGACGCCGAACACGCCGGCCAACGCCACGAAGACGAAGGCGAGTACGCCCTTCAGAGCCCACCAGAACACGTAACCGACGCAGCCGATCGCGGCGAGCCACAGCGGGACGCCCACGGCGATGGCGCCCGCGTCGCTGAGCGCCATCTCCGGCGCGGGCGCGGAGTACGGAGAGGGCGCGGGGCCCGGGGGGTGGGCCAGGGAGGCGGGGTGCGCGAGGTACGGCATGGGCCCACCCTCGCAGCGGCGGGCGGGGAACCGGATGAGTACCGCTACTCAGCCCGCCCGGCCCGCCGGCCTGACCCGCCCGGAGCTCGCTCGGGGCCCGCCCGCCTGGCCTGCCCGGGGCCCGCCCGGCCCGCTCGTCCGGGGCCCGCTCGGCCCACCGGCCCGCTCGCCCACCTGGGGCCCGCTCGGCCCGCCCGCCCGCCCCGCGCCACGGGCGCGGTCGGTGGCCCCGCTCGCCGCCGAGGGCGCGGGCGGGGCCACCGCGAGGGGAGGACTCAGGTCAGCAGCCGGCCCAGCTGTTGGAGTAGATGGTCGGCAGGTTGCTGCCGATCTTCTTCCAGCCGGTGCCCTTGTTCAGCTTGTACCCCTTCGGCTTGAAGTGCGGCTTGGCGTACACGACCGCCTGCTTGCACTTCTTGCCGTTGTTGTAGGCCGACTTCGGCGCCTTGAAGGCGCCGCCGTACTTGCGCAGGTCGCGGTTCTTGTCCTGGACCTTCTTGACCTTGCCCTTGAAGTTGTACTTCGGGTAGACGCACAGGTAGCCCTTGGGACAGTCCTTCGGCGCCTTGAGCACGGTCGCGCTGGTCTCGCTGTGCTGTTCGGCGAAGGCCGCGGTGGCCGAGGGGGCGGCGACGAGGCCGCCCGAGACGGTGGCCGCCGCCGTGAACAACACGAGCCGTTTGCGTACGTTCATGGTTCGGAGTTCCTCCCAGTGAGGGGCGGCGCCACAACGGCCGTGCGGGCGGGGCGATCTGATGTGTCGCCCTCGTCCCGCGAGCGGCCGTGCGGCGCGCGCCGCCTGTCCAACTCACGGTTCGGTACGGGGCTGACCGCCGGGCCGTGGCATCGGCCCAGGCCCTGCGGTGGCCGTCGCACCGAGCAGCAGTCTTGGGAGGCGTCCCGTTGTTGCGCAGCCCGCTCCGGGGGGCGCAACAAAAGGCGTTTTGTCCCAGGGAGTTCCGGATAGCCGGCGCGCGCCGTGCCGGGGGCGGGAGGCGTCCCGCTCGCCCCCAGTTCGGCGCGCGCCGGGCCACGGGCGGACGGGCGGCCCGTTCCGGACGCGAACTTCCGCCGCCCGTCCGTCCCCTACCGGGCGCCAGCGACCCTCCAGCGGGACCACACCGGGTCTCCAGCGGACCACTACCGATCAGGCGCCGGCCGACGCCACTCCACCCGTCCCGGCCGCCCCGACCACGCCCCCGGCGCCCCGGGTCTCCCCGGCTCCCGTGGCGCCGGAGGCCGAACGGGTGCCGTCGCGCTGACCACCCTGGCCGCCCTCATCGGCCTGACCACCCTGGCCGCCAGCACTGCCTCGGTCGCCCTGGCCGCGCTCGTCGCGTACGACCGCGAAGACCAGCAGCGCGGCGGCCACCGCGACGACGCCCGAGATCAGGCACACCCGGTCGATGCCGGCCACGAACGCGTCACCGGCCAGCCGTTCCACCGCGTGCCGCGCGGGCCCGGGCGGGGCGGCGGCGACGACGTCGGCGGCGTGGCCGCCGCTGATCGCCTCGGCCGCGTGGCCCGCCGCCTCGGGGTCCGGGGCGCCGGCGGCCGTCTCCGGCGCGGCAGCGGCCGCCGCGGTGCCGTCGGTGAAGACGGACCGCACGCGCGCGGCGAAGACCGTGCCGAGCACCGCGATGCCCAGCGCGTATCCGAACTGGCGCGAGGTGTTGACCGCGCCGCTCGCCATCCCCGCCCGCTCGCCCGGCACCAGGCCGAGCGCCGCCGACACCAGCACCGGCGTGGCCAGGCCGACGCCGAGGCCGGCCACGGCGAGCCCGGGCGCCAGCGCGGCCCAGCCCGCGTCGCCGTCCACGAGCGCGGCGTTCAGCAGCGCGCCCGCGCCGACCAGCAACAGCCCGCCACTCACCGGGACCCTGGGCGGCAGGTGGCTGAGCAGCCTGCCGCCGATCACGCCGACGACCAGGGCCGCCACCGCGAGCGGCGTCACCGCGAGCCCCGCCTCGATCGGGCTCATACCGAGCACCGACTGCAACCACATGGCGACGTAGGTGAGGTAGGGGAAGGCGGACGCCTGGAGCACCACCGCCGCCACCATCAGCACCACGAACGCCGGGCTGCGCAGCAGCCCCAGGTCGAACATGGGTTGCCGCAACCGCCGCTCCACCAGCACGAAGCCGACCAGCGCCAGCCCGGCCGCGCCCAGCGAGAGCGCCGTCCCCGCGTCCCCCCAGCCCTCCTCGCCACCGCGGATCAGCCCGTACGTCAGGGCGCCGGCGAAGCCCGTGAAGAGCAGCACGCCCGCCACGTCCACGCGGCCCCCCGCGCGGCCGGTGGACTCGCCGACCGTGCGCAGCGTGAGCCAGCCGGCGAAGACCGTCAGCGGCAGGTTGACCAGGAAGATCGCCCGCCAGTCCAGGCCCTCGGTGAGCACCCCGCCGAGCACCGGCCCCACGGCCGCGGCGGCGCCGCTCGTACCGCCCCACACGCCGAAGGCCACGCCGCGGTCCCGGCCCGCGTACGTCGCCATCAGCAGCGGCGTGTTGGTCGCGAACATCGCCGCCGCGCCCACGCCCTGCAGCGCGCGGGCCGCGATCAGCAGGCCCGGGTCCGGGGCCAGGCCGCAGGCCAGCGAGGACAGCGCGAAGACGGCGAGGCCGAGCAGGTAGAGCCGGCGGCGCCCGAACAGGTCGGCCGCCGAGCCCGCCGCCATCAACAGCGCTGCCAGCGCCAGGGCGTAGATGTCCATCACCCACTGGAGGGAGGTGAAGGAGGCGTCCAGATCCCGCGCGATCTCGGGCAGCGCGGTGTTCACGATCGTGACGTCCATGATCAGCATGAAGTTGCCCAGCGTGATGGCGACCAGGGGCCACCACTTGCCGCGCGCACCGACCTCGGTGCCGGCACCCGCCCCGGCCCCCGGGCCCGTGTCCCTCGCCATGGCTTTCTCTCCCTCGTTCGTGGTGTGCGGCTCGTGTGCGAGCCGGCGCCCACCCTCCGTTCCGGGAGCCGGTCGGCCCTAGCCAGCGCCCCGCCGCGTGGCGATATCCGACACGGGCTAGCGTGGAATGGTGAAAACCGATGCGTTCGACGATGTGGATCGCCAACTCGTACACGCCCTCCAGATCGACGGGCGCGCCCCCTTCGCCCGGATCGCCGACGTGCTCGGCGTCTCGGACCAGACCGTGGCCCGCCGCTACACCCGGCTGCGCACCCGTGGCCTGGTGCGGGTGCTCGGGCTGACCGACACCACGGCGTTGGGCGAGGTCGAGTGGTCGCTGCGGGTGCAGTGCCGGCCCGACGCGGCCCTGTCGGTCGCCGAGGCGCTGGCCCGCCGCGCGGACACGTCCTGGGTGAGCCTGATGACCGGCGGTACGGAGGTCGCCGTGGTCGTGCGCAGCCGCAGCGGGCAGGACGGCGACGAGCTGCTGCTGCGCGAACTGCCGCGCACGCCGCAGGTGGTGGGGGTGACGGCACACTGCCTGTTGCACCAGTTCTTCGGCGGGCAACAGGGGCTGGTCAACAAGTCGGGCGCGCTCTCGGAGCGGCAGGTGGAGCGGTTGCGTACGGAGGAGGGCGCCGGCCCGCCGAACCCGGGCGGGAGTCCGACGAACCCGGGCGGGGGCACGGCGGGGACGGTGGCGGGCCGGCCGGCGGGGGCGGGCGTTCCGGTGGTGCTCGGCGAGGCCGACGAGCGGCTGCTCGGCGTCCTGGAGATCGACGGGCGGGCCCCGCTGGCCGAACTGGCCGCCGCGACCAACTGGTCGCAGTCGACGGTGCGGCGCCGGCTGGCCGAACTCCGGCAGCAGGGCGTGCTGTTCTTCGACGTCGACTACGACATGCGGATGTTCGGCCTCGACACCCGCGCTGCCCTGTGGATGTCGGTGTCGCCGGCCGAGCTGCACGAGACCGGGGAGCGGATCGCCGAACACCCCGAGATCGCCTGCTGCTTCGCGAGCACGGGGCAGCACAACCTGTTCGCCATGGTGAGCTGCACGGACGTCCCGGCCCTCTACCGCTACCTCACCACGCGGATCGCGGCCCTGCCCGCCATCCGCCTGCTGGAGACCTCGCCGATGATCCGCCGCATCAAGGGCCCGGGCCCGGTGCTCGCGGGGGCCTCGCCGCGCAGGCGACGTTAGCGCGCGCCGGGGTGAGCCGACTGGTCGCGCGCTGTTCATATGAACGTCCGTGCACGGCTCTTGTTGTTTGACAGGTACCTGCGGAACCCTGTTCCTCGCACGCGGGTCTACGCGCGGTGTCTACGCGTGCTGTCTATGCGCGTATACCCGCCGTACGCACGCACGCGCCCGACCCGTACCCCGCGCATGCCGCGCACCCATACCGCACCCGTACGCCAGCGACCCCACACCTCGCCGCGTACTCCGGCATGCGCGCACACCCCACGCACGCGCCGCACTCACCCGCCCCAGGCGTACTCAACGGAGGAACCCTCATGCGTCGGATGGTCGCCACCCTCTCCACCACCGCGGTCGCCGCGGTCAGCGCCGTCACCCTGGTCGCCTCGCCGGCCTCGGCCGCCCCCGCCGACAAGCCGCAGGTGCTCTCGAGCTGGACGCAGACCAGCGCGACCAGCTACAACGCGTGGTACTCCGCCCGCCAGAACCAGGGCGCGTGGGCCGCGTACGGCTTCGACTGGTCGACGGACTACTGCAGCAGCTCGCCCGACAACCCGTTCGGCTTCCCGTTCCAGAACTCCTGCGCGCGCCACGACTTCGGCTACCGCAACTACAAGAAGGCGGGCACGTTCAGCGCGAACAAGCCCCGCCTCGACAGCGCCTTCCACGAGGACCTGAAGCGCGTGTGCAACCGGTACAGCGGCGCCCAGAAGACGGCCTGCGACGGCACGGCGTGGACCTACTACCAGGCGGTCAAGCAGTTCGGCTAGGCATCGACGCCCGGTGCGGGCGGGCCCGCGACGCGTTCGCCGGCCCGCCCGCACCGGCCGTGCGCGCGCCGGGCCGCCCGGTCGTCCGTACGTCCTGCCGCCCGCGCGCCCGGCCGACCACCCGCGCCGGACGGTGGGCGTCCGCTACGGGAACAGCTTCTCCAGTACCACCGCGATGCCGTCGTCGTCGTTGGACGCCGTGACCTCGTCGGCGACGGCCCGCAGCTCGGCGTGGGCGTTGGCCATGGCCACGCCGTGGCCGGCCCAGCCGAACATCGGCACGTCGTTGGGCATGTCGCCGAAGGCAATCGTGCCCGCGGCCGTGACCCCGAGCCGGCGCGCGGCCAGCGAGAGCCCGGTCGCCTTGGTGAGGCCGAGCGGCAGGATCTCGACCATCCCGGGGCCGGCCATGACCACGCCCACCAGGTCGCCGGCCACGCCACGCGCGGCGGCGGCCAACTCGTCGTCGGTCAGCGTCGGGTGCTGGAGGTAGAGCTTGTTGAGCGGCGCCTCCCACACCTCGTCCACGTGCTCGAAGACGGGGGACTCCAGGGTGCGGTCCTCGACCTGGTAACCGGGCCCGAACAGCACCCGACCCTCCAGGCCGTCCCGGCCGGCGGCCAGGTACAGCGGGCCGACCTCGGACTCGATCTTGGCGAGCGCGAGGGCGGCGAGCCGGCGGTCCAGGGTCACCGAGGTCAGCAACCGGTGCTCGCCCGCGTCGTAGACCTGCCCGCCCTGGCCGCACACGGCGAGGCCCTGGTAACCGAGGTCGTCCAGTATGTGCCGGGTCCAGCCCACGGCGCGGCCGGTGACCACGATGTGCAGGGCGCCCGCCGCCGTGGCGCGCTTGAGTGCCGCGCGGGTGCGCTCCGAGATGGTGTGGTCGGTGCGCAGCAGTGTGCCGTCGAGGTCGGTCGCTATGAGCTGGTACGGAAGCGATGGGGCGGGCGCGGCGCTCACGGGGCGACCGGCTCGAGCACCTCGCGCCCACCGAGGTAGGGGCGGAGCACCGGCGGGACGGCGACCGAGCCGTCCGGGCGCTGGTGGTTCTCGAAGATCGCGACGATGGTGCGGGGCACGGCGCACAGCGTGCCGTTCAGCGTGGCCAGCGGCTTCACGTGCTTGCCGTCGCGCATCCGCACCGCCAGGCGGCGGGCCTGGAACTCGTCGCAGTTCGACGCGGAGGTCAGCTCGCGGTACTTGCCCTGGGTAGGGATCCACGCCTCGCAGTCGTACTTGCGCGAGGCCGAGGCGCCGAGGTCCCCGGTGGCCACGTCGATCACCTGGAACGGCAGCTCGAGCCCGGTCAGCCACTGCTTCTCCCAGTCGAGCAACCGCTGGTGCTCGGCCTCGGCGTCGTCCGGCGCGACGTAGGAGAACATCTCCACCTTGTCGAACTGGTGCACCCGGAAGATGCCGCGGGTGTCCTTGCCGTACGTGCCGGCCTCGCGCCGGAAGCAGGGCGAGAAGCCCGCGTACCGCAGCGGCAGCTTGTCCGCGTCGATGATCTCGTCCATGTGGTACGCGGCGAGCGGCACCTCGGACGTACCGACGAGGTAGTAGTCGTCCTTCTCCAGGTGGTACACGTTCTCCGCGGCCTGGCCGAGGAAGCCGGTGCCCTCCATCGCGCGCGGCTTGACCAGCGCGGGGGTGAGCATCGGGGTGAAGCCGGCGGCGGTGGCCTGCGCGATGGCCGCGTTGACCAGGGCCAGCTCCAGGAGCGCGCCGACGCCGGTGAGGTAGTAGAAGCGCGAGCCGGAGACCTTGGCGCCGCGCTCGGTGTCGATGGCGCCGAGGAGCTGGCCGATCTCCAGGTGGTCCCTGGGCTCGAAGCCCTCCGCCGCGAAGTCGCGCGGGGCGCCGACGGTCTCCAGGACGGTGAAGTCCTCCTCGCCGCCGACCGGGACGTCGGGGTGGACCAGGTTGCCGAGCTGGCGAAGGAGCCGCTGGGTCTCCTCGGCGGCCTCGTCCTGCGCGGCGTCGGCGGCCTTGACGGAGGCGGACAGCTCGCCGGCCTTCCGCAGCAGCTCGGCCTTCTCGTCGCCGGTGGCCTTGGGGATCAGCTTGCCGAGCTGCTTCTGCTCGGAGCGCAGTTCGTCGAAGCGGACGCTGGACGACCTGCGCCGCTCGTCGGCGGAGAGGAGCGCGTCGACGAGGCCGACGTCCTCTCCACGGGCACGCTGGGAGGCGCGCACACGGTCGGGGTCCTCACGGAGCAGGCGAAGGTCAATCACTCCTCCAGGTTACCGGTGCGTGCTCCGCTGGCTCGACGCGATATTCCTTTGCGGGCGCCTTTGCCTAAATTTGCCCAACTTTGCCCCGGAAAGCGGGGAGCGGTGGAGTTGCGGCGTTGATGTCGGGTGGGGATCGCCCGGAAATGTGGGGGGCGGCTCGCCGGAAAACCGGCCGCAGCCCGTCAAGAATACGGCGCGTATTCCCCCGCAGGGGGTACGAAGTTGCGCCAGGCTGACTGATTTCCGCTGTGGAAAGGAAAGTTGGCGGGCCGGGTTGTCCACAGGTGGGTCGCCGTGACGCACAACTTATCCACAGGCTGTGTGCACAATCTGTGGACTTCAAGGTCGGACATTTCGCCCCCGAATTGCTGGGCCATGGATTCCCCCGTCATCTCCGTCTCACACCCTCTATCGAGTGAGTTGGGTCCCTTCTTCGCGGCTGCGATGCCGTCGATCAAGAAAGCGGGGTCGATGTGAAAGGAGAAGTTACGCCTGTCGGGTTTTGGGTGGTTTGCGGCAAGTGTCGGCTAGGCCGGAATCTCCATGTCGACTTATTCACAGGCCGACCCCCACCTGTGGATAACTTTGCAACTGTGTGGATTGCCGTGCCTCGTACGGGTGAGCTGTGGGCAGCGGGCCGGGTCGCTTGGGGTGGGCCGAGCCGCGAGGCGTGGGCCGGGCCGCGAGGCGTGGGCCGGGTCGCGGGCCGGGCCGTTCGCCCGGGCGGGCCCTCGGGGCTCAGGCGCGGCCGTCCTGGCAGCGGGCCAGCCACTCGGCCGCCACCACGAAGTCCGCGTCCGAGGTGCCGTGCCGCAACTCGCCCACGTCCGAGGGGTCCACGCCGGCCCGGGGGTAGGAGCCGAGGAAGCGCACCTTCGGGCAGATGCGCTTGAGGCCCATCAGCGCCTCGGCGACCCGGCGGTCGGTGATGTGGCCCTCGCAGTCCACGGAGAAGCAGTACCGACCGATCCCCTCGCCCGTGGGCCGGGACTCGATCCGCATCATGTTCACGCCGCGGGCCGCGTACTCCTGGAGCAGTTCGAGGAGCGCGCCCGGGTGGTCGTCGCCGAGCCAGATCACGACCGAGGTCTTGTCCGCGCCGGTGCGCGCCGCGGGCCGGGCCGGGCGGCCGACCAGGACGAACCGGGTCTGGGCGTTCTGCGCGTCGTGGATGTCGGAGACCAGCGGTTCGAGCCCGTACGTCGCTGCCGCGAACTCGCCCGCGAACGCCGCGTCGTACCGCCCCTCCTGCACCAGCCGCGCGCCGTCCGCGTTGGACGCGGCCGACTCCCACACGGCGTGCGGCAGGTGCTTGGCGAGCCACTTGCGCACCTGCGGCTGGGCCACGGGGTGACCGGTGACCGTCTTGATGTCGGAGAGCTTCACGCCGGGGCGGACGAGGAGGGCGAAGGCGATGGGCAGCAGCACCTCGCGGTAGATCATCAACGGCCCGCCGGTGGCGAGTTCGTCCAGGGTCGCGGTGACGCCGCCCTCCACCGAGTTCTCGATGGGCACCAGCGCCGCCGCGGCCTCGCCCGACCGCACGGCGTCCAGCGTGGCCGGCACGGACACCATGGGGACCAGCTCGCGCGTGGCCGCCTCCGGCAGCGTACGCAGCGCGGCCTCGGTAAACGTGCCCTCGGGGCCGAGATACGTATAGCGGCTGGGCGACATCACCATGGGTCCTCGCGATCTGACGTCCGTCGGGCGCGTGCCGCGACGCGCGGCGACGGCGCGCGGGGCCGGTGCCCCGCACCCGGCAACCCCCACGCACCCGCCGAGGCGGTGCGCGGGCCGCGCGGCATGCTGCCCGTGGATCCGGTGGGAGGTCGCCACGATACCGGTGCGCGACGGGCCTCCCGCGGCACGCCGCCGCCGGGAGGTCGCCTGGACGGCCGCCGGGGTCGCCCCCCGGCCCGGGCCGGCGGCGGGTGGATCGTCGGCGGGTGTTGCCGTGATCATGCCGTGCCGCGCGTCGGGCGCCACCAGCAACGGAACTGACGGCCTTTCACCAGCCTCCGGCTGCCTCCTCCCGCGCTCGTCCAGTAGATGCCGCCCCACGGAGACAGCGCCCACCACCCGTCCCCTCTCGGATGGCTCAACGCCCGTCCGGCGCACGGCACATGGAGTGGCGGTGAAGGCCGGGCCGGGGTGCGGGTGGCTGCGTAGGGTCGGTGCGGTGCCTCGGTGGTGCGTGCGCCGTGCGCCGTGAGCGGTTCGCGCGGGCGCGCGCCGGTCGGCGCGGTACGGGCGCGGTCGGCGGACCGGCGCTCGGCCCGGTGCCGAACCAGGGGCGGCGCGTTGTTCCGTACGGAGCGGGCGATGCGAGAACGGGCCTCGGAAGTGGCTGACGAATGCTTGAATGTGCTTGAAACCGTCACCTAGACTGCATCAATAAACATCCCCTCTCGCTTCGGAGTAGCCGTGACGCATGTCGAGAAGGAACTGACCAGCCAGCCCGCGTGCTGGAGCCGCGCGGCCGAGCTGGCCGAGGCGCAGCGGGACGCGTTCCCCGAGCGCGGGGCGCGGGTGGCCGTCGTGGGCTGCGGCACCTCGTACTTCATGGCCCAGGCGTACGCCGCGCTGCGGGAGGGCTCGGGCCAGGGCGAGACGGACGCGTTCGCCGCCTCCGAGTTCCCGCCCAACCGCCGCTACGACCGCGTGGTCGCGCTGAGCCGCTCCGGCACCACCACCGAGGTGCTCGACCTGCTGGCCCGGGTGCGCGGGGGCGGGAGGCGGACGCTCGCGATCACCGCGGACCCGAACACGCCGGTGATGACGGCGGCCGACCGGGTCGTCGTGCTCGACTTCGCCGACGAGCGCTCGGTCGTGCAGACCCGGTTCGCCACCAGCGCGCTCACGCTGCTGCGCGCGAGCCTCGGGCTGCACACCGAGGCCGCCGTGCGGGACGCGGAGACCGCGCTGGGCGAGCCGCTGCCGGACGGCCTCGTGGACGCCAACCAGTTCTCCTTCCTGGGCCAGGGCTGGACGGTCGGGCTGGCCAACGAGGGCGCGCTCAAGATGCGCGAGGCGGCCCTGGCCTGGACGGAGTCGTACCCGGCGATGGAGTACCGGCACGGCCCGATCAGCATCAGCACCACCGGCACCGCGACCTGGATGCTCGGCGCGGCGCCGGACGGGCTGGCCGCCCAGGTGCGGGAGACCGGGGCGCTGTGGGTGGCCGGCGGGCTCGACCCGCTGGCGGAACTCGTACGGGTGCAGCGCCTGGCACTGGCCATCGCCGACCGCCGCGGCCTGGACCCGGACAACCCGCGCCACCTGACGCGCTCGGTGATCCTCGCCGACGGCTGACCGGGCCCCGCGCAGCCCCCGACCGGCCCCGCCCTCGACGGGACCCCTCTTCGGAGGGCGAGGGCGGGGCCAGTTCCGCGCGCCGGCCGGCAGGGGGCCGGGCGCGCGGGGCGAGGCCCGGGCCGGCCCGCCCGCTCGCGGCCCGGCCCGGGCCGGCGCTTCCGCGCACACGCGCACACGCGCACACGCGCCGGCATGGCCTGCGCGGGCGCGCCGGCGCCGCCCGCGCGCGACCGCGTGCTCTCGTTCTCGCTACCCCGGCCCCACTTCATCCGCGTTGTCGGCCAGGAGTTCGCGCGCGCGGCGCGCCAGGGCCTGTCGTACGGAGTCGGGGGAGAGCACGCGCAGCGGGGTGGCCAGGCCGATGAGGTAGCGGGCGAGGCCGTCCGCGTCGGGGCCGCCGACGTCCACGACCGTGGCGTCGGGGCCGTCGGGGCGGTGCGCGCCGACGGTCGCCGGTATCAACCGCAGCGCCTCGTCCAGGGGCAGCGGCAGCCGGACCGTCACGGTGAGCGGGTAGGGGCGGCACGCGATGGAGCGGGAGACGAGCCGCGCCGGGTCGGGCGGGTCGGTCAGCTCCACCGGCCGCCCGCTGGGGTGCAGGCGGTCGACCCGGTCGGCGCGGAAGGTCCGCCACTGGTCCCGGGCCACGTCGCGGGCGACGAAGTACCAGCGGCGACCGGTGTGCACGAGGCGGTACGGATCGACCTCGCGGACCGTGGCCTTGCCGTTCCGGTCGCGGTAGGCGAGGCGGGCGCGTTCGCCCCGGTGGCACGCGGCGGCCAGCTCCCGCAGCATGTCGGCCGTGATCTGCGGTTCGTTGGACCGGGGGATGTGCACGAGGGCGGAGTCCATCGCCGCCAGCCGGTCCGCCACCCGGCGCGGCAGCACCTGACCGAGCTTGAGCAGTGCCGAGAGGGCCGCCTGGTCGCCGCCGAGCGAGCCGCCCAGCGCGGCCCCGCGCAGCCCGACCGCCACCGCGATGGCCTCCTCGTCGTCAAGGACCAGCGGCGGTGTCCGGGTGCCCGGGCGGAGGCGGTAACCGCCCCAGGGGCCGGGGTCGGACTCGACGGCGTAGCCGAGTTCCCGCAGCTTGGCGATGTCGCGCCGCACCGTGCGGTCGGTGACCGCCATGCGTTCGGCCAGCTCACCGCAGGTCCACGAGGGGCGGGCGGCCAACAGGGCGACCAGGCGCAGCAGGCGGGCGGAGGCAGCGGTCACCGGCGCAGTTTTCCACGCGCCGGGCGACCCCGGGCCACCCCGGCCCGCCGGCCCGGCGGCTGACCAGCGGGTTGGCCGGGCTCGGCACATCCGCTCGATGACCCGGACCGGATCTGTCCGGGTCACGGCCTAGCGTCTGCGCCATGCCTACGGAAACCACCTCCACGCCCGCCTTCCGCTACGCCGCCGTCACCTTCGACTGCCCCGACCCCGCCGTCCTGGCCCGCTTCTACGGCGAGATCCTGGGCCTGCCCGTGGCCTTCTCGTCCGACGACTTCGTGATGTTGGGCGAGGAGGGCGCGCCCGGCCTGGGCTTCAACCGGCTCGCCGACTACCGCCGGCCGACCTGGCCGGACCCGGCCCAGGAGAAGCAGGCGCACATCGACTTCGCCGTGGACGACCTGGAGGCCGCCGAGGCCCGGCTCCTCGCCCTGGGGGCCACCAAGGCGGAGTTCCAGCCGGAGCCCGACCGCTGGCGGGTGCTGCTCGACCCCGCCGGCCACCCCTTCTGCGTCTCGAACCTGACCTGACCAGGCGGGTTTCCCGCTTCCCGCTGCCACGGCCCGGCCGTCCGCCTCTCCGGCGGGCGGCCGGGCCGTTCACGTGCGGCGACGGATCGGTGCGGGCCGGGTTCGCGCGCTGGGCGGGGCCAGTGTCGCGACCGGCGCGGTGGCGCGCGATCATGCCTGGAGCGGATGACCCCGCCGCACGGCTGTGCGCTCTTGGATGTTTTTGTTTGGATTGATAAGCCAAGATTCACGAGTGAGCAGTCATGTGGGTGCGTATGCCACCCTGCTCCGCGGCGGGGCACAGTAGGCGCGGGGCCGTCGCTCGCGGTCCCGCCGTATGTGGGGTGGCCGTGGACGGCCACCGTGAGGCCGCGTACGGCGTGGTACGCGGCGTACGGCGCGGCGCGGTCCCCCGGCCGCGTCCGGCGTGGCCCGCCCGGCGCCGCGGCGACCAGCGGGAACCCGGGTGTGGCGGCCGTGCTACGCGCGGAGCCCCGCGACATCAGGACACATGGCAGTACGACAACGACGACGACCCGCAAGGCCCCGCGCCAGCGGTGGGCCCGCGCCGCCAGCCCGCGGTCGCGACGTGGTGGAGGTGTAGTGAACCGGTACGAACGACACAACATGCTGCTGGGACTGCTCGCTGAGCGGCGGCAGTTGGAGGTGGACAGCGTCGCGGCCGAGCTGGACGTGTCGGCGGCGACGATCCGCCGGGACCTCGACCATCTCGCCGAACAGCGGCTGCTCACCCGGACCAGAGGCGGCGCGGTGGCGCACACCGTCGCGTACGACCTGCCGCTGCGCTACAAGGCCATGCGGCACGGCGAGGAGAAGGAGCGGATCGGACGGGCCGCCGCCGGCCTGGTCAGCCGGGGGATGGTGGTGGGCCTCAACGGCGGCACGACCACCACCGAGGTGGCCCGCGCCATCGCCACCAGGACGGACGGGCCGGACAAGGCCGACGAGCCGGTGGTGACGATCGTGACCAACGCGCTGAACATCGCCAACGAGCTGGCCGTACGCCCGCACGTGAAGATCGTGGCCACCGGCGGGGTGGCGATGCCGCAGTCCTACGAGCTGATCGGGCCGCTGGCCGGGCACATCCTGCGCGAGATCAGCCTGGACATCGCGTTCATCGGCGTGGGCGCCCTGCACCCGGAACTTGGCGCCAGTGCGCACGACGAGGGTGAAGCGAGCATCAACGCGCTGCTTGCCGGCCAGGCCCGCAAGCTCGTGGTGGTGGCGGACAGTTCCAAGCTGGGCGAGCAGGCGTTCGCCCGGATCTGCGCGGTGGGCGCCATCGACGTGCTGGTCACGGACTCGAACGCGCCGGAGCAGGCCAAGCGGTTCGAGGAGCGCGGGGTGACCGTGATCCAGGCGTGAGGGCCGCCCGGGGAGGCGCCGCCTCCCCGGGTAGCGCTCGGACACGCGCAGGTCACGCACCGTGGAGTGTGATTCTGCGCGTTTACAGATCTTTATGAACACCTCTTGTCACCTTCGAGCAGTGGCGTGCAAGATGAAGCCGCCTCGTGGTGAACGTCGCCGCGTGCGGCTTCCGCCGCGCGCCCCGGCGTGCTCCCACCACGAGGACTCGGCAGTCACCTCACCTCGCACGGCGGTCTCCGCGCGTCCCGGGCGGGCTGCCCCGCATCCGCTCTCGCTCTCACTGCCGGAGGTGAATGTGACGGCTTCCGTTTCCTCGTCTGCCCGTCCGGGCACGTCGCAGCACGAAGCCCCGCCCTCTGCGGCCCCCAGCCCGAAGGGAAAGCGAGCTCAGCGCAAGCTCGGTCGCGTTCCGCTGCGCCACCGACTGCGGCGCGACTGGGTGCTGTTGGCGCTGTGCCTGCCCGGCGTGGCGTACTTCGGGGCGTTCTTCTACCTGCCGCTGCTCGGCAACGTCATCGCCTTCCAGGACTACCAGCCCTTCCTGGGCTTCAAGCACAGCCCGTACGTGGGCCTGCGGAACTTCAGCGCGCTCGTCGAGCAGCCGGAGTTCTGGACGGCGGTGTACAACACGCTGGAGATCACCGCGCTCCAACTGCTGCTGTACTTCCCCGCGCCGATCGCGCTGGCCCTGCTGCTGAACTCGCTGGTCGGCGAGACGCTCCGGCGCTTCGTGCAGACCGTGGTCTACCTGCCGCACTTCCTGTCCTGGGTCGTGGTGGTGGCGATGTTCAAGCAGGTGCTCGGCGGCACCGGCACCGTGAGCAGCTTCCTCAACGACCACGGGGTCGGCGTCGGCAACATCATGACCAACCCCGACACCTTCAAGCTGCTCGTCACCTCCCAGATGATCTGGAAGGACTGCGGCTGGGGCGCGATCATCTTCCTCGCCGCGATGGCCTCCATCGACACCGCGCAGTACGAGTCGGCGGCGATGGACGGCGCCGGGCCCTGGCGGCGGATGTGGCACGTGACGCTGCCGGGCATCCGGCCGGTGATCATCATGCTGCTGATCCTGCGCCTGGGCGACATCCTCAACGTCGGTTTCGAGCAGATGCTGCTCCAGCGCGAGGCGGTGGGCGCCGAGGCGTCCGAAGTCCTCGACACCTACGTCTACTTCCACGGCGTCGTGGACGGCGACTGGGGCATGAGCACGGCCGCCGGACTGATGAAGGGCGTGATCGGCCTGGTGCTGATCCTCGCCGCGAACAAGCTGGCCCACCGCTTCGGCGAGCAGGGAGTGTACAAGTGACCACCTCGCTGCTGTCCCCGCGCAAGTCGCCCGCCCCAGGCCCTTCGGGCGGCCCCGGCGGCCCCGGCGGCCCCCGCTTCCGGCGCCGCCGGGCCCGCCCCGAGCGCCCGCCGTGGATGGAGCGGCCCAGTTGGTACGGGCAGGGCGCCAAGGCGGTCGTCCTGGTCCTGATCGTGGTGGCCGTCGGCTACCCGTTCCTGCTCGCGCTCGGCACCAGCCTCGCCGGCCAGGAGGAGCTGGACGCCAACGGCGGCTACGTGCTGATCCCGGAGCACCCGACGTTCGAGGCGTACAACGTGCTGCTCCAGGGTGGCGTGGTGACCCGGGCGGCGATGGTCAGCGTCGTGGTCACGGGCGTCGGCACGGTGCTGAGCGTCCTGTGCACGATCGCTCTCGCCTACGGCCTGTCCCGCCCCGGCATGGTGGGCGGCAAGCCGATCCTGCTGCTGGTGCTCGGCACGTTCCTGTTCACGCCCGGCATCATCCCCACCTATCTGGTGGTGCAGGAGTTCGGCATGCTGGACAGCTACGCCTCGCTGGTGTTGCCGGTCCTGTTGAACGTCTTCAACGTCATCGTGGTGCGGGCGTTCTTCCAGGGAATTCCGACCGAGTTGTACGAGGCGGCGCGACTCGACGGCGCCGGCGAGCTGACCATCCTGTGCCGCATCGTGCTGCCGCTGTCCAAGGCGGTCATCGCGGTCGTCGGCCTGTTCTACGGGGTCAGCTACTGGAACAGCTTCTTCAACGCGCTGCTGTTCCTGAACGACTCCGGGAAGTACCCGCTCCAGGTCGTCCTGCGCTCCTATGTCGTACAGGGCGAGAGCATCAACGCCAAGGCGATGGGCGTCAGTCAGCTCCCGCCGTCCATCTCGCTCCAGATGGCCGTGCTCATCCTCGCGCTCATTCCGATTCTTTGCGTGTACCCCTTCCTCCAGAAGTACTTCGCCAAGGGCGTGCTCACCGGCGCCATCAAGGGCTGAAAGCCCGTCGTCGCACTCACCCGCACCCTTTTGCCCGGCGCACCACCCGTCAGGAGAACCCCATGCCCCCTCAGCATTCCGACAGGCAGCAGGAGAACAGCGCGCGGGCGACAGGTCAGCGCGCGCCGCTGGCGGATTCCGCGTCCGTGTTCGGCGCCCTGAACCGGCTCGACCGGCGCCGTTTCCTCGGCGTCGCCGGCGCCGCCGGACTCGCCGTGACCGGGCTCGGCACGCTCTCCGCCTGCACCACCGGAACGAGCGCCACCGGCAAGGGCGCCGAGGGATTCCGCAAGGTCAAGCTGCCGACGTACGTGCCCGCCAACGTCGCGCCCGCCGACCTCGCCGGCAACGCGCAGGGGCTGGACGCCGCCTACCTGCGCTACCCGAAGAAGCTGGTGCGCTCGGTGCCGAAGCCGCCGGGGGACGGGGATTCGATCAGCGCGCTGACCGAGACGTTCACGACGCCGGCGCCCGCGATGGACCGCAACGGGTACTGGAAGGAGCTGAACAAGCGGCTCGGCTCCGAGCTCAAGATGAACATCGTCGTGGACAGCGGCGCCGACGCCTACCTCACGAAGTTCAACGCCATCATCGCCAGCGGCGACATTCCCGACCTGGTGTGGTTCCCGCCCAACCAGGGCCTGCGCAAGGTCCCGCAACTCCTGCAGGCCAAGTTCCACGACCTGACCTCGCATCTGTCCGGCGACGCCGTCAAGAAGTACCCCAACCTGGCCAACCTCCCGGACTACGCGTGGAAGACCGCCGTCATCAACGGGAAGATCGCCGGAGTTCCCGTCGCGTACGGGCGCATGGGACAGATCTACGTCGTCAACGAGGACTTCTGGAAGCCCGTCGGCGGATACGCCTTCGACAGCGCGCAGGACTTCCTGGACAAGGGCAAGGAACTCCTCGACACGCGGCGCAAGAAGTACGTCCTGGAACCGGCGTACGTGAACGCGCACAACATGTTCGCGCAGTGGTTCGGCGCGCCCTCCTCCTGGCGGCTCGACGGCGGAAAGCTCACCGCCAGGTACGAGACCGACGAGTACTTCGAGGCCCTGGAATTCGCGGTCAAGGTGTTCAAGGCCGGCCTCTTCTGGCCGGACCCGAACCTGACCACCACGCGCGAGAAGATGGCGCAGGGCACCCTCGGCGCCTACGTGCAGTCCTTCCCGTCGTTCCTGGTGGACGTGAAGACGTACGAGTTCCCCTTCGGCGTCATCGTGCCGTTCGCCGCCAAGCCCGGGGTGAGCGCGCA
This sequence comes from Streptomyces sp. 71268, assembly GCF_029392895.1. NCBI lineage: Bacteria > Bacillati > Actinomycetota > Actinomycetes > Kitasatosporales > Streptomycetaceae > Streptomyces > Streptomyces sp. 71268. Next base: position 4,302,502 of record NZ_CP114200.1, read on the forward strand.
CTTCGACTTCGGCGCCGGCTCGGTCGGCTTCACCGCGATCAGCAAGGGCGCCGACAGCAAGCGCATCCCCACCCTGCTCGGCGTGCTCGACTTCCTCGCCGCGCCGTTCGGCACCGAGGAGCGGCTGTTCCTGGAGAACGGAGCCGAGGGCACCCACCACAAGCGCACCGGCGACGGCGACGTCGTCCTGACCGAGAAGGGCAACGCGGAGGCGCTCACCACCGCCATGCCGCTGGCCTTCCTGGCCAACGCCCCCGAGTACCTCTACCTGCCCGGCAAGGCCGACCTGACCCGCCGCATCCACGGCTGGCAGCAGGAACTCCTGAAGATCGGCCAGGCCAGCCCGGTGATCGGCCACTACTCCGACACCAACGCCGACAAGGGCGCGTCCCTGACCAAGGCGCTCAACGACGGCGTGCTCGACATCATCGCCGGCCGCAAGTCGCTCTCCGACTTCGACGGGCTGCTCAAGAGCTGGCGCTCCGGCGGCGGCGACCGCATCCGCAGGGAGTACGAGGAGTCGCTGGCCAGCGAGAAGAAGGGCAAGCAGGGCAAGCAGGCCAAGTAGCCGCACCGGGAGACCGGCCATCCACGCCGGCGCGCCCTGCCGTCGCCCCCCCCCGGGGGCGGGGCGTGCCGGTCACCGAGGGAGAAGGACATGGAAGACCTGCGCATCGGAGTCATCGGCCTCGGGCTGCGCGCCAACCTGGCTGTCGCCGCGCACCGGCCGGGCCACGGCAGCGTCGTGGCCGCCGTCGCCGACACCGACGAGGCGGTGCGCGCCCGGGTGCCCGAGCGGTTCGAGGGCGCGCGGGCCGTCGCCGACCACCGCACGCTCCTGGACGACCCGGGCATCGACGCGGTCATCGTCGCCACGCCCGACGACACGCACGAGACCATCGCCCGCGCGGCGCTGTCGGCCGGCAAGCCCGCCTACGTGGAGAAGCCGCTGGGCATCACCGTCGAGCAGTGCGACGCGATCCTGCGCGCCGGCTACGAGAGCGGCACCCGACTCTACGTTGGGCACAACATGCGGCACATGGGCGTGGTGCGGCTGATGCGCGACCTGATCGCCCGGGGCGACATCGGCGAGCCGAAGACGGTGTGGGTGCGACACTTCGTCTCGTACGGCGGCGACTACTACTTCAAGGACTGGCACGCGGACCGGCGGCGCACCACGGGGCTGCTGCTCCAGAAGGCGGCGCACGACATCGACGTGGTGCACTGGCTGGCCGGCGGCTACACCGAGCGGGTCAACGCGCTGGGCGACCTCATGGTCTACGGCGACCTGCCGCGCCGCGAGCCGGACACGCCGCGCCCGGACGGCTGGCTGCGCGAGTTCGACTGGCCGCCGACCGCGCGCCGCGACCTGCACCACGTCGTGGACGTCGAGGACGTGTCGGTGATGAACATGCGGCTGGACAACGGCGTGATCGCCGCGTACCAGCAGTGCCACTTCAGCCCCGACTACTTCCGCAACTACACGGTCATCGGCACCGAGGGCCGCATCGAGAACTTCGGCGACGGCCCCGGCGACCTGGTCAAGCTGTGGAACACCGGCCCCTCCGGCTACCGGTCCGGCGGCGACGCGGAGTTCCGGGTGCCGGAGGCGAAGGGTTCACACGGCGGCGCGGACGAGCGGATCATCGCGGAGTTCTGCCGCTTCGTGCGCGAGGGCGGCGCCACCGACACCTCACCGGTGGCCGCCCGGATGAGCGTGGCCGCCGGCGAGATGGCCACCCGCTCGCTGCGCGACGGCGGCACCCCCTTCGACGTGCCGCCGCTCGCACCGGAACTGCTCGCCTACTACGCGGCCGGCCAACAACGCCCGGCCGGCGCCTGAGCCGCGGGGCCGGGGCCGCACCGTTCGGGGGGCGGCCCCGGCCCCGCCACCACCCCGGTGGCCGGGCCGGGCTGCCCCTGCGGCTCGGCCACCGGTTCACGTCGCGTGCGTGAACTGCCTCGCTACAAAGGGGAGTTGGGGGCGTTCGTCAGCCCTCCAGCAGGGGCTGTCCCACGTACTCGTCCGGCTTCGCCGCCGCCGGCACCGCGAACAGGCCGCTCGCCTCGTGCCGCAGGAAGCGCGAGAGACCGTCGCCCCGGTCCAGCTTGCGCTGGACGGGCACGAATCCGCGCATCGGATCCGCCTGCCAGGCGATGAACAACAGCCCGGCGTCCGGCTGGCCGTCGTCGCGGAAGCCGTCGTGGTACGAGTACGGGCGGCGCAGCATCGCCGCGCCCTGGTTGGACTCGGGCGCGGCCACCCGCACGTGCGCGTCACCCCGGATGGCGATCGAGCCGTCCTTGGTGAACTTCTCCAGGTCCACCGGCGTGGTCTCGGTGCCGCCGGAGAGCGGGGCGCCGTCGGACTTGCGGCGGCCGATGACGCGCTCCTGCTGCTCCAGGGAGAGGTGGTCCCAGGTGTCCAGGAGCATCCGGATGCGCCGCACCACCGCGTACGAGCCGCCGCCCATCCACGCGGGTGAGCTGGCGTCGCCGCCCTTGGGGACGAAGACGCGGGCGTCGAAGTCGTCCTCCTCGGGCTTGGGGTTGTTGGTGCCGTCGATCTGGCCCATCAGGTTGCGGGTGGTGCGCGGCTTGTCGGTGGCGCCCGGCGTGCGGTTGAACCCGGTCATCTGCCAGCGCACCCTGGCCGTGTCGCCGGCCACGCGTTGCAGGACGCGCAGCGCGTTGAAGGCCACAAGCCCGTCGTTGGCGCCGATCTGGAGCCACAGGTCGCCGTCGCTGCGGGCCTTGTCGAGCACGTCGGAGGAGAAGTCCGGCAGCGGGGCCAGCGCCTGCGGCAGTTGCCTGGTCAGCCCCACCTTGCCGAAGAAGGTGCGCCCGAAGCCCATGGTGACGGTGAGCGACGCGGGGCCCGCGTCCAGCGCGCTGCCGGTGTCCTCGCGGTCCGCGGGGCGGCCCTCGACCAGCGCCCGCGCGGCCTGGGTCCAGCGGCGTAGCAGCGCGGCGGCGGCCTTGCGGTCGGCGCGCGGGGCGAGGTCGAAGGCGACGAGGTGGCCGTGGACCTGGTGCGGGTCGAGGATGCCGGCCTGCGGCGTGCCGTGCGCGCGGGCCTGCCCGCCGAAGTCCACGGCCGAGGCGCCGATGGTGGTCAGCGCGGTGGTCCCGGCGTCGTCGCGGGTCGCGCGGTCCGCCGCCACGGCGCTCGCGCCGCCGGCGACGAGCCCGGCGGCGCCCGCCGCCCCCGCGGTGCCGAGGAGGCGGCGGCGGGAGATGGAGTCCAAAGTCATGGTCCGACCTTCATGGTGTCGGTCTCCGTCACCTGGTCGATGTCGGAGGTGCGTACGGTCAACGAGAGCTGCCAGTCGCCTGGCATGGGGAGTTGCACGCCGGTCGCGCTCCAGTGGCCCGCCGAGACGCGGTTGAGGGAGATCCCGAGCGGGCCGATGCCGCGCTCCCGCAAGGTGAGGGACGCCTTGAGCTCGGGGACGTCGGCGGGCTTGCCGGCGGGGTTGGTGAGGTAGGCGTGGAAGGTGTTGTCGCCCGAGCGCCCCGGGTCGAGCGTCACCTCGGCGGTGCCGCGCCCGTTCAGGCCCTCGGTGTCGTACGGGACGCTGAGGCTGACCGGGCCCGTGGTGACGCTCTGCCCGGCCGCCTCCTGTTCGGTCTCCGCGCGGCCCGGCTGGGTGCCGGTGAGCACGGTGGTGACGGCGAGCAGGACCACGGCGACGCCGGTCTCGACGGCCACCGAGCGGCGCAGCCCGGAGCGCGTCGGGTCCGCGTCGCGCTCGCGGCGGGTGCGGGCCGCGCTGACGGCGGCCCGCTGCCGGGCGAGTTGCGCGGCCCGCGCGTCGCCGCCGGTGGCCTTGGCCTTAACCCCGGGCTTGGCCTTGGGCTTGGTCCCGGGGGTGCCCCCGGGCTTCGCCTTGGCCCCGGCTGTGCCCTTGGTCTTGGCCGTCGCCTTGGTTTCCGGGCTGGGCTCCGGCTCGGTTTCCGGCTTGGCCCGCGACGCGGCCTTGGCCTCCGACGCGGCCTTGGCCTTGGCTTCCGCCGTGGCGGCGGCCTTGCCAGCAGCCCTGTTGGTCGCCTTGCCGGTCCCCTTGGCCGTCGTCGCCGCGCCGCGCGGTGACGACGCGGTGTCGGGGGTGGTGTCCAGGCGGGAGGTCCAGCGCCGCGAGAGGCCGGCGGCGCCCACCAGGAGCACCACCAGGCCGACCTTCACCAGCAGCCAGCGCCCGTACTCGGTGTCGGTCAGCGCGTGCCACGAGCCGACCTGCCGCCACGACTGGTAGAGCCCGGTGACCACCAGCGCGACCACCGAGCCGAAGGCCAGCCGCGAGAAGCGGCGCACCGCGAGCCGGGGCAGCCGCGCCTCGGTCCGCAGCGCGACCAGCAGCGCGGTCAGCCCGCCCAACCAGACGGCCACGGCCAGCAGGTGCACGATGTCCACCGGCACGGCCAGCGTCCGCTGGATGCCCACCGACGCGTGCTCGGCCAGCGCCCAGGTGGCGGCCAGTCCACCGGCGACGAGGGCGCCCCCGACGCCGACGGACCACGCCAAGTCGGTCCGCCCGGCCAGGGCGGGCCCCGCCACGGGTGTCCGGCCGCCACCGCGCGCGGGCCGCGCGGGTCGGCCGACGCCGCCACGGGCCCGCCCGTCGCCGGCCGGCGCGTACGACCCGAACAGCACCGCCACGCACACCGCCGCCGCGGCGAGCAGCAGCAGCCGGCACAGCAGCGCCGTGCCCGGCTTGGTGTCCAGGACGTCCCGCACCAGGCCGAGGTCGAACGCGGCGCCGAGCCCCCTGCCGTTGCTGGTGTACGGGCCGCGCAGCAGCAACAGCGCGACGGTGGCGCCGAACAGCGTCCCCCAGCCGGTCGCCGCCACCCGCCGCACGGCGCGGTTGGCGTGGCAGTGGCCGGCGAACACGCACCCGCCCACCAGCAGCACGAACCCGCCGTACGCCGCGTACCTGGCGATGCCGTACAGCGCCGAGACCGTCCCGTCGGGCTCGGCGCTCGGCAGCACCACGGAGGTCTTGGAGGGCGCGCCGATGGAGAAGGTGAACGCGCCGCCCACCGGGTGGCTGTCCTCCGAGACCGCCTGCCAGGCCACCGTGAACGTGCCCTCGGGCAGCCCGGAGCGCAGCCCCACGGTGGCCGTGGACGACTTGCCGGCCACGTGCGCCGGCTTGCCGTCGTCCACCCGCTCCCCCTGGGGGTCGAGCACCCGCACCGAGTCGTCCGAGAGCAGCACGCCCTCCGAGAAGGTGAGCGTGACGCGCTCGGGCGCCCGCTGGAGCACCGCGTCCTTCGCCGGGTCGGTACCGGTCAGCGCGGCGTGCGCGGCGGCCGGGGACGCGCCGGCGCCGAGCGCGCACAGCAGCGCCGCGAGCAGCGCGCCGAGCACGGTCAGCGCCCGGCGCGCCCGGGGCGCGCCCGGTCGCGCCGGCACGGCCGACCGTTCGTCCCACGGGGCCTGGGCAGGGGGCTGGGGCATGCGGGTCAGACCTCCGGCTGGTACGACGTCGGCTTGACCGGGACGCTGACCTCGATCGCCGGGGACTTGGCGAAGTGCAGGGTCAGCGTGACGGTCTCGCCCACCTTCGGCTGGCGGGTCAGCTTCTCCAGCATCAGGTGGTCGCCGCCACGGGCGAGGTCGAGTTCGCCGCCGGCGGGCACCTCGAACTCGGTCACCCTGCGCATGGCGGTGCCCTCGGTCGTGTGCATGGTGACGCGGTCCGAGAGCGCCGTGGTGACCGAGGTGAGCCGGTCGGCGGCGTCGCCGGAGTTGCGCACGCTGAGGTAACCGGCCGCGATGTCCGGCGTGGGCGGCTGCGGCAGGTACGCGCCGGCCACGGCCAGCTTCGCGGAGCCGCCCGCGTCCTTGTCGTCGTCCGACCCGCACGCGGTGAGCAGCAGCCCGCCGAGTCCGAGGGTGAACGAGGTGGCGGCGGCGAGCGCCGTCCTGGACACCCGGCGCGCGCGGGGCCCCCGCGCTGTCGCCGGGCCCTGTGGCGGGCGGGTCACGGGTTCTGCCCCTTCACGATGCTGGGCAGCTCACGGCTGTAGGCGGTGGTGGTGGTCTCCGTCATGTACAGCCAGTGGCCCTTGTCGTCCTTGGGCGAGAAGCCGATGACCTCGGCGCCGTGGTTGACGGTGACGGTGCCGTCCTTCTCCTTCTTCGGCTTCTCGATGAAGATGCCGAGCGGCTTGGCCGCGGCCTGGATGGTCTCGATGTCGCCGGTGAGGCCGGTGAAGTCCTTGCCGCCCTGCCCGTCGAGCCAGCTCCGCATCCGCTTCGGGGTGTCCCGGTCCGGGTCGGTGGTCACGAAGACGACCTGGAGGTTCTCCTGGTCGGCCTTGGGCAGCTTGGCCTTGGCGAGGGCGACGTTGCTCATGACCATCGAGCACACGTCGGGGCAGTAGGTGTAGCCGAAGTAGACCAGGGTCGGCTTGCCCTTGGTCCGCTCGATGAGGTCGTACTTCTTCCCGTCGGTGTCGGTGAGCACCAGGTCGGGCTTCTGCTTCGGGGTGTCGAGGACGATCGCGCCCTTGTCCTTGACCGAGGGGGAGGACTTGACGGTGGCGACGCCCTTGTCGTCCGAGTCGCCTCCGCCACAGGCGGCGAGGGTGAGGCTGAGCACGGTGACAGCGGCCAGGGCGACGCCCGCGGACTTGCTACGCATGGAGTTCTCTCCAGAGGGTGCTGGTGCTGGACGGTCGGGTGAGGGTGAGTAAGTGGTGCGGTCGGTTCGCGTACGCGCGGCGCGACCCGCCCGCGCACGGCTCACCCCGGTACGGCCTGCCCGCGCGCGTCCCGCGCCGCGCCGCGGTGGCGGCGGGCACGGTGGGCGACGGGTCGGGCGGACGGGGCGGCGGCGCGCGGCCCGGGTGCGGGCGCGGGCGGTGGGGTCAGGCCGAGCGGCGGCGGCCGGCGAAGACGCCGAAGGCCACGCCCGCGATGCCGGCCGCGATGCCCACGCCACCGAGCACGCGCGCCGTGGTGTCGCTGTCGTCGTCGTCAGCGGCGGTGTTCGCCGGCTGGCCCGAGGCGTCCTCGCCCGTGGCGCTCTTCTTCGTGTCGGTCGCGCCGCCCGTGGCGGCGGCGTCGGCCGCGACGAGCTTGAGCACCGGGGCCGGGGACTCCGGCTCGGGGGCGCCTTCCCTGGGCTCCTCGATCCAGCGGACGACCTCCTTGTTGGAGTACGTCTGCAGGGCCTTGAAGACCAGGTGGTCGGCCTTCTCCGGGAGCTGCCCGACGGAGAGCGGGAACTGCTGGAACTGACCCGGGCGCACGCCGTCGCCGTCGGCGGTCCAGGTGACCTTGTTGACCGCCTCGGTGATCTTCTTGCCGTGCGACTCCAGCGGCTTGTCGAGCTTGCCCTTGGTGACCTTGACCTGCCAGCCGGGCACGGGCTGCGGCATCACGGACGACATCGGGTGGTCGGCCGGGAAGGTGACCTCAAGCTTCACGGTCGAGGCGTCGTCGCGCTCGTTGGGCACCTTGAAGTTGATCGTCGCGTACCCGCCCCGCTCGGCCTCGCCGGGCTGCACGCTGACGTGCGCCAGGGCGGGCACGGAGCACAGCAGGACGGCGCCGGCCGCGAGCGCGCCCGCGCCGGCGAGCAGCCGCCCCGTTCCGCCCGCGCGCCGCGCGGCGCGGGTCGCGGCCGGGGCCGTGTCCGGGGCTGGGGTCGAGTGGGCGTCGGGGGCGGTGGGCGCCGGGTGCGAGGTGCGCATGGCGTTCATGACAGGGACTCCTGGGACGTTACGGGGAAGGTGAGCGCAGCGGTGGGCGACCGCGCGACACCGCCCCGGCACTACCGGAGTGGGCGTCTCGCGTCAGGCCGCCAGGTCGTAGCGCGGCGGCCCGCGCCGGATCACGGCGTGGTTCAGCGCGAGGACCCGGGGCCGCGCGGGCGTCTCGCCCCCGGCGCGGGCCACCCACGGGCGCGGCCCGACAGCGGACCGGGACAGCCCCGCGCACACCGCGCCGACCAGCGCGAACGCGGCCCGCAGGGTGCGTACCAGCGCCGCGTCGGCCACCTCGCGGGCGGGCGCCGCGGACAGCGCGACGACGCGCCACAGGGCGGCGTCGCCCCGGCGTAGCAGCCAGCCGGCGGCGAGCGCGGCCAGCAGGTGCCCCAGCAGCATGGGCAGCGAGGGCAGCACCGCGTCCAGGACGGACCCGGAGCCGTGCCGGACCGCGCCCGCGACGGCCGTGCCGGCCTGCGCGTGCCGGTCGGGGTCGAGCCCGGAGTCGCCGACGATCCGCCGCGCCTTAGCCACCGAGATCCGGCCCGGCTCGTCACAGACCAGCCGCGCGGCGAGGACGATCAGCCGCCCGTCGGCGCTGTCGGGGGCCACGCCGGGGGGCAGCGCCCGGGCGCCGTCGCCGTGCGCGTGCCCGACGGCCGGCAGGCCGGCCACCCCGCGCTGGGCGAGCGCGAACAGCGAGTGGAGGACCAGTTGCCCGGCGGCGAGGCCGGCCGCGATGCCCGGCAGCGAGCGCTGCCGCCCGGCCAGCGGGGCCACCACGGCGAAGGTCACCAGCCACGCCACGCCCAGCGTCCACCCGGGCACCGCCGCGCACGAGGCCAGCACGTGGCCGCCGGCGGTCAGCGCGACACAGACGGTGGTGAAGAACGCGGCGCGCAGCAGCCGCAGCCCGGCGCCGGCACGCACCATCCGCCCGCGGAGCGATGAGCTCCCCGAGGGGCGGAAGCGGGGCGACGTGCGGCACAACATGGCTGCGTCATCATCCCACCGGGCGAAACGTCCCCCCACGGCAGGGGTGGGGGCCTTTCGGTGGTTCCTCGCCGACACCCGTCGGATGGGCGTACGGGGTGGGCCACGTGGCGGCGGCGCGTTCGGGCCGGCCCACGGGACGGCGGCCCGTCCCACCCGGCGGGAGTCGATCCCGGGGTGGCGCGTTTCACGTCGGGGTGCCGGGGGACTCGCGTGAGCGGCGGCATGCGGTGAGTGAGGAAGCGGTGGGGTGCGGCGCGGACCCGGGCTCCCGCCCGGGACCGCGTACGCCTTCGGGACGGGGCTCGCTCCGACATCCGGCGCGTACGCCCCGCCCCGGACGCCCCACCGGCGACCCGCGGCACGGGGTGCCACGGGCCGTCGGAGAGGGCCACCCGCGTCACACGGATGGCCCCGCGCCCCAGCTCCTTACACCGCTTACGCCCTCAACCACATCCGCCGAATGAGCGTAGTCACACCGGAGGCGGGCTTACCGACCTTCGGGACAGGCAATACGTATCGATATGTCGAGCCGCGACCGGGAGGCTGGAGCATGAGCATCTGGTGGTCCCTCCATCTGCGGCGCGAGGCCGCGAGCGTGCCCCTCGCCCGGCGCCTGCTGGTGGGCGCCATGGAGACGGCGGGCGTGGACCCCGATGTCTCCTACGATCTTTCCCTCGCCCTCTCCGAAGCCTGCGCCAACGCCGTCGAGCACGGCGGCGACGCGTCGAGCACCGACTACCGAGTGACGGCCTTCATCGACGGCGACACCTGCCGCATCGAGGTCACCGACTCGGGCCCGGGCCTCCCCCGGGGCCGCCACGCCCGCGCGCTGGCCGCGCGCACCTCGCAACCCGCGTGCCAGGCCCCCGCGCACCAGGCCCGCCAGCCCGCCACCCCTCGCGACACGCCGCTGGCCGAGCACGGGCGCGGGCTGTTCCTCATCGAGGAACTCACCGACCGCGTCCGCTACCGGAACCGCTCCGGGCGCGACGGCACCGTCGTCAGCTTCGACAAGATCCTCAAGTGGCGTGACGACGCGCCCTTCATGGCGTCCTGACAGTCCCCGACACCCGGCGGCATACGCCCGCGCCGGCAGCCCGTACCGGACACGCCCGTGCCCGGCGCCGCTCTTGCGGCGGGTCCGCCGGCGGCTCCCGGCGGATGCGGTGCGGGTCGGCCCGCCCCCCCGGGCCGGCACAGGTCGCGGTTCGGTCGCCACGCTGGCGCCTGCCCGGTCTCGGATTCCCTCGCGGCTACGCTCGTTGGGCGAGGTCGTGGCCTGGCAGGGGGAGGGGCAGTGGGATCTGACCCGAGGGCGGCGCGGACACCCGCGGAGTACGTCGCCGCACTGCGCGAGATACGTGATGAGACCGGTCTCAGCTACCGGCAGTTGGAGCGCCGCGCGGACGCCGCGGGGGAGGTGCTGCCGCGTGCGACCGTCGCCGGGGCCCTGGCCCGTACGGCGCTTCCGCGCGCGGAACTCGTCACCGCCTTCGTACGCGCCTGTGGTGGTGACGCCGCCTCGGTCGACGCCTGGCTGGACGCGCGCGAGCGCCTCGCGGCGGGCGCGCGAACCGAGGCGACGGCTCAACGGGTCGAGGAGCCGGCCCCACGGGTCGAGGCGGCGGACCCGCCCCGGGGGCGGGTGTCGCCCGGCCCGCCGGGGGCGGCCGAGGCCGGTCACCCCGCGCCCCGCGACCCGGCCCCGCCTCCAGAACACCCGGGAGCCTCCCGGTCGGCGGGCCGAGCGGGGGCGATCACCCCGGCGCGGGACGCGGGGGCGCCGCACGAACCGGTTGCCCGGCACGGCCGTTGGTGGCCCACCGCCGCCCGCCGGCCCTTGTGGCTCTTCGTGCCGGTCTCGCTCGGCGCCGGCGTGGGCGCGGCGTTGGCGCTCTCGCTCACCCACTGGCTCCAGTCCGCACCCCGCGACCAGGGCACGGACCCCGCGCCCGAACCCAGCGGCTGGGTGACGATGCGCCCGGTGGAGGCGCCCCGGCTGTGCGTCACGGAGGGCCGGGAACGCAACCGCCGCACCGACCGCCCCGTCGCCGTCCAGCGCCCGTGCGAGCGGGCCCCGCGGCCCCGGGTGTTCCTGGAGCACGTCAGCGGCTCGACCTACCGCGTCCAGTGGCACCATCCGGTCCACAAGAAGGGCTGCCTGAGCGTGGACGAGCCACCGCACGGGGCGGGCGAGGGCGAGGAGTTGGTTTCCCCACGCGCCTGCACCGGGCAGCCGCACCAGAGGTTCCGGCTGGAACCCGTCGGCCGTGGCTACCGCCTGCGCCCGCTGGACAGCGGCCTGTGCCTCGGCCTGTTGCCACCCCGTACCGAGGGCGCCGAACTGGTGCAGGCCCTGTGCACCGGATACGAGGACCAGAGCTTCCGCTTCGAGCGGCCCCGCTCGACGACCCCCCACCCGACCTCACCTCGCTCGTCCCGGCCGCCGAGCGCCAACCAACCGAACCTCGCGGCCACCTGGCCCGACCGGCGCCCGCCGCGTCCGCCTCAGCTCGCCGCGCGCTGGTAGGTGCCGGGCGTGATGCCGTAGCTGCGCTTGAACCAGCGGTGCAGATGGGCCTGGTCCACGAAGCCCGTCGCGGTGGCGGCCTCGGCCAGCGGCACGCCGTCGGCCAGCAGGGCGCGCGCCCGGCGCAGCCGCAGCAGCCGCTGGTAGTCGCTGGGCGCCATGCCGTACTCCGCGCGGAAGGCCCGGTAGAGGGCGAACCGGCTGCACCCGGCCGCCGAGGCCAACCGTTGCGCCGACACCGGGGTGAGCGGCGCCTCGTCCAGCGCGGTGCGGGCCCGGCGGGCGGCCCGGCGTTGGCCGCCACCGGCGAGGGCGCGCACGCGCGGCGCGCGGGTCGCGCCGCGCCCGGCCATCGCGAGGACGGCCTCGGTCAGCGCCTCGTCCCGGGCCAGCGCGCCGGCCGGGGCCAGCAGAGCGACGTGCAGCCGGGTCAGGGCGCGGGCCAGCCAGGGGTCGGACAGCACGGGGCGGGCGAACAGCGGCATCGCGGGCGACCTGCCGTCGGCGGCGTCGGCGAGGATGCCGCTGACCACGGAGGGGCCGATGTGCACGATGCGGTAGTGGTAGCCCAACTCGACGGCCGCGCGCCCGTCGTGCGCGTCGTCGGGGTTGAACGCCATCACCATCCCGGCGGCGCTGGTGTGGTCCGCGCCCCGGCAGCGGAAGCGCTGGGCGCCCTCGTCGGTGGTGCCGAAGGAGTACGTGTCGTGGCTGTGCGGCGCGTACACGTGGTCGTGGAAGTGCGCGTGCATGGCCTCCACCGGCCGCGTCGCGTCCCGCCAGTACCGCGCCCGGTTCCCGCCGCCCGCCACCCCGCCCGTGGGCCTGTCCGCTGATCCGCCCGACATGGCAGCCATTGTGCCGGGCGCGCCGGTGGTCGCCGGGCGGGCCGGGGGTTCAGTCGCGCTCCGGCGCGAGCCGGGCGCGCAGGAACTGCTCGAACGTCAGCAGGCCCGGCTGGAGTTCGCGCAGCGACGGGATGTCGGCCCGGTAGCCGTCCTCGGCGAACCACGCGAACATGCGCTCCTCGATGGGGAGGGGAACCAGCCGCGTCGGGGTGCCGGTGACGCGCTCGTAGACCTGCGCCACCTGCGTGAACGTGAGCTGGTCGGCGGCGATTTCGAGCTGTCGGCCCAGGTAGCGGACGGGGTCGGCGAAGGCCGCGTCCGCGAAGCGGGCGACGTCCTCGCTGGCGATCATCTGCATCGGCCGCTCCGGCCTGACCGGCAGCTCAAGCACCCGCTCGCCCTGCGCGTCGGCGTAGCGCAGCAGGTTGTCCATGAAGAACACGGGGCGCAGGATCGTCGCGGGCAGGCCGAGGGCCAGGATGTACCGCTCGATCTCGGCCTTGGTCTCGAAGTGGCCGATGCCCGTGTGCCGTTCGGCACCGCCGACGGAGCTGTACACCAGGTGTGCCACGCCCGCCTCCCGGGCGGCGTCCGCCACCGCCTTGCCCTGACGTACCTCGGTGGCCAGCGTCTCCGGTTCGTACGCCAGTGGCTGCACGCTGAACACGCCGTCGACGCCGGCCATGGCCGCGCGCAGCGACCCCGGGTCGTTCAGGTCGCCCCTGACCAGTTCCGCGCCCAGCTTCCGCAGGGCCAGCGCGGCGGGCTTGTCCGGGTCGCGGACCAGCGCGCGGACCGTCCGGCCACGGGCCAGCAGGGCGCGGGCGGTGGCCCCGCCCTGGTTGCCGGTCGCGCCGGTGACGAGCACGGTGAAGGCGTCGGTCATGGCAGGCTCCTCGCTCGTGGCGGGACCGCGTCCGGGGCGGTCCGCCGGTTGGCAAGATCCTGGAACATGAACCGTGGTTCAGCTCAAGGGCCGCCGGCACCGCGTCGCCCGGCGCTCCGAACCCCCCGGCCCGCGCGCCGCTTGGGCCCCAGCCAGGGCTGGCCGGGCCAGGTGGTCCAGGGCAGCGAGGCCGCCTCGTGCGGTGGCAGCAGGCCGGCGCCGATGAGCGCGGCCCGCCCCGCGCAGCGCCCCGCGAGCCGGAAGCCGGGCTCGGAGGAGTCCACCTCGTGGTGTCCGCCGTCGGTGAGCAGCACGGTCGCGGCCACGCCGTCGAGCCCTTCCACCAGCCCCGAGCGCAGCGCGGGCAGGAACTCCGCGGGCAGGTGCCGCTCGGGCACCGCGTTGAGCAGCTCCAACCCGTCCGGACCCGGCGGCTCGCCCCGTGGGTCGGGCGGTTCGAACTGCGCCACGACATAGGCGTACGGGCCGCAGCCACCGATGTTCCCCAGGACCCGGACGCTCACGTCACGGACGGGGGTGGGCAGGCCGGGCACGGGGGCGGGGGTGCCGGTCATGGCCGTACCGTACGGGGCGGCGCGCCGGGGCGGCCAGTGTGACGGGCCGCCGTGGCGCGGTGCGGCGAGCCTGCCGCATGGCAGAGGTCCTCCCCCGTGGGGCCCCTGCCACGCGGCGTGCTGCGCGAATCTAATGCGAGCGCGTTCGCGTTAGATTGGCTAGGAGAATATGGGCCGTGATCGTGCAGGGCAACTTGGGGAGCGCATGAGCGAAGAGGAGCCCACCCCCGGGTCGGTCCGCCCGGGAGGCCGGACGGCGCGCACCCGGGCCGCCGTCCTGACCGCGACCTTCGACGAACTCGGCGAGGGCGGCTACGGCGAACTCACCATGGAGAAGATCGCCCAGCGCTCCGGCGTGCACCTGGCGACCGTCTACCGGCGCTGGGGCAGCGTCGAGCGGATCATCTGCGAGCTGATGATCGACAAGAGTGCCAACATCACACTGCCGGACACCGGCTCGCTCCGCGCCGACCTGCTCGGACTGGCCAGCGGGATCGGCAGGTTCTACGCGGCGCCGCGCAACCGCCGCGTCATGGAGGCGGTGGTGGCGGCGGCGGTGCGCCAGCCGTACGCCGCCGAGATGCTGCGCGACTTCTTCCGGGACCGCCGCCGCGAGGCCGCCGTGCTGGTGCGGCGGGCCATCGAGCGCGGCGAGGTGGCGGCGGACACCGACACCGACGCGGTGATCGCCGCGCTCGGGGCGCCGTTCTACTACCGGCTGCTGGTCTCGCGCGGCCCGATCGACCAACACCTCGCCGAGACCACGGCCGCCGCGGCCTACGAGGCGGCCCGCGCGGGTGTCTTCCGCCACCCCGCCGCCGACGCGGACGAGGGATAGGGCCGACCCCCGGCCCCCGGAGGGCGGCCCTCGGGGGCCGGGCGCGGCGCCCGGCGAACGCGACGCGGCCCGGTGGCGAAGCTCGTCGGGCGCTTCGCCACCGGGCCGCGTGGGCGCCGGCGTGGCGGGTGGTGCGTGTGCGGCGGCGTACGGGCGGTCCCGCGCACGGGCCGGGCCCGACCGGCTGACGCCGGCCGCCGCACGGTGCGGAATCAGCCCTTCAGGCGGGCCATCCACTGCTCGATCTCGTCGGCGGTGCGCGGCAGGGCGGCCGACATGTTCCGGTTGCCGTCCTCCGTCACGAGGATGTCGTCCTCGATCCGCACGCCGATGCCCCGGTACTCCTCGGGCACGGTCAGGTCGTCGGCCTGGAAGTACAGGCCGGGCTCCACGGTCAGGCACATGCCCGGCTCCAGGGTCCCGTCCGAGTACGTCTCGCGCCGCGCGACCGCGCAGTCGTGCACGTCGATGCCGAGCATGTGACCGGTGCCGTGCAGCGTCCAACGGCGCTGGAGGCCGAGTTCGAGCACCCGGTCCACCGGGCCCTCGACCAGACCCCACTCGACGAGGTGGGTGACCAGGACGCGCTGCGCGGCGTCGTGGAAGTCGCGGTACTTCCCGCCCGGCTTGACCGCCGCGATGCCCGCCTCCTGCGCCGCGTACACCGCGTCGTAGATCTTGCGCTGGAGCGGGCTGAACGTGCCGTTGATCGGCATCGTGCGGGTGACGTCGGCCGTGTAGAGGGTGTGCGTCTCGACGCCGGCGTCGAGCAGCAGCAGCTCACCGGGGCGGACCGGGCCGTCGTTGCGCACCCAGTGCAGGGTGGTCGCGTGCGGGCCGGCGGCGCAGATGGAGCCGTAGCCGATGTCGTTGCCCTCGACCCGGGCGCGGAGGAAGAAGGTGCCCTCGATGTAGCGCTCGGAGGTGGCCTCGGCCTTGTCGAGGACGCGCACGACGTCCTCGAAGCCGCGCACCGTGGAGTCCACGGCCTTCTGCAGCTCGCCGATCTCGAACTCGTCCTTGACCAGGCGCAGTTCGCTCAGGAAGGACTTCAGCTCCTCGTCCCGCTCGGCGGTGACCTTGTCGGTCAGCGCCGCCTCCAGGCCCGCGTCGTGCCCGCGCACGATGCGCACCGGGCCGCTCGCCTCGGCCAGCGCGCCGGCCACCTCGCGTACATCGGCGCAGGGCAGCCCGTAGAGCTGCTCGCCCTCGGCGAGGCTGTTGCGCCGGCCCACCCACAGCTCGCCCTGGCCGTCGAGCCAGAACTCGCCGTTGGCGCGGTTGGAGCGCGGCAGCAGGTAGAGCGTGGCCGTGTGGCCCGTGGCCCCGGTCGGCTCCAGGACGAGGACGCCGTCCTGCGTCTGGTCGCCGGTGAGGTGCGCGTACTCGCTGGAGGCGCGGAAGCTGTACTCGGTGTCGTTCGAGCGGGTCTTGAGGTTGCCCGCCGGGATCACCAGCCGCTCGCCCGGGAAGCGGGCGGAGAGCGCGGCGCGGCGCCGTGCGGTGTGCTCTGCCTGCGGGATCGGCCGCAGGTCGTGCAGCTCGGTGTCCGCCCAGCCGCTCTGCATGTTCTCAGCCAGCTCATCGGACACGCCCAGGTAGAGCGCGTTCTTACGCTGCTTGATCGGCTTGTCGCTCTCCAGGGTCTCCGGAGTGGGCTCCTCGGTCACGTCTCCTCCTCGAACTGGACCGCCCCTGGCCTCGGGCCTGGGGACCTTACCCATCGTATGGGTGACCGGCGCGTCCCCCGCAGGGGCGGGACGCACCGGTACGGAGGGGCCCGAAACCTCCCCCCGGGAGCGACGCCCGCCGGCCCGGATCGGGGGCCCCCGGCCCCGCTCCCGGCCGCTCCCGCCCGGGGCGGCCTCGCGGGGCCGGCGACGGGCACGGACGCCGGAGGCGGCCGGCCCGTGGCTCCGCGACGGCCGGCCGCGCGGCGCGTGACACCTGTCACGCCGGGCCCGCTGGACGCGCTGGGCCTGCTGAGTGGATCGCGGGGGTGTTGGCGCCCTGGGCCCACGGGGTGTGGGCGCGCGCGGCGGGGCGGTCGGTCAGTCGAAGCAGGCGGCCAGCAGCACGATGTCCTCGTCGTCGGCGGCGGCGCCGCCCAGCGGGCCGCGCCCGGCGCCCGGGCCCTCCGGCAGCACCGCCCGCAACACGTGGTCGACCACCGCGTCCGGGTCGCGGCGCCCGGCCCGGGGCACGCTCGCCGCCGCCGCGTGCAGACGGGCGAACGCCTGGTCCATCGGCGCGCCGGTGCGGCGCAGCAGCCCGTCGCTGTAGAGCAGCAACGTCTCGCCGGGGCCCGGCTCTATCCCCACGCTGGGCGCCTCCCAGCAGGCGAGCATGCCCAACGGCGCGGACAGCGAGGTCTCCACGTACGCGGTGTGCTCGTCGCCGATGAGCAGCGGTGGGCAGTGCCCGGCGCCGGCGAGGACCACCGAGCGGTGGGCCGGCTCGCAGTAGGCGAACAGGGCGGTCGCGGCGCGGGCGGGTTCGGTCAGCCGGAGCAGGAGTTCGAGGTCGGACAGGACGGCCACCGGGTCCTCGCCCTCAAGGACCGCGTACGCGCGCAGCGAGGCCCGCAGCCGGCCCATCGCCGCGACCGCGCTCGGCCCGCTGCCGGTGACGCCGCCGATGCTGAGCCCGAGCGCGCCCTCGGGCAGCGGGAGCGCGTCGTACCAGTCGCCGCCGCCGAACGGGCCGGTGTGGTGCCGGGCCGCGAGCCGCACGCCCGGCACCCGGGGCAGCCGGCTCGGCAGCAGCTCCTCGCGCAGCGTCGCGACGGTTCGGCGGTCGCGGTGCAGTTCGATGTGGCGGCCGATGTGCTCGGCGGCGTACCGGCAGTAGAGGCCGACGAGGTGACGCTGGCGCGCGGTCGGCTCGGTGGGCTCGTCGTACAGCCACACCACGGCGCCGATCCGGCCACGCGGTGGCGCCGGGTCAACGGCGAGCGCGGGGTTCACCGGGGTGACGGGGGTTCGCCCGGCCGGCCCGTCCGCGCCGGGCGCAGTGGCGCCGTCCGGGCCGTGGCCCGCCGCGTCGTGCGTCGGCTCCAGCGGCTGGGCGCGCGGCTCCAGCGGCAGCGCGTAGCTGGCGGCGTAGCCCAGCCGGGCGGCCACCTCGCGGTGGTGCGGGTCGAGGTCGTCCTCGCTGGCGATGTCGGGGTGGGCGACCTCGCTGGGCCAGGCGGCGCCGGGCGGGGCGGCGCCATCCGGGTTCGGCTGGCCGGTCGCCCGGCCGGTCGGCGCGGGCCCCGGTCGCTCGCCGCCGCGCGCCGGCCGCGCGGCGGGCGCGGGCAGCCCGTCGAGCAGCCGGCCGACGGAGCCGGAGGCGCGCGGGATGGTCTCGATGTGGCCGAGTTCGGCCCGGCCGAGCCCGAGGCCGATGGTCAGTTCGGGGCCGAGCCCGTCGGTGGGTTCGAGCGCGGCCATGCCGCGTTGCGCGCCGACGAGGGCGGCGCCGGCGCGCAGCAACTCGCGCAGCGCGTCGTCCAGCGTGGTCGCGTGGGCGAGCCGCTCGGTCAGCTCGTGCAGCGTGGTGAGGTCCGAGACCCAGCCGGCGAGCCGGTCCTGGACGGCGGTGTACGGGGTGGTGCCGGCGGACGGCGCGCCGGTGGGGCCCGTACGGGGCGCGGAGGCGGACTGGTGCGCCGATGGAGCGGTGTCGGCGGGGGGGCGAGGGAGCGGCTGGGGCGGGCGCGGGATTCTGGGAGGGGCCGGGCACGGCGGAATCGATTCCAGCCACTTTCGGAAGACGGCGCGCACTCATGGTTGACCGCTCTCGGCGCTGGATAGGGGCTGGCCGCCGACGCGGCGGGACTCATCGAGCAGTATGCCCGTATTCGTTCCGATCCTTAGCGCTTTATCGGTCTGCGGCATGGGATCAGAAAGCAGGGGCATTCGTCTCAATAGCATCGCAAACCCCCATGTCATGTTGCGTCGCTACGAATGCTCCACATGTACACGCACCCGTAAGGCGATGTCTAGCACTGGGGCGGTGGGGTTGTTGGTGTCTGTGGTGAATCGAAGTTGTCTGGAAAATGCCCTTCGCGCAATCGATTTGCGGTCGACTGTCGTCATCCGGCAGCGCGTCATACCCACCTCGGGGGGTATGCACTTGTTGAAGGGCGGGGGCAGTTGGGTCGACCCGGAACCCCATCGCGGGTCCGAGCGTCTTCATCGATGACGGTCGAGCCCACCCTCAGCAGTGGCGGGGGACGCACACTGAGCACCAGTCGGCAGGCGCGCCGCGCACGCCACCCCTCGCCATGGTCCAGGTTCGACCGCAAGGGGCTCCTCGTGGAGCACGGTCGGGGAGAGGCACACCCCCGGTACGTGCGGTGACATGAGTTTCACGCAATGTGATCGACGGCGTTGATCCAGCGCCGCACTGCGCAAGCGAAATGCAGGGAAGTTGCGAAAAGGCCGTAGCGTCCGCAGTGCCTGAAGTGCCAGCAGAGTCAGTAGTGCCACCGTGTGAGCAGTGCCACCGCAGTGCCATGGCGCCGTCCCGACCAGGCGGAAGCCATGGAGATCCATCGTCCGCTGCCGCGTACGGCAGTCCGCAGCCCTCGGCGTTCACGGAAAGGAACGAGCGCTCATGCGCGAGATCCCCGGAAGGCGACGCAAGTTCTCGATGCGGCGGGGCAGGAGGACGGCGCTGCTCGGCGCGGCGCTCACCTGCGCCACCGAATGGCACTGGCCGATCCTGCCCGGAGTCGGCATTCCGCCAGGTGGCAGGCCCGGAGAGTGCGGGTGCCCACACCCTGACTGCGTGGTGCCCGGCGCGCACCCCTTCGACCCCGGCCTGCTCGCCGCCACCACCGACGCCCGGATGGTGCAGTGGTGGTGGACCAACCGGCCCACCGCGCCGATCATCCTCGCCACCGGCAACCGCGCCCCGAGCGCGGTGAGCCTGCCCGCCGTCGCCGGCGCCCGCGCGGTCGCCGCCCTCGACTTGGCCGGCATCGCCATCGGCCCGGTGATCGCCACGCCCACCCGCTGGTCACTGCTGGTCGCCCCGTACTCGCTGGAGGAACTCGGCGAGCTGCTGCACCGGCAGGACTGGGTGCCCAGTTCGCTGCGCTTCCACGGCGAGGGCGGGTACGTGGCCCTGCCGCCGTCCCAGACCGGCGCGGGCCAGGTGCGCTGGGAGCGCGCCCCCCGGCCGGCCGCCCGTGGCGTGTCGCGCCCGTGGCTGCCGCAGGTCGGCGCCGTAGCCGACGCGCTGGTCGAGGCGAGCGCCAACGCCCCGGGCGGCAGCAGCAGCGAACTCGCCTACTGAGCGCACCCGCCGCCCCGTCCCCACCAGGGCGGCGGCGCACCTGCCAACCCGCTGGCCCGCCTCCGCGCGGGCCGGTGGCGTTTCCGGCGCCCTACGGCTCGCGCCCGGAGTCCCGCCGCCTCCGGCCTGACGCCGGTCCGCCGCCTCCGGCCTGACGCCGGTCCGCCGCCTCCGGCTCGCCGCCGGGCCGCGGCCTGCCGTACGGGGCGGCGGCTGGCCGTGACGGGGCGTGTGGGCGGCGTTCCGGCGCGGTGCGCGGCGCCCCGCTCGTCGCCCGCTGTCTTTCACTCTTCAATGCTCGGTACACCGAATGGCCTCGTGCCGCGCCCGGTACGGCACCGCCGCTGGCCACCGCGCGGGCGACGGCGAAAGCGCGGAAACCTCCAATAACCCCGCACCGCCCCGTCCGCCGCCCCGTCGCGCGCGGGACCGCTCGAAGGGCACGGTTACGGAGAGTGCAAGCGCGATCGCGCCATGCCGGGGTCGTCGACGCGCGGATGCAACTCATCGGTACTGGCTTGATATCGCCCCTCAAGCCCAGCTCAAATGTGATGCGAGTGGCCTATGTGACAGATGTGATCTCACGCCTTCGCGGCCCCGTGCCGTGTGACGAGCCACCTGCCGAGGGGCCGAGCCCCGGCACGAGCGGCCCCGCCGCCCGCCCCCGAACCGTCGCGTACGAGCGGCGCTCCGCCGCGCGGTGCCCGGGGCCGGGCGGCCGGCGGCCCAACTCGCGGCGGGGCACCGCGCGGTGGTGGGCGTGGTGGCGAGGGGCGCGGTGGGACGGCCGAAGACGGCTGTGGCGGCGCCGGGTGCGGCGGGCCGGAGCCGGCCCAGCGGCCGGTGACGGCCGGCCAGCGTACGGGTGGTGACCTGGTAGAGCGCCCCTGGAGTACCGCTCGGGCCGGGCGGCCGGCGGACCCGCCGACCCCGTGCCGGATGGTGCGTCGGATGCCGGGGGGTGCGCCGGGGAGGCGGTGTGGTGCCGGGTGGCGCCGGTGCGCGGCGCGACGCGAGGGGTGGGCGCGGCGTGGGCCAGACGGACGCCGCGACCGGGGCGGTGAGGGCCGGCCCGTCCGGGCGCCGTGCGGCCGCTCCCCGCGCGGCCGGACGGCGGCGCCACGCGGGCCGGGAGGGCCCGCGCGGGGCCCGCCAGGCGGCGCCTGGCGGCGGTACGTGCCGTCGCCGCCCCCGCTGGGCCAGCCGAGGCCGCGGGCGGGCACGAGGCGGGCGCTGGGCGGCGCCCGCGGCCCCGAGCTGGGAGCGGGCCGGGCGCAGGCGGGGGCGAGCGGGCCTGGCCAGGGCGTGGTGCGGGCCGGCTGACGCCGGGCCAGAAGTCGGGCCGGGCAGGCGGCGTGGAGCGCGGTGCGCGAACGGGAGCCGTGCGGCCGGGGGGGGCGTTCGAGCGGTGCGGGCGCTGGGCCGGCGGGGCGCGAGGCCCTCGGCGCGGCAACTCGGTGGCGCGCGGGGCGGAATGAACGGGCCGGGGACGCGGTTTCCCCTGGCTGCCGGCGACGTGGGCCGGGCATGGAAGCGCCCGGTCGCTGGCGACGGGGGATGCACCAGCGACCGGGCTCCTAGAACGGTAACAAGAGATCGGCAGTTCGCAAATTCGATCGCGGATTTCAAGACGCGTATTTCCTGGCTAATACCGGGAGTTGTGACCAGGGTCACGCATCTGGATCGTCTGGAGATCATCTGTACGGTGCCCGTCGGAGACACGCCGTGATCGCCACACCCCTCGCCGCCCGTCGACTGGGCTAACTCCGCTATCCCGACGCAATCGCGGCTATCTCATGTCGCGTACGCAACAGCGTTCCCCCGTGGCCGTACACGGACACCACGCCCGACCACCCGCCGCACCCACCGCGGCCCGGAACGGCGCACCGCCCGAACCCGCACCTCAAGGAAACCGCCGGACTCCTAAACCCTTCCGGCGGCCACAAACTCCCGGGAATCGGTCGGGAACTCCTTATGGCATGCCGCCCCGCGCCGACCACGCGGCCGCCACCCGACCGCGCCCACCACGCGCGCCCCCACGGCCCCGCCGGGCCTGCGGCCCCCTCGTGCGCACCCGCCCGCCCAGGTCTTCGCCGCACCCCGCCCCGGCGGGCCTTCGCGCTGGTCGTACGGGTGCGGGCGGTCGGGCCCGGCCGGCTGGTGCGGGGTGCGGGGTCGTGGGCGGCGTCCCCGGCGCGCGGGCGTGCGCCGGCGGTGCCGGCACCTTGGCCCTGGCCCCTGTTCGCCATTCGCGTCCGCGGCGGCACCGGGCGTCGCGACGGGCGTCGCGACGGGCGCTGCGTGGACGCGGTGCCGGTCGTGGTCGCGTGCGGATCGGGCGCGCTTTGTGCGGACCGTACGAAAGATTTGTCCGTACCGTACGAACAACGCGTTCCGCAAAGACGCTGCGATATCCCCCGCCCGGTCGTGGCGTGTGGGGAAGAACGGAAGCCGGGGAAGTCGTGGCGCGTTGCCGTCGCGTACGAGCCCATTCGGCGGGCCTCATCCATCGACGTCGGATTCGATCACCGGACGCCCCGCGAACGGCATCCGCGCACTCGCCGTGCAAACAATCGGGCAAACGGTCAGTCGAGCGGACGTGTCATTGGTGGGAAACGGCGCCCCGGAACAGGACATATGCGGAATACGATATTCCGAAAACGGCACCCCCCGCCCTGGCACACACTCCGCCCGCCGTTCCGGTCTTCCGTACTCCGGTACGCGGGTACTCCCGCCGGCCTCCCGCCCGCGACGGCCCTTTTCCCGTCGGCCGCGCACCACCCCGCGCCGGGTTTCTCGCGCCGGCCACCCCACCTCCCGCGCTCCCGCCCGGCCGCGCCCCGCACCCGCCGCGCGCCCCCGTCCCGGGCGGGAACGCCACGGGGCGCCCTGCCCGGTCGCGGTGAGCGAGCGGTGCGGGGCGCCCCGGGAAGAGGTGCGCGCGGGCGGGCCCGGGTGGGCCCGTGGGCGTCAGCTCAGGGTGACCTGACGGTTGGTGAGCCCGCTGCGCGCGCGGCGCTCGTCGGACGTCAGCGGCGCCTCGGCCGCGAGCGCGCCGGCGAGCCGCTCCGCGAACTCCGCGGCGGGCTTCTCGACATCGTCCGCGCGCATCGCGGTCGGCAGGTCCCACACCGGCACCGTCAGGCCGTGCGCGCGGAACGAGCCGACCAGCCGCGTGCCCTCGCCGAGCGAGGACACGCCGGCCGCGTGCAGGCGGGCGAGCGCGTCGAGGAGCTTCTCCTCCGGATGGGTCATGACCCACCGCAGGTGGTTCTTGTCCGGCGTCTCGCACCAGTACGCCGACTCGACGCCGGTCAGCCGGACGGTCGGGATCGCGGCCTCGTTCGCCCGCTCCAGGGACGCGGTGACCTCGGCGCTCGCGTTCTCCGCGTCCTCGATCCAGAACTCGAACCCCTGGTGCACCACCGGCTCGAAGGGGCGGTCGAGGTCCAGCAGG
The DNA here is from genome assembly GCF_029392895.1 of Streptomyces sp. 71268. NCBI lineage: Bacteria > Bacillati > Actinomycetota > Actinomycetes > Kitasatosporales > Streptomycetaceae > Streptomyces > Streptomyces sp. 71268. The sequence goes on from NZ_CP114200.1 coordinate 4,325,640, forward strand.
TCCTGGAGCCGTGGCCCGTCGGCCGGCGCCCGGCCGGCGCCCGGCGCGTCACCGGCCGCGACGGGCGTGCCCGGCTCGGCGGTCAGCGCGCGTCGCAACGTGCTCGCCAGGTCGCGGCTCAGGTCGCCCGACGTGGTGTCGTTCTGGAGGCCGAGCAGCACGGCGCCGTCGTCGCGGCGCAGCGCCGGCCAGGCCATGGGCAGCACCGTGGCGAGGGTGACCGACGGAACGCCGTCCGGCAGCCCGTCCTTGAGGTGCAGCTCCACGGTGGCCGCGGGCACCAGCTCGCGCAGCGCGACCCAGTCCGCCTCGCCGGGCAGTCCCTCGAACGGGCGCTGCACCAGCTCGGTCACCGCGTGCGCGGCGGCCCGGCCGTGGCACGCCTTGTAGCGCCGGCCCGAGTTGCACGGGCAGGGCTCGCGTGCCCCGACCACGGGGTAGGCATCGGCCGCGCCCTGGGGCGTGGTCTTCGGCTGGGGGCGGCGCTTCTTGGCCATGGTGTGGCTGTCTCCCGGTCGGTACGGCTCCTACGCGTCGCGAGCCTAGCCCTTCCGGTACGCGGCTCCGCCAGAGCGCGCGCCAGGCGGCACGACGCGCGGCCCGACACGGAGCCGGAATCTGGCAGTCGGGCAGCGGGAGCGGCCCGTCGGCGGGATGCCCGGGCCCGTACCACCGGAGGGCCGGCGCGGACCCGGCCCCACTCCACTCCCGGTCCGACCGGGCCGGCGCGCTGGGCCGGGCGCTGGCCCGTGGCCCGGGGCGCTTTTACCGACGCGTTGGCCCGGGGCGCGCGGAGGCCGGGGGCGCGACAGGGCCAGTGAGGCCGAGGGGCGTGGGGCCCGTGTGGTCGCGGGAGTGAGGCGGGGGTGGCTCAGGCGGTGCCGTCCAGCTCGCCCAGTTCGTTCAACTCTTCAAGGCCGTCCAGGCCACCGCCGAGGCCGCCACCCCGCCCGCCCAGCGGCTCGGGGCGCGGCGTCGCGTAGCGCAGTTCGGGGGTGAGGACGATGCGCGAGGGCGCCTCGGGCGGAGCGTCGTGTGGGGACAAGACCGCCCATACGGTGACTTCGCCGTGCCCGTCCCGTACGCCCCACTCCTCGGCGAGCGCCGTGATGATGTGCAGGCCCCGGCCGCCGCGGGCCGTGATCGACGGCGTGGCCGGAAGTGGTCTTGTCGGGCCGCCGCCGTCGGTCGCCTCGACCGTGAGTCGGCCGCACGCCTCCACGTGCCAGGCCGCGCGCATCGCGCCGGCGGCCCCGCCGTCCACGGTGTCGCGGCCGCTCGCCCCGCCGTCGTCGGCGTCCAGCGGTCGGCCGTGCCGACACGCGTTGCTGAGCAATTCGGAAAGGATCAATACTGCGTCGTCTATGACCGACTCCGGCACCCCGCTGGAGCGAAGCTCCCCGCGCATCCGGTGCCGCGCCTCACCCACGCCCGCAGGGCCATGGGGAACGGACATAGTCGACGACGTCGGCACTTCCTGTGCCACCACCAACGCCACCCCCGAGACCTCCTTTGCCCCATGCCAAGGGGTGGATGCCCGGAGGAAGTGGATCGGAAACCGGCCAACTGCGATCGGGTGGCGTACTCGTCGTGATCACCTACGTACCGAATGCGCCGGTGCACTCCGTGTCATGGGCGTTATGTACGCCCGAGTTGGGACAGCACCTGCTTCGGCCGGTTGGTGATGATGGCCTCGACCCCGAGCCGTACGCACAGGTCGACGTCGGCCGGCTCGTTCACGGTCCATACGTGCACCCGGTGCCCCGCGCGGTGCAGGCGGGCGACGAACCCGGGGTGGTTGCGGACGATGCGCACACTGGGGCCCGCGATGCTCACGCCCGCGGGCAGCCGACCGTCCCGCAGCCGGGGCGAGAGGAACTGCGTGAGGTAGACGGTGGGCAGGCCGGGGGCCGCCGCGCGCACCCGGTGCAGCGAGCGCGCCGAGAAGCTCATGATCCGCACCGGCGCGGGCTCGTTGGGCGCGCTCGGGCCGCCCGCCAGGCCGAACCGGCGCAACAGCGTCAGCAGCCGCTCCTCCACCTGCCCGGCCCAGCGCGTCGGGTGCTTGGTCTCGATGGCGAGGCCGACCGGGCGCCCCGCGTCGGCGACGAGTTCGAGCAGCCGCTCCAGGGTCAGCACGGAGGCGGCGTCCCGGTCCGGCACCTCGGCGTCGGCGGCCTGCCCCTTCCAAGAACCGAAGTCAAGGGCGGCGAGGTCGGACAGCTCCATGCTGGAGACCGCCCCCCGCCCGTTGGACGTCCGGTTCACCCGTCGGTCGTGCACGCACACCAGGTGCCCGTCGGCGGTCAGCCGTACGTCGCACTCAAGGGCGTCGGCGCCCTCCGCGATGGCTCGCTCGTACGCGATCAGGGTGTGCTCGGGTTCCGCTTCGGAGGCCCCGCGGTGGGCGACGACGAACGGGCTGTGCGGGCCGGGGCGACTGTCCCTGGCCGGGCGCGCATAGGTCACCGCGTTATGGTGCCACCGCCCGGCGCGCGCCGCCTCGGTGGCACCCGCCCCCGCGGAGGCTCGTCCGTTTCGTCCGTTGCACCCAGGTCGAAGTGGGGGGCGTCGGGTGAGGTTGCCGGTGGTCCGCCGCCCTCCGGGGCGGGGCCGCCGCTCCTTACGGCGGCCTGACAGGCCGTGGGAAAGGCTGGTGGCAGACCTTCGTACGCGATGGCCGCCCGCCACCTGACCGAAACGTCGTGCATCTGAGGAGTGAGCTGTGAGCACGGAAAACGAAGGCGCTGCTGTTCCGCCCGAGACCGAGCCGCGCACGGCGCCTCCAGCGCCGACCGCCGCGCCCGGCCCCGAGCACCCCGCCCCCGACTACGGCCTCGCCCCGCCCGCGTCCCCCGCCCCGGCACAGTCCGCGCCTCCGCCGGCCGCCCCGGACGCGGCCGGTTCCGCGAAGGGCGTCGGGGCGGACTCCGCGCGTTCGGCCCCCGGTGACGCCGAGACGGTGGCCGGCTCACCCGCGCCGCACCCGACGGCCGAGATCACGACGGTCGACGCGTCCGCGCGGCAGGACGGCCCGCCCGCCGACGCGGGGCGTACGCCGGCGCCCCTCGCGGAGCCGACCCCCGTGGCGCAGTCGTCCACCGCCCCCGGCCACCCGGCGCCGCACGCCCCGCAGACCGGGACGCCGCACGCCGCGCAGGCCATGTCGCAGCACGGGACGGTGGGCGGCCCGCCCGCGGGCGGTGCCGGCGGTGCGGGTGGTGCCGGGGGCGGCGGGTGGTGGTCGGGTGGCGGCCAGCCGTACGGCACGGGTGGCGGGCCCGGTGACCCGCACGCGCCCTGGGGCGCGGGCGCACCCGGCCCGGTGCCGCCGCGTCGCGGGCGCGGCGGCATCCTCGCGGGCGTCCTGGCGGCGGTGTTGGTGGCGGGCGGTATCGGCGGCGGCATCGGGTTCTGGGCCGCCGAGCGGGACGGCGACAGCGAGTCGACCACCATCTCCGCCACCGGAGAGGCCAAGTCCAGCAATCGCGCCCCCGGCTCCGTGTCGGCCATCGCGGACAGGACGCTGCCGAGCGTCGTCACCATCGAGGCGCAAAGCACCTCCGGCGAGGGCGGCACCGGCACCGGCTTCGTCTACGACAAGCAGGGCCACCTGCTCACCAACAACCACGTCGTCGCGTCCGCCGCGGACAGCGGCGAACTGCGGGTCACGTTCTCCAACGGCAAGAAGTACCGCGCCGAGGTCGTCGGCCGGGCCGAGGGGTACGACATCGCCGTGCTCAAGCTGAAGAACGCGCCCGGCGCCCTGACCCCGCTGCCGCTCGCCGACTCCGACAAGGTCGAGGTCGGCGACGGTACGGTGGCGATCGGCGCGCCGTTCGGGCTCTCGGGCACCGTGACGACGGGCATCGTCAGCGCGAAGAAGCGGCCGGTCTCCTCCAGCGACGGCGGCGGCAGCAAGGCGTCGTACATGAGCGCGCTGCAGACCGACGCGTCGATAAACCCGGGCAACTCCGGCGGGCCGCTGCTCAACGACTCCGGCGCCGTCATCGGCGTCAACTCCGCGATCCAGCCGGCGGGCGGCGGTGGCGGCTTCGGCGGCCAGGGCCAGCAGTCCGGCAGCATCGGCCTCGGCTTCGCCATCCCGATCAACCAGGCCAAACAGGTCGCCGAGCAACTGATCAAGACGGGGCAGCCGGTCTACCCGGTCATCGAGGCCACGGTGAACATGAAGGACACCGGCGCCGGCGCCACCATCTCCCGACAGGGCCAGGGCACCACCGACCCCGTCACCCCGGGCGGCCCGGCCGACAAGGCGGGCCTGCGCGCCGGCGACGTGATCACCAAGCTGGACGACACGGTGATCGACAGCGGCCCGACGCTGATCAGCGAAATCTGGACGCACCGCCCCGGCGACAAGGTCGTCGTCACCTTCCTCAGGAACGGCAAGGAGAACAAGGTCCAGGTCACCCTGGGCGAGCGCAAGGGCGACAGCTGACCCCGTCACCCCCACCCCCGTGCCCCACTACCCCGATTGACCCCGCCCCCGCCCCGGTCCGGCCTGCGGACCAGGGCGGCGACCGGGCCCGGAGAGCCGCTAGGCTGTAGACGCCTCGCGGCAGGTCGGCGGGGCAAGGGAGGCTTGCCCGAGCGGCCTAAGGGAACGGTCTTGAAAACCGTCGTGGCGGCGACGTCACCGAGGGTTCAAATCCCTCAGCCTCCGCCCAGTTCAGCGTCTTCGCTGGTCATCAGGGGCGCTCCGCGTTGCGGGGCGCCCCTGATGCGTTGGGGGTGTCTCACTTCGTCTCGCGTCTGTCCCGGGTTTGACCGGTAGGTGCGGCCAACCTGTGGCCAGACGCGTCAGTCCTCGGTCGGGCCCTTCGCGATGAGCTGGTTCGAGTGCGACCGGTCCCCGCGAGGGGCCTTGGCGTAGAAGCGGAACAGCACCGCGATGCCGTGCCCCGCCAGGCTCGCGACACGGGACGCTCCCCGGTCAGTCAGCGGTCGGCAGGCACGTATAGGGGTTCCCTATAGGTCCTACTGCTCATTCGTCTTTGCCCCGCCTTATTCGCCGGTCGTACCGTGAAACAGCTCGGTGCGGAGAAACGAGAAGCCGCGAATTCCACAGGAATACGAGTTCCGTGCGCGGCGGAATTCTGGCTCCATCGAGCGGACCATGACCTGAGCGATTCGAGGGGGCAAGTGGCATGACCACGAACGACGGTGGGGCGGAAACGAGGGAACTCGCGGGAAAGCGTGCCCTCGTGACGGGGGGTACCCGAGGGATCGGTGCGGCTGTCGTGCGGCAGTTTCTGGACGCGGGGGCCGAGGTGGTGACGACGGCTAGGTCGGAGGCGTCGGGGGCGGTGCCGGAGGGGGCCGGGTTCGTGGCGGCCGACGTGCGGACGCGGGGCGGGGCGGAGGCGCTGGCCGCGGCGGTGCGGGAGCGGCTCGGCGGGGTGGACATCGTGGTGCACAACGCGGGTGGGGCGACGCCGCACACAGGGGCGTTGGCCATTCCCGACGAGGAGTGGCAGGGCGCCCTCGACCTGAACTACCTGGCGGCCGTGCGACTGGACGCGTTGCTCGCGCCGGGGATGCGGGAGCGGCGTTCGGGGGCGATCGTGCACGTTTCCTCGGCCGCGGTGCTCACCCCGGTGGGCCCGTTCCTGCACTACGTGGCGGCGAAGGCGGCGTTGGAGTCGTACAGCCGAGGGCTCTCGCTGGAACTGGCCCCGTACGGAGTCCGGGTCAACGCCGTGTCGCCCGGTCGGGTCGCCACTCCCGGGGGCGAAGCGACGCGGGAGCAGTGGGCGCGTCTGAACGGGGCGCCGAGCCAGACCAACGCCGACGACACCGCGCCGCTGGGGCGCGACGGCGAGCCCGACGACATCGCGAACGCGGTGCTGTTCCTCGTCTCCGGCCGGGCGGACTGGCTCACCGGGAGCAACCTCATTGTGGACGGCGGTGAATTCCCCAGGGGCTGACGGCGCCGGAATTCCGCGGCTTCGGCGGCGCCTTGGAATGCGTGGGGCGTGGAGCGTCATGCGCTGCGGAATATCCACAAGTTCGCGAGACGAGCGGTACGAACGTTACGAGCGGTACGAGCAATACGAGCGTGAGGAGATTCGGGTATGGGGAAGTACAGCGGGAAGAATGCCGTGATCACCGGTGGCGGCAGCGGAATGGGTCTGGCGATGGCGGAGTCGCTGGTGGCGGACGGGGCACGGGTGATGATCACCGGGCGTTCGCAGGCCACGCTCGACGCCGCGCGGGAGCGGCTCGGTGAGAACGCGGTGACCGTACGCGGCGACGTGGCCGTACTCGCCGACCTGGACGCGCTGGCCGACCGGGTGAAGGGCGAACTCGGTTCGGTCGACGCCCTGTTCGTCAACGCAGGCATAGCGGCGCTCACGCCCTTCGAGTCGACGACCGAGGAGGCGTACGACGAACTGTTCGCCATCAACGTCAAGGGCGCCTACTTCACGGTGCAGAAGCTCGCCCCGTTGCTGAACGCGGGCGCGGGTGTCGTGCTCACCACGTCAGTCGCCAACGTCATGGGCGTGCCGGAGGCCAGTGTCTACGCGGCCGGCAAGGCGGCGCTGCGTTCGATGGCCCGCAGTCTCTCCCGCGAGCTGCTGCCGCGCGGAATCCGGGTCAACGCGGTCAGCCCCGGCCCGATCGACACGGGGGTGTTGGAGCGCGCGATGGGCGCGGAGGCGGCCGAGGAGTTCAAGGCACGGCAGGTCGAGGGGGTGCCCATGCGGCGTTTCGGCACCGTCGAAGAGGTGGCCAGGGCAGCCACGTTCCTCGCCTTCGACGCCACGTACACCACCGGCGCCGAGTTCGCCGTGGACGGCGGCGCCACCCAGCTCTGAGCCGGCTGTCCCAGTCCCCAGCCCCCAGTGCCCAGCTCCCAGCCCCTCAGCCGGTGGCCGTCAGTGCTCAGTGCTCAGTCCGCGGGCGTCGGCAGGGCGGCCGGGCGCGTCAGAGGGCCGGGGTGAGGGAGGCGGGCGCGGGCCAGGACTCCTGGCGGAGGAGTTCGAGCAGCGCGGTCTCGGCGGGGCCCGGGGCCTGGCGGACCACGGCGATGACGGGGTGGGTCACGGGCGGGTCCACCGGGCGGACCAGGTGCGCGTGCTCGTGCGGCACCGCGGAGGCCGGGAGGAGTGTCACGCCGATGCCCTGGGCGGCCCAGCGCGCGGCCGTCGCCGTCTGGGAGACGCGGGCGGCGGTGACCGGGGTGATGTCGTTCTCCCGCGCCACGTTCACCAGCACGCCGTCGAGCGCGCTGTCGCGGTCGAACCGCACCCACGGCTCACCCGCCAGCGCGCGCAGGTCGACCCGGTCGGTGTCGAGCAGCCGGTGCCCGGCGCCCAGCACCACGACGAACTCCTCGTCGCCGAGGTGGTGGGCGTTGGAGGGGCTGCGCTCGCACACCGCCATCAGGGCGAGGTCCAGCGCACCGCGTCGCCCGAGGCGTTCCATCTCGGCGGCGCTCGGCTCCTCGAAGACGGTGACCTCAAGGCGCGGGAAGCGGCGGCGCAGCGCGCCCAGCGCGCTCGGCAACTGCCGGGTGCCGAAGCCCATCTGCACCGACACCACCAGTTCGCCCACCAGCTCGTCCGCTCCGGCCCGCGCCGTCGCCCGCGCTCGGCGCGAGGCGTTGACCGCGACCGCCGCCTCGCGCAGGAACGCGCGGCCGACCACGGTCGGCACCAGGCCCGTCGCCGTGCGGGCGAACAGTTCCACGCCCAGCTCCCGCTCCAGGCCGCGGATCTGCTGGGAGACCGACGGCTGGGCCACGTGCAGCCGCTCCGCCGCAGCCGTGACCGAACCCTCTTCGGCCACGGCCAGGGCGTACTCGTACTGGCGAAGACTCATCGATTCCCGGCCTCCCGGCCCCGTTGCGCGGTCCGTCCCGTTGCGGGCTGTGCGGAGGTAGGTAACCCGCGTCGGGCGGCGGGGATTCCCGCGCTCACCGCCCCGGGCACGTCCCGGGCGCCCGGGGGCGCCCCGGGGTGTGGCGGGAGCGGCTGGTCGGTCAGGCGTATCTGCGCTTGTGGTCGCCGGTGGGGAGATAGGTGCGCAGGCACGTCGTGCAGTACCAGAGCCAGCGGTCCTCCTTGCCGGATCTGATCGCGCTGGTGTCCTTCCACAGCGGACGGGTTCCGCAGGTGGGGCAGTGCGGGGGCCTCTGCACGGTGCTCACGTAGGTCTCCTGGGGCGCGGTCCTGGCCGCCGCCCATGGTGCGGGGCGCACGGCGGGGGCGGGTCGCGGACACCGTGGGCACTACCCGTACGGGGGAGGGGCGTGGGCTCTTGTTCGGTATCGGGGCTCGGGCGCCGGTGAGCGTGCCGGCGGGGAGGGTGTGCCCGGCGTGCGCCGGGCACGCGGCGTGTGGCGGCGGACGCGCGGGAGCGGCCTGGCGTGGGGGTGGTGCGGGGCGTACGGAGGTCGGCGCGGGCGCGGGGCGAGGCGCAACAGAGTGCGGTGGTGGGTCAGTTGGTGTGAGCGGGTTTGGGGGAGAAGAGTCATGCTTGCGGGGGAATCGGGGGCTGCACAGCGTTCACGGCAGGCCCGGTGGGCAACTCTGGTCTCGCGACGTCGACACGGTGGCGAGGCGGTGGGCCCCCCTCCTTGCCCAAGGACCAACGTCCCTGATTCCAGGAGGAATTGACATGGCAAGCACTCGCACCGCACGCGTTCTGGCGGCCGTCGCCGCGCTCCCGTTGGCCATCGTCCTCATGGGTGGGGTGGCCCAGGCGGACAGCGGAGCGCTCGCGGCCGGCCTCTCGAAGGCCGAGTCGAACGACGGCGACGCCGCGCTGATCGGAAGCGGGGCGGGGTTGAACCTCGGGAACTCGACGACGACGCAGCAGAACGCCAACGGCTCGGGGGCCACGAACAACAACAACGACGCGAGCGTCATCGGTTCGGGTCTCACCCCGATCAGCCAGCACAACACCAACGTGAGCTTCGGCCCCCTGTGGTGAGGCGGTGAGCGGGGGGTGAACCTCTGGCCGCTGGTGCGCGGCCACGAGGGTGACATGAGGTGATCGGTCGCGCGGCGGCGCCCTTCGGGGCCCGCCGCGCGGCTGTTGTGCGCCCGGGGCACCGGCGGGCGCGACCGCACGTCGACATCGGCATCCACGTCGGCATCGGCATCGACATCGGCGCTGGCGTAGACGTTCGGGCTGGCGTGGGCGTTGGCGTACGCGCCAGGGCGGGGGAGGGGGCGCGGCGGCGGGAGGCCGTGGGACGGCGGACCGGGGCGAGACCGAAACCGGACCCGGGTGCCGAAACCGGGCCCGGGTGTCGGACTCGGACCCGGGTGTCGGACTCGGACCCGAGTGCCGGACCGAGCCGCCGAGGCCGGACGCCCGGGGCGGGGCGGCGGAGGCCGCCGGGTACCACGTCCGGGCTAGGTCGGGGTCGCGATCGCGGGGGCAGACGGCTGAACGACAGGCGTGTCTGCGGGCGCCACGGTAGGGCGGTGCCTTCACTCCTTTTATGGGACAAACGTATGGCACGCGCGGGCAGGGCCCGCGGTCTTGGCGTCTGCGACGCCGCCGACCCCTCGGGCCCCCTCGGCCGCCCGTGGACGGCCGCCCGCACCGGAGCACGTGGCTGCGGCGGCTGGGGCCGTCGCGGGGTCGGCCGCCCTGGCTGCTGCCGCGGCAGGCGCCGCCGCCCCGGCGACCGGGGTGGTTCAGCCGCTCCGGGCGGCTGGCCGGGGCGGTGATCGCGGTACTCACGGCGCTCGCCTCGCTGTGCGGCGTGCTGGTGGCCGGCCCGGTCTCGGTGGCGGAGGACCGGTCGTACGGGCGCCCGGGTGAGGACTACCTGCCGCGCACCCTGCCGACCGGTGACGACCCGGCCCGTTCGCTGCCCATCGATCCCTCGCTCCTGCGGGCCTCGACCCTCCGCATGGCGGCGCTCCGCTCCGCGACGGGCCGCGACGAGCCGGCCCGCCCCGTACGCGCGGAGCGGCGGGCCGCTCCAGCCCGCGCCCCGTACAAGACGCCCCCGGAGCCCCTCGCCGCGCACCGCCCGGCCACCGAGCCCAAGCCGGACCAGCCCAGGACGGACAGGCCGAAGCCGCGGCAGCCGAAGCCCCAGCGACCCGAGGGGGACAGACCCAAGGCGACGAAGCCGAAGACCGACCGGCCCGCGGCGGACAAGCCCCAGGCCGGCGAGGCCAAGGCCGGCGGGGCCAAGCGGAAGATCTTCCAGGGCTGGGCGTTCGACCGGTGCCAGGCGCCGTCGGTGAGCACCATGCGGGCCTGGCTCTCCTCGCCCTACCGCGGGGTCGGCGTCTACTTCGGGGGCCGCGCCCGGCACTGCAAGTACCAGAAACACCTCAACAAGAGCTGGCTGCGCGAGACCAAGCAGATGGGGTGGAACGTCCTTCCCATCTACGTCGGCTCGCAGTCGCCGTGCGTGATCGCGAACATCAAGCGGAAGTTCACGATCGGGGGCAACGCCTGGGCACAGGGCCGGCAGGAGGCGCGGGACGCGGTGGGTCAGGCGCGCAGGCTGGGCATGGCCCCGGGCAGCGCGCTCTACCTCGACATGGAGGCGTACCGCCTCGGGCAGCACCGCTGCGCCCGCACCACGCTGGCCTTCATCCGCTCGTGGAGCCGCGAGGTGCGGCAGCAGAACTACGTGCCGGGGTTCTACAGCAGCGCCAACTCGGGCGTGCGCCACATGGAGCGGGCCCGCAAGGCGGGCGAGCGGGACCTGCCGGAGGTGATGTGGTTCGCGCGCTGGAACGTACCCCCGTCGTTGTACGGCGAGAAGTGGTTGGACCGCCGCGCCTGGCACCCGCACCGGCGCATCCACCAGTACGCGGGTGACGTCACCGAGCGGCACGGGGGCCGCCGGCTCGCCATCGACCGCAACCGCGTGGACGCCCCCGTGGCGATCATCCGCTGAGTCCGGGCCCGGCGTCCCGCCACCGCCGTGACCACCCACGCACCGGCCCCTCGCCGGTGGGCGTGGCGGTCGGGCGGGGGCGGGGCGGCGGCGCGTCCGGGGCGCGGCTCATACCTGGGTCTCACGACCGGTGACGGGCCCAGGGCCCGACGGGGCAGGCGTGGCGGGCGGGGAGAGCGCGGAATCGGCGGCCCACGCCCCGCGGCGCAACCCTGACAGACCCTGAGAGCCCTCCGCCCGTAGGAGGTGATGCCAGCACTACCCGTACAACCAGAGGCGGACTTTCCTTCGGCACCTGCGGCCGATCCGAGGAAGGGAGTCCGCTTCTAGCGTTAACGGCATGACCACGCCTGTGTGCAACAGCGCATCCACTGCTAGCACCCCCGGGTTCCCGTCGTTCACGTCCTACGTACGGGACCGCGGCCCGGTGCTGCTGCGTACCGCCCGCTCGCTGACCGCGAACCCGAGCGACGCGGAAGACCTGCTTCAGACGGCGCTCACCAAGACGTACCTGGCGTGGGAGCGAATAGAGGACCACCGCGCGCTGGACGGTTACGTGCGCCGGGCCCTGGTCAACACGCGCACGTCGCAGTGGCGCAAGCGCAAGGTGGACGAGTTCGCCTGCGAGGAGCTGCCGGAGCCCGACCCGACCCCGGCGCCCGACCCGGCCGAGCAGCAGGTGTTGCGCGACGCGATGTGGCGGGCGGTGGTGCGGCTTCCGGACCGGCAGCGCGCCATGGTCGTCCTGCGGTACTACGAGGACCTGAGCGAGGCCCAGACCGCCGAGGTGCTCGGGGTGTCGATCGGCACGGTGAAGAGTGCCGTCTCCCGCGCGCTCGGCAAGCTCCGCGAGGACCCGGAGCTGAGCCGGGCCGCGTAGCGCGCCCCGCCTCTCCCCCCCCACCGGGGCGCGCCGGACCGCGCTCCGCCCGGCCGGGACGCGCTCCCCACGGCCGCCGCCCGCCGCCGCCCCGGCCCCGCCGCGTGCCGGACCGGCCCCGCGCCGGCACCCGCGCGTAGGCTCGCCCGGCGCTTCGGCCCCCGCGCTCCGGCCCGCCGGCCCGCTCCGGCCACCCGACCGCCGCGGTCTGCCGCGCTCCCCCGCCGCAGCCGCGGCACCGGCCTGCCCGCGCTGCCCGCGCCCGCGCCGCTGGCGCCACCCGCGCCCGCGCCGCCCGCCCGCGCCGGTCCGGATCGCCGCCGCCCCACCGCTGGGCCGCCCCCGCCCGTACGCCTCTGCGGCCGCCCGCACACGACGCCGGCCGCCGACCCAGGGGCGCGCCAGCCGGTGGACGTAGCGGAACTCACACTTCCGCCCGCCGCCCGGCCCGCCCCGCGCCGCCGCGCGGCCCGCGCCCGCTCTGTCGCCGGCCACACGGCCCGTGCCAGCGGTCGCCGGGGGCCGCGCGCCGTGGCGCCAGGCGTCCGAAACGGGCCCCGGCCTCGCCCCGTAGTAGTGACATCCCACCGGGTGACTGCGATATTTCAGCCCATCCCTTACTCGCGCGTAACCCTCACTCTTTTTCTGGGAGGCCTCGGTGCTGAGCACGATGCAGGACGTACCGCTGACGGTCAGTCGCTTGCTGCGGCACGGCGCGGTGGTGCACGGCGACTCGCAGGTCATCACCTGGACCGGGGACGCGGCGCCCGAGCGGCGGACGTTCGCCGAGATCGGCCGGCGCTGCGCGCAGCTCGCGCACGCGCTCCGCGACGAGCTGGGGGTACGGGGCGACCAGCGGGTCGGAACCCTCATGTGGAACAACAGCGACCACATGGAGGCGTACCTCGCCGTCCCCTCCATGGGCGCCGTCCTGCACACGTTGAACCTGCGCCTCCCCGCCGACCAGCTCACCTGGATCGTGAACCACGCGGCGGACCGGGTCCTGATCGTTAACGGTTCGCTGTTGCCGCTGCTCGCGCCGTTGTTGCCGCACCTGCCGACCGTGGAGCACGTGGTGGTGGCCGGGCCCGGCGACCGGTCGGTGCTCGCGGATGCGCGACCGCAGGTGCACGAGTACGAGGAGTTGCTGGCCGGGCGGGAGACCGGCTTCGACTGGCCGGAGCTGGACGAGCGCGAGGCCGCGGTGCTCTGTTACACCTCCGGGACGACGGGCGACCCCAAGGGCGTCGCGTACAGCCACCGGTCCATCTACCTGCACGCCATGCAGGTCAACAACGCCGAGGCGTTCGCCATGACGGTCGCGGACACCATGTTGCCGGTGGTGCCGATGTTCCACGTGAACGCGTGGGGGCTGCCGCACGCCGCGTTCATGGCCGGCACCACGCTCCTGATGCCGGACCGGTTCCTGCAGCCCGCGCCGCTCGCCGAGATGATCGAGGCCGAGCGCCCCACGCTGGCCGCCGCCGTGCCCACCATCTGGCAGGGGCTGCTGGCCGAGCTGGACGCGCGGAAGCGGGACGTGGCCTCGCTGCGCAGCGTCATCATCGGCGGCGCCGCCTGCCCGCCGTCCCTGATGCGGGCGTTCTGGGACCGGCACGCGATCCGCGTCCTGCACGCCTGGGGCATGACCGAGACCTCGCCGCTCGGCTGCATCGCCCACCCGCCGAAGGGCCTGTCCGAGGAGGAGGAGTGGGCCTACCGGCAGACCCAGGGGCGCTTCCCCGCCTCGGTGGAGGCCAGGCTCGCCGGCGCGGACGGCACGTTCCAGCCGTGGGACGGGAAGTCGACGGGCGAGCTCGAGGTGCGCGGGCCGTGGATCGCGGCGGCGTACTACGGGGGCGCGGCCGGGGTGCCGCTGCGCCCGGAGGACAAGTTCAGCCCGGACGGCTGGCTGCGCACCGGCGACGTCGGCACCATCACGCCGGACGGCTACCTCACGCTGACCGACCGGGCCAAGGACGTCATCAAGTCGGGCGGCGAGTGGATCTCCTCGGTGGAGTTGGAGAACCACCTGATGGCCCACCCGGAGGTGGCGGAGGCGGCCGTGGTGGCGGTGCCGGACGAGAAGTGGGGCGAGCGCCCGCTCGCGACGGTGGTCCTCAGAGAGGGCGCCGGCGCGGACTACGCGGAGCTGCGAGCCTTCCTCGCCGAGCGCGTCGCGCGCTGGCAGTTGCCCGAGCGCTGGGCGCTGGTGCCCTCGGTGCCCAAGACGAGCGTGGGCAAGTTCGACAAGAAGGTGATCCGCAGGCAGTACGCGGACGGCGAGCTGGACGTGCGCCAGCTCGGCTGACCCGGCGGTGCGGTCGCACGGTCGGCGGGGCCGGCCCGGGGCCCGTGCGCCCCGGCCCGGCCCGCCGCCCCGTGGGGTCAGTCGTGCCGCACGGTCAGGTGGTGGATGTTGGTCTCGCCGTAGTTGCTGGAGCTGCACGGCTTGGAGTCGCCGCAGTTCGCCTGCGTGTAGGCGCCGGCCTTGAAGTAGTTGCCGGAGCCGGAGTGCGAGATCGTGGTCTTCAGCTCGCCGTTGTAGTACACCTTGACCTTGCCGCCCCCGGCCACGAACTTGGCCTCGAAGACCGTGCCGAGCCGGTAGTCGTCGTCGACCAGCTTGTGGTGCGTGGTGTCCTCCTTGGTGACGTAGAGCTTCCTGCCCTCCAGGCGGAAGACGGTGAGGTCGTCGCTTCCGCCGTGGATCTGGGCGCCGACCACGTACGGGCGGTCGTTGGGCAGGTGGGTGAACGCCTCGCGGACGGTCATCGTGTGGGTGCCCGACGTCGTGGACCAACTCGCCTTGTCCTTGCCGCCGTTCTTCATCTCGCGCAGCTCGGAGCGGGGGTTCTTGGACCCGCTGGTGGTGACCCCGTTGACCGGCGCGCGGAACTGCACGGACTTGCCGTCCGACGCGACCTTGAAGTACGGGTCGTGCGAGTAGCGGGCCAGCTCCGGCTGGGTGATCTCGGTGGGGCGCTCGTCCTCGCCGATGGGCAGGGTCTGCTTCCAGTTGGTGAGGTCGAGCACGTCCGCCGGCACCCGGGCGTCGCCGTCGCCGTCGGACGTGCCGCCCCAGACCTGCACCTCGGTCAGGCTGTTCCAGGTGCCGGTGGTGCCGTCCTCGCCCGCGTACCCGTGGCCCACGTAACGGAGCTTGGTGGTCTCGACGGGGCGGATCGCGAACGACTCCAGGCCGGTGCCGGTGCCGCTGCTGCTGCCGTCGAAGGCGGTGGACCAGGAGGAGCCGGTCCAGTACTGGAGCTGGAACCGGTTGCGGCGGCTGTCACCCCGGTAGGTGGCCAGCTTGACCTGGCTCACGGTCTTGGCCGCGCCGAGGTCGAGTTGGAGCCAGGCCCCGTCGCCCTCGCCCGACCAGCGGGTGCCGAAGTCGTCGTCCACGACGTTGGCTGGCGCGTTGTCGTCGCTCGTGCTCGCGGTGACCGCGCCGGCCCCCGGGGTGAGTTCGGCCTCGGCGGCGCGCGCGGTGCTCGGCGCGGCGGTGACCGCGGCGAGCGAGGCGGCGAGGGCCGTGGCGACGGCCAGCGCCGTACGGCACCTCGGCGTGAAGGTATCGGCCATGGGGAACTGTTCCTCTTCCTCGTCGGGATCGTCCTGTGTCCCCCGCGCCGGTGGGCGACGGGGGACGGCCGAGCGCTGCGGAGGCCACGGGGACCGTCGCGCCTCCCCTCGCGACCGGCACCCACCGCCCGGGCCGCCCCCCGACCCCCGTGCGGTGGGCGACACGGCGGGCGTTACGGCGAGCGGTGCGGCGAGCGACGCCGGATCGTCGGCGCTCCCCGTGGCCTCCGGCCTCCACCCCAGGCCACCGCGGGTTGTTCAGCAAGCCGCCGCAGGCCCGGTGAACAATCCCGCCCTGGCCCCGGCCCCACGTCATCAGTCAGGCCACCAGCCCGGCTCCGGCCTGGGGGGGTACGGGAGGTTACGGGCGCGGGCCCGTGGCCGACAGCGGGAGCCGGCGCGGCGACAGGGCCAGGTGCGGCCAGGAGCTGACGTCGCGTTGGAGCTGGCGGTCGTGGGTGGCCAGGACGACGGCCGCGGCGGTGGCCCGCAGCGCCTCGGTCAGCTCGTCGACCAGGGCGATGGACAGGTGGTTGGTGGGCTCGTCGAGCAGCAGGACGTGCGGCCGGGACGCGAGGGCCAGCGCGAGGTCGAGTCGCCGCTGTTGGCCCGTCGACAACTCGGCCACCGGCCTGTTCGCGTCCCGCGCGCCGAGCAACCCCAGCGCGCCGAGCCCGACGACCTCGCCCGCCGCCAGGACGCCGGCGCTGACCAGGCGCGCGGTGTGCGCCTCGTACAGCTCGCGGGCCCGCTCGCCGGTGGCGCGCGGCGACTCCTGCCCGAGCAGGTGGAGGCGGACGCCGTGCGGCCGGTGCACCTCGCCCGATCCGGGGGCGAGTTCGCCGGCCAGTACGGCCAGGAGCGTGGACTTGCCCGCGCCGTTGGGACCGCTGACGACCAGCCGGCCGCCCGACTCCAGGGCCAGGCTGACCGGTTGGCGCAGCCGCCCGGCCACGGTCACCTCGTCCGCGCGCAGCAGTACGACGCCCGGGCGGGCCGGCAGCTCGGGCAGCGTCAGGTGGCGCGGCGGCTCCGGCGCGGTGACCCGGTGCCGGGCCAGGTCGTCCTGGCGCCGGTGCACGGCGCGGGCCAGCGCGCCGGCGCGGGTGGCGCGCTGGTGCTTGCCGGTGCCCTTGTCGGGGCGCCACCCGGTGCTGAGCCGGTTCTGCGCCTCGGACAGCGCCTGCGCGAGCCGTACGTGCTCGGCCTGCTGCTGCTCGTACTCCGCCGCCCAGCGGGCCCGTTCGGCCGCGCGGCCCTCCCGGTACCCGTCGTACCCGCCGCCGTAGACGCGCGGCCGGCCGTCCCGGGTCGGGTCGAGGTCGAGCACGTGGGTGGCCACGTCCGCGAGCAGCGCCCGGTCGTGGCTGACCACGACGGAGCCGCCGGCGTGCGCGCGCAGCCGCTCGGTGAGGAAGTGGAGCCCGGCCAGGTCGAGGTGGTTGGTCGGCTCGTCCAGGAGCAGGAAGTCGTCGTCGGCCCCGAGCAGACAGGCCAGCCGGACCCGGTAGCGCTGGCCGATGGAGAGCGTGTCGAGCGGGCGGGCGCGGTCGCTGACCGCGCCGAGGCCGGCGAGCGCCACGTCGACCCGGCGGTCCGCGTCCCAGGCGTCCAGCGTCTGGGCCGCCTCCAGGGCGTCCGCGTACGCCGCCTCGGCACCGGGCCGGCCGGCGGCCAGGGCCGCCGAGGCGGCGTCGAGGTCGCGCACGGCGGCGCGGGCGTCGGCGAGGTGTTCGTCGACGAAGTCGCCGACGGTACGCCCGTCGTCGGCGGGCATCTGCTGCTCGGCCAGCGCGAGGGTCCCCACGCGGTGCACGGTCCCCGCGTCCGGCACCAGGGTGCCGGCCAGGACGTGCAGCAGGGTGGACTTGCCGCGGCCGTTCTCGCCGACGACGCCCCAGCGCGATCCTGGCGAGACCTGGAGGTCGAGGTGGCGCAGCACGGGGCGGCCACCGCGCGCGACGTGCACGTCCGCGCAGGTCAGCTGGGCCCGGCTGCGGGCGAGCAGGGTAAGGGTGGGCATGGTGTTCTTCCTCCGGAAGCGGGCGCACGGCACCCGCGTACGGGAGGGGTGACCACCCGCGTACGGGGGAGTGACCAGCCGCGTACGAGAGGGGTGTGCGTGCGCCTTCGGGCTGACGGGCGGCCCGGCCCGGCGAGGGCGGGGGCCGTGGACGGCGTCGCGGCTCGGCGCCCCACCACGAGGGGGGCGGCGGAGCCTGTGGCCCGATCAGAGGAAGAGCAGATACTGCATACGAACCAGGCTAACAGCCGGTGCTCCGGTCCGGCCCGTGGATTTTTCCGCCGCCGGCCCCGTGGGGCGTCAGCCCGCCGGCTCCGTGGGGCGTCAGACGGTGGCCAGCAGGAAGTCCTCGCCGCTGGAGGGGCGCAGGCCGTCGGTCCGGTCGGCGAAGTAGCGGTCCGCCAGCGCGGAGCCGGGCAGGTGGCGGACGTGTCGGAAGCCGGCGTCGCGGGCCAGGGCCAGCATCTCGTCGGGGGCGTAGAAGCCGATGAACGGCGTCCCGGCCGCGCGCGCCCTGACCTTGGTCGCCTCCAGCATGGCGCGGTCGGCGGGGGCGAGGAGTTCGGTCGGCAGCAGGAACGTCATCGCGAGCGTCGAGCCGGGGGCGAGCCGCGCGAGCCGGCACAAGGTGGCGGTGGTGGCCTCCTTCGTGAGGTACAGCGTGACCCCGGTGCAGGCCACGACCGCCGGCCGGGTCCGGTCGAAGCCGGCGTCGGCGAGCCGCTCCCACCAGTCCTCACCCGCCTCGAAGTCCACCGGCACCAGGTGCGGCCCGTCAGGTGGCCCGTCGTGCGCCGCGTCGGCCGTCGGGTGGCCCAGTTCCGCCAGCCGCCGGCGCTTCCACGCCTGGGTGGCCGGCTGGTCGATCTCGAAGACCCGCACCCCGGCGGCGGCCTCCGGCCGGCGCTGGGCGAAGCTGTCGAGCCCGGCGCCGAGCACGACGTACTGGTCGACCCCGTGCGCCGCCCGCTCGGCGACCAGGTCCTCCACGAAGCGCGCGCGGGCCACGATGGCCGCCCGCGCGCCGCTGGTGGCCAGCGGGTCCATGTCCGGCCGCCGCCACCAGTCCGCGCCGGGCTCGGCAAGCCGCAGCCCGACCTCGTCCCGGAACACGTGCGGTGGCGGGTCCACCCGTAGGTGCAGGGCCCGCCACAGGGCCACCCGCACCGCCGTGTGGTCCGGCACGCTCTTCTCCTGGTCCACGCTGACCCGCTCCCTCCGCGGTCGATGGCTACGCCGGTTGTCGCGCTGGCGCTATGCCGGCGCCTGGAGGTTCCACAGCCGCCCGTCGGGGTCACGGACGGTCATCTCGGCGGTCCCGTAGTGGGTCTTCTCGAACGGCGTGACCACCTCGACGTCGGGGTCCAGGTCGAGCGCCCGCGCGTCGGCCACCTTCAGCACGATCCGGGTACGGGGCTCCCGGTCCTCGGGGACCTCGGCGATGAAGACGTACGGCCCGTCGCCGTTGCGGAGCTGGCCCGACTGGTGGTCCGTCGCGAACTCCAGCTCGTAGCCCATCGACTGCCAGAACCTCGCCGCCTTCCCCCAGTTGTGCGTCTCCAGGAACACGGCCTCGATCCCGTCGGTCGCCATGTCAGCTCTCCTTGTCAGACGGTTGCTGTCGCTGCCCGTGGGTGTCGTCGAGGTAGACGCGCAGGGCCTCCGCGACCACGGCCGACAGGGACTGACCCGTCTCGATGGCGTGGTGCTTGACCTGCTTGATCAGCCCGAGCGGCAAGTACACGTTGAACTGCTTGACCCCTTCGTCACTCACGCGACGATGCTAGCAAGCTAGCAATCTAGATTGCTATAGGGTGCGACGCGTTGGGGGAGGGCCCTCGGTGGGCGGGGATCGTCGCGTGCGGGCGTGCGGGCGTGCGGGTGTGCGCATCGGCGTACGGGTACGCGGGCGTGCGGGGTGATGGCGCGGGCGTACGGGCCTACGGCGGCGTGGGTCTACGCGTACGGGCACGGCGGCGCGGGCCCGCGCCGGAAGGCGCGCCCGTCGGGCGGGCGCCCGACGGGGTGGGGCCGCTGCGGGGTGGGACGCCGCGACGGCGCTAGTTGGTGCCGATCTTGGCGAGGAGGTCCACGATGCGGCCCTGCACCTCGGGGCTGGTCGAGCGCTCGGCCAGGAAGAGCACGGTCTCGCCGGAGCTGAGCCGGGAGAGCTGGCCGGGGTCGATGTCGGCGGAGGTGTAGACGACGAGCGGGGTGCGGTTGAGCAGCCCGTTGCCACGGAGCCAGTCCACGATGCCGGCGCGCCGGCGGCGTACCTGCATGAGGTCCATGACCACGAGGTTGGGCCGGGTCTGGGCGGCGAGGTTGACCGCCTCGGCGTCCGTGTTCGCGCGCGCCACCTGCATGCCGCGCCGCTGCAACGTCTCGGACAGCGCGCCCGCGATCGGCTCGTGCTCCTCGATCAGCAACACCCGCGGCGGGTGCTGCTCGCTGTCGCGCGGGGCCAGCGCCTTGAGCAGCACGGCCGGGTCGGCGCCGTACGCCGCCTCCCGCGTCGCCTGCCCGAGTCCGGCCGTCACCAGCACCGGGACCTCGGCCGCCACCGCCGCCGTCCGCAGCGACTGGAGCGCCGTGCGCGTGATCGGGCCGGTCAGCGGGTCCACGAACAGCGCCGCGGGGTAGGCGGCGATCTGCGCGTCGACCTCCTCGCGCGAGTGCACGATCACCGGCCGGTAGCCACGGTCGCTCAGCGCCTGCTGCGTGGACATGTCGGGGGCCGGCCAGACCAGCAGCCGGCGCGGGTTGTCCAGCGGCTCGGGTGGCAGCTCGTCGTCCATCGGCGGGCGGTGGTCGTCGACGACCTCGACCGCGCCGTTGGGCCCGTCCAACGGCTCGGGGCCCTCGGCGCCCTCGTCCGGCGCGCCTATGGCGAACGCCCGCCCGGCGCCGGAGGCCAGCCGCTGCTGCGGGTGCTGCTGACCTGCATGGCCCGGATGCTGTGGGGCCTGTGGCATCGGCTGCGGCGCGCGGTGCGGCGGCTGTGCCAGGCCGGGCAGCGCCGCGCCGTCCGGCCGCCCCGCACCCATCGGCTCGCCGCCCCGGCCCTGGCCCACGGCGTCGGGGCCCGCGTCGGGCCCGTTCGGGTCCGGGTACCCCGCCTCGGGGCGCGCCGCCAGCTTGCGGCGCCGGCCCGAACCGGCCGCCCCGGTCGAGGGCGGCTGGCCCGGCTGCTGCTGGCCCGCCCCGTGCGGGGGCTGGCCGCCCTGCGCGGGGTGGTGCGGCTGCTGCGGCGGGGCCGTCGGGTCGGGGATGGCCTGCGCGAAGGGCATGCCCTGACCGAGCGTGCGCACGCTGATCGGGCGGCCCTGCGTGTCGTGCGAGGGGTCGCCTCGGTGGTGGTCGGCTCGGTGCGGGTCGCCGTGCTGGGGCTCGCCGTGTTGCGGGCCGGCGCCGGGCAACGCGGGCCGGCCGCCCCACGGGTCGGCCGCGCGGGCCGCGTCGCCGCCGGCGGCGGCGTGTCCGGCGCCGCTGCTCGGGTCGCCGAGCGGACGCCGCCCGGTCGGCGGCTGCTCGCCGGGCCGGCCGCCCTGCGACCGGACATCGGGCTGACCGGGTTGGCCGGGCTGACCCGCATGGCCGGGGTGCCCGGGCTGGCCGGCGCGCCCGTCGGTGCCGGGGCGCGATGGTTCGTCCGCGAGCGGGCGCCGCGCGCGCCGCTGCCCCTGCCCCTGCTGACCGGGCCCTGGCTGGCCGGGTCCCTGCTGGGCTTGCTGGGCCTGCTGCCCCTGGTCGTACGGCCCGTCGCCGACGGCCGCGCCGGGCTGCTGCCGCGCCTCGGGGTCGTGCGGCCCGCCCCACGGGGGCACGGCCTCGGCGCGCGGTTCCGGCACGCCGGTCGGCCACGGCGCGCCCGCCGCACCGGCGCCGCCGGCCTGGCCTGAAACGTCCTGCGCCGCGGGGCCGGTCGCGCCGTACGCGGGCTGCGCGGGCACCATGCCGACCGGGCCGAGGCCCTGCGGCGCGCCCTGTGCTCCCGCTTCCTGCTGGTCGGCCGCCGCCGGCGGCAGCGCGAACGGCACCCGCCCGGCCGGCACCTCGTGCGCCTGCGCCGTCGACTGCTGCCCAGGGCCCGCCTGCTGACCCGGCCCCCGCGACGGACCCTGGTCCGGGCCCCGCGGGTGCGCCTGCTGCGGTACGGAGTGTTCGGCCGCCTCGCCGAGCGCCCGGCGAGCCCGCCGCCGCCCCGTGCCCTGCGGCCCGTCGCCCCGCGCCGCTTCGCCCTGCCGCGCCACGTCGCCCGGCTGCTGCGGGTCCACCGCCGCCGCCGGCCCGCCGCTGGGCGCGACGGCCCAGCCCCCGGAGCGCGGGTCCGCCCCGGCCTGGCCCGGGTCCTGTTCCGTACGTGCCGTCTCGGGGCCCGCCGGGCGCCCGCCCGGCCGGCCCGCCGCCCCGGGGAGCGCGGCCGGCTCCAGGCCGCCCGGCCCCTGCGGCCCGCCCCGCGCGTCGCTCGCGGCGGGCGGCAGCGCCAACGCGCCGCCCTGACCGGCGCCGCCCTGACCCGCACCGCCCTGACCGGCGCCGCCCGCCAACTGCTCGGGACGTCGCCCCGGTTGGCCCGCGTGCCCGGCCTGGTTCGCCGCGCCGGCCTGGCCCGGCTGGCCCACCTGTTCGTGCCGGCCGGCGTGCGCGCCGCGCTGCCCGTCCGCGCCGCCGCCCGGCTGGCCCGGCTGCCCCGGGCCGCCCGGCTGGCCCTGCGCCGGCACGGCGAGCTGGCCGCCGTGACGCGGGTCGGGCTGCTGGCCCGGGCCCGGAGCGGCGGCGCCCGCCTCGCCCCCGTGCGGGCCGCGCCTGGCCCGCCGCCCGGTCGGGGCGGGGCCGCCGGCCGGCAGGCCCTGCGCGGGCACCGGCCGGGCGTCGCCGGCGCGCGGCCCGTCCTCGGGGCCGGCCGGCCCCTCGACGGCGCCCATCTTCCCGGGGCCACCCGGCGCCTGCCCCGTACCGCCGTCGCGCGCGTGCCGGTTCGCCCGGCGCCGCTGACCGCTGCTGGCCTCGTCCGCCACCGGTCCGGCCGCGCCCGGCCCCACCGGAATGCCGGGACCGACCGGGATGCCGCCCGCGCCGGCGTCACCGCCCTGGCCAGCGGGCTGCTCCTCGGCGGGGTCACGCCGCGCACGCCGGCGCCCGGTGGGCCGCTGCCGCGCGCCCCCGTCGGCGTCGGCACCACCGCCGTTGCCGTCACCGCCCCCGGCCGCCTCGGTACCCGGCGTCCCCTGGCCCGCCGCCTCGCCCTCGGCGCCCGTACGACGCGCCCGACGCCCGGACGACGGCCCGCCACCGGCGGCGTCACCGCCCCCCGCGACACCCGCGGCCCGCGCGCCGTCCGTACCGCGCGCCGGCTCCTTGGGCACCGGCATCACGGTGGTGGAGTTGTCCTGGTCCACGGGAACGCGCACCGCGCCCGTGCTGTCGTCGGTGTCCGCCCGCCCGCTGGTCAGCGGCTTGCCGTCGGCGGAGACCGGCACTTCGAGCACGTACGCGCTGCCGCCCATGCCCGGCATCTCGTGCGTCTGCAACACGCCGCCGTGCTTGCGGACGATGCCGCGCACGATCGGCTCGTGCACCGGGTCGCCACCCGGGTGCGGGCCGCGTACCTCGATCCGTACGACGTCACCGCGCTGCGCCGCCGCCACCACGATCGTCGAGTCGCCGGGCGCGGCGGCCGGCTGCGGCGCGCCACCCGGCGCGCCGTGCGCCCCCGGGTCCTGCGCGGCCCCGTCGACCGCCATCGCGTTGCCGGTCGCGTCCAGCCCGGCCACGTCAGCGATCAGATGGGCGAGCGCCTGTGCCAGCCGTACGGGATCCACCTCGGCCTCGATCGGCGGCGCGTGCACCGCGAACCGCGCCCGGCCCGGGCCGATGAGCTCGATCGCGCCCTCGACGCCGGCGGCCACCACCGCGTCCAGCGACACCGTCTCGCGCGCGAGCCGCTCCTTGCCGGCCGCGAGCCGCTGGTAGCTGAGGACGTTGTCGACCAACGTCGTCATGCGCGCGTAGCCCGCGGCGAGGTAGTGCAGCACCTGGTTGGCCTCGGGCCACAACTGCCCGGCCGGGTCGGCGGCGAGTCCGCCCAGCTCACCGCGCAGTTCGGCCAGCGGCCCACGTAGCGAGACGTCGAGCACGGCGAGGAGCTGCGCGTGCCGCGCGGCCAGCGCGTCGTACGAGCGCCGGTCGGTGAACGTCATCACCGCGCCCACCAACTGCTCGCCGTCCCGCACCGGCGCCGTCGTCAGGTCCACCGGCACCGCCCGGCCGTCCTTGGCCCACAGCACCTGCCCCCGCACCCGGTGCTTGCGGCCCGAGCGCAACGTGTCGGCGAGCGGCGTCTCCTCGTACGGCAACGGCGTGCCGTCCGCGCGCGTGTGCTGGACCAGCGGGTGCAACTCCTGCCCACCGAGGTCGCTGGCCCGGTAGCCGAGGATCTGCGCGGCCGACGGGTTGACGAGGACGACCTTGCCCTCGATGTCCACGCCCACCACGCCCTCGGCCGCGGCCCGCAGGATCATCTCGGTCTGCCGCTGCTGCCGGGCGAGTTCGGCCTCGGTGTCCAGCGTGCCGGTCAGGTCGCGCACGACGAGCATGAGCAGCTCGTCACCGGTGTAGCTGTGGTGGTCTACGTACGGGGTGCGGCCGTCCTCCAGGTTGGCGCTGGTCACCTCGACCGGGAACTGGATGCCGTCGGTCCGCCGCGCGATCATGCGGGTCGGCTTCGTCCGGACGCCCTCGACCTCGCCGCTCGGCCGCATCGAACCGGGGATGCGCTTGGAGTCGAAGGACGGCAGCAGGTCGAGCAACCCCCGCCCGACCAGCGCCGTTCCCGGCGCCTCGAAGGTCTCCAGGGCGATGTGGTTGGCGTTGACGACGGTGCCGTTGGCGTTGACGAGCAACAGGGCGTCGGGCAGCGCGTCGAGTATCGCCGCGAGGCGAGCAGCGCCTCGCGATGGCCTGCTGCTCACGACGACGCTTCCTCCCAGATCTACGCTCCGTGCGGACACCCGGCGCCATCCTGCCGCCCGTCCCGCTGGTGTCACTAGGGGATGAGTCTACGGGCAGGCGCCCTCGACGCGGCGGCGGATGAGCGTGAGCCGCGACGCGCGTGGCGCACCCTGGGGCAAACCTCGCCGGCCCCGACGCTCGCCCCCGAACCAGGACCAGCCCGACCTCCCCGCACCCCCATCCGCCCCGCGCCGACCGCGCCCCCTGGCCCCATATGAAGCCTGTACGAGGCCGGAACGAGGGCGCCACGAGCGCGTACGACACCGCCACGCGCGGCCGTACGGAGCGGGCGCGCGCGATGCGCCACGGGGCCGATACGCGCGGTTCACCACGGAATCGCGGCGAGCGAGGAGAAGCCCCCGAACGTCACCGAACAGGTGAAAACAACAAAGAACTTCGGAAATGGCAAGCATGCCCGAAACGCCATCGCTGCGAGCGGCGACGGCGGGAACGGAGAGAGGGCGGGACCGGCGAGAGAGCGGTGGCGCCCCGTCAGAGACGTGGCCGTGTCGGAAACGTGCCTCTGCCAGAAACGTGCCCCCGTCCGGGACCGAGGTCCTGGGCGGGGGCACGAGGTCCCACCAGGTGCTCCGGGCCGGGGCCCCGCGCCGCGCGCGCCGGGGCCGGGTCATCAGTTGCGGGGGGTGCCCAACAACTTCGCGAACTTGTTCCAGCGGCTGATCTCGCAGCCGTCCACGCGCGAGAAGTCGGCGCTGACCGGCCGCCCCGACCAACGCCCGCCGACGTGCGCCGTCGCCGGCCCGCCGTAGATCTTGGTGCAAGCCGTCCCCTTCGGCACCGGCGCGAACGGGTCGGCCCCCCACGTCGTCTTCTTGGACACCTCGGCGCAGGCCGCCGCGGGGTTCGGGTGGTTGCCGCCGGTCGGGTGGCAGTAGAGGTGGTACGTCCGCTGGTCCGCGACCTTGCCGGTGTCCGACACCGTGACCGTGAGGTGGTGTGTGGGCCCGGGCGCCGGAACCGGCAGCGGCTTGGCCGCGGCGTGCGGCGCGACGCTCAGTAAGGCGGGAACCACGGCCGCGGCGGCTGCGGCGGCGACGATGAGGCGGTGCGGTGACATCCAGGACTCCAAGATCGTGCGACTACGGGGCGCGGCGCGCCCTTGTCCGACTAACGCGCCGGTGGGATGTCCGTTGCGCAAGAAGCCCGCTCCGAAGCGGCGAATCGCCGGAAAGCACCAAAAAAACCACCCTCGCGGCGGCGATACGCCTTTGCCGCCCCCGCCGAACGCCGAGTACCGTAGGCCGCGATTGGTGACGGCCCGCAGGGCTGTGTCATCATCTGCACACACGCCGCGCGCTCGCGTGGTCCGTGTGTGGAGGCTTCGCCTAGTCTGGTCTATGGCGCCGCACTGCTAATGCGGTTTGGGGTAACCCCCCATCCCGGGTTCAAATCCCGGAGCCTCCGCTCTGTACAAAGCCCCGACCGTCTCGTACGGCCGGGGCTTTTGCGTTGCCCGCAGGGCGGGTGCGGGCCATGGGGTGGGGTGCGCGTCACGGTGTGAGGCGTGCGCCTCGGCGCGGGTGGGGCGGCGTGCGCGTCATGGCGGGCGCCGCCTCAGGTGCCACCGGCGCGGGCCGGGCTGGCTGGGCGGACCGGGATGCGTGGCGGCGGTCACGTCTCCCGGCACGATCGCGACATCTCGCGCCTCCCGGCCACCCACCCGTGATCGTCCACTTCGCCCGACGGTGATCATGCTCTGTGGGCGTTTGTGCAGGTCAGAGCAGGTCGGGGGAATGGATTTCACCTCGCGGCGCAGGTCATGTAATGTTGTTCCCGCAACGCCGACCGGGCAAGAAAACGCCGGGAAGCAAGCGCTCGTAGCTTAACGGATAGAGCACTTGACTACGGATCAAGAGGTTGCAGGTTCGAATCCTGCCGAGCGCGCAGATGAGGGGCCCCGAATCGGGGCCCCTCTTGTTGTTGCGTGTCTATCTGCGTGACTACGGTTCGAAGATCTCGTCCATGGCCACCGCGCCCGTCTGGATCACGGGCCTGATCTGCTTGCGGTAGACCGTCTCCGTGACGCTCGTGCTGGAGTGGCCGACGAGTCGGGCGATCTCTTCGACGGGGATGCCCTTGTCGGAGAGCAGCGAGACGAAGCTGTGCCGGAGCTCCCTTGGCGTCCAGTCCTCCGGATCGATCCCGTCGACGGTGGCGAGCACCTGCCGGAAGTACTTGCGGACGTTCGAGGCGTCGAGTGCCGTGCCCACCGCCGAGGTGAACACCAGATCGTGTTCAGCCCAGCGCTCACCAGCCGCCCGACGCTGCGCGGCCTGGCGCTGCCGGTGCTCGCCGAGGGCGGCGACGCAACGCCCGGGCAGAGCGAGTGTCCGGCGAGACTTCCGGGTCTTCGTGTCCCCGCTGGCCCGTACCGAGCGCCATACCGCGATGTGCGGCGCGTTCCCCGGGCGCGTACCTTCGAGGTCCACGTGGCTCCAGGTGAGTGCCCGCAACTCCTCGGTTCGGGCACCGGCAAGCAACGCGACCACGATGTACGCATGCAGGCGCGAATCCGCGGCTGCGTCGAGCACGGCACCCGCTTGGGTCAGGTTGAGCGCCTTCGAGGGGCGTCCCGCTTGTCCCTTCGGTACGGAGCACAGCTCGACCACGTTGCGCTTCACCTTGTCCCTGGCCATGGCTCGCTTCACGGCGCGGTTGAGGCACGAGTGCAGGAGCCGCAGCGTGCGCGTGCTGTGCGTCTTCGCTTTGGCCGCCAGCCACTTGTCAACGTCGTCCGCGCTGAGGTCCCGGAGCTTGCGAGCGCCGAGGCTGGCAACGACGTGCTTTTCGCACAGCGTGGTGTAGTTGCTCACCGTGGTGGCGTCCACGTCCGTCAGTCCGTAGGTGAGCCAGTTGGTCACCGCGTCTTTGACCGTGTAGCCGGTGGGAGCGATCGCAAGACCGTCCTCGTAGTCGCGAAGCACCTCTTTCAGCTTGGCTTTCGCCTCAGTCTTCGTCCGACCACTGCCGCGCTTGACGATGCGCTTGCCGCTCGGGTCATAGCCGAGAGTGGCGGTCGCGATCCAACGCTGACGGGTGTCGTCCCAGTGCAGGCCACCGTCACCCCTGCTACGTCGCTTCGGCATCAGGCCGCCTCCCCGAGGTCCATGCGCGAGATGAGGTAGGTCTGTACCGCCTTGGCCGGGATGCGACGGCTACGGCCGATGGTCAGCGAGGGCAGTTCCTTGGTGCGGATCAGGTCATAAACCTTGGTCCGGCCAAGCTTCAGCGTGGCCATGACCTGGCGGACGGTCAGCAGTTCGTCAGGCATTCCAGACCTCCGCGTCATCCAGGTCCGCCAGAACCTCGCGCTTCATCTCGCGATTGGTGGCGAGGTCTCGGGCGATGTTCTGGGCGAGCCAGGATTCGCCGGGGGTGTGGCCGTGGCCGGCGTAGGTCCAGTGGGCGAGGGTGAGCGTGGTGGTCTCTGGGGCGTCGTCGGGGTCGAGGCCGAGGGCGGCGCGTTGTTGGGCGGCGCGGTAGTCGGCGCGGACCTGGCGGAGCGCGGTGAGGGTGGTGGAGTAGGCCCGGGCCTTGGTGGAGAAGTGGCCACGGAAGCCGAGCATGTGTGCCCAGGCCCACAGGCGCCGGTCGGGGTAGGCGTCGTTGAGGTCCCAGCAGGCGCGGATCAGGCGCCGGGCGTGCTCGGGCAGGCCGGGCAGCTTGTCGAGTTCAGCCGGCTCGCCGATGCGGCGGTCTACCGTGCCGGTGGTCTCAGCGGCCTTGGTGGCGTACTTGGCCACGTAGGCGGCAACCGCTTGGTCGGTCAGGTCGCCGTTGGCGGTGGTGGCGCCGATGGGGCGGGCATCGACCTGGGTGCCCCAGCGCAGGGTGCGGGCGGGGTGGTCGCCGGAGGCGGGGACGGGTACGGCGACGCGTGTGGCTGCGGCGTGGATGGCGTCGGTGAGCAGGGCGACGCTGGCCCACGCGGGTGGCGGGTCATCGGGGCCGGTGGGTCCGTCGAGTCGGATGATGGCGTGGAAGTGGATGGCGCCCCGGCGTTGGTATTCGGCGACCTTGCCGAAGGCCAGTCGGGACTGTTCGCGTGCTGCCTTTTGGGTCAGGCCGGCGCGGGCGGCGATCTCGCGGCGGAGGTAGATGGTGAAGCGTCGCCACAGGTCGGAGGCGTGGTTGTTCCACAGCACGGCCGTGGCGTAGTCGTAGGCGTACGGGTCGATCGGGGTCCCGAGTTCGGGGGCGCCCTCGTGGTGAGCGGTGCCGCAGCGGCAGCGGCCGGTGGTGGGGCGGTTGTGGACGGGGCCGAAGCTGGGGGCGGTGAGGGTGGCGAACACCTTCGGGTGCGTGCGCACGGTGTCGGGGACGCCTTTGCCGCCGACGAGTCCGGCGCGGATGAGGTGGTAGGTGTCGCCGGCGTAGGTCCAGGCGCAGGAGGGGCAGCGGGAGGCGCGGCGGTTGCCGCAGGCCAACCGTAAGCGTCCGCCCGGTTCACCCTCGGTGCTGTAGGAGTGGAGCACCTCCCCGGTGATCTTGTCGCGGGTGACGGTGGAGCCGGTCAGGTGGATGGGGTCGGAGCAACCGCCGTTGCGGCGGATCTGGTCTTGCCAGCGGTCGAAGCCGGGGGACCCGGTCACCCTGAGCGCGTCGCCCAGGGTGATCGGGTCCAGGCCCGCCGTGGTGGCGGGGTGGGTCATGTGGTGGCCCCCTTGTGGTGGGCGGGGCCGTGGTGCTTGGTGTAGCCCTCGACCAGGGCACGAACCTGGTCGTCACCGGTGGCGGTGGCGCGGGCGCCGCAGTGGCAGACAGCGGAGCCGGTGGCCGGGGCGTTGGGGGACGGCTTGCTCACGTGCACACCCGGCACGTTCGGGTTCGGGGTCAGGTTGGCCATGGCGATCACTTCGCGGCCGGCGTGTGGTGGCGCGGCATGCGGGGGTAGATGCCCCAGCCCCAGCAGGCGGGGCAGTCAACGAGGGCCGTGACGCGCTGCCCGGCGCGGTCGCGGGTTCCGCAGTCGATAGCCACGGTGGCGTAGCCGTCGCAGTGCGGGCAGATACGGGCAGCGAACGGGTCGTTGTGATGCATGATGGTGATTCCCCTTTCGGGCCGGTGGGTCTGGAAGTGGGTGGAGGCGCCCGGGGCGGCGGTCTTTGGCGAGAGAGCCGCCCCGGGGGCTGTTAGCGGCGGCGGTTGCGGCGGGGCTTGGAGTAGCCGGGCGGGATGGCGTTGTACGCCTCCTGGCCCTGCTGGAACGAGGCCACGTCCTCGTCGTTGATGAAGCTGTCGCTGGCCTGGCGGGCAATCTTCTTCATGGCTTTGCGGTCGCCGTGGCGCTTGGCGTTGGCGAACTCCCGGCCCAGTTCCGCCATGGCGGGGTTGGCGGGCTTCTCGTCGTTCTTACGGCTGAACAGGCCCATGTCAGGCCCCCTTTTCGGGTCCGTTGGTTCTGGATGGGTGGGGTCGTTTGGGACGGCGGTTACTTGATGCGGCCGGAGCGCTTGCGGCCGGCGTTCCAGATGCGCTTGTCGTCCTTGGTGGCGGTGCCGTCCTCGATCCGGGCGTAGATCTCCCTACGGAGCTGCCCGCCGCGACGCTTGACCTCCTCGACCTCCTCGATGTGCTGGTCCTGGTCGGGGTGGGGACGCTTACTGAACAGGCCCATGTCAGGCCCCCTTTCGGGTTTTGGTGAGCTTGATGGTGATGGCGGTACCGCCGATGGTGGGGAGCGCGGCAGCGGCGGCGGCCACGGCGAGCTGGAAGGTGATCGCGAGAATGACGATCACCAGCGAGGTGCCGAGCGTGATCGTGATCGTGAGCAGGATCGGGCCGGCGTAGGAGCGGGCCGGGGCCTGGACGATCGTCACGGTGCCGGGGTGGGTGCCGGGCGGGATCAGGTGCGCGGGCCGGTGGCCGGCTCGCAACTGCGCGTCGGGGTGGCGCACGGGAGTTCACCTCCTTGGTGGTGTCAGGTGCAGTGGTGGGTGCGGGCGGCGAGTTCGGCGGCGGCGCGGCTGTCGTACTCGGCGGAGAAGCCGCAACGCGGGGCGGTGCACGCGGCGGTGTGCCTGTCGCGGCCACGGCCGTCGTAGTAGGTGCCGACCTGAACGGGGCCGATGCGGACCACGTCGCGGAAGCGGTTCGGACGCGGCATCAGGTGCGTGTCCTTTCAGAGTTGGGCAGCGATGGCGGTGGCCATCGGCGCGGGGACACCAAGGCGAGCGCGAAGGGTGTCGGTGTCGATCGGAGAGCCGGTACGGGCCTGGTGCGCGTCGGCGACCTTGCGGGCGTGGTCCACCAGCGCGACCGGCACACCAGCGGGCAACGACTCAGCGGCCACGGGTTCAGGCGCGGGATCAGGCGTGGGCTTGACAGGCGAGGATTCGGCGGAAGCCGCGGGGAGTTGTGCCGCAGGCCCCGGGGCCGGCGCGTCGAGGACCGGCGCGGGCTCCGATGCCACATCGGGCACCGTGGGTACCTCGTGGGTGCTCGCCGGGGCCGGTGACGGGGTGTGGGCCAGGAGGGTGCCGCCGAAGAAGGCGACCGCTGGCCACCCCGCGACCATCACCCGCAACCACGCCGGCACGTTGCCCAGGTCGAGCAGGCCAGCGGTGGCGATGTTGGCCCCCAGGGACGCGGCCAGCGCGATCAGGAACCAGCACCAGCCCACCGTCTTCGCCCGCCCCGAGACCGACCGCAACCGACGCCACGCGGCCACCAACAGCAGGTCCACGGAGACCGGGTAGGCCCAGGCTTTCCACCCGTGCTGCCCGGCCGCTTCCGCCAGGTCATGCAGGTGCGCGAAGGAGAGCGCGCCAGCGATGACGGCTTGGATCAGCACGGGGTCCAGGCGCGGACGGGACTTGGTCACTGCCCGCCGCCCAAGCAGTCCGGGCACAGAGCGAGCTGGTGTTGGCCGGTCTTACGGCGCCCGCGCCCCACGCGAACCTCGATGGCGACTTCGCCGCTGCCCCCGCACATCCTGCATGTGACGCGCGACGCGGCTTGCTTGCTCCGCGAGGGCTGGCGGGAGACCACGGTCACCCCTCCTTGCTGGGGTAGCCGTGTCCACGCGGGGGGTACTCGCCGCCGTCCAAGCTCGCCGCGCATCCGTTGGCGACAAGGCTGATGAACTCGCCGTCGTCGGTGGACTGGTAGCCACTCTGGTAGGGGGCGGCCATCGCCGCGTGGATCAGCTTATTGGTCCGCTTCTTGTCGTCTGCGGCGTTCTCACTCTTACGTGCCATCTCGAATCTCCTGTCGCTTTTGGCATGGACGGGGTAGGGACCTGGCGCGAAGGCGGTCGCGCCGACCGTGGAAAGCGAGGGGGAACTAGTCGGTCGCCTGCTCGGAGGCCACCGGGATCAGTGCCGGGCGGAACGCGGCCAGCGAGGCGATAGCCGGGGTGAGGTGCGCGTAGTCACGGCACAGCGCGGCAGCCTCACGCGGGCTCATCTTCGGGGTGCGGATCTGCGACCAGCCCCCGGAGGAGTCCCCGGCCACGGCCAGACCCGGCATGTCCGGAGCGATCGCGCACGCGACGCCCACCGCCTCCGGAGCGATGTCACCCAAGGCCATCTTCGCGGACGACTCGTCGTTGACGCGGTGGCAGATACGGCCGGTCAACTGGGCCCGGAGCATCGTGGCGCCCTTGCCTAGTTCCGAGCCGAAGCGCTGGCCGGAGATCTCCAGGTAGATACCGACCGCACGCGCCATCTGCGCCAACCGGATCAGGTGCGTGACCATCTGATCCCGCCGTTCCTCATCCGACTTCGACGCGACCATGAACAACTCGGCCACCTCATCGACCAGGACGACGATCGGCACCGGGCGCACCTCAGCCGGCAAGCCCCAGATGTCGGAGGTGATCTCCGCATCCGGCACCGCCGCGTTCACGCCCTGGTGAGCCTTGAGGAGGTCAAAACGGTCACCCATCTCCGCAACCAGCGCTTCCAGGAGCGCGGCAGCCTGCTCAGGATCGGTAGCCAAAGCGGATAGACGCGGCGCGTACGCCGTGTGCTCCACCCCGCGCTTGCAGTCGATGCCCACCAACGCCACCCGTTGCGGCGCCAAGCCGGCCACCAGGTTGCGTTGGAGCATGGACTTCCCCGACTCCGTGGCACCGAGGGTGAGGTTGTGGGGGATCTTGCGGAAGTCGCGGACGAAAGCCGAGCCGTCCCCGCGCACCGCGACCGGCACCACCAGCAGACCACGCGGAGCCCGACGCGGCAGACGCGGACGCCTGAGCACATCGAAACCCGTCATTCGCAGCTCAACGGTGCCCGGCTTCGTCTCGACCACCCGCACCGCGTGCACGCCCCAGGCGTGGCGAAGCCGGTTCGAGGCGGCGGCCATATCCGCAGGCTCCATACCGGCCGGAAGCCGCAGCGTGGCCACCAGACCCGTAGCCGTGGGACGCACCCGCCGCACCCGAGGCACCGCCGGACGCACCTCACGACGAGCGACCGTACGAGCCACAGCCGAGCGCCACCGCGCGGGCGTCACCGTCAGCCCGCACACCTCCATCGTGGTGCGATACGTAGCCGCGAACCGCACCCGCGTCACAGGCAAGCCCACCAGGGCCCAGTACACACCCGGCGCACGTACCCGGGCGTAGACCAGCCCGCCAGCACCAGCGGCCACCGGGCCGCCCACCTCCAACAGGGACAAGTCCACGACTCAGACCCCCGGCGTGATGGCAACCGCGCGAAACGCGATGCCGTGCCGCTTCTGCCCGTTGAACTCCGACTCCCAGTCCCGCGCCTTAAGGCCCGTCACCGACACCGGCATCCCCGGCGTGAGCCCGGACGGGATACCCGTCTCCGGAACGGTGACCTGAAGCAGGTTCCCGTCACCCTCGTCCGAGACCAGCAGGCCCACCGTGGACAAACCCGCACCGGTCTCCCGGTCCACGGCCCGCTCCCCGGTCTTCTTGTTCACCAACTTCGGCTCGGGCGCAGTCGCCACGAATACCACGGCAGTCGAAAGATCGATCTTGAACGACGGCATACTGAAGACACCCTTTCTGAGGGGTTGGGCGCGGCGGCTTGCTGGCAGGCGGACGCCGCGCCTTTTGCGTTCTCCGAAGTTCTCCGGAGAACTTGCATCTTCAGGATGGGGTAGTTCTCCGGAGAAGTCAACGCTGCTGGGCGTTGGTTCTCCAGAGAGGGGCTGAGAGCATGGAGGCATGAACCACCTCCCCGACCTAGCTGACGATGACAACCGCCCCCTGTATGCTCAGATCAGCGCGGCCCTGGAGCGCGCCATCGAGGCGGGCGAGCTGGAGCCGGGCGCACGGGTCCCAGGGGAGAACGTGCTGATCGAGCGATACGGCGTCGCCCGTGAAACGGCTCGAAAGGCTCTGGAGCAGCTCGCCCACGCCGGGTTGATCGATAAGCGCCGTGGATCGGGGACGTATGTCCGCGAGCAGCGGAAACTTGAACGCAAGCCGCGACGCTACCGGCGACAGAAGAAGCTGGGGGAGTTCGCGAGCGACGCCATCGCTGCGGGGCGCGACCCGAATGTCGAGGCTACTAGCGTGCGCGTGGCTGCTACGTCAGCGGTGGCTAGGCGCCTCGGCGTTGAGCCCGGCAGCGAGGTCATGAAGACCGAGTACGTATTCAAGGCGGACGGTGAGCCGATTCAGTCGTCAGTCTCCTACGAGCCGCTGGAGGTTACGGGTGGAACGGCTATCGAGTTCCCAGAAGAGGGGCAATACGCCAACGCGGGCGTCATCAACCGCATGGATGCCATCGGCGTTGAGGTGACCAAGGTTTCGGAAGAGGTTGAGGTCAGGCCCCCCAGGTCGCACGAAGCGCATCTGCTGCGGGTTGACCCAGGGGTGCACGTCTTCTGTATCCGGCGAACCTTCCGCACCGACGAGCGCGTGGTTGAGACAGCAGACATTGTGATCCCCGGGGACCGCTACTCGTTGAACTATGAATTCCGGATCACCGATGAGGACGACCCGGTCACGGCGTAGCTGTTACAGATTTCTCTACCTCATCAAGCCCGCCCGTTCCGGGCGGGGAGGGGGAGGGGCGCGCGTGGAAGCCGCCGCAGGCGGGGCGCTGCTGCTGCTTCGACCCGGTGGCCTTGGGGGTGTGCGGGCGGTGTGGTCGAGCGTCGATGGCCGGAGCGCGTGTGCGGGCGAGCAGGCCCAGGCCGTGACCCGGGCGCCCGTGTCATCCTCGCGGGCCCGGGGCCCCGTGGGAGCGTCCCCTTGGGGCGGGTGCTGCCTCGCCCGGGGCCTGTGGGCTGCTCTTGCCCTTCGGGCACCCGGCGCGGCTGGGCAATGCTGGGGTCCCCAGCACCGCTACGGGACACACCCAGTCGGCCCGCACTGCGGGCCGCCCGGGGCTCGTGCGGCTCTACGCCTTCGGCGCCCGCCGCACGGCCCCGCGCCCGGCAAGAAGGCCCCGGGGTGCCCCGCTACACGCTTTGCCCCGCCCAAGCCCGTACGCCGGACTCCGAGAGCTGAATCACCCACCACCCCGGGCAGTCCACCACCCTGGGGCCGCTCCCACAGGCCCCACCAGCAGTCCACACCAAGCCGACCCCGGCAAGGCAGCCAAGCCGCGGGCGCGAAGCCACAGCGCCAACCCGTCGCCGACAGCCCAGCAGCCAGGCCCAGAAGACGCGCGAAGGTGATGAAGGCGCGTGGTGGTGAGGGGAAGGCCGGAAACGGTGAGGGGTTTACGTGGCACGCGCGCTCCCGACTGCGGCGGCGACCATGGCAAGGGGAGATCAGGCAAGCGGCGAAGGGGTGGCACCGTGGGTTCGCGATCGGCCGGCACACGGTCATCGAGGGCGGGGCGCCGTACTGCCGCCGTCACGGATACCGCAGCGTGAGCAGACCACCCGCCAGGCCCGGGCCGATGGGGGGCAACTGCTGCCGCGCGGTGGCTCAGCCCGTCGTGGGCGCTCCGCTCTGCTCACCACCATCGGGGCCGAACGTCCGGCCGCGCCGCCGTAGCCAGCAAGGGCATTCTGAGTGTCTAACTGCGTGACAACCACAGCGCACACCGGCGAACAACCACGAACGTGAACGGTCCCTCCGCCGCAGGTCAACGCCCTACCAGCAGTGAGATAGCACGGTGGTCGAGTTGCCTACGGATCAAGAGGTTGCAGGTTCGAATCCTGCCGAGCGCGCAGATGAGGGGCCCCGAATCGGGGCCCCTCTTGTTGTTGTGTGTTGTTCCGCGTGTCTACGGTTTGAAGATCGTCGAGAGACACTTCGCCGTGAGCCCGCCGACAGTCGGCGGAGCCGCGCATCCCTGCGGCTTCTGCCTCGCCACCGCGCAGCTCCAGCGCGGCAACCTGGCCCCAGGCGTGTCAGGCGGGGCTGGGTGGGGTGCGCCGAGCGACGATCCGCCCAGCGTGGGCCGCTGCCGCCTGTTGACGGCAGCCTCTCGCGACCTCAGCAGAGCCCTTTGTCGGTAGGTCGCCTGGTACGCCGTTCCGCGGCCCGGCGCACGAGTATGGCGTGCAGATCCTGCTCTGTCTTGGGCGCTGGGTGTGTGTGACGCCGGTGGATCATCACGCGGAGTTCGGTTGTGTCGTCCGCCAGAGGGCGGTGGCTGATCGCGCCGCCGCGTACCAGCGGGTCGTCGAGGACGCTGTAGTCGGGCAGCACGGTAGCCCCCAGCCCCTCGGCCACCATCAACTTGCACATCTCGGCGCCCTCGGCCGCGTACGACAGGCTCGGGGGCGTGCCGCTGAGAAGCCGGTGTACGAAGCGGTGCATGGCGTAGCCGGACCGCATCATGATCAGCGGCTCGGTCAGTAGGTCGGTGACGGTGACCCTGGTGAGCGCCGCCAACGCGCTGTCCGGGCGCACGCAGACGACCGGGCGTCCGCGAAGCAGTTCGGTGGCTTGCAGAGTCGGGGGCGGCTTGTCGTCATGGAGGTAGCTGATCAAGCCGAGATCGAAACTGCCCTCTGCGAGGCGCTGCTGTATGGCGTCCCGCCCTCCGGCGATCACTTCAACGGGCGTCGAAGGGTGGGTGGCGCGGAACTCGCGGATGGCCGGTGCGAGGAGTGTGACCGTGGCCGCGTTGACCGTACCCAGGCGCAACCTGCGGCTGATGTGGTGCTGTTCGTCGGCTGCTTGGCGCAACTGGTCGACGGCGTTCAGCACTTCCGCGATGTGTGGCAGGAGTTCGCGTCCTTCATCGCTGATTTTCGCGCCGGAACGCTTGCGCTCCAGCAGTTGCACTCCCAGTTCCCGCTCCAGGTTGCGCAGTGTCTCGCTCAGCGCTGGCTGCGATAAGTGCAGTTCTTCCGAGGCGCGGCGCAAGGACCCCAACCGCGTCACCGCCGCCAGGTACTCCAACTGTTCCACGCGCATAACCAGACCTCCGACGCCATCATAAACCGGCCAATTCATCGGGCGAGAAGATGGTGAAAGGCTGACCCAACCGCCGCATCGGAAATTCCTTGCAGAGCCGGTATGGGGAGCACAGCGGAATTCGTGCACGGCGGGGTGTATGACTTGACTGGTGGGACTGCCGTACGTACTAGGCGCTTCATTGTTGCCACGCCTTGGGTTGACGGCCATGCGAGTCGTGAGAGTGGCGCCGTGGCTCGGAAAGGGGGGTGTTTCCCGAGTCGCAGCGCCTCACTGGGGAAATCACAAGGTAGTTCCGGATGTTCCCGCGACAGTTCCGAAGCCGAGCGGTACGGCGAGCAGTAGGTACTGCACCGTGACATGCCCAGCCCGCCGTGCTGCCTGCACGCACCCGGCGGTGGCGATGCCGAACACGGAGGCGAACAACAGAGTGTCCGCCCAGCTCACCTCGCTCCAGGTGGAGGCCACTAGCTGGAGGGTGGTTGAGGCCGCGCCGAACACCGCGGCCCCCGCGAGGACATCGATTCCCCTCAGTGCGGTCGGCTCTGGCCCATCACGTTTGAGAAAGCGCCAGAGCTGGCCGAGGAACAGGCACAAGATGACGGTCTCCACGACCACGGCGAGGACGAACGCCCCCATGAACACGTTCTGCATGCTGCGCTTCCTTCTGGGGCGGATCAGCCACCGCAAGCCTTTGCCAGGCCGGCGACGCCGCTCACGTTGCCGAAGATGGCGATGGCCAGCTTCAGCCGCTCCTCGCGGTTACCGGCCTGCGCGATCAACCTCGCACCCTTGACGACCCCGCCGAACTTGGTCGCCTTGGAGACCAGGAGGCCGTTGCCCGCCACGAAGTACCAACAGCGCCGACGCAGGCTGCTACGCGCTTGCCCTTGTTCCACCAGTCCTTCAGCCCCCTCGATTCCAGATCTTCGAGTCCCGTCAGAACGGAGTCGGAGGCCGAGGCGATCAGGAGTGGCAGCGCCGCTCGCTGCGCGTCGGCGTTGCCCGGGTAGAGGGCTTCGGCAACTTGCCACGGAGACGGGCTCGACGGCAGCGCCAGGAGTCGCTCGTCAAAGCCGGCCTCCTTGATAGCGGCGAGGAGGTCGATCTGATCCTGCGCATCCGCCACCTGCCGGGTTTGCTGCGTGTAATGGGCCTCGGCAGTGTGCTCCCTTGCGGTGGCGGATGCCATAGGCGCTACCACGGCCACCGCTGTGGCGGTAACGGCAACGAGCGTGGAGATGCGTACGGTCTTGTGGTTCACATGGAATTCCTTCGCGGTGGAAATGCGGGCACGGCCGGAAGCCCTTGGTCTGGAAACAAGGTTCTTCGAAATGTCCAGTTTTCCGTACCTGCATATGCCCTTCGGGGCATTCCAGAATTCAAGCTTGCCCGCGACCTTCTGTAAAGAAAGGAATTTCCGATGTGGTGACTGGGGCGCCTTCTCACCGCTTCCTTGCTTGGCTCCAGCGGAAGGGTGAGCATCATCCATGCGGCCCGTCCGCCGCCATCTCTTGTCAATCGGCGCGGCTACGGTTCGAAGTTTTCGTCCATGGCCACCACGCCCGTCTGGATCACGAGCCTGACCTGCCCGCGGTGAACGGTCTCCGTGTCACGGGTGCCCGGGCGCCCGATCGGTCGGGCAGCCTCATCGCTGGGGGCTGCTGGGGCCGACGCGATCGGGACGGGGGGTGTGCGCGTCGTCCGCGTCAGGGGCACGTCTCGTTGTTCTTGACGACGCCGAAGTCCACCTTGCTGTCAGGGGCGTGCGCCCCGGGGTTGGGTGTTTGTGAGCAGATGTGCCAGTTCCGGTCGTAGACCTGGAAGCGGTTCTCGCCCGTCACGTCGTGCGAGGTCAGGTTGTAGAAGCCGGCTTCCTGGGCGGCGTCCTGCGCGGCTTGGAGTTGTCTGCCGACGAAGTCCGGGAGCAGGGCCGTCTTCGTTTTCTCGGTGTTGTCGCGGGTTGGCTCGGGGGTGGGCTTCTCGCTGGGGGTGGCGTCCTCCGGGGCGGGCTTCGGTGTGGCGGGTGTCGCGGGTGTCGTGTCGGGGGTCGGTGTTCGCGACGGCTCGGGTGTCGGCGTCCTGGAGGCGGCTGCTCGGTCGGCGGTCTTGCCGTCGCCTTCGTCGTCGTCGCCAGCAATGGCGCCGACCACGCCGATGGTCAGGAGCGCGGCGAACGTGACAGCGGCGGCGATGAGGGCCTTCCGCCTGCGAGTCCCGCGTGGCGGGGGCGGAGGCTGGGGGCCCAGCGGGGGCTGGTTGGTTGCTGCGAGAAGTCGTTCAAGAGGTCCCCCGGGTATGAAGGTTGTGTATGACGTGTGGGGGGACCGGCAGCGTAGCGGGATGCGGGGCGGGGCGTCAGGCGGACAGACGGTTCGGTTGGCTGGGTGGTGCCGTGGGCGTCGGGGCGCCAAGCGGGGATGGCGGGGAGGCCGACGACGTCGGGCTCTCCGCCCCCTGAGCCGGACGGCAGAGGGACGGTCGCGACTTCGACGGTTCGCGCGGGACTGACCGTCGAACTCCGCCGCGGGCGAGTGGTGGTCAGTGGTCCGCTCGACGCCAGACGTTCTCCGATGTGCCGAGGGAGGCCAACGCGTCTGCTGTGCAGGGTGGTTCGGTAGGGCGAGATGGCCGGCGGGTGGGGTGCGCGCGGAAGCGTCCACTTTTGGCGTCTCGCTGCAAGGAAAATGCTTTTTGCTGAACGGGGAGCAGCCCCTTCTCTTTCGGGGTAGCGTCGTATTGGCCGGCGATTAACGGGATTGTGGATTTCGCGTGGCGCCCGTCAATGTCGTGATGGTGCGTGCACCGTGCGGGTGAATATGTCTGTTCTGCTATTCCTGTATTAACGGATCGGATGCCAGGCTGAACCCGCAAGGCGATAAACGCCTCCGCTTCGATACTCGTTAAGGAGTTTCGTTGACGCACCCTTACCCGCAGCAGGGCTACCCGCCCCCGCCGCCGCCCGGGTACTACCCGCCTCAGCAGCAGCCCGTCGGGTATTACCCGCCGCCGGGGTACTACCCTCCGCCCCCGCCGCCCGGGTACTACCCGCCCCAGCCGCCGCCGCAGCAGGGCGGGGGTTACTACTACCCGCCGCAGCCGCAGCCCAGCGATGAGAAGACGTACCCGAAGCTGACTGCTTCCACGGTCAAGGGCACGGTGCTCGGGCAGGCTCAGGCCCAGATGAGCGCGACTCTCCTGGATGGTGACGGGCAGCCGATCGCCAACCAGCCGATCTCGTTCACGCTGGCTAACGGCCGTCAGTTCGGCACCGCGGTGACCGACTCGACGGGTGTCGCGAACCTCGACAGCGGGTCGAACATCCTGGACCCGCTGACCTGGGTCAACGCCGTCGGCTCCGGCTACCAGGTGCATTACGCGGGCAACAAGAAGTTCATGCCCGCCAATGCGCACGGCAAGATTGAGCCGGCAATCGGCTGACGTCGACGCGTGAGGTGATGTCGGCGGGTTTTTGAGGCGTCGTCGCTCCCCACTGTGGTGCGAAGACTCTTGATTCCTGCTGTGTCGCGGCGGCCTTTGAGCCTTTCGCGTGCCGTTATACGGGCGCGAAGCGGTTCGGAGGTCGTCGCGTCGTTTCCTTTTCTGCTGGGTTTTATCTAGGTCTTTCGGGCTCTGTGGGGTGGGGCGAATATTCTGCCTGTTTCGTGGTGGCGCCTCGAATGTGGGAAGTGCGTGGTTGGCGGGGCGGGCCGGTCGCGCGTCGGGTGTGTGAGGGGGCTGTGGGGTGTGCGAGGCGGGATGTGAGGGAGGCGGGCCGAGGGGCCCGGTATCGGGTGGATGCGGGTGGATGCCGTACGTGGTCGTGGGGCGTAGGCGTTGTGGTGTGTTGTGTCACCGCTGGGGTCGCGGTGTGCGAAGTGGGCTGGCTCTCGGCGGTTCGCAGGCGCGGGGGCAGGCTCGCGGGGAGGCTCTGACCTGCGTCGGAGAATCGATTTCCCTCTGTGGGGAGATTGCCGTAAGGTTGCATTCATCGACGCGGGGTGGAGCAGCTCGGTAGCTCGCTGGGCTCATAACCCAGAGGTCGCAGGTTCAAATCCTGTCCCCGCTACTGAAAGATCGAGGGTCCGGCACCAGGTGCCGGGCCCTCGGTCGTTTTCTGGGTTGGCGCGGGTGCCCGGAGTCGTCTCTGGTGGTCGGTTGGTGGGTCTGGCACGGTTGCTGTCATGGATCTTGCAGGGGGCGAGCGGGAGCGGGTCGTCGGGTTCTGGGGCGAGCTGGGGTTGCCGGGGCTGATCGACGTACACACGCACTTCATGCCCGAGCGGGTGCTCGCCAAGGTCTGGGCGTACTTCGACTCCGCCGGGCCGCTGCTCGGTCGCCCCTGGCCGATCACCTACCGGCAGGAAGAGGACGAACGGCTGGCCACGCTGCGAGGGTTCGGCGTGCGGGCGTTCACGTCCATGGTCTATCCGCACAAGCCCGGCATGGCCGCCTGGCTCAACGGCTGGGCCGCCGAGTTCGCCGCCCGCACGCCCGACTGTCTGCGGACGGCCACCTTCTATCCCGAGCCGGAGGCCGCCGGGTACGTGGTGGAGGCGTTGGCGGGTGGCGCGCGGGTGTTCAAGGCGCATGTGCAGGTGGGCGCGTACGACCCGGCCGATCCGTTGCTCGATCCGGTGTGGGGCGCCATCGCCGAGGCCGGGGTGCCGGTCGTGACGCACTGCGGGTCGG
Organism: Streptomyces sp. 71268; assembly: GCF_029392895.1. NCBI lineage: Bacteria > Bacillati > Actinomycetota > Actinomycetes > Kitasatosporales > Streptomycetaceae > Streptomyces > Streptomyces sp. 71268. Next base: position 4,367,059 of record NZ_CP114200.1, read on the forward strand.
GGCCGGCGCCGGGAGCGTTCACCGGGCCCGGGCCGATCGGGACAGTGCTCGCCCGGCATCCACGGCTGCGGCTGATCGTCGCGCACCTGGGGATGCCGGAGTACACGGAGTTCTTCGACCTGGCCGAGCGGTACCCCGGCGTGTACCTCGACACGACAATGGCGTTCACCGACTTCACCGAGGAGTTCGTACCGTTCCCGCGCGCGGAGCGGGCGCGGCTCGGGACACTCGGGGACCGCGTCCTCTTCGGTAGCGACTTCCCCAACATCCCGTACGGCTACCACCACGCCCTGGACGTCCTCACCCGGCTCGACCAGGACGCGGCGTGGCTGCGCGCGGTCTGTTACGACAACGCCGCCCGGCTGTGGGGGATCGGGCGGCCCGACGCCGCGCCGTGAGGGAGCGGCAGCCGCCGTGGGCTAACCGGCAAGGCGCTCGCGCAGCTCGTCCTCGTCGGCGACGAACCAGGTCTGGCGACCCCGGTTGCACTCCCGGACGAAGTCCCGCAGGGACGAACTGGCCGCTGTCTGGGCGGATATGTCGCCGACCACGGCCAGGCCCACGCGGTAGTTGACGAACTTCTGGACGATGTCGCCGGCGAGCCTGGTGCGCAGCTCGTAGAACGCGGGGGCGAGCCGGTCCGCGGGGACGACGACCCACCGCGCGCCCTGGTACGAGGCGTTGCCGATGAGGTCGAGGGCGTCCTGCTCGGTGGCCAGGGGCTCGCCGTCGGCGGGCAGGACGAAGACGGGTACGTCGTGGATCGTGCGCAGGGCGCTCATGCGATCGGGCTCGTTTCGGGGCGGTCGGCGGGCGGTGGTGAGCGGTGGGCGGGCGGTGGGTGACGGGCGACGGGAGCGGGGTGGGGTGGGCGTGGGCGTGGCGGTGCGCTCGTGCCGGGCCGTGTGGGACGGTCAGCCCTGGGCCGACTTCGTCAGGGCGGACAAGGCCGAGGTCAACTCGGCGCGGGTGGCCTCGTCCCGGACGCGGCCCGTCTCGCGGTCCAGCTTCGTGCCGACCACCGGGATGCGCAGACAGGCGTCGTCGACGAGCTGGGCGTGCAACATGCCGAGGGTCTCGCGCAGTTGGTCGTAGGCGAACTCGCCGCCGGCCGGGTGCGGGGACGCGGTGATGACGGCCGTGGGCTTGCCGCCGAGTTCTCCGGTGCTGACCAGCCAGTCGATGGCGTTCTTGAGCGTGCCGGGCACGCCGTGCGCGTACTCCGGGCTCACGAACAGCAGCGCGTCCGCCTCGGCCACGGCCGAGCGCAGCGCGGCCACCGAGGGGTGCGGTATCGCGTCCTCGCCGTCGAGGTCCTGGTTGAAGTGCGGGAGCGTGCCGATCTCGCCGTACGTCACGGTCCATGTCGAGCGGTCAAGGGTTTCCAGCGCGGTTTCCAGGACCGCCCCGTTGGACGATGTGGCGCGCAGACTGCCGGAGATCGCGAGAATCCTCATGTGCCGACGGTACGGGACGAGGCGCCGGAGCGGACGGGGCGGGAGATCGCCCTGTGGACAACTCCTGTCCTGTGGACAACGGAGTCACCCTTTCCGTCGAGTCGATGGGGCAGGGGCACCCGTCCCGTACCGCTCTCTGCGGGCCGGCTTCGCGGCCTTCGCGGGCGTCAGTCGGTGAGCGGCAGGGCCTCGGCCAGGGTGCGCCACTCGGCGCGCGGGAGTCGCACCGGCTGCTCCCGTTCCTGCCCGGTCACCACCTGTACGGCCAGGTGGTCGGCGCCGGCCGCGCGGAACTCGTCGGCCCGCTCGCGGGCGGCCTCCGGGCTGCCGATGGCGAAGATGGCGTCCAGGAGGCGGTCGCTGCCGCCGTCCGCCAGGTCGTCCTCGGTGAAGCCGAGTCGCAGCAGGTTCTTCGCGTAGTTGGCCAGGCGCAGGTAGAACGACAGGTAGGTGCGGGCGACGGCGCGGGCCCGCTCCGGGTCCGGGTCCAGGACCACCTTGAACTCGGGGGCCAGCACCGCGTCGGGGCCGAGCGTGGCGCGGGCCTGGGCCACGTGCTCGGGCGTGACCAGGTACGGGAGGGCGCCGAGCGCGCGGTCGCGGGAGAGTTCGAGCATCTTGGGGCCGAGCGCGGCCAGCGCCCGCTGGTCCCGGGGGACCGGCGTCGGGGCGGTGTCCAGGGCGGTCAGGTACTCCTTGAGCGCCGAGTACGGGCGGTTCGCCAGCGGGTGGTCGTTCTTCTGGGCGATCTCGTCGTGGCTCACGCCGAGGCCGAGCAGGAACCGGCCCCCGTACGCGGCGTTGACCTCCGCGTGGCGGGCGGCGACGTCCGCCGCGGCGTGGTCCCAGATGCTGAGGATGCTGGTGCCGACGGTGACCCGCTCCGTGCTGGCCAGTAGTGGGACCGCCTGGTCGACCGACGGGCTGCCGCCGATCCACAGCGTCCCGTACCCCAACTCCTCCAGCTCCGCCGCTGCCTCGCCCAACTCCGCTTCGCGCGCCGGGTCGTCCGCGCGCAGGCCCAGGCTCCACACACCGACCCGGCCAAGACGTTCATGAAGTGCCATGCCGGGTACAGCGGGCCCGGTCACGCGCGTATTCCGGCCATGCCGGGTTTTCGTCCCACCGGGTGAGCATGGCCTGAGCTGCGACGTCCCCTCGGCCGCGCCCGGTTGGACCCGGCGGAACCCGCCGGGCCCGTGGGTCCGGTCGGCCCGCCGGAACCGGTCGGTCCGCCGGCCCCGGTCCGCCCGGCCCCCGGCCCGCGCGGCCCCGTTTCTCAGCCGATTCACAGAAAGCCGCAAGGTCCTTCTCACGCTGCCGCTCCACGCTTGCGCCATGGCCACGTCATCGCCCACCGGGCACACCGAGCTGACGCGACCCGACGGCAGCCCCGTACGGGTCCTCGTAGTCGAAGATGAGGCACCGCTCGCCGAGTTGCTGTCGATGGCGCTCCGGTCCGAGCGCTGGGACGTGCGCACGGCGGGCGGGGGCGGCGGGGTCGCGGGGGCGGCCCGCGCCTTCCGGCCCGACGCCGCCGTCCTGGACCTCTCGCTGCCGGACGCCGACGCCCGCTCCGCGCTGGCCGGGCTGCGCCGCGAAGTGCCCGGCGTGCCGGTGCTGTTCCTGGCCTCGCGGGAGGCCGCGCGGGAGCGGGCCGTGGGGCTGACGGCGGGCAGCGACGCGTACGTCACCAAGCCGTTCGGGGTCGAGGAGGTCATCGCGGGGCTGCGCGGGTTGCTGCGGCGCTCGGCGGCACCGACCACGCGCGCGGGGTCGGTGCTCACCGTCGGCGACCTGACGTTGAACGAGGACAGCCAGGAGGTCGTGCGTGGCGGCATGCCGATCCGGCTCACGGCCACCGAGTACGAGTTGCTGCGCTTCCTGATGCGCAACCCGCGTCGGGTGCTGAGCAAGGCGCAGATCCTGGACCGGGTGTGGAGCTACGACTTCGGCGGCCGGCCCAACGTCGTCGAGCTGTACATCTCCTATCTGCGGCGGAAGATCGACGCCGGCCGGTCGCCGATGATCCACACCCGGCGCGGCATGGGCTACCTGATCAAGGCCGCCGACGCGGCGCCGGAGCCGGCGCCCGCGCCGAAGGCGACGTCGCGGCGCGGGTCGCGTGCGAGGTCGCAGGCCGCGCCCGAACCGGTGTGAGGCGGTGGGGGCCCGGCACCGGGCCGGTCCGAGCCGGCCGGACCGGGCGGCCTGAGCCCGACGGCCTGGTCCGGCCGAGTCCGACGGCCCGACGGCCTGGGCCCGCCGGGGTGATGGCCTGGGCCCGGCAGCGCGCCGACTATACAGCGTAGAGGGGACTCCTATACGGTGTACGTCGCTGTGTTCGTACACCGTTTAAGGACGTGCTCATGGCCGCCGTTCCCCCCTCGCCCGATCGCCCCTCGTCCGCCGACGGCCCCCCGCTCCGCGCCGGCCGCGCGGCGCCCGACGCGGACGCCCCTGACTCCCCCGCCAAGGCGCCGAGCGCGGCCCCCGGCACACCCCCGCCGCGCGTCGCGGCGGCGTGCCCGCGCCCGCGCCGCCCACCGACGCCCAGGGCACCTCCCCCACCGACACCGCGAACACCTCCCCGAGCGGCGCCGAGCCGGACGCCTCCCCGAGCGGCGCCGAGCCGCCGGGGTCCCGGGGCGGCGGGGCGGCCGGTACGGACGAGGCGCCCGCGCGGCATCCGCAGCGCTGGCTGATCCTCGCCGTCATCTGCCTCGCGCAGCTCACCGTGTTGCTCGACAACACCATCCTCACCGTCGCCGTGCCCTCGCTCACCCGCGAGATGGGCGCGAGCACCGCCGACGTCCAGTGGATGATCAACGCCTACGCGCTGGTGCAGTCCGGGTTGCTGCTCACCGCCGGCAGCGCGGCCGACCGGTACGGCCGTAAGAAGATGCTGGTCACCGGGTTGCTGGTGTTCGGTGTCGGCTCGGTGGCCGCCGCGTACGCGCAGTCGCCCGGACAGTTGATCGCGGCCCGCGCCGGGATGGGCGTGGGTGGCGCGCTGCTGATGACCACCACGCTGGCCGTCGTCGTGCAGGTCTTCGCCGAGGACGAGCGCACCAAGGCCATCGGGCTGTGGGGCGCGGTCGGTTCGCTGGGGTTCGCGGCCGGGCCGCTGATCGGCGGCTCGTTGCTCAACCACTTCTGGTGGGGCGCGATCTTCCTGATCAACGTGCCGGTGGCGCTGATCGGGGTGGTCGCCGTGGTCCGCATGGTGCCCGAGTCGCGCAGCGGCGCCGGGGAGCGGCCCGACCTGCCGGGCGCGTTGCTGTCCACGGTCGGCATGAGCGGCGTCGTCTTCGCGATCATCGCCGGGCCGGAGCACGGCTGGCTCTCGGCCCGGGTGCTGGTCGCCGCGGCCGTCGGGCTGATCGCGCTGGCCGCCTTCGCCGCCTGGGAGCGGCACGTCCCGTACCCGATGCTCGACCTCAGCTTCTTCGAGGACCGGCGCTTCGTCGGGGCGGTGGCCGGCGGCATCCTGATCGCCTTCGGCATGGGCGGCTCGCTGTTCCTGCTCACCCAGCACCTGCAACTGGTCCTCGGCTACGAACCGTTGGCCGCCGGCCTGCGCACCGCGCCGCTGGCCCTGATGATCGTGGTGCTCAACCTGAGCGGCGTCGGCGCCCGGCTGCTGACCCGGTTCGGCACGCCCAGCACCATCCTGGCCGGCATGACGATGATCGCCGGCGGCCTGGCGGTCGTCGGGCTGCTGGGCCGGGACGGGTACGGCGGCGTGCTGGCGGGCCTGGTGCTGATGGGGTCCGGGATGGCGGTGGCGATGCCGGCCATGGCCACCGCGATCATGTCGGCCATCCCGCCGGCCAAGGCCGGTGTCGGGGCCGGTGTCAACGGCACGCTGACCGAGTTCGGCAACGGCCTCGGTGTCGCCACCCTCGGCGCGGTCCTCGGCTCCCGCTTCGGCGCGCTGCTGCCCGCCGCCGCGGCCGGCGCCGGCTCGCTGCCGACCGCGCTGGAGCGGGTGGACACCGCGTCCGACCGGGTCGCCGTGCACGACGCGTTCGCCAGCGGCATCCAGGCCAGCGAGCTGGTCGGGGCGGGCGCGGTGTTCCTCGGGGGCGCGCTGGCGGCGCTGCTGCTGTGGCGAGCGGAACGTACGGCGGAGCCCGTACGGAAGGCCGACGGGGTGGCTGGCGCGGCATAGCATCGGGTACGGGTACCGGGCGGGCGATCGATGGAGGAGCGCGGATGGCAACCGGCAGCGGCACGAGCAGGCCACGGCCCAGCGTGTGGTTGGCCGGGCCGTCGAGCGGGAAGCGGAAGGCCGACCAGCCCGCCGGGCTGGACCGGGTGAAGATCATCGCGGCGACGGTGCGACTGCTGGACGCGGAGGGCATGGCCCGGTTCTCCATGCGCCGGCTCGCGGCCGAACTCGGGGTCACCGCCATGTCCGTCTACTGGTACGTGGCCACCAAGAACGACCTGCTCGAACTCGCCCTCGACGAGGTCAACGGCGAGATGCGGCTGCCGGCCGACGGCGAGGTCGACGAGGCGGGCCACCTGGTCGACTGGCGCGACCAGCTCCGCCAACTCGCCAGCGAGTACCGGAAGATCCTCGTCCAGCACCCGTGGGTGTCGCAGCTGGTCGGCGAGTACCTGAACATCGGCCCGAACGCGCGGGCCTTCGCCGAGGCCGCGCAGCGGGTCATCCGCCGCAGCGGCGTGCCCGACGAGGGCATGACGGGCGCGCTGAGCGTGGTCTTCCAGTTCGTCTACGGCTTCGGCACGATCGAGGGCCGCTTCGCGCTGCGCTGCCGGGAGGCCGGCATCAGCCAGGACGACTACTTCTTCCACGTCATGGACACCATCGAGGCCGACCCCGAGCTTGAGGAGTCCTTCGGCAATGCCAGCCGGATCATGCGCGCCCGGGGCGGCTCGACGGTGGAGGAGATGCGCGAGCGCGACTTCGCCTTCGCCCTGGAGATGGTCATCGCGGGCCTTGAGGTCATGCGCGAGCGCGCGGGCCACCCGGCCGACGCGGCGCGCGAGGCGTAGGGCGGCCACCTGCCGTTCGTACGGTCCCGGCGGCCGGACCCGCGCCCTGCCCACAACACGCGCGGGCGCCCGCCGTAGGGGATGCGCGGCGGGCGCCCGGGCCGGGTGCTGGGCAGGAGGGGGTGGGCGCTACGCCGTCTGCGGCGGCAGGTCGCCCTGGACGGTCTGGATGTCGAGTTCGACGCGCAGCGTCGTGCCGATGGCCGCGATGCCCGCCGCGACCACCTGGTTGTAGTGCATGGCGAAGTCCTCGCGGCGCAGCTCGGCCGTCGCCCGGTACGCGGCGCGCACCCCGCCCCACGGGTCCTGGCCGGTGCCCAGGTACGTGAGGTCCAGGTCTACCCGCCGTACGACGCCGCGCATCGTCAGGTCGCCGTGCACGGTCCAGCGGTCGGAGCCGACCGGGGTGAGCCCGGTGCTGGCGTACGTGATCTGGGGGAACTGGGCCACGTCCAGGAAGTCGGCCGAGCGCAGGTGGCCGTCGCGCATGTCGTTGCCGCTGTCGATGCTGGCCGCCTCGATGACCGCCGTCACGCGGGACTGCTCGATGTCCTCGGCGATCTCCACCTGGCCGGCGAAGCCGAGGAACCGGCCCCGGATGCTGGAGATGCCCAGGTGTTGGGCGATGGCCGTAACCGAGGAGTGCACCGGGTCCAGCGACCAGGTGCCCGGCGGCGGCAGCTCCACGCCGCCCTGCCGGGCCAGCACCAGGGTGCCGACGTCGGCCTGGCCGGCGGCCGTGACCAGGGCGGTGGCGGCGGCCGGCGCGTAGCCGACGGCGGTGGCGATCACCGTGTACGGGCCCGGCGGCAGCGGCTCGCCGGTGCGCACCACGCCCTCCTCGTCGGCCGCCGCCCGCGCCACCTGCTGGCCCGCCATGTCGGTGACGGTCAGCACGGCGTGTCGCACGGCCCAGTTGTCGCGCGTGCGTACCCGGGCGCGCAGCCCGCCCCGGGCGCCGTCCGCGCCGGCCGCCGGGCCGGCGCCGGCGTGGCCGTCCCCGGCCTCCGTTGGCGTGCCGTGCGCGCCCTCGCCCGCCCGGCCGTGGCCCGCTCCCATGGTCGTCATGCCGTTCCCGCTCCCGAGTTGCGGCACCGTCGCGGGTGCCGGATCGATCGTTGTCGCGGGCGGGCCGGCGGTCGATCCGCCGGCGTGCGCCCGTGCGTGGAGTGCGGTCACGGCGGCGGCGAGCAGGCCGTCCCCTGCCTGTGCGCTCGCCGCCGCCGCGACCCTGTGGGCCCACTCCAGGCCCCGGGGCCCTCCACAGACCCCGCTCCGGCTCCGGGCGCTTCGCTCGACCCCCGTCGTGGTGCGGGGATCGTTCGCTCAGCGGGCGCCCGGGGCCGGGGTCGTGTCAGCGACCGGTCGGGTCGCCGTCGCCCGTCGCCCGCAGGCGGTCGGTGCCGTCCGGGTGGGCGAGGGTGATGTCGTGGTCGTCGACGCCGGGCCCGGAGACCGGCAGCGCCGTGGACACCGCCGGGTAGCCGCTGGCGATGACCGTGTAGTCGCCGGCGTCCAGGTCGGTGAAGGCGTACGCGCCGTCGTCGCCGGTGCCGGTGATGGCCACGACCTGCCCGGCCGCGTCCACCAGCGTGACCCGCGCGTCCGCCAGCGGCCTGCCGTCGGCGCCGGCCCGTACGGTGCCCCGCACCCGGGCGCCCGAGCGCAGTTCGACCTCGACCCGGGTGTTGCCCTGGCAGCCGACCTCGACCGGCAGCGCGGCGGGCCGGTAGCCGAGGGCGTTGACGGCGAGCGTGAAGGTGCCGGGGGCCAGCTCGGTGAAGGCGAACTCGCCCCGCGCGCCGGTCGCCCCGCTGGCCAGCACGTCGCCCCTGGCGTCGGCGACCACGACCATGGCCGCCTCCACCGGCAGCCCGTCGGCGGCCCCGCGCACCGCGCCGGTCAGCCCGCTGACGCCGGCGAGCAGCACGTCGTGGGCGAGCGGCTGCTGCCCGACGACGACGGTGGCCGCCTGCGGCTGGTGCCCGTCGGCCGCCGCGATCAGCACGTACGAGCCGGCGCCCGGCGCCTGGAGCGCGTACGAGCCGTCCTGTGTCGCGACGGCGCGGCCGAGCTGGTCGCCGCCCTGGGAGATCAGCGTGACGGCGGAGCCGGGGACTCCGGCGCCGTCGCCGCCGCGTATCCGCCCGTGGATCGACACGCCGCCGCCGGCCTCGCCGGCCGCAGCCCGCGCCACGGCCTGCTGCTCCTCGGCCACGGCGGCCGGCTGCGGCACGCCGGCCGTGCCGAGCGCGACCGTCGCCTGGTCGGGGCCCGGGGCCACCGGGCCGCTGCCGTTCGGCGTGGCGGCGCCCGTGGGGGCTCCCGCCTCCTCGGCCCGCGCGCCGGCGGCGCCGACCGCGGCGAGCACCAGGGTGCCCTCCCGGCCCTCCCGGTCTTCCCGACCCTCCTGGTCAGCGGAGGCGCCCGGCGCGGGGTCGGTGTCCTTGGCGAGCGGCGCGGAGGCCGCGGCCACCCGGGGCTCGGTCGGCGCGGCGTCGTGGCCGGCGACCCTCGTCTGGAGGGCGACCTCCTTGATGAACAGCGTCACCAGGCAGGCCAGCAGGGCGGCCGGGGCCGCGTACAGGAAGATGTCGCCCACGCCGTGCCCGTACGCGCTCTCGATGACGGTGCGCACCGGCGGCGGGAGCTCGTCCAGCTTGGGGATGCCGCCACCGCCGCTGCCGGCGGACGGCGGGACCTGGCCGCCCTGCTCGGCGAGTTCGCGGAAGCCGTCCTTCGAGTACTGCGTGACCCGGTGGGCGAGCACCGCGCCGAGCGCGGAGACGCCGACCGCGCCGCCGAGCGAGCGGAAGAAGGTGACGACGGAGCTGGCGGCGCCGAGGTCGCTCGGAGCGACCTGGTTCTGCGTGCAGAGCACCAGGTTCTGCATCATCATGCCGATGCCGAGGCCCATCAGGACCATGTAGACCGACATGTGCCAGTACGCGGTGTCGTAGCGCAGCGTGCCCAGCAGCCCCATGCCGGCGGTGAGCAGCACGCCGCCGCTGACCAGCCACGCCTTCCAGCGGCCGGTCTTGGTGATGACCTGCCCGGAGACGGTCGACGACACCACGAGGCCCAGGATCATCGGGATGGTCATGACGCCCGACATCGTTGGCGACTCACCGCGCGCCAACTGGAAGTACTGGCTGAAGAAGACCGTGCCGGCGAACATCACGATGCCGACGAAGAGGCTGGCGACCGAGGCCAGGGTGATCGTCGCGTTGCGGAACAGCCGCATCGGAATGATCGGCTCCGCGGCCCGCGACTCGACCCACACGAACACCAGGCCGAGCAGGACCGAACCGCCGACCATGGCGTAGGTCTGCCAGGAGATCCAGTCGTAGTTGTCACCGGCCAGCGTTACCCAGATCAGCAGCAGCGACACGGCGGCGCTGATGAAGAACGCGCCCGCCCAGTCCACCTTCACGTCGCGCTTGACGACCGGGAGGCTCAGCGTCTTCTGGAGCACGATCAGGGCGACGATGGCGAACGGCACGCCGACGTAGAAGCACCAGCGCCAGCCGAGCCAGCTCGTGTCGGTGATCACACCGCCGAGCAGCGGGCCGCCGACAGTGGCGGCGGCGAAGGTGGCGCCGAGGTAGCCGCTGTACCGGCCGCGCTCGCGCGGCGAGATCATCGCGGCCATCACGATCTGCGCGAGGGCGGTGAGCCCGCCGACGCCGATGCCCTGCACCACGCGGCACGCGATCAGCATCGACGTGTTCTGCGAGAGCCCGGCGATGACCGACCCGGCCATGTAGATGACCAGGGACATCTGGACCAGCAGCTTCTTGCTGAACAGGTCGGCGAGCTTGCCCCACAGCGGGGTGGAGGCGGTCATCGCGAGCAGCGCCGCGGTGACCACCCAGGTGTACGAGCTCTGGCTGCCGCCCAGGTCGCTGATGATCTGCGGCAGGGCGTTGGTGACGATCGTGGACGACAGGATCGCGACGAACATGCCGAGCAGCAGCCCGGACAGCGCCTCCAGGATCTGCCGGTGGGACATGGGCCCGGCGGGGGAGGCGTGGGAGGCGCCCGCGGCGTGCTTCCCGCCCACGGAGGGCTCCGCTCCCCGCACACCGGGTGGTGTGGTCGTTGCCATTGAGTTCCTTCTCGCCTATCGCTTCGCGGGTGTACGGGTGATGTCGTCGTCCGCCGACGGGGGCGGACCCGGGTCGGGCGCGCCGCCGGGGCCCGGATCGGGGCGTGGGCCGGGGGCCGGGACCGGGACGGCGGGGGTCGGGGCCGGCGCCGCCGCCAGGTCCGCGGCCGGGGCGCGCGGCGGCGGGGCGGCGAACGGCGAGGGGCGGGCCCGGCAGTCGCCGAAGCTGCCCCGCAGCCGGGCCAGCAGCGTGTTGAGCTGCCCGAGGTCCGCGTCCGACCAGTCGCTCAGGTAGTGCGCGAGCACCTCCGTGTAGCGGTCGGCCACCTCGTCCAGCAGCGCCATGCCGCGCGCGTTGATCCGCAGCAGCCGGGACCGCTTGTCCTGCGGGTCGGGCTGTCGGTCGATCCAGCCCCGGTCGGCGACGTGCGCCGCGTGCCGGCTGGTCACGGACATGTCGATGGACAGCAGCTCGGCGAGCTTGCTCATCCGCATCTCGCCGTGCCGGTTGAGGACCATCAGCACGATGGCCGACGCCGGCGGGCAGTCGGCGGGCAGGGCGCGGCCCAGGTCGCGCTGGATGGCCGCGGTGGCCGACAACTGCCGCGCCAACTCGCGGTACTGCTCCTGCGTCGCCATCGGTGCTCCTTCCTGGTGTGGCGGGTGTGCGGCGGGCACGCGCCGGGCCTGCCGGACGGACGCGGCCCTGTTCGGCGGCGCTCGGCGGTGGCTCGCTGCGTTGCCGGGGCGCCGTGCCTACGGGGCGTGCCCCGGGGCGTGCGCCGCGCCGGGCGCCGGCCCGGCGTGCGCGCTGCTGGCGCCCGACCGGAACGGGCCGGAACAGGCCCGGCTCGGCCTGCCCGGGCTCGGTGGGCTTGAGGTATGGGGTGTGTGATCCGCCGCGGTGCGGCCCGTGCGTGGCGCCGGGCCCGTACGTGGCGCTGGCCCCGGCGGCGCCCCCGGTCTGGTGGGCCGGAGGTCGGTCGCTGGCGGTGGGCTCGTCGGACCCGGTGATCAAGTTGCTTAGGGCAACCATAAGAGAAGTTAGTTGCTACAGGCAAATGAAATGACCGGTCGCGGAGTAAACACCCGACAAAGCCTGTGCCGGCCCCCGGTCAAGTCGGAAAAGGGCCCGTCAAACCCCCTGGAAACCCCGGGGGTGTGCGCGATTCCACAGGTTCGCTAGGGTCGGGGTCCATGGCGAACAACCCTGGCCCCGAGGGCAACTACGACCCGGCTGGCAGCACCCAGATGTTCCGCGCCTTCGTTGACGAGGGCACGCAGCAGCAGCCCCAGCCCGCCGCCGGACCCACCTCGTCCGGCCCACGCTTCGGTGTGATCATCGGTGTGATCGTCGCGGTGGCGGTCGTCGCCGCCGTCGCCTGGCTCGCCCTGGCCTGACCCGCGTCGCCCCGACCGTCCCCGTACGCCCCTTCCCGTACGCCTCTCCGGCAGCCCGTCACCCTCGCCAGCGCCCCGCGCGCGGCGCCCCGACGGGCTGCCGGACCGTTTCCGCGGGCGGCGTGCGCGGCATACGGGACGGCCGCGCTGTGGCGGGCCTCTGCCTCCCGGGGCGAGCGGCCCTCGCGGTCTGAGCGGCCGTAGCGGGGCCCCTCGCGGCGGTCGTCCTCGCGGGGGCTGCGCACGAGGGCTGGACGGCCCGTATGGGGTCGAGCCGTGCGCGTGAGCGTAAGCGTCCCGTGTGAGGCCGAGCCGAGCGCACGGGGTGAGCCGCTCCGGGAGACCGAGTCGGCTGCCCTGGACGCGCGCACCCCGCCCCTCCCGCCGGCTGCGACGCGCGGTGGGCGCGCGGCGGCGGCGTGCTGGAGGAGCGGGGTGGCGGTGGAACTCGCGGTGGTGGGGGCGGTCAGTCGGCGATGAGGCCCTCGCGGAGCTGCGCGAGGGTGCGCGTCAGCAGCCGGGAGACGTGCATCTGGGAGATGCCCACCTCTTCGCCGATTTGCGACTGCGTCATGTTCCCGAAGAAGCGGAGCATGATGATCTGGCGCTCGCGCGGGGGCAGTTGGGCCAGCAGCGGCTTGAGCGACTCGCGGTACTCCACGCCTTCGAGCGCGCTGTCCTCGTACCCGAGGCGGTCGGCCAGCGAGCCGTCCGCGCCGTCGTCCTCGGGCGAGGGCGAGTCGAGGGAGCTGGCCGTGTACGCGTTGCCGACGGCGAGGCCGTCGACCACGTCCTCCTCGGAAACGCCGAGGCAGGTGGCGAGTTCGGGAACGGTGGGCGACCGGTCGAGCTTCTGCGACAGCTCGTCGCTGGCCTTCGTCAGGGCCAGCCGCAGCTCCTGGAGCCGGCGCGGGACCCGCACCGACCAACTGGTGTCCCGGAAGAACCGCTTGATCTCACCGACGACCGTCGGCATCGCGAACGTGGGGAACTCGACGCCCCGTTCGCAGTCGAACCGGTCGATCGCCTTGATCAGCCCGATGGTGCCGACCTGGACGATGTCCTCCATCGGTTCGTTGCGGCTGCGAAAGCGCGCCGCCGCGTACCGGACCAGGGGGAGGTTCAGCTCGATCAGGGTGTCGCGTACGTACGTGCGCTCCGCGCTGTCCTGGTCGAGCGCGGCGAGCCGCAGGAACAGGGAGCGGGAGAGGGTGCGAGTGTCGATGGCGTCGCCATCGTCAAGCACGCGTGATGCGTCAGTGGTGAGCACCTTCGAGCTGCCCAAATCTACGGACATGCCACCCCCTTTGAGGTCGCGGACGGTCGCGGTAGCGCTCGCGGGTGAAGAACGCAACCTCCCCCTGAATACCGGAAGATCGGCCGCGCCAAACACCGTTCCTGCAGAATGTCACATGTCGGCAACACGCTGTAGCGCCATGTCGACATTACTGCCTGAGGGCCGTTCGTGGGGTCCCCTTCGCGAGTTACGGCTCGATCCGATTTGCGGAACGTAGCCGAGCAAAGCTGCGCGACAGCAGCCGCGAGACGTGCATCTGGGAAACGCCGAGCTCGGCGCTGATCTGCGACTGGGTGAGGTTGCTGTAGTAGCGCAGGAGCAGGATGCGCTGCTCGCGCTCCGGCAACTGGACGAGCAGGTGGCGTACGAGATCGCGGTGCTCGACCCCGGCCAGGGCGGGGTCCTCGTAGCCGAGGCGGTCGAGCAGCCCGGGCAGCCCGTCGCCCTCCTGCGCGGCCTCCAGGGACGTCGCGTGGTACGAGCGCCCCGCCTCGATGCAGGCGAGCACCTCGTCCTCGCCGATGCCCAGCCGGGCGGCGATCTCGGCGGTGGTGGGGGAGCGGCCGTGCAGCACCGTCAGGTCCTCGGTCGCGCCGCTGACCTGCACCCACAGCTCGTGGAGCCGGCGCGGCACGTGGACGGTCCGTACGTTGTCACGGAAGTAACGTTTGATCTCGCCGACGACCGTGGGCATGGCGAAGGTCGGGAACTGCACTCCGCGATGCGGGTCGAAGCGGTCGATGGCGTTGATGAGCCCGATGGTGCCGACCTGGATGACGTCCTCTATCGGCTCGTTGCGGCTACGGAAGCGGGCCGCGGCGTACCGCACGAGCGGCAGGTTGGCCTCGATCAGCGCGGTCCGTACCCGGCTGTGCTCCGGTGTGCCCGGCTCAAGCCCCGACAACTCGGCGAACAGCACCTGCGTCAGCGCCCGCGCGTCCGCGCTGCGCCGCTCGCGCGGGGTTGCGCCGCCCTCGGCCCCGGCGGCCGACGCGGTCCCGGCGTTCGGGGAGGTCTCGGCGTTCGACGCGGGCTCGACGGCTGCTGCGGGCTCGACGGCCGGTGCGGTCTCGCCGGCCGGTGGGCGGGCGGGCGGTGGGTCGGGGGCCGTCGCGGCGGGACCGGAGGCGTCGGGCGCGCGGCGGGGGGCCCCGGGGCCGCCCGTGGGCCGCGTCGTCTCCGCGCCGCGGCCCGCCGCGCCGCCCGGTCGACGCCGGCCGGCCCCCGCGTCGGTGCCGGTACGGGCCGCTTCGGCCCCGGCCCGGGGGGCGGTGTCGGTACGGGTGGCGGTGTCGGCCGACCCGGTTCGGGCCGGGTTGGCGTTGGTCGCTACCGGGCTCGGATCCCCTCTCCGGGCGGGGTCCGGGGCGGTGGCGGGCTCCGGGCGGACCTGGTCGGCGGGGGCCTCGCTCGCGTGGGCGGAAGCGGGAGCGTCCGAGTGGGGCGGGGCGGCCGGCTCGGTGGCGGTGCTGGCGGCGGCGCTGGTGGGTGGGTCGGCGGCGGGGCGGGCGGTCGCGGCGTCCCGCTCGGCTACGGGGTCGGTCGCGGGGTCGGAAGCGGTGGCGGTCGTGGACTCGGCGCGGGCCGAGCGTTCGCCGGTGCCGGCCTGAGGTGGGGCTTTGGGCGCAGTACGGGCCGTCACGGTCACGCCACCCTTCAGGTCGTCCCATCCCAATCATCCGGCAAAAGCGGTCATAGCATCACAAGACATGTCCGCTATGTGCAAGCACCGCATAGCTCCGTGTTGATGGGTGAGTTGACGCGCGCGACGGACCCGCACGGGGCACGATTCCGCCGCCCCAGACGGCCAACGGCCCCCCGCCGGTGTGGCGGGGGGCCGTGGGTCGTACGGAGAGAGTGGCTCAGAACTCGTAGTCGGCGATCACCCAGGTGGCGAACTCGCGCCACCGCGCGGCGGCGGCCTGGTGGGCCGGGTGTTCGATGTAGCGGGTGAGCGCGTCCCGGTCGGCGACGGCCGAGTTGATGGCGAAGTCGTACGCGATGGGCCGGTCGGTGATGTTCCAGGCGCACTCCCAGAACGTCAACTCGGGGACGATGCCGTCCAGCTCCTGGAACGCCTTCACGCCGGCGACCACGCGCTCCTCGTCGCGGGAGACGCCTTCGTTCAGCTTGAAAAGGACCAGATGACGGATCACTGGACTGCCCTCCGTACGGATGACGCGGGTGGTGGGTGCGTGGCGGCGGCTCACGCGGGTGGGGGTGTCGGGCGGTCGGGGTCGGGCGGGCCGGCGGCCCGACCGGTCACTTGACCAGCTCGGTCATGAAGTCACCGATGCCCTTGGCCGCGTCCGAGATGCCCTCGAACCCGACCTGGACCAGCTCGGCGGCCCGCGCCGGGGAGTTGATGATGGTGTACAGCACGAAGACGATGAGTATGTAGGTAGCGATCTTCCTCGCCTGAGCCATACCGCTCGCCTCCCCTGCGTCTTCTGTGAGCTCGCGAGAGTCTATCCACAGGGGTGAGCCGATCGAGTGAGTAGTGCGATCGTTCACGCGCTCTTCAGCGACGCGGGGACGGGGAGGACACACGCGGACGGGCCCGTTCTCCAGCCGCGGGCCCCTGCCGACGCGCCTCGGCCCCGGCGTGTCGAGGCCGTCGGCCGTTCCCTCCAAGGTGTCCGCCGGATCGCTCCGTACGCGTCGGCTGTCAGCCGTCAGTTTCCATCGGCTGGGGCGGGCGGGACTGGGGTGTCGAGGAGTCCGGCCAGGCGGGCGCGGGTGTACGCGGCGATGGTGAAGGCATCGGTGACGGCGCCGCTGGCGATCATGCCTTCCAGGTCGGCGTACGAGACGGTCATCATGCGCCGGATGCCCTCGGCGACGTCCCGCGCGCCGGGGTACGGCTGGCCGCCGTACTCGTGGACGTCGCTGCCGTCTTCCCCGTCCTCCGGGTGCTCCCGGCCGTCACCGTCATGCCGGCCGTCACCGCGCGCGTGGCTCACCGCCTCCCCGGGGGCGGGGTGCGGGATGCGGGCGGCGAAGAGTTCGACGCGACTGCCCAACAGTCCCGTGTCGGGGTGGACGTCACCGAGCGGGACCAACTCGGTCGCCCGGGCGCCGATCTCCTCGCGCAGTTCGCGCGCGGCGCTGTCGGCGCCGGTCGCGCCCGGTTCCCCCATGCCGCGCGGGACCTCCCAGTGCCAGGCCCGGGTGGCGTGTCGGTAGTGCTCGACGAGGACGACGCGCCCGGTGGGCAGGATCGGCAGGACGACCACGCCCGGATCCGCCACGCGCGGGAGTACGCGCAGGTAGAGGCCGTGCGTGCCGTCGGGAAAGCGGACCGCGTCGCGTACGACGGTCACGTAGGAGTCCTCGTACACGACGCCGACCGGCGCGTCGGGAGCGGCTCCGGCGCCGCGTCGTGCGGCCTCGACCGCCTCGGGGGACAGCAGGAGGTCGATGCCGTCCGGGCTGTTGACGAACAGGTCGGGGCGCTCGGCGCGCAGGCGGTCGTAGCGGTTCATGGTGCCTTTCGTGGCGGACGTCGTTCCGTATCCAGTGTCCGCCGCGCGGACGCTCGCCGCCCGTAGCTCGTGCCAACTGCGGGCGCCTGAACGCGCGCCGCCCGCGCCCCCGAACGTGCGCCCCGACTCCGCAGATGCCCCGGCCCCCGTCCTACGGAGGGCCGACCCTGGGTCAGTACTCCAGATCGTCTCGCGTGGTCGTGGAGTTGTTGGTGCTCGGGTTCGGAGCCACCTCGCGGTAGCCGGGGAGCCGTTCCACCAGGTTCTGGAAGCGCTGCCACGCGGCCAGCGTCTCCAGTCGTACGGTGGCGATCTCGCGCGCGAACTTCTGCTCGCGGTGCCCGGCGATCCGGTTGCGGAGGACGAGCCGTACGGAACCGCCGTACGTCTCCAGCGCGGTGGCGCCCAGCGCGCCGGTCAGCGACCAGGTCTCGTCGCCGGTGACGGCCGTGATGACCGAACCCCCGACGTTGACGACCACCTCGACCACCGGGGACCAGGACGTGGAGTGGCCGCCGCGCCGGGCCGCCGCCAGTTCGACGATCTTCCGGTTGAGCGCGATGTAGCGGTCGAAGACGAGCCCCACGCGGTCGCTGAAGGTGGCCGGGTCCGCGAGGAGGTGGTCGAAGGCGGTGATGTACGCGTTCCACGCGCCGGTCTCCCGCAGGGTGGCGATGTCACCGAGTTCGAGGACGTCGAGCTCGGCCGGTGTGAGGCCGCCCTGCACCGTGCTGAACGCCTGCCGCTGAAGGAAGCGCAGCAGGTCGGAGAGTTCGTCCGGGTCCTCGATGACCCGGCCCGCCCCCGAGGGGGACGAGGAGCCGCGGAGGTCGCGCCACTCCTGGAGCGCCACGCGCTGCAGGCTGCCGCCCGGCGTCAGCGGGTACATGCTCAGGGCGTCGGCGAGGTTGACGTTGTAGATCAGGTCGAGCAGTTGCTTGATCTCGCCGGCGAACGGCTTGCCCCGGTCGTAGCGGCCCTCCGACACCGGCCGGCCCGGTACCGAGACGAACCGTTCGTACAGGACATTGCGGGTGACCGGGCGCCCCGCGACGCTGAGTTCGTTGCTGTGGTCCACGACCTGGCCGATGCGGCGGGCGAAGGCGGGCAGTCGTTCCTCCTCCACGCCGACCTGCCGGGCCAGCAGCGGGAGGTCCTTGGCGGTCAGGGCCTGTACCCGGGCGGCGAAGGGGAGGAAGAGGGCGTTCCGCGCGTCCAGCCGGTTCTGTTCGTCGTTCCAGGACAGCCGCAGACAGGTCATACGCGCCGTCGCGGGCAGCGTCGCCAGGGTCTCCTGCCATGCGGTGAAGGCCGTCTCGTCCAGGTCGACGTTGGAGGGGCGGTCGGTCGGTTCCCGCTCGTGCAGGAGGAAGGGGACCAGGGACCCGTCGGCCAGGAGTTTCTGGTGGGCCCGGCGAGCGGCGCCGTCGTACAGGTAGTCCCGGCTGATCGCCGCGTTGTTGTAGAAGTAGGTGCGGTTGGCGACGACCTGTCGGGTGTTGATGAGGCCGCGGAAGAACTCGGCCCGCACCTCCTTGCCGCGTACGTCGTCGACCTCGCTCAACGACCGGCCGCGCGCGACCATGTCCCGGGTCAGTTCCGCGTTGACCCACTGGTTGTCCAGCGACTGCGCGATGACCGCGCCCTCCTTGAGGCCGCTGGGCCGCACTCTGGCCACCTGCTCGTCATGCTGTTGCGTCATCCGTTCCCCCCCTGTCCCGCTGACGTCACGGAGCCCGTCGCCCGCCGTCGGCCCCCGCCCCGACCGCCGGGTCGAGGCGCGTGTGTGAGAGCCGGCACCGGCGCACACCCGGGTCGGCCCCCTCGGCGCCGCGCACGGCCGGCCGTGGCCGCACGGGGCCGAGTCCGCCGGCTGTGCCGCCCGGTCGGGGCCGGGCCGTGTCCCGCTGGTTCCCGCCGCGCGTGTGCGGTGTCGCCGCGTCGTGGCGCGCGCCTCTGTCCCGCTGACGGCGGGCGTGCGGACCCGCGACCTGTATCCGGGCGCGTGCGCGGATCCACTACCGCCCGGCTCTCACGCTAGCGCTCAGTCTCGCCCAGGAGCGCCTGTATCTGGGGTAGTTGGCCGAAATCGCGGCGTCCAGATGCCAGCACATGCCGGGGACGCGTGATATGGCCGCCACATCTCCCGGCCCGGCCGGCCGCCGGCCGCCGGCAGCCCCCCCCGCGTGGCGTGCCGCGCCGACAGCGGCGGGACTGCCGCGTGTCATGCCGACTGCCGTGTTCCGCGCCCCGTCTGATCAAGTGTGCGTGCGGCGAGGTGAGTTGACGCCCCAACGGGCTGTTCGTGCGACCGCGCGCCCCGTAGGGTCGTACGCGCCGCGCGTCCGGCAGGGGGCCGGGCGGGGCGGGGTCCGAACGGGTCCGGTGGGGTGGGTTGGCGTCGTGGCCGCGGTCGCGGTGCGGCGGCGGGCGGCCGGCCGGGCGTACGGCAGCAACGTCCCAGGGGGGTACGTCGATGGTGTGGGAAGAGCGCGACGCGGCCGACAGAGACAAGGGTGCGGGGGAGCCGGCAGGGCCTCCCTCGCCCCCGCCACCCGGCGCCGCGCCACCGCCCACGCCCCCCCGCGCCGCCCACCTTCGGAGCCGCGCCGCCACCGCCGCCCGCCGCGCCCCCGGGCTGGCCCGCACCTCCGCCGGCCGCCGCGCCGCCGGGCTGGCTCACGCCCCCGCCGTCCGCCGCGCCCCCCACCCGGAGGCCCGCCGCCCGGGGGCCAGCCGCCTGCCGCGCCGCCGTCCGGGGGACGGCCGTCCGGGGAGCGGCCCACGCTGCATCTGTCCGCGCTGCCGCCGGGGTCCGCCGGCGCGCCCCCGCCACCGTTCGGCGCGCCCACCGCGCCGCCGGTGCCGCCCGGGTCGCCGGCGTCAGCCACACCGCCCGCGCCGCCCGAGCCGCTGCGGGCCGTGGCCGTGGGGCTGCTCAACCTCAGTGGGCTCGGCGTCGGCTACGCCCTGCTGCGTGTGTGGTGGGCGGTCGCCGTGTGCTGGGCGGCCACGGCCGGGTTGCTCCTGTTGGCGCTGCCCGCCGAGCCGGACGGCGTGGCCGGTGGTGTCGTCGCGGGGTACCTGGTGGTGCTGGCGGCGGCCGCCGCGCACGGCGCGTTCCTCGGGTTGCGGCGGCGGCTCGCGTGGCCGCCGCGCGCGGCCGTGGCCGTGCTGCTCGGGCTGGTGCTGCTCGCCGCGCCGGGCGGCGGCTACCTCGCGTACGACAGCGCGCGCGACGAGGCCACCGAGGAGATGCTGCTCGACCGCCTCGCGGAGGCCGACGAGCTGGTCAGCGAGCAGGTCGGGCGGCCGTTCGACGACGCCGAGGCCGACTACCGGCGGGCCCTGGACGACTACGCCGCCCTCGCCGACGACCACCCCGGCTCGCGGGCCGCGAAGCGCGTGCCGGAGCGGATGGAGAGGTACTACGAGAGCGTCGGGGCGATGTACGGCCGCAAGGACTTCTGCGCGGCGATCGAGCCCCTCACGTTCCTGCGGACCGTCCCGGAGCGCATCGACGAGCGGCACCTCGGTGAGCTGAGAGGCTGGCCCGACGACCGGCTGGCGAACTCGCTGTACGAGTGCGGCGTGAGCGGGCTCGGCCAGCCGTCGTCCGGCGCTGGCAAGGACAAGCACCTCGGCGCGCTGCTCACCGACTTCCCCGACTCCGCGGCGGCGGCGAAGGTGGAGCCGGCCGTGAGCGCCGCGATCAGCCGGGCGGCCGGCGGCCTCAAGGACGGCGAGCCGTGCGCGTCGGTCACCACCCTGCGCACCCTCGGCGGCCAGGCCAGCACGCTGGCCAAGGCCGCCGGCGCCGGGGCCGCCGCGCTCACCCGGGACGCGGGCACGGCGAGCGGACACGTGCGCACCGGCACCTACGCGTGCGGGGTCGACCAGTACGAGGAGGGTCGGTTCGCCGCCGCCCTGACGACCATGAACGACTTCGCCCGCACCTACCGCGACGACAGGAACCGGCCGCTCGCGCAGAAGATCGCCATCGCGGCGGAGATCGCCACGAAGCTGCCCGACGCGGGCAGGCGGCTGCCGACGACGAAGTCCGGTGGCGGCGTGACCGTCACGGTCAAGAACGACAGCCCGAACGCGGTCGAGATCCTCTACACGGGCCCGGTCACCGGCAAGTTCACGCTCTCGGCGTGCGACGGCTGCACGACGTACGCCAACCGCGCGCAGGCGCGCGACAAGGCGTGCCAGAGCGGCAGGAGCTACCCGCAGCGCACGCTGTCGCTGCCCGTCGGCACCACGTACTTCCTGCACAAGTCGCAGGGCACCACCAACTCCTCCGGCACCGACACGGCGCGCATCGAGCCCGGCTACACGTACACGGAGTGCGCGTACGTCGTGAGCCCGTTCGGCATCGGACCCGCCACCTGAGCGCGGGCCGAGCGCCCGCTGGCCGCCGCCCGAGCGACTGACGATCGGCCGCCCGGCCGCGCGCGATCCCGGTGTGGCCCAGATCATGCGAACGTGGTCGGGCGGTCGGACAGGTGAGGGGTGTGGAGCATTCATTACGGGCGCGGGTGCGGGACGGGGAACCGGACGCGTTCCGGCGGCTGTTCGACGACCACGCGACGGCCGTCCACCGGCACGCCCTGCGGGTGACCGGCAACTGGGCCACTGCCGAGGACGTGGTGTCCCTGACCTTCCTGGAGGCGTGGCGGCTGCGCGAACGGGTGCTCCCGGACGGCGACGACCACCTCCACCCGTGGCTCCTCGGCATCGCCACGAACGTCCTGCGCAACACCGCGCGGGCCGCGCGCCGGCACCGCGCCGCGCTCGCCCGGCTCCCGGTGGGCGACGCGGTGCCCGACTTCGCGGACGAGGTGGCGCAACGGATGGTGGACAGCGAGGAGTTGGCCGCCGCGCGCCGGGCCCTGGCCGGGCTGCGCCGCCTGGAGCGCGAGGTGGTCACGCTGTGCGTGTGGGAGGGCCTGGACTCGACCACGGTGGCCGACGCGCTCGGCGTGCCGGTCGGCACGGTGCGCTCCCGGCTCTCGCGCGCCCGCAAGCGGCTGCGCGGGCTCACCGAGGCCGAACTGAGGAGAAGGCCCCCGCGGGCCGTCGTCCGACCGCCCGAGCCGGGCGCCCTGGTGGCGGGCCCGTGCGCGGCCGGCTCCGGGCCCGGGGTGACGGTGGAGAGGAACCCATGAGCGCCTGCCCGTGGAAGGGAGATGAGGCGGGCGACTGCGAGGAGTTGTCCGTGTTGCTGCCGGCCCCCGCCGTGCCCCGGCTCGACACGCACCGCCACCGCGAGCTGCGGGAGGGACTCGTACGGGAGGTCGGTCGGCGGTTGGCGGACGACGTGACACCGTACGCGCGCCACCGACGGTCGCGCTGGCGCCGGTTCACCACCGTGGTGGTGCCGATCGTCGCGGTGGTGGCGCTGGCCGTGGTCGCCGTCCTCGTGCGTACCGCCGGTCAGGGCCGGTCGCCCGAGGCCGCCAGCGGGAGCGGCGAGCCGTCGGCGGCCGGCCTGCTGGACCAGGCCGCGGCGGCGCAGGCCGGCCGCCCGCCGGTGACCGTCCGCCCGGGCCAGTACGTCTACGTCCGGCACCTGGGGGACGGCCAGGTCCTCGGCTTCGGGCTGAGCGGCTTCGGCCAGCGCGAGGACTGGTTCCCCGCGCGGGCCGGGGCGAGCGGCGTCATCCGGGTCACCCCGGTGACGAGGGGCGAGGTCCCGCGCGGTCGCTACGCACCCACCAGCCAGAGCACGACGGGGGCCAACCACGCCCTACCGCCGTGGTCCTACGCCCGCCTCGCGTCCCTGCCCACCGACCCCGACGCGCTGCTGAAGAAGCTGTACGAGGACACCGGGGGGCAGGGGCCGAGCCGTGACGAGGCGGTCTTCGAGCTGATCAACGGGGTGCTCGACGCGACCACCCTGGAGCCCAACCTCAACGCGGCGCTGCTGCGCGCCGCCGCCCGGCTCCCCGGCACCACCGTCAGCGAGGAGGTACGGGACGGGGCCGGCCGGCACGGCGTCGGCCTGACCTTCCACTTCCCCCCGTCGGACCCGACGACCTGGGTCTTCGACCCGCGAACCCTGACCTACCTGGGCACCACGAAGACCGCGCTGCTCGACGTGGCCGTGGTCGACGAGAAGTTGGCGGTACCCAGCGGGCCGGGCACCGGCCCGAGCCCGGGCGCGCCGCGCGTACCGACGTCGTAGCCGCGCGCGCCGCCGGTACGCGCGGCGCGCCTCGCCCCGTAGGCGGAGGCAGTGGGGCGGGTGGGGCGAGTGTGGGTGACCCCCGGTCAACCCGGCCGCTACGGACGGGTCCGCCCCGGCCTCGGGGAACGCCACCGGCGGCCCGTGGCTGTGCCATGCTCGCAGGCTGGTCAGCGGGGTCTAGTGACAGTCGGGAGTGCGACATGGGTGCCGATACGTACGCGGACGACGGGTACGGCGAGGGCAACATCTTCCTCAGGTTCCTGCAACACGTCGGCTGGGACGACCTGTTGAACGTCGGCTACTTCACGCTGCCCACGCTCCCCGCGGCCGTGGGCGGCGGCGGGTACTTCCAGCGGGCGCTCGTCCGGCGGTCGCTGGCGCTCCTGGAGGCGGCCCCGGGCGACCTGGTCCTCGACGCGGGCTGCGGGCGCGGCCACACCACCGCCCGGCTCGCCGACGCCGGCTGCCGGGCCCTCGGGGTCGACCTCAGCGAGCGCCAGATCGCCCTGGCCAGAGCGCGGTTCGGGCACCGGCCCCGGGCCTCCTTCGCCGTCGCCGACGTGACCCGGCTGCCCGACGAGGCAAGCGGTACGGAGATCGCGGACGGCTCCTTCGACCGCGTGCACTGCCTGGAGGCCGCGTTCCACTTCGGCCCCAAGGGGAGGGACGCCTTCCTCGCCGAGAGCCACCGCGTGCTGCGCCCCGGGGGTCGGCTCGTCCTCGTGGACTTCACCTGGCCCGACGAGCGGTCCGCGCGGATCGACCGGCTCGACCCCCGGGGCCTGGTGCGCGCGGCCTGGCAGTTCGACGACTTCGAGCGGCTCGACCGCTACCTGGCCAGCGCCGTCGAGGCCGGCTTCGAGGTCCGCGCCGTCCACGACTGGACCCGCCCGGTCGTCCGCCGCTCGGCCCGCCTCATCGGCGCCGTGGGAGCGGTCGCGGCAACCAGCCCCGGCCGCCTCGCCCTGCGCACCCGCTGGCCCGGCCTGCGGGAGTTCACCCCGGCCGACTGGCAGGCCCTGTGCCCGGTCATCCGGGCCCACGTCGCGGCCGGCCGGGAGGTGGGCTACACGGCGTTGGTGCTGGACAAGCGGGGGTAGGGGCCTGGCCCGTGGGAGCTGGGGGCTGCGGTGACCGGGGCGCTGCGGGGCCGTGGGGCGCGGCCTACCCGAGTCGGGCGGCGATGGCCTGCGCGCACTCCAGGGACGTGGTGTGGCTCGTGTCCACCTCCAGGTCGTACGTCACGCCCCGGTGCGCGAGCCGCGCCTGCGCGGCGGCCATGCCCGGCACCCGGTCGCCGCGCGCCAGCTCGCGGCCGGCCGCGACCTCGGGCGCGCACCGCACGCCCACCCACAGCACGTCCAAGCCGGCCAGCGCCCGCCGCCACGGTTCCTGGGAGGCCGGTCCGCCGAGGAACACGTCGTCCACGATCACCCGGGCGCCGGCCCGCGCCATCGCGGCCACCCCCGTCTGCCAGGCCGCCTCCAACTCCCGGAACAGCGGACCGGGGCTGACCCCGCCGTCGTCGGCGAACTCGATCCCCTCGCCCGCGTTCCGCAGGGACACGGGCATGGCCTCGATGAGCGAGTCCACCGCCATCAGCAACCACGGTTCGGGCAACACCTCCTGCAAACTCCGCGCGAGCCGCGTCTTTCCCGAGCTGGACCCACCGTTGAGCACGATCACCTGAGTCGTCACCGCGTCACCGTAGGAGCGGGTCGGCGGGCGGGCAAGCGGGTTAGTGGGGGCCGGAGTCGGTGGGCGTGAAGCTGGTGTGGTCGGCGGGCACGCCCACCTGCTCGCGGCCGTCGTCGTCCGTGTACCGCCAGGCGAACGGCAGGCCGCGGGCCGAGGTGAGGTCGGGGCCGTCCATGAGCTGGAAGTGCAGGTGGGGCTCCGATGAGTTGCCCGAGTTGCCGCACTCGGCCAGCGGCTGCCCGGCCGAGACCCGCTCGCCCACGGCCACCCGCAGCGAGCGCCGCCGCAGATGGGCGAAGACGGCGTACGTGCCGTCGCCCAGGTCGAGGACGAGATGGTTGCCCAGGATGAGGCGGGGGTCGGCGAGGGAGCGTACGAACCCCTCCACGAACAGGTAGCCGAGGCCGGCGAACGAGGCGCGCGACAGGTGGTCGCGCTGCCCGTCCGAGGCGGCCACCACCCGCGCGTCGGCCGGCGCGAGCAGCGGCTCCCCGAACGCCGGGTAGCGGGCCGGGCGGCGCGCGACCGGCCACACCCAGACGGGGTCCGGGGCCGGGCGGCGAACGAGGTCGATGGCGTACGTCTGCGCCAGGCTGTGGGTGTGGCTGGGCACCTTGGTGGCGGGCCCGTTGAGCGCCACCCAGCGGCCCCGTACGGGTACGCCCAGGGCCACCGGCGGGGTGACGCCCCGTGGCGGGCGCTGCGCGCGCGTCAGGAGCCACCGCAACAGCAGGCCAGCCAGCAGCAGGCCGACGCCGGTGAACCACAGCGCCCCGAGCCCCGAACCGTTGACGACGACAAACACGGTTCCCGCGGCGATCAGCAGGCCGTGGTGCCTGCGCAGGAGGAGGGGCATGGGACCTCTTCTGGAGCGGGTGGGGCGTTGGGTGGCCCCGGTACGAGGTGGGTGACTAGGCGATCTCACCCCGCCGCACGGCCCCGACGAACGCCGCCCACGCCTGTGCGTCGAAGGTCAGGGTGGGGCCGTCGGGGTTCTTGCTGTCGCGGACGGGGACGGCGCCGTGGGTGGCGGCTGAGGGCGCCCACTCGACGCAGTTGCCACCGTCAGTGTTGCTGTAGCTGGACTTGACCCAGGTGAGAGCGGGCTTTGCCAAGGGAGAAGTGGTCATGTGGCTAGTGCCTCCATCGTCGAGCGGATGAGAGCCGCGGATTCTTCGGGCGACAGAGCGTGGGCCCTCATCCGATCGTAGGCCCGGCAGCGGACGGCGACGCCCTCCGGGTCCTCCAACAGGTGTCCTGTCGCGATGCTCTCCTCGTACGCCGCCACGTCCCCCCTTCCCACGGTCATGAGCGTCAGCGACCCACCCAGGAACGGATGCTCTCCGTGAGAGAACGGCAGAACTTGGATAACCGTCGCCGGACCGTCCACCAAGGGCAGGAGAGACGCCAGTTGCTCATGCATGACGAGCGGCCCACCCACCGTGCGACGTAGCACGGCCTCATCCAGAATGACGGACAACTCTGGTGGTGGGTCCGCCTGAAGTGACGTCTGCCGACCCAGCCTGGCCGCGACCAAGCCCTCGACCTCGTCAGAGGTGGCGTGTGGGTGACCCACGTGGAGCAACGCCCTGGCGTACCCCCGTGTCTGCATGAGCCCAGGCACCGTGTGGCCGGCGTACTCGTTGATGACCCGCGCCTGCGCCTCCAACTCCATGCGCCGCCTATACCTGTCCGGATGGACCTCCTTGCGGGCCAACTCGTAGAGCTTGCCGAACAGGCCGTCCGTGCCGAACGCGGCGTCCAGCTTGGTCGGGAGATCGGGCGGGACCATCGTCTGGGCGGTCTCGAAGCGATGCAGCGAACTCTTGCCGTACTTGAGGACGTCCCCCAGGGCGTCAAGGGACATGCCCGCCGCCTCGCGGAGTCGGCGCATCTCCGCGCCGAAGAGGTGTCGGGCGGACCTGTCGGGGGTCAAGTCACGGGGGCGGGCGGACATGCGCAACCTCTTTTCCCGTCAAGGACGGTGAGATACGAGCCGCGTGTCAGCCTACGCACGGCTGCGCGACCGCCGCACTACGTACCGTAGTCATCCGCATTCCGGATCACAGGGTGGGACATGGCTTTCCCCAGCCAACGGCACCCGCGCGTACGGGTGTTCGTCCGCCGTCACCGCCCCAGCAGCGGCACGTTCTTGCGCACGGCCCGGTCCCACGAGCCGTCGTCCACCATCTGCTTCAGGGCCTTGTCGACCTTGCCCGTCAGCGGGCTGCCCTTGGGCAGGCCGATGCCGTACGGATCGTTGGACAGGTCCAGGCCCGCGAGGCGGAAGGCGCCGGGTTGTTGGGCGGCGTAGCCGGCCAGGATGACGTCGTCGGAGACGACCGCGTCCACCGAGTTCCGGGCCAGTGCATCGATGCAGCCCTCGTAGGAGTCGTGTTCCACGATCTGTGCCTGCGGGGCGATCCGCGTCCGCAGGCGCAGGGACGTCGTGCTGCCGAGGAGGGCGCAGATCCGCTTGTCGTGCAGGTTCTCCGGCTTCCGCACCGAGAGGTCGCCGGCGGAGACCAGTGCGTCTTGGTGGCCGGTGAGGTACGGGCCGGCGAAGTCGACGCGCTTCTCGCGTTCGGCGGTGATGGCGTACGTCGCCACGACGAGGTCTGCCTTGCCCTCTTCCAGCACGGTCTCCCGGTCGGCGCTGGACACTTCCTTCCACACGATGTCGGCGGGGGTGTGGCCGAGTGCCTTGGCGACGTACGTCGCCACGTCCACGTCGAGTCCCGCGTAGTCGCCGTCCGGCCGTCGGGCGCTGATGCCCGGCTGGTCGGACTTGATGCCGATGGTGATCTTCTTGCCGGTGCCCTTGTCGGCGCCCGCGCCGACGGGGGATTCGCCGGCCGGCGCGTTGGGGTCGGGCGTGGGTTCGCGGCTCTGCGAAGAGCGGTCGTCGCCCTTGCCCGGGTCCTTGTCAGAGGCGTCGTTGGGCAGCACGTTCCAGGCGATGAGGCCCGCGATGGCCAGGGCGCCGGCCGTGGCGGCGTACAGGGCGCTCCGGCGCGGTCTCCGGTCGCGGGCGCCGGGCGGCGGGCCCTGCGGCGGCGCGGGGAGCGGCGCCGGGGCGAGGAACGCGGGCTGGGCGGGCCGCACGGGCTGTGGAGCGGGCGGGGGGAGGTGGTAGTCGCCGGACGGCGCGGCGGGCGGCGGGGCCGGCGCGGGGGTGGGCGGTTCGGTGGGAGCCTGTCGGTCGGCGACGGGCGTGGTGAGAGCGGGTTGCCCGTCCGCCGCGTCGTCCGGCGCGGACTCCGTGCGCGCGGACGCGGGCGGTGACTCGGCCGCCGCCAGGAGCCGGTCGAGCGTGGCCGCGTCGGGGCGGTCCTGCGGGCGGCGTACGAGCAGGGCGCGCAGCGGCTCCGTCAGCGCGCCCGCGCGGGTCGGCGGCGGGACGTCCTGGCCGACGATGGCCGCGAGGGTGGCGAGGGTGTTGGCGCGCCGCAGGGGGTGGCGGCCCTCGACGGCCACGTACAGCAGCATGCCGAGCGACCACAGGTCGGCCGTGGCGTCGCCGTCCTGGCCGGCGGCGCGTTCGGGTGCCATGTACTCGGGGGTGCCGATCAGCGAGCCGGCCGCGGTCAGCACGGTGGAGCCCTGGATGGCGGCGATGCCGAAGTCGGTGAGGACCGGGCGCCCGTCGGGTCGGACGAGGACGTTGGCGGGCTTCACGTCGCGGTGTTGGATGTCGGCCGCGTGCACGGCGACCAGGCCGGCCAGTACGCCCCGGCCCAGGCGCGCCGCCTCGGCCGGGGACAGCGTCCCGCGGGTCAGCCGGTCGGCGACGTTCTCGCCCGGGACCAGCTCCATGACCAACCAGGGGTACGGGTGCTCGGCGCCGTCCACGATGTGGTGGATCGTCGCCACGTTGGGGTGGCTGATCCGGGCCAGGGCCCGGGCCTCGCGCAGGACGCGCGCGCGGAGTTGGCGGGCTCCCTCGGGGTCGTGCTCGGCGAGCGCCGGGTCCTGCGGGCGGACCTCCTTGAGCGCCACGTCGCGGTCGAGGGCGAGATCGCGGGCGCGCCACACCGTGCCCATCCCGCCCCCACCGAGCCGCTCCACCAGCTCGAACCGACCGTCGACCACCCGCCCCACGGGTCCCCCTCACCCTCGTGAACTCCCGCGCGCACGCGGGCGTTCGCGCCCGACACCGGGGCTGACTTTGCCACAGGGGCGCGACGGTCGGACCGTGTGGCGACCCCGCCCGCCGCCCATTCGTTACCTGGGAGGCGGGTTCGGCGCGGCGGGCGCGCGAGAGCGGAGGCGGGGGGCGCCGGTCGGGCCGCGTACCGGGTCGGGGACGATCAGCCCCATGTCAGACACGACCGATCCCCTCGCGGCCCTGACCTTCCGGCGGGCCGACGCGGGTGACGTGACCGAGTTCGTCCGCCTGCGGGACGCCGCCGCGCGCTGGCAGCGCGCGCGGGGCATCCAACAGTGGCGGCCCGGCGAGTTGGGCCCGGAGCACTTCCGGGCGCGGCTGCGCGAGGGCGAGTTGTGGATCTCCACGCTCGGGCCGACGGGCCCCACCGTCGGGGCGTGGGAGCTGTGGTGGGAGGACGTGGCGGCGTGGGGCGAACAGCCGCCGGTCGCCGGCTACGTGCACCGCCTCGTGGTCGACCGGCAGACGGCCCCGCCGGGCGCGGGTCGCCACCTGCTCGCGGCGGCCGAGCGCCGCGTCCTCGCCCACGGACGCGCGCTGTGCCGCCTTGACTGCCTGGCCGACAACCCACGGCTGTGCGCCTACTACGAGGCCGCGGGGTACGCGGTGGTCGGCGAGCGGGCGGCGAAGAACGGCGACGGCGGACGGTCGTACGGCGTGACCCTGTTGGAGAAGCGGCTCACGGCGGAGTGAACCGGGGCGACGGGCCGTACGGGCGGCCGTACGCGACGGGCCGTATGGGGAGGGACCGGACGCCGACGGGCCGCAGGCGACGGCCTTACGCGGTGGCTCAGGGCCCGGTGGCGGCGCCCCGGCGCCGTGGGGTGGGGGCGGTGTGGTGCGTCATGACCGTACGTGTCCACCGCACCAGCCGGTCGATGACCTCCAGCACGACCCGTTGTCGCCCGGCGGGCAGGAAGGGCCAGGTCAGCCAGGCCGGCGCGGACAGCAACACGACGGTCAGCAGCGGTAGGACGTAGAGCACGACGAGAAAGGGACGGAACAGCCAGCCAAGCACGCTTCGACCTCCGAGACACTCTCCCCGCGAGGGGACCCGTGCTGGACGGCGACGCGAACGGGGCAACCCACGCGTGCTCACGCGTGGAATCTCCGGCTGGAGCCGACACCCAGCAATTGCCGCGAGAGTACCCGGTGATCGAACGCCACGAGCGTTTCTTCCGAAACGTGCGTCACCTTCCGAGCCGCGCCATCGGTATGGGCCGGGCCGCGCCGGCGGGCCGGCCAGGGCACCGGACGGGGGCGGAACCGTCCTCCGTTCCGCGACGGTTCAGCGCGGGTGGCGCGGTCCACGGCGCAGGGCGCGGGCGCACCAGCCGATGAGGAGGGCGTTGACCAGGGCGCCGGTGCCGATGGCGACGTAGAGCATCGCCTCGTGGTCGGGCAGTACGAGGAGGATCAGGCTCAGCGGCGCGGTGGCGAGCAGCGGTACGACGCCGGCGAACGACGCGTCGGGGTTGTCGGCCCGGCTCACCACGAGGGCCCAGATCAGCAGGAGCGCGCATGCGGCGAGGTAGACGCGGGCGAAGACGCTGCGGAGCGCGTCGCGTACGGCGCGCGGGAACGGGTGTGGCGGCGTGGTCTCGGGCATGGTGCGGCTCTCCTTGAGTGGGGGGCGTGGTGCTGCCGGGGCGCGGGCGGTCCGGGTCGGAGACGGCCCGTGGCGAGGTGGGGCCCGGGCGGTCAGGCGGGTGGGGGCGGCGGGGCCGGGCGGACCAGGCCGACGTCGTACGCGAGGATCGTCGCCTGCACCCGGTCCCGCACCGCCAGCTTCCGCAGCAGCGCGTTGACGTGGGACTTGACGGTGCCGATGGCGATGCCGAGTTCGGTGGCGATCTCCGTGTTGTTCAGGCCCGTGGCGACCAGGGAGAGCACGTAGCGTTCCCGCGCGGTCAGTTGGTCGATGGCCGACGCGTCCCCGCCGGGCCGGGGGCCGGTGGCGTAGTGGGTGATGAGCCGGCGGGTGGCCGAGGGGGCCAGCACGCTCTCACCGCCCGCCACGACCCGGATGCCGTCCAGCAGTTCGGCGGCCCGCACGTCCTTCAGCAGGAACCCGGACGCGCCGGCGCGCAGGGCCTCGAAGACGTAGGCGTCGAGGTCGAACGTGGTCAGTACGAGGACGCGCGGCGGGTCCTGGCGCCCGGTCAGGACCCGGGTGGTGGTGATGCCGTCGATGCCGGGCATCCGGATGTCCATCACGATCACGTCCGGCGCGAGCCGGTCGCTGAGGCTGACGGCGGCGGCGCCGTCGCCGGCCTCGCCGACGACCGTCAGGTCCGGCTCGGCGTCGATGATGGCGGCGAAACCCGCCCGGACGACCGCCTGGTCGTCCACGACCAGCACGCTGAGCGTCATCGGGTCTCTCCCTGCTTCCGGGCGGCCGGTCCCGGGTCGTCCGTGGCGGGGCGCGGTCCGTCGTCGGCGCGCCGAGCGCTGTTGGTGGGGTGGGTCGGGGTGGCTTCGGCGTGGTGCGGGGTGTCGCCGGCTCGCCGCGCGGTGTCGGCCACGGGGAGCGGGGCGTCCGGCGCGGGTGGGCGGTGGTCGTCGCCCGGACCGGTCGCCGTCGGTGCGGGCGCGGGGAGGGGCAGCCGCAGTACGAGCGCGTCGGGCCCGGTGACGGTCAGGCCGCCGCCGAGGGCGTCGGCCCGCGCCGCGAGCCGCTCGCGCGACGCGGGCCGGGTGGCGTGGGGCACGCCGGTCGCGGTGAGGGTCAGCACGTGGTCCGTGGCGTCGAGTACGAGTTCGGCCGGTTCGTCGCCGCCCGCCCGCAGGATGGTCTCGGCGGCCCGGTAGGCGGCGATGTCCACAGCGGCCGGCAGCCGTTCGGGCACCCGGTCGGTGAGCCGCGCCCGCACCTGGCGACCGGTGGCCTGGCACTGGTGGACGAGCAGGTCGAGAGCCTGGAGCGTGGGTTGCGGACGCCGTTCGGCGTGGGCCTCCGCGACGCGGACCGTGTCGAGCAGGGCACGCATGGCGGCGAGCGCGTCGCGGGCCCGGTCCGCGGTCCGCGCGAGCCGGCCCGCCTCCGCCGCCTCGACCACGTCGGCGGTGCGGGCCAGCACGGTGGTCTCCAGGCCGACGGCGATGCGGCGCCGCTCGGCCCAGGCGTCCCGTACCGCCTCCTCGGTCCAGGCCGCGACGCGGTCCCGGTGCGCCTCGGAGGCGACCCGGCGCCGCCTGCCGTACCAGGCGCCGCCGGCCCAGGCGGCGCCGCACACCAGCGCCGCCCCGGCCGCGCCGCCCCCGGCCAGCGCCCAGCCGGTGCCGACGGCGTGACCACCGGCACCACCGGCACCACGCTGACCGGCGGACCGGGCCGCGAGCACCGCGACGAGCGTCACGGTCGCGTGCACGCCGGCGGCCACGAGCGGCACGGCCCGGCGCGGCAGGGCCCCGCTCGGTAGGGCCGGCGCCCGGCCGGCCAGCGCTCCCACGCCGGCGGTCAGACCGTCTCGCGAGCCGGCGCGCGGGAGGGGCCCGGCGTGCCCGGGGGCGCGCGCCGCCACGGCGGCGAGCGCCAGGCCCGTGGCGAGCGTGCCAAGCAGCGGCGGCAGGAGCACCGGCCCCGCGTACCCGCCCGTGACCATCGCCACCGGCCACAGTGGCGCCAGGGCGAGCAGCGCGGCGAGCGTGGCCCGTGGCGCCCGGCGCAGCCACCACAACGCGAGCACCTGGACGGTGGCCAGCAGCGCGAACAGCGCGCCGGCCGAGCCGCCCGCGGCGGCGGACGTCGGCTCGTCCCGGACGATGAGGGTGGGCAACAGCGGCTGGAGGCACAGGGCCGAGGCGGTGACGTACTGGGCCACCCGGTACGAGCGCGGAACGGCCGCCACCGGCACCGCCGCGGTGCGCCCGGGCAGCACCGCGCGCACCTCCCACCCGCCGTCCCGCGTCGGCCCGCTGGTCAGCGTGCCGCCCGCCTCCCGGGCCCGGCCGCGCAGCAGGTGCTGGCCGCGCCCGCCTCCGAGGCCCCGGCCGGGCGGGGTGCCGGGGCCGGGTGTGGCGGGCGGCGCGTTGCGCACCACGATGTCGGTGCGGGAGTCGCCGTGCGCGCACCGAACCGTGGTGGCGGCGCCCGGGGCGTGCCGTACCGCGTTGGTCAGCGCCTCCCGGACGATGCCGTACGCGGTGTCGCCGAGCACGCCGTCCGGCAGGGACTCCGCCTCGACCGTCACCGGTTGGCCGAGGGCGCGGAAGCCGGCCACCAGCTCCCGCAGCCGCTCCCGAGGCGCCGGGTGGTCCTGCGGCGAGGGCGCCGGCGCGCGCACCGCGCCGAGCGCCCGCGTCACCTCGCGACCGGTCTCGGCGGCGAACGTCAACGCCTCCCGCGCCAGCTCGGGCCGGCGCTCGCGCAGCCCGAGCGCGGCCTCGACCGTGACGACCACGGCCGTGAGGTGGTGGGCGCTGACGTCGTGCAACTCGCGCTCCATGCGGCGCCGCTCGGCCGCCGGCAGCCGGTGCCGTTCGGCCCTGGCCTGGCGCAGCCGCGCCTCGGCGACCCGCCGGGCGGACCGCGCCCGGCGCGCGTACCGGCCCGCGCCGATCGCCGCCGCGTACAGCAGGGCCGTCCACACCAGGTCGAGGCCCTGGCTGTCGCCGAGTCCGTGCAGGCTGAGGCCGTGTGCGAGCTGCCACAGGGCGAGCGTGCCGACGCACAGCCACGCCGTGGTGGCCTCCCGCTCGACGGCGACCGAGAACAGCGCCAACGCGACACCGGCGCTGCCGAGCACGGCCAGCGCCCCGGTCGGCAGCGGCTGCGCGCCGATCGCGCACCCGGCGGCGACCAGCACGAGCACGGGCACCGGACGGGCCCGGCGGATCGCGAGCGCGACCGTCACCAGGCCGCCCACCAGGGCCGCCGCGAGCAGGTCGGCGCCGCTCGGGGTGCCGCCGCGCAGCCACGCGGCGCCGGGCCAGACGGCCACCTGGGCGCCGAGCAGCAGGGCCGGCAGGAGCCGGTCGTCAGTTCGTCGCATGATGCGGCCAGGCTAGGCTCGCGCCCCCGCCCCGAGCATCGGGCCACAGGGCGATCACCACCTCTAACCAGGGGTGGAGACGCCGACGGCGCGTCCCTCGGGGGGCAGGGGCGCCTCCGCCCCGCCGCCTCCGGCTCCCGCTCCCCGGGGCCCATGCCGTCGGGCGGGTGCCCCGCCGCCGGCCGGCCCCCACCCGGCGGCGGGGGCCCGCTACCGCGCCGCCGGCCGGTCGCGGGGTGCGGGCGCGGGCCGGGGGTGCTTGAGGGCGCGTGGCAGGCGCCAGGCCCGGTCGTCGAGCAGGGACATCGCCGCCGGCAGCAGCACCCCACGCACGAGCGTCGCGTCGATGAGGATGGCGAGCCCCATGCCGAGGCCCAGCATCTTGTACTCGATGGCGGACAGGGTCAGGAAGACCGTGAAGACGCCCGTCATGATGAGCGCCGCGCCGCTGACCACCCCCGCGCTGGCGGCGATGCCGCCGACGACCGCCGCGCGCGGCCGTGCCCCCGCCAGCCAGCGTTCCCTGATCCGGCTGAGGATGAAGATGTGGTAGTCCATGCTCAGCCCGAACAGGATGACGAACATGAACAGCGGCAGCCAACTCACCACCCCGCCGTACGAGGTGAAGCCGAGCGCCGATTCCAGGTTGCCGTCCTGGAAGACCCAGACCACGGCCCCGTACGCGGCGCCGATCGACAACAGGTTGAGCAGGATCGACACCAGCGGAACGG
Organism: Streptomyces sp. 71268; assembly: GCF_029392895.1. Classification (NCBI taxonomy): domain Bacteria; kingdom Bacillati; phylum Actinomycetota; class Actinomycetes; order Kitasatosporales; family Streptomycetaceae; genus Streptomyces; species Streptomyces sp. 71268. Next base: position 4,401,616 of record NZ_CP114200.1, read on the forward strand.
TCCAGGACCGGAAGACCACCGCGAGCAGCAGGAACGCGAGGCCGAGGACGAACGCGAAGACGATCGGCGTCCGGTCCCGCACCCGCTCGGTGAAGTCGTGCGGCATGGCGGTCTTGCCCGCCACCGCGTAGTCGACGCCCGGCACCGTGCCGAAGGCGGCGGGCAGCGCCCGCTCGCGCAGGGTCGCGAGGGCCCGGTTGGCGGCCGGGTCGGTGACGGCGCCCGCCAGCGGCACCCGTACCACCAGCACGTCACCGACCGGCACCGCCGTGATCGGCTCGCGCAGGGCGCCTCCGCTGGCGGCGGCCCACTGGTGCAGCCGGTCGACGCCGGCCCGCACGGCGGGGGTGTCGGCGGCCGAGCCGTCCGTGCGCGCGACGACCACCCGGGCCGAGGTGGCGGCCCCGGGGAACGCGCGCCGCACCTCGTTGGCCGCGTCCACCGCGACCGAGGTGCCCGGCGGCAGGCTCGCGGTCACGGCGGCGTCCTGGAGCCGCATCCCGAACGCGGGCAGCGCCATGAGGAGCAGGGCGAGCGCCGCGCTCGCGCCGGTCAGCACGGGGCGCCGTACGACCACCCGCGCCACCCGCCCCCACAGCCGGGACTCCCGCGCGGCGATCCGGCGCTTGCCCAGCCACGGGAGGCGGGCCCGGTCGACCCGGTCGCCGAGCGTCGCGAGCAGCGCGGGCAGCACCGTGACGGCGCTGACCACCGCGAGCCCGACCACCAGCACCGTGCCGGTGGTCAGCCCCTTGAAGACGTCCACGCCGGTGAACAGGAGCCCGACCAGACAGGCCATGACGGTCAGCCCGGAGGCCACGACGGCGTGCCCCGAGGTGCGCGCGGTGATGCGCAGCGCGGTGGGTACGTCGTGGCCCGCGGCCCGTTCCTCGCGCACCCGGCGCAGCGAGAACAGCGCGTAGTCGATGCCCACGGCCATGCCGATGAGCAACACGATGGCGGAGGCCGCGCTGTTGAACGGAACCCACCGGGTGACCAGTCGCAGCAGGCCGAAGGTGGCCACCACGGTCGTCGCCGACAGCAACAGGGGCAGCCCAGCGGCGATCAGCGAGCCGAAGACGACGAGCAGGATGAGCAGCGTGAGCGGCAGTGAGGTGGCCTCGGCGGTTTTGAGGTCGTCCTTGATCCCGTCGTCGACGGCCTCGGCCAGGCTGTGGTCACCCGCCTGCGCCAGCCGCACCCGTGGATGGCGCTCGCGCACCTGCTCGACGGCGCGCTCGACGGCCGCGTAATGGGCCCTGAACTCTTCGTCGGGGCCGGCCACTTCGAAGGTGACGAGGCCGGCGCGGCCGTCCCGGGACAGCCAGCGTGTGCCGTGCGCGGCGAGCGGCGAGCCCACGTCCCGCACCGCCCCGGGCGCCCGGCGCAGCTCGGCCACGAGGTCGGCGGTGGCCGCGCGCAGCTCGGCGTGGTCGGTGAACCGCCGGTTCTGGCCGGCGTCCCGCGAGCTGACCAGCACGTTCTCCCGTATGGAGTCGCCGCTGTGCTGTGCGTGCACCCACTCCTGCGCGCGCCCGGCCTCGCCGGGGTCGACCGGGCGGGCACCCTCGCCGCTGGTCATGGCGCCGGCGAGCACGGCGAGTACGACCAGTGCGAGCCATCCGGTGATCGCCGCGGCCCGGTGCCGGGCGGACCAGTCCGCGACGGACGCGATCAGGCCCGCCCGGGCCCGCCCGGCCGGGCGGGGGATCTCCGGTAACGCCGTGCTGCCCGGGCCGGCGTCGTCGGGCGGATGCTGGCCGGACTTGATTCTGGGCAGCATGAGCTGCTCTCCTCTTTCTCGGTGGAGTGTTCCTACGCGAACTCGCCGGTGGTGAGGTGTTTCGTCGCCGCCGGCGAGGTGGTTCGGCTCCCCGTGCCCGGGCCGTCGAGTTGCCGCTCGACGGCCCGGAACTGTGATCGGGTGAGCCCGGCCCCCGGCTCGGAAAGCCCGGGACTTCGGTCTGGGGCCGGTCAGGTTGGGGCGGGTTACTCGACGTCCTTGAGGACTTGCTCGATCTTGTCCGTACGGCCCTGGAGGTCGGCCACCTGGCCGCCGATCTGGGCCAGTTGTTCCTCGATCTTCCGCTGCCCGGCGACGGCGGCCTCCGCGATGCGCTGGTAGTCGCCCTCGCGGGCGAGCCGGAGCTTGGCCCGCCGGCTCGCGCCGACCTGCCAGATGACCGTGAGGACCACGGTGATGAGGAGGACGAAGATGCCGATGGTCCCTATGACTTCCTGCCACTCGTGCTCGTTCAACCCCGTGATCCCTTCTCGATGGTCAGCGTCTGGACGACGTCCATGACGTATTCCGGTGTCAGGTGGACCGAGAAAGGGCGCACCTCGTAGAACTTCATCGCCTTGCCGTCCTCGGACAGTTCCAACTGGGAGACCACCAGGCCGGCGGCCTCCAGCTTCTTCAGGTGGACCTGGAGCAGCGCGCGGCTGATGTCCAGTTCGCGGGCCAGTTGGCTCACGTAGTTCCGTCCGCCCGCGAGCGCCGCGACGACCCGCAGGCGGTGCGGGTTGGACAGGGTGGACAGCACCTGCACCAGGTCGTCCCCCGTCGGCGTGGGGTCTCTCATGTCAACGTCCAGCACATGCAATGAAACATTAGCAGGTGCCTGCGGTCATCGGCAGGAGCGGCGGCGCGCAAGTGCGGTGGCGCGAGGGCGAGATGACGGGCGAGGGGCCGGTTGGGTCCAAGCGGGTCGGTCAGGCCGGTCGCGCCACCCCGAGCACGTCGAGCAGTGCCCGGGTGGCCGGGCTCGGGTTGAACCGGCTCCAGGCCAGGTACTCGACGCGGCGCGGCCCGTCGACCACCGGGACCAGCGCGAGCGCCGGGTCGTCGGCCGCCAGCGGCCGGACGAACGCGGACGGCAGCAGCGCGATGCCCAGCTCGCGCGCGATCAGCCGGGTGATCAACTCGGCGACGCCGGCTTCGTACGCGACGTCGCGGGCCAGCCCGGCGGCGGCGAACGCCTGGTCGGACTGGGCCCGGGCGGGCGTGCCGGACACGAAGTCCACGAACGTCTCCCCGGCCACCTCGCGCAGTGTGACCCGCCGGGCCCCGGCGAGCCGGTGCCCGGCCGGCACCACCAACACGTGCTCGTCGTGGTCGAGGACGAGGGACTCCACGCCGGCCGGGCGCGCGTCCCGTGGCAGGCCGAGGAAGGCGACGTCCAACTCGCCCGCGCGGATCGCGGCCGCCAACTCGTCGCTGCCGCCGGCCCGCAGCAGGACCCGCACGTCCGGGTGGCGGGCGCGGAAGCGCTGCAACAGCTCGGGCACGTCCACGGCGGCCGTGGTCACGATCACGCCGACGGCCAGCCGGCCGCGCACCACCCCGGCCGCCGCGGCGGCGTCGGCCACCGCCCGGTCGGCGGCGGCCAGGCACTCCCGCGCCCGCACGAGGAAGGCCGCCCCGGCGCTGGTCAGCTCCGTACGCCGGCTGGAACGGGCGAACAGCTTGACCCCAAGCTCCCGCTCCAGGCTGGCGATCCGGTGGCTGAGCGACGACTGCACGACGGAGCAGCGTTCGGCGGCGCGGGTGAAGTTGCGCGTCTCGGCGACGGCGACGACGTACCGCATCTGTTGCAGGTCCATCCAGCCATGCTGCTGCTTCATAGAAGCGATCGCAACCATGCTTTGCGTGCATGATCCGTCGCGGCCAGACTTCCCCGCATGGATGCCCTGACCCACCGGTCGCCGGGCCCGCCGCGCGGCTCGTCCGCGCGGCGGGCGGCCACCGTCGCCCTGACCGCGCTCGCGCCCCTGTCCTGGGGCACCACGTACGCCGTGACCACCGAACTCCTCCCACCGGGCCACCCGTTGTTCGCCGGCCTGCTGCGCGCCCTGCCCGCCGGGTTGCTCGCGCTGGCGATCACCCGCGTGCTGCCGCGCGGGGACTGGTGGTGGAAGGCCGCCGTCCTCGGCGTGCTCAACATCGGCGCGCTGTTCCCGCTGCTGTTCCTGGCGGCCGAGCGGCTGCCCGGCGGCGTCGCCGCCACCCTCGGCGCGGCCCAGCCGCTCCTGGTCGCGGGCCTGGCCACGGTGGCGCTCGGCGACCGGCCCGGGGCCTGGCGCTGGGTGTGCGGGGTGGCCGGCGTGGTCGGTGTCGGGCTCGTCGTGCTCGGGCCGCAGGCCAGGCTCGACGCCGTCGGCGTGCTCGCCGGGCTCGGCGGCACGGCCGCCATGGCCGGCGGCGTCGTCCTCACCAAGCGCTGGGGCCGCCCGGCCGGCGTCGGCCCGCTCACCCTGGCCGGCTGGCAACTCGCGGTCGGTGGGCTGTTGTTGCTGCCGCTCACCCTCGCGGTCGAGGGCGTACCGGAGCGGATCGACGCCGGCGCCGTCGGCGGCTACCTGTGGCTGGGCAGCATGGGCGGACTGATCGCGTACACGCTGTGGTTCCGTGGCATCGGCCGGCTGCCGGTCGGCGCGACGGCGCCGCTGGTGCTGCTGTCGCCGCTGGTCGCGACGGTCATCGGCCTCTTTCTCGGCGAGTCGCTGCGCCCGCTCCAGGCCCTGGGCTTCGCCCTCGCCCTCGCCGCGCTGCTGGCCGCCCAGTTCCCCGCCCCGCGCCTCGTCCGTCTCCGCTCCGGCTTCCGTGGCACGGGTTCGACGGACCCGGAACGGGTCGCGGCCCCGCAGCCGGCGGCGGCCCCGGCGGTGTCCCCGCCCGCGACCCCGGAGCCGGACGCCGTGCTGCCGGGAGCCCAGCCGCGATGACGCCCGACACGGCGACGACAGCCACCGGCGCGTCGGCGCCGACATCCGACACGGCGCCGACATCCGACACGGCGCCGACGACATGCCCTCACCACCCTCACCACGATCACCGACACCCCACGGAGGCGACCCCCATGACGACCAACAACCCCACGCCGTACGCGGCGACCACCGACCTCACAGCGGCCCCCGCGCCAGCGGAGCGGGGCGGCCTGACGATCGCCGTGCTGGGCGCCACCGGCATGGTCGGCACCCGGGTGGTGGCCGAGGCGCGGGCGCGCGGGCACCGGGTGCTGGCCCTGGCGCGGAAGCCGGCCAGCGACGACCCGTACGTGACGGCGGTCGCCGTCGACGCGGGCGACCCGCGGGCCCTGCGCGCGGCGCTGGCCGGCTCGGACGCCCGCCCCGCCGCCGACGCGGTCGTGGTGGCCCTGCGCACCGAACCGGTCGACCAGGAGTTCCTGGTCGAGGCCACCCGCGCGGTGCTGGCCATCGCGGGCCCGCTGGGCGCCCCGGTCCTGGTGGTCGGCGGCGCGGGCGCGCTGCGCAGCCCGGCGGACCCCGAACTCCTGGTCGCCGACGACCCGACGTACGTGCCGCCCGCGATACGGGCCGTCGCCGCTGCCGGCGTCGCCCAGTTGGACGCCTGCCGGGCCCACGCGCGTGGCCCCTGGGCGTACCTGTGCCCGCCGGCCCAGCTCAATCCGGGGGAGCGTACGGGCCGTTACCGGCGCGGCACCGACACGCTGCTGACCGACGCCGACGGCGCCTCGTGGATCAGCGCCGAGGACCTGTCCGTCGCGGTCCTGGACGAGTTGGAGAACCCCGGACCCGAGCACCTCTTCACGGTCGCCGCGCACTCGGCCGAACCGTCGGCGGGGTGACGGGGGAGGGGTGCCCGGGTTGAACGCCGGGTGGCGCGGAGGGTGGCCCGTCCAACGGGTGGGCGGGCCGGCCGGCGGCCGAGCGGGCGGGCCGCGCCGCGCGTCCGGACGATAACTGGTCGATCAGGAGCGGGTGGTTGGGCGAGTCCGTACGCTGTCGCCGGAGCGGTGAACTACGCGCGTCACGTCCAACGGGTTGCGCCTGACATGCCCATGCAAGCAAGCTGGGCCGGACCGTTGCACACGCGTCCCCCCACCGCGTTGTGTCCGCACACCGTGCCGTGCGTGCGACGTCGATGTGTCGTCCGGACGGCGCCGCGGCATCGAGTTCGCCCCGATGCGGCCGGCGGCGGCGGACGGCGCAGCGCGCGAGCGCGCCCGCGTACGCCCACGTACCGGGCGGGGGATGCCACGACGACCCCGAACCCCGAGGAGTGGCGTTGCGCCCCCACCCCACCCGCCCGACGGCGACGACCGCCGCCACCGCCGTGCTGCTGGCCGCCGGTGCCCTGCTCAGCGCGCCCGGCGCCGCCCAGGCGGCCACGCCGCGTACGACCTCACCCCACGCGTCGACCTCCGCCGGGGACGCGGCCCCCGGGCAGGGCGTGGAATGGTTCCAGGCCCGGCACGGCCTGCCCCGGACCGGCACGATCGACCGGGCGACCGCGCGGGCGCTGGAGCGGGCGTCCGGCGCGGAGCTGCGTCGGACGTTCCGTACGGCCGCCGACCTCGGCCCCGAGGAACTGGCCAACGCGCGGACCGTCGTCGGCGTCGGCAAGGGCGCGGGCATCCCCGAACAGGGCCAGGTCATCGCGCTGATGACCGCCATGCAGGAGTCGAAGTTCGTCAACTACCTGGTGCCCGTCGACCACGACTCGCTGGGCATCTTCCAGCAGCGCCCCAGCACGGGCTGGGGCACGCCGGAGCAGATCACCGACGTGCCCACCTCGTCCAGGTCCTTCTACGGCGTGGCCCCCTTCGGCAGCAACCCGGGCCTGATCCAGATCGACGGCTGGCAGACGATGCCGCCCGGCGACGTCTGCCAGGCCGTCCAGGTCTCGGCGTTCCCCGACCGGTACGCCCAGTGGGAACAGTTCGCCCGCGACCTGCTCGCCCGGGAGAGCCCCACGGTCCCGCCGATCTACTGACCCGCGCGTCTTCCTCGTACGCATCCCCCACACGCACACCAGGAGCCCGCATGCGCAAGAGACTGCTCGCCACGGCCGTCGCCACCGCCGCGACCGGCGCCCTCCTCGCCCCCGCCACGACGGCCCAGGCCCGCTCGGCACCCCCGCACCCCGTCTCGGCGCTCCACGTGCCCGACGTGCTCGACCACGGTTCGCGGGCCGGTACGGCGGTCGTCAGCGGCCGCAACGAGCCGGGCACCCGGCTCACCATCGACGGCGTCCACACGTCGAGCGCGCACACCCTGCCGGTCGACTACCAGGTCCAGGAGACGGGTTACTGGTGCGGCCCGGCCGCCACCCGCATCGCCCTCTCGGCCCGCGTCGCCGCCCCGAGCCAGGCTGAGCTGGCCGCCCAACTCGGCACGACCGAGGCCGGTACAGACCACATCAGCCAGGTGACGGGCGTCCTGAACGCCAACCTCGGCACGGGCTGGTACGAGACCAAGGAGATGCCGAACGACCCGCCCACGCAGGAACAGAAGGACCTGCTGTGGAACGACATCGTGCTCGACATCGACAACAACTACCCGCTCGTCACCAACATCGTCGCCCCGCCAGGCAACCAGCCCCCCGGCTACCCGTCGGACCAGACGATCTACCACTACTTCACCGTCATCGGCTACGACGACGCCAACCGCACGGTCCTCATCGCCGACCCGGCATCCTTCGGCGGCAACCAGGTGTACTGGCTGTCTTTTGACCAACTGGCGAGCCTGGTGCCGCCGAAGGGTTACTCGGCCTGAGGGAGGGGTTGGGTGGGTGGTGGCTGGGTGGGGTGACCTGGCTGGGCGAGGTCGGCCGCGATGTCGGCTTGGAGGTAGTCGGCCAGGGACTCCAGGGCGGCTGGTTCCACCATGGCGATCTCGGCCACCATCGCCAGCGGATCACTGATCGCCAGTGCCTCGGCGAGCAGGGTCCGTCCCTGGGGCGTTGGGCCGTACCCGGCGGCGACACTGGCCAGGGCCCGTGCCCGCTCGGCCGGGTAGCCGGTGAGGGAACGGGCGAGGCGGAGCGCGTCTTCGGGTTGGGCGTTCGCGATCAGGGCCGCGACGACAGTGGGGTGCGCACGAGCCGCGAAATCTGGCTCATCGATGTAGCGAACCGCGTCGAGTGCCTGCGTGATGAGTCGGGTCGCGCCCGCACTGTGCCCGTGTACGGCCATGGAGCGTGCTACCTCCGCCAGGCGCAGCGCCGTCTCTTCGGGGAAGTGGATAGAGCGTACGAGATCGATGGCCTCCTCGAACCGTTCATCGGCGAGGTGGGCACGGAGCAGGCCATCAGCCGCCTGGCCGTCATCGTCTCTGAGTTCGACGGCTCGCCGGAGGAGCGGGCTGGCCTCATCGGGCCGGCCCGCCGCAGTCAACCCCTCGGCCACGTTGGCCAGCGCATCGACCTGCGTATGGCGGTCGGTGACGGTGTGGGCGGTGTCGGCGGCTTTTTCGTACTGCTCGGCCCTGACCAGCACCTCGACCACGGAAGCCAGGGACGTTTCTCGATCTCGGTAGGTGGCGGCCCTGTGACTCTGCTCGAGGGCTCGTTGGACCAGGTCGGTTGCGGGTTCCCGCTGGCCGATGGCGAGCCACGCTGTCGCTGCGGCGGTCAGCGCGTCTACCCGCTGCTGGGCCAGGGCGATGTCGGACGCTTGACGGGCCAGTGATTCCGCCCGTGACCGGCGCCCGGTCGAGACTAGATGCTGGGCCACTGTGGCCAGAACCGAGGCGTGTTCGTGCGTGTCATGGCGAATGCGGGCGATGTCGAGCGCTTGCTGGGCGGTCTCTGTCGCGCCCTGTCGGTCACCCGCGGTGGCGTGCGCGAGAGCCACCCCTGCTAGCGCCTCAGTGCACCACCATGGATCGGCGATGCTGTGGGCGAGTTGGAGGGCGTCGGCGTAACGCCCCGCGTTGGCCATTATTTGGGCAATGAGGCGGTGTGCGACGGGACGCAGATCGGGATTGGCCGCGGCGTCCGCGGTGGCTACGGCGTCTTCGTAGCGACCCACCGCCGCCATCACGCGGACGACGGCGATCAGGACCGTCCCGTCGTGTCTCCAGGACGTGTGGTGCGGGTGGATGCGGATCGCTCGCTCGATCAGCCGGATGGCCTCGTCGTGGTGTCCCGCAAGCGCCAAGTGGGTGGCGACGTGCCCCAGGGCGCGTGCCTGGTGCAAGGGATCGGCCAGGGATTCGGCGACGGCGAGGGCGCGCTGGGACAACCGGGCGTCGGGGGCTTGTCGTCCCAAGGTGGCCAACGTCGATGCCAGGTCCACCAGCTCCCAGTCCCGCCGTCCCGGGTTGCTGACGGCGTTGCTCTGCTCAACGACCTGCTCGACGAGGACGGCGGCGGTGTCTTTCCGCCCAACGGCGTACAGCCCCTGAATCAGGTGGTCCGTCAGGCGAGCCCGTACCGCTGGGTCGGCTACCGCACGCATCACCTCATCCGCCTCCTGAACGAGATCGCTCGCCACATCCGACGGTCCGTCCGTGGCCAACGCCACGGCTACACCCACGAGCGCCTTCACCCGTGTGTCGGGTTCGCCGATGCTCTGGGCAGTGGCGATCACCTGCGCGACGACATCCGTGTCAGCACCCGCCTTCGCCGCGATACCGGCGAGCAGTGTGGGCAGCTCGCTCTCCTCTTTCCGGTGCCTCGCCGCAGCCAACGCCCGTCGGACCTGCCCCGACTTGGCCCACGCCAGGATCACGCCGCCCGGAACACTCGTCGCCTTCTCCCACACCCGGTCCCGCCGATAGGCCAACCGCACACACGCCGCCACATCCGGGTCCTCCACCGCCCGATGCAACCTCACCGCATCCGCGATCTCCGTCAGGGCCTGGCTGTCGGTCCCGGTCGTCTGCCACAGCCGCTCGTGCCGCGCCTGGTCGAGGGCCAGGGCCTCAAGCCGCCCGGTATCCCGCGTCTCACGCAACAACTGCGGATACCCCGCCAGCGCGTACTCCGAAGTCTCCGGCGGCCACCCCGCCTCCCGCGCCGTCGCCACGTACGCGTGCACCCGCGCACGCTGCTCGGCCAACGCCGCCGGCCCGAGGATGTCGCGGGCTCCGTCCGACAGTTCCTGATGGGCGAACGAGTACAGGGACAGGGGCCGGCCGTCGGCGTCGGTGGCCCACTGGGCGGGGCGGCGTTGGAAGGAGCGGCCGATGACGCCGCTGAGGGCGAGTTCGACGCGGCGTCGCGAGTCGCCCGTCAGCTCGGCCAGGTCGGCGGCGCTCAGACCGCCACCGGCCGCCGCCGTCAGGGCCACCAACTCCCGCCCGAGGCCGCCCGCGTCCAGCATCGCTTCGAGGCTGCGCTCGGCGTCCTCGCGCATCGCCAGGGCCACCGGCGAGGTGGCCAGCGGGTGGTCGATGCCCGGGTCCCGCAGGGGGTGGCCGCGGGGGACGTCGCTGGGGACCGGCGGGTTGGGCCGGCCGGCGACGATGATCCGCAGTCCCGGCGGCGGGGTGCGGGGGAGCAGGGCGGCGATGCTGTGGCCGCTGCTGCCGGTGCGTACGCCGGTGTCCTCGTCGAGCCCGTCCACGACCAGCACGACCCGCCGCCCGGCCGCGCGCGCCTGCGCCGCCGCGCGCTCCAGTCCGTCCAGGAACGCGCCCTGGGTCGCGCTCTCGACGTCGCCCTCGCGCAGGTACTCCCGCAGTTGCTCGCCGAGCGCGTCGAGGAAGGCCGTACGGTCCGCGCGGCCGGCCATCCGCGCGGTGATGAAGAAGGCCAACACGTCGACGCTGTCGGGCGGGTTCAGTACGAACTCCGCCATCAGCGCCGTCTTCCCCGTCCACGCGGGCGCCAGCCACCGCCAGTACCCGCCCGCCTCGCCCTCGGGCGCCGTAGCGAACGCGACCATGGCGGCCAGCTCGTCCGCGCGGCCCTCGAACCGGGGGGCCCGCATCTCGCGCACTTCCAGCAGATAGCCCGAACGGTGCCGCCCCCGGGGCCGCGCGCCGACCAACACGTCACCCTGTACGACCACGTGGTTGCGGTCGCCGGACAGCGCGATGCCCAGATCACCCGCCGCCGCGACCGACCGCCTTCCCCCGGCCACGGCGGAGCGCACATCGGGCGTCGGGTCGGGGCCCCGCTCCACCTGGGAACGCGAACCGTCAGCGCCCTCGGTCATCGCCCGCCCCCTCGTACGGCAACTCAGCGGTCTCCGCACGAACTTAACGCCCGGCACCCGGGCACACCGCCTCCCCGCGCCCCGCCGTACCGCGACGCGGCGCCGGCACGGGAACTCGCGCGCCGGAAAACGGGAATGGGACGAGGGGACGAGAGGGCGAGGGGGCGAGGAACTACTGGACCAGTCGCAGCACCTTGTCATCGGCTCCGTCGACGTCCAGTTCGCGCATTCCGATGTTCATCGAGGGGCTGCTCGCCACGTCGGGGCACCAGTCGAACACGGAATGCGGCACGTTCTCCGGGAACGGGCCGCTCCATCTCCTGCCGTCGACCGCGAAGGCGAACCAGTACCAGTAACGGTTCACGTCGGCGAGGTCCCCGCCGTACGCGATCTTCGAGCCGCCGGGGTCGATCACCCACCAGCCCGTTCTACGCCACGGTTCGGGCCGGCAGCCGTTGTCGAGGCGTTCGATCATGACATTGATCTTGGCGGAGTAGCCGTTGATGAATTTCAGCACCTCACTCACCCCTCAGCTTCCGCTGGCCCGAGGCTGGCGACGCACGGCCGGGCCACGGTTGGAGCTGCGCGCCGCCGGTTCGGCGGCTGCCTCGGCGTGGCCGGAACGCACCTCCGAGACGCCGTCGGGCGAATCGGTGGCCTCGGGCGCCGGCGCGGTCTCCGCCGACCGCGCCACCGCCGCCGCGAGCTGTTCGGGGTCCACGTCCGTGGTGGGATCTACCGGGTATTCATTCGCGGAACGGTGATTCATGAGTCCGCTCTCCTTCCGGGGCGCACGCCGCCCCCGAATTCAGCGGCCCCGCAGTCAGATTAGTGACTCGTGGAGAATTGTGCTATGGCTGCAAATGACGCGGGAAATAGTTAACTTCGTACGTTTTCCACGCGTCGTCGCGCACGCCGGGCCACGCCCAGCGCGCGATTCCTGTTCCGCGTGGTGCCGTGCCCGCCGTGCCGACGCGCGAGGCGTCGGCACGGCGGGTGGTCGGGATCAGACGCCGAAGGCGGCGGGGTACTCGATGGTGCCGGCGGGGATCGGGTGGGCGGGGTCGAGGGCGAGGGCCATCATGGCCTCGTCCGGGACCTCGAAGGGCGCGCGGATGCCGAACCGCGAGGCCGGGGTGAAGCCGAAGCGCGGGTAGTACTCGGGGTGCCCGAGCACGAGTACCAGGCCCTCGCCGCGCGCGTGGGCCGCGTCAAGCCCCGCCCGGATGGCGGCCGAGCCGGCGCCGGTGCGCTGGGCGGACGGCAGGACGGCACACGGGCCCAGGGTGAGCGCGGGCGCGCCGTCGACGTGGCAGCGGGTGAGCAGGGCGTGCGCGACGGGGGTGCCGTCGGGCGCCTCGGCGAGCAGGGACAGCCCGTCGATCCACGCCGCCGGGTCGGCGCGCAGCGCGTCGACGATGCCGGCTTCCAGGTCGGTGGGGAAGGCGGCCGTGTTGATCTCGCGGATGGCGTCGACGTCGGCGGCGGTCTCGGGGCGCGTGGTCCAGGAGGTGGTCATGGTCTTCCGGTTCGTGAGGAGGTGGGCGTCGGTCGCGGTCGCGATCATCGACGCGGCCGTGGTGTCGGGGGCGGTACCGGGGTGGGTACCGGCCTCGGGGGTGGCGCCGTGAGCGGCGTCCGGGGCGGTGTCGTCGGGGTGTAGGACGTACCCCGCGTAGTCGTAGTCGCTGCCGTGGTGACGCCGCAGGGTGATCTCCGCGCGCGCCGCGGCCAGCGCCCGTCCCATCCCCGGGTGGGCCGGATCGGCCGGGTCGGCCCGGGCGATCCGCTCGCTGAGCGGCGTGTAGTACTCGTTCCACCAGTCGCTCTCCGGCAGCGGCCAGTGGGCGTCCACCCAGTAGCCGGCGGCGCGGGCGGCGTCGGCGTTCGCGGCGCTGGTACGCAGCGGGTAGACGGGGTCCCAGAAGGCCCGGGCCGGGGCCGACGGGTTGCTGGTGGTCCATTCGATCTCGGTGACGACCAGGACGCCGCCGGGCGCGAGCAGTCGGCGCCAGGAGCGCAGGGCGGTCTCGAAGCCGACGTTGTAGACCGCGCCCTCCGACCAGATCACGTCGAAGCTGTGATCGGGGAAGGGCAACCGGTCCATCGAGCGGTTGAGCACCGTGATCCGCTCACCCAGGCCACGGCTCGCCGCGGTGGCGGCGAGTTCGTCCAGGAAGGGCTGGTGCACGTCGACCGCGGTCACCCGCGCGCCGGCCTCCTCGGCCAGCAGCAGCGCGCCCCGGCCGGGCCCGCAACCGGCGTCGAGCACCCGGGGCCGGGGCCCGGGCAGCGGCCCCGCCAACTCCAGCAGGCGCCGGGTGGTGGCGTCCGAGCCGGGCCCCTGCCGGGGCAACCCACGGTGGAGCGCGAAGAGCGCCTCGGTCACCGGATCGGAGCCGTCGGGACGGTCCGCCACCTCCGCCGCGTCCCGCGCACGGGGGCGCGGCGAGG